>NZ_JAJGSX010000058.1 GCF_021245725.1 Pseudonocardia sp. TRM90224 | reverse complement strand
GCCGTCCCGGTCGAGGTGCGCGGGCCGCCGACGGCCGCGTCGGTTCCGGTGGCCGTCGTGGTGACCGCGCCGGTGCACCCCTTCGGGCAGTCCAGGTTCGCGGTCGCGCTGGAGGTGCTCGACGGACCGGTCAGCGGCTGACCCTCGGCCGGCTTGCCCGTCGCCGGGTCGATCACGACGTGGTCGGGCGCGCTGGACGCGGCCGACTTCGTCGCGCCCTTGCAGCTGCCGCCGGTCACATCGCAGGCCGCGGTCACCGAAGTGCCACGCGCCTCCGGAGTGACCGCGGTGTCACGCGCGCTCGTCGCCGAAGCCGCGGTCCCGCCGCAGCCGGTCCGGCCGCTCGTGCACTCGATCGTCGCCGATGCGGTCGACACGCTCACCGGACCGCTCACCGGCACGACCCCACCGGCCTGGACCACCTTCGCCGCAGCCCGGTCGGTGACCTTCGAGCCGGAGTCGGCGGCGCACCGGCCGCCCGCACCGTTCGCCGCGCAGGTCGCCGACCCGGAGCTGTCGCGGACACCGACGATGTCGCCCGACGCCGCACCGGACGTCGCGGTCGACCCGGTGCCCTTGCACGCGGCCGCGGCGCAGTCGACTGCGGCCGAGGCCGTGCTCGACGCCGTGAGCGTCCGGATGGCGGGCTGCTTGGCGGCCTTCTTCGCGGCCGAACCGTTGCGAGCCGTGTTGCCCACCGTCGAGCCGGACTCCGCGGAGCACCCGCCCGCGCCGGCCGTGCAGTTCGCCGAGGCGCTGGTCTCGCGAACGGCGGCGGCGACGGTGGCCGTGTCGGTCGTGACCGGCTGCGAGGTGACCTTGCCGCCGGTAGTGGTGTTCGCCGTGCCCGCGCAACCGGTGGCCTTGCCGCAGTCCACCGTGCCCGACGCGGCCGAGGTGCCCGCCTTGCCGTTGCGGATGTCCGCGGTGCGGGTGCCGCTGCGGGCCGCGCAATCGCCGCTCGACACCGTGCAGCTCGCCGCGGCGGTGTTCGCGGCGGTGTCCGCCGCCGCCTTCGTGTCGGAGCCGGTGTCGGTGTTCGCCGAACCGGTGCACGCACCGCTCGTCCGGCAGTCCACCGCCGCCTCGGCACGCACCGCGCGGGTCGTCAGGTCGATCGACCCCGTGACCTCGCAGCCCGTCGCCGCGGTGCACTGCGCCGAGGCCGCCGCCCGACCACTCTGCTCATCAGAAGCGAGGACAGCGTCCTTCTTCTTTTGCCCCGGATCGTCCTGCGCGGGACCGCTCGTGGAGCCGCGACACGTCCCCGCGTCCGTCTCACACGCCATCTCCGCACCACGCTCGCCCGCGCTGCTGGACTGCTGGCAATCACCTTCGCCGGTCGAGCACCAGGCGGACGCCGTCACCTCACCCTTCGAGGTGTTGCTGCCACAGCCCTGGTCCGCACCGGTCAGCACGCACGACGCGGAACCCTTCGAGTCGCCGGAGCCGGTGGACGCACCGCACCCGCTCGACACCCCGGCGAGCGCAACACACCTGTCCCGCTCCTGATCGCCGTCGGCGGTCTCGGTCACCGATCCGCACTCGACGAACGCGCCGCTCTTGCCGCACCCGGCGGCCGAGCCCTCATCCGACGCGTGCCCCGGCGTCCGGGGCCGATCGCGGCCCGCCGCCTCACGCAGCTCGCCGGTGTCCTTGTAGAGCTTCTGCTTGTCCTTCTCGAGCTGCGCGGCGTTGCGCTCGTAGTCGTCCGCCGTCGCTGCGCCCGCCGCAACCTGCTCGCGCTCCGCGTCGAGCGCGGCCTCACGCGTCGAGACGTCCCGGTGCCCGTCGACCACGCGGTCGATCAGCTCCGCCCGGTCCTGCGACAGCTCCGCCTTGTCCGCGTCGGCCTGCGCCGCCAGCTCCTGGTGCGCGGTCTCCCGCTCGGCCAGCTCGTCGGCGGTGATCCCACCGGACGCGGCCTGCTTGCGGCTCTCCTCCAGCTCGGCGGCCGACCGGTCCTTCTCGATCCGCCCGTCGAGCGCCTTCTCCACCTGCTCCGCGTCGCCGTCCCAGCGATCGCGGTCGTCCCCCTTGCGGTTGTCCCCGCTGTGGTCGTCCACGTCGCGCGGTGGGCCACGAGCGCTCGTCGTCGACGCGAACCGGTCGCGCATCGACTCGGCATCGGTGCACTCACCGTGGGCCGAGCAGAGCGCGTCGACGGATCCTTCGACCGGCAGCGCGGCGGGGTCGACCTTCTCGGCACCGAGCTGCGCGCTGTCGGACCCCGGGGTCAGCCGGGCCGCCCGCTCGTCCTTTCCGCTGTCCCAGTTCTCGTTCACCTTGTCGGCGATCTCGTCGCCGAGCCGTTCGCGCAACTCGGTGGTGATGCGCTCGCGAATCCCCTCGGCGATGTCCGCACCGTTGTGGGAACCGTCGACGACCTCCGGGAGCTGGATGACGTCGTCGCCGCCGTCGCCGTTGTCACCGTTGTCCCGCACCCATTTGGGAAGGTCGGTGGCAACTCGTTCGCGGATCTTGTCGGCGAGCTCCTCCCCGAACTGCCCGGCGTATTCGGCGATCTCGGCGGCCCGGTCTTCGTCGGCCGCATCCCCGTCGGCGCCGTCCTCGTTGGTGCCGTCGGTGTCCGATCCGCTTTGCTCGCGGCCCCACTCCTTCGCGGTTGCCCGCACCTTCTCGGCGAACTCCGCGACCTTCTCCGAAGCGGCGTCCTCGCCCTGGGTGCCATCCCAACCGTCATCGGACGCCTGCCGCGAATCGGTGGTGTCGTTCTCGGCTGCGTCCTTCTCGGCGGCGTCCTTCTCAGTGACATCGTTCTCAGTGGCATCGTTCTCCGGTGCGTCCTTGCGGTCGCGCTCCGCGGATTCACTCGCGCCGGACTGCTCGTCGGTGTCCTGCTTCTCGCTCGACCTGTTCCAGCGATCGTTCTCCGTTGCGGAGCGATCCTCGTCGGAACCGTCGAAGTCGCGCTTGGACGATTCTGCGGAGTCGTCGCGACGTGAATCATCGTCGCGCGAACCGCGGGTGCCGTCGTCGTCGATCGAGTTATCGGCGTCCGACTTCTCGGCACGGGAAGTGTCGTCGCCCGAGTAGCCCTCGCGAGAGTTGCTGTCGCCGGCGTTGTCGCCCGAGTTGTTGTCATCCGGGTTGTCACTCGACTCGTTGTTGCCCGAGTCATCGTTGCCTGCGTTGTCGTTGCCGGAATCATCGCCCGAGTCGTTGCCCGAGTCGTTGCCCGAGTCATCGGCGGACGAATCGTTCTGCTCGCCGCCGTCCGACTGCGAGTCCTCCCCGCCATTGCCGCCATCGCCGCCGTCGCCGCTTTCCATCCCGGCGAACCGAACACCTGCAGGCCTCTCTTTCCCTCCCTTCACAAGGCCCTGCGAGGCGGACAGCACTGGGGCGGCCGCAGCGGAGGCCGGGGTGGCGAGCAGCGCCGACCCCATCCACATCACCACGACGCAACCCGCCAGACCCAACGCCCACCGGAGCACCGCGAGTGCGCGGTCCCGCACCGGCTGCCGGAGCCGCAACCGCACGCACGACACATCGGCGAGCACGGCGGGGCCGAAGCCCTCGCCGTCGCGCTCGATGTGCTGGTACATGCCGGAAGCCCTCCACGATGAGAACGAGAACGGTGAGATCGATGGACGATCGCGATGCAGCAGCGGAAACCTGCGGCCCGGAAACGGGCACCAGCAGTCAACCCCCACTGGTGGTTGCCGAGCGTGGTGCGCTACGTCAGCACCACACCTGAGCTGCCCACCAGGGGCTTCGCCGGACAGCGGACACGCTACGTCAGCGTCTACTGGTCAGCGACCCTACCCCAACCCGTTGTGGTCAGGACTCGTTCATCTAATCAGAAGCCCTACTCCTTGTCCAGCTGGCAGCGCAGATCGCCTTACCAGATTGCCGAACCCCGAGGGGCGCCACACATGGCGTGGCGTCCTCACACAGCGCACACCCTGCGTGAGGACGCCACGGGGTACGCGACGTCGACCGCCCGTCGCGGGGCGCAGCGTCAGCCTCTCGGCAGGAAGGCGACGATCCCGTCGTCCTCGAACCCGGCGTCGAGCAGGTCCTGGCGATCGGCGGGGCCGACCCGGGAATCACCATTGAGGCTGTAGCGGTGCAATTCGAGGCTGTCGCCGCACGGCTCGGCGAAGCCGTAGCCGATGATCCCGTCGTCGGTGAACTGCCCGTATGGGCTGTCCGGCCGGGCCAGCGCGTCGATCTCGGACTGCTGGGCGGTGACGAGGTAGTTGTTGTTCCCGCCCACCTGTTCAAGCCGGTGGATGGCGATCAGGCCGTCCCCGCCGGACGAGTACCCCTTGAGCCCTGCCGCTTCGGCGTCGGGCTTCTTCGTGAATCCGTATCCCACCGGCCGCGGCAACGCGACCGTTGCAGCCTCCGCGTCGTCGAGCGTGTAGAAGTGGCCACCACCGGTGAAGAACTCCTTGAAGTCCTCCACAACCGGCACCCCGGCCGGTGTCGGACAACCTCCGGACGATTCGGCGGCGAGGGCCGCCGGCCCGGCCAGCACTCCCATCGACGCTGCCACCAACACCATCGCGGCAACAACCGCAACGCGATGCATCTTCATTGCTTTCCTCTTCACGTCGGATGCGCCCGCCGGCCGGCGGGCCTGAAAGCTCGATCTGTCCGATCAGGGAGCGATGCGCGGGAAATGCCTTACCGGTTCAACTCGGTGGCCGCGCGCAGCAACCGGACGATCGATGCCACGCGCAGCGTTCCGTGCGGCGCATTCACCCGTCAAGACGATCGACGTACACCCGAACACAGCAGCCGACAACGACCTGTTCAACTGCGAGAACTGAATGGTTGAACGCTCGGCGGTCCGCGATCAACCGGTTTCGAACAGGCGCAGCCGATGCGCGGCCGCAGCGGCCTCGGTGCGGTTCGCCACACCAAGCTTCGCCAGAATGCGCGACACGTGCACACCCGCGGTGTTCGCGGTGATGTGCAGCTGCGCCCCGATGTCCCGGTTCGAGCACCCACCGGATACCAGTCGCAGAACCTGCACCTCACGTCTGGTCAATCCGAATGCGCCATGCAGATCGGCATGGGCCTTGCTCGCCGCCGCCTCGACCGCACGTCCGAGAGACGGAGCACCGAGCATTCGCCCGGCGTCGGCAGCAGCCCGCAACCATTTCGACGCCTCGGCGCGATGCGTGGCCGATTCCCCCGCGCGCAGCTGGGCGACGGCAACGGACAGCGGCTCCTCCACCGCGTGCCACGCGTCGACGACGTCGGCCCACGCGGGCCCGCTCTCCGCGGTGATCCCCCGCAGCTCGGCGGCGATCTGCATCGCGTAGGCACGCCACCGGGGTGCGTCGGCGGGGACCGTGGTCACCAATGCCGACAGTTCCTCGGCGAGGGCCTTGAAGGCGGGCCACTCGTGTCGTTCGTCCGCATGGGCTCGGGCGACGACGCGCGCCCCCGTCGCGAGCAGGATCCAGGTGACCGACGGGACGCCCGAACCCATCGCCCCCAGCGCGCCGGTGACGTGGTGGGCGGCGTCCTCCAGGTCGCCGCGGTGCAGAGCGATCTCGGCGGCCAGCATCGAGACCAGCATCCCGTTGTCGCTGCCGTCGGCCGGCCAACCGAGTGCTGCTCGCAGCTTCTCGATGCGGCGGTCCGCGGCGTCGAGGTCGTCGACGGCGAGCGCGAGGACGCCGCCGAAGTACTGCGGGAACGCGGCCCAGATCCCCTGCGGGCGGCTCTCGGTCACCTCGGCGAGCGCTGCCTCTGCCTCGGCCCACCGGCCGAGGGAGATCATCGACGCGGCCCCGAACGTCGCCGCGGCAGCGCCCATGCTGGGGAACGCACCGACCCTGCGGGCCAACGCGGCACCCGTCGCCGCAACGTCCACCGCCTCGTGGTGCCGGCCGATCGCCCAGAGCAGGTGACTCGTGACGGCCAGGATCCGCGGCAGGTTGCGCACCGCACCGCGCTGCTCGGCGAACGCCCGTACCGCTGCCAGCTCGGCGAGCGCCCTGCGCTGGTCGCCGACGTTCACCAGCGCGTTGCACAGGCCGGTCCAGGCCGAGATCCGCGCCTCGTGGAAATCACGCCGCTCCGCGATCCGCATGGCCTCCCGGAAGATCGATTCCGCTTCGCCGCCCCGGCCCACCAGACCCAGCACGCACCCGTGGGTCTCCAGGACCGCCACCCGGGCCGCGGACTCGTCGGCCGGCATCAGCCGGGCGGCTTCCTCGGCGGCGTTCAGCGCGCCGTTGCGGTCGAGCACCAGCAGGCAGTTGGCCCACCGGGCCAGCAGCGGCGCCACGCGCTGCGGCTCGCGGAGCGGATCCAGCTCGGCGAGGGCGCGCTGGGTGAGCTGAGCGGTGAGCTCCGGGATGCCCGCGCGCACGGACGCGACGATCGCCTGTTCCAGCACCTCGACGTGGTCGATGCCCATCGCGTCCATCTGCGCGTAGAACTCCAGCGCACGCACGAGCATCTGGCACTGCTCGGCGTAGGCGTGCATGGCGTGCGCCGTCGCGGCGGCGCGCAGCAGCGCGGGGAGGGCACGGCCGGCCTCGCCCGCCTCCGACCAGTGATGGGCGAGCTCGGCAGCGATCCGGTCGAGCGGGAACAGCCCGGGCGCGGCTTCGAGGGCGGTCGCGAACCGTCGGTGCAGCGCCGTCCGCTCGCCGGGGAGCAGGCTGCCGACCGCCGCTTCCCGGACCAGCGCGTGCCGGAACGCGTACCCGTCGCCCTCGGGCAGCAGCACGTGGGCGTCGACGACCTCACGCAGGACGCCGGTCAACTGCGCCCCGTCCGGGATCTCGGCCACCGCGGCCAGCAGCTCGTGCGGCACCCGCTCGCCGCCGATGGCCGCCGTCCGGACCAGCCCCTGGGCGGCTTCGGACAGGCCGTCGATCCGGCTCAGCAGCAACCCGAGCAGCGAGTCTCCCAAAAGCGAATCGCCCAGCCCGGTTGCGTCGTCGCCGCGCTCGGCGCGGACGAGCTCCTCGACGAAGAAGGGGTTGCCGCCGGAGCGGGCGAACACCCTGTCGATCAGCGCCACCTGCGCCCGCTCACCCAGCGCGGCGACGATCAGGTGCTCGGTCTCCGAGCGGCTCAGCCGCTCCAGGTTGATCCGGTGTGCAGGGACCCGATCGAGCTCGGCGAGGAACGCCCGCAGCGGATCTCCGCGCGAGGTGCCGTCGGTGCGGTACGTCGCGACGACGCACAGCCGCGCGTCCCGGAGCCCGCGGGCGAGCACGTCGAGCAGCTCGCGGGTCGACCGGTCGGCCCAGTGCAGATCCTCGACGACGAGCAGCACGGGCGTTTCCGCGCTCAGCCGATCGAGCAGCGCCGGGTAGATGTGGAAGATCTCCGCCGGCGGCGGCAGCCAGCCCGATGACGTCGCGACGGGCTCGTCCCGCTCCGGGAGCAGGCGGGCCAGACCGTCGGGGGTCGGCAGCATCGCGCTCAGCGCCTCGACGCCCACCTGCCGGGCCAACGCCCGCACCGCCGACGTGAACGGGACGAGCGGCAGGCCCTGCGCGCCGAGCTCGACGCAGTTGCCCGTGAGCACGCGGACGTCGCGGTCGCGCACATCGGCGACGAACTCGTCGATGAGCCTCGTCTTCCCGACGCCCGCCTCACCACCGATCACAACCACCTGGGAACGCCCCGATGCGGCGATCCGCATCGCCTCGTGCAGCTGTTCCAGCTCTGCGGTGCGGCCGACGATCGCCCTGCCGGCGGGATGGACGGACACCCACCGAACGCTACGGGAGGGTCATCTCCGCAGGGCGTCGCGTTCCCGCAGCGACTCCGCCAGCTGCTGCCATGCCGCTGCGCAGGCCAGCGCCAGATCGGCCACCGCCTTCGTGCAGTGCGGCGGCACGGCGTCGACGATGCGGGAGTTGTCCGCAGGGACGACCGCGTGCCCGAGCAGCCATTTCACGAGCCCGCGCCCGGTCTCGTTGAACCGCAGGCTCGGGTCCCGCTGCAGCGTCCGCAGCAGGGACACAACGTCGAACGACGCCGCGGCAGCGGTCGGCGCCGATCGTGCGGCCGAGGTGCGCCGCAGCCGCATCGGCAGCGGGTCCTCACCGCGTCCCATCCGCTCGCGGACGTCCCGGGCGGTACCGATCGAGACCCCGGCCGACCGCGCGATCTGCCGCAGCGACGCGTCCGGGTTCGCCGTGATCACCGCGCTCGCGCGGCGGCGCCCCTCGGCACCGTTCACCGGACGCATCCGGCCATCCCGCCCGACGCGCGCGGTCACGATCGGCGCACCGCCCGCGCCCCGTCGGCGCACGGTGGCCACGGTGCTGCCGGCCAGCCCCGTCCGGGCCGCGACCGCCCGATCCGACCAGTTCGGGTGGGCGGCGATGATGCGGACCGCCGCAGCCTCCCGATCGGCCAGCGACAACGGCAGCCCGTGCGCCAGGTTGGTCTCGACGGCCAGCACGAACGCCTCGTCCTCGGTGCCCTCGAAGTAGCGCACCGCGATCGTCGTCCCGCCCCGGATCGCGGTCGCACGCAGCCGGTGCATCCCGTCGATCACCCGCATTGTCTCGCGGTGCACGAGGATCGGCGGGAGGTCGCTACCGGCCTCGGCGAGCAGCCGCACGTGCGTCATGTCCTCGCCGGCGAGCCGCGGCGAGTGCCCGGGCAGCAGCGCCCCCAGGTCGACGACGGCCGCCGCGGGTTGGGACATGGCGGACAACAGACAGACCTCCACACATCGGGGAGCGAACGTCGCCATCGTCGCCCCGCCGGTGGGGGTGGCACATCACGCGAATTCACTATCTTCGGCCCGCCGGCCTTTAGCGCCGGCCCGGCCGGCGGCTGCCTGGAAAGCCACTTTCCCGGCGTGTGGGGCCGGGAACGTGGCTTTCCCGGCAACGTGTGCGTCCCGCACGCATCCCCGTGTGCGCCGCCGGCGCCCGCTACCCATGAGCATGCGAGGGCAGGAAAGCCACCTTCCGGCCCTCACAGGGCAGGAAAGTGGCTTTCCTGCCCTCCCCGACCCCGGGTGGGCTGCGCGAGCGGCCAGCCGACGGCCATGGTGCGCTTCGCCGGCCTCTCCTGGCGGATCCCCGCCAGGACAGCTGCGGCAGCAGCCCGCGCCCGCGACACCAGGCGGGACGGGCGACGGGGCCGGATCGTCTCGGCCTCGAACTCACGACGGACGAGCGTGATCGCCAGGTGGGCGGCAGGCAGATCGAACATGGGGCTCTCCTCCTTCGAGCGTTGCAACTCAACGGTTGCCATACTAAGGCAACCGACTGGTTGCGTCAACGCCGTCGCGGAGCGAGCCTGCCCGAGAAGCGGACCCACGCGACCGAGCCGGACCTGTCGCGGACGAACTCCGTGATGCCCTCGACGCCGAGGAGCGGAACAACGGCCCGGTCCGGGCCGGCCTGCGTCAACGGCCCGCCCATCACCTCCTGCCCGTTCTGCACCACCGAGAGCGTCATCCGGTCCGGGGACGCACCTACGCTGAGCACCGTTCCGGGCCCGAACTCGTAGTCACCGACGTACTCACCGTTCTCGGGACCAAGAGGCGGCCCGCCCGCCATCCTCGGGAACCGAAGTCCGAGAAATCGGTCCAACACCTGGTCGACGACGTCGACGGCCAATCGGAGGCCCGCTCCGGCGTTGGTGAGCACGACGACGGCGAACCCCCGCTCGGGGACGAGCACGAGGTTGGACTGCTGCCCGTTGGTGGAGCCCGCGTGCATGACCGCACGCCGGCCGCCGATCGTCGTCACGTGCCAGGTGAGCCCGATGCCGTCCAGCATGAACGGCCCCTCGCTCCCGCCGGGCCCGAACGGTTCCTGCATGCCCCGCAGTGCGGCGGCACCGAGCACCCGGGTGCCGTCGACCGAACCGTCGCCGAGGTGGAACCGGCCGTAGCGGACCATGTCCCTGGCGCTCGACGTCATACCGCCGGCTGGGTTCCCCGAGCGCGGCAACGCCCACGGCGTGACCGGTTCGGGTTCGCCGCCAGGATCACCCGGTGGCAGTTCGTGGCCGGCCGCGAAGGCCTCGGTCATGATGTCCTTCGCGAAGAAGGACGTCCGTCCCAGTCCGAGCGGCGCCAGCACTAGTGCACCGATCGCCGCCTCGTAGGTCTGACCGGTCACGACCTCGACGATGCGGCCGGCCACGCACAACGCCGCGTTGTTGTAGCTGAAGTGCTCGCCCAGCGGGGCGATCTGCGGCAGGGTCGCCATCATCTCGACGTACCGCGCCAGCGCATCGTCACCGTCGCCCGTCTCGATCTCGCTGTCCCCGAACCACCCGGCGGTATGGGTCACCAGGTGTCGCACGGTGACCTCCCGGGAGACCCGGTCATCAGCGACCCGGAAGCCGGGGAGGTAGGTCCGGACAGGAGCGCCGAGGTCGAGACGTCCGTCCTCCACCAGCCGGGCGATCGCCGTTCCGGTGTACGTCTTCCCGATCGAGCCGGTCTGGAAGAGGGTGTCGCCGTCGACCGGCAGCGGATGCTTCACGTTGGTCACGCCGAACCCGGCGACGTGCTCGATTCCGTCGGCGAGGATCCCGACCGCCGCGCCGGGCACCTTCAGCTCCGCCATCCGGGTCCGGACCAATTCGTCGAGCCCGTTCGGCAGAGCTGCCGCCGGCATCTGATCGCGATGGCTGGCAGCGATCCCCAGTGGCACCCCGACCGCCGCAGCGGCTCCCACCGCGACACCGGACGTCAGCACCACCCGACGCGACACACGACCTCTTCGAGTCCCCGACACGAGAACGAGCCTCCGTTCGACCATGGATGCGGCCGTCGGCCGCTGATCCACGATCTTGGGTCAGCGTCGTCCCGCTTTCGATCCGGCAGGCCACCGGACCGAGCGGGGGGCAGACCCGACGGTGCCGGTAGCGTCAAGTCGACCAGCACGAGCATCGGATCCGTGCTCGGTGTGTGCGTTCCGCACGCAAGGGCAGGAAAGCCACTTTCCGGCCCCCACAGGGCAGGAAAGTGGCTTTCCTGCCCTCCCCCACCCCCCGCGTTCACCGAGTTGCGCCGACCGCCTCCAGATCCGGCTCAGTGGACGTGTCGGCGCCTCGCGGCAGCAGGTACGTCCGCTCGGCGTCGACGGCGAGGCGCACGCGGGTGCCCTCCTCGAGGAGGGCGCCGGCGTCGGGGTCGTTGACCGAGGCGAGGACGGTGCCGTGGTCCGTCTCGATCTCGTAGTCCACGGTCGCCCCGAGGTAGACGGTGCTGCGGACGATGCCGTGGCCGCTCTCGGCCGCCGGGGTCACGGAGATCGACTCCGGGCGGATCATCAGCAGTGCGGTGTCGGCGTGGCGGGCGTCGGGGTGGGCCGCGACCTCGATGTCGCGGTCGAAGAGGCGGATGCGCGCCCGTCCCCCCTGCGGGCGCGCATCCGGGGTCGAGAGGAAACTCGCCCGTCCGATGAAGTTGCCGACGAAGACCGACGCGGGGCGCGTGTAGACCTCGCTCGGTTCGGCGACCTGTTCGATCCGGCCGGAGTTCATGACGACGATCCGGTCGGAGAGGCTCATCGCCTCGGCCTGGTCGTGGGTGACGTACAGGCTCGTGATGCCCATCCGGCGCTGCAGCAGCCGGATCTCCCGGCGCATCTGCTCGCGGAACTTGGCGTCGAGGTTGGAGAGGGGCTCGTCGAACAGCAGCACCGACGGCTGCATCACCATGGCCCGGGCGAGCGCGACCCGTTGCTGCTGCCCGCCGGAGAGCTGGTGCGGGTAGCGGGCGCCGAACCCGGTGAGGTTCATGCTCGTCAGGGCGATCTCGACGGCGTCCTCGAGGCCGCTGCGCCGGGACCGGTCGATGCGCAGTCCGTACGCGACGTTGTCGAACACCGACAGGTGCGGGAACAGCGCGTAGCTCTGGAACACCATCGCCATCGGCCGCTTGTTCGGCGGCAGCCGCAGCATGTCGACGTCGTCGACGGTGATGGCTCCCTTGTTGGGGGTCTCGAAGCCGGCGACCATCCGCAGGGTTGTGGTCTTCCCGCACCCGGACGGCCCGAGCAGGGTCAGGAACTCGCCGGCGCGGATGTCCAGGTCCAACCCGTCGACTGCCGGTGGTGCGGCGGGGTCGGTGTTCTCGTAACGCTTCGTGAGGCCGCGAAGCACGACATGGCCCGTTCCACGGTCCACCACAGTCGCCTACTCCTTCGTCGGGACGGCACCAACGGGCACCGGCGTCTCGGTCGGCGGCACCGCCGCCGCCGTCGTGGTCAGTGCGCCGATCGTCGGCGCGGGGCGGGCCGAGCGGTCCCGGACGACGAGCCGGACGAGCCCGATCAGGCCCAGGACGATCAGCATGAGCACGCAGCAGTAGGCGAACGCGTTGCCGAAGCGGCCGCCGTCCACCTCCGCCAGGATCTGCGAGGTCATGATCTTGGTGTCGGGGGTGGTGAGGAAGACGATCGGCGAGAGCGTGGTCATCGACCGGGCGATCGCGAAGGTGAGCCCCGCCATCAGCGCCGGCCGGATCAACGGCAGGGTGATCCGCCGGAACGTCGTCGCGTCGTCCGCGCCGAGGCTGGCCGAGGCCTCGTCGATCGACGGGTGGATCTGGTGCAAGGAGCTCACCCCGGCCCGCACCGCCGCCGGCATGCTGCGGACCAGCAGCACCATCACGATGCCCACCGATCCGCCGAGCACCGCCGCACCACCGACGAGCGACGGGATCACCGTGACCCCGCCGAACAGGTTCTCGGCCCGGTACGCGAGCACGAAGCCGATGCCGAGCACCGTGCCGGGCACCGCGATCCCGAGCATCGCGACGAAGTCGAGCGCGGGGCCCGTCCGCGGCAGCTTGCGCACGACGAGGTACGCCACGACGACGCCGACCAGCCCGGCCAGCGGAGCCGCGACCAGTGCCATCACCGTCGTGTCGATCATCGCTTCGGAGCCGATGCCGAACAGGACGAACTCGAAGTGCGAGAGCGTGAACGCGTTGTTGACCCCCGGCACCGCGCTGAACGCGCCCCACACGATCGTCGCGTAGATCACGACGATGAGCAGCGCGACGGCCACCGCGAGCGCGTAGACCACCCACGCCACCGCACTGCGCGAGAGGTGCGGACGCCCCGTCGGCTTGCCGGTGACGCTGAAGACCTTCCGCCGGTCGACCCAGTACCGCTGCAGCAAGAAGACCAGGATCGCGGGGATCAGGAGCGAGAGGGAGAACACCGCACCGGAGACCACGTCGTAGTCGCCGGTGATCGCGATGTAGGCGCGCGCCGAGAGGACGGTGAAGTCGCCGCCGAGCACGAGCGGGTTGGCGAGGTCGGCGATCGCCTCCACGAACAGCAGCAGGAATCCGCTGGCCAGGCCCGGGAGCAGCATCGGCAGCGTGACCGTCCGGAAGATCCGGCCGCGGCCTGCGCCCAGGCTCGTCGCCGCCTCGTCGAGCGAGGGGTCGAGCCGCTGCATCATCCCGAGCAGCGTCAGGTAGACCACCGGGAAGAACGAGAGCGCCAGCGCGAGGGTGAGCCCGTCGAGCCCGTAGATGTCGTAGGGGACGCCGAAGATGCCCTGGCTGATCACCCCGTTGCGGCCGAAGAGCACCACGAGCGCGGTCGCCAGCGCGAACGGCGGGCTCACGACCGGCACGATCGCGATCACGTGCAGCGTCCGCTTGAACGGGACGTCGAGGCGGGTCTGCACGAACGCGAACAGGAATGCCAGCGCGAGGCCCACGGCCGCGACGCTCAGCCCGAGCACGACGGTGTTGACGACGACCTGCTGGTTGACCGGGCTGCCGACGAGGTCGCCGACCGCGTCGAGACCTTCCGGGGACATTGCCGTGAACAGCACCTGCAGCACCGGGAAGACCAGACCCAGCCCGAGCACGAGGCAGACCACGGCCACCGAGACGACGAGCGATGGGTTCGCGCGAGCCCGCCGGGGTCCACCGGCGGGCCCGCGCGATGTCTTCATGGGCGCGGACTGCGTGGGTTGTGAAGGCGAGGCGGAGAGCAATGCCACGTCCTACTCCTTCGGCGCCGTCGCGACGCTCGCCTCGAACTTCTGGACGAGCGCCTTCTTCGCCTTGCCGGCGGCGACGATGTCGTAGTCGATCAGCTTGACCGCCGCCGGGTCGAACGCCTGCGGCGGCGCCTTGGCGTCGGGCGCGGTCGGGCGCTGGTAGGACTTCACGGTCGGGCCGAGCTCCTGCGCCTCCGCGGTCGTCGCGAAGTCGACGTAGGCCTTCGCCCCGTCCAGGTTGCGGGCCTTGTTGATGATCGCCACGCCACCGACCTCGTAGCCGGTGCCCTCAGCGGGGAAGGTCAGCTGCAACGACGTCGACCCTTCCTCCTGGTACTTGATGCAGTCGTGCGAGAACACGACGCCCGTGGCCACCTCGCCACGACCGGCCAACTGGCCGGGTGCGGTCCCGCTCTTGCTGTACTGCAGCACCGACTTGTTGAGGCTGCGGAAGTACTCCATCCCGGCGTCCTCGCTGCCCTTGAGCTTCACCAACGTGAATAGGGTGGTGTACGCGGTGCCCGACGTCGCCGGGTGCGCGACGCTGAGCTGCTTCGCATAGCCGGGCTGGAGGAGCTCGTCCCACGAAGTCGGCGCTGCGAGCCCGGTCTTCGCGAGCACGTCGCGGTTCGAGCAGAAGCCGAGCGCCCCGACGTAGACACCGGTCCAGAAGCCCTCGGCGTCGCGGTACTTGTCGGGGATCTTCTTCGTGATGTCCGAGGTGTAGCTCTGCAGCAGGCCCTGGCCCTTCGCCGCCTCGAAGCCGTCGGCCGGCCCGCCGTGCCACACGTCGAACTCGGGGCTCTCCTTCGACGCGCCCAGCCGGGCGACGGTCTCCCCGCTGGAGAGCCGCACGTGCTTGGCCGGGATCCCGGTCTTGGCGGTGAACGCCGCGGTCATGGTCTGGCACCAGTCCTCAGCGGCGCCGCAAGCCACGATCACCTCGTTGCTGGGGCCGGAACCCGTGGCCGCCCGCTGCGAGCACGCAGCCGTCGTCGCCGCCAACGCGAGCGCCGCGAGCACCACCATCGTCTTGCGCATGGAGCCTCCCCCATCCGAGCACGGCGACTCCGCCGTGGTTCCGGGAGCCTAAGCAGGACGGCCCGGGTGGACGGTCACCCGCGGGTGATCGCTTGGTAAGCCGGCCGTTACCGAGCCGATCCGGGTCAGGGGACGAGCCGGTACCCGGCGCCGCGCACCGTCTCGATGTAGCGCGGGTGCGCGGTGTCGTCGTGCAGCCGCTGCCGCAGCCGGTAGATCGCGGCCTTCACCAGCTCCCGGCCGCCGACCCAGTTCTCGACCTCCCACACCTCGTCGAGCAGGCGGCGCCACGACACGATCTCGCCCGGCCGCGCAGCGAGCGCGTTGAGCAGCCGCCACTCCGAATCGGTGAGCACGACCGACCGCCCCGCCACGACGACGGCCCTGGTCAGCAGATCGATGCTCAGATCGCCGACCCGCAGCTGCTCGGGCGCCCGCGGCGCGCTGCGGCGCAGCAACGCGTTCACGCGCAACGCGAGCACCCGCGGCTTGAACGGCTTGCCGACGTAGTCGTCGGCGCCGGCCTCCAGGCCCTCGATCACCTCGGAGTCGTCGGAGCGCGCGGTGAGCAGCAGCACCGGCAGCACGCCGGCGGCCCGGATCTCGCGGCAGAGCTGCAGCCCGTCGAGGCCCGGCAACCCGACGTCGAGCACCGCGATGTCGATGCCGCCTTCCGCCCACACCCGGCGGGCCTGCAACCCGTCGTGGACGGTGACGACGTCCAGCCCCTCGGACTCCAGGATGAACGCGACCATCTCCGCCATCTGTGGCTCGTCCTCGGCCAGCAACGCCGTAGGCTTCTGCGCCGTCACGGGGTCCTCCTGTGCGGAAGTCGCAACATGATCGTCGTACCGTGCTGCGGCTTCGTGTCCACGAGCAGCCTGCCGCCGTGCAGCTGCGCGATCTGCTTCGTGAGCACCAGGCCCAGGCCGGTCCCGTCGGCGAGGGTCGAGCCCGTCACGAACGGGCGGAACAGCTGCTCGCGGGCGGCAGGGGTCATCCCGACCCCGTCGTCGGTGACGGAGACGACCGCCCAGTCGTCGTTGTCCAGCAGGCGCACCACGACCATCCCGCCGGACCGGGTGAACCGCATCGCGTTCGTGCTGAGGTTGACGATGGCCCGCCTGATCAACCGCTCGTCCAGCACGAGCAGCGGCGCCAGGCGGGGCAGGTCGGTCACGATCCGCTGGTCGCGCTGCTCGGCGAGCGGACGCAGGCCGCGCACGGTCTCCGCGACGACGCGGTTGAGGTCGGTCGGGGCGAAGCGGGCCGAGAACCGGCCGGCCTCGATCCTGGCCTGCACCAGCAGGTCCTCCGCGATGGCGACCGCCTGGTCCGACTGGTCCGAGATCGTCATGAGGAACCGGCGCTGCCGTTCGTTGATCTCGCCGGGAGCGCCCTGCACCAGCAGGTCGGCCGCGACCTTCACCATCGCGAGCGGGGTGCGCACGTCGTGGCTGACGGCGGCGACGAGGTCGGCCCGCTGTTCCGCGGTGCGCCGGACCTGCGCCAGCTCGGTGCGCAACCCTTCGGTGCGGCGCCGGAGCAGGGCGAACGCGGCCCCGGCGACCAGACCGGGCAGCAGGACGCTGACCACGGCACCCGGGCCGGGCCCCACCTGCGCCCACAGGAGCAACCCGGGCACCACCGACACCGCGACCACCCCGGACCACCCGAGCTGATCGCGT
The DNA here is from genome assembly GCF_021245725.1 of Pseudonocardia sp. TRM90224. Taxonomy (GTDB): domain Bacteria; phylum Actinomycetota; class Actinomycetes; order Mycobacteriales; family Pseudonocardiaceae; genus Pseudonocardia. Next base: position 22,524 of record NZ_JAJGSX010000058.1, on the reverse strand, counting down.
CCGACCCACCTGGGCAGGCGCACGGCGGGACGGTACAGCTCGGCCTCCCGCTAGAGCGACCTGCTACACCGACGAGCCTGCAGCCGACCAATCGGTCAGTTGGTTGACCAGTCGCTGAGCTGCGCCGCTCAATATGGTAAATTTCCCGATCTGCAGTAAAGGCCAGCATTTCAGACTCGTTTAAGTTTGGCTTACGACCCTTCTAACTCAAGGCAGAATCCGCACTCGAGAAAGGGTTGTGCGATGGCGACGACCTGCCCGGCGCAGCAGCGCCGGCAACGACACCGCACCTGGCGGGCGGCGACGTGGGCGACGCACCTCGCCGCGGCCGTCGTCGTGGCCGCGATGGCCACCGAGCTGACGCGGTTCGCCGGGATCGCCGCGACGATCGTCGCGGTCGTACCTGCGCTGGGGCTCGTGTGGCACGAGCGGCGGAACCCGACGGGCACCGCGCCCTCCAGGTTCCGCAACCGGTCGATCGGCGTCGCGCTGGTCCAGGGCGTCGCCGTCGGCCTGGTCGTCGACAACACGATCGGATGGCTCGTCGCGCCGGTCGCCGCAGCGGCGCTCTCGCTACCGGCGATCGCCGCATTCCGGGCGCTGCGATATCCGTTGAGCGCCGATCTCGGCGACACCGACGTCGAGATCAAGGTGCGAATCCGCCCGATCGGCAACCAACCGGCGTGGACGAATCCGCATGCGGTGACACTCACCGGAACGGAAATCGTCGTCAGGGCCCAGCAAGGCCTGACCCACGCTTACGAGGAGCACATCCCGCTCGCCGCCGTGCTCGACATCGACGTCCGCCCGACCGTCCCCGCTGACGACCCGTGGTTCGTGTTGGAGGACCTCCGGCTCCCCACCCCGGCCGGCGACGTGCTGGTGGTCCGGCACACCAGCGGCCAGCGCGTCCTCCCCGTTCTGCATGCGGCCGACTTCGGCGCCGTCGCGAATGCCCGCGTCCGCGCCGTCGCGGCGGCGCGGGTCGAGTAGCTCGACTGCGCGATGGCCACCGCCGTGCCCCGCGCGGGCGGACGGCGCCGCGCACCCACGAGGGCAGGAAAGCCACTTTCCGGCCCTCACAGGGCAGGAAAGTGGCTTTCCTGCCCTCCCCGCGAGCCCGGCGCGGCTCGGGCAACGTGTGCGTCCCGCACCCGTCTTGCCCACGCGCGGGTGTTGTCGGCGCAACGGTCACGGCGCCGGATTGCGTTACCGGTACGCGCACCACGGCCGCCGTTGGTGACCGAATCCGGCAGAACGTGAGGCGACTTCCCAGCAGGGCGCGAACATCGACTCCCGTATGTCGCAGCGGGTAGGGGGTCTGGCCGGCCTGGGGGGAGCGGATGGTGCTGATGAGGACCGAGTCGCTGTCCGATCAGCTGCGCCGCGCTCGGCGGCGGCGCTTCACCGGGCGCCGCACCGAGATCGACGAGCTCCGCGCGGCGCTCACCGTCGAGGCACCGCCCTTCTCGGTGATGTTCGTGCACGGCCCGGGCGGGATCGGCAAGACGTCGCTGCTCGACGTGTTCTGCGACGAGGCGACCGGGCTCGGCGCGACGGTGGCCCGGATCGACGCGTGCCGCATCACGCCGACACCGAGCGGTGTGCTCGCAGCGCTCTCGACGGCGCTCGGTGCGGGCGACCTCGACGACCCGATCGCGGCGCTCAGCCAGGTACCTCGGCCGTTGCTGCTCGTCGACGGGTACGAGCTGCTCGAAGGCATCGACCCGTGGTTCCGCGAGCAGTTCCTCACCTCGCTCCCCAGCGGCGCGCTGGTCGTCGTCGCCGGGCGGCGGCGCCCGGTCGCGCCGTGGCTCGCCGATCCCGCGTGGCGCGACCTGTTGCACGTCGTCCGCCTCGACAACCTGCCGGCGCAGGACGCGCTCGACTACCTCGTGGTCGAGGACGTGCCGGCCGCCCTGCGGGAGCGGCTCGTCGCGCTGAGCCACGGCCATCCGTTCACGTTGTCCCTCCTCGTCGATTCGCTGTACCGCCGGGGGTACCCGGCCGACGCCGTTCCGCGGCGGCTCGAAGACGTGCCGGTGGTGCTGAACGCGCTGCTCTCGCACGTGATCGACGCCGTCCCGTCGCCCGCGCACCAGATCGCCCTCGACGTCGCCGCGCACGCCAGGTCCACCACGGAGGACCTGCTGCGCTCCGTTCTCGGCCCGGACGGGAGCAGCGGGCTCTTCGGCTGGCTGCGCACGTTGTCGTTCATGGAGGAAGGGCCCTTCGGGCTGTACCCCTCGGCCCTCGCGCGTGACGTGCTCGATGCGGACCAGCGGTGGCGCGACGGCGACGGCTACGCCGACCTGCACCGACGCGTCCGCCGCTACCTCGTCGACAACGTCCGCCGGACCGCCGACGAGCGTGCTACCCAGCGCCGGATCGCCGACGCGATCTTCGTCGCGCGCAGCCACCCGCTGCTCGCCTCGACGATGCGCTGGCCGGACGGGCGCATCCCGTACCTGGACGCGGTCCAGCCCCACGATCGTCCCGTGCTGCTCGCGATGACCGAGGAACGCCACGGGCCGCAGCAGGCGGCGATGCTCGACCACTGGCTCGAACGCCAGCCCGGAGCGTTCAAGGTCATCCGCGGCGAGGACGGCGAGCCGCGCAGCTTCGGCGGGTTCCTCGCGCTGCACGAGTGCAGCGCGGGCGACATCGCGGCTGATCCCGGCGCCCGCTCGATGTGGGAGTTCGCGCAGCGGGCCGGCCCGCCCCGCCCGGGCGAGGCCGTCATGGCGTGGCGGTTCCTCCTCGACGACTCACCGACCGGTTTGTCGACGCTCGGCTTCACACTCGCGGCGATGGCCAGGGTGGAGGCCGGGCTGTCGCGTTCGCGCTGGTCGTGGGACCTCGTCGGGGTCTCGGACAGCAAGCCGATGTGCCGTTCGATCATGGACTACCTCGACTTCAGCCGGGTGCCCGCCGCCGACTACGACATCGACGCGCGCACGTTCGCCGTCTACGCGCACGATTGGCGCGTCGTCGGGATCGACGAGTGGCTCGAGCTCACCACCGCGCGCGAGCTCGGCGGCCCCGTCGAGCCATCGGGCGCGCTCCCGGGGCACGTGCTTTCCGAGGCGGACTTCGCGGCGGCGGTGCGCGACGCGCTGCGCGATCTGCACCTGACCGGGCGGCTCGCGCTCAACCCGCTGCTGCGCTCCCCCGTCGTGCGGATGCGCAGCCGGACACAGCCGCCGGAAGCCGCGCTGCGCGAGGTGCTGCTCGCGGCCGTCGAGATGCTCCGCGAGGACCCGCGGAAGCTGGTGCTGCACCAGGTGGCCGTCCGGGCGTTCGTGCAGCCCGACCCGACGCAGGAGCAGGCGGCAGCTGCGCTCAAGCTGCCGCTCAGCACGTACCGACGCCACCGCGACCGGGCCGTGCAACGGATCACCGAGCTGCTGTGGCAGCAGGAGTTCGACGGCGACCCGACCCCCCAGACGTAACAACCCCGACGAACGCGCACGCACACGTTGCCAGGAAAGCCACTTTCCTGGCGCCACAGGACAGGAAAGTGGCTTTCCTGGCACCCCTCGGCCACCCCCGGCACCGGCCGGTGTGCGGACGGGAGCCCGAACCGCGCTGGTGAGGCACGGCCCGGGCCCCATGGAGGCCCCTTTGGGGGGCGGGGCGCTCCCCTGTCCGCCTCGGCTGCACAAGGCGTGACCTGAACATTCTCAGCCGACCGGAGCAGCCGATTCCATACCGAATCGTGCTCAATTCCCGCTCAGTTCTCCCAGCCGTTCGAACGACGTTCCGACGTTACCGATTCGCGCATCGAACGTCCCCGGAGCGACCAGTTGGCAGCAGTTCCACCGAGGCGCCGAACCGGAGCGCAGAATTCATTGTGCGGGCTCATCTCACCGACTCCCCGCGGAGCTTCCATGAAGATCGAAAACGGGCGGGCAGAGCGCGCCGCCCGGTCGCGTTTCCGAATCGCGCGGGCCCTTCTGCTCGCCGCGATCACCCTCGGACTACTCGTTCTCGCCGCAACGATCACCCTCTTCTGGATGGGCCATCCCGACTCGGTGTGGTCGAGGGCGATCGCTGTCGTGACCGGTCTCGGCCCGGTCGCCGTGCTGGTACTGGCCGAGCTGCGCAGCCCGAGCCGCCGTCGCCCGGCCGCGTGGCTGGTGCGCGGCTCGGCCGTGACCGTTCCCCAGGCCGTTGCACTCTGGCTGGTGTCGAGCTCCTATTCGGCCCATGCCGGCAGCGGCGTCACCGAATCGGTTTCCGCGATCCTGCCGATCGCACTAGTCGGTGCACAATTCGCCCTGCTCACGGCCGCGCGGCGCATTCTTCTGCAACCACTCCGACCGGAGCTCGGACTGCTCCCGATCGACATCACCATGCGGGTCAGGGCAAGTCAGCGGGGAATGCCGGCCGTGGCGGTGATGGACCAGGTCGTGCTCGAGGACGAGCTGCTCGTCGTCCTCGCGCAAACGGCGCCGGCGACCGTGTGGGCCCTCCCCATTCAGCTTTCCAACATCACTGCCGTCGACGTGCGTCACGTCTCGGGCCGCGAGCCTTGGCTCACGGTCGACGGCCACGAGCGCTACGCCGTTGCGGGCGAGAGCGTCGTCGTCACGCATCGGGCCGGCACCCAGGAGCTTCCGGTGCCCGACGCCGCCGGCTTCGCCGAGGTCCTGCGCGTCAGGGCCGCACGCGCCGAGGCCCGCGCGGCCACCGTCGACGGCTGCGTCCCGAACTAGGCGAGGTCGAGCCCGCGGTGTGCCGACCGTTGCATGAACGCGTTGACGTAGGCGGCGTTGGGCCGGTCGAGGCCACCGGCCGCCACCGGCTCCCGCCACGGGTCGAACACGACGGCCGGCGTGCCGTAGCCCTCCTCGGTGAGGTACCGCCCGAGTCGCTTGATCCGCCGCATCGTCACCACCCGGTCCACCACACGCAGGCGGGGCAGCCGCTCGGCGAGCACCGCCTCGAGCCGGTGCATGTCCTCGAGCCGGCGCAACCACGACATCACCATCAGGTTTGCCGGCCCGCCCACGATCCCGACGGTCAGCCGCGTCTCCGGCATCGCCGCCAGCGCGGCCGCCGTCGCGGCGTGCTGGTCGGCCGGCGCCGACATCCACATCGCTACCGAGACCGGCCAGCCCGACAGCGGCTGGCTCACGTCGCACCGCACGACGAGCTGCCGCGATCCCAGCGCCGTATGCAGGCGGCGCCGCGCGGTCGGCCGGCTCACGCCCAAGCGCGCTGCCAGCTCGCTGATGCCCATCCTGGCGTCGTCGGTCAGCAGCTGGTGCAGCTCGCGCAGCTCGTCGTCGGGCAGCAGCGTGCCGGCTACGGCCGGGTGGACGGTCGGGCGCCCGATGCGGCGACGCTGGACGGGGTCCAGCGCGCCCAGCTCCCACCGGCTGCCCTCCACGACGACCTGGGAGATGAGGTGGCTCCGGACGGAGCGGATCCCGGAGACCGCCGAGGTGCCGTGGAGCATGAACCGCGACATCGCGTCGAGGCCGGCCGCGTAGACCGTGAGCAGCAGGTCGCAGCTGCCCGAGACGAAGGCGACCGAGGCCACCCGCGGGTCCGCGGCGAAGGCGGTCGCCGCGGGCAGGATCTGGTCCATGTCGCAATCGACCTCCACGAAGGCCGAGGCCATCCGGCCTTCCCGCGGCAACCCCGGATCGACGGCCAGCCAGGCCGCGCCGTTCGCCGTCAGCCGTTCCCAACGGCGCGCCAGGGTGCCCGCGTCGACGTCGACGACACCCGCGATCTCCGACCACGGAGCGCGCGGACTCAGCTGCATCGCGTTGAGCAGCGCGAGGTCGGTCTCGTCGATGGTCGGTTCTTGTTGAGGCGTGCTGGACGCCCGCATCCTTCTCATGATTCCCCCGTGTCGACGCCCATGCCTCAGCCCGCCTGCCGGCTCGCGACGTCGTGGTGCACCGCGAGCTCGCCACGCGCCATGCGTTGCCGGACCGCCGCCCGCGACCGGGCGTCCCTCTCGTCGAGCAGCTGCGCCGCGCGGGCGTAGAGGCGCAGGACCCGCTCCGGGGGTCGCCGCTGCCCGCTGAGCGTCACCAGCGACTGGCCTGCCGCTCGGCGCAGTCGCAGGTCGAGCATGGCGCGTTCGAGCGGTGAGCCGTTCGGCAAGAAGCCGTGGGCGAGCCGGCGGCAGACCTCGTCGGACGGCCGCCCGCGGTCCTGCTCCAGCTTCACCAGCCACGGCAGCGAGACGCCTGCGGCCTCGGCCAACGTGCTCTGGGAGAGCCGGGACGCGACGCGCCGGGAGATCAGCTCCCAGCCGAACGAGCTGGTCCTGTTGCCACCGACCTCGTTGTGGGTGGACATGCGCTTCTCCTTCCTCAGGAGGCGTGACGTGCGGGTTCCATCGCTCCGGTCATCAGCGCCACGGTCTCGGCCATCGTGTGCGACCCCGGGGTCGTCACCGTCAGCCGCCGGCCGAGCCGATGGACGTGGATGCGATCGGCTATCTCGTAGACGTGGGGCATGTTGTGGCTGATCAGGATCACCGGGAGCCCGCGGTCGCGGACATCGCGGATCAGCTGCAGCACCCGCTCGCTCTCCTTCACCCCCAGTGCGGCGGTGGGTTCGTCGAGGATCACGACCTTGCTGCCGAACGCCGTCGAGCGGGCGACGGCCACCCCCTGCCGCTGCCCACCGGAGAGGCTCTCCACCGCCTGTCCGATGTCCTGCAGCGTGGCGATCCCGAGGTCGCTCATGTGTTGTTGGGCCTCGGCCCGCATGCGCTTGCGGTCGAGCCGGCGCAGCACGGTGCCGGCGAAGCCGGGTCGGCGCAGCTCGCGACCGAGGAACAGGTTCTCCGCGATGTCGAGGCCCGGCGCGAGCGCCAGGGTCTGGTACACGGTCTCGATGCCGGCCCGGCGACCGTCCATCGGGTTGGTGAACCGCACGACCTCGCCGTCGAGGCGGATCTCGCCGGAATCGGGCACCAGCGCGCCGGACAGCGCCTTGATGAGGCTCGACTTGCCCGCGCCGTTGTCCCCGACGATCGCCAGGATCTCCCCCGGGTAGAGGTCGAGGTCCGCCCCGGCGAGCGCGGTGACGGCGCCGTAGCGCTTGACCAGGTCGCGGGCCTGCAGCACCGGTTCGCGGGAGTCGACGACGGCGGTCATGCCCGTACCTTCCGGATCCACTGGTCGATGGCGACGGCGATCAGCACCAGCACCCCGATGGCGAGCCCCTGCCAAACGACGTCGACGCCACCGAGCTGCAGCCCGTTGCGGAACACCCCGACGATCAACGCGCCGACCAGCGTCCCCGCCACGAGGCCACGCCCGCCGAAGAGGCTCGTGCCGCCGAGCACCACCGCGGTGATCGAGTCGAGGTTGTACTCGACGCCGACGTTGGGGCTGGCCGAACCCAGCCGGCCCATGAGGATCCAGGCGCCGACCGCGTACACCAGCCCCGCGACGACGTAGACGGACAGCAGCACGCGGTTGGTCCTGATGCCGGCGAGGCGGGCCGCCTCGATGTCGTCGCCGGTGGCGTAGACGTGCTTGCCCCACGCGGTGCTGCTCAGCACGTAGACGAACACGCCGAACAGCGCCAACATGATGATCGACCCGTAGGTGATGCGGAAGTCGCCGATGGGGAACGTCGTGCCCGTCCAGGTCAGCACGGGCGACATGTCGGTGCCGCGGATCGTCTCGCTGCGCGAGACCACCGCGTTGAGCGAGAAGAAGATGCTCAGCGTGCCGAGGGTGACGATGAACGGCGGCAGCTTCAACCGGGTCACCAGCAGCCCGTTCACCGCGCCCATGAGCGTGCCCAGCACCAGCCCGACGAGCAGCGCCACCGGGCCGGGGACGCCGAGCCCGTGCGACGCGTTCGCCATCAGGATCGAGGTGAACACCGCGATGGCGCCGACCGAGAGGTCGATTCCCGCGGTGAGGATGACGAGCGTCTGGCCGAGGGCGAGCGTGGCGATCACAGTGACCTGGGCGAGCACGAGCCCGAGGTTCGCCGCCGCCAGGAACCGGTCGCTGACCAGCGAGAACACGGCAATCGCCAGGAGGAGCACGGCGATCGGGCCGAGGATCGGCCGCTGGTGCAGCAGGCGTTGGAGCCGGGCGGACGCGGAACGGGACGGCCGGAGCGTCCCCTCGCCGAACGACACCACGGCATCGGTGGTGCCGGAGATGCTGCTCATGATCTTGCTTGATCCTTCCTGGGAGCGCCCTCCTAGCGCCGCGGCCGGGCCGTTCTTCGGGTCGGCCCGGCCGCGACGGTCTCAGCCCCAGCAGTTCTGCGCGCCGAACGCGGTGTCCTTCGATTCGACGCCTGTCTGCGGGGAGTCGGTGATGAGGTTGACGCCGGTGTCGAAGAAGTCCTTGCCGGCCGTGGGGGCCGGCTTGGTGCCGTCCTTCGCGAACTGCGCGATGGCCTCGACACCCAGCTGCGACATCTTCAGCGGGTACTGCTGCGACGTCGCTCCGATGCGGCCGGCCTTGACCGCCTCCACGCCGGGGCAGCCGCCGTCGACCGACACGATCGTCACCTGCTTCTCGACACCGGCCGCCTTGAGCGCCTCGTAGGCACCGGCCGCGGCGGGCTCGTTGATCGTGTAGACCAGGTTGATCGTGGGGTCCTTCTGCAGGAGGTTCTCCATCGCGGTGCGCCCGCCCTCCTCGTCCCCGTTCGTCGCCTCGTGGCCGGCGATCCGCGGGTCCGACTCGTCGCCGATCCGGTTCTTGTCGCCGACCTCGACCCCGAACCCGGTGAGGAAGCCCTGGTCGCGCTGGACGTCGACGGAGACCTGGTTGGCGTTGATGTCGAGCATCGCGATGCGGGCGGTCTTGCCGTCCTTCTCGAACCGCGCCTTCGCCCACTGCCCGATGAGCACGCCGGCCTGGAAGTTGTCGGTCGCGAAGGTCGCGTCGGCCGAGTTCGCCGGCTCGAGCGGCGTGTCCAGCGCGATGACCAGCATGCCGGCCTGCCGCGCCCGGTCGATCGACGGGATGATCGCCTTGGTGTCGTTCGCGGTGATGAGGAAGCCCTTGGCGCCCGCGGAGATCAGGTTCTCGATCGCCTGCACCTGCGACTCGTTGTCGCCGTCCTGCTTGCCGGCGAAGGTCTGCAGCGCGACACCCGACTGGCCGGCCTCCTGCTGCGCGCCGTCCCGCATCTTGACGAAGAACGGGTTCGTGTCCGTCTTGGTGATCAACCCGACGACGGGCTGACCACCAGCGTTCGCACCACCGCCGCTCGGGGCGCTGCCGCTCGTGCCGCCGCACGCGGCGAGCAGGCAGGCGGCGACCAGTCCCGTGCTGACGGCGGCGACGGTGCGCGAAGGGAGCGCGCGCGGTCGGTTCAGCAGCTGCATCATCGGAGCCTTTCGTGGGAGGGGTGGCACGAGCTCACGCCGACCGGCGTCGCTCGACGGTCCGCGCGGGGGCGAGGGCGACCAGCACGGAATCCGGCACGACGAGATCGGCCTCGTCGCGCGTCGATCGGATCAGTTCCGCGTTGGCCTCGTCCGGGCCGAGGGCCCAGGCCTCGGCGGCGGCCGGGCTCTTGCCGAAAACGACGTGCCGCAGGATCAGCTGCTCGATGCGCCGGTCCTCGTCGGCCTCGCAGTACCAGACCTCGTCCAGCATCGTCCGCAGCGGGAGCCACGACTCCTGGTCGACGAGGAGGTAGTTGCCCTCGGTGAGGATCAGCCGCGCCGCCGGGGGCACCGGGATGCTGCCGGCGACGGGCACGCCGTGGTCGCGGTCGAACGTCGGCGCGTACACGACCTCGGAGAGGTCCGCGGTCACCCTCCGCAGCAGCGCGACGTACCCGGCCGAGTCGAACGTGTCCGGTGCGCCCTGCCGGTCGCGCCGGCCGAGCCGGTCGAGCTCGCTCTCCGCGAGGTGGAACCCGTCCATCGGGACGTGCGCGACCCAGTCCCCCGCCGGCAGGCCGGCCGGCGGCGTCGGCGCGAGCTCATCGAGCAGGCACTCGACCAGCGTGCTCTTGCCGGAGCCCGGCACGCCGGTGATCCCGAGAACGGCCCGTTGCCCGTCCACGACGAGCGCACGTGCGCGTTCCACCAGCTCCGCCAGGCCTGTGACCTGGTCGGCGCCGTCCCCCCGCTGGCGCATGAGCGTGTCCACATCCGATCCGGTCGTCGTGTTGGTGGACGCCACCATCCACCCTCGCAACGGTTTGCGCAATACCTCGCGCAAACCTGTGCGCACCGCTGCCAGCCGTCACGCTCCGTGACGAGCAGCGGGGGTCAGGAGGCTGAAGACGCGCCGCGTTCGCCCTCGACGCACCCGCACGAATCGCGGTGCACGAACTGGGGCCGCAGCGAGACCTTCCGGTGCGGGGTGTCCGGATCGGCGAGCCTGGTGAGCAGCATTCGCACCGCGTGATCGCCGATCGCATCGATGGGCTGGGCGAGCACGGACAGGCGCGGGCTGAAGAAGTCGGCCCACGCAAAATCGTCGTACCCGATCAGCGCGAGATCTCCCGGAATGGTGATGCCGGCCGCCCTCGCCGCACCCATCACGCCGATGGTCATCTGGTTGTTGCCCGACACGACCGCGGTCGGCTGCTCGGGCAGCTCCAGCAGCGACTGCAGCGCGCGGCGCCCGCCCAGCTCCGTCGAGTCGCCGCTGACCAGGTACTTCCTGGAGAACTTCAGGTCGTTGCGCTCCAGGCCCAACCGGTAGCCGGCAACCCGCTCCGTGGTGGTGGTGAGCCCGGTCTTGCCGCTGATCATCGCCACCCGCCGGTGCCCGTTGTGCACGACGTGGTCGACGAGCGCGGCGGTCGACTCGACGTTCTCCGAGCCCACCTGGTCGATATCGAGTGAGGGCAGGATCCGGTCGACCACCGCTACCGGGATATTGCGCTGCTCGCAATAGGTCAGTGCTCGTTCCGGGCGAGCGGAAGGCGCCAGAATGACCGCGTCCACATTCCGGGCGAGCAGGTCGGAAATCGCGCGCAGCTCGCTCGCGGGGTCGTCGTGGGTGTCGGTCAGCAGCAGCGAGTACCCCGAGAGGGTCAGGCTGCGCTCGATGCTCAAGATGAGCTCGTTGAACGACGGGTTCAGCGAGAGCGACAGCGCCAGCCCGACCATGCGCGTGCCCACGGTGCGCATCGACCGCACGACGTCGTCCGGCACGTAGCCGGTGGCGGCGACGGCGGCCAGCACGGCCTGCTCGGTGGGCGCTGCCACCTTCCGCGTGCGGTTCAGCACGTGGGAGACGGTGGTCACCGACACGTTCGCGTTGGATGCGACGTCGGCCATCGTGACGAGACGGCGGCGACCGGTTCCTGGCACGCCCGCAGGGTAGCAACGATTTGCGCGCAGCCGGAGTTGATCATGGCGTTCCGCGGCGGACCACTGCCGCCGACGGCGATTCCTGATCATGGTTGTGATCCCTTTTCCCTTGGTTCAGCGGCCCGCGGGAGTGCGGGCCGCTCGTCGTCCGGGGCGGTGTCGCCCACGGGGAGCTCTTCTGCGACGACCGCGCGAAGCCGCCGGTCCAGCTCGACGAGAGCGGCGTAGCGCTCGGTGCAGTCGGCGCACCAGGCCAGGTGCTTCGCCAGGACCGTCCGCAACGCGGCGCCGCGGACGTGTGCCGGCAGCTCTTCCGCACAGGTGGTGCAGGTCTTGGACGAGCCGGTCGGCACCGGCAACAACCTGCGTTGCAGCTCGCCGAGCAGCTGCTTGCGAAGGCCTTCGCGGGCTCTGGCCAGCAATGCCGAGACGGCGTTCGGGGCGATCCCCAACGCCGGCGCGATGCCCGCCGGCTTCAGGCCGTCGTCATCGGTCAGTTCGAGGACCCGCCGCCACCGCTCAGGCAATCGGTCCCGGAGCCGCTCCATGTTCACGCTGACGGTCGGTTCGGCCGCTGCGCCCGCCGAGGCCGACTCCGGGCCCGCAAGATCGGCCAGCCCGTCGTCGGACACCTCCCGGCGCTGTTTCCTGGCCGCGTACGTAGCCGCATTGCGCGCGGAGGTCACGAGGTAGCCGCGCACTGTCTGGTCCGGGCCGAAGCCGCGGCGCAGGATGGCGACCATGCCGACGAACGCTGCGGCCGCGGCGTCCTCTGCATCCTCACGCGACCTGGCCAGGCCGCGCGCGAACTCGACGGTCGCAGCCCAGTGGCGCGTGAACAGCTCGCTGATCGCAGCATCAGCGCCCGCCGGGTCGGCGCGGACGCGCGCCGCCAGTTCGAGGTCGTAGCGGTCCGCCTCGGCCTTCGACACCACCGGTTCCCGAGCGTCGCGACCGCGGCCGCCGAGCGGGCCCGCGCCCATGACGGCAGCGGCAGCGCCCAGCTCCGGGGCCGGGACCCCGGCCAGCAGGGCGACGACGATGGCGCCGGCGGCGATCCCCCACAGCAGGACCTGCAGCACGAACGTCAGATCGCTGGCGTACGACGTCGGGGTCCGGCGCTCTTCGGGATCGTCGTGCAGACGGCGCAGCGTCACCCGGACCCACCGGGCGCCGCCGTCGGCCAGCCACAGCGCCGACGCGATGCCCATCGCGGCCAGCGCCAGCGAGAGCGGCGGCAGATCCTGCGCGAGGTGCATACCGACGACCAGCGCGGCGCCGCCCGCGACGACGGTCGCCAGCACGTCCAGCGCGGGGCGGACCCAGACCCGGCCGGGCTCGACCGGCGCGCGGACGCCGACGGGGTCGACATCCGCGAGCAGGTCCGCGAACAGCCTCGCCACAGGGAGCGGCAGGTCGGCGAGTACCTGCGGGTACAGCCGCAGTGCAAGGGCGATCCCGGCTGCGGGGTGGTGACGTGCGGTGACCCGCGCGGTGACCGCCATGGCGACGTGCAGCCGGATCGCGAAGATCCGGGCCACCCGCGCGGAGAGCACGACGTCGGCCGTAGCGGCCAGCTCCACCAGCCGCTGCGCAAGATCCGCTACACCGTCCAGACGCAACTGCAGCCGTGCGTCCACGCCCTCTCCGACGATCGCCGCGGCCGGCTCAGGGTGGGCAGGAAAGCCACTTTCAGGCCCTGTGCGGGCAGGAAAGTGGCTTTCCTGCCCACCGCCTGCCGTCGGTGAAGGCGCGATGAGTGCCGGGTGGCGGGCGACGGCCCGCAGCTCCAGGCGCATGCGCTCCGCGTCCTGCGGTCGGGGAAACCCGTGGACGGCGCGCGCGAGGCGGGCGACGACGAAGGCGACCTGCCGACCGACGGGCCCGCGGGGGCGTGTCCGGTACCACCACACGCCGGCAGCCCCGAGCAGCAGGAGCACCCCGGCCGCGGTCCAGGGCGCACCGGTGTCCGCCGGTGCCCGGACCTCGGCGGCAGCGGCAACGCCGCTCGGTACGAGCAGGACCAGCGCGACGGCGAGGGCGAGCCCGGCCGCGATCCGCGCCGCCCACACCCGCGGCGGCGCCCTCGCCTGCCTCCGGCCGACCCACCGCCCGCCGACCGGCAGGAACCCGGCCATCGCGACGGCCGGGCCGAAGTCACTGGCAGCGGCGATGTGCAGCAGGACGCCCAGCAGCATCCCGCTGACGACACCGTTGCGGGCCCGGTCGAGTCCGTCCATTCCGGTTGTCGCCAACCGCCGAGCGGCCCAACGCGTCCGGCGCAGCAGCGCCACCCGGGCACCGGCCCACATCCCGACGGCCAGCACCGCGGTCAGCAGCAGGACCGGCAGCGGCCCGAGGAACACGGTCCCGCCCGCGCCGAGGAGCATTCCGCGCAGCCAGGCGGCGATCAGGGCGATCCACGCGCGCCGGTCGGTGCGCCGGGGTTGGGACTTGACCTCGATCGGGCCCACCTCGGAGAGCCACCGCACGGCCCGCTGGGCCACCAGCCGGGGCTGGGTGCGCAGCAGGCGGTAGTAGATGTTGCGGGCGACGATCTCGGTGGCGTCCTGGTTCTGCGTCTGCGCCATCCGGTTCAGCACCGCAACCGCGATCACCAGCTGGAGGGCGAGCGCTCTGTACTGTCGCCGGGAGAGCTCGGGAAGCGGGTTGTCGGGGTGGCCTCGGAGCAGGACGGCGAGTGCCGCGACCGCCGCTTCCGAGATCCGCACGCGGGCGCCCGCACCGACGCCGACGATCTCGCCCGGCGCGGCCGGTGAGCGGGCGACCAGCTCGACCCCGTTCCGCTCGACGGCCCGCATCTCCGCAGCGAGCCCCGGAACGGCCGTTGGGGTCAGCCGGGTTACGTACAACACCTGGTCGAGCAGCGCGCCCACCTGCCGCACCGGCACGTCCGTCCCGGTGGGCATCCGCACCAGCAGGTAGCCGACCAACCCGACCAACCCGGCCAAACCGAGCCAGCCCCACACCGTCGCAGAGAAGACCGAGCTCACGGAGTCGACCGATCCCGCATGGGTCGTCGCGGCGGCGAGGCGGACGGTGGCGATCACCCCGGCGGCGACGAGCCCGACCGTGACGCCGGCCTGGGCCACGAATCGCGCCAGCCCGGAGAGCACCCGGTGCACCAGCGAGGCCGCGAGCACGGCGGTCGTCACGCCCACCAGCGCGACCACCACACCGGGTGCCCACGTCCCTGCGGCGATGGTGAGCAGCAGCGGGGCCAGCGACACCAGTGCCGCGGCGATCCGCACCAGCGGCGAGCGGCCGGGCGGCGACGCGTCGCGATCCTCCGGCGCGTGTGCCGGCAGCAGCGCCGGATCGGCCGCCGTGGGGGCCGTCGCCGCGGGAGCCGCCACCGGTCCGGTGGGCAGCGGGAGGTCGGTCGTCCCCGCCGGTCCGTTCAGCGCCGCGACGACGACCATCGCGAACAGCCGGACCCCGGCCAGGATCGCCGCGGGGTCGAGGCTGGCCGCGTAGCCGGGGCTGTGCAGGTCCTGGATCTCCTCGCCGTCCCGGCGGGTGCCGAGCGACAGGTACATGCCCTTGACCTTCTGCAGGAAGACCGAGAAGTCGTCGCCGCCCTCCGACGCCGATGCCGCGACCAGCGCCGCCTGCCCCAGCCAGGCGAGCACCACGTCGTCGACCAACCGGGTTGAGCCCTCATCGTTGATCACCGCCGGGACCGCTTGCTCGAACTCCACGTGGTGGCCGACCTCGCGCCGCTGGTCCGCCGTGATCTCGCCGGCCGCTTCCAGCCGATCCAGCGCCTTCTCCAGCTCCTCTGCGACGATGCCCCGCAGCACCTCGTCGAGGACGCGGCGCACCTCGGGGTTCTCCGTCCGCGGTGTCCCTTCGAGGACCGCGGTCCCCGGTATCGCGTTCGCGGCGTTCCCAGCCTGGATCTTCCCGATCGCGAACTGGACCGGCGCGCCCTTCTCGTTGCTCTCGATCCCGGCGGCGCGCAGCACCTGCTTCACCCGCGCGGTGATCGGCAGCACCATCGCCGAGGCGATCAACCCGGCGTTGACCGCCTGGTACGGCCGCGATCCGTGGCCACCCTTCCCGGTCACGGTGATCTTGAGGAAGTTGCCGTCGTAGTTCGTCGTCCCCACCCGGGTGCCGACCTGCCCGACCAGGTACTGCGGCATGACGTGCAGGCTGAAGATCTGCTCCACGCCGTCGAGCACGCCGGCCCCGACCATGGCGGCCGCGCCGCTGACCTGCTCCTCCGCCGGCTGGAAGATGATCCGCACCCGCCCGCGCAGCGCGCCTTCCGGCAGCTGCGAGAGCACCTTCGCCAGGCCGAGCATCACCGTCGTGTGCACGTCGTGCCCGCAGGCGTGGCACACCTTCGCGACGGTCGACGCAAACGGGAGCCCCGGCGTCTCCTCCACATCGAGCGCGTCGATGTCGGCCCGGGTCGCGACGATCGGACCGGCGGTGCCGATGTCGACCACGACCCCGGTGCCGGCCACCTCCCGCGGCTCCAGCCCCATCCCGCGCAACTGCTCGATGATGTAGGCCTGGGTCCCGAACTCGACGGTGCTCAGCTCCGGGTGCTGGTGCAGATACCAGTACCACCGCAACGCGGCGTGCGCCACGCCCGCCATGAGCAGGTTGAGCCAGGTCGGTGAGTTGCCGACGAACCGGTCCTCCAGCACGGCGTCCGGCTCGGGCTCGATGGCGGGCCTCGTGGATCCGGCCGCTTCCGGTGCGGTGGTCGCACGATCCGCGGCCATGTGGCGTGCCCGGCTGCCGTCGTCGTCGGCCGGTGCCCGCGCGCGGTACCCGCGGACGAGGTGCACGATCACCGCGACGACCAGCACGACGGCAGCGAGCACCAGCGCCGCGTTGTCGTACGCCCAGCGCGCGATCGGAACGTCCGTCCCACCGGTGGGCACCGCGGCGGACGCCGCCAGCGCGTGGACGAGGATCAGCGCGGCAGCGATGCCCACCACGATCGCGATCCGGGTCGGCCAGCCCCACGAGACCCGCAGACCCGCCACCGCGCGCCACCCGATGCCGAGCAGCCGCGCAACAGCACGGACCAGCGGCAGCACCTTCCCGAACAGCAGCCGCGGCAGCGTCCGCAACGTGCTCGGCAAGACGTTCGCCGCAGCCGTGAACGTCGCGAGACCACCCACGACCAGCACCACCGACACGGCGTCCCAGCCGCCGGGGCCCCACACCCCCACCACGGTCCCGAACGCGCCGACGACGTAGAGCGCGGCCTTCACGAACCCATTGGCGACCGTGAGCGCGGCCCGCTGCGCCGGGGTGAACGACGACGCCGACTTCACCACCGCGCCCAGCCCGAGCAGCATGCCGGTCGAGGTCGTCTCCAGCATGTACAGGCCGATGATCGTGCCCGGGATCGGGCTGCCGGTGACGTGCTGGGTGAACCCGACGATCGCGCCGCCGAGCGCCATCAAGGCCGCCATCGCGATCACGAACGCGCCGGGGTTGGTCTGCAGCAGGCCGGCGGCGTCGGACTTCGACCTCGCGTTCCTGCGGTCGGCGACCACGAAGACCCCGGCCAGCAGCAGCCCGCCACCGATGAACGCCCCGCTCGCGACGAGCGTCTCCCCCAAGCTCGCCCCAGCCGCCTTGAAGAAGATCCGCCACGTCACGTCGATCGCGGCAAGCGTGAGCGCGTAGAGCCCGTACACCGCGAGAACCGTGCGGGCGAGCCGGTTGTGCCGCACCAGCTCCACGAGCAGGACCAGCATCTGCCGCAAGGTCGGCTGGACCGGCCGGTCCCACCGCTCCGACGGCATGACCAGCCACGCCGCCACCCCGAACGCGGCCGTGATCGCCGCGACGACCAGCCCGGCAAGCTGCACCGACGTCGCCTGCAGGAGCTCGGTGAGGACGTTCATGCCCACCAGCACGCCGACCAGCCCGAGCACCGAGATCCCGACCACGCCGTCGCCCAGCACCACCGAGCCGTGCTTGCGACGGACCGCGGTGGTCCGCGCGACCCAGCTCTCCAGCGCACCGATCAGGTAGAAGTTGCCGCTGGCCGCGATGCCGGCCAGCACCGCGGCGATGTAGTAGCCCGGGGCGAAGCCACCCATGAAGCCGACGCCGACGAACACCACTGCCGCGCCGAGCAGGGTCACCACGGTGACCTTGCGGGTGGCGAACTTCTGGTAGGCGGTCCCCACCACCGCCATCCCGACGACCTGGCCGAACGTCGCAACGGTGAACAGCACACCGGCAGCGATCAACGCCGCGATCGGCGAGGCGCCCCCGAACACCGACATCGAGTACATCGCGTACAGCTGCAGCCCGATGCTCACGACCGTGACCGGCACGTACAGCCAGCGGTGCCCACGGCTGATACCGCCGCGCCAGCGCGCGTTGCGCCCCGCTGCCTCGGCCGTGTTGATGTGGTTGTCCAGACGGGCCAACCCAGCAGCCGCCCCGGTCGCCGCCGCCCGCGCCCGCACGGACCCGGCAGGGGCCGATGCCATCCGGTCGACCCGCCGCTGCAGGAACTCCAGCCATGCATCACGCAGCCGGACCTGCTCGACCGGCCACCGGTCGGCCGGCAACCCGGCGATGCGCTGACGGCGCAGCTCGATCGCGGCCCGCAGCTCGTCGGCGCTGCGAGGATCGGCGCTGCTGGGCGCCGCGGCGGCGGGGTCCTTCGGCGGCCCGCGGCGCCAGAGGCTCCACGCAAGCACACCGGCCACGGCGGCACCGGCCACGGCGAGCCACAGCGGGCCACCGGCGGCGATGATCACGCCACCGACGACGGCGGCCACGGCGACCGTGCCGGCCACCCTCGCCCCGCCCCCGGCCTTCGACCCGCGACGCTGCCACCGCAGCAGCCCGACCAACCCGGCCGCCACGCCGGCCAGCACCCCGATCCACACCCAGCGAGCCGGGCCGCCACCTCCCGGCTCGGCCGGCCCGACCTGTTCGGTGCTCCCCGAGGTCGGGCTCGCCGGACCGGTCGTCGGCCTCCCCGAGCTCCCGGACGTGGTCGCGGCGGAGGTGACCTCGGAGGGGACGGCAACGGTGGCGCTGGTGCTCACCGGCGGCGCGGACGAGCCGCCGGCGGGCGGGCCCGCCACGGTCGGTCGCTGCTCGGTGGCCCGCCCGCCGGTCGAAGTGCTGGTCGGGTCCGCGGGCGGGGGCGCCGTCGGATCGGTTGTGGTCGTAGTGGTGGTCGTAGTGGTGGTCGTAGTGGTGGTCGTCGGGGTCGGGGACGTGGTGGACGTCGGACCGGTCGTGGTCGTCGTGGTGGTCGTTGTCGTCGTGGTCGTAGTCGTGGTCGTTGTCGTCGTGGTGGTCGTCGGGTGGGTCGTGGTTGTCGTCACCGGCGGGGTGGTGCTGGGCTGCGCCGCCGCGCCGGGACCGAACCACCAGCCGAGGACCAGCACGACCCCCGCCAGGACAAGCACAACGCCGGTGCGGACGCTCGCCCGCTTCAGCCCGTGCTGCTTGTTCTTTCGCTGCGCGTCGTCGTGCGGGGCGTCGGCGTGCGGGGCGTCGGCGTGCGGCGGCGGGCCGCGGAGCCGTCCGGCACGCACGATGTCGCGGATCCGACCCGCTGCCGCGGTCAGCGCCGAGCCGGCGACCAGCACCCCGAGCGGCCCGACGGTCGCACCGGCCCCGACCGACCCGTCGTCGGCGCTCGCCGAGCCCGCCAGGATCACCAGCAGCGCGAGCGCGGTGCCGACCAGCAGCAGCATCCGCAGCGCCCGCGGCGACCTGGCCCAACGCCACAGCCGCACGAGCCCACGCCCGATCCCGGCCGCGATCAACCTGGGCAATGCAGCGGTGGCGGCCGGCGCCAGCCGGACGACGGCAGCGAAGGTCAGCATCGCCGCGACCGCGCCCAGCCCGGCGACGGCGCTCCAACCACCGGTCGGGAGCGCGATCGTGCTGCCCGCGAAGGCACCCAGGACGTACAGGCCGCCCTTCACGAAACCACCCGCAACGCGGGTCATCCCCTGCTCGGCCGCCGTGAGCACCTTCGACGTCTTGATCATCTTCCCGAGGCCGAGCAGCTTGCCCGTCGAGGTGGTCTCCAGCAGGTAGAGCCCGACCGCGGTGCCCAGGTGCGGGATGTTCGTGAAGTACTGCGTCAGCGCCACGACGATCCCGCCGAACGCCATCAGCGCGGCCATGCCGACCATGAACTCGCCCGGGCTCGTATCCAGGATCCCCTTCGACTGACCGCCCGACTTCGCCTTCTTCAGATCGGCCAGGACGAACAGCGCCGCCAGGAGCACACCGCCGCCGATGAACGCGCCGCTCGCCATCGCGGTCACGCCTGCGGATGCGCCGCTGGCCAGGAAGAACGCCCGCCACGTCGCATCGATCAGGCCCAAGGTGAACGCGTACGTGCCGTAGACGGCGAGGATCCGACGTGCCTCGGGCTTGGCCCGCAGCACCTTCGGCAGGCCCTTGGCCAGTTGCTTGAGCGTCAGCGTTGCCGGCCGGTCCCACCGCTCCGACGGGGTGAGCAGCCACGAGGTCACCGCGAACACCGCCGCCGTACCGGCCCCGAACAGGGCCGCCACCAGCAACGACGACGAGAGCAGCACCGACGTCACCAGGTTCATCACGACCAACGTCGTGACCAGGCCCAACACCGCCAGCCCGATGACACCCTCGCCCAACACAACCGGGCCCTGCTTGCGGCGCAGCTCCGTGGTCCGCGCAACCCACGTCTCCAGCGCGTCGAGCAGGTAGAAGTTCCCGCTCGCCGCAATGCCCGCGAGCACGGCGGCCGCGTAGTAGGCCACCGCCCAACCCGACGCGAAGGCGATCCCGATGAACGCCACACTCGCGACCAGCAGCGTCGCCACCGTCATGGCGCGGGTGGAGAAGCGCTGCCATGCCGAGCCGACAACGGCCATGCCGACGACCTGGCCGAAGGACGCCACCGTGAACAGCACCCCGGCCGCGATCACCGCCGTGATCTCCGAGGCGCCGCCGAGGATCGCCATCGAGTACATCGTCGCCAGCTGCACGCCGATGCCGATCGTCGTGTTGATCACGTAGAGCCAGCGCTGCAGCCGTCCGAGCCCGCCCCGACGCTTTGCGCCACGACCAGCCGCCTGCGCGCTGTCGATGTGCGCATCGAGGCTCGCCAACGCAACAACCGCGAGCTCCAACAGCTCCCGGTGACGATCCGACCCGGGCGCCGCCAACGCGAGCTGATCCGCCACCCCGCCCAGCTGACGCACCAACCCGTCGCGTAGCGGGATCTGCTCGTCGACCCAGCGGTCAGCCGGGATCCCGGCGATCCGGTCCAGCCGCAGCTGGATCGCCGTCCGCAACCCGGCCTCGTCCTGCGGAACCACCGGGTCCGGCGGCGGACCACGTCGCAGAACGCTCCAACGGAGCACCGCACCCGCACCGGCGGCTCCACTCACCACCGCGACCCAGAGCGGAGCACCGGCCGCGACGACCACACCACCGACCACAATCGCGACGACCGCCGCCGTGACGAACCGGCCGGGTCCGAGCGCCCGACGCGCGATCGACCGCGGCAGCCGCGCGGTCGCGGCGGGGGCGAGCCGCGCAACGGCCGCGAACGTCAGCACCGCCGCGACCGCACCCAACCCGGAGACCGCGCTCCACCCGCCTGCGGGGAGCGCGATCGTGCTGCCCGCGAACGCGCCCAGCACGTAGAGCCCGCCCTTCACGAAGCCACCGGCAACGCGGGTCGTGGCCTGCTCCGCCCCGGTGAGCACCTTCGACGTCTTGATCATCTTGCCGAGGCCGAGGAGCTTGCCGGTCGACGTCGTCTCCAGCAGGTAGAGCCCGACCGCCGTGCCCAGGTGCGGGATCGCGGTGAAGTACTGGGTGAGTGCGACCGCGATCCCACCGACGGCCATCAGCGCGGCCATGCCCACCATGAACTCGCCCGGGCTGGTGTCCAGGATCCCCTTCGCCTGACCGCCCGACTTCGCCTTCTTCAGGTCGGATCCCACGAACAGCACTGCGAGCAGCACCCCGCCACCGATGAACGCCCCGCTCGCCAACGCCGTCACACCCGCCGACGCGCCGCTGGACAGGAAGAACGCCCGCCAGGTCGCATCGATCACACCCAGCGTGAACGCGTAGGTGCCGTAGACCGCGAGGATGCGCCTGGCCTCCGGCTTCGCCTTCAACAGCTTCGGCAACCCCTGCGCCAGCTCCTTCAACGTCATGGTCGCCGGCCGGTCCCACCGCTCCGACGGCGTCAACAGCCACGACGTCACCGCCAGCACCGCAGCCACGCCGGCGCCGAACAGCGCGGCGATCGGCAGCGACGTCGTGAGCAGGACCGATGTCACCAGGTTCATCACCACGAGCGTCGTGACCAGGCCCAACACCGCCAGCCCGACCAGCCCTTCACCCAGCACGACCGGGCCGTGCTTGCGACGCAGCTCCGTGGTCCGCGCGACCCAGGTCTCCAGAGCGTCGATCAGGTAGAAGTTCCCGCTCGCCGCGATCCCCGCCAGCACGGCCGCCGCGTAGTACCCGACCGCCCAACCCGACGCGAATGCGATCCCGACGAACGCGACGCTCCCGCCCAGCAAGGTCGCCACCGTCATCCCGCGGGTGGAGAACCGCTGCCACGCCGACCCCACGACCGCCATCCCGACGACCTGACCGAGCGACGCCACCGTGAACAACACCCCGGCCGCGATCACCGCCGTGATCTCCGAGGCGCCACCCAGGATCGCCATCGAGTACATCGTCGCCAGCTGCACGCCGATGCTGACCGTCGTGTTGACCAGGTACGCCCACCGCTGCCAGGCACCCAGCCCACCACGCCGCTTGGCGCCACGACCGGCCGCCTGTGCGCTGTCGATGTGCGCATCGAGGCTCGCCAGGGCCTGAGCCGCACGCTCCACCAGGTCCTGGTGGGCACCGGACCCGGGAACGGCCTGCGCGAGCTGGTCGGCCACATCCCCGAGCAGGCGCAGCAGCGCATCACGCAACGGGATCTGCTCGTCCACCCACCGATCAGCCGGGATCCCGGCGATCCGGGCGACCCGCAGCTCGATCGCCGCCCGCAGTTCCGCCTCGTCCTGAGGACCAGCTGCGGCGGGGCGCGCCGGAGGCGCATGCCGCAAGATGCTCCAGACCAGCACCGCTACCGCCCCGGCAACAGCACTCGCCACCGCAACCCAAAGCGGACTGCCGGCCGCGACGAACCCGCCACCAACCACAACCGCCACAGCCCTGGCCCTCGACACCGACGC
>NZ_JAJGSX010000057.1 GCF_021245725.1 Pseudonocardia sp. TRM90224 | reverse complement strand
TCACGGCATCATGACCACACACTGACCCGCACGGTGTCGAGCACGAACTCCACCACTCAGCGGGACGTGACCGATTCTCATCCCTCGTGGCGGCCCGGAGGGCAACGGATGACTGTCCTGGCAACGCGTGCGTCGCGCACTCACGACCCACCGGATGAAAGGTCGCACTCGCTCGCTGGAACGTGGGACTCGCCCGTCGAGACGTGGGACTCGCCCGCTGAGACGTGGGATTCGCTCGCTGAAACGTGGGACTCGCCGTGTCGGAGGTGTCGACTCACCGTGCTGGAGGTGTCGACTCACCGTGCTGGAGGTGTCGACTCACCGTGCTGGAAGTGTCGACTCACCCGTCCGGCCCCAGGCTGTGATCAGGAGGTCCCGGGATACCCGATCCGCGTCAGGTCCTCGTGGAGGTCGGCGAGGGTGGCGTCCGGGTGCAGAGCCGAGACGACGCTTTGGGTAAGAGGCTGCATTGCATAGACGTGGCGAATGGCCTCGATGTCCGCCGCGATCTCGTAGATGTCCTCGGCGAACCGCTGGTAGGCCTCAGGGTGGCCGGCCGTCAGGACGGCGAACAGCTCCTCCGCACCGCCGTCGTCCGCCGGGTCCTCGGCGCGCCCCGTCTCCCACCCTGAGGCTCCCGGTTCGCGCCAGAAGCACACGGTTGTCACCGGCGTTCCGGTCTCGTCGATGAAGGCGGGGTCCGTGACGTATCGGCGGAACGCCTCTGGCAGACCGTCGAACAATCCCGGCCACGGCGCCGCAGGCCTGACCCGGTACGGGCTCATCGACGATTCGTGGTCGAAGCCGAGAGCGCAAGCACCCGCCGGCGAGAAGACGATCGAGTAGTCGTCGCCGCTCCCGTTGCTCATCGAGGCGAGCTCCTCCGTCGGCGACCACCGGGAGTTGAACCAGAAGTACCGGAAGTCCCGGGTCGGACTCACGATGGCGTCCAGGACGGCGATGGCTCGGGCGCGATCTCGAACGACCGGGATCTCGGGCAGCCGGCTGATGACGTCGAGGACGGACATGCCCGCATCCAAGCCGATCCCCCTGACAGCGCGGCAACGCCGGCCGGGCCGCCGTGTCAGCGCAGGTCGGTGAAGAAGGCGACGATGTCGTCGACCAGGCGGTCGGGGTCGGCCATCGCGACCATGTGGCTGCCCGCTTCGAGGCTCGACCACCGCACGATCTTGTTCGTGCGCGCGGCGATCTTGCCGAGCGCGGCGGGCCCGCCGTGCGACACCCCGGTCGGGACCAGGTCCTGGTTGATCGGCATGCCGGCGGCACCCTCGTAGTAGGTCCACGACGAGCTGGCGCCGGTGCCGGTGAGCCAGTACAGGCTGGCGTTGGTGAGGATCTGGTCGCGGTCGATGCGCTCGCTGGGCCCGCCGTCGAACTCCGCGAACCGCTCCACCAGCCACGCGAGCTGCGCGACGGGCGAGTCGTGCCAGCCGTACGCGAGCGTCTGCGGCCGTTTCGCCAGGTACGGCCCGTAGCCGCTGCCTTCGCTCCACCACTGGGCCATCTGGGCCAGCTCGGCCTGGTCGGCCTCGGTGAGTCCCTCGAACTCGGCCGGGTCGCCGGTCGGCACGCCGAGCCCACCCGTGATGTGCACGCCGATGACGTGCTCCGGGGCGGCGACGGCCAGCTGCGGGGACACCAGCGCGCCCGCGTCGTTTCCGTGCGCGCCGTAGCGGTCGTAGCCGAGCCTCCGCATCAGCTCGGCCCAGGTGCGGGCCACGCGCTCGGCGCTCCACGGCCGCTCGTCCGCCGGCTCGGGGAACGGTGAGAACCCGAAGCCCGGCAGCGTCGGCGCCACCACGTGGAAGTGCTCGCCGAGCCGCTGGACGGTCCGCATGTGCTCGGCGGCGGAGTTGGGCCAGCTGTGCGTGACGATCAGCCCGATCGCGTCGGGGTTCGCCGATCGCAGGTGCGAAAAGTGGATCTGCTGGTCGTCGATCACGGTGGTGAACTGCGGCACCGCGTTCAGCGCCGCCTCGGCCGCCCGCCAGTCGTAGCCGTCGTGCCAGTACTCGACGAGCTCCCGCAGGTGCGCGAGCGGGACGCCTCGGCTCCACGCGGCACCTGGCAGCTGCCTCGGCCAGCGGGTGCGCGCGAGCCGATCACGCAGGTCGTCGAGCTCGCTCTGGGGAACGTCGACGCGGAACGGGCGAACTTCCGCCGACTTCTCCGGAACGACCTGTCCCGATCGACTCATGACACCGACCCCCTCGAAACCGCTCGACGAGACTCCCTCGCCACCGCATGGGTACGGCTCCCGGCTGGAGGATCGCTGGAGCGATCCGCCGAACCTCGCCGATGATCGGCCTAACCGAAGACCTCGTCAGGATCGCAGTTCATGACGACCTCGCAGTCGCAGTACCCGCCGAACTCCTCCAGCCCTTCGCTCAGTGCTTCCCAACCGACCGCTGCGAACCCGCTCGGCACGGCGCGGGTTGACCCCGCCCCCGGGGGAGGGTCCAGGCTCCCAAGCCTGGGACGACGAGGGGTCCGAATTGATCATCGAGAACGTTTCGACGCGTGGGATGCAGCACTGCGAGACCACGGCGCTGGGTGTGCTGCTGCGGCACGACGGGCTGGATCTGTCCGAGCCAATGCTGTTCGGGCTGGGGGCCGGCCTGGCCTTCGTGTACTGGGACGGGAAGGGGATGGACTTCCCGTTCCTCGGGGGCCGGGTCAAGCCGTTCGAGCTCACCCGGAACCTCGCCGTCCGGTTGGGCCTGGGTTTGGTGGTGCGGGAGACCACTTCCGCGCGCAAGGCGTGGCAGGACGTCGAGGCCCAGATCGACGCCGGGAGGCCGGTGGGGCTGCAGCTCGACAGCCACCACCTGGACTACTTCGGGTCGAAGGTCCACTTCGGCGGGCACGTCGTGGCCATGTACGGGTACGACGACAGCAGGGCGTACCTGGTGGACACCGACCAGCAAGGCGGAGCGGTGACGACCAGCCTGACCAGCCTCGCCGCCGCCAGGGCCGAGCGTGGCCCGATGACGGCGCGGAACCGCTCGTTCACGATCACCGCCCCGGGCGATCCGGCCCCGGTGCGGGACCTGATCGTCCCCGCGATCAAGGCCTGCGCTCTCGACTTCATCGACCCGCCCATCTCGAACCTGGGACACCGGGGGATCGAGAAGGCCGCCAAGCAGGTGGGGAAGTGGCTCGACCGGGCCGCCGACCCCCGACGTGATCTCCCTCTGGCCGCCGCCCTCATGGAACGGGCAGGGACGGGCGGTGCCCTGTTCCGCAACCTCTACCGCGATTTCCTCGGCGAATGCACCGAGCTGATCGACGACGGCGGGCTGCGCACCGCGCACAAGATGTACCGCGAGGCCGCCGTTTCGTGGACCGAGGTGGCCGCGCTGATCGCCGCCGCAGGCGAGACCGGCGAGGCGATACACCTCGAACGGGCCGGCGCCCGCCTCCGTGACCTTTCGCGGCTGGAGCACGACGCCATGAGCGTGCTGGCCGGAATCTGACGGCGCCGCTCAGCGCCGCTCAGGCCGGTGCGTCGCCCGATATGCGGAGGGCGTTGCGCCGAGCCTGCGCACCACGTGCTGGCGCAACGAGTCGGCGGTGCCCAGGCCGCTGCGGTGGGCGACATGGTCCATCGGCAGATCCGTCCGCTCCAGCAGCTCACGCGCGAGCTCCACACGCTGGTGCAGGAGCCACTGCAGCGGGCTCGTGCCGGTCTCGGACCGGAACCGGCGCGTCAGCGTGCGGGTGCTCATCCGCGCATGCGAGGCCAGATCGGACAGCGTGAGCGGGGCGTCGAGCCGGCTCGACGCCCAGGCGCGCGTGGCTGCCAGGGTGGCATCCGCGGCGAGTTGCGGCTGGTCGCGGGGGCGTGGTGTGGGTGCGATGGCCAATCGCGCGGCCGCCGCGACGGCCGTCGAGGCGTGGGCGTCGACAACGACGTTTTGGCTGTTGTTAGCGCTCACAAACAACCAGAACGTCGTTGTCGACGGTCACGAAGCGCCTGATCGCGGAGTTCGCGGTGCGGGCCCGCCGCTGGCCCTCGATGTGCTGACCGCGCGGGAACGCGAGGTCCTGATGCTCGTCGTCGCCGGGATGACGAACGACGAGATCGCCGGTGAGCTGGTCGTCAGCATCGCCACCGCGAAGACCCACACCAGCCGGATCCTGGCGAAGCTCGGGGCCCGAGACCGGGCACAGCTGATCGTCATGGCGTACGAGTCGGGGCTGGTCCGACCCGGGGGCGCTGCGCTGTAGGGCCGCGACCCGTGCCCGGATCCAGGTGGTGGGCTCGGCTGCAGGGCTCAGGCGGTTGCCTTCGCGGTGTGGAGCTGGTCGAGCAGGGGTGCCGTCGGGTCGAGGTTCAGGATGGCGAACATCCGCTCCGTCGAGGCCTTGGTCATCTCGGGGCCGGCAAGGGCCGGGCTGCCGGTGCCGAACGGCGGGTGCGGTGCGTACTCGATGTCGAGTTCGGCCTGCCGGGCGGCTTGCTCGCCGCGCAGCTCGGCGAGCACCATCAGGGCGGCCTCGTAGGAACCGGTGGCGGGGCCGGCCGTCCAGATCTTCCCGTCCCGCACGACTTCACCGCCTTCGACGGGGATCGCGCCGAACTCCGGCAGCAGGTCGAGGATGTGGAAGTTCGTCGTGGCCCGGCGGCCCACCAGCAGGCCTGCGGCGCCGGCCAGGACCACCCCGCCGCACACGGCGATCACGTGCTTCGCCCGGTCGGCGGCGGCCCTGAAGAACGCGACGACCTCGGGGTCCGCGACGACGTGCGGCGGGATCGCGCCGACGGCCAGCACGTCCAGTTCGTCGGGGCAGTCGGCGAACGTCGTGGTGGGGGTGGTCGGGAACGTCGGGTACCCGTTGACGGTCGTGCGGTCCTTCCACAGCAGGTGGAGCTCGGTCCCCGGCTGGATGCCCAGCACGGTCTGGGGTCCGACGATGTCGCAGACGGCGTACTCGGGTGCGACGAGGATGCCGACGGTGAGCGGCTGGGGCATGGGGTCCTCCGGTTCAGGATCAGCTTTCAGTGAGACTGTAAGTCAGACTGATACTGGTGTTCAGAAGAAGGCCGGAGGTGGCCCCCATACTGAGCCGGACGTCCGGGGTCGACACCCGGGCCGGGGAAGAGGGTTGGGCATGGCAGGTGCGGACGAGCCACCGGAGAGCGGCTCCGTGTCGATCTTGATGGTGGCGGCCGGCCGGATGCTGAGCCGGCGGGTCGAGGACGAGCTGGCGACACTGGGGCTCACCCTGCGCCACTACGGCGCGCTGGCGCACCTGTCGCGCCGTCCGGAACTGTCGTACTCCGATCTGGCGCGCCGGGTCGGCGTCACCGCGCAGAGCATGCACGCCACCGTGCGGGCGTTGGAGCAGAGCGGGGCGGTCGTGCGGAGCCTGCCCGGTCATGGTCACGCCGCGCGCCTGGAGGTCACCGACCACGGGCGACACCTCATCGCGGAGGTCGGGGCGGCGGCGGAGCGTCTCGACCAGGAGCTGTTCGGTCGGCTGAGCGAGGAGGAGCGGACTGGGCTCCGAGCGGGACTGCACGCGCTCGCGCCGACCCCGGGTGCACGTCGGAGTGGTCCTGCTTGAGGGTTGATCTCCGG
Source organism: Pseudonocardia sp. TRM90224 (assembly GCF_021245725.1). GTDB lineage: Bacteria > Actinomycetota > Actinomycetes > Mycobacteriales > Pseudonocardiaceae > Pseudonocardia. The sequence goes on along the minus strand of NZ_JAJGSX010000057.1, from coordinate 35,722 downwards.
AGCTGGGAGCATCCGTCGGTGATCAGCGGAGTGGGGACCGCGGTGCGCGGTGCAGTTCTGGCGGCCGGGTGCATGGCGGCTTCGGTGCTCGCCGGTTGCGGGAGTGCGAGCCCGCCGCCCGCGGCCGCTCCGGCGCCAGGTCCGAGCGTCCCCAGTGCGACGTCGGCGCCGGCGTCCGACGTGTCCTGCATCAACCGCATCAACTACGCGGGCGACACCCGCAGCAACGCCGAGATCAACTCCCTCGGCGAGCAGGCGGGCACCTGCCCGCCGCCCTGGCCGTACCGCGCGGACGAGTCGTGCACCAACTGGATCGACTACGCGGGTGACCCGCGCAGCAACGCCGAGATCAACTCGGAGGGCGAGCGCACGGGCTCGTGCCCGTTGCCGCCGGCTTAGGCACGGCCCAAGTCTTCGGTCGCTACTTCGGTCGCGAGGCGTTGCTGGCGCTCGCACCACGGGACGACGATTTGCGGGTCCCGATCGCGCGGAGTGGAGGCGGACGTGCTCATCTGGGGTTGGACCGTCCTGTACAAGGTGTTGGCGACCGGTTCGTTCCACTGCCCGCAATGCGGATGCGACCGCTCCTACCGGAGCGTGCGGGCGCGCCGATGGTTCACCTTCTTCTTCATTCCGGTGATCCTGTTGCAGACGCTCGGGGATTACGTGCAATGCGATACGTGTGGGTCGTACTTCGACGAGATCGTGCTGACCGTGCCCACCCGGGAGCAGCTGCACCAGTGGTTGCCCCAAGCCGTGCGGGTCATGCTCGTGACCGTGGTGCGGGACGCTGCGGTTGCGGACCCCGCCGCGCGCGAGGAGGCCGCGACGGCCATCGCCGACGCCGGCCTGCCCGGCTACAACCGCCGACACCTCGACGTCGACCTGGCGACCCTGCCCGGCGACGTCGCGTCGATGTTCGGCGAGTGGGTCGAGTACCTCGGCCTCGAAGGCCGCGAGTACCTGCTGACGACGGCGGCGACCATCGTGACCCGTGACGGCCACTTCTCCGAGCAGCGGCGACGCTTGATCGACTACATGGGTGCCGTGCTGCGCATGTCGCCGATGCACGTGGTCGGGGTGCTGCGGATGGCCGGTTCCGGGGTGCGGCACCCGAATCCGGACGTTCGCTGAGGCGTTGCCTGTTAGCGCTCACACGCACGGGCGGGATGCGTGCGCGACGCACCCGTTGCCAGGAAAGTCCGTCATGACCCTCCGGGCCGCCACGAGGGATGAGAATCCCGTGTCGGGGTGCGGCTCGGGTGCGCGACCGCGGACGGGGTGAGTGCACGAGCGACCGCGGCCAGGGTCGGGGCCGCGGTGGCCGGCCGGGTTCAATGTGTGCGTTGCGCACGCGAGGGCAGGAAAGCCACTTTCCGGCCCGCACAGGGCAGGAAAGTGGCTTTCCTGCCCTCCCGTCGGGCCCGCCCGCACCTCGTCGACCCGTGACGGTGTTACCGGACCGTGACGCCCGCGGGGGCTGCGGACCCCCTCCACCCGCTATATGTTAGCGCTCACATTTTGGTCGGGCGTCTCGAGGAGGAGATGGACGTGCGCGCAAAGCTGGGCGTGATCGGGGCCGCTGCCGCACTGGTGGTCGGCCTCGCGGCCTGCGGCGGCAGCGGTGCCGGCGGGGGTGGGGGTGCCGGCACGAGTGCCCAACCGCAGGACCTCCTCGTCGGTGTCTCGATGCCGACGCAGACCTCGGAGCGGTGGATCGCCGACGGCAACTCCGTGAAGCAGCAGCTGGAGAAGGCCGGGTACAAGGTCGACCTGCAGTACGCGGGCGACGACATCCCGACCCAGTCGCAGCAGGTCGACCAGATGATCACCCAGGGCGCCGACCTGCTGGTCATCGCGGCCATCGACGGCACGGCGCTCAGCAGCCAGCTGCAGGCGGCCGCCGGCGCGAAGATCCCGGTGATCGCCTACGACCGGCTCATCCGCGACAGCGAGCACGTCGACTTCTACGTCACGTTCGACAACTTCCAGGTGGGGGTCGCGCAGGCGAACGCGCTGCTCACCGGCCTCGGCCTGCTGAAGGAGGACGGCTCGAAGGGCACCGCGACGGGCCCGTTCACCATCGAGCTGTTCGCGGGCTCGCTGGACGACAACAACGCCACGTTCTTCTTCAAGGGTGCCATGTCGGTGCTGCAGCCGCTGCTCGACAACGGCACGCTGGTCGTCAAGAGCAACCAGAAGTCGATCGAGCAGGGCGCGATCCTGCGGTGGCAGCAGGAGACCGCGCAGCGGCGCATGGAGGACCTGCTGACCTCCAGCTACAACGACGGCACGAAGCTGCAGGGCGTGCTCTCGCCCTACGACGGGATCTCGCGCGGCATCATCACGGCGCTGCAGAACGCCGGCTACGGCACGGCGCAGAACCCGATGCCGGTCGTCACCGGCCAGGACGCCGAGATCGCGTCGGTCAAGCTGATCGCCGACGGCGTGCAGAACTCGACGATCTTCAAGGACACCCGGCTGCTCGCCGAGCAGGCCGTCGTCGCTGGCCAGGCCTTCCTCGGTGGCACCCAGCCGAAGGCGAACGACACCACGACCTACGACAACGGGGTGAAGGTCGTGCCGTCGTTCCTGCTCCCGGTCGAGACGGTGTACGCCGACACCATCAAGCCCGTGCTCGTCGACTCCGGCTACTGGACGGCCGACGAGGTCGCCAAGGGCCAGGCGGGCTGAGGTCGGGACGTGCCGGACGTGTCGGTCGACCGCATCCTGGAGATGCACGGCATCACCAAGACGTTCCCGGGTGTAACCGCGCTGGACGACGTGAACCTCGAGGTCCGGCGCGGTGAGATCCACGCGGTCTGCGGGGAGAACGGCGCCGGGAAGTCGACGCTGATGCAGGTGCTCTCCGGGGTGCACCCGGCCGGCACGTACGACGGGGAGATCGTCTTCGACGGGACACCGGTGCGGTTCGCCGGCATCCGCGACAGCGAGCACGTCGGGATCGTGATCATCCACCAGGAGCTCGCGCTGGTGCCACACCTGTCGATCGCGGAGAACATCTTCCTGGGCAACGAGCGGCGCGGTCGGGGCCGGCTCATCGACTGGAACCGCACCAACGCCGAGGCCGGCCGGCTGCTCGCCGAGGTCGGGCTGGACGAGAACCCGGTGACGCCGGTCGGTCAGCTCGGCGTGGGCAAGCAGCAGCTGGTGGAGATCGCGAAGGCGCTGTCGAAGGACGTGCGGCTGCTGATCCTCGACGAGCCGACCGCGGCGCTCAACGACACCGACTCCGAGCACCTGCTGGACCTGCTGCGCCGGCTGAAGGACCGCGGGATCACCTCGATCATGATCTCGCACAAGCTGGGCGAGATCGTCAGCGTCGCCGACCGCACGACCGTGATCCGCGACGGGCACACCGTCGAGACCATGGACATGGGCGAGCCTGACGCCACCCAGGAGCGGATCATCCGCGGGATGGTCGGCCGCGACCTGGACAGCTTCTACCCGTGGCGGGTGTCCGCGCCGGGCGAGGAGGTGCTGCGCATCGAGGACTGGACGGTCCGGCACGCCACGCAGGACCGCACGGTCGTCGACGGGGTGAGCCTCAACGTGCGAGCCGGTGAGGTGGTGGGCATCGCCGGGTTGATGGGCGCCGGGCGCACCGAGCTGGCCATGAGCGTCTTCGGGCGCTCGTACGGCCGCGGCATCAGCGGCCGGCTGTTCGTGCGGGGGCGGCCGGTGCGGGCCCGCACGGTCGCGGAGGCGATCGAGAACGGCATCGCCTACGCGACCGAGGACCGCAAGCGCTACGGCCTCAACCTCATCGACGACATCCGTCGCAACGTCTCCGCCGCCGGGCTGCGCAAGCTCGCGCGCCGGGGCTGGGTGAACGGCAACGAGGAGATCAAGGTGGCCGAGGAGAGCCGGCGCACCCTCGCGATCAAGGCGCCGAGCGTGATGAGCGTCGTCGGCACGCTCTCCGGCGGCAACCAGCAGAAGGTCGTGCTGTCGAAGTGGCTGTTCACCGACCCGGACGTGCTGCTGCTCGACGAGCCGACCCGCGGGATCGACGTCGGCGCCAAGTACGAGATCTACCTGATCGTCAACCGGCTGGTCGCCGCGGGGAAGGCGGTGCTGGTCATCTCGTCCGAGCTGCCCGAGCTGCTGGGGATCTGCGACCGCATCTACACGCTGTCCGCCGGTCGCATCACCGGTGAGCTGCCGGTCGCCGAGGCGACGCAGGAGCGCCTGATGGCGCTCATGACCCAGGAGAAGGAGCCCGTCCGATGACCAGGACCGCGCCGCCGTCCGGCCGGGCCGAGGAGAGCACGACGGCCGCCGCGCTGCACGTAGGCACCAGCGACATCCGGGCGTTGATCACCCGCAACCTCCGCCAGAGCGGCATCTACGTCGCGTTCGTGGTGATCGTCGCGCTGTTCGCGATCCTGACCGGCGGGGTCTCGCTCAGCCCGGTCAACGTCACCAACATCGTGCTGCAGTACTCCTACATCCTCGTGCTGGCCATCGGCATGGTCATCGTGATCATCGCCGGGCACATCGACCTGTCGGTCGGCTCGGTGGTGGCGCTGACCGGAGCGATCTCCGCGGTGCTGGTGATCGGCCAGGGGTTGCCGTGGTGGCTGGGGGTGCTCGCGGCGCTCGCCGTCGGGCTCGCGGTGGGCGCGTGGCACGGGTTCTGGGTGGCCTACGTCGGGATCCCGGCGTTCATCGTCACGCTCGCCGGCATGCTGCTCTTCCGCGGCCTGACGCTGCGGGTGCTGGACAACATCTCGCTCTCGCCGTTCCCCGCGGAGTACCAGCAGATCGCGAGCGGGTTCCTCAACGGCCTGTTCGGCGGCGACGGCTACGACGTGTTCACGCTCGTGATCGGCGCGGTCGGGGTGGCGGGCTACGCGGTGAACGGGTTCCGCACGCGCGTCGCGCGCATCACCTACCACCAGCCGGTGGAGTCGTTCCCGCTGTTCGTCGCGCGGGTGGTGCTGGTCGGGGCGGTGGTCATGTACTTCGCCTGGCAGCTCGCGAACGCACGTGGGCTGCCGGTCGTCCTGATCGTGCTCGGCGTGCTGGTGCTGGTGTACGGCGTGGTCACGCGGCGCTCGGTGTTCGGCCGGCAGGTCTACGCGATCGGCGGGAACCTCGCGGCGGCGACGCTGTCAGGGGTGAAGGTCCGCGCGGTCAACTTCTGGATCTTCGTGAACATGGGCCTGCTGTCCGGGATCGCCGGCGTCATCTACTCGTCGCGCTCGAACGGTGCGCAGCCCGCGGCCGGCAACATGTTCGAGCTGGACGCCATCGCCGCGGCGTTCATCGGCGGCGCGGCCGTGACCGGCGGCGTGGGTACCGTCGTCGGGGCGATGGCCGGCGGCCTGATCATGGCCGTGATGAGCAACGGCATGCAGCTGATGGGCGTCGACCAGTCGGTGCAGTCGATGGTGAAGGGCTTCGTGCTGCTCCTGGCCGTGACGTTCGACCTCTACAACAAGCGACGCGCGGGCGCCGCCCGCTGAGGTGCGGTTGTGTCCTCTGGGGTCAGCGACGGGCGACGCTGCTGCGCTCGACGAGGGTGGGCGTCACGACCTGGTCGGCGGGGCGGTCCGAGCCTTCGAGCTGCTCCAGCAGCACGCCGACCGCACCCGTCGCGACGGCCTCGAAGTCCTGGCGCACGGTTGTGAGCGGCGGGATGTAGTGGGCCGACTCGGGGACGTCGTCGAACCCGACCACGCTCACGTCCTCGGGTACGCGGCGACCGAGCTCGTGCAGGGCGTGCAGCACACCCAGGGCCATGGCGTCGTTGGCCACGAAGATCGCGTCGACCTCGGGCATCCGGCCCAGCAGCTGGCCGGCGCGGTAGCCCGACGCCGCGGTCCAGTCGCCGGGCACGGGCGGCGGCACCGTCCGGCCCTCCTCCCGCAGCACGGCGGCCCAGCCCTCGGTGCGGCCGGCGGCGTCGAACCAGTCCTGCGGCCCGGAGACGTGCCACACGGTGCTGTGCCCGGCATCCAGGAGGTGACGGGTCGCGAGCCGGCCGCCCTGCCGCTGGTCGACGGCCACGGTGCTGGCGGCCGCTGTGGCAGTGGTGGCGGCGGTGGAGAGCGGCCCGTCGATCGTGACGAGCGGGGTGCCGGAGGGCAGGTCGGCGAGCGCCTCGGCGGCGCCGCGCACCGGCACGATCGCGGCGATCGCGGAGACGCGCTGGTCGAGCAGGGCGGTGACGGCGAGCTGCACGGCCGCGGTCTCGAACGTGCGGACGCGCGAGACGCTCACCGCGAACCCGGCGGCGCCCGCCGTCTCCTCGAACGCGGCGAGCAGCGACGCCGGGCCGTAGAGGGTCGAGCGCGGGGCGACCACGCCGAGGGTGCGGGACTGGCCGGTGGCCAGCGCCCTCGCGGCGCGGTTGGGCCGGTAGCCCAGCTCGGCGATCGCCGTGCGCACGCGCAGGCGGGTGGCCTCCTTGACGTTCGTATGGCCGTTGAGCACACGCGACACCGTCTGGTGGGAAACGCCGGCTAGCTTCGCGACGTCGAACATCGACGGCTCGCGTCCCGTGGTCACGTCCATGGGTAGACGGTAGCGCCTCCCACCTGCGCGCTGTCCAGGCCTTCATGTGAGCGCTCTCCATCGAGTTGCAAGCGGTTGCGATCAGTCAACCTGCCTGCACGGACTCTGCGACGCAATCGTTGCCTCGGATGCCCTTGACGCCACGAAATGTGAGCGCTAACAATGTGGCCCGCGCTACACACGATCCGGTCATGGCCCGAAGGGTGAACCCATGTCGACGCTGACATCCAGGCGAATGCTGCTCGGTCGCATCGCCGCGGCAGCGGTGCTCGCCACCGCGCTCGCCGCCTGCGGCTCCGCTCCCACGCCCGCGGCGCCCGGTGGCGCCGCCGGCGGCGACGGGAAGCTGGTGATGGGCTTCTCCCAGGTCGGCGCGGAGAGCGGCTGGCGGACGGCGAACACGAAGTCCGTCCAGGAGTCGGCCGCGGCCGCGGGCGTGGAGCTGAAGTTCTCCGATGCCCAGCAGAAGCAGGAGAACCAGATCAAGGCGATCCGCTCCTACATCCAGCAGAAGGTCGACATCATCGCCTTCTCCCCGGTCGTGGAGACCGGCTGGGACGCGGTGCTGCAGGAGGCCAAGCGCGCCAACATCCCGGTGATCCTCACCGACCGCGCCGTCGACTCGCCCGACACGTCGCTCTACAAGACGTTCCTCGGCTCGGACTTCGTGGTGGAGGGCACGAAGGCCGGCGAATGGCTGGTCGCGCAGTACCAGGGCGCCGCGGCGGCCCCGGTCGCGGTCGTCGAGCTGCAGGGCACGACGGGCGCGGCGCCGGCGATCGACCGCAAGGAGGGCTTCGCCAAGGCGATCGCGGCCAACCCGAGCATCTCGGTCGTCGCCTCGCAGACCGGCGACTTCACCCGCTCCGGCGGCAAGCAGGTGATGGAGGCGTTCCTCAAGTCCCAGCCGAAGATCGACGTCGTCTACGCGCACAACGACGACATGGCGCTCGGCGCGATCGAGGCGATCGAGGCCGCCGGCAAGGTGCCAGGCAAGGACATCAAGATCATCTCGGTGGACGCGGTGAAGGACGGGATGACCGCGCTCTCCCAGGGGAAGATCAACTTCATCGTCGAGTGCAACCCGCTGCTCGGCCCGCAGCTGATGGACCTGGCGAAGAAGGTGCACGCCGGTGAGCAGGTGCCGGCCCGCGTCCTCACCGAGGAGACGACCTTCGACCAGTCCCAGGCAACGGCCGCGCTGCCCGAGCGCAAGTACTGAGCTGGAACGGCAGGCGCACGTCATGCCAGAACCGGTCGTCGCCATGCGCGGCATCGAGATCGGCTTCCCCGGGGTCAAGGCGCTCGACGGGGTCGACTTCCGGCTGCTGCCGGGCGAGGTGCACGCCCTGATGGGCGAGAACGGCGCCGGCAAGTCGACGCTGATCAAGGCGCTGACCGGGGTGTACGGCCTGGACGGCGGCACGGTGACCGTCCGCGGCGAGCCGGCGGTGTTCTCCGGTCCGGCCGCCGCGCAGGCCGCCGGGATCGCGACCGTCTACCAGGAGGTGAACCTCTGTCCCAACCTGTCGGTGGCGGAGAACATCCTCCTGGGGCGCGAACCCCGCCGACCGGTCTGGCAGGGCGGCCGCATCGACCGCCGCGGTGTCCGCCGGCGGGCCGGCGAGCTGCTGGCCCGCCTGCGCCTGGACGTCGACCCGGACTCCGCGCTCGGCGAGCACCCGCTCGCGGTGCAGCAGCTCGTCGCGATCGCCCGGGCCGTCGACCTCGAGGCCGACGTGCTGATCCTCGACGAGCCGACGTCCAGCCTCGACGCGACCGAGGTGGCGGAGCTGTTCCGGATCGTGCGCGGCCTGCGCGCGGACGGGGTGGCGGTCCTGTTCGTCTCCCACTTCATCGACCAGGTGTACGAGATCGCCGACCGCGTGACGATCCTGCGCAACGGCCGGCTGGTGGGGGAGCACCTGGTCGCGGAGCTGCCGCGGCTGGACATGGTGGCGAAGATGGTCGGCCACGAGCTCGCGGTGCTCGCCGACCTCGACCGGGAACCGGCCGCCGAGGTGGCGGGCGACCCGACCGTCACCCCGGTGCTCGCCGCACGTGGGATCGGGCGCGGCGGCGCGATCGAGCCGGCCGACCTCGACGTGCGGCCGGGTGAGGTGGTCGGGCTGGCCGGGCTGCTCGGGTCCGGTCGCACGGAGCTGGTGCGGCTGCTGTTCGGGGCCGACCGCCCCGACGCCGGGTCGTTGCAGGTCCGCGGGCGTCCGGTGCGGCTGCGCGGGCCGCACGCCGCGGTCGCCGAGGGCATCGCGTTCTGCTCGGAGGACCGCAAGGGAGAGGGCGTTGTCGGTGACCTGACGGTGCGCGACAACATCGTGCTGGCGCTGCAGGCCCGCCGCGGCTGGGCGCGGCGCATCCCGCGCCGGACGGCCGACGAGCTGGTCGCGCGCTGGATCTCCGCGCTCGACATCCGCCCGGCCGACCCGGACGCGCTGCTGCGCAACCTCTCGGGCGGCAACCAGCAGAAGTGCCTGCTGGCGCGCTGGCTGATCACCGAGCCGCGGCTGCTGATCCTCGACGAGCCGACCCGCGGGATCGACGTCGGCGCGAAGGCCCAGATCCAGCAGCTGGTGGCCGAGCTCGCCGGCGACGGGCTCGGCGTCGTGTTCGTCTCGGCAGAGCTGGAGGAGGTCGTGCGCCTCTCCGACCGGGTGGCTGTGCTGCGCGACCGGCGAAAGGTCGGCGAGCTGCCGCGGGCCGATGCGTCGGTCGGGCGCGTGATGGAGCTGATCGCGAGCGGGGGTGGGCACCTTGCGTGAGTCGCTGGGTGAAAGGCTGCGACGCTCGCCGCTGGTGCTGCCGGCGGCCGCGCTGCTGGTGTTGTTGCTGGTCAACGTCGTGGTCACGCCGGGCTTCCTGGCGCTGCGGGTCGTCGACGGGCACCTGTTCGGCAGCGTGGTCGACATCCTCAAGAACGGGGCGCCGACCGCGCTGATCGCGCTGGGCATGACGCTGGTCGTCGCCACCCGCGGCATCGACCTCTCGGTCGGCGCGACCGTCGCCATCGCCGGGTCGGTGGCCTGCACGTGGATCGCGGGCGCGTCCGACCCGACCGACCCCGGCACCGCGCTCGTCGGGATCGTGCTCGCGCTGGGCCTCGCGCTCGTGCTCGGGGCGTGGAACGGGCTGCTGGTCGCCGCGTTCGGCATCCAGCCGATCATCGCGACGCTCGTGCTGATGACGGCGGGACGCGGGCTGGCGATGCTGATCACCGACGGGCAGATCATCACCGTCGCCAACCCGCTGTTCGCGGAGCTGGGCGGCGGGTTCCTGCTGGGGCTGCCGGTCGCGGTCGTGGTGGCCGCGGTGATGTTCGCGGCCGTCGCGCTGCTGACCCGCCGCACGGCGCTGGGCCTGCTGATCGAGTCGGTCGGGGTGAACCCGACCGCGAGCCGCCTGTCCGGAGTGCGGGCCCGTGGGATCGTCTGGGGCGGGTACGTGTTCGCGGCGCTCTGCGCCGGCGTCGCGGGGCTGATGATCAGCTCGAACGTGACGGCGGCCGACGCCAACAACGCCGGGCTGTGGATCGAGCTGGACGCGATCCTGGCCGTCGTGATCGGCGGCACGCTGCTCACGGGCGGGCGCTACTCGATCGGCGGCACGCTGCTCGGCGCGCTGATCCTGCAGACGCTGACGACGACCGTCTACACGGCCGGCATCCCGCCGGAGGTGTCGCTGGTCTTCAAGGCCGCCGTGATCATCGTGGTGTTCCTGCTGCAGGCGGAGAAGGTGCGCGCGCTGTTGCACCGGCGACGTCCGGTCGGGGAGCGGGTGGCGACCCCATGACCGCGACGATGCCGACCGGCACGACGACGCCCGCGGCGAGCGCCGCGCGCAGCCGCTCGTGGCGGCCGAGCCGGCGACTGGTGCCGACGCTGGCGACGTTCGTGCTGTTCGTGGCGCTGTTCGCCGGCGGCTCGCTGCGCTACGACGGGTTCTTCTCCGGGCAGGTGCTGCTCAACCTGTTCGTCGACAACGCCTTCCTCATCGTGCTCGCGGTGGGCATGACGTTCGTGATCCTCACCGGCGGGATCGACCTCTCGGTCGGCTCCGTGGTGGCGCTGTCCGGCGTGCTCTCGGCGAAGCTGCTCGCTGCGGGCTGGGCGCCGGTGCCCGTCATGCTGCTGGTGCTCGTGCTGGGCACGGCCCTCGGGCTGGCGATGGGCGCGGTGATCCACTACCTGGACGTCCAGCCGTTCGTCGTGACGCTCGCGGGCATGTTCCTGGCCCGCGGCCTCTGCTACGTGGTGAGCGTCGAGTCGATCCCGATCCGCGACCCGCTGTTCACCGCGTTCGCCACCGGGGCGGTGTACCTGCCCGGCACCGAGCTCTACGTCAGCCCGTCGGTGCTGGTTGCGCTGGCGGTCGTAGCGATCGCCGCTTACGTGCTGGCCTGCACCCGATTCGGCCGCGGCGTCTACGCGGTGGGCGGCAGCAGCCACTCGGCGATGCTGATGGGCCTGCCGGTCGCGCGGATCCGGGTCGGCGTCTACGCGATCAGCGGGTTCTGCTCGGCACTGGGCGGGCTGCTGTTCGCGTTCTACGCCCTCTCGGGCTACAGCCTGGCCGCGGTCGGCACCGAGCTGGACGCGATCGCCGCCACCGTCATCGGCGGCACGCTGCTCTCCGGCGGGGTCGGGCTGGTCGCAGGCTCGCTGCTCGGTGTGCTCGTGCTCGGCCTGATCCAGACCGTCATCTCGTTCGAGGGCACGCTCAGCTCCTGGTGGACCAAGATCGTCATCGGGGTGTTGTTGCTGGCCTTCGTCGTGCTCCAGCGCGTGATCGTCCGAGGAGGACCCCGGTGACCGCCCCCGTGAACGCCCCGTCCAACGCTGTGACGATCGGTGTCGATTTCGGCACGCTCTCGGGGCGGGCGGTCGTCGTCCGCGTGTCCGACGGCGAGGTGCTCGCCGACGCCGTGCACCCCTACGCGCACGGGTCGATGGAGCGGGAGCTGCCCGCGACCGGCGAGCCGCTGCCGCCCGCGTGGGCGCTGCAGGTGCCGTCGGACTGGGTCGACGTGCTGCGGGTGGCGGTGCCCAAGGCGCTGGCGGCGTCCGGGGTGGCGGCGAGCGACGTCGTCGGCATCGCGACCGACTTCACCGCCTGCACGATCCTGCCGACGCTCTCCGACGGCACGCCGCTGTGCGAACTGCCCGAGCTGGCCGGCCGCCCGCACGCCTACCCGAAGCTGTGGAAGCACCACGCCGCCCAGCCGCACGCCGAGCGCATCAACGCGCTCGCCGCGGAGCGCGGCGAGCCGTGGCTGGCCCGCTACGGCGGGCGGATCTCCAGCGAGTGGGAGTTCGCCAAGGCGCTGCAGCTGCTGGAGGAGGATCCCGAGGTCTACGCCCGCACCCGGCGCTGGGTGGAGGCGGCCGACTGGATCGTCTGGCGGCTGTGCGGGAGCTACGTCCGCAACGCCTGCAGCGCCGGGTACAAGGGCATCCTGCAGGACGGCCGGTACCCGGACCGGGCGTTCCTCGCCGCACTGAACCCGGCCTTCGCGGGGTTCGTCGAGGACAAGCTGGCGCAGCCGATCGGCGCGCTCGGCGACCGCGCGGGCGCGCTCAGCGCCGAGGCCGCAGCCTGGACGGGCCTGCCCGAAGGCATCGCGGTCGCGGTGGGCAACGTCGACGCGCACGTCACCGTGCCGGCCGCGAACGCGCTCGAATCCGGGCAGCTGGTGGCGATCATGGGCACCTCGACGTGCCACGTGATGGTCGCCGACCGGCTCGCCCAGGTGCCGGGCATGTGCGGGGTGGTCGATGGCGGGATCGTCGCGGGGAAGTGGGGCTACGAGGCCGGCCAGTCGGGCGTCGGCGACATCTTCGGCTGGTTCGTCGACACCGCCGTGCCGCCCGCGTACCACGAGGAGGCCGCCCGCCGCGGCGTCGACGTGCACGAGCTGCTCACGGCGCTCGCCGCGGAGCAGCAGGTCGGCCAGCACGGGCTGGTCGCGCTCGACTGGCACGCCGGCAACCGCAGCGTGCTCGTCGACCACGAGCTCTCCGGGCTGGTCGTCGGGCAGACCCTGGCGACCCGCCCGGAGGACACCTACCGGGCGCTGCTGGAGGCGACCGCGTTCGGCACCCGCACGATCATCGCGGCGTTCGAGGACGCCGGGGTGCCCGTCACCGAGCTGGTGGTGGCCGGCGGGCTGCTGCGCAACGAGCTGCTCATGCAGATCACCGCCGACGTGTGCGACCGCCCGCTGTCGGTGATCGGCTCCGCGCAGGGTCCGGCTCTCGGCTCGGCCATCCACGCCGCGGTCGCAGCCGGCTGCTACCCGGACGTGCCGGCCGCGGCGGCCGTCATGGGGCGGGTGGAGCGCGATCGCTACCGGCCCGACCCGGACCGCGCCGCCGCCTACGACCGGCTCTACGCCGAGTACGAACTGCTGCACGACCACTTCGGACGCGGCGCGAACGACGTCATGCATCGCCTGCACGCACTGCGAGTCGAGGCGACGGCGAAGCGGAACGAGAAGAAGGAGAACGTGTGAACTCGACCGTGGAGCGGCTGCGCGAGCAGGTCTGCGCCCTGCACGCCGAGCTGGTGCGCTACGGGCTGGTCGCCTGGACCTCCGGCAATGTGTCGGGCCGGGTGCCGGGCGCCGACCTCTTCGTGATCAAGCCGTCGGGCGTCTCCTACGACGAGCTGACCCCGGAGCACATCGTTGTGTGCGACCTGGACGGGGAGCTCGTCGAGGGCGAGCTGGCGCCGTCGTCGGACACCGCGGCGCACGCCTACGTCTACCGGCACATGGACGTCGGCGGGGTGGTGCACACGCACTCGCCCTACGCCAGCGCGTGGGCGGCGCGGCACGAGGCGGTGCCGTGCGCGCTCACCGCGATGGCCGACGAGTTCGGCGGGGAGATCCCGCTGGGCCCGTTCGCGCTGATCGGCGACGACTCGATCGGCCGCGGGATCGTCGAGACGCTCTCCGGGCACCGCTCGCCGGCCGTGATCATGGCCAACCACGGCGTGTTCAGCGTCGGGGCCGATCCGCGGGCTGCGGTGAAGGCCGCCGTGATGTGCGAGGACGTCGCCCGCACCACCCACCTGGCGCGCCAGCTCGGCCCGCTCGTCCCCATCCCCGAGGCGGAGGTCACCGCGTTGCACGACCGCTACCAGCAGGTCTACGGCCAGCGGACGGTGTCCGCGTGACCGGTGAGATCTGGTTCCTGACCGGCAGCCAGGGCCTGTACGGGGAGGAGACGCTCAAGCAGGTCGCCGACCAGTCGCGGGAGATCGCCGAGCGGCTCGACGACCGGCTGCCCGTGCCGGTGGTGTGGAAGCCGGTGCTGACCGACGCCGACGGCATCCTGCGCACGATGCTGGCGGCGAACGCCGACCCGCAGTGCGTCGGCGTGATCGCGTGGATGCACACGTTCTCCCCGGCGCGGATGTGGATCCACGGGCTCGACGCGCTGCGCCGGCCGCTGCTGCACCTGCACACGCAGGCCAACCGGGCGCTGCCGTGGGCGAGCATCGACATGGACTTCATGAACCTCAACCAGGCCGCGCACGGCGACCGGGAGTTCGGCTACATCGGCGCGCGGCTGGGTGTCGTGCGCACGGTCGTGGCCGGGCACGTCGACGACCCGGCGGTGGGGGAGCGGATCGAGGCGTGGACGCGGGCCACCCGGGCCTGGGCGGAGGTGCGCTCGCTGCGGCTGGCGCGGTTCGGCGACACCATGCGCGACGTCGCCGTGACCGAGGGGGACCGCACGGAGGCGCAGTGGCGCTGGGGCGTGACGGTGAACGGCTACGCCGTCACCGACCTCGCCGCGGCCGTGCACGGCAGCCTCGACTCCGAAGTGGACGACCTGGTCGCCGAGTACGCCGAGCGCTACGACGTGGTGCCCGAGCTGCGGGCCGGTGGGGAGCGGCACGAGTCGCTGCGTTACTCGGCCCGGATCGAGCTGGGGCTGCGGGCGCTGCTCGACGAGTCCGGCTCCAGGGCGTTCACGACGAACTTCGAGGACCTCGGCGCACTGCGGCAGCTGCCTGGCCTGGCGGTGCAGCGGCTGATGGCCGACGGCTACGGCTTCGCCGGCGAGGGCGACTGGAAGACCGCGATGCTGCTGCGCGCCCTCAAGGTCGCGGCCGAGGGCCTGCCCGGCGGCACGTCGTTCATGGAGGACTACACCTACCACCTCGGCCCGGGGCCGCAGCGGATCCTGGGCGCGCACATGCTGGAAGTGTGCCCGTCGATCGCGGCGGACCGGCCACGGGTGGAGATCCACCCGCTCGGCATCGGCGGCCGGGAGGACCCGGTGCGCATGGTGTTCGACGCGGCCCCCGGGCCGGCCGTGGTGCTGGGGATGTCGGACATGGGCGACCGGTTCCGGCTGGTGCTGAACGAGATCGACGTCGTCGAACCGGACGAGCCGCTGCCGAACCTGCCCGTCGCGCGGGCGGTCTGGACCCCGCGACCGGACCTGCGCACGTCCGCCGAGGCGTGGATCACCGCCGGCGGACCGCACCACACGGTGCTCTCCACCGCGCTCTCGACGGAGATCGTGAACGACCTGGCCGAGCTGGCCCGCACGGAGCTGCTGGTGATCGACGAGCACACGACCACCCGCCGGTTCGTCCGGGAGCTGCGCTGGAACCAGGCCTACCACCGGCTGGCCGGAGCCCTGTGATGGCGTCCAGGTGATCGGCATCCGGTCGTCCGGGCTCGAACTGGGCGTGGAGCCGCGCGGCGCGCGGATCGCCCGGTTGCGGGCGCCGGACCGGGCGGGCTGGTGGGACGAGGTCGCCATCGGACTGGCCGACTACGCGGACGACCGCAACTTCGTCGGCGCGATCGTGGGCCGCTACGCCAACCGGATCGGCGGCGGCCGGTTCACCCTCGACGGGCGGGAGCACGTGCTGCCGCGCAACGAACCGGGCGCGACGCTGCACGGCGGGCCGGGCGCGTTCGACTGCGCGATCTGGCAGGCAGAGGATGTGCAACCGGGAGTGGACGGTGGCGCGGTGACGCTGCGGCACGTCAGCCCGGACGGGGAGAACGGCTTCCCCGGCACGCTGCAGGCCGCCGTCACGTACACCGTGCGCGGGCCCGACCTGCTCGTCGAGCTGGAGGCGACGACGGACGCGCCGACCGTCGTCAACCTCACGCAGCACGCGTACTTCGCGCTGCACGGCGGGGCGGGGTCGGTGGAGGACCACGAGATCACCGTGCACGCCGACTCGTACCTGCCGATCGACGCCGACCTGGTGCCCGAGGGCGGCCCGGCTCCGGTCGAGGGCACGCCGTTCGACCTGCGCCGGCCCGTGCGGCTGGGGGAGCGGCTACGTGATCCGCACCCGCAGCTGCAGCGGGCCCGCGGGTACGACCACACGTTCGTGCTCGGCGGGCGAGGGCCGCGCGAGGATGACCTGCCGATCGCCGCGCACGTGCGGGAGCCGGCGTCCGGGCGCACCCTCACGCTGTTCACCGACCAGCCGGGGCTGCAGGTCTACTCGGGCAACATGCTCGACGGCAGCGTGCTCCGCCACGACGGGCGGCCGGTGCGGCAGGGCGACGCCTTGTGCCTGGAGCCGCAGCAGTTCCCCGATGCGCCGAACCGGCCCGACTTCCCGTCGCCGGTGCTGCGCCGGGGTGAGGTCTGGCGGTCGCGGACACTGTTGCGGTTCGGCACGGACCGCGGCGCCTGATCAGTGGTGTTCGGGGCTCGTCAGCACTTCCCCGAGAACTGCTGGTAGCACCCGCCCGTCGAGCGCGGGCAGGAGCGGATCCAGAACAGCGAGCCCACGCTGCCGAGGCTGCAGCACGCGTAGTCGGTGCACGACGAGCCGCACCGGTTCATGCACGCGTCCGCGGCCGCCATCGCCGATGTCGCCGGCACGACGACCTGCAGCAGCCGGTCCGCGAGCCGTCCGATACCTGTGATCATCATGCTTCCTCTCGTCGGGTACTCGGTATTCCTAACCACGGGCACCGCGCACGAACAGGAAAGACGAGCGGCAATCGGGGATCGCTCAGTTCCGGGTGGCTGCGCCGCCCAGGCGCAGCGCCGAGACGAGGAAGAAGATCCCCCCGAGCGTTGCGTAGCCGGCGACGCTCGCGAGCGAGGGCTCCGGCGCGGCCGCCATCAGGACGAAGCTGGTGCCGGCGAGCACGGAGAGGCCGCCGCTGAGCATCATCGGCCATTGGCCGCCCAGCGTCCGCCTGTTGATCGCGACGACGAGCTGGACGATGCCGGCCACCACGGCCCACGCTCCCCAGACACGCAGGACCGCGGGAATCCCCGAGGTGGCGGCGACGCCCAGTCCGATCGCGGCGAGCGAGCTGATGGCGATGTTCACGTACAGGCCCCACCGCGACGAAGACCTCGACGCACGGGCATCGACGACGGCGCTGGCCACGTCGAACAGCGGGTACAGCACGACGAGGACGGCGCCGACCGGCCCGAGCTGGCGCCCGGCCACCACCAGCAGGGCCGCCCAGACGATCGCGAACGCGAACCGGACGAAGTAGAGCCGCCGCAACACCGGTGCGAAGCCGATGGCGGTGGGGGTGGCGATGGTGCTCATGGAGGGGCTCCTCGAAGTCGAGATAGAACGTTCGGTCTTGCTGTCCTTCATCACGCTGGCAGAGCGACACCGCGGTTGTCAAGAACGAACGTTCTGTCTGGTAGTTTGCCGAGGGTGAGTGATCGACCGCCGTCCGAGGCTCGAACCCGGCTGCTGGGCACGGCGAGCCGCATCTTCTACGCCGAGGGGCTGCATTCGGTCGGGGTCGACCGGATCATCACGGAGGCGAGCACGACCCGGGCGACGTTCTACCGCCATTTCCCCGGCAAGGAAGACCTCGTCGTCTCGTATCTCGCGGAGGCCGATCGGGCGCTGCGCGACCGCTTCGAGAGTTCCCGGGCTGGTGGTGAGTCGGGCGGCGGTTCGGCTGTGGATGCCGTTCGGGCGGTCGCTGCCGACATCGCCGACGACGTCCGGCGTCCGGGCTTCCGCGGTTGCGCGTTCCTCAACGCCGCGGCCGAGTACCCCGACCCGGCGCATCCGGTGCACCGCCAGGTGCTGGAGCATCGCCAGTGGTTCCTCGAGGCGGTCACCGAACTGCTCGCCCAGGTCGGGGACGCCCCGGCCGGGCCGGCGGGCCGACACTTCGTGATGCTGCGGGACGGCGCGATGGTCGCCGGCTGCCTGTCGGATCCGGACCCGGTGCGCGAAACCTTCCTCGCCGGCGTCGAGGCGCTCCTGCGGCTGAGGTGACGCGTCGGTCAGGTGCAGTACTCGCCGCTGTCCCACGGTGCGCAGAACGCCATGTAGTCGCCCGGCTCCAGCGTCACCCAGCACTCGTCGTCGTCATCGTCGACGATGAGCCCGAAGGCCGTGCCGAACCGTTCGACCGAGAAGGGCGCTATGACGATCCGATCGATCGTCACTTCGCCGAGCGCGGCCAGGTGGCTGTCATAGCGCTCCCGTAGTCGGGCCTCGTCGAGCGACGCACGCGGCCCGAAGTCGTCGATCCTCGCCTCGACGAGCGCACCTTCGGCGTCGAAGAGGAAGAGGGCGACGAACTCGCGTCCCGGATCGGGCTCGTTCTCCGCAACGAACGGTGTGGTGAGGAAGAACTGCAGACCGTCCGCGGTGTGGCCGACGTGCTCGGCGTGGTGGTCGTCGGGATCTAGGGCGATCAACGCCGGAGGCATGGCGCGCACGGTAGCCGTTGACAACGACGTTCTGGCTGTTGTTAGCGCTCACAAACAGCCAGAACGTCGTTGTCGACGGTCAGGGGAGCAGGACGATCTTGCCCCGGGTGTGGCGCTCCATCAGCTGCCGGAACGCGCTGCGGACCTCGGTGAGCGGGTAGGTCGCCGCGATCGGGACGTCGAGCTCGCCGGCCGCGACGAGCTTCGTGAGCTCGCCGAGCACCTCGACGGTCGACCCCGTAGCCGAGCCCTCGGTCTTGACGCCGGTCCGCCCGGCGGCCTCCCAGTCGATGATCGTGTTGATCCGGTCCGTCGCGACGCCGAGCTCGACCGCGATGTCGACGTAGCCGCTGCCGAAGGTGTCGACGAACGCGTCCACCCCACCGGGCGCCGCGGCCCGGATGCGGTCGACAACACCGTCGCCGTAGGCGATCGGGACCACCCCGTGCTCGGCGAGCCACGCGTGGTTGGCCTCTCCGGCGAGTCCGATCACGGTCGCCCCGGAGTGCCGCGCGAGCTGCACCGCGATCGACCCGACGCCGCCTGCGGCGCCCGAGACGACCACCGTCTCGCCCGCGCCGGCACCGACCGCGCGCACCGCCGCGAAGGCGGTCCCGCCCGCGACGAGCAACGCGCCGCCGACCTCCCACGGCACGTCAGGGTCGCGGCGCACCAGGTGCCCCTCGGGCACGACGACCAGCTCGGCGTGGCTGCCCCGGGTGTCCACCCAGCCGATCACCTCGTCGCCGACCGACCACGTCGACCCGCCTTCCCCGACCTCCTCGACGACCCCCGCGAGGTCGCTGCCCTCGCCCGAGGGGAACGTCGCGGGCCAAATGTCGTGCATCACGCCGCTGCGGATCGCGTTCTCACCAGGGTTGATCCCGGCCGCTCTGACCCGGACCAGTACCTCGTTCCGACCCGGCCGCGGCCGCGGAACATCCCGGACGTGGAGCACGTCGATGTCCCCGTACTCGTCGAACTGCACTGCGAGCGCCATGGTCGCCCTCCTCGGTTCGTGATTTGCTGTACGACCACTTCACCTCGGTTCGCTGCACTCTTCCATGCTGGATCGGCTCGATGACGTATGCGATCGTCTCAAGTCATGGACGTTCTCACGGACATGTTGCAGCGTTCCCGCGCTCGTGGCGCCGTGTTCTCGCACTCGACGGCGCAGGGTGATTGGGGGATCCGGTTCCCGAGCGGGGCGAAGCTCGCGATCCACGGGATCCTCGGCGGCGAGGCGTACACGTGGGCCGACAGCCCGGACGATCCGCGCCGGGTGCTGACCGGCGACCTGGTGCTGGTCCGCGGGCCGTCGTCGCAGCACATGGCGCACGCGCCCGGCGCCAGGCTGGTCGAGTTCGAGAGCGCCCCGGCGACCGGCCCGGCCGGCGGCGCGGTGCGCAGGCACTTCGGGTCGGGCCCCGGCCAGCCGACGACGTTCTTCTGCGGTGCCTACACGTTCGACGGCGAGCTCTGCAGCGGGCTGCTCGCCGGCCTGCCCGACCTGACCGTCGTGCGGCCCCGCGCCGGCTCGAGCCTGCGCTCGACGCTGGACGTCTTCACGAACGAGCTGCTGCAGTCGGCGCCCGGGCAGCAGGCGCTGCTGGACAGCCTGCTGGACGTCGTGTTCATCCAGGCGCTGCGCGAGCAGCTCGCGGTCGACCTAGAAGCGGCACCGGCCTGGTACCGCGCCATGGGCGATCCGGCGGTCGGGCCGGCGCTGCGCGCGATCCACGCTGACCCGCGGCGGACGTGGACCGTCGCCGGCCTCGCCGCGGAGGCCTCGCTGTCGCGGGCGACCTTCGCCCGGCGCTTCACCGGCCTGCTCGGCGTCGCCCCGCTCACCTACGTGCTGGACTGGCGGATGGCGCTGGCCCGCGAACAGCTGCGCGACGGCGACGCCGGGCTGGCGGCCGTCGCCCACTCGCTCGGGTACGCGTCGGAGTTCTCGTTCGCCGCCGCCTTCAAACGGCACCACGGCGTGGCGCCGGGGCGGTGGCGAGCGGCCGTGCCGACGGGCTGAGCGTCCGTGTGCAACGTCGACCCCGAACCGGCCGCACGGATTGGCGTGGTCGCCTCATGGAACCTTGTGGTTGATCCACAGGGCTCCGTGACGACCACACGGTTCCATGTGGCGTACGGCGCACGGTCGGCCACCTGCCCCGGGTGCGTGTGGAGGGCAGGAAAGCCACTTTCCTGCCCTCACAGGGCCTGAAAGTGGCTTTCCTGCCCTTGCGTGCGGAATGCACACATCTCGTGGTGGTCCGGAGGGCCATGGCTGACTTTCCTGGCAACGGTGTGCGGCCCGCACGCATTCCTGGGTCGGCCGGCATGCCCGGCGGGTCAACCCTGCTGCGCAGCGGGCTGGGGGCCGTGATCCCCGGCTGCTGCACTCATCTCATGTGGACTCGATCGATCCGCCGGTTCCTCGTCATCGCGACGACGGCAGCCGCAGCCCTGGCCACCGTCCCGTTCGGGTCGAGCGGGGCGGCCGCCGCCACGGGTTGGCAGGACTTCGGCGACTGGAAGGAGACCGAGGCGTTCAAGATCAAGTGCCGGACCTACGTCGAGGCCGTGCCCGACGGTGGCCAGTTGCTGATCACGCATGCCGTCACGTGCGATCACAAGGTGGGCATCGCCTTGAACGGTGCGGTCTTCGGCCCGAACTCGGACCTGAGGGGCAAGGTCTGCGAGGTGCTCGCCGCCCACGAGCCGTGCGTGCTCTCCTACCGGATCGGCAACCCCGCCGGGCGCCAGGAGTTCCGGGTCAGCACGACCTCGAACCTGATCGGCGACGAGCTCCCGGCCGCGACGATCCGCTTCACCACCTGAGTGCTCAGCGATAGGCGAGGTGCACGGCCTTGGTCTCGGTGAAGCTGAGCAGCTCCTCCACGCACTCCTCGCGGCCCAGCCCCGAGGACTTGACCCCGCCGAACGGCGTGCCGACGTAGTGCCGCGACGAACCGTTGATCCAGACGTAGCCGGCCTCGACGGCGGCGGCGACGCGGTGGGCGCGGCGGACGTCGTTCGTCCAGACGGCGGCGGTGAGGCCGTACTCGACCCCGTTGGCGATCGCGATAGCCTCCTCCTCGGTGTCGAACGGGATCACCGAGAGCAGCGGGCCGAACACCTCCTCCTGGGCGATCCGCATCCCAGGGGTGACACCGGTGAAGACCGTCGGCGGCACGATCAGCGCGTCGCCCTCGACGGGCGTGCCGCCGACGGCGACCCTCGCCCCCTCGCCCCGCGCGATGTCGAGGTAGCGCAGCACCTTGGCGTACTGGTCCTGGGAGACGAGCGCGCCGACGTCGGTGGTCTCGTCGAACGGGTCGCCGATGCGCATCGCGCTGATCCGCGCGACGACCTCGGCCACCACCCGGTCGTGCAGGCTGCGGTGCACCACCAGCCGCGACGTGGAGCCGCACGACTGGCCGGACCAGGTGAAGTTCATGCCGCGCACGGCCGCCTCGGCGACCTCGACCGGGTCGGCGTCGGGGAAGGCGAGCAGGGCGTTCTTGCCGCCCAGCTCCAGGCTGACGTCCTTGATGCCGGTCTGCGCAGCCGCCTCCTGGATCTTCTGCCCGGTGGGGGCGGAGCCGATGAAGGCGATCCGGCGGATCTGCGGGTGCCGCACGATCGCCTCGCCGGTCGCGGGGCCGGCGCCCGTCAGGATGGAGACGACGCCCGGCGGCACCAGGTGGGCGATCAGCTCGCCCAGCCGCAGCGCCGAGAGTGGGGCCTGGTGCGGCGGCTTGAGCAGCACGCAGTTGCCCGCGATCAGCGGGGCGGCGATCTTGCCGGCCGCGAACATGATCGGGTGGTTGTAGGGCACGATCCGCGCGACGACGCCGATCGGCTGCAGTGTCGTGTAGTGCACCGCGCCCTCGGAGGCCGGGATGGTCTGCCCGGTCAAGGCGTGCGCGGAGTCGGCGAAGAAGTCGAGCATGGCGGCGCCCGAGACGGCGTCGGCGCGGGCGAGCCGGGCGATGTTGCCGCCGTCCAACGTGTCCAGCGCGCCCAGCTCGGCGGCGTGCGTACGCACCCGGTTCGCGATCTCGCGCACGGCCGCCACCCGCTCGGGCAGCGGCGTCGCGGCCCAGGCTGGGAAGGCGGCGCGGGCGGCTTGCACGGCCGCGTCGACGTCCGTGGCGTCCGCGTCGGGCACGGTGGCGATCACCGCGCCGGTGACGGGCGACGGGTCGCTGAACGTGGCACCCGACCGGGCCGGCACCAGCTCGCCGCCCACGAGCAGGCGCCAGTCGTGCTTGCGGGTGGTCGCGGCCAGTTCCCCGGCGATCATCTCGGCGGTCATGTCGTCTCCTCGGGAAGGCCGGCGGCGCGAAGCAGGTAGCGCCAGCCGGCGTCGATCTGGGTGGGGTTCCAGCAGGCGGCCCGCTTCGCCGCGCACTCGGCGGCGTCGGACCAGCTGCGCAGCTCGCCCGCCGCCATGGCGGTGAGCTGCGTGCGGCAGGCGCGGTCGAGCAGGATCGCGTGCATCACTGCCTGCCCGACCGACGCGCCGACGGTGACGAGGCCGTGGCGCGGGAGCAGTACGGCGGGCGCGTCGCCGAGCGCTGCGGCGACGTCCGCGCCCAGCGCCGCGGTGCGGATCAGGCCGCCGGTGCCGCGGAAGCGCGGGACGTCCGGCTCGCTGAACAGGACGCCGTCGTGGTCGAGCGCGCGCAGCGGTACGTCCAGTGCGGCGAAGGCGGTGGCGGCGTGGGAGTGGGTGTGGACGACGGCCCCGACGTCCGGTCGGGCCCGGAGGATCCCGGTGTGGATCGGGTACTCGATGTGGCGCCGGCCGGTGCCCGCGAGCACGTCGCCGTCGGGGGAGACGAGCACCACGCGGTACTCGGTGACCTCCTCGAACCCCCAGCCGGCGGCCTTGGTCCAGATGCCGGCGCCGTCGGGGTCGCGCACGGCGGCGTGGCCCCACACGAGATCGCCGTGGCCCGCCACGGCCAGCGCGCGATGGGCAGCCACGACCTGCGAGACGGGCGTCATGATTGCGCCTGCCTCCCCCGCACGGCGAGCACGACCATGACGGCGGCCGCCACCAGCGCGCTCGCGGCGAAGGCGAGGAACACCGCGCGGGGCCCGAGGTCCGCGGCGAGGATGGCACCGCCGAGCGCCGGTGCGACGACGGCGCCCGCACGGCCGGTGCCGTTGGCCCAGCCGACGGCCGAGGCGCGCATGCGGGTGGGGTAGGAGTCGGCCACGGACGCCAGTATCAGCGTCAACGCGGTCTGCGCGGCCGTCCCGATGACGGCGACGGTGCCGAGCAGCACGCCGGTGTTCTGCGGGCCCGCCGCGCAGACCAGGATGCCCGCCGCGGTGAACACCCCGCAGACGGCCGCGACCTGGCGCAGCCCCCATCGCTCGGCCGCGATCACCAGCACGAGCGAGCCGACGACCGCGCCCGCGTTGAGGCACAGCGAGAAGCCCAGCGCGGAGCCGAGCGGGTAGTCCATCTCGCGCATCAACGTGGTCAGCCAGGTGTTGAGGCCGTACCACGTGAGCAGGTTGGCGAACGTCGCCACGGCGAACAGCGCAGTCAGCAGGGCCCGGCGCTCGCGGAAGAGCGCCGCGAAGGCGGCGACCGGCGACGGCCGCTCCTCGACGGCGGTCATCCGGTGGCTCGCCGACTCCGGCAGGCCCAGCACCGCCAGCACCAGCACGACCAGCGAGATCGCGCCGCCGGCCAGGAACATGATCCGCCAGCCGTGCGTGGGCAGCAGCACGATCCCGAGGAGTGAGGCAGCTGTCCCGCCGATCGGGATGCCGGCCATGAGGATGGTGACGACCAGCCCGGTCCGTCGCGGCGGCGTGTGCTCCTTCGCCAGCGCGATCGCCGCGGGGATCACCGCGCCCATTCCGACGCCGGCGAGCAGCCGGGCCAGGCCGAGCTGCCAGGGTTCCTGTGCGAGCCCGCACACCACCGTCCAGGCCGTGAACCACGCGACGGCAACGGTGACGAAGGGCCGACGACCGACCCGGTCGCAGACCGGCCCGCCCGCCAGCGCGCCGACCAGCATGCCCAGGTAGACGAGGCTGCCGATGGAGCCGGCGCTCGCGCTCGTGAGGCCCCAGCCGGGCTCGGTGAGCAGCTGCGGGAGCAGGGCCCCGTAGACGATCAGGTCGTAGCCCTCGGCGATGACGACGAGTGTGCCCAGCGCCACGACCTGCCACGTGCGCATTGCGGGTTGCTCGGTCCTCGTGGTGGCGGGTGGTGCGGACATGTCGTACCCCACTCCGGTGAGCTGCTCGGGACGGTACTGTCTCTAAATTCAAGACACAAGTCCTTGTTAATAGGACACCCGCTCGCTACCGTCGTCCCACGACAGCGAGACCGGACGGAGGTGGCCCGTGGGGACACGGACGGGGGATGGCGCGACCGATGTGGTCGGGCAGGTCGTGATCGGCCCAGTCGTGATCGTCGGGGCGGGGCCGGTCGGGATGGCGGCTGCCGCGCTGCTGGCCGCGCGAGGCGTGTCGGTTGTCGTGCTGGAGCGCAACGCGACCACCAGCGACGAGCCCAAGGCGATCAGCATCGACGACGAGGCGCTGCGGACGTTCCAGGCGGCGGGGCTCGCCGGGCGGCTGGAGCGGATCATCGTGCCGGGCACCGGCACGCGCTACTACGACGCCGCGGGCCGGCCGGTCTTCCAGGCCCGAGCGGGCTGGCCCTACCGGCTCGGGCACCCGTTCAAGAACCCGTTCGCGCAGCCGGACCTCGAACGCGAGCTGGCCGAGCACCTGCGCGGCTGCCCGTCGGTCACGTTGCGGATGGGCACCGAGGTCGCCGCGATCCACCAGGACCCGGACGGCGTCACCGTTACCACCGCAACCGGCGCGACCGTGCGTGCGGCCTACCTGCTGGGCTGCGACGGCGGCCGGTCGACGGTCCGCGAGCAGCTCGGCGTCCGGATGGTCGGGCGCAGCTTCGACGACGTCTGGCTGGTCGCCGACGTGCTGGGCGACCCGCACGACGAGCGCTACGGCATGCACCACGGCGATCCCGCGCGGCCGACTGTGATCGTCCCCGGGCGCGACGGGCGCTGCCGCTACGAGTTCCTGCTGCGGCCGGGCGAGGGCGAGGCGGGCGCGCCGCCGGCGTTCGCGCTGCTCGCGCGCCTGTTGCGGCCGTACCGCCGGATCACCCCGGAGCAGGTCGAGCGCTGCGTGGCCTACCGCTTCCACGCGCTCGTCGCCGAGCGGTTCGCCCTCGGCCGCACGTTCCTGCTCGGCGACGCGGCGCACATGATGCCGCCCTTCGCGGGCCAGGGCCTGAACTCGGGGATCCGCGACGCCGCCAACCTGGCCTGGAAGCTCGCCGATGTGCTGGCCGGTCGGCTCGACCCGGCGGCGCTCGCGACGTACGACACCGAGCGGCGCCCGCACTCGGCGGCGACCGTGCGGCTGTCTGTCCGGCTGGGCCGGGTCGTGATGACCACCGACCCCCGGCTGGCCGAGCGCCGCGACCGGGTCGTCGAGCGGATCCTGGCCGCGCCGGAGGGGCGAGCCCACCTGGAGGAGATGCGCTACCGGCCCGCACAGCACTACCGCGCCGGCATGGTCGTGCCCGGGCCGGTCGGCGGCGTGCCGTTCGGTCAGCCCCGCGTGCACGACACCCGCGCCGCCCGCACCCGCATGCTCGACGACGTGCTCGGCACCGACTGGGCGCTGCTCGGCGTGGACGTCCCGGCCGGGGCGCTGGTCGAGGCCGCCGCGCTGACAGCGGCGCTCGACCCCGTGGTCGCGCACGTCCCCGCCGACGACCGGCTGCCGCGCTCGACCGCCGGCCTGCGCGCGCTGGTGGATCTCGACGGCGCGCTGTCCCGCGAGGCCGAGCCCTACCGCGGCCGGATCGTGCTGCTGCGGCCCGACCGCTTCGTCGCCGCCGCCTGGCCGGTCGAGGCCGTGACCTCAGGCGCCCTGCGCGCCGACCTGACCACCGCCCTGCACGTCACCACCGCACTGCACGTCGCCGAACCCGCCAGGGCCGTGCTGCCCTGCGCTGGATGAGCGGAAAGGAATCCGATGACCGCCGAACTGACCGTAGATCTGAGCACGGGGGCCACGTCCGTCCTCGCCGAGGGGCCCGCGGCCGGCACGCTGCGCCGGACCGCCACCTCACACCTCGGGCTGCGGGTGCCCGACGTCGCCGCCGCTACCGAGTTCTACGGCCGCATCCTTGGCCTGCGCCTGCACGAGGAGCTGTCCGACGGCGGCGCCCGGCTGGGCTGGGGGAGCGGGCACCACGTGCTCGACCTGCGCCCCGGCGCGCCGGGTGTCGACCACATCGCGTTCGAGGTGCGGGACGAGGGCGGCCTCGCCGCGCTGGCCGAGCGCCTGCGCCGCGCGGGCCTGCCCGTCGCCGCGCTGGACGCCGCGCTGCTCGACGAGGCGGTGCCCGGCACCACCGGCATCGCGACCGTCGACCCGGACGGCCTGACCGTGCAGTTCCACGGCCCGGTCCGCCGGGCCGGCGAGCACGCCGCCGACACCGGCCGGCGTCCGGTCAAGTACCAGCACGTCACGCTGGCGACCGGCGACGTGGCGCGCAAGGTCGCCTTCTACACCGACGTCTGCGGCTTCCGGATCTCCGACCAGCTGGCCGACGGGCGGTTCGCGTGGCTGCGCAGCGACCGCGACCATCACACGCTCGCGGTGGTGAACTCCGGCTCGGACACCGGGCTCGACCACTACTCCTACGACCTCGCGGAGTGGGAGGACTTCAAGACCTGGTGCGACCGGCTCACCGAGGAGGGCGTCGACGTCACCTGGGGCCCCGGCCGCCACGGCCCCGGCAACAACCTCTTCGTCTTCTTCGACGACCCGGCCGGTCACCACATCGAGCTGTCGGCGGAGATGGAGAGGTTTCACGACGACCGGGTCGCCTACACGCCTCGCCGCTGGGAGCCCGTCCCGGCCAGCGTGAACCTCTGGGGCGGCCAGCTGGCGTCGTGGCGCAAGACCTCGGGCAAGACCTCGGAGGAGAGCTGAAATGCGGTACGTGACGTTCGAGCACGACGCTCGGCGGCGGATCGGACGGGTCGAGGACGACGTCGTGCAGCCATTGGCCGGGCCCGCCGAGCTGGGCCGCGACACCCCCGTGGACGTGCTCGCCGCGCTGGCCGCGGACGGCGCGCCGGTGCCGCGGGAGGCGGTGCGGCTGCTGCCGGTGGTCCCCGACCCGAGCAAGGTCTTCTGCGTTGGGCTGAACTACCACTCCCACATCGGCGAGACCGGCCGCGAGCTGCCGACCTACCCCGTGCTGTTCCCGAAGTACGCCTCCAGCCTGGTCGGACCGGCCGACGAGATCGTGCTGCCGCCGGAGTCGCACCAGGTGGACTACGAGGCCGAGCTGGTGGTGGTCGTCGGCCGGGCCGGGCGCCGGATCCCGTACGCGACGGCGCTCGACCACGTGCTCGGCTACACCGTCGCCAACGACGTGACCATGCGCGACTACCAGTACAAGACCCATCAGTGGATGCAGGGCAAGGCGTGGGACCACTCGACGCCGCTCGGCCCCGAGCTGGTCACGCCCGACGAGGCGGACGTCTCCGCGGCGCCGGTGCGGACCGTGCTCAACGGGCGGACCCTGCAGGATTCGGACACCTCGAAGCTGATCTTCGACATCGCGACGCTCGTCGCGACCGTCTCCGAGTTCACCGAGCTGCTCCCCGGCGACCTGATCCTCACCGGCACACCCGGCGGCGTCGGCTACCGCCGCGACCCGCAGGTCTTCCTCCAGGACGGCGACGAGGTCGTGGTCGAGGTGGGCGGGGTCGGCCGCCTGGTCAACCGCGTGCGCGCCGAGGCGCCGGTCCCCGTTGCCTGAACCTGCGTCGGGGGTCAGCCGTCGATCTGGGCGAGCCGCTCGCTGATCGTCGTCGCCGCGCGGCACACCTGCATGCGGATCTCGTCCTCGTCCTGGCGGGAGACCCGCGAGGCCACGGCCGCGACGCTGACCGCCGCGACAACGGCGCCGGCGGCCTCGCGGATCGGGGCGGCGCGGATCGGGGCGGCGATGCCGAGCACGTCGTGGTCGAGCTCGGAGCGGGTGATCGAGTAGCCGTCGGCGCGGATCTGCTCCAGCCGCGCCATGAGCGAGTCGACGTCGGTGAGCGTGGACGCGGTGAACCGCTGCAGCCGCACGCCCTCCAGCAGGGCGCGGGCGTCGGCCGGGTCGGTCCAGGCCAGCAGCACCAGCGCCGAGGCGCCGGCGTTCACCGGCAGGGTGGCGCCGCGCTCGTAGGAGATCCGGACGCGATGCGTCTCCGATTCGGCGCGATCGAGGCAGATCACGAGGTCGCCGACGCGCCGGGTGAGCAGCACCGTCTCGTGGACGGTCGCGGCCAGCTCGGTCAGCACCGGCATGGCGATCTCCGAGAGCCCGTAGGTGCGCCGGGCCAGCCGGGCCAGCTCGAGCAGGCGCAGCCCGAGCCGGAAGCCGCCGCCCGGCGCCTCCTCCAGGTAGCGGTTCGCGATCAGCGTCTGGATGTAGCGGTAGCCGGTCGAGCGGGCGACGCCGAGGTGCGCGGCCACCTGCGTCGCGGAGACGACCGGGATGTCGTCGCTGAACATGCCCAGGATGTCCAGGGCGCGATCGGCGGTGGAGTTGCGCTCGCGGTACCCGGTCGTGCGCGACGGCTGTCCTGACATGCGGGAAGGATAGCTCAGAAGGGATAGGTGGGGATCTTGCCCCTGACGGTGACCCATTGCTGCCCTTGGTGGAACGAGCCGAACGCGCCCGCGCAGAGCCGGTTGGCCCAGCGCTCGTCGTCGAGCAGGCCGGTCATACGACGGCCCCGGCGAGCAGCTCCCGCAGCTCGTCGTCGGTGGATGCGCGGCCGTTGTTCAGCCGGAACGGGTGCCCGGTGCTGGCGGTGACCATGGCGTCGACCTCGGCCGGGCCGACGGAGCCGGACGGGAACACCGCCGCGAAGCCGAGCGCGTCGTACAGTGCGGGCAGCTCGGCGACCAGCTCGGCCACGTCCGGTTCGGAGAGGTCGGCGTTGAAGCGGGCGACGTGCGGCAGCAGCACGCCGTTCTGCAGGCCGTGCGGCAGGTGCACCGAGGGGGCGGTGGACAGCGCGTGCACCAGCGTCAGCCCGGTGTTGCCGCAGGCCATGTTGGCGGCGCAGGCCGCGTCGAGCAGCTCCTGCAGCACCTCGTCGTTGCCGCCCTCGGCGTTGCGGCCGGACGCGACCCCGTCGACGGCGACGGCGAGCCGGTCCAGGACCGTGCGGGCCGCGGCGAGGCCGAGCGCCCGGGTGAACGCCGACGCCCGCCGGGCCCACTGGGTCTCCAGGCCGTGGGCGAGCGCGTCGAGCCCGGCGTGCAGCATCGGGGCCCTGGGCAGACCGCGAAGGACCGTGCCGTCGAGCAGGGCGGTGTCGGGCTCGCAGCCCGGCGACCTGACGACCAGCTCCTCCGGCCGGCCGGCCTCGTGCAGGACCAGCACCTGCGAGACCTCGCTGCCGCTGCCCGCCGTCGTCGGGACCGCGATCGTGGGCGCCGGTGGGATCGGCACGTTCCCGACCCCGGCGTAGCGGTCGATCCGCTCGGGGTTGGTGAGCCGGATCGCGACCGCCTTCGCCGCACCCTGCGCGCTGCCGCCGCCGACGGCGAGCACGGCGTCGCACCCGTGCTCACGGGCGATCGCCGCTGCCCGCTCGGCCGCCGCGACGTCCGGATCGGGGTCGACGGGCACGGTCACCGCGACGAGCGCGGGATCGACGGGCGCCAGCACCGTCGCGAGCAACCCGGCGTCCAGCACCCCGCGATCGACGACGACCGCGATCCGGCGCGCGCCGAGCGCGGCCAGCTCGGCCGGCAGCAGGGCCAGGCTGCCCAGCCCGCTGACGACCTTCGTGGCCACCGAGAAGGTGGTGATCACGAGCGCGCCCCGACCGTCGCGCGGGCGAAGAGCGCTTCGGCGTTCGCCGAGTCGATCCGGGCCCGCAGGTCGGCGTCGAGCAGGTCGCTGGAGTCGAGCCGCTCCGCCAGCCGCACGCACGCGTCCGGCGGGGTGAACGGGTAGTCGCTGCCGTAGTGGATCCGGTCGGGGTCGGCGACCGAGAGCAGCGACCGGAGCAGCTCGTGCACCGGCGCGCCCGCGAGATCGAAGTGCAGTGCGCGCAGCGCCTCCCGCATGCTTGGCGGCGCCGTGCCGTCCCCAGGGCCACCCTCGGCGAGGATGGGTAGCAGCAGCTCGATCCGGTTCGCCAGCACCGGCAGTGCCGCGCCGGCGTGCGGCACGATCACCCGCAGGTCGGGGTGTCGCTGCAGCACCCCGGAGAGCACCAGGTCGGTGATCGAGCGGGTGGTCTCGAACAGGAACTCCAGCATCGGGCGCGGGTAGCCGAGCGCGAGGTGTTCGGCCTCGAACGGCGTGGTCGGGTGCACGAACACCGGCACCCGACGGGCCGCGGCCAGCGCGTAGAGCGGCTCCAGCGCCGGATCGCCGAGGTACTGCCCGCGGGCGTTCGTCTCCACGACCAGCCCGTTCGCACCGAGGCGGTCCAGCGCGTGCTCGGCCTCGGCGGCGGCTGCGTCGACGTCCGGCAGCGGCACGCTCGCGAACCACGCGAACCGCTCCGGGTGGTGGGCGGTGAGCTCGGCCGCCTCCTCGTTGCACCGGCGGGCCAGGGCTGCCGCTGCGGCGTCGTCCCCGAAGTGCACACCGGGGGAGGAGATGGACAGGTAGGAGCGGCTGACGTGCAGCCGGTCCATCGTGGCGAGCGCCTCCTCGGCGCTCCACGGCGGGATCGCCTTGATCCCGTCCGGACGCGACAGGCCGGCCTCGACCAGCGCCGCGCGGTAGAAGTCGGGGACGAAGTGGACATGGACGTCGATGCGGGTCATGGCCGCACCGCCGCCGGCTCGGCCGGGACCGCGCGCTCCAGCTCGCTCGGCAGCCAGGCGTAACCGTCGCCGTCGCGGCGCAGGTGGCCCAGCCCCGGGAACGGGAAGTGGTAGCCGAGCACGGCGTGCCGACCCCCGTCGACCATCTCGTAGACGCGCCTGCGTTGCGCGGTGGCGTCGGGGCCGTGGAAGTCGAACTGGAACGCCCAGTCCGGGCGCTGCAGCAGCAGCACCTGGTGGTGGCACAGGTCGCCCCAGCAGACGATCGTCGCGCCGCCGCTGGTGATCCGGTAGACGAGGTGGCCGGGGCTGTGGCCCGGCGTGGCGACCGCGGTGATGCCGGACGCGACCTCCGCCCCGTCGTCGAGGAACCGGATGCGGCCGGCCTCGGCGTAGGGCACCAGGTTCTTGTGGGCGCCGCGGAAGTGGTCCTTCCGGTGCTCGTCGGGGGCGTCGGCGACCCGGCCCAGGTCCGTCCAGTGGTCGAACTCGGCGCGGTGCAGCGCCACCACCGCGTTCGGGTAGAGCGGGCGGCCGTCCGGGTCGACGAGGCCCCAGGCGTGGTCGGGGTGCGCGTGCGTCAGCGCGATGACGTCGATGTCGCCGGGGTCGATGCCCGCCATCCGCAGCGCCGGCAAGGCCTGCCCCGTGCCCGGCCCGAAGAAGCCGCGGCCGAGCGCCGGGTCGGTACCGACGCCGGTGTCGAACTGCACCAGCTCCGCGCCGGTGTCGACGACCAGGATGTTCTCGTTGAGCCGGACCGCCTCCGGCGAGAGGTGGTGCTGCACGAGCAGCGCGTCGACCTCGGCTGGATCGGCGGTGGGGAAGTTGTCCCTGGCCGGGCCCATTTCGAGCAGGCCGTCGCTGACGACGGTGCACTCGAAGCTCCCGTGGCGGAAGCGGGCGTAGGGCGCGGGACGGTCGGTGGGCGGGTGCGCGCTCATGGCGGCTCCTCCTGGCTCGAACTGGCTCAGTGGGCGCGGGCCGCGGACCCCGCGACCCGGGCGAAGACGGTGATGACGACGAGCGCGAGCAGCGCGGACACCCCGTAGAGGGCGAAGACGCCGTACGGGCCGGGACCGGCCAGCACGATCCCGCCGAGCACGGGCCCGAGCGCGCCGAAGTAGGACATGCCGTTCGTCCAGCCCATGGCCGTGCCGCGCGCGGCAGCCGGGAAGAGGGTGCTGACGGCGGCGTTGAGCAGGTTCGCCGTCGAGTGGCCGCCCATGCCCATCAGGAAGATGCATACGAGCAGCACCGGGAGCGATCGGCCCGCGACGAGCACACCCGCGAGCCCGACGACGGTCGGGGCGGCGGTCACCGCGCCGACGTGCAGCACACCCCACCGGTCGGCCCAGGTGGCGGTGGCCATCGACCCGATGATGGCGCCGGCCGTCAGGGTGAGCGAGAACGTCAGCGCCGAGGTCAGCGGGTACTGCAGCGCGCTCATGGTGGCGACGAGCCAGACGTTGAGGCCGAACCAGGTGAACATGTTCGGGACGGCGACGGCGGCGGCCAGCAGGGCGAGCAGCGTGCCGCGCCCGGAGAACACCGCGCGCAGGGTCGACGGCCGCTCCACGGCCGGTGTCGCGCGCTCCTCCTCCGCCGCCTCTTCTTCTAGGCGGAAGGCCGCGCTGCACAGCAGGATCAGCAGCGTGAGGCCCGCGCCGAGGAAGAACATCGGGCGCCACCCGAAGGCCGGCATGATCACGATGCCGAGCAACGCCGCGACCGTGCCGCCGATCGGGATGCCGGCCATCGTCACGTTCACCACGAGCCCGACGCGGTGGGCCGCTGCGTGCCCGCGGGAGATCGCGAGCGCGGTGACGACGGCGGCGCCGACGCCCAATCCCGACACCAGCCGCGCGACCCCGAGCGCCGTACCCGAACCGGCCAGACCTGCCCCCAACAGGCCAAACCCGAACACGGTGATCGCGGCCAGCAGCACGGGCTGGCGGCCGATCCGGTCGCCGAGCACCCCGCCGCCGAGCGCGCCGAAGAACATCCCGACGTAGACGAGGCCGCCGACGACCCCGGCGGACGCCGCGGCCAGCCCGAGCGAGCCGTCGGCGAGCAGCAGCGGCACGACGGAGCCGTACACGATCAGGCTGTAGCCCTCCATGACCGTGATGACGGTGCAGATCAGGATCGCGAGGCCGCCGCGGGCGACGGGCCGGGGCCGGTGGAGTGCAGCCGGGCGAGGGGATGTGGCGGGGGCGGGTACGGCCATGTCGGCCTCCGGGGTGACGCGGATGGGGGTGAACGTGCCGGGAACCATGGCATCCTGTTTTTCAGGTGTCAATGCCTGTTTATCGAGACATCCAGTTGTTAGGCTCCTCGATGTCGGGTCCTGCCGTCGACGAAGGGGTCTTCATGAGCGCCACGACAGCCGCGGTCGTCTGGGAGCAGGGCGGCCCGTTCACCCTCGACGAGGTCGAGCTCGCGCCGCTGTGGCCGGACGAGGTGCGGGTGCGACTGTTAGCTGCGGGTATGTGTCACACCGACCTCAGCGTCGTGCACGGCGTCACGCCGTTCCCGCTGCCGGGGGTGCTGGGGCACGAGGGGGTCGGCGTGGTGCTGGAGGTCGGCGAGCGCGTCGGCCGGACCCGGCCGGGCGACCGGGTGCTGCTGACCTTCACGTCGTGCGGGCGGTGTCCGTCATGCAGGGACGGCCATCCTGCCTACTGCGACGATCATCTTTCGCTGAACCTGCTCGGCGGGCGCCGGGCGGACGGCACTGCCACCGTCCGCCATGGCGACACCGAGCTCAACGCGCACTTCTTCGGGCAGTCGTCCTTCGCCCGTGAGGTGCTGGCCGACGAGCGCGGCGTCGTCGTGCTGCCCGCGGACCTGCCCGACGACGAGCTGCCGGTGCTCGCCCCGCTCGGCTGCGGCATCCAGACCGGTGTCGGCGCGGTGCTGAACGTCCTGCGGCCGCGACCCGGGTCGACGCTGGTCGTCACCGGTGCCGGCGCGGTCGGGCTCGCCGCGGTGATGGCTGCGCGGCTGACCGCCGTCGCGCGGATCGTGGTCGTCGACCGGGTGCCGAGCCGGCTGGCGGTGGCGCTCGAGCTGGGCGCGACGCACGTCGTCGACACGACCTCGCAGTCGATCACCGCCGGGGTGCTGGCGGCCACCCGCGGCCGGGGCGCCGACCACGTCGTCGAGACGACCGGCGCGGTCCCGGTGCTGGACGAGGTGATCGACGCGCTCGCCGTGGGCGGCTGCTGCGCCGTGGTCGGCGCCCCGCGCACGGGCAGCCGCAGCAGCTTCGACGTGCCGAAGCTGCTGCCGGGCCGCACGATCCGCGGCGTGACCCTCGGCGACGGCGAGCCCGAGACCTTCCTCCCGTTCCTCGTCGACGCCTACCGCCGCGGCGTGCTGCCGATCGACCGGATCCAGCGCCGCTACCGCTTCGAGGAGATCAACGACGCGGCTCGGGACGCGGCGTCGGGGGTGACGATCAAGCCGGTCCTGGTCTTCTGACCAGGTGTGTCATGCGGCGTAGCCCGTCACCTTCGTCGGGGTCACCCGCACCACCACCCGCACGAACCCCTCCGGGTCGGGGTCCTTCGGCTTGCCGTCGTACTTCCACGACAGCTCGTCGTCGAGGGCCAGCGCGTTCTCCGTCGTGATCGTCGCCGTGCCGCGGATCTCCGCGTAGCTCTCCGGATCGGCGAGATCGAAGATCGTGATGCTGACCCGCGGATCGCGGCGCAGGTTGCGCTCCTTCAGGCGGCCGGCGACCGTGCAGAACAGCAGCTCGTCGCCGTCGCGGCCGATCCACATCACCGACGACTGCGGGCTGCCATCGGCCCCGATCGTCGTCAGGACCGGGTAGTTCTTGCCGTCCACGAGCGCGCGCACCTTCTCGTTCAACCCGATGCTCATGACCCGCAGCCTACGAACCGGATCGGTTAGGACCGTGGCTGTCCTCTCCTTTCGAGACGCTTCTCCCATGACCGACGCACAGCGCCCCGCATCCCTTCACGTCTACATCGGCTACCGCGACGCCCCGGCCGCCCTCGGGTGGCTGGAGCGGGCGTTCGGGTTCGAGACCACCATGCGGTGGCCCGACGAGAACGGCGGCATCCTGCACGCCGAGATGCGTCGAGGCGACGCGGCGTTCTCCCTGTTCAGCGGCGACTACGAGCGACTCGCCAGGCACGGCGAGACGGTCGGCCACGGGTTCTGGATCGCGTTGCCCGACAAGGCCGACATCGACGCCGTGTTCGCCTCTGCGCGGGAGGAGGGCGCCACCGTGATCCTGGAACCGCACGACACCGAGTGGGGCAACTACCGCTGCCGCGTGCTCGACCTCGAAGGCTACGAGTGGGCGTTCGGCACGCACCGGCCGGGGGAGCCGCAGGACTGGGGCTGACATCTCCTGGATGTGTGCGACCTTCCGCGGAGGTCGAACGCGGGATGGGTACGGGACCCACTCGTTGCCAGGAAAGTCCGCCATGGCCCTCCGGGCCGCCAGTGAGGGATGAGAATCCGTGCTGGGGGCTGGGGGTGTGCGTTCCGCACACAAGGGCAGGAAAGCCACTTTCAGGCCCTGTGAGGGCAGGAAAGTGGCTTTCCTGCCCTCC
>NZ_JAJGSX010000056.1 GCF_021245725.1 Pseudonocardia sp. TRM90224 | reverse complement strand
ACTTCCCCGGACGACTCCCCCTGTGATACGTTAACAATCAGTCCACCCGTGGCTTACACGGGAAAAATGACAGGCTCAGGACGGGCCCGAACCCGACGACGGCCCGGAGTCCGAGGTCAACGAGCTGACCATCACCCGCCATCCCGACCGGGCCGGCGGGACGATCAAGGGACGGTTCGACAACCCGGTCCTGTTCGCCACCATCGCCACGTTGATCGATGCGAAGTCGAAGCCGGCCGGCGCCGACGACCAGCGCAGCAGCAAGGAACGCCAAGTCGAAGGACTCGCGGACATCTGCGGCTACGTGCTCGACCACGGCGACGTACCCCATGCCGGTGGCCACCGCCCGCACCTCAACGTGCACATCCCACTCGAAGAGCTGGAAACCCGGGTCCGGACCGCGATCCTCGACTTCGGCGGCACTATCACCACCAAGGATCTGCGGCTGCTCGCCTGCAACGCCGGTGTCATCCCGATCGTCATGAACGGCGACAGCCAGCCACTCGACATCGGCCGCGCAAACCGGGTGATTCCCGACGGAATGCGCCGTGCCGTCGCCGCCCGTGACCGCGGATGCGCGAGGTGTGGTTGCCCGGCGAGTTGGTGCGACATCCACCATATTGCTGAATGGCAGAACGGCGGACCAACCGAAATCAACAACTTGGTGATGCTGTGCAAAATGCATCACCGGGAGATCCATGCCACGGAATGGTTCGTGCGAATAGTGGATGGCCTGCCGGAGTTCATCCCGCCCAGATGGGTGGATCCGGATCAGGTGCCACGACGAAGTCCGAGTCATGTCTTCGCCGCCTGAACTCAGCGTCCGGTCGCGCCGTCGATCAGCTCGCGGAGGATGTCGGCGTGGCCGGCGTGCCGGCCCGTCTCCTCGATCATGTGGGTGAGCGCCCAGCGGGCGCTCGGTCCGGCGCCCGACCGGCCGGGAACCGGCGCGCCCAGGTCGGTGCAGCCGTCGAGCACGGCGTTGGCCTGTTCGACGGTCGCGCGGTAGCGGTCGACGACGTCGGCCACCGTGTCGTCGGGTGCTGCCCGGAACGTCCGCTACCAGTTGGTGACCCGCTCGCCGAGGAACATCGCGCGCTCGACGAACGTGAGGTGGTTGAGCAGGCCGAGCAGGTTCGTGCCCGACGCCACCGCGGCGGCGCGGACCTGCGGTTCCGGGGCGCCGACGACCTTTGCGGCGACCGAGGAGCGGAGGTAGTCGAGGAAGCCGCGCAGCACCTCCGCCTCGCTGCCGCCGGTGCGAGGCGGAGGGGTATCGCGGCGGCGGGTGGTGGGCATGCGGCCAGTCTTGGCAAGCGCCGGCGAAATGGCACGGGATCTTGCGGTTCTGGCAAGGTGAACCCGGTGGACCACGGAACCGACGACGTGCTCGACGCCGTCGGACCGCGGCTCCGCGCGCTGCGCCGCGACCGGGGCATCACCCTCGCCGACCTCGCCGCGACGACCGGGATCTCGGAGAGCACGCTGTCGCGCCTGGAGAACGGGCAGCGCCGGGCGACGCTGGAGCTGCTGCTGCCGCTGTCACGCACCTACGACGTGCCGCTGGACGACCTCGTCGGCGCGCCGCGCACCGGCGACCCCCGGATCCACCTGAAGCCGATCAAGCGGTTCGGCATGGTGTTCATCCCGCTGTCGCGGCGGCCGGGCGGCACCCAGGCCTTCAAGATGATCATCCCGGCGGTGCCCGAGCCGCTCGAACCGGCGCCGCAGACCCACGATGGCTTCGAATGGCTCTACGTGCTCAACGGCCGGCTGCGGCTGGTGGTCGGCGACCGCGACCTGACCCTGCCACCGGGTGAGGCGGCCGAGTTCGACACCTCCCTCCCGCACTGGCTGGGCAGCGCTGACGGTGGTGTGGTCGAGCTGCTGATCCTCTTCGGGCTGCAGGGGATGCGGGCACACGTGCGGAGCGGGCCTCAGCCGACGTCGTGAGGCTGCCGACGTCTGCGCTGGTCGATCCGGTACCGCGCCGGGGTGGTGCCGACCTCGCCGCGGAAGGCGCGGGAGAACGCGGACTCCGACCGGTAGCCGACCGATCCGGCGATGTTGGCGACGGTAGCGTCGCTGGAGTCGAGCAGCTCCGCCGCCGCCATCACCCGGGCGCGGGCGAGGAAGGCGCCCACGGTCGTGCCGGTCTCCCGCCCGAAGTGGCGGAGGAACGTCGCGCGTGACATCGCGGCGGCGCCGCTGAGCCGTTCGATCGTCCACTCGGCACCCGGATCGGCCAGCACGGAGTCGACGGCCTCGGCGATCCGGCTGTCGGCCGCTGCCGTCCACAACGCCGTTGTCGTGGTGGCGCCACGTGACGACCGCAGCACCATCGCCAGCAGGACCGTGGAGAGCGCCGACAGGATGGCGGCGGAGCCCGCGCCCTCCTGCCGCCCCTCCGCGCGCATCAGCGCGCTGACCGAGCGCAGCATCTCGGCGCTCTCGGGGGAACTTCCGAAGGAGACGTGCACGGGATCGGGCAGGCTGCGCAAGAGCACCGCGCCCGCGCCCCGGTCGAACACGTAGCTCCCGCAGAACAGGTCGATGACGGCAGCGCCACCACCAGCGCTGCGGGTGGTCGTGAACGCCTCTCCGACGGTCTCGCTGGTTCCCCGCAGCCGACCCGCCCCGGACGTCGTCACATGATGGGCGGCCCCGCCCGGGATCAGCACGACGTCACCGGTGCGCAGGTGGAGCACCGTGGCGCCGACCTGCAGCCGGCACTCGCCCTCCAGCAGGGCGTGGAACGGCGCCTCCAGCTCGGGGCTGCCGGCGACGTCCATCTGCGTGGCACCGCCCAGCAGGCAGCGTTTGTCGAGGCGGGCGTTGGGCCGCGCCGCGCGCAGCAACCGGCTGACAGTGTCCATGATGAGACTTTCAGGCTGGAAACTGAGACAGAAGCAGCTATTCATATCACCACAGCTGTCTTAGCTTCGCGGCATGGGTCAAGAGCAGTACGACGCGATCGTGATCGGGACCAGTCAAGGCGGCCGGTTCCTCCCCGTCGACCTGGCGAAGGCGGGGATGCGGGTGGCGCTCGTCGAGCGCGACCAGCTCGGCGGCGTCTGCGTCAATACCGGCTGCACCCCGACGAAGACGATGGTCGCGAGCGCCCGCCTCGCCCACCAGGCGCGCCGCGCCGCGGAGTACGGCGTGCGGGTCGGTCCCGTGTCGGTGGACCTGGCCGCGGTGCGCGAGCGCAAGCGGGCCATGGTCGCCGGCGCGCGGCAGAACTACGCGAGCCGTCTCGCGCACGACGGGCTCGACCTGATCGAGGGCGAGGCCCGGTTCAGCGGCCCGAAGACGATCGAGGTCGCGCTGCGCGCCGGCGGGACGCGGCACCTCGCTGCGCCGCTCGTCGTCGTCGATGCCGGTGCGCGGACCAAGCCGCTGGAGATCCCCGGCGCGAGCGACGTCACCGTGCTCGACTCGACGTCGATCATGGAGCTGGACGAGCTGCCGGAGCACCTCGTCGTGCTCGGCGGCGGCTACATCGGGCTGGAGTTCGGGCAGATGTTCCGCCGGTTCGGCAGCCGGGTGACGATCGTCCAGAACGCCGCGCGGCTGATGATGCCCGAGGACGACGACGTCTCGGAGGCGGTTGCCGCGATCCTGCGCGACGAGGGGATCACGGTGCTTACCTCGGCGACCCCGCTGCGGGTCGAACCGGCCGCCGGGGGTGTGCGGCTGACCGTCCGCACCGACGACGGCGACGAGGTGATCGACGGTTCACACCTGCTCTCGGCCATCGGCCGCATCCCGAACACCGAGGCACTCACGGTCGACGCGGCCGGCATCCGGCTCGACGAGCGCGGCTACATCGAGGTCGACGAGCGGCTGGAGACCAGCGTCCCCGGCGTCTACGCGATGGGCGACATCACGGCCGGACCGGCGTTCACCCACCTCTCCTTCGACGACTACCGCGTCCTGCACACCAACCTCGTCGAGCACGGGAAGGCGAGCACACGGGAGCGGGCCGTCCCGTACGCGGTGTTCATCGACCCGCAGCTAGGCCGGGTCGGTATCACCGAACGTGAGGCTCGGGCGCAAGGGCGCGCGATCAGGGTCGCGAAGCTCCCGATGAGCGCCGTCGTCCGTGCGATCGAGACCGGCGAGACCAGCGGTTTCATGAAGGCGATCATCGACGCCGAGAGCGGGCGGATCCTGGGCTGCGCGGTGCTCGGCAGTGAGGGCGGCGAGGTCATGACCGTGGTTCAGGTGGCCATGCTCGGCGGGCTCACGTATGCCGCCATGGCCGACGCGATCTTCACGCACCCGTTGCTGGCGGAGGGCCTCAACTCACTGTTCGCGAGCTTCGACGGCTGACCGGGCGCCGGTGATGGTGCCCGCACGCTGGACATTGCCTTCTTGGCACGCCATGTCTGCGGGCACCACCAGCTGTGTGCGATCGATCGTCAGGCCGAGTTCAGCCAGCGCCGCGACGGGTCGGCGTCGCAGTTGAACTGCAGCGCCTCGACGTTGTTCTCGGTGCTGACGCCGCCGGCGATGGTGAGGCACTTGCCGGTCTTCACGTTCCTCAGCTGGAACGTGTCGCCGCTCGGGTTGATCTTCGCCCAGCGCCGGGACGGGTCGGCGTCGCACTCGTACTGCAGCGCGACGACGTTGTTCTCGGTGCTGACGCCGCCGGCGATGGTGAGGCATTTGCCGGTCTTGGCGTTCTGCAGCTGGAACGAACCGCCGCTCTGGTTGATCTCGTACCAGCGGCGCGACAGGTCGGAATCGCAGTTGAACTGCAGCGCATGCACGTTGTTCTCCGCGCTGACACCGCCGGCGATCGTGAGGCACTTGCCGGTTCGCACGTTCTGGTACTGGACGTAGTTGTCGCTGTTGAACAAGCTCATCGCCCAGCGCCGCGACGGGTCGGTATCGCAGTTGAACTGCAGCGCCTCGACGTTGTTCTCGGTGCTGACGCCGCCGGCGATGGTGAGGCACTTCTGGGTCTGGACGTTCCGGAGCTGGAACGTGTCACCGCTCTCGTTGATCTTGCTCCAGCGGCGCGACGGGTCGGAGTCGCAGTTGTACTGGAGCGCGACGACGTTGTTCTCGGTGCTGCGCCCGCCCGCGATGGTGAGGCACTACAGCGTCCGCTCGTTCTTGATCTGGTAGGAGGCGCCGCCGTCGACGCTCGTCATGAGCCATTGGCGGGAGAAGTCGTTGTCGCAGGTGAACTGCAGCGCGTGGACGTTGTTCTCCGTGCTGCTGCCGCCGGCGATGGTGAGGCACTTCCCGGTCTGCACGTTCTTGAACATGACGTGCGGGATCGCGATGGCCGTCGGGTACGGGCCCGCGGGGGCTGCCGCTGCGGGACCGGCGATCCCCAGCAGCAATCCGGCGACGAGGACGGCGAGCGCGCCGAGCACTCCGGCGATCCTTCGGGGTCTGGTGGCAGCAGCCATGGCCTTTCCTTTCGGAAATGTGGACGTTGCCCCAGACGGTGCGCTCCGGAACCCGCGTGGACACGCGTAGTTCGCTACGCGGGTAGGCCACCGAAGTTCCCCACCGTTTTGCCTACTTGCACAGCCTGGAGGGCGTGCAGGTTGGCAAACGGTGGGGAAGTTGCGGGTCAGCGGTCGTCGAGCAGCGGCTGCTCCGGGTCCCACGTCGTGCCGTCGGCCGCGTCCTTGCGCTTGCGCGCGATGCCGGAGAGGGCCTCCAGCACCACCCGGTTCGCCAGGAACGAGGTGATCTCGGCGTGGTCGTACGGCGGCGACACCTCCACCACGTCGATCCCGACGACCGGCAGCTCGTAGGCGATCCGGCGCACCGAGTCGAGCAGCTGCCGCGCGGAGAACCCGCCCGGTTCCGGGGTGCCGGTGCCGGGTGCGTGGCCCGGGTCGCAGACGTCGATGTCGACCGACAGGAACACCCCGTCGCAGTCGTCGGTGGCGATCGCGAACGCCTCGGTGAGGCATTCGGTGAGCCCGCGCGCGACGATCTCCGTCATCTCGTACGAGCGCATGCCCTGCTCGGCCATCCAGCCCAGCGTCTCCGGCTCCGGCCAGTAGCCGCGCAGCCCGATCTGCAGGAACCGGTCGCCGCGCAGCGCGCCCGACTCGATCAGCCGCCGCATCGGTTGCCCGTGCCCGATCAGCGACCCGAACTCGATGTTGCCGGTGTCGGCGTGCGCATCGAAGTGGATCATCGAGACGCGACCCTGTCCGAGGTGCTGCGCCACCCCGGCCGCGTCGGGCCAGGCGATCGTGTGATCGCCGCCGAGCACGAGCGGGATGGCTCCGGCGCTGGTCACCGCGTAGACGGCGGCCTGCAGGTCGCGCACCGAACGCTCAGCGTCGCCGGAGAACATCTCGACGTCACCGGCGTCGTAGACCCGCAGGTCCTTCAGCCCGTCCACCCGCAGCGCCAGCGACGGACGGGATCCGTCGTGCGGCAGGTAGCAGGTCTGGCGGATGTACTGCGGGCCGAACCGCGTGCCGGAACGGTGCGACGTGCCCCCGTCGAACGGCGCGCCGAGGATCACCACGTCGGCGTCGGGGTAGGTGGACGCATCGGCCCAGTCGCAGCGGTCGACACCGAGGAACGTGATGTCCGGGCCGAACTGGGCGCCGTAGCGGGCCACTCATTCCCCCAGGTAGGACATGACGTGCTTGACCCGCGTGTACTCCTCGAGCGAGTACGCCGAGAGGTCCTTGCCGTACCCGGACTGCTTGACCCCGCCGTGCGGCATCTCGGCCACGAGCGGGATGTGGCAGTTGATCCAGACGCAACCGGTGTCGATCCCGGCCGAGACGCGCAGCGCGCGCCGGTGGTCGTTCGTCCAGACGCTGCTGGCGAGCCCGTACTCGGTGTCGTTGGCCAGCCGGATGGCGTCGGCCTCGTCGGTGAACGTCTGGACGGTGATCACCGGGCCGAAGATCTCCGTGCGGATCAGCTCGTCGCCCTCGTGCAGGCCGTCGATGAGGGTCGGGGTGTAGAAGTACCCGGCCTCGCCGGACCGCTCGCCGCCGCTGACGACACTCGCGTGCGACGGCGCGCGCGACACCAGCCCGGAGACGTGCCCGAGCTGGTTCACGTTGTTGACCGGCGGGATGTAGAAGCCGTCGTCGTCCTGCTCGTCGCGCGAGAGCTGCACGCTCGCGGCCTGCTCGGCGAGCGCGGCGACGAGGTCGTCGCGCAGCCCCTCCTGGACGAGCACGCGGGTTGCGGCGGTGCAGTCCTGACCGGCGTTGAAGTACCCGGCGACGGCGATGTTCTCGGCGGCCAGCGCGAGATCGGCGTCGTTGAAGACGATCACCGGGGCCTTGCCGCCCAGCTCGAGGTGCGCCCGCTTGACGGTGTCGGCCGCCGCCCGCGCGACCGCCTTGCCGGCCGCGGTGCTCCCGGTGATCGACACCATCGCCGGGATCGGGTTGGCGGTGAGCGCGGCACCGGTGGAGCGGTCGCCGCAGACGACGTTGAACACCCCGGGCGGGAGGATGTCGGCGAACAGCTTCGCCATGTGCACGGCGCTGGCCGGCGTGGTGTCGGAGGGCTTGAGCACCATCGTGTTGCCCGCGGCGAGCGCCGGCGCGAACTTCCAGACGGCCATCATCATCGGGTAGTTCCACGGCGCGACCGAGCCGATCACACCCACCGGCTCGCGGCGGATCGAGGAGCTGTAGCCGCGCATGTACTCCGCGGTCGCCTTGCCCTCCAGCAGCCGCGCGGCGCCGGCGAAGAACTTGATCTGGTCGACCATGGGCGGGATCTCCTCGCTCATGGTCAACCCCACCGGCTTGCCGGTGTTCTCGTGCTCGGTCCGCACGAGCGCCTCGGCGTCGGCCTCGATCGCGGCCGCCATCTTCAGCAGGTACTCCATCCGCTCGCCGGG
This sequence comes from Pseudonocardia sp. TRM90224, assembly GCF_021245725.1. Taxonomy (GTDB): domain Bacteria; phylum Actinomycetota; class Actinomycetes; order Mycobacteriales; family Pseudonocardiaceae; genus Pseudonocardia. The sequence goes on along the minus strand of NZ_JAJGSX010000056.1, from coordinate 37,308 downwards.
AGTGGTCTTCTTCCACTCCGGGAACGCCGCGGCTGCCGCCTTGCAGGCGGCGTCGACGTCATCGGCCGACGACAGCGGCGCCGAGGTGTACGCCTCACCCGTCGAGGGGTTGATGACGTCGGTATAGGCGCCGCCCGCGGGCGGGACGAACTCTCCGTTGACGAAGTTGGCCAGCTGCTTGCTCTCGCTCATCTTCCGTGCCCTCCAGTAGTGCTCAGTGATCCGTCGGCGCGACGTCGAGCGCCGGGTTGAAGTCGAAGAAACCAGTCGGTTTGAGCCAGAACGAGACCGTGTCGGCCGGCATGATCGGCCAGTCCTCGATCCGCGGCACGTGGTGGATACCGAAGACGTACCAGAGCACGACGTCGGTGTTCTCGATCGAGCGGTTCGCCCGGGTCCATTTCGGGAGGCCCTCGTCGACCGCGCTCTGGTTGACGAACTCACCGCACGGCCACCGCTCCTCTGCGTCGAACGGCGTCACCCACAGCGTGTGCCCGAGCACCTGCGCGCGCTGGAACACCGGCGAGGAGTGGTCGAGCATCGGCGGGATCGCCGCGCCGGGCACCAGCTTGTACGCCACCGGCGTGCCGACCTTGTTGCGCCGGCCGGGGTTGGTGACCTTCCAGGCCCGCTGCGTCTCCCAGCGGTAGTCCTGCTTGCCCTCGGCCTCTGTGCGCAGCGGCACGGACCGCTGGGTGAGCGCCAGCCCGTACGGGTTGGCGGCGTCGATCGGCAGCTGCTCGGTCTCGGTCATGACGACCGTGTTGTACGGCCCGTCGACCTCCATGTCGAGCCTGGCGACGATGAAGTGCTGGTGGATCGGCGCGTAGGTCTGCGTGTCGACGACCGTGCCGTACGGCGGCGCCGTGCTGCCCTCGAACGGGGTGGTCACCATGATCCCGGTGGCGCGCACCTCGCACTCGATCGAGCCGTCCTCGTAGAAGCGCCAGTAGACGAGGTACTCGTAGTTCGCCACGGTCACGTGCGTCGAGACGACGAGCCGCCGCATCCGGCGCACCTCGGCGCCCGCCCGGTCGTCGACGTGCTTCCACAGGACCCCGTTGTCCTCCTCGTGCACGCAGATCGCGTTGGGGATCGGTGTCGGCTCGCCCGAGCTGTCGTGCAGCACGGCGTCGAGGTAGCGGATCTCGCCGAGGCAGTCGCAGCCCAGCATCAGCGACCGGGTCATGAACCCGAGGCCCCACTCACCGATGTCGTACGCGGTGCGCCGCACGTGGTCGGGGGTCGGGTCGCGGTACGGCACGACCATCTCCGCGAACGACATGCGGTGCGCCACCGAGCGTCCGGCGTACTCGACGCGGTGCAGGAGCAGACCTTCGCGGTAGTTGAAGCCGATCCGCATGCCCCAGCCCTGCCAGCGCAGCTCGTGGCCGTCGATGGTGAACGACGGGCCGTCGGGCTGGGTGATCGCGAGCGGTTTGCGGTCGGTCCGGGCCTGGTAGCCGGGGACGAACTCGGGGGTGTACTCGCCCTGCACCGGCGGGAACGCGGCGCCGCCGGTGTCCTCGATCTCCAGCAGCTCGACGGTGTTGAGGTCGACGACCAGCTTGAGCCCGCTGACGGGGTGCGCGTACGGGTTGGACGTGCGGTGCTCGCGCAGCCAGATGTCGCACCAGCCGATCCGCCGGCCCGCGTACCGCTCGGGGATCAGGTGCGCCCCGTACGTCCAGACGTCGATCAGCACGAGGTCCATGTCGGTGACCCCGCGGGCCGCGAGCGCCTCGGCGACCCGGCTGTCCTTGCGCATCGTGTCGTCGACGGCGTGCCACTCGTCGGAGGTGGCGTTGGGCTGGTGCCCCGGCTCGCCACGGCTGCCGAGCAACACGTCGTCGGTCAGCGACACGAGCGCGGTGTACGCGGCGCCGTCCGGGAGGTGCCACAGGACGACCCGCGCCTCGCGGGTGATCGCGTCGCCCGGGCGGAAGGCGCGCACCACGTCCTTCGCGGGCTCGCGCAGCTCGATCGAGGCGTACCGCCAGCCGTCGTCCATCCGGAGGTCGCGCCGCAGGATCTCCCTGACCTGGCTGATCTCCGCCGCGGACAGCGGATCGAGCGGGTGTGCGGTCACGGTTGCGCCTTTCACTCGGGAACGATCAACGCAGGGGTGTCGCGGCGGAGTGTGCCGCCGATGAAGAACTCGGGGTCGCGGACACGCTGGATCACCATCAGCCCGGCTCCGAGCACCAGCAGGCCCAGTGCCAGCACGAACACCAGCCCGACGCCGCCGACCGCGGCGCCGCTGCCGTTCGCCGGGTCGTAGCTGTCGATCATGGAGATGACGAACACGACCGTCAGCATGACCGCGCCGAGCAGCGGGAAGAGGAACTTGAACACGAAGTTGAACCTGTTGCGGAACAGCTCCTTGCGGAAGTACCAGACGCACGCGAACGCGGTCAGCCCGTAGTAGAAGCAGATCATGATCCCGAGCGTGAGGATCGTGTCGGAGAGCACGCTCTCCGAGAGCAGCGTCAGCAGGCTGTAGAACACCGCCGTGCCGATCCCGCAGGCCAGCGTCGCGTAGCTGGGGATGAGGAACCGCGGGTGGATCCGCGCGAAGCGTGCGGGCACCGCCCGGTAGACGCCCATCGCCAGCAGCGTGCGGGCCGGCGGTAGGAACGTCGTCTGCAGGCTCGCCGCGCTGGAGGCCAGCACCGCGAGGAACAGCAGCATCGACGCCCACGGGCCGAGCACCGGCTCGGCGAGCGCGCCGAACACGTTGTCCGAGGTCTCCTCGTTGCCGAGGCCGAGCCCGTCGGTGCCTACCCCGGCGTAGACCATCGCGGCGATCCCGACGAGCAGGTACGACACGAGGATCAGCACCACGGTGACCACCGCGGCCCGGCCGGGCGTGCGGTCGAGGTCGGTGCTCTCCTCGTTGACGGTCAGGCAGGTGTCCCAGCCCCAGAACGCGAAGATCGAGCCGATCAGGCCGGCCGTGAACGCGGTGAGGGTCAGCCCGGTGAACGGGTTGAACCAGTCCCACTCGAACGCGATGGCCGTCGGCGAAGCGGTCGCACCGGCGAACGCGGCGATGACGAACATCGCCAGCACCACCATCTGGAAGACCACCAGAGCGACCTGCACGCGCTTCGTCGTGGTGATGCCCCGGTAGGCGACGAACGTCGCGGCGGCCACGAACGCCACGCAGGTGACGATGTTGACGATCTTGTCGGCGGCCAGCTCGGCGATCGACTCGATCCCGGTGATCCGGGCGATGAACAGGTAGAAGAACGAGACCGCGACCCCGGCCAGGTTGGACAGGACGATCACCGTCGCGATGATCGCGCCCCAGCCGCACATCCAGCCGACGTACGTGCCGAACGCCTTCGTCGCCCATGTGAACGACGTCCCGCAGTCGGGGATCGCGCGGTTCAGCTCGCGGTAGGCGTACGCGGTCAGGAACATCGGGATGAACCCGGCGACGATCACGGCCGGCATCTTCACCGCCACTGCGGCGGCGAGGATCCCCAGCGTGGCGGTCAACGCGTAGGCCGGCGCGACGCTGGAGACCCCGAGCGTGACGCTGCCCCACAACCCCACCGAGCCGCCGGACAGGCCCTTCTCGTGCACGTCGTCCTGGACGACACCGACCTGCGGTGGACGGGCCACGGCAGCCTCCAAGGGGATGGGTCCGCCAGTCTTCAGACCGGGGACGGTTCGGGCTAGGTGTCAGGCGCTCTTCACACCCGCAGGGGCGGAACCGAGCGGCAGCTCGTCGAGCGGGGTGGCCGCGACGAGCCCCCGGATGCCGTTCACCCAGCGCTTGCAGAGCGGGGTGAGCCGGAAGTCGTTGGACTGGAGGCGCCCGCGACTGACCAGGATGCCGATGTCGGCGCCCTTGTAGAGGTAGTCGCCGGGCCCCGCGACCCGCAGGTAGAAGCCCTCGTCGTCGGCCTGCAGGTCGTGCCAGTCGGTGGCGGGACGAGCGAAGCGCAGCTTGCCGCGCGGCCCGCTGCGCCAGATCCCGGTGTCCGGCGATGCGGTGATGAGCCCGATCGAGTCGTCGGTCTGCTTGATCACCACCTGGCTCCAGACGTCGACGGTGTCCGGGTCCGACCAGCGCGCGTTGATCTCCGCGACGTCGATCTCGTAGTCGACGTCGAGGTACTCCAGTAGGTGGAACAGGAACAGCGGCAGCTCCGCGTACGCGCCCGCGGTCACGTTGGTCATCGACGAGATGCCGGAAAGGCGCGGGTTGAGCTCGCCGAGGTACAGCTCGCCGGTGTCGGTGTCGACGAGGTAGTCGACCTCGAAGAACCCGCGGTAGCCCTCGCTGCCCATGCGGTCGCCGAGGTTCTGCGTGAGCACCCGGGCCCGCGACCGCTGCTCCTCGGTGAGCACGTCGAGGTAGACGTCGTTGCCGGCCCAGCCGCCCTTGTACGGGGTCAGCTCCTCGTAGCCGGTGATGTCGGCCATGATCGGCCCGACCAGCGTGCCGTGCCGGGTCAGCACCGCCTCGACGGCCACCGCGCGGCAGTTGATCCGCTTCATCACCTTCATCTCGACGTCGGTCAGCTCGTGCTCGGCGACAGCCTCGTCCCAGGCCTCCCGCCCGTCGATGAAGAACGTCGTCTTGCCGGAGTCGCCCCACGGCAGCTGCACCACCAGGTCGTCACCGAGGCCGTGCGAGCGGGAGAGCTCGACCAGCCCGTCGTAGTCGGCGACGGTGCCCAGCACGTTCGGGACGCTCGGCACGCCGGCCTCGTTGCCCATGCGGGTCGTCACGAGCTTCGAGTCGAGCCGATGGCGCAGGTCGGCCGACGGCAGCGCGACCTGCAGCCCGAGCTCGCCGGCGAGCCGCTCGGTCTCCTCGTCGAACATCACGAAGACGGCCTTGCCCGGCCCCTTGTCCCGGACCAGGTCGTAGAACTCGGGGTGCGCGAGCAGGTGGTTGTTCAGCTCCTCCATCGAGCCGAAGTCGTCGTCGGCGCGGTGCTCGGGCACGAACACCCGCGGGTGCGTGCCGCCGAACGAGTCGTAGTAGTTGACGTAGTGGAAGTTGCTGATCCACCGGTCGACCCCGAGCAGGTTGAACGACGTGGGCGAGACGAAGTAGATCGGGGTCGTGTTCCGGCGGAAGAACGCCCGGATCGCCGAAACCCCGCGCAGCGGCTTGCGCGCCGGCGCCGTGCTCGCCTCCCGGGCCTTCGCCTTAGCGCCCTTCTTTGCGGCGCCCTTCCTTTCAGGGCCCTTCTTTTCAGGGCCCTTCTTTTCAGGGCCCTTCTTTTGGGGGGCCTTCTTCATCGGGGCCGACTTGGTCAACTGCTCGTCCTTCCTGGCGGTCGTCGTCGATGGCGTCGCTGCGGGGGAGCAGTTCTCGGGGTCAGATGGCGCGGGCGGGTTCGGTGCGGGCTGCGGAGCCGAGCGCCGCGGTGAGGACGGCGGCGGCGCGCAGGAGGCGGCGGTCGGACAGGCGCGGGCCCATGAGCTGCCCGCCGATGGGCAGCCCTGCCCGGTCGGCGCCGATCGGCACGGTGGTCGCCGGCAGGCCGGTGAGGTTGGCGTCGCACAGCAGCGGTGCCCAGTCGCGCCAGATCTCGTCGACGGGCACGCCGCCGATCCGCGCGGGGTAGTGCAGCGAGCCGTCGAACGCCGTCGTCCCGACGGTCGGGGTGAAAAGCGCCGTCGCGCCGGTCGCCGCGAAGAACTCCGCGTATACGGCGTGCAGGCGCTCGCGCGCGAACTGCGCGTTGACGTAGCTGACGGCGCTGATCGCCTCGCCGAACGCGAGGTAGTCGCGGACCTGCTCGGAGAGCAGCTCCGGGTACTGCTCGAACTCGACGGCCTCCGACCAGCGGGCCTCCGCGGTGGCGATGGTCGCCCAGGTGGCGATCGAGCTCGTGACCTGCGGTGCGGCCGCGACGACGTCGACGCCGGCCGCGGTGAGCGCGGCGACGGCATTGTCGAACGCGACCCGCACGGCGTCGTCGACGGGTGCGTACCCGAGGTCGGGGCTGACCGCGATCCGCAGCGGCGCGCCGCTCTCGGGCAGCAGCCCGACCGAGTGCCGGTCGAACGGGTCGGGCGCGGCGAGGACGGACATGAGCAGCTCGGCGTCCTCGACGGTCCGCGCGATCGGACCGACCGCCACGAGCGACTTCCAGCCGGGGCCCGACGGCTCGTGCGAGACCAGCCCGAACGTCGGCTTGTGCCCGACCAGCCCGCAGAACGCGGCCGGGATGCGGATCGAGCCGCCGCCGTCGCCGCCCAGCGCGAGCGGTCCGGCCCATGCCGCGACGTGCGCCGCCGCGCCGCTCGACGAGCCGCCCGCGGTGCGCGTGAGGTCGTGCGGGTTCGCTGTCACCCCGAAACCTGGGGCCGTCGACGTGGCGAAGTAGCAGAACTCCGTGGTCGTGGTCTTGGCGAAGACGACGGCGCCGGCGTCGAGCACCCGTTGCAGCGCGCCGACGGTGCGGTCGGGCACGAACCCGGCGCGGGCCGCGCTGCCCGACGTCGTCGGCACACCGGCGAGCCACTGCGAGTCCTTCGCAGAGATCGGCAGCCCTTCGAGCGAGCGGGCGGTGCCCGCGGCGATTCGCCGGTCGGACTCCGCCGCGGCCGCGCGGGCGGTGTCGTCGAGCCGCACGGCGAACGGGTTGACCTCGGCCGTGATCGCGTCGGCGCGCCCCAGCACCACTTCCAGCAGTTCGGCAGCGCCGACCTTGCGCTCGCGCAGCAGCGTCACCAGCTCGGTCGCCGAGGCCCGCAGCAGCGGCTCGTCCGGCGGCGAGGCGGGGGATCGGGGCATGACGGGAAGTCTGGGGCCGGCCCGTGGCGGCGCAGAACAGCCGGATCGTCCATCTTGCGGTGCGCAGGACGCCATTTCGGCACGTTGCCCGCGCGGCCCGATCCGAATATGTACGCCGTGTACAGGTCGCAGGATCGAATTGTCCGGTCCGGCGAGCCGGTGACGGGTGTTCCGAGGCCTACATTCCGGGCATGGTTGCGCAGAACGCCCAGCTCGTCACGCCCGTGCCCGGACCGTCTTCGCAGGCGCTGCAGGCGCGCCGGACGCAAGCCGTCAGCAAGGCCGTCGGCACCGTGCTGCCCGTCTACGTCGACGAGGCGTCCGGCGGGATCCTGCGCGACGTCGACGGCAACCAGCTGATCGACTTCGCCTCCGGCATCGCCGTCACCAGCGTGGGCAACAGCGACCCGCGGGTCGTCGCGCGGGTCACCGAGCAGGTGCAGCGCTTCACCCACACCTGCTTCATGGTCAGTGCCTACGAGGGTTACGTCGAGGTCTGCGAGCAGCTCAACGAGCTGACCCCGGGCGACCACGAGAAGCGCTCCGCGCTGTTCAACTCCGGCGCCGAGGCCGTCGAGAACGCCGTCAAGATCGCCCGGTACGCCACGGGCCGGCAGGCGGTGGTCGCGTTCGACCACGCCTACCACGGGCGCACCAACCTGACGATGGCGCTGACTGCGAAGTCGATGCCCTACAAGGCCGGGTTCGCGCCGTTCGCCGGCGAGATCTACCGGGTGCCGATGGCCTACCCGTATCGGTGGCCGACCGGGGCAGAGAACTGCGCCGACGAGGCGTTCGAGACGTTCGTATCGCAGGTGCACACGCAGGTCGGCGAGGAGCGCACGGCCGCGGTGATCCTGGAGCCGATCCAGGGTGAGGGCGGGTTCATCGTGCCGGCGCCCGGGTTCGTGGCGAAGGTGGCGCACTGGTGCCGCGACAACGGCATCGTGTTCATCGCCGACGAGGTGCAGACCGGCTTCTGCCGCACCGGCGACTGGTTCGCCAGCGAGCACGAGCAGGTCGTGCCCGACCTGGTCACGACGGGCAAGGCGATCGCGGGCGGGCTGCCGCTGGCAGGCGTGACCGGCCGCGCGGAGCTGATGGACGCCGTGCACGCGGGCGGGCTGGGTGGGACGTACGGCGGCAACCCGCTGGCCTGCGCCGCCGCGCTGGGCGCGATCGAGACCATGCGCGCCGACGACCTGACCGCACGCGCCGCGCGCCTCGGCGAGACGCTGCGCAACCGCCTGACCCAGCTCGCCGACAAGTACGAGGTGATCGGCGACGTCCGCGGGCGCGGGCTGATGCAGGCCGTCGAGCTGGTCTCCGACCGCGCCACGAAGACGCCCGACCCCGCCGCCACGGCCGCGGTCACCGCTGCCTGCCACAAGGCCGGGCTGCTGACCCTGACCTGCGGCACGTTCGGCAACGTGTTCCGCTTCCTGCCCCCGCTGGTGATCGGGGAGGACCTGCTCGACGAGGGCCTGTCGATCTTCGAGAACGCGCTGGCAGGTGTCGCGTGACGGGCACGCTGGTGGAGGTGACCAACCCGCTCGACGGCTCGGTCGTCGGGAAGGTGCCTTACGCCGAGCCCGCTGCCGTCGAGGCGGCTGTGGCTGCCGCGGCCGCTGCCGTCGCGGTCGGGCGGGAGCTGCCGGCGCACGCGCGCGCCGCAGCCCTGGACCAGATCAGCGCGCAGCTGGCCGCCCGTGCGGAGGAGTTCGCGCAGCTGATCACCGCTGAGAACGGGAAGCCGATCGTGTGGGCGCGGGCAGAGGTCGGCCGTGCCGTCTCGACGTTCCGCTGGGCGGCCGAGGAGGCCCGGCGGTTCTCCGGCGAGCTGCAGCGGCTCGACACCGACGCCGCCGCAACCGGCCGGGTCGCGATGGTCCGGCGCTTCCCGCGGGGTGCGGTGCTGGGCATCTCGCCGTTCAACTTCCCGCTGAACCTGGTCGCGCACAAGATCGCCCCGGCGATCGCGGTCGGCGCCCCGATCTTGCTCAAGCCCGCGCCGAAGACGCCGTTGACGGCCCTGCTGCTCGCCGAGTTGATCGCCGAGACCGAGCTGCCGGCGGGCCTGGTGACGGTGCTGCTCGTGCCCGACGCCGAAATGGACGCGCTGGTCGCCGACGAGCGGCTGCCGGTCGTCTCGTTCACCGGCTCCGAGCGGGTGGGGCGGCGCATCGCGGAGCTGGTGCCGCACAAGCACGTCACGCTGGAGCTGGGCGGCAACGCCGCCGTCGTCGTCGCGCGCGACTGGGCCGACCTGGAGTGGGCCGCCGACCGCGTCGCGACCTTCGGCAACTACCAGGCCGGGCAGTCGTGCATCGGCGTGCAGCGGGTGCTGGTCGACGAGGCGATCGCCCACGAGTTCGTCGAGCTGCTGGTGGCGAAGGTGCAGGCGCTCGACCCGGCCGCGGTGGTCGGGCCGGTGATCGACGACGCCGCGGCCGCCAGGATCGAGGAGTGGATCGCGGAGGCCACCGCGGGCGGCGCCGAGGTGCTCGCCGGCGGCACCCGCGAGGGACGCATGGTGGCCCCGACCGTCCTGCGTGACGCCCCGCCCGACTCCCGCGTCGTGCGCGAGGAGGTCTTCGGCCCGGTGCTGGTCGTCTCGACCTTCCCGACGATCGACGAGGCGTTCGCGGCCGTCAACGACTCCCGCTTCGGCCTGCAGGCCGGGGTGTTCACCTCGGACCTGCGCACGGCGTTCGCCGCGCACCGCGACCTCGAGGTCGGCGGCGTCGTGATCGGCGACGTGCCCAGCTACCGCGCCGACCAGATGCCCTACGGCGGGTGGAAGCACTCCGGCGTCGGCCGCGAGGGCCTCCGGTCGGCGATGGACGACTACACGGACACGCGCGTCCTCGTCCTGACGGGCATCCCCCTCTGAGGCCCCAACTTGCCCACCGTTTTGCCAACCTGCAGACCTCCGAGGCCGTGCAGGTTGGCAAAACGGTGGGGAACTTCGGGGTCGCGCCGTCAGCGGACGTGTTGGCGTTCGCTCTCGCGCACGACGACCGTCGTCGTTGCGTCGGGGTCGGCGTCGGGGTCGGTGAAGCCCCGCCGCCAGGTGTGGCCGGGCCAGCAGTAGTCGACGACGCCGAGCGCGGGCTGGTAGAGCGCCGTGTAGAGGGTGCCGAACGACCGTGAGTAGCCGGTGTTGCGCAGCGGTGCGTCGAGGAAGGCGGCAAGCAGCTCGGCGGGGCCGGGGTCGGTTGCGCTGAGCCGGAGCAGCGCCTCCCGACGTTCCACGCTGTGCAACGCGCGGGAGAGCTCGGGGAAGTCGGGCCGGTCGCCGCGGTGGTTGGTGGCGATCGGGATCTCGGAGAACTCCGGCGGGCCGTCGTGCGAGAGGTACGCGCTGACCGCGTCGCCGGTGGCGTCGACGATCGTGAGGTTGTAGGCCATCGCCAGCGGCAGCCGGCGCAGCAGCAGGCGGGCCTGCTCGGTGGTCTCGGCGACCTCCAGCAGATACCGGACGACGAGCGGCACCCCGAACCCCTGGCCCGAACCCGGCCGCCCACCGAAGGCCAGCGAGACGACCAGCCCGGCGTCGTTCATGCCGTCGAGCAGGCCCCACAGGCAGTCGCCGGTGCCGATCACCGGCCTCGTGAACGACGTGGTCAGCACGGTGCCTTCGAAGAGGTCGAGGCTGTAGTCGTAGTTGCGGCACAGCGCCGGCACCGGCGCGGTGAGCGCCATCTGCGAGCAGCCGGGGGAGAACCGCGGCGGGTCCCAGAGCGTCAGCATGCGGGCGGCGGTCTCGTCGCGCCCGGTGAGGTCGACGAGCCGCCGGTAGGTCGGGACGAGCTCGGGCATGTGCCGCACGAGCATCGCCGTCGCGGTGGTGAGATCGGGCCGGCCCGTGCCGTCCGCGCCCAGGTACCAGGCCCGGTAGGCGGGCCACGTCGTGGCGAACAGCTGCTGCCAGCGCGGCCCCGGCCGCGGCTCGGTGATGCCGCGCAACGTCACGGCGTACTCGAGCGCGTCGGGCATCGGACCAGGCTACGGCGGGACGTCCCGCGCCAGCAGGTCCTTCCACGTGTCGCGCCTGACCACGAGCCGGTGCGCGCCCGCGTCGGCGAACACGACGGGGATGCGGCGGGCGCCGTTGTAGGTGTTGGACATCGTGTAGCAGTACGCGCCGGTCGCCGGCACGGCGAGCAGGTCGCCGACCCGCGGCTCCCGCAGCGGGACGTCGGCGCTGAGCACGTCGCCCGACTCGCAGTGCCGCCCGACGACCGTCACCGGCTCGCCGCCGCCTACCCGGTCGGCGATGGTCGCCTCGAACCGCTGCCCCACCAGCGAGACCTCCAGGTTGTCGGCCATCCCGCCGTCGACCGCGACGAAGGTCGGCGTGCCACGCTTGATCGTCGTCACGGTGTAGACGGTGGTCGCGGCGGTGGCGACCATGCTGCGGCCGGGTTCGATCAGCACCCGCGCACCGGCCGGCAGGTGCTCACGGGCCGCGCCGATCAGCGCGTCGAGATAGGTGTCGAGATCCGGCGGGTGGTCGTCGTAGGTGTAGCGGGCGCCGAGCCCGCCGCCGAGGTCGTAGGTGCCGAAGTCGCCGAGCGCGGCCAGCGGCGCCACCGCGGCGGCCAGCTCGTCGGCCACCATGATCTGGGAGCCGACGTGGGTGTGCAGCCCGTCCATCCGCAGCCGCTCGCCGGCCTCGATCCGGGCGATCGCCTCCCGGGCCACCGCCGGGGAGAGCCCGAACTTCGAGCCCTCGTGGCCGGTCGCGTGCGCGGCGTGCGTGGACGCCTGCACGCCGGGGATGACCCGCACCAGGCAGCCCTGCGTCCGGCCCGGCCCGACGATCGACTCCAGGCGGTCGATGTCGTCGAAGTTGTCGACGACCACCGTCCCGACCCCGGACCGGACGGCCAGCTCCAGCTCCTCGCTGGTCTTGGCGTTGCCGTGCATCACGAGCGTGGCCGGGTCGGCGCCGGCCGCGAGCGCCCCGACGATCTCCCCGCCGCCGGCGACGTCGAGCCAGGTGCCCTCCTCGACGAGCGTGCGCTGCACCGCCGTGCACGGGAACGCCTTCGACGCGAAGACCACCTGGGAGTTCGGCCAGCGGCTGTGCAGCGCCTCGCGATAGGCGCGTGCCTTCCGCCGGATCGCGCCCTCGTCGACGACGAGCACCGGCGTGCCGTACGCGGCCGCCAGCTCGTCGAGCCGGCAGCCGCCGACGACGAGCATCCCGTCCTGGTCCTGCCGCGCCCCCTCCGGGAACAGGCCGAGCAGCTCGCTCACCCCGCCGCTCATGGCACCACCACGGTCGGCACCGGCGCGCAGCGGGCGATCTTGCTGGCGTTGGTGCCCATGAAGATCCGCCCGAGGCCGTGCCGGCTGGAGCCGACGACCAGCACCTCGCCGTCGGCCCAGTGCAGCGAGTCGAGCGCGTCCTCCCAGTGCGTGGCCGCGACCAGCTGGTACGTCGGCTCGACGGCCTGCGGGAGCTCGGCGACGGCCGCGCGCAGCGCTTCCTCGGCGTCGACGCGGACCTGCTGCTCGACGAGCTTCTCCGACTCGTACCCGACCAGCGACGGGTACATCTGCCGGTCCCTGACCAGCCCGGTGACGAGCCGCAGCGGCACCTCGTGCCGCAGCGCCAGTTCCAGCGCCGCGGCCACCGTCGAGTCCGAAGCGCCGGGCCCGACGTAACCGCACGTGATCCGCTGCAGCCGCACCTGCCGGGCCGGCCGGTAGCCGCGTGGCGCCAGCGCGACCGGCACCGGCGAGGTGTGCAGCAGGCTGCTGGTGACGCTGCCGAAGGCGAAGCGCCCCAGCGGCCCGCCGCGCGCCGAGCCGATGACGACCAGGCCGGCGTCCAGCTCCGCGACCAGCTCCAACGCACCCGCCGCCGGCGTGCGTGCCGAGCGGGCGAGGAACTCGGCGTCGACGTCCTCGCCGAGGAAGGCCCGTGCCTCCTCCAGCGCCGCGGCCGCGTGGCTGCTCAGGAACTCGGCGTACTCGACGTCGACCGCGGCCATCGACGGGTATCCCCAGGTCGCGGGCGTGATCGTGCAGACGCACAGCGAGGTCTTCCCGCCGGCGAAGAGCCGGGCGACCGCGAGCGCCGAGCGCCCACCGCTGTCCCGTGAGTAGGCGACGACGTACTTCATGACTTCTCGTCCCCCGACGACCCGACCGCCGGCTCGACCGCGAGGCGCGAGTGCGTGCGGCTGTAGAAGTAATAGAACGTGAACGCGATGAGCAGCCAGAGTGCGAACAGCAGGAACGTCTCCCACGGCAGCAGCACGATCAGGTAGACGCACGCCGCCACGCTCAGCAGCGGTATCACCGGGAAGAGCGGCACGCTGAACCCGCGCTTGGCGTCCGGCTGGCGCCTGCGCAGGACCATCACACCGATCGACACCACGGCGAACGCGACGAGCGTGCCCATGCTGGTGAGGTCGGTCAGGGTGCTGAGCGGCACGAACGCGCCCAGCAGCGCGATGAACAGACCGACGATGAGCGTGTTGCGCACCGGCGTCAGCGTGCGCGCGTTCACCTTGTGGAAGGTCTCGGGCAGCATGCCGTCGCGGGACATCGCGAACAGGATCCGCGTCTGCCCGTAGATGACCACCAGCGTCACGCTGAACAGCGAGAGCACTGCGCCGAGCGAGAGCACGAGCGACGGCCATCCGGTGCCGGTGACGTCGCGGAGGATGTCGGCGAGCCCGGCCTCCTGGCCTTCGAACAGCTGCCACTGCTGCGCACCGATGGCTGCGAGCGCCACCAGCACGTACAGCGTCGAGACGATCAGCAGTGCGGCCACGATCGCGCGCGGCAGATTGCGCTGCGGGTCCTTGACCTCCTCGCCGGCCGTCGACACCGCGTCGATGCCGATGAAGGAGAAGAAGATCGTCGCGGCCGCCGCGCCGATCCCGGCGACCCCGAACGGGGCGAAGTCGGCGAGGTTCGCGCTGTTGAACGCCGAGATGGCGATGAGGATGAACAGCACGAGGATGGCGATCTTGATCAGCACCATGATCGTGTTGACCAGCGCCGACTCACGCGAGCCGCGGACCAGCAGGATCACGCACAGCGCCACGAGGACGATCGCCGGGATGTTGACGATCCCGCCCTCACCCGGCGGTTGACTGATCGCGTCGGGCAGCTGGAAGCCGAAGAGGTCCAGGAAGACCTCGTTGAGGTACTGCCCCCAGCCGACCACGATCGCGCCGGCCGAAACCCCGTACTCGAGCAGCAGGCACCACCCCACGCCGTAGGCGACGATCTCGCCCAAGGTCGCGTAGGCGTAGGAGTACGACGATCCCGAGACGGGGATCGTCGAGGCCAGCTCCGCGTAGCAGAGCGCGGTGAGCGCAGCGGTGATCCCGGCGATCGCGAACGAGAGGATCACACCCGGCCCGGCCTTGGGCACCGCGGAGTTCATCACGATGAAGATGCCCGTGCCGATCGTCGCGCCGACCCCGAGCATCGTGAGCTGGAAGACCCCCATCGACCGCTTCAGCTCACCACCGTCGGACTTGGCGCCGGTCTCGGCGACGAAGGCGGCAACCGGTTTGCGGCGCATCAGCGCGGTTCGCAGGGGAGGGGGCGGCGGCGTTCCGGTCATGCGATCTCCCATCGCGTGGCGTCGGGCGATCAGGTTAAGTGGTATGGATCACACCGGGAAGGTGCCTGCGTGGCGATGTTCGAGTGTCGGGTGGGACATCGCGGCAGGCTGTAGAGACAGCACGAGCTGTGCTTCGCGCGACCGTTCAGCGGATGTTCGTCGCGTGTGCTCGTGTCACCATGAGACGTTCTGGTCAGGGCGACGAGCAGTCGGAGGTCGGATGCCTGTCACCCTCGGCGCGTTGCTGGCCCAGCCGGCGCTCGGGCTCACCGTGCTCGCCTGCGGCGAGATGGCGGGCCAGGAGGTGCGCTGGGTGCACGCGAGCGAGCTGGCCGACCCCACCCCGTACCTCGAGGGCGGCGAGCTGCTGCTCTCGGTCGGGATGTGGTTCGAGGCGGGCGCACTGGACGGTGTGGCGACCGCGTACGTGCAGCGGCTCATCGACGCCGGCGTCGCGGGGCTGGGCTTCGGGGTCGGCATCCAGCACGCGATGGTCCCCGACGAGCTGGTCGTCGCGGCCGCCGAACGCGGGCTGCCGTTGCTGCAGGTGCCGGAGAAGACCCCGTTCATCACGATCAGCCGCACCGTCTGGGAGGCGCTCGCCGCCGACCAATACGCCGAGGTGACCCGCATCGCGCAGGCCCAGCAGGAGCTGACCAGGGCGGCGGTCGCGGCCGGCCCGGCCGGGCTGGTGCGGCGGATCGCCGAGCGGCTCGACGGCTGGGCGCTGCTCCTGGACGCCGCGGGCACCGTCGAGCACGCGTTCCCGGCCGGCGCCGCGCGGCGCGGCGGCTGGCTCGCGACCGAGTTGGAGCGCTTCCGCGACCTCAGCACGCCGGTCAGCGCCACGCTGTCGGTCGACGGCGACCAGATCGTCGTCCAGTCGCTGCGGATCGGCCGTCGCAACGGCGGTTTCCTCGCCGTCGGCAGCACCCAGCGGCTCGGCCAGGAGCAGCGCAACGTCCTGAACACGGCCGTCTCGCTGCTGACGCTCATGCTGGCGCAGTCGACCGCGCTGCAAACCGCGGAGTCGCACCTGCGCACGACGATCTTCGACCTGCTGGTCAGCGGCGACGCCGAGCGGGCGGCCAAGCTGGCCGACGACCTGTGGGGCGGGCTGCCGCGGGAGCCGGTGCGGTTGTTGCTGGTCGCGGGGGAGCCGCGGTGCCGCGACGACCTCTCCGAGATCGTCGCGGCCGCCGCGGCGACTGCGGGGGAGCGGGTGTTCCGGGCCGAGGTCGGCGAGCGGCTGGCGATCGTGCACTCCGCGGGCGGGCGGATGCGCCAGCGGGTGCTGACCGCGGCCGCCGCGTCGGAGGAGCTGGTCGTTGGCGAGTCGAGCGAGGCCACGATCGTCGAGCTGCACCGCGCGTCCCGCGAGGCCGAGCAGGCGCTCGAAGCGGGGCAGCGCACCGGCCGGGGCTACACCGCCTTCGCCGACATCGGCGCGGCCGGCCTGCTGAGCCTGCTGGCCACGCCGTCGGCCGTGGCGTTCGCGGAGTCGCTGCTGCGGCCGTTGATCGAGCACGACGCGACCGGCCGGGGCGACCTGCTGCGCTCGCTGGGCACCTGGCTGGAGCACAACGCCGAGTGGGACGCCGCCGCCGCGGCACTCGGGGTGCACCGGCACACGCTGCGCCACCGCATCCGGCGCGTCGAGACGTTGCTCGCGCGCGATCTCGGGCTCACGGCCGTGCGGGTCGAGCTGTGGGCCGGGATCCGGCTGCTCGCGGCGTCGCGGGTGCCGGGCGACTGACCTCTCCCATACACATCGATCAGGTACGGTGTCCCCGATCAGACATCGGATGTCTGCCGTGCCGGATTGCAGGAGGGAACGCTCGATGAAGCTCGCGCGACTGGGGGAGATCGGGCACGAGATCCCCGTCCTGATCGACGGCGACCGCCACCTCGACCTGAGCGGCGTGATCAGCGACATCGACGCGACGACGCTCGCGCTCGACCTGCCGGCGCTCGTCGCGGCCGCAGACCTGCCCGAGCTCGCCGGCGCGGCCGAGATGCGCATCGGCGCCCCGATCGCCCGCCCGAGCGCGATCATCTGCATCGGCATGAACTACGCGGCGCACGCCGCCGAATCGGGCTCCGCCCCGCCGAGCACGCCGATCGTCTTCCTCAAGACCCCCAACACCGTCGGCGGCCCGAACGACCCGGTGGACGTCCCGCGCAAGAGCGAGAAGACCGACTGGGAGGTCGAGCTCGGCGTCGTCATCGGCGAGCGCGCGCTCTACCTCGACTCGCCCGCAGACTCGCGCAAGCACGTCGCCGGCTACCTCGTCGCCAACGACCTCTCGGAGCGCACGTTCCAGATCGAGGAATCGGGTGGGCAGTGGAGCAAGGGCAAGTCGGCGCCGGGCTTCAGCCCGCTCGGCCCGTGGCTCGTCACCGCCGACGAGGTGGACCCGTCGAACCTGCGCCTGCGCAGCTGGGTCAACGGCGAGCCGCGGCAGGACTCCTCGACGGCCGACCTGATCTTCGACGTCGACTTCCTGATCTGGCACCTGAGCCAGTACATGGCGCTGGAGACCGGCGACGTCGTGCTCACCGGCACCCCCGAAGGCGTCGCGCTCTCGGGCCGGTTCCCCTACATCTCCGCCGGTGACGTCGTCGAGATCGAGATCGAGGGCCTCGGGCGGCAGCGGCAGGTGTTCGGCCAGGCCTGACCGCCGACTTCCCCACCGTTTTGGGCACATGCGCGCCATTTCGGCGCGCATCCACCCAAAACGGTGGGGAACTTCGGGGCCGTGCTCAGCTGACGTCGATGGAGTCGACGCGGTCCGGGTAGAACGCCACGTGGTCCTTGATCTCGGCCACCGCGTCGTGCGGCGTCTCGTACGTCCAGATCGCGTTTGCCGAGCGGTCGCCACCGGCCGGGATGCTGTAGTAGGACGCTTCGCCCTTGTACGGGCACCAGCTCGTGTGCTCGGTGCGCTCGATCAGCGTGGTGTCGACGTCCTGACGCGGGATGTAGACGACACCGGGGTAGGACGCCTCACGCAGCAGCACGGCGTTGCTCGAGTCGGCGACGACCTTGCCGGCGACCGTGACGACGACCCGTGACGGGTTCGGTTCGATCGTGATGGGGTGGTCCGGTCCGGGCACGATTACCTGCCTGTCAGCCATGTCCATGCCAACCCCGCCGCGTCCGGGGCTGTTCCCCGGAATGTGCGCGGCGGACAGTTGGCGCAGGCAGAGGCGCCGTCGCGGCCATTGCCGCAGCCCGACGCCGCTGCCAACGTTCCGGCCATGCACAGCGTCGACGCCACCACCGAGCAGATGATCCGGTCCGTCCTCGCGTACGCGGAGAACCGGCTGCGGCTCGACCCCGTTCCCCTCGATCAGGGCCCGCGCGATGCGGCCGACCTCGCCCGGGCCACGCGCGGCCTGCTCTCCGCGGAGGGCACCAACGCCGACCAGGTGCTGGGGGTCTACACCTCGATGCTCGCCCCCACCGTCATCTCGGCCGACAGCCCGCGCTTCCTCGGGTTCATCCCCGCCGCGCCGACGAAGGCCGCGCTCCTGTTCGACATGCTCGTCTCCTGCGCGTCGATCCAGGGGATCTCGTGGCTGGAGGCCGCCGGCGCCGTGCACGCGGAGAACGAGGTGCTGCGGCTGATCGCCGACAAGGCCGGGCTGCCCGACACCGCGGGCGGGTGCTTCGTGTCCGGTGGGTCGGCGGCGAACCTCTCGGCGCTGGTGGTGGCCCGGGAGATGGCGAAGAAGAAGGTGGGCGCCGACGGGCGGCGGTGGCGGGCCGCCGTCGGCTCCGACGCGCACTCGTCGATCGTGAACACGTTGAAGATCCTCGAGATGGACGCGCTCACGGTGCCGACCGACGACCACCAGCTCACCGGCGAGGCGTTGCGCGCGGCGATCGACGCCGACGGCGACCCGTCCTCGATCGCGGTCGTCGTGGCAACCTCGGGAACGACCAACGCCGGCATCGTCGACGACCTCGCCGGGATCGCCGCCGTCGCCCGCGAGCACGACCTGTGGTTCCACGTCGACGGCGCCTACGGCGGCGGCGGGCTGTTCGCGCCCTCGGTGCGGCACAAGTACAACGGGATCGAGCACGCCGACTCGTTCATCGTCGACCCGCACAAGTGGCTGTTCGCGCCCTTCGACTGCGCCGCGCTGATCTACCGCGACCCGCAGAAGGCCCGCGGCGTGCACACGCAGGACGCCTCCTACCTCGACGTCATCCACGACCGCCCGGCCGAGTGGAACCCGACCGACTACGCCTACCACCTCACCAGGAGGGCCCGCGGCCTGCCGCTGTGGTTCTCGCTGGCCGTGCACGGCGTCGCGGCCTATACCGACGCCGTCGAGACCGCGTTGCAGCTGGCCCGCGACACCGCCGACGAGATCCGGGGCCGGGCGAACCTGGAGCTGATCCGTGAACCCGACCTCGGCGTCGTCCTCTTCCGGCGCCTGGGTTGGGAGCCGGCGCAGTACACGGCATGGGCCGACCAGCTGCTCGCCGACCAGGTGGCCTTCATCCCCCCGTCGGCGTGGGAAGGCGAGACGGTGGCCCGCTTCGCCTTCCTGCACCCGCACACGTCCATGGACCTGGTGCGGGAGGTCCTGGACCGGATGGACGGGTGACGGCGAGGTCGTGAGCGGCCCCTATTGCGAGATCCGTTCGAGCCGTCGGAGTGCCCATGCCGTGGCGAGCAGTGTCGCGAGCACGAGGCCCGCGACGAGCTGATCGGCGACCAGGAGCGGCACGGTCGCGACGGCCTTGACGTCGATGCCGACGAAGATGCAGAGGGCCGCAGTCAACCGTGTGGCGTAGCGGTGTGGCTCGCGGGCGAACCTGACGAGCAGCGCCGCGAGGCAGGCGGCCTGGGCGAAGAGGAAGAACGAGCCCATGAAGGGAATCGCGGCGAAAGCGGCGCCCGTCGGCCCTTGTGCGCTCCAGGCGAGCGCGACCGTGATCAAGGACAGTCCTGCGGCAGCTGTCGAGAGGGTCGGGACGGCGCACATGGCCAGCGTGAGGACAGGCCACGAGCGGCCACCATCGGCAGGGCCCTTTTCGGAGGTGTCCGGCTCGGGACGACGCACTTCGATCCGCCGGACGATGACGGCCAGCAGGACCGCGGCGCTGAGGACGAGCAGGACCTCGACCGTGTAGAAGATGCTGCCCACCAGCTCGCTGGTGACCCCGACGACGAGCTTGTCCACGAAGGCGGCACTCTCCTCGATGAGGAACGTCGTCGCGCTCCGGGCAGCGCTGACGAGGAACGCGCCGATCAGGCACGCCCGCCAAGCCCGAACGATCAATGGTCCTGCGCCTGGGCGGGCGGCCCACAGGTCGTCGACGATCCGCCGCGACCACCAGAGGTTGGCGAACGGGACGGCCAGGCCGCCGATCGCGAAGCGGCGGGAGAGCCGGAACCGGTGATGCGGGGCGAGCGTTGCAGCGTCGTCCCGGACCCTGGCGACCCACACCATCATCACCGCTGTGGCTGCGACGACGACGTACGGCAGCAGGGTGAGGGCAAGGTCCCATCGCGGAGCCGAAGCAACGGCGTCGGCGAAGGGCCCGGTATCCACCGAGGCGCCGTTCTCAGAGACACCCACACCCGGGCGGATGCTCGCGCGCACCGCGGCGTACTGAGCCCAAGCGGTGACGACCGCCGGCACCATCAACAGCGCCGCAACCATGGCGAGCGCCGCGGTGCCGCGCCCCCACCAGGTGGCCCGCAGCCGGACGTGCTCCAGCGATTTCTGCATGGGTCGCTCCTGTGATGGTGATGTGGACACAGGTGTTGACCAAAGAACCGGCGCGTTGGTTGGGGGCGGACCTACATCTCGTCCGTCGGCTGCCGCGCGACGAACCGGATGAAGACGACGAGGAGCACGCCGAGCACGGCCATGACGCCGAGGGAGAACCAGCCGAGCCCGGTGACCGCCGCCCCCAGCTGGAGCAGCAGGCCCAGCCCGACGGCGCCCAGCGTGAGGCGGTAGCCGGGCTCCGAGCGGGCGATCGTGAGGACGGCCGTCCGGTTCACGGAGCGGAGCGCTCGCGACACCCACCACGCGAGCGGGATCACGTCGAGGACGGACAGCGTCGCGAGGATGTGCACGACCGGTCCAGGGCTGCTGACGCCGCCGAACACCAGGACGACGGTTGCGCCGACGAGCAGCGTCACCACGTGCAGGAGCACGTGGCGCCACATCAGCCTGGTGAGGTTCTCCGCGACGAGCGGCTCGCGGGGATCCATCGAACCGGCCTCGACCATCCCGCGCAGCGCCGGGCCGATCCGCAGCATCGTCGAGTCGAGCGCGGCCAGGTTGTGGCGCGCGCCGAAGTGGGTCGGGTCGACGCGCAGGGCTTCGTGGTAGGCCAGCCGCGCGATGCGCCACTTCTTGAGGTCCGCGGCGACGTCGCCGACGAGCACGTGGTGATCGGCGTCGTCCGGGTCGAGCTCGACCGCCTGCCGCGCGGCGGGCAGGGCCCGCGCGTGCTGACCGGCGCGGTTCAGCACGAACGCGTGGTGCGCGTGGGCCTCCGCCGAGTCGGGGTCGCGCGCCACCGTCTGCTCCGACCGCAGCACGGCCTCGTCGTGCTTGCCCAGCCAGGACAGGTGGGTGGTGTAGAGCCGGAAGGCCCACTCGTGGTCGGGGGCGGCGGCCAGCGCGGCGCCGGCGGCGGCCAGCCCTTCCTCGTAGCGGTCGACCGCGAGCAGGGTCGCCGACAGCTCGGCGAGGAGGCCGGAGTCGCCCGGCTCGGCGGCGAGAGCCTCCCTCGCCAGCCGCTCGGCGTCGTCGAACCGGCGGAGCTCGCGCAGGTGCTCCACCCGCTCCGCGGCCTGTTCCGGCGTCACGGTTTGAGTATGTCCGGCGCCCGCGTTGCAACAGGGGCCGAGGTGCAACACCTGCGGTTCACCGTGCGTGTTCACATCAGCTGCGTGCTCCGCTGTCCTTGAAAGGTGACGACTTCGGTCTCGGCGGATGTGATCCTGGAAGCGACGCGGGCGAGCGTGACGGCGAGCATGCGGGCCGGGTCGGCGGCGCTGCTGCCCCGGATGCGGCTGGTCGGCGGGTATCACCTGTGCTGGTGGGACGAGCACGGCGAGGAGCTGGTCGGCGGGGCTGGGAAGGGCATCCGGTCGGCGCTGCTGCTGGCCACGACGAGGGCGCTCGGCGGCGATGAGGAGGAGGCGCTCGCGCCGGCTGCCGCGGTCGAGTTCCTGCACAACTTCACGTTGCTGCACGACGACGTCATGGACCGCGACACGGTGCGCAGGCACCGGCCGACGGCGTGGACCGTGTTCGGTGAGACCGACGCGATCCTCAGCGGCGACGCGCTGTTCGCGTTGTCGCTCCGGCTGGTCGCCGAGAGCGGGCACCCGGCCGCGCCCACAGCTGTCGCCCTGCTCGCCGACTGCGCGATCGAGGCGGCCGAGGGGGAGAGCCTCGACTGCTCGTTCCCGGACCGCGCAGAGATCAGCCTCGCCGAGTGCCTGGCCATGGTCCAGCTCAAGACCGGGGCCCTCCTCGGCTGCACGTGCGCGCTCGGCGCCCTCTACGCCGGCGCGGGCCGGCAGACCATCGCCGACATGGACGCGTTCGGCCGCAACCTCGGCCTCGCCTTCCAGCTCGTCGACGACCTGATCGGCATCTGGGGCGATCCCGCGAAATCGGGCAAGGGTGTCGGCGCCGACCTGGTTGCGGGCAAGAAGTCCGTCCCGATCGTGGTGGCGCTCGCCGCGGGCAACCGCGAGGCGGCGCAGCTGCGGACGCTGCTCGGATCCGGCAACCCGCTCACCGCCGCCGACGTCCGCCGCGCCACGGAACTGATCGAGGCCGCCGGCGCGCGGGAGTGGGTGCAGTCGGAGGCCGCCCGCTACGCCGCGCTGGCCGGCGACCACCTCGTGGCCGCGGTGCCCGATCCGGGTCGGACGGGCGAGCTGCGGGCGCTGGCCGAGCTGGTGACCAACCGCGCCTGGTGAGGCGCGCCCGCTACCGACCGGTCTCGGAGGGCGTGCGCGGCCGGTCCACCCGCTGCTTGCGCTGCCCGTTCACGGCCTCCGGCGGCGGGTAGAACTGGGCGGCCCAGTGCCGGTAACGACCGATCGGGCCGTCGCCGGACGCCAGCCGCGACGGCTGCTGGTACTTCTTGTGGGTCCAGATCGGGACGTCCTTCATGATGTCGGCGTGGAGTCCGCGGGTGACCAGCCGGGCCAGCACGTTCGCGAGCCGGATCCGGATC
This sequence comes from Pseudonocardia sp. TRM90224, assembly GCF_021245725.1. Taxonomy (GTDB): domain Bacteria; phylum Actinomycetota; class Actinomycetes; order Mycobacteriales; family Pseudonocardiaceae; genus Pseudonocardia. The sequence goes on along the minus strand of NZ_JAJGSX010000056.1, from coordinate 14,709 downwards.
GCGCGGGGTAGCCACGACGGCCGCGTGAGCGAGCACCTCGTGCCGATCCGGATGTGGGTCAGCCACGGCTCGACCGGCGCGAGCATCCCCCAAGCCCGGACCTCGATCCCGAAGCGGTGGAACGCCAGCACGCCCATCGCGCACCCCAGCCCGCCGAGGCTGCTGTTCTGCTCGAGGGTGAAGCTGCCGATGATCGGCACCTCCCGCTTCGCCCAGAACTGGAAGGTCGCGACGGGACCGGCGAAGTCCGGCGGGCCGGTCTCCTCGACGCTGTCGACGCCGTGCACCGGGATGAGGTGCTGGTAGTCGGCGACGTTCTCCAGGATCTCCTGGGGATGGGAGTGGATGGCGAAGGCCAGCACCTGGACCGAACCGCTGCCGGGGTCGGGGAACGACGGGAACTCCCAGGTCGGCGGCTCGCCGGCGTGGTGGCGCCAGACCATCACGAAACCGTCGATCTCCCGGACGGGGAAGTGGCGCAGCGGTGCGCGCGGCGCCGGCCCGTACGGGACGTGCACGCAGGTGCCGCCCGGATCGAAGGTGAAGTTGTGGAACGGGCAGACGAGGTTGTCCCCGTCCACCTTGCCGCCGACGCCGAGGTGCGCCCCGAGGTGCGGGCAGTACGCGTCCACGGCCTGGACGGCGCCGTCGTCGGTGCGGTAGAGCACGAGGTCGCGGCCGGCCAGGCGTCGTGTGACGAGGTGGCCGACCCGCACCTCACCCGTCAGCGCCACGCAGAACCAGCCGTCCGGGTACGGCAACGGCGGATCGTCGGTGTAGGCCAAGGACACCTGCGGGACGACGCCGCGGACGGGGATCTTCGAGCGCTTCATCGGTGCCCCTTCGGTGGAGGACCGCTGCGGGGCAGAGGATCCACAGCGGTCACCGCCGAGCCAACCCGCAGCGCTGGCCGGACGGGAGTCGCGCCGCCTCCACCTGTTGTTTCAGGTGGGCTGCTGTTGCACTCCAGGACCGATCGGGCGTCAAACGGGCAGTGCGCCGAGCTGGCGCATCATGCGCAGGTCGTCGGAGACGAAGTCGGCACGCGTGATGCGCCCGCCCACGATCCGGTACATCGCGACGATCGAGTAGTTCACACGCTTCCCGGTGGGCTCGACACCGCGGATCGGCCCGCGATGGGTGCCGGTCACCGTGTACAGCGCCCAGACGTCGTCGTCGTGGCACACGATCCGCTCGATGCGGTGGTGCAGGTCCGGGAACGCGTCGATGAATGTGGTCATGAACGACTTGTACGCGGGCCAGCTCGGCTCGATCCCGAACCGTTCGAGCACCGCGAAACTGCAGTCGTCGGCGTAGAACCCCCACAACTCGTCGAGATCGCGGGCCTCGTACGTGTCCAGGAACCGGCGGAGGAAGCGCTCTGCGGTGTCGTGAGCCGTCACGATCACCGTTCTACCCGACGTCAACCTCACGAGTCGGTGGCGGGAAGCTCGACGTCGGCGCCGGGGACGAAGCGGCGTTGACCGCCGAGGTAGGTGCCGATCGGGGCACCACGATCGTCCATCGTGACGGGCGCGGAGCGCTCGGCGTCGGTACGGATCGAGCGTGGCGGGACGCCGAACTCCAGCCGGCAGGCGCGGTTGAAGGCCTGGATGTCGGGAATCCCCACCGCCGACGCGACGGAGGTGATCGACATGGTCGACGAGGCCAGCAGGTGCCGGGCCCGCAGCAGCCGCTGGCGGCGGATGTAGGCGACCACGGTCAGGCCGGTCGTCGCCCGGAACTGGCGGGTCAGGTGGTTGTGCGACACCCCCGCGGCCGCCGCGACCAATGGAACGCGGATCGGCTCGGTGAGGTGCGCGGCGATGAAGGCGATGGCATCGGTCACCGTGTCCGTCGGGCTCGGCCGGGAGAGCTGGGGATCGGCGATCCTGCAGAGCACGGACCAGACGTCCGCCTCCACCCGGGACCGGTCCGACACCGGGGCGGTCACGGCGTGCCGCAGGAGCTCGTCCAGCCAGACCGTCTGCTCGCCGGCGTGCTGGAGCACCGGGAACGTTCGCGGGTTTGCCCGGCTACGTGGGCGGAAGTGCACGTAGATGTGCTCGGAGCGGCCCTGGAAGCGTTGCTCGACGGCGCTTCCGGCCGGCCAGACGCTCACCGACCCCGGCTTGATCGTCAACGGGTGACCGTCGATCGATGCCTCGCAGGAGTAGCGGTACAGGTGGAGCTGCCACAGGTGGGGCAGGCTCCACGCCGCGTGGGCGAGGTGGACCCCGTGGACGGAGTTCCCGATCTGGACGACCTCGACCGGCTCGTCGAGACCGAGCTCGGCGCTCGGTGGCCCCGTCATGGCGCAAAGCTATCAGGCGGGGTGATTTTTCACCAGTGATCCGGTGTATGCCGTGTGGTTCCGCGCCCCTTCCTTCTTTAGTGTTTATGACCAACCTGCAGGACGTTCTGCGGGGCGGCGGGCAGGTCCGTGCAGTTCACGGCGATCCTGCCACGCGAGGAAGGAAGATCAGATGAGCATCGACGGCCATCGCGCGGGACGTCGGCCTCGTGGTGGGCCCCGAGATCCGCGTCCAAATTTTGCGAGCCTTTCACTAGCGTGGTCCCGGCGGATGCGCGATCGGGGCCGGGAATGTTGAGCATCGAGACCCGCAAGGACATTGCTCGGCGTCTGCTCGCGGAGCATCCGACCTGGTCCTCCCGGCGAATCGCGCTGGAGGCCCAGTTGGCTCCGCGGACGGTCGAGAAGATGCGCGACCGCGCGGTGGACCAATCGCGGCGCGAGAGCGCGAACGGGCGGATGCGGCCGTTGGACCCGACGATCGGCCGCCGCCGCGCGTTGAACCTCCTCACCGAGGATCCGGAGATATCGCTGCGTGAAGCGGCCCGTCGCCTCGGGATCTCGCCCAACACGGTGGGTGAGGTCCGCAAGCGCCTTCGTCGGGGCGAGGACGCTACTGCGCCACAGCTGGTCACCGATCACCCCGGGGCCGGCGCCGATGCCGCGAAGATGAACCCTGCGGACATCGCGGAGTTCCGCGATCTGGTTCGCCTCCTCCGTGGTGATCCGATCTTGCGGCACACCGATGCGGGCCGGCTCCTGATCTCGTTGCTGGCGAGGACGGTCGCGGTCGGCGAACACCGTGCCGACGTGGCGAACGCCCTTCCGGACTACTTCCTCGACTTCGGGGCCCGCGCGGTTCGACTAGCGGCCCGGGAGCTGATGGCCGTCGCCGCCGAAATCGACGAGCGTGCTCGCCGAATGGCGGATTCCCGATATCGGTCGCCGGCCGCAGGACAATGACGGATGTCGACGCAGCAGCAGATTGACGACACATGCGTGGCGTCTTCTGGGTCGAAGAAATACCTGACGCCCAACTCTGACCGTTCGTGCGTCTTGGGGTGTCGGATGTCCGCATGTCGAGCCTTGTGCAGATGGGTATCCATCCGACGTATTCGCTGCTAGCGTCCGGCGAGCCGGTGAAGAGATGGCTCCGTGAACGCACGCGGTGTAAGAGGCCGCGCTGGGACATTCATCCGATCGAGGCCGCACAACGTGTTCGACGAATCAAATTCAGACAGCAAGGATGGCCGATGACGACTGTTTCTGCTTCACGACCGCCGTTCCGGCGCGTCGCTGTCATGTCCGCGGTGCTGCTTGCCGTATCGGCCGGGATCGCGGGTTGCGCCGGTGGCGGGAGCGATGGGCAGACGGTGCTGCGTGTGCAGTTCGAACAGGGTGAGACGAGCAGCGCGGCGGCGCAAGCATTCGCCGAGGGCTTCGAGGCGGCGAACCCGAACGTCGAGATCAAGCTCGAGTCCGTCAGCAGCGAAGCGAAGACCACGACGAACTCCACCGTGTTGACCAGCGGCAACCCACCGGACGTCGGCCTGCTGCCCTCGAACGGAGCGACATTCGGGGCACTCGCCGCGAAGGGAGCCATCCTCGACCTCGCCGACGTGTGGAAGGCCGCCGACCTCGACAAGAGGTATGCGGAATCGGTGAACCAGGCGAACCTCTACAACGGCAAGCACTACAGCCTGATCACCGATTCCTGCCTCTACAGCATCGTCTACTACAACAAGGCGTTGTTCGAGAAGGCCGGGCTGACCGCCCCGGCCGACCACCGGATCACCTCGCCGGACCAGCTCTACCAGATGGCCGCGGGGCTGCGGAAGATCGGCGTCCAGCCACTGGCGTTCGCCGGGAAGTCCGGCTCCGCCCAGCCGACCTGGATGATCGACGCGTTGTTGCCGACGGCGGCCACGCCGGAACAGATGACCAACTACCTCCAATCATGGCAAGCCGACGCCTCGGTGACGGCCCGCTACACGGACGACCCGTTCAACAAGACCCTGGGTGCGCTCGCCGACTACGCGAAGAACGGCGTTTACCAGGAGGGCTTCCTCGGCACCGACAAGACGGCGACGGAGTCCGCATTCGCGACCGGCTCGGCCGGCATGGCGCTCGGCGGGCACTGGACTGCGGGAACGCTCCGGGACGACGGAGCTCCGTTCGATTTCGGGTGGATGCTGCTGCCGCCGGTCGACTCGACCCGCACCGCCCAGCTGACCGGCTGCTACATCGGCACGATGGTGATTCCCGCCGGTGCGCAGAACCAGGAACTGGCGAAGAAGTACCTCGAGCACATGGTGAGCAACGAGGCCCAGCGGGATGCCGTCGTCAAGGCGGCGCACGGGTTGCCCGCCGTTACCGGCCTTCCCGATTCGGCGTTCGACGAGACCGACCCGATCGTCAAGGAAATGCTCGAGGACATCAGGAAGAACGGCACGCAGAGCGGCTGGACCAGCACGGTCCCCGGTTCTCTCGGCCAGTCGTTCAGCTCGCCGTTGGTCCTGTCCATGTACGCAGGTGAAACCACTCCCGACGCGATCGGCGCGCAGGTGCAGGCGCAGTTGGACAAGGTGCGGGGACGTTGATCGACTTCCCGGCAGGACGGAGCGTTAGATGAACAGTGATCGCCGGAGCTCCGGGGTGGGCGTGCAGACCCGCCCACCGTTCGAAGGGGAGCCGCCCGGAATCGCCCCGCGCGAGCGGAAGACGGCTCGGCTGGGGCGGCACCTTCCCCTGATCGCCGTCGCGCCCGCCGCACTCGCGATCCTCGCGGTCTTCGGGTACCCGACCTTCGACGGCATCAGGCTGAGCTTCTCCGACTGGCTCGGCTTCGGCGAGCCCGATTGGGTCGGGGCCGCCAACTACGTCAGCGCGTTGAGCAGTCCCGACATGTGGCACAGCTTGTGGGTGACCCTGGTGTTCTCGGTCGGCACTTCCTTCGGGATCGTGGCGATCGGTTCCGTACTGGCGGCCACCATCAGCATGGGCGCACCGGGCTCCAAGTTCTACCGCGTGGTCTGGTACCTGCCGTCGATCGCACCGGGAACAGCCGTCGCGGTTCTGTGGTCGACCGGCTTCCAGCCGGACTTCGGATTCGTGAACGGCGTGCTGGGTGCTCTTGGTCTCGGCGACAACCACGCCTGGCTCGCCGACTCGTCGACCGCCATCTTCCCGACCATCTTCGTATCCATCTGGAGCGGTGTCGGGTTCTCGTTCCTGCTCCTGCTCGGCGCCATGGAGCAGATCCCGGTGAGCGTCTACGAAGCAGCGGGGCTCGACGGAGCCAGCGACACCCAGAAGTTCTTCCACATCACGATTCCGATGATCAGACCCGTCCTGGTGACCTGCTCTCTCCTGCAGTTCATCTGGGCGGCCAACGGGTTCGCGATGTTGTGGGGCATGACCCAGGGCGGACCGGGAACGGCCACCCAGACTCTGCCGCTGCTCGTTTACACCAAGGCTTTCGGCCTGGCCGAGTACGGCGTGGCGAGTGCCATGGCGGTGATCAGCGGCGTGCTTCTCCTCGGCGTCGGGATAGTCAGCCTCCGGCTGAGCCGCTCGCAGCAGGCAGGGGGACTCTGAAATGCGATTCATCCCGGCGATCGTCAAGAACGCCTTTCTGATCTTCTGGACGCTGCTCGCAGTCGGACCGTTCCTGCTGATCGTGCTGCTCTCGTTCCGGGACAACGTCGGAATCTTCGGCAACGCGCTCGGACTGACGGGCAGCCTGCACCCGGAGAACTACTCCGAAGCGTGGGCCGGCCCGGTCGGCTCGGCGGGGATGGGGGTGTTCCTCGGCAACTCGGCCGTTGTCTTCGTGGTCGCGCTCCTGGTCAACATCGTGCTCGGATCCATCGGCTCGTACTTCTCCACGAGATTGTCCTCGCGGATGCGTGCCGCCTACTTGGGCATCTTCCTGGCAGCCACCGTGGTCCCGTTCGTGCTGATCCTCATCCCGCTGTACCGGATGGTGAACGCGTTCGGGTTCGTGAGCAATCCCGTTGCCTTGGGCGTGCTCTACGGCGTCATGGCGTTGCCGACCACCGTGTTGATCATGAGTGCGTTCTTCGCCGACTTCCCGCGGGAGGTCGTCGAGGCCGCCTACGTCGACGGGCTCACCGAGTTCACGGCGTTCTGGAGGATCGTGCTGCCGCTGTCGAAGGGCACGCTCGTCACCGTCTCGCTCCTGCTCGCGATCTGGACCTGGAGCGAGGCGCAGATCGCCATCGTGATGCTGCAGGACGCGTCGAGCCAGACAGCGGCCGTCGGTGTGCTGGGCTTCAAGGGGCAGTTCACCACGAACTACGGGTCGCTCTTCGCGGGCCTGAGCATCGCGGCGATCCCCGTCGTCGTGCTCTACCTGGTGTTCAACAAGTACATCACGAAGGGGATCGCCCTCGGCGGCATCTCCAAGTGACGGCCTGCCGGACCGCGGCGGCGTCGAGGGCCTTGCCGGCCTTCGGCGCCGCCGCGGTGCGTCAGTAGACCGCCAGCTCGCTGAGGGCGGGACCGGCGGCCGCGGTGATCCGCAACCTCAAGGCCGTCGTCTCGATCGGCGTGGTGAGGCGGATGAGGCGGGACATGCCGATCGACGTGGCAGCCGCCGTCTCGGTCCAGGCCCCGTCCGCCCAGGCGTCCAGGGCGACGCGGTCGACGCGCTGGCCCAGGTGGACCGCCTCACGCAGGCGGACCACGGAGACGACGGTCGGTCGGCCGAACTCGATCGCGAGATGCGGCTCGTGGACGTCGTCGGCGGTGGCCCAGTACGTCTTGGGGTCGCCGTCGACGAGGTGGCCGGGCGCGAACCCCGGTCCGCGGCAGTCGGAGGCGCTGATCATCGCGTCCGCAGCGAGGTCCGTCTCGAACAACGCGCGACGCTGCGCGGTGAAGGTCCGCAGCACGTCCACGTCGCGGGGATCGAGCCGCCCATCAGGGCCCGGTGGCAGCCCGAGCAACAGCACGGCCCCGCGTCCCACCGAACTGAAATACACGTCCATGAGCTTTTCGGGACCCATCGGCGACTCGTGCTCGTGCCAGAACCAACCCGGGCGGATGGAGACGTCGCATTCCGCAGGCATCCACCTGTCGGCTCCGCGTTGCCCGACGGGCGCCACCGCGATGTCGATCGCGCCGGGAGCCGGCTCACGGCCCTCCAGCCCGACGGGGCAGTAGGTCGCCCAGCACGTCTCGCCGGCGATCCCGTCCTCGTTCCCCACCCAACGGACATCCGGGCCGACATCGCTGAAGATGACGGCCTCCGGCTGGAGCGAGCGGACGAGCTCCCAGTTGGTCGGCCATCCGTAGTAGGTGGTCACGTCGACGTGGCGCTGCTCGTTCGCGCCGCCGTAGTGCCCGTCGCCGCCGTTCGCGCCGTCGCACCACACCTCGAACAGGGGTCCGTAGCCGGTGAGCAGCTCGCGGAGCTGGGTGCGGTAGATCTCCAAGTACTCCGGCCGACCGTAGTCGGGGTTGTTGCGGTCCCACGGCGAGAGGTAAATGCCGAACTGGACGTCGTGCCGCTTGCAGGCGGCCGCGAATTCTGCGACGACGTCACCACCGCCGGCCCGCCACGGGCTGTTCTTCACGGAATGTTCGGTGGTCGCCGTCGGCCAGAGGCAGAAACCGTCGTGGTGCTTGGCGGTGAGGATGATCCCCTTCATGTCGGCAGCGGCGAGTTCGCGCACGGTCTCGTCGGCGTCGAACTCCGTCGGCTCGAAGATCTCGGGCTCTTCGTCGCCGTACCCCCATTCGCACCCGGTGAACGTGTTCGTCGTGAAATGGACGAAGGCGGTCGTCTCCAGCGCGTGCCAGCGCAGCTGAGGCGCAGTCGGTACAGGTCCGAACGGGGTCGGGGGTGCGGTCGCAGAAGCGTCCTCGGGCAACAGAACTCCCACAGTAGGAACAGGTGAGGCCGGCGCGAGGCCGGTTTGCCCGATCGTATGGCCCCGCGCCGCCTTCGCCGAGGGCGTGACGGCATGTTCAGATGGTTAGCCCGTCGATGTTCAGCGATCCGCCGGCTGCATCGGGATCGGGGGCACCTCCGGAATCGGATTGTCGGCGGTCTGCCGGAGTGCCTTGTTCACGGCCTCGCACCAGATCTGCTCGCGCAGGTGCTCGGGATTCCACCAACGCATCAGTTCGACGTTCCCGCAGTCGGGGCACACCAGAGCGCGCTCGGACTCCACGATCTGCGGAGATCTGTCGGTGACAGGGCCCACCCGGCCGCAGAAACAAACCTCCTGCATCACAACTCCGTCCTGAACCTGCATGCGTCGATTACGGCTGGAATCCAGTATCGGATCGAGCGGTCGGCGCGGACAGGGCGTCGATGAGCAATGCGAGCATGAATTGTTCACGTGCGCCGTGGTGCGGGCCTCACCTGCACGCGAACGGTGTACGGCGTTGGGCCATTCGCGCAGGAAGCACCTGTGCAACTAACGGAGTGCGTCGAGTCGGTTGCGACCACCCGTCCACGGCGTCGGCCCACCATCGATCCGACCGACCCGGGGAGGACTGGTGGGTATTGCCAGCGATACGCGTGACAGACAGCTCTGTCCGCACGATGTCGACGGTCAGCTCTCCTGGTGCGGGCGTTGCCTGCAGACCGTGACCCTCGATCTGCTCTCGCTGCCGGCTCTGTACCGCGACTGCGAGGCACGCCTGTCCGTCCAGGCGGACAACGAGGCGATGCTGACGTGCACGCGCATCATCGGAGTTCTTTCGTCGTGGTGCGCGCTCGTCTTCTGCGAACGCGGCGAGATCAGCCCCGGTGAGCTCGTCGTGGAGAACATGGCCGTGTTCCTCGACATGAACCTCGGCTGGCTCGCCGCACACGGCCGCGCCGAGGAGTTCGGGATCGCGATCCAGGAAATCGCCGGAAGGTCCTGCACCCGGCCGGCCGCAGAAGGTCTGGTTCCCGCAGAGAGGACGTTCCTCCGTGTCGACCACGTATGAGCTCACGCATCTCCAGGCGCTCGAAGCCGAAGCGGTGCACATCTTCCGGGAGGTTGTCGCGACGTCACCGCGGCCCGTGCTGCTGTTCTCCGGCGGCAAGGACTCGGTGGTGATGCTCAACCTCGCGCTGAAGGCGTTCTGGCCGGCCCCGTTGCCGTTCCCGGTGATGCACATCGACACCGGCCACAACTTCGACGAGGTCATCGAGTACCGCGATGCGGTGGTCGACCGGCTCGGCGTCCGGCTGGTCGTCAGCAGCGTGCAGGACGACATCGACAGCGGTCGTGTCGTCGAGGAGTCCGGGGTCGGCGCGAGCCGCAACAGGCTGCAGACCGCCGCGCTCCTGCGCGGTATCGCGGACCACGGTTTCGGTGCGGTGTTCGGCGGTGCCCGCCGCGACGAGGAGAAGGCCCGCGCGAAGGAGCGGGTGTTCAGCTTCCGCGACGAGTACGGCCGGTGGGACCCCCGCAACCAGCGGCCGGAACTGTGGAACCTCTACAACGGGCGGCACCGCAAGGGCGAGCACATCCGCGTGTTCCCGCTGTCGAACTGGACCGAGCTCGACATCTGGCGCTACATCCGCGACGAGGCCATCGAGCTGCCGTCGATCTACTACGCGCACCGGCGGTCCGTGGTGGCGCGCGACGGGATGCTCCTGGCGAACACCCGGTTCCTGACGCTCTCGGAGCACGAGGAACCGGTGCAGATGCGCGTGCGGTTCCGCACGGTCGGCGATGCGACGTGCACCGGTTGCGTCGAGTCCGACGCCAGGACCCCGGACGAGGTGGTCGACGAGATCGCCGCCACCCGGGTCACCGAACGCGGCGCCACCCGCGCCGACGATCGGATCTCCGAAGCCGGCATGGAGGACCGCAAGAAGGAGGGGTACTTCTGATGGGGCCACTACTGCGCATCGCCACGGCCGGCAGCGTCGACGACGGCAAGTCGACCCTGATCGGGCGCCTGATGTACGACACGAAGACGATCTTCACCGATCAGCTGGCCGCCCTCGAGCGCGCCAGCAGCGAGCGCGGTGAGGCGGCGCCGAACCTGGCGCTGCTGACCGATGGCCTGCGCATGGAGCGCGAGCAGGGCATCACCATCGACGTCGCGTACCGCTACTTCGCCACGCCGCGCCGGACGTTCATCATCGCCGACACCCCGGGCCACGTGCAGTACACGCGGAACATGGTCACCGGCGCCTCCACCGCCGACCTCGCGCTGATCCTGATCGACGCGCGCAAGGGTGTGCTGGAGCAGTCGCGCCGGCACGCTTTCATCGCGAGCCTGCTCGGCATCCCGCACCTCGTGGTCTGCGTCAACAAGATGGATCTCGTCGACTGGTCGAAGGAGCGGTTCGACGAGGTCCGCGAGGAGTTCCGCCGCTTCTCCTTGAAGCTGGACGTGCAGGACCTCTCGTTCATCCCGATCTCCGCGCTCCACGGCGACAACGTGGTCGGCCGCAGCGCCGAAAGCGCCTGGTACGAGGGCTCGTCGCTGCTGCACCACCTGGAGGAGGTGCACGTCGGCTCCGACCAGAACCTGGTCGACGCCCGGCTCCCGGTGCAGTACGTCGTGCGGCCGCACCAGGACTTCCGGGGCTACGCGGGCACGATGGCCGGCGGGGTCCTCAGGCCGGGTGACGAGGTCGCGGTGCTGCCCTCCGGCTGCACGTCGAGGATCGCCAGGATCTGGGGTCCCGGCGGGGTGCCCGTGCAGGACGCGTTCCCCCCGCAGACGGTCACCGTCGAGCTGGACGACCACATCGACGTCGGCCGCGGCGACCTGATCTGCCGCCCGAACAACCGGCCGCACGTCGGGCAGGACCTCGACGCGACGGTCTGCTGGCTGAGCGACCGCTCGACGCTCACCCCGGGCGCCACCTACCTGGTGAAGCACACGTCGCAGCTGGTGCGGACCTCGGTCGAGCACCTCAACTACCGCCTGGACGTCAACACGCTGCACCGCGACGAGTCCGCGGGCTCGCTGACGTTCAACGAGATCGGGCGGATCCGGCTGCGCACGCAGGAACCGCTGCACTACGACCCGTACAAACGCAACCGGGGCACCGGGAGCTTCGTGCTCGTCGACGAGGTCACCAACAACACCGTCGGCGCTGGCATGATCATCGGCCCCGCTGCGCAGCAGCCGGCCGACGTCGTGTGGCACGCACCGGCCGTCAGCCGCGATCAGCGGGCGACCCGGGGCTGCACCGTCTGGATCACCGGGCTCTCCGGCGCCGGCAAGTCGAGTGTGGCGGCCGAGCTGGAACGACGGCTCGTCGCGGCCGGCCGGCCCGCCTACCTGCTCGACGGCGACAACCTGCGCCACGACCTGAACTCCGACCTCGGCTTCGGCCGGGCCGACCGGGCCGAGAACGTGCGACGCACCGGTGCGGTCGCGAAGCTCTTCGCGGACTCCGGCGCAGTGGCGATCGTGTCGCTGGTCAGCCCGTACCGGCAGGATCGCGACGCGGTCCGGGCCGCGCACGCCGCGGCGGGCATCGACTTCGTCGAGATCTTCCTGGACACCCCGCTGGCGGTGTGCGAGTCGCGCGACCCCAAGGGCCTCTACGCCCGCGCCCGCGCCGGGGCCATCCGCGGCTTCACCGGCATCGACGACGCCTACGAGGCACCGCTCGACCCGGATCTCGTGCTGCGGCCCTCCGACGGGGACCCGGCGGCCCTCGCCTCCGCCGTACTCGCGCGACTCGACCGATGACGGCAGGTGCACCATGTTCCACGATCTGCAGATCAACCGGCTCCGAGCGCTGGTGACCGTCGTCGACCTGGGCGGCTTTCGGCGGGCGGCGGAGGCGCTGCACGTCACCCAGCCCGCTGTGAGCCAGCAGATCCGCCAGCTCAGCACGCTGGTGAAGGCGCCCATCTTCCTGTCGACGGGGCGTGATCTCCAGCTGAGCCAGCAGGGCAACGAGCTGCTCGGGTACGCCAGGCGGATCGTCGCGCTCAACGACGAGGCGGTCGGCCGGTTCCTGCCGCCGTCCGGGACGGTCCGGTTCTCCCTCGGGGTGGGCGACCAGCTCGCCGAGGCGTTGCCGGAGATCCTCGGTCTGCTGGCGAACGCGATGCCGAACGCGCAGGTGAGCGTCCGGACGGGGCCGAGCGAGTCGTTGGAGAGCCAGCTCGTCTCCCGCCGGCTCGACCTGGGGCTCCTGCTGCAGTCACGGCCGTCCGCGTCGACGGCGACGAGCATCGAGCTCGGCCGGATCAAGATGGACTGGTTCGGGCAGCCGGCGCACTCCGACGGCAGCGTCCTCCCGCTGACCCTCTTCACCGAGCCGAACACGCTGCGCGGCCGGATCCTGGACGTGTTCGACGCCTCCGCCGTGCCGTGGCGGGTCGGCTACGAGGGCTCCGAGCTGATCGGCCTGCGGGCCGCCACGAAGGCCGGGCTGGGGGTGTCGTGCCTGGTGGCGAACGGCGACGAGCTCTGGGGTCTGCCGAAGACCGAGCGTGAGCTGCCGCCGCCGCCCGGGCCGCTGCCGGTGATCATGGCCGTGTCGCCGGGGGTCTCGAGCCCGCAGATCGTCCGGGTGGCCAGGCGAACGCTGCAGAGCGCGCTGCGCGGCTATCCGTTCGTCGAATGAGCAGCGCCCGGATCGTGATCGTGGGGGCCGGTGCGGCCGGCGCCCTGGTGACGGTGCGGCTGGCCGAGGCCGCGACGGGTGCCGAGGTGGTGCTGGTGGACCCGTGCGCCGACGCCGGTCGCGGGGTGGCCTATGCGACCGGCGATCCGGCGCACCTGCTCAACACACCGGCGGGGCGGATGAGCGCGCATCCGGCCGATCCCGACCACTTCGTGGGCTGGGCGTCGCGGCATTTCGGACGGATCGTGGGGGCCGGGGAGTTCCTGCCGCGCGGGGACTTCGGCATGTACCTGGGAGAGGTCCTGGGTGGTGCCATCGGGGTGCGCCGGGTCCGGTCCCGGGCGGTCGGCGTCGAGGCCCGCCGGCTCCTGCTCTCCGACGGCTCCACGATGGCGTTCGACGCGGCTGTGTTCGCTTTCGGCGCCTATCCGCTCGACAGCGGGTGGGCTCCGGTGGCTGTGCGGAAGCACCCGCGGTTCGTCGCGAACCCGTGGGCGCCCGGGGCGTTGAGCGCCGTCCCGGAGGCCGGCGACGTGCTGCTCGTCGGCACCGGGCTGACCATGGCGGACGTCGCCATCACTCTGGACCGGCCCGGCCGGACCGTGCACGCCGTGTCGCGCAGCGGGCTGCTGCCGCGGGTGCATGTGCCAGTGGCGTCGGCGCGGCAGTCGCTGCCGGCCGTCCTACCCGCGGACCTCGACTCACTGCGGCGGCTCTACCTGCAGCGATTGCGGGCCGGCCGCGACTGGCGGGCCGCCGTGGACGGTCTTCGTCCGGTCACGGCGCAGCTGTGGCAGGGGCTCTCGACGGCCGACCGGGCCCGCTTCCTGCGCGAGGACCTGCGGCACTGGGAGGTGCGCCGCCACCGGATGGCCCCGGCGACCGCCGCGCGGCTGTACCGGATGCGCGCCGCGGGCCGGCTGCGGCTGTACGCGGGCGAGGTGCTCGACGCGTCCGCGGACCTGCGCGTCGTGCTCTCGGGCGGCCAACGGATCGCGGTGGGCGCCGTGATCGGGTGCACCGGCACCGCGACCGACCTGAGCGCGGTGCACGACCCGCTGCTGCGCTCGATGTTCGACGCCGGGCTCGCCAGGCGCGGACCCTGCGGCCTGGGCCTCGACACCGCCGCCGACGGCCGCCTCCTGCCCACCGCGGCCCCGCTGTGGACGCTCGGCGCGATGCGCAAAGGGAACCTGTGGGAGACAACCGCCTTCCCGGAGATCCGAGAGCAGGCCACGACCGTGGCCGCGGCGGTGGCCGAGCACGTCGCCCGCGCGGCCGTGCGCGAGTCGGGGCCGGGCTGCGCGCGAGTCGGGGTGGACGGGTGAGTCGTCACTTCCGGCACGGTGAGTCGACGCTTTCAGCACGGTGAGTCGACACCTGGGGCACGGTGAGTCGACGCTTTCAGCACGGTGAGTCGACACCTTCGGCGCGGCGAGTCCCACGTCTCGGCGCGCGAGTCCCACGTTTCGGCGCGCGAGTGGCGCGTTTGAGTGGGTGGAGGTGGGTTCTCGACGTAGCTCGTTGGGTGGGTTCGTGGCGGGTGGTCTCGCGGCAGTGGTCTTGTTGGTCTTGGTGGTCGCGGTTTTTAAGTGCGCCCTCGCCGGGCGGGCAGATCTCCGGGATGGTTGGGTCGTGCCATCCCGTCGACCTCTCTGGGGATACCACACGGCCGCCCGTGGGCGGAGCTTTGGGCTTCCCCCCTGAGCACGGACACCTCGTCTGAGGTGGCCTCGGCCACCAGCAAGGATGTCCTCGTGCCTGCTCCTCATCCTCCGGAGTTCCGTCAGCGTGCTGTCGAGCTGGCCCGACAGCGGGC
>NZ_JAJGSX010000055.1 GCF_021245725.1 Pseudonocardia sp. TRM90224 | reverse complement strand
CACAGCGGTCGATCTTGGTCCACCCGCGGCTTACACCGTTCGCGTGACACGCCCTCGGGTTCGGGTCCGTCCTGGTCGAACGACCGGACGATCCGCATCCCCAACACGTACAAGCTCTGCGGCTCGAACACCGCCGCCTGGTCCGCGAGCTGGACCTCGACGTCCGCACACACCGCCGGGGTCAACCGCCCGGCCTCCTTCGAGGCGAGGACCTCAACGATCTTCTCCACGTGCCGCAGGCTCATCGACCCGGCCGCGAACACCGCCGCACTGGCAGGCAGCCGCGGCGGCAGCACCTGACCGTCCATGGCGATCCGAGGACAGACGTGCTCAGCAGCGGTCACATACCGCTTGGCGTCGTTGTGGTCGAGGTTCCACAAGTCCCGGATCGCGTGGATCGACGACTTGTACCCCCGCGCGTGAAAGCCGCCCTCACGAACGAAAGCACTGATCGCGCAAACCCTCGCGAAGTCCAGCCGGCGCCCGAGAACCTCTAATTCACGGGTCGCACTACAGCGTTCTTCGAACGTCCCGACCAGGGTGTCTACCTGCAGTTGTGCCACCCCGTCGAGGGCGGCCTGCAGGTTCTCGGACATACCTCCAGTTTAGATGTGGCGAAGATCCATAGCCAGTCCAATTTCGACTTCGTGCACGCCTGAGGCAAAGCGTCGACAACGACGTTCTGGCTGTTTGTGAGCGCTAACAACAGCCAAAACGTCGTTGTCGACGGCCGGCGCAGCCGGCGTGCCCGCCACCCACAGGTGGGGCTGAAGAGTGCCATCCCGTCGACCTGGAACATCCCCACCACACGGCCGCCCGTGGGCGGCCCTCAACAACACCGCAAGAGAACACGCAAAGCTCCGCCCACGGGCGGCCGTGTGGTATCCCCAAAGAGGTCGACGGGATGGCACGACCCAACCCATCCCGAAGACTTGCCCGCCCGGCGAGGGCGCCCTTAAAAAAGCGCAACCACCAAGACCAGCAGAACCACAGCCGCGAGCCCATCCGCCACGAAGCCACCCAACGAACCACGTCGAGAACCCACCCCCACCCACCCAAACGCGCGACACACCGCTCCGAGACGTGGGACTCGCCCACCGAGACGTGGGACTCGCCCACCGAGACGTGGGACTCGCCCACCGAGACGTGGGACTCGCCCGTAGATACGTGGGACTCGCCCGTAGATACGTGGGACTCGCCGTGCCAGAAGTGTCGACTCACCGTGCCAGAAGTGTCGACTCACCGTGCTGAAGGTGTCGACTCACCCGCCCACCCCGACTCGCGCACGGCGTGGCCCCGACTCGCGCACGGCATGGCCCCCGGCCCGCACACCGCGGGCCCCGGGGTCAGCTGGCGATGCGTTCGGCAAGGGCCGGGAGGGTGTCCATGAGCCTCGCGATCCCCGGCCTCGGCGAGCGGGTCTCCCGGAGCACGAGCCGCACTGCAAGGGAGAGGCCGAGGTCGGGGAGTGGCACGCGGGTGAGCTCGCCGCGCCGCAGTGCGCCGGCTGCCGCGAACTGGGGGACCACGGCGACGTAGCCGTGGTGCATTCCGAGGTCCGCGGCCACGTCGGGGGAGCCGACCAGCCGCACCGGGCTCGTGTGGCCCCGGCGCGGGTCGGCGAACTGCGCCGCGATGTCGCGGACCTGGTCGTGCCAGTTGTGCACGACGACCGGGTGCTCGACGAGGTCGGCGAACGACGCCTCGCTGAGCGCGGCTGCGGGGTGCGTCGGCGCGACCACGACGACCATCGGCGATTCCGCGACCATCCGCGACCCCAGTCCTGCCGGCAGCACCCTGTTCAGCACGAACGCGGCGTGCGCGCTCCCGTCGACCAGTGCCGCGACGGCCTCGTCGCTGTGCGCGATCCGGCAGACGACGTCGATGGGGCTGCCGGCCATCGCCTCCAGCACCGCGGGGAACACGGCCGCGCTGAGGCTCGTCGGCGCCGCGACCACGATCCGGTCGACGTCCTCGGCGCGCACCGCCGCCTCCGTCTCGGCGAGCAGGTCGAGGCAGCGCCGCGCGTAGTCGGCGAGCCGCTCGCCGGCGGGGGTCGGGACGGTGCCGCGCGCACCCCTGACGAACAGCTGCGGCCCGAGCCGGCGCTCCAGCGCGGCGATCCGGCCGCTCACGGACGGCTGAGCCAGTTGCAGGTCGACGGCAGCGCGGCCGAAGCTGCCGGTGCGGATCACCGCGAGGAAGACCACGAGGTCGGTGGTCTCGATGGTCGGCACCGGGGAAGCCATAGGCGCAGCCTAGGGCTGAGCAGAGCCGATTGCCCACTACTGCAAATCAGTGGTGACAGAGAGGGTTGTGCGGACCGCGAGAGGAGGACGCCAGTGAGCGAGTCGATCAGGCCCGACCAGGCCGGCGTGGCGCCGGAGGGCGACGCCCGCCTGCACCGCAGCCTCGGCACGATCTCGCTTAGCCTCATCACGCTGACCAGCGTGATCGGTTCGGGCTGGCTCTTCGCCGCCTACAACGCCGCGAAGACGGCCGGCCCGGCGGCCCTCCTGTCTTGGGTGATCACCGGGTTCGCCACGCTGCTGGTCGCTCTCGTCTACATCGACCTCGCCGTGCGCCGCCCGCTCAGCGGCGGCAACGTCCGGTGGCCGCAGCTGGCGTCCGGCCCGCTGATCGGCGCCGTCGTCGGGTGGTCGGTGTTCCTCCAGGCCCTGTACGCCGGGCCGAGCGAGGCGACGGCGCTCACCCAGTACGCCGGTAGGTGGATCCCCGGCCTCGTCGAGTCGGGCACGCTCACCATCGGTGGACGCGTGTTCGCGGTGCTGGTGCTCGGCCTGGTGTTCTTCGCGAACATGTTCGGCGTCCGCTACATCGCCAAGGTCAACAACGTCGTGACGGTGCTCAAGGTCGCCGTCCCGCTGCTGGCGATGGCCTTGCTGCTGGCCAGCGGGTTCGACACCACGAACTACGAGACGGGCGGTGGGTTCGCGCCCTACGGGATCTCCGCGGCGCTCACCGCGATCGTCGGCAGCGGGCTCGTCTACTCGTTCACCGGGATCAACGCCGCCGCGGTGATGTCGGGGGAGGCCGCCGACGCCCGGCGCACGGTGCCGCGAGCGACGTTCATCGCGCTCGGGCTCTCGTTCACCATCTACTTCGGCCTGCAGCTCGCGATGCTGTTCGCGCTGCCCAACAGCATGCTCGGCGGGGGCTGGCACGGGATCAACCTGAACTCGCCGCTGGCCGACCTCGCCGCGATGGTCGGCATGGTCTGGCTCTCCTGGCTGCTGCTCGCCGACGCCGTCTTCTCCCCGGCCGGCTCCGCGCTGGTGTCGGCCGGTGTGAAAGGCCGCTACACCTACGGGGCGGCGCAGAACGGGATCCTGCCGCGGTTCTTCGCCTACGTGCACGCCCGCAGCGGCATCCCGCGCCGCGCGCTGCTGCTCAACCTGAGCTTCGGCGCCGCGGTGATCCTGCTGCTCGGCGACTGGAAGTCGATCGCTAGCTCGCTCAGCTTCTACTACGGCCTGAGCTACGCGGCCGTCTCCGTCGCGGTGTCGATCCTGTACGCGGTGTCGCCCAAGGCCGGCTGGCTCGGCCGCTGGAGCCCTGCCGTCGGAGCGCTCTCCTTCGTGCTCTCGGGCCTGATCCTCTACTGGTCGACGTGGGACAAGGTGCGGGTCGCGGTCCCGCTGCTGCTGCTCGGATTCCTCGCCTACCTCTGGCGGATCTGGCGCGGGCACGCGGCGCCGAACCCGTCGGCGCGCTGGGTCGGGCTCTGGTTCGTGACGCTGCTGCTCGCGCTGACCGCGCTGTCGTGGCTCGGCAGCTTCGGCGGGATCGGGCTGGTCGCGGCGCCGTGGGACAGCCTGGCCGTCGCAGCGCTGTGCGTCGCCGGCTGGTGGTTCGGGATGCGGTCGGGCATCGCGTGGCAGCACGCGGCCGACCGCGAGGAGGACAGGAGTGACGCACGTGTCTGACCGGGCTCCCGTATGGGACGTCGAGAGGTCGCGCGCCCGGGGCAACAAGCGGTGGTCGGCGTTCACGCCCGACGTGCTCGACCTCGGCGTCGCGGAGATGGACGTCGCCGCGTGCCCGCCGGTGCGCGACGCGGTGCGGGCGGTCGTCGACGCCGAGGGGTTCGGGTACCCGGTGCCCGACCAGCGCAGCGAGGTCCCGCGGGCGGTCGCGCAATGGCTCGGGAATGACGGGCTCTTCGTCGATCCCGCCGACGTGCGGCTCGTGCCCGACGTCATGCGGGGCATCGGCATCGCCATCAGGCGACTCACCCGTCCCGGCTCACCCGTGCTCGTCCCGACGCCGAGCTACCAGCGCTTCTTCGAGATCGTGCCGGCGTTCGGCCGGGAATGCGTCGAGATCCCGCTGCTGCTCGACGACGGCGCCCACCGGCTCGACCTCGACGCCGTCGAGAGCGGGCTGGCCGCCGGCGCGGGCAGCGTGCTGCTATGCAACCCGGTGAACCCGACCGGCGCCGTGCTCGACCACGCGCAGCTGCTCGCGCTATCCGACCTCGTCGAGCGCCACGGCGCGCGGGTGATCGCCGACGAGATCCACGCGCCGATCCGCTACGGCACGCCGTTCGTCCCGTACGCCGCGATCAACGCGCAGGCCCGCGCGCACGCCGTGACCGTCACGAGCGCGACGAAGGCGTGGAACTTCCCCGGCCTGCGGGCGGCGTTCGTCGTGCTGACCGGGCCGGGCGACGGCGCGACGTGGAGCGCGCTGCCGCACGTGGAGTCGAGCGGGGTCAGCCCGCTCGGCATGGTCGCCACGGTCGCTGCGCTCGATCATGGCCGGCCATGGCTCGACGCCGTGGTGCGCGACCTGGGCGTCCACCGCGACCTGGTGCTCCACGACCTCGACGCGGCCGGCCTCGGCGAGATCTGCCGGCGTCCTGGAGCGACCTATTTCGCCTGGCTCGACCTCAGGGCGTGGGGCCGCGAGCGCCCGGGCGCCTGGCTGCTCGACGAGGTCGGCGTGGCGCTGGGGGAGGGCGCGAACTACGGCGCCGCAGGTGCCGGGTTCGTCCGGTTGAACTTCGCGACCCCGCCGGCAGTGCTCAGCGATGCCGTTGCGCGCATCGCCAAGGTGCTCGGGGCGTGAGGCCGCGCTCATCGGCGGCCGTGGGGTGCCGCCGATGAGCGCTGGGCAGATGTTGGACCAGCTCAGGCCGGCTTGAGGACGACCTTGAGCGCCTCGTTCGCCGCGGCGTTCTTGAAGACGTCGTAGGCCTCGTCCATCTGGTCGAAGGTGAACGAGTGCGTGCCCATCTTCTCCGCCGGGATGCGGCCGCTCGCCACCATCTTCAGCAGCGTCGGGATCGAGACGGTGTCGACCAGCCCCATCGTGAGCGTGACGTTCTGGATCCACATGTCCTGCATGGGCAGCTCGACCGGGGTGCCGTGCACGCCGATGTTGGCGATCGTCCCGCCCGGCCGGACCAGGGAGGCCGCGGTCAGCAGGGTCTCCGGATAACCGACGGCCTCGATCGCGACGTCGACGCCGAGCCCGTCGGTCAGCGCGATCACGGCGGGCACGGTGTCGGGGCCGACCTCCACCGCGTCGGTCGCGCCGAACTCCAACGCCTTCGTCAGCCGGAACTTGTTGGTGTCGATCGCGATGACCTTCGACGCTCCCCACAGGTCGGTCGTGAGGATCGCGGCCAGCCCGACGGCGCCCGCACCGACGACGGCGACCGTGTCGCCGGGGCGCACCCGCCCGGCCAGCACACCCACCTCGTAGCCGGTGGGCAGCGAGTCGGCGAGGAAGATCGCCTGCTCGTCGGTGACTGCCTCCGGTACCGCGTAGAGGGACGTGTCGGCGTAGGGCACGCGCACGAGCTCGGCCTGAGTGCCGTCGATGAGGTGCCCGAAGATCCAGCCGATGCCGCCGACGGTCTGGCAGTGCGACGGCATCCCGCGCTGGCAGTACTCGCAGCGGCCGCACTTGGTGATCGCCGGCACCAGCACCCGGTCGCCGACGGCGAACCCGCGGACCGCCTCGCCGACGGCCGTCACGGTGCCGACGGCCTCGTGGCCGAGGATGCGCCCGTCGGTCACCGCGGCGACGTCATCCTGCAGGATGTGCAGGTCGGTGCCGCAGATCGTCGTGGTGTCGACGCGCACCACGACGTCGGTCGGCTCCTCGACCGTCGCGTCGGGCACGTCCTCCCACGCCTTGTTGCCCGGACCGTGGTAGACCAACGCCTTCATCGCGACCTCCGTTGTGCTGGCGGAGCACCGAACGTAGGACGCGCGCCGGAGCGTCGACTGTCCGAGAATCGGACCATCTGGCCGTGGCGGTCGGGGCGGGTGATCGCGGTTGACGCGGATCCGGGACAGTGCCGCCGGGACAGTGCCGTTCGCTCAGAATGAGACAGGAGCGCCCGCCGGGCGAGCTTATCCTGCCGGGATGGTCGGCGTGGTCGGTCAGGAGGCGGCAAGGCGCTCGTTCCTCGCCACCGGACGAACCCCGGCCGGCCCGCGGGCCGTCGCGGACGCGGTTGTCGCGTCATGGGAGCGGTCGCGCGCGAACGACGTCGACGCCGAGCGGCTCCGGGCCTGTTTTCGAGGCGACGGTGGCGGTGAGGTTGATGGGGCCGCGCTGGTCGAACGCTGCGCCCAGGGCGTCTTCGCCGAGTTCCTGGCGGCCAACGTGGGTGTCGGCTGCTCGCTCGCGCTGCTCGACCCGCTCGGGATGGTGCGGGCGCGGCACGATGACGATCCCGCGCTGGGTGATCTCCTCGACGGCTTGCTGCTGTTGCCGGGGTACGGCTACGCCGAGGGCGACGTCGGGACGACGGCCGCCGCGGTCGCGCTGCACGAGCAGGCCGATGCCACCGTGCGCGGGCCGGAGCACTACAACGTGCAGCTGCTGTCGGTGGACGAGGCGGCCGCCGTCGTGCGCGACCCGGAGACCGGTGCGACGTCGGGCGTCGTCGTGGTCGTCGTGCACGCGTCGCAGGGTTCAACTCTGCAGCTCGCCATCGCGCGGACGCTCGTCGCGCGGATCGAGGCGCGAATGGCGGGCACCACCGGACGGCTCGCGGTGCTCGAACGATTCCGCGAGGCGGAGCGGGACGGCGGCTGGGTGATCGCGACCGACGGCGACTGCGTACTGACGAATGCCGCGGCCCGTCACCTCGACGCCCAGGACCTGCGCTTCCTCAGCGATCTCATCCTGGCCGGGGCGGTGCTGCGCGACTTCACCTTCAAGCACGTCGACCTGCCGGTCGCGGGCTGCTGCGAGGTCGCGCTGACCGCGATCCGCGACCACGACACCGTCGCCGGGTGCCTCCTGACGGGCGCGCCGGCCAGCACGAGCCGGCCCACCGCGGCAGCCGAGGCCGTCCGCCGGCAGGGTTCGCACGTCGCACCGACGACCCGCCGCGACTACGCCGAGGACCTGCGGCACGGCGGCCGCTCGCGCGAGCACATCGAGGCGAGCATCCGCGCCAACCGCGAGCTGCTCACCCCGTTCCTCCGCGCGCAGGAGGAGGTGCTCGCGAGCATCACGCAAGGCCGCAACCACCTGCTGATCGGTGAGCCGGGGGTGGGCAAGCGGACGCTGGTGACGAGCCGGTTCCGGCAAGTGCACCCGTCGGGCCGGCTCGTGACCGTCGACTGCGCGTCCTATGCGGGCGACCCGGCCGAGACGCGCATCGACCGCGCCGGCCGCCTGTTCGACCGCCCCACCATCGTCGTCCTGCACGCCATGAACACCCTCAGCCCGCTCGGCGCGCGACGGCTCGACGAGGCGCTGCGCCTGCTCGTCACGATGCCGTCGCCGCCGTTGCTCGTGGGTTGCGTCGATACGCCCGCGGTCGACGCGACCCGCCCGTACGGCCTGCTCCTGCGGCACTTCCACGAGGTCACCCGGATCCCCGCGCTGCGGTATCGCGCCGACGAGATCGGCGAGATCGCCCTCTCGATCCTGCGCCGGCTGGCGCGCGGCCGGCTGCGGGTGTCCCATCAGGTGATCCGGGTGCTGGAGGGGTACGCGTGGCCGGGCAACATCAGCGAGCTGGAGGACGTGCTGCGCTACGTCGTGGCGCGCAAGCCGCTGGGCGAGATCCAAGCGCCCGACCTGCCGGCGCACTGCTTCCAGCGCCGACCGCGCCGGATGTCGATGCTGGAGGCGGCGCAGTGCGACGCCATCATCCAGGCGCTCTACGAGGCGCGGGGGAACCGGTACAAGGCCGCCTCGATGCTCGGCATCGCCCGCTCGTCCCTGTACCGCAAGATCGACGCGTTCGGCATCTCGTACATCGCCTGACGGGCGCCGGCGGGTGCGCGACTCGGGTGACGGGCGGGTGAGTCGACACTTTCGGCACGGTGAGTCGACACCTCCGGCACGGTGAGTCCCACGGCCCGGCGGGTGAGTCTCGCGGCCCGGCGGGCGAGTCCCACGTTCCAACCGGCGAGTCCCACGTTTCGGCGGGTGAGTCCCATGTATCGGCGCGCGAGTGGCGCGTTTGGGCGGGTGTGATTGGGTTTTCGACGTGGTTCCGTTTAGTGGGTTGGCGGCGGATGGGCTCGCGGCGGTGGTCCGGTTGGTCTTGGTGGTCGCGCGTTTTTAAGGGCGCCCTCGCCGGGCGGGCAGATCTCCGGGATGGTGGGTCGTGCCATCCCGTCGACCTCCTTGGGGATACCACACGGCCGCCCGTGGGCGGAGCTTTGCGTGTTCTGTTGCGGTTTTGTTGAGGGCCGCCCACGGGCGGCCGTGTGGTGGGGTTTTCCCAGGTCGACGGGATGGCACACTTGCCTCACCTGTGGGTGGCGGGCACGCCTTCGGCGCCGGCCCGGGCTTGGGTGTCGACAACGACGTTTTGGCTGTTGTTAGCGTTCACAAACGACCAGAACGTCGTTGTCGACGCTTTACCTTAGGTGTGCACGAAGTCGAAATGGAGTGGCTATGGATCTTTGCCGCGTCTAAAATGGAGGTATGTCCGAGAACCTGCAGGCCGCCTTCGACGGGGTGGTACAACTGCAGGTAGACACCCTGGTCGGGACGTTCGAAGAACGCTGTAGTGCGACCCGTGAATTGGAGGTTCTCGGGCGCCGGGTGGACTTCGCGAGGGTTTGCGCGATCAGCGCTTTTGTTCGTGAGGGCGGTTTTCATGCGCGCGGGTATAAGTCGTCGATCCATGCGTTCCGGGACTTGTGGAACCTCGACCACAACGACGCCAAGCGGTACGTGACCGCCGCCGAGCACATCTGCCCGCAGATCACTCTGGACGGTCAGGTGTTGCCGGCCCGGCTGCCTGCTGCTGCGGCGGCGTTCGAGGCCGGGGTGATGAGCCTGCGGCACGTCGAGAAGATCGTCCAGGTCCTCGGCTCGAAGGAGGCCGGGCGGTTGACCCCGGAGGACTGTGCGTATGTCGAAGCCCAACTTGCGGGCCAGGCGGCGGTGTTCGATCCGAAAGGTCTCTTCACTCTGGGGATGCGGGTGGTCCGGTCGTTCGACCAGGACGGGCCCGAACCCGACGACGGGCCGGAGTCCGAGGTCAACGAGCTGACGATCACCCGTCATCCGGACCGGCCGGGCGGGACGATCAAGGGTCGGTTCGACAACCCGGTCCTGTTCGCCACCATCGCCACCCTGATCGACACCAAGTCGAAGCCGACCACCAGTGACGATCAGCGCAGCGCCGGGCAACGCCAGGCCGAGGCGTTGGCCGACATCTGCGGCTACGTCCTCGACCACGGCGACGTCCCCCACGCCGGCGGGCACCGTCCGCACCTCAACGTGCACATCCCACTCGCAGAGCTGGAGAACCGGGTCCGGACTGCTGTCCTCGACTTCGGCGGCACTATCGCCACCAAGGATCTGCGGCTGCTCGCCTGCAACGCCGGCGTCATCCCGATCGTCATGAACGGCGACAGCCAACCCCTCGACATCGGCCGCGCAAACCGCGTGATCCCCGACGGAATGCGACGAGCCGTCGCCGCCCGTGACCGCGGATGCGCGAGATGTGGCCGCCCGGCGAGTTGGTGCGACATCCACCATATTGTTGAATGGCAAAACGGCGGACCAACCGAAATCAACAACCTGGTAATGCTATGCAAGATGCATCACCGCGAAATCCATGCCACCGAATGGATGGTCCGCATGGTCGACGGGCTACCGGAGTTCATTCCGCCCAGATGGGTGGATCCGGATCAGGTCCCACGGCGAAGTCCGACGCATCCCTCGTGGGTCGTGGCTTATCCCCCATGAGCGGGAGGTTGCGTCGGCGCGCCGCTGCGACCGTTCCCGTCATGGACATGAGTATCCGGAAGGTCGGAGCGGGGCTGTGCGGTGCCGCGGCCGTGCTGTTCGCCGTGCTGGAGGTGAGCGGTGCCGCGGAGCCGGTGCAGATGCCCGTCACGCCGAATCCGGTGACGGTGGTCGCGGCTGCGGTCGCCGTGATCGTCCTGCTCGCGGGGGTGGCGATGCCGTACCGCGTGCGGGCCGCGGTCGGTGCGGTGTGCGCCGCGGCGGTGGCCGCCGGCTGCGTCGGCGCGGTGCCGCACACGATCCTCACCCTGGTGGTGTGGGTGGGCGGGCTGGTGACCGGCGCGCGCGGCCCGTTCGACGTCACCCCGGCCTGGCTCGCCGGCGCTACGAACCTGGCCGGGGTGGCGGCCGCGGGGACGCTCGTCATCTGGCTCGTGGTCGACGGGCGGCGGGCGCTCGGCCGGTGCACGGCGTGCGGGCGGACGACTCCCGAGCCGCCGCGGGCATGGCGGAACCTCCCGGCCCTGGCGGGAGCGGCGATCGTCGGCGCCTTGCCCTACGGCGCGCTGAAGCTCTGCTGGGCCGTCGGCATCCCGGTCGGGCTGACCGGGCACGCGTTCGACGACGTCACCTTCACCTCGCCCGGGTTCGGCGACACGGTTGTGCTCGTGCTGCTCGGGGTGGTCGTCGCGATCGGGATGGGGCGCCGGCTCACCGGACGGTGGGTGCGTCCGGCGCAGGTCGGGGTCGGCGCGCTCGGATCGCTGATGCTGCTGCCGGTCGGGGTCATCGCGACGGTCCAGATGGCCGAGGTCGCGCTGGGGACGCGCACCATCGACGGCAGCGAGATCGCGCCCTGGGCGTTCATGGTCGTCTACGCGAGCATGCTGGTCTGGGGCCTCGCGCTGACCGCGCTGACCGTGGGCTACGCCCGCAGCACTCGTGCGGAGTGCCGGCGACACGTGGTGCCCGCGATGACGTTCTGACCCCAACCTCCCAGGGCTCCGCCGGGTCCATGTGGATGTCGGGCCGGTCGGAAACCCGGGAGGGCACATGTACACGAGCGCGCTGATCCCGTACGGCGGATACCACGTCGGTCCACGACGCACGGTCACCGTGAACCTGTGCCGGCCGAGGTTCAGCCCGGAAGGTCTGCACATCAACGTCGACGGTTCGACCCACGTGTTGCCGTGGGGCGTGGTGAACCTCGACGTGCCGGCGGACCGCCCGGTCACCATCACCGTCTTCCAGCTCGCGCAGCACATCACCGGGCTGGCGACCATCGTGGTGCCCCCGGGCCCGTCGGCCGAGCTGGAATACCGCTCGACCGGCTTCTTCGGAGGCAGTCACTACAACGCTCGCGGCCAGATCGGCCCGCCGGGATCGTTCCCCGCCCCGTACCGCGACCACACCCTCCGCAACAGGCTCCTCGTGGTGATCCTGGTCCCGATCGCGACCGTGGTCCTGTTCGTCGTCGTGATGGCCGTGCTGATCGCGATCCTGGCCGCTGCTGCCGCGTGACGGTCGGGCCCTCGAGTCACATCCGCCAGCGGCCGGTGCTCCCGGTCAAGCCGGCCTGCAGCTTTCCCATGCTGGTGCCCATCTCGTCGAACGACGAGTCGTCGAGGTGGCTGCCGAGGGTCCGGGTGAGCAGCCCGAGGTAGATCGATTTGGCCTGGTTGAGCACCCGGATGCCGTCGTCGGTGATGACGGCGTAGACCTCGCGCCTGTTGTGCTCCGGGCGGTCGCGGCTCACCCAGCCCCGCTCGACCAACCGGTCGATGATCCTGGTCAGGCCGCCGCGGGTGACGCCGAGCCGGTCGGCCAGCGTGAGCATCTGCATCCGGCGGTCGGGCGTGCAGCTGATCTCGGTGAGCACGTCGACGTCCGACAGCGAGCAGTCGGCCTCGGCGCGCAGCTGCGCGTCGAGCAGTTTGCTCGTCTCCCGGTGGACGATGCGCAGGCTCGCCCACGCCCGCGCGACGCTGTCTTCGGATGCCACGACGGGAGTCTAGCAAGCGAGTTGACACAGAAACGGTTGTAGATACGATCGTTGTATCTACAACTCCGGAGGACGAGATGGCGATCGCCAAGAACGCAGCAGGAACCCGCGGCATGCGCGGGGTGCGTTGGGCCGCGCTGGTCGCGCGGGTGATGAATCCCGTGATGCTGTGGGACCACCGTCGGAAGGGCGACACGTTCCAGGGCAAGGCCGTGCTGTACCTGACGACGGTCGGCGCGAAGACCGGCCAGCAACGGAAGAACGCGGTGGGCTACGAGCTCGACGCCGACGGCGCGTGGCTGGTGGTCGCCTCGTTCGGCGGCGCGGCCAACAACCCCGGCTGGTACCACAACATGGCCGCCCACCCCGAGCAGGTGTGGATCGAGGTGGGCGGGCAGCGGCACCGCGTGCACGCCGAGCAGCTCGACGGCCCGCGCCGCGACGGGGCCTGGAAGCTGATCACCGAGCGGCGGCCCACCATGGCCGAGTACCAGGTGAAGACCGACCGGGTCCTGCCGGTGCTGCGGCTGACCCGCGTTTAGGTCACCGACCGGCCCGCGGCACCCAGAACAGCGCCAGCCCGGCGAGCACCAGGTGCAGGACGCCCGCCACCGCGGCCGCCGCGTGCAGCCCCGTGACGAACGCTGCCCGGGCGCTGTCGAGCACGGCCGGCGCGAGGTCGGGAACCACGAGCGTCTCGGGGAGCGTGCCCGCGACGCCGGGCCCCTGGAGGCGGAAGAGCAGCGCTGCGAGCGAGCCGAGCAGCGTGATGCCCAGTGCGTTCCCGATCTCGTTGCTGGTCTCCGCGATCGCGGCGGCCGACCCGGCGCGGGCGGGCGGCACCGCGGCCACGGCGGTGTCTGCGACCAGGCTGAACGAGATCCCGTAGCCGAAGCCGGCGACGACCGTCGAGGCGACGTACCAGCCGATCCCGCTGGTCGCGGTGGTCGGCAACAGGAGCAGCAGGCCGAGGACGATCGACAGGTGGCAGGTGACGAGTGCCGCGCGGGAGCCGATCCGCTCGACGATCGCCGGGGTGATGATGCAGGTCAGCGTGAGCACCGCGGCGCCGGGTATCGCGAGGAACGCCGCCTGCAGGACGGGCAGCCCGAGCACCGACTGCAGGTAGATGCCGCTGAGGTACGCGGTGGCCGACCACGCGGCGAGCGGCAGCAGCCCGGTGACGATTGCGACGGTGAAGATCCGTTCGCGGAACAGCGTGAAGTCGAACAGCGGATGGTCGAGGTGGCGCTGGCGGCGGCCGAACCAGACCAGCACCCCGATCCCGATGCCGCCGGCCACCAGTGGACCGACGGCCGGGCCCTCGGCGGCGAGGTGCTTGATCGCGTACGCGGTCAGCAGGAGCCCGCCCGCGGAGAGCACGACGCTGAGCGCGTCGACACGGCCGGTCCGCGCGGTCGGGACCTCCCGCAGCAGTACCGGCGCCAGCAGCAGGAAGCCGGCGATGACGGGCAGGTTGATCAGGAAGACCGAGCCCCACCAGAAGCGGCTCAGCAGCTGCCCGCCGACCACCGGGCCGATCGCGAACCCCGCTGCGAACGTGGCGGCGAAGATGCCGATCGCCCGCGCCCGCCACCGCGGGTCGGTGAACAGCTCGCCGAGCACCGCCAGCGCCGACGGGAGGAGCGTCGCCCCGGCGAGGCCCATCAGCCCGCGGAACGCGATGAGCAGCTCGGGGTTCGGCGCGAAGGCCGCGCCCGTCGAGCCGATGCCGAACACCGCGGCGCCGATCATGAGCAGCCTGAGCCGGCCGTACCGGTCGCCGATCGAGCCGAACGCGGTGAGCAGCGAGCCGACGACGAACCCGTAGACGTCCAGCACCCACAGCGACTGCTCCGCGGTCGGTGAGAGCGCCTCGGTCACGGCGGTCATCGCCAGGAACAGCACCGACCCGTCCATCGCCACGAGCAGGACGGGCCCGAGGATCACCAGCAGCCCGAGCCACGACCGCAGGCCGGGCGGGGAAATGACACCCTGTTCGTTCACGTCCGCCACCGTGCGTGCGGTGCCCGCACCACAACCAGACCCCTGGCAGGGGTACATCTCGCAGGTGCACCCAGGCGGCGGCCGGCGCGGTTAGGCTCGAACACTGTGGAGCGGGAGAGCCTCGGGACCTTTCTGAAGATCCGCCGCGCCCGCGTGCGGCCGGCGGACGTCGGGTTGCGCACCTTCGGTTCGTCCCGCCGGGTGCCGGGGCTGCGCCGCGAGGAGCTCGCGCAGCTCGCCGGCATGAGCACCGGCTACTACACCCGGCTCGAGCAGGACCAGGCCGGCACGGCGTCGGGTCAGGTGCTCGACGCGCTCGCGCGGGTCCTCCAGCTCGACCCGACCGAGACGATCCACCTGCACAACCTCGCCCGCCGGCCCACGTCGGCGCGCCTGATCCGGTCGCGCCCGGAACGTCCGCACCACCGGGTGCTCGCGCTGCTGGGGTCGATGGCCGACACGACCCCGGCCGTCGTGCTGGGCCGCCGCGGCGACGTGCTGGCCTGGAACCGCACCGGGCACGCCCTCCTCGCCGAGCAGCTCGACTTCGACGCGCCGCACGACCCCGCCCGGCGCCCGTCGATCCCGCGGATGTTCTTCCTCGACCCGCACACCCGCGACCTCTATCGCAACTGGGCCGAGCTCTCCCGCGTCCACGTCGCCTACCTGCGGCTGACGGCTGGGCGCTATCCCACCGACGCCCGGCTCGCCGAGCTGATCGGGGAGCTGATGATGCGCAGCGACGTCTTCGCGTCGCTCTGGACCACCGGCGACGTCGCCGACTGCACGGTCGGCACCCAGCAGCTGCAGCACCCCACGGTCGGCCGGCTCACCGTGAACTACCAGGTCTGGCTGCAACCGGACAGCACCGATCACCGGCTCGAGGTCTACACCCCCGACGACCCCGCGTCCGCCGACGCGCTGCGGCTGCTGGCGAGCCAGACCCTGCCGGCCCAGCTCGACGCCACGACACTCGCAAACCGGTAGACCCGGGTTCATGCGTCCGCGGCCGCCGGCCAGGTCGGGGCCGCCGCCAGCTGCGGGATCCGGGCCGGCGGGAGCGACGGCGCAAAGAACCAGCCCTGGCCGGTGTCGCAGCCGAGGGCGAGCAGTCGTTGCTGCTGCGTCGGCGTCTCGATCGACTCGGCGGTGACGGAGAGGCCGAGCACGTGGGCGAGCTGGACGACCGACGCCACGACCTCGACGTCGACCGTTGCATCTGCGCCGTTCCCGGCGCTCCCGTCGAGGCCACCGCTGATGAACGGGCCGGCGAGCTTGAGCGTGTGCACGGGCAGGTGACGCAGGTAGGCAAGGTTGGAGTAGCCGGTGCCGAAGTCGTCGATGGCGATCCGGACCCCCATCGCGGCGATGGTCCGGAGCGTGTCGAGCGAGTCCCGGTCGGTGCCCATCAGGTCGCTCTCGGTCAGCTCCAGCTCGAGCATGTGCGGCGGGCACCCGGTCTCGTCGAGGATGGTCTCGAGGTCCTCGGTGAAGGTCGGTTCCCGGACCTGCCGTTGGGCGAGGTTGACGCTCATCACCAGCGGGAGCGGCGACTCGGCGTTCGCCCACTCGACGGCTTGCCGGCACGCCGTCGTGAGGATCTCCCGGCCAAGCGGGACGATCAGGCCGGTCTGTTCCGCGAGCGGGATGAAGTCGGCGGGCCCGAGCCGGCGGCCGTCGGGCAGTCGCCAGCGGGTGAGCGCCTCGACGCCGACCATCTTGTGGTCGCGCATCCGGACGAGCGGCTGGTACTCGACGTAGAACTCGCCGTTCGCCAGCGCCTTCGGCATGCGTGAGCTGAGCGCGAAACGGGTGACGTCACGCTGGTGGCGGCCGCGGTCGAACAGCGCGATCCGGTCCTGCCCGTCGGCCTTCGCCCAGTACATCGTGGTGTCCGCGGCCTTCATCAGCTCCGCGGCGCCGGTGCCGCCCTCGGAGTACTGCACGACGCCGATGCTCGCGGTGACGGTGATCGTGTGGCCGTCGAGCAGCACGGGCCGGCGCACGACGTCCAACGCGGCACGGGCGACGTCCTGCAGGTGCTCGATCCCGGAGCTGCGTTCGACGAGCACGACGAACTCGTCGCCGCCCATGCGCGCGACGAGGTGGCCGTCGGAGCCGAGGCGGGCGAGCAGCCGTTGCGCGAGCGTGCGCAGCAGCGCGTCGCCCGTGCCGTGCCCGAGCGTGTCGTTGATCGCCTTGAAGCCGTCGAGATCCAGGTAGCAGATTCCCGGCCCGTGCTCCGGGCCGCCGCCGACGAGCGCGGCGTCGAGGCGTTCGAAGAACAACGTCCGGTTGGGCAGATCGGTGAGCGGGTCGTGCAGGGCCTGGTGCCGTAGCCGGTCCTGCATGTGCCGCTGGTCGGTGATGTTCTCCATCAACGACACGACGTACTGCGGTCGCGCGTGCTCGTCGCGGATCAACGACAGCACGAGGTTCGTCAGGATCGACGTCCCGTCCTTGCGCCGGTACGGCTTCTCCATCCGCACGTGGTCGAACTCGCCTTCCAGCAGCTGCTTGACCTGCTCCCAGGCGTGCGGGGGGTCGCTGGGATGGGTGAACTCCCAGAACTGCCGGCCCTCGATCTCGGGCGGGACGTAGCCCAGCATCTCCGCCAACGCCTTGTTGACCTGGAGGATCTCGCCGTCGAGCCGGGACACGGCGATCCCGATGACCGCGACGTCGAAGACCGATCGGAAGCGTGCCTCCGCCTCGCTGCGCGCCGTGAACGCCGCGGCGGCGATCTGCTGCTGCTCGCGGCGGGTGAGGGACTGCAGCGCGCGGGCGTACCCGGCCGCGATCCCGGCGAGCATGCCTGCGACCCGCTTGGTTGCGTCCACCCCGTCCGGCACGGCCGCCTGCAGCCGCTCACCCAGCAGCGACAACGACTTCTCGAGCGCGTCGGGCTCGGTGAAGTGGGCTTCGACCAGCCGCATGCCGACCGACCTGCCGACGGCCGACGCCCGGTCGCCGGTGACGGCCGCGTCGACGAGCTCGCGGGACAGCCCGGTCAGGAACCACAGCATCGACTTGCGGTCCATCGAGACCAGGCTCGTGTGGGCGACCGCTCGCCGCCACTGCGCCGCCAGGTCCTCCGGACGGGTCATGGGCGCTCAGTCACGGCGTGCGAGGCCGGCGAGGCCGGGGTAGTCGTCAGGCACGTCCGCGGCCTTCTCGTCGGGATCGTCGCCCTGTTCGGGGTGCCATCGGGGGAGCAGGACGACGCCGGGCGGGACCATCGTGAGGTCGCCGAAGAGTTCCTGAACCTCCGCCGCCGTGCGCAGCCGCATCGAGTTCGGCGAGGTGTCCTGGTCGTAGACCTTCGCGGCGTCCCGCAGCGCGGCCTGCCCGTCGGCGCGTGCGTGGCTGATCGCGACATGGCTGCCCGGCGCGACCCGGTCCACGTAGCCGGCGATGATCCCGGCCGGGTCGTCGTGGTCGTGCACGAAGTGCAGGACGGCGATGAGCAGGACGGCAACCGGACGGTCCAGGTCGAGCAGCCCGGTCGCGACGGCGTCGGCGACAACCTGCCGCGGGTTGCGGATGTCGGCCGAGATCGCCGTGGCGCGGCCGTTGCCGTCGAGCAGCGAGTGGCTGTGCGCGATGGCGACCGGGTCGTGGTCGACGTAGACGATCCGGGCCTGCGGGTTCACCTCTTGCGCGACCTCGTGGACGTTGCCAACGGTCGGGATGCCCGAGCCGAGGTCGAGGAACTGGTCGACGCCGGCGGCCGTCAGGTGTCGCACGACCCGGCGCAAGAACGCGCGGTTGTCCCGCAGGATGGTCGGGAGGTGCGGCATGGCCTTCAGGGCCTGCTCGCCGAAGAGCCGGTCGGACTCGAAGTTGTGCGAGCCGCCGAGGTAGTAGTCGTAGACGCGGGCAACGCTCGGCTTCGTGTAGTCGATGTCGCGGGACGACCATCCTGG
Organism: Pseudonocardia sp. TRM90224; assembly: GCF_021245725.1. Classification (GTDB taxonomy): domain Bacteria; phylum Actinomycetota; class Actinomycetes; order Mycobacteriales; family Pseudonocardiaceae; genus Pseudonocardia. Next base: position 28,918 of record NZ_JAJGSX010000055.1, on the reverse strand, counting down.
CGCACCTGTCATGAATTCAGCCTTCCCCCAGGACCGCGACCGTGAACTCCACGCCGGATCATGCCATCCGGGGCCCTGCCCGCAGGGTGGATCAGTGATCTCGGTCGCCGTGACGTCGTCCCGGGGGAGTAGGTGGGGTGTCGCCCGCGAGCAGATGCCTGTGGAGAACCCGCGCACGACCCTGCTGGCATGGAAACGAGCATGTGGGGAAGGCGTTCGGCGGCGGTTGTGGCAGCTGCGGCAGTGGTCGTGCTGGCGGGATGCAGGGGAGCGGCGGGTGCCGCGTCGGTGCCCGAGTGGGCCGACGCCACCGCGGCGCCGCTGGTGACCGCCGATCCCGGTGCCCCGCTCGACGACCTCGGCCCTCCGCTGAAGGTCGCCGTCGGTGGGGCTGCGGTCGGTGGGGCTGCGGTCGTCGGGCTCGGGGAGTCGGTGCACGGCGCGGCCGACGAGCTGACGCTCAAGCACCGCGCGTTGCGGGTGCTGGTGGAGCAGCTGGGCTTCCGGTCGGTCGCGTGGGAGGACGACTGGACGACGGGGCGTCGGATCGACGAGTACGTCACCGGCGGCGTCGGTGACGCGGACGAGCTGGTGGCGACGATGAGCCCGCAGTGGCAGTCGCGCGAGGTGGCCGACGTGCTGCGGTGGCTGCGCGACTTCAACGCCGGCCGGACCGACAAGGTGCGGTTCGTCGGCGTCGAGTACTACCTGACCGGGCAGGGCGCCTACGACGCGATCGACGCCTACGTCGCGGCGGCCGCACCGGACCGGCTCGCCGAGCTGCGCGAGCAGGTGCGGATCCTGCGCCCGGCGTCGGCGAACATCTTCGAGCACATCCAGGCCTTCATGGCGTTGCCGGACAAGGAGCCGTACGCGCGCCACGCGCGTGAGCTGCACGACCTGGTCAGCGGGCTCCTGCACGCGACCGGTGACGACGGGTACGCGCTCGCCGAGCACACCGCCCGCCAGATCGTCTCGTTCTACGAGCACTTCCGCCTCCCGGAGAGCGAGAGCCACGCGTTCCGCGACGCGCGGGCGGCCGAGAACCTGGAGTGGTGGCGGGCGCGGACCGGCCACAAGATCGCGTACTGGGCGGCGAGCCCGCACACCGCAAGCGCGTCCACGCTGCGCATCAGCTCGCCCGATGGGGAGATCCACTTCCGGAGCGTCGGCTCCCACCTGCGCGAACGTCTGGGTGCGCGCTACCTGTCGATCGGCTTCACGTTCGACCACGGCAGCGTAGGCGGCGGTGGGCAGACCGTCGCTTTGCCGGCCGCCACCGAGGGCTGGTTCGAGCACCCGTTCGGCCTCGTGGGGCACGAGAGGTTCGTGCTGGACCTGCGCGCTGCTGCTCCGCAGGTGGTTCGCGAGTGGCTCGACGCGCCGATCACCACCCGCGGCCCGAACGGGCCGGGGTCGACCACCGACGGCGGAACGGCGGCGCAGTGGTTCGACGTGATCGTGCACACCCAGCAGGTGGCGCCGGCGGGCTGAGGTGCGTTCAGCCCGATCGGTGCGCCGGTTCGGCGCCGACCTGGGTGACCGGCTGCGGGCCGAACCTGTGCTCGGCGTCGGCGAGCAGCACGCGCAACAGCTGGTCGAGCGTGTCGCGCTGGCTGGGGTCGAGCGCCGCGAGAAGGGTGGCGTCGAGCTCGGCGATGCTGCCCACCAGCCGATCCACGAGATCGTGGCCGGCCGGGAGCAGGCGCACGACCCCGTGCCGCGCCCCCGGGATGCGGTCGCGTTCGACCAGACCGGCTTGCTCGGCCCTCGTCAGCCGCTGCGAGATCGCGCCGGCGGTCACCATCGCCCGTCGCGCGATGTCGCCGGGTGCGAGCTCGTAGGGCGGGCCGGCCCGGCGCAGCACCGATAGCAGGTCGAGTGTTGCCTGGTCGGCGCCGCCGGCAGCGATGATCCGGCGGCGCTGGTCGCCGAAGACCTTCGCCAGCTGCCAGACGCGGGTCACTGTCGCCATGGCGTCGACGGGCATTCCCGGACGCTCACGCGCCCACGCCGAGGTGATCTCGTCCGCCTCGATGGGCGTGTGCGCCTTCGAGCCATCCACCACGGGTCGCCTCCGTCCGACTTTAGGTCTAAACTTTAGATCTGAAGTCAATCGAGAGGACACGATATATGCGCACCGTCGTCATCACCGGCGCGGCCACCGGCATCGGCCGCGCCGCGGCCGAGGCCTTCCACGCCGCCGGGGACCGGGTGATCCTCACCGGTCGCCGGCAGGAGGTGCTCGCCGACGCGGTGGCCGAGCTCGGCGAGCCGGCCCGCGGCGTCGCGTTCGACGCGACGGATCCCGACCAGGTGCTCGCCGCGGTGGACCAGCTGCCGGCGGAGGTCGACGTGCTGGTCAACAATGCCGGTGGCAACACCGACTTCGACCGAGCCGCGCCCACGACGCTCGCCGAGACGGCCGCCGCCTGGCGGGCCAACCTCGACGGGAACCTGGTCTCGGCGGTACTGGTCACCACCGCGCTGCGGGACCGGCTCGCCCCGGGCGGCGCAGTGATCAACATCGGGTCGATCGCGGCGGACCAGGGCGCCGGCGCGTACGGCGCGGCGAAGGCCGGCCTCGCGTCCTGGACGGTCGACCTCGCCGGCAGCCTCGGCCCGCACGACATCACCGTCAACACCGTCGCACCCGGGTACATCGCCGCCACCGAGTTCTTCCGCGACAAACTCGCTGAGAGCCGGCGGCAGACGCTCGTCGAATCGACCCTTACCGGCCGCGCCGGCCGGCCCGACGACATCGCCGGTGCGGTCGCGTTCCTGGCAGGTCCGACGGCCCGGCAGATCACCGGGCAGGTCCTCGCCGTCAACGGTGGCGCGCACACCACCCGCTGAGGTGCGACTCCCGGCTCGCAGATCGGCTAGCTTCGTGGGGTGACGTTCGTCGGTACCCAGCGGCCGCCGCGCCGCTGGTTCCACGCCGAGACGGAGCTCGACCACTTCGCGATCGTCACCTACCGGGTCGAGACGGCAGCATTGGCGGCGCTGCTGCCGGCCGGGTTCGCGCCACGTGAGGTGGTCTTCGACGACGGGCGGCCGGGCGCGCTGGTGTCGGCGGTCGCGTTCGTCGACCGCGACTTCCACTTCCGGTTCTGCCCGCCCGTGGCGATCTCGTGCGGGCAGATCAACTACCGGGCCTACGTCACCGCGCACGGCCGGGCGGGCGTGTGGTTCTTCGCGACCAGCCTCGACCACGTGCTGGTGGGGCTGCCGAGGCTGGTGTGGGGCATGCCGTGGCGGCGCACCCGCATCGAGATCGACGGCGAGTGGGCCGCCGACGCCGGCCGGTGGCGGTTGACCGCTACCGACCGGTCGTCCACGAGCGCGTGCGAGGCCGTCGAGACCGGTTCCGAGTCCGACCGGCTCGACGGGTTCACCAGCCGGGACGAATGGATGGAGTTCCTCACGCACCCCACGTCGGGCTGGTACGGGCGCCGCAGCGGTGGCGTCGGGGAGTACAGCATCTGGCACCCGCCGATGACGCCCCGGCTGCTCGCGGCCCGCTCGGCGCGGTTCGCGCTGTTCGAGCAGCTCGGGCTGGTCGACGCCGATTCCGTCCCGCACTCCGTGCTCGCCCAGCCGTCGCTGCATTTCGACATCCACACCCCGCCGCGCCGCTACCCGGTTCCTCGCCGGTAACCCGGTTACCGGGAAGTGCCGTCTTCCGGGATCGGCGCCGCCGGGCGAGAGTGAGCGGATCATGAACGTCCTCGTACTGAGCTCCAGCCCACGACGCAACGGCAACTCCGCACTGATGGCGCAGGCCGCCGCGGACGGCGCGCGGGAGGCGGGCCACCGCGTCGAGTTCGCGTACCTGTCGGATCACGTGCAGGGCCTGCTGCGCGACTGCCGCACCTGCCGGGCCGTCGACGGGGCGTGCACGATCGGGGACGGGTACGAGCGCCTGCTGCTCGACCAGGTCGTCCCTGCCGACGGGTTGATCATCGCGACACCGCTGTACTGGTACGGGATGTCGGGTGCGTTGAAGACGTTCTTCGACCGGATGTTCTGCTACACCTCGGGCAGCGCCACCGACGGCGACGGTGTTGCGGCCGGGCTCATGGGCAAGCGGGTGGCGGTGACGATCGCCTGCGAGGAGAGCTACCGCGGCGCCACGCTCGGGGTGATCGCCCAGTTCCAGGAGCTGACGCGCTACCTGCACCAGGAGCTCGTCGGGGTGGCCGTCGGCATCGGCAACAGCCGGGGTGAGGTGGCCGCCGACCCGGCCCGGCCGCTGGAGCACGCCGCCGACCTGGGCAGACGGCTGTTCGACGCCCGGATCACCGACTACCGGATCGACACTCCACGCTCGAACCGCGTGTGGGCCGCACCCGACCCGGAGCGCGTCGGCACCCCTTGAGCGGGAGGCGGCTATCGCGGGCGCAGGGCGACCACGGGCAGCTGGCCGGCCATCCGTCGCCGCGCCGCGGCGCTGCCGTCGTACCGCCAGCCCAGCAACCTGCTGAGGACCGGCCGCAGGACGGGTGTGAGCCACCGGTTGCGACGCTCGTAGCCGGCCAGCACGGCGACGGCCTCCGCCTCGTCGAGCGTGCGATGGGTGGGCGCAAATCGGCGGCTGCCGACGCTGACCTCGACGGCCGGGCCGGCCTGGACATTGCGGTACCAGTCGGACGACGGGCCGAGCCCGGCGATGACCATCATCTCGCCGCTCGCGGGGTCGGCGCCGATCACTTCGAGGACGGTCCGGTAGCGCCGGCCGCTGCGCCGGCCCACGTGGGTGAGGCACAGGAAGCGGTTGCCGAGCAGCCGGCCGAGGTCCGCCGCGTAGAGCCGCGCCGGCAGCCGGAAGAGCAGCCGCAGCAGGGGCGACGGCCGGGAGCTGCGGCGTTGCCCGATCGCGGTGGTGGGTTTGCCGGTGATGCTCCGGGCCATCACGCGACTGCCGCCCGGCAGCCGCGCGAGCGCCAGGCCGGCCCGTCGGACCACGAGCTGGCGCTGGGTTGCGGGCAGGAACCAGCGCGCGCCGGCGCGCCCGACCCGCTGCTTGTCCTCGGCGACCGGCCGCCAGATCTGCTCGTACCGCTCCAGTGCCTCCGCGACCGATCCGGCCCGCGCCAGCTGCTCGGCCAGCACGAAGGCGCCGCCAATGGCCAGCGACGCCCCTTGCCCCGCGATCAGCGAGACGGCGTAGGCGGCGTCGCCGAGGAGCACCACCCGGCCTCGGTGCCAGCCGGGCATCACGACCTGCGCGACCTGGTCGTAGAAGATCTCCGACGCGGGCGGGCAGCGGTCGAGCGCCCGCGGCACCAGCCAGCCCAGCGAGCCGTAGATGTCGCGGATCGCGGCGCGCGGGTCGTCCGGGAGCGCGGGCTCGGAGGTGCGGTGCACCGCGAATGCCGCGACCCTGAAGGACGTGACCCCGCCGTCCCGGAGTCCGTAGAACCCCATCTGCCGGCCGATGGTGTCGGTGAGGCCGAACCGGCCGCGGACGGCCTCGTGCACCTCGGGGTCGGCGAACGTGAACGCTGCGGTGTGGAAGCCGAGCTGCCGGACGTAGTGCGCTTCCGGTCCGAAAGCGAGCGAGCGGACCGTGGAGTGCACGCCGTCGGCACCGACGAGCAGGTCGGCGTCGAGGACCGCGCCGTCGGAGAGCGTGACGCGCACCCCGTCGGGACGATCCTCGATCGCGGTCAGTCCGGTCCCGAACCGCAGGTCGACGGTGGGTGGCAGGTGTTCGCGCAGGACGCGTTCGAGGTCGGGGCGCATGACGTCGAGCAGCCGGCCCTGCACCGCGTCGGCGAGCTGCGTGTACGACACACCCGCTCGACGGCGCCCGCTCTCGTCGAGCAGCGCCGCCTCCTGCACGTGGTAGGACACCTCTTTGATCGCGGGCAGGAGGCCCATCCGCTCCAGCGCGTCGTAGCCGGGGCCGAAGAAATCGATCATGTAGCCCTGCGTGCGCGGCCCGTGGGCCCGCTCCACGATGACGACCTCGCCACCCGAGGCGGCAACCCGGTTCGCGAGCGTCAGCCCGGCGATCCCGGCGCCGCAGATCACGACCTTCATCGGGCCGGCCCGCTGACGAGGCGGCGCAGCACCGCCGCGACGGGTCCCTGCTCCGGGGCGAGCGAGCGGTGCAGCATCAGCCCGTCGAGCGTGGCCATGACCACCGCCGCGGTCGCCTCCGGCTCCGCGATCCCGGCCGCGCGCAACCGGTCGGCGACCTGCCCGCGGAACTCGTCGATCACGTCGAGCATCGCGGCCCGGAGCCGGTCGTCGCGCGTGGCGGCGAGGTAGGCCTCCGTGAACAGCAGCGTCATCGGGTCGGTCCCGGAGTAGCCGTCGAGCCCGGCCAGCAGCGCGTCGATCGTGTCGGCCGGGGTGCCCGACGCGTCCAGGATCGGGTCGAGCTCGCCGAGCATCCCGCGCATCGCGCTGATGACGGCCTCGTTCAGCAGCTCCGGCAGCGACCGGAAGTGGTAGTGCACGACGCTCGACGTGACGCCGGCGCGCTCGGCGAGCACCCGCGTGCTGACGGCCGTCCAGCCGCGTTCGGGGATGAGTGCGGCGGCGGCGGCGAGCAGCCGCTGCCGCACCTCCTGTCCGCGGATCGCCGCTGGTGAGCTCATCGGAACACCTCCTGGTCGATCGCCCTGATCGAGCGTCCAGGGCGATCGTACAGGAAGGTGTCAGTCACGCAGGTCGAGCCAGCGGACCTCCTCCGGCGTGAGGTCGACCTTCAGCGCGTCGAGGGAGCTCGCCGTCTCGCTGATCCGGCGGGGTCCGATCAGCGCGAACGTCGGGAAGCTCTGGTGCAGGACGTACGCCAGCGCCACGGCTGTCGGGGCGACGCCGCGCTGCTCGGCGAGCGAGCGGGCGCGCTCCAGGCGGACGAAGTTGTCGTCGCTGTACCAGCAGCGCACGAGCTCGTCGTCGGACAGGTCGTCGGGAGCGGCGCGGCCGGTGAAGAAGCCGCGGGCCTGGCTCGACCACGGCATCAGGACGAAGTTGTTCTCCTCCAACCACTGGCGCGACGTGTCGTCGTTGGAGGCGAGGCAGCCCTTCCACGGCACGTCGAGCGTCCTGGCGAGGCTGAACTGGTTGCTGACCGCCACCATGCCCCGCTTGCCCGCCGACGCCGCGTAGGTGTTGGCCGCCGCGATCCGCGGCAGCGCCCAGTTCGAACCGCCGTACGCCCTGATCCGGCCGGCGCGGACGTGCTCGTCGAGCACGTCGACGAACTCCGCGACCGGCACGTCGACGTTGTCGCGGTGCATGAAGTAGACGTCGAGGTAGTCGGTCTGCAGCCGGTCGAGCGTCTCCATCAGCTGCGGCGTGATCGCATCGGGCGTGTTGTTCGGCGTGTGCATGCCCTTGCCGATCACCACGACGTCGTCGCGCAGCCCGCGGTTGCGGATCCACTGCCCGAGCACCCGCTCCATCAGGCCGCCGCCGTAGTGGTGAGCGGTGTCGAACGTGGTGCCGCCCCGCTCGACGAAGTCGTCGAACATGACGCTGCCGTGCGGGAGGGTCCGCTGGTTGTCGCAGCCCATCACGAGCCGCGACACGCGCTTGTCGACGCCCGGGATCTCGCCGTACGTCATCAGGTTGCCGGCGCGCGGCTTCGGGGCGCGCCCGGACACCGGCGGGACGTCCGCGTCGAGGCGCTCCCGCGGGTACGTCAGCCCGATCGCGGCTCGCCACTGGTCGAGCACGGCCATCGTCGCGAGGGTGTCCGCCCAGGTCATCGCCGGTGCCTGCCGGTCGGCGACGTGCTCGGCCAGCTGGTCGGCCTCGTAGGCGTAGATCCGCGGCGCGTCGAACGTGACACGCTCGACCGGCTGCCCGGCGCGGTGCACCTCGATCACGGCGTCACCGCTCTTGCCCGGCAACCACGGGTGCGGCACCAGCAGGTAGCCCGCACTGCCCGTCACGCGGATGTGGTTGATGTCGGCGAGCCCGACGCCGGTGGTGAGGTGCGCGCTGATCCCGCCTTCGAACTGCAACGTCGCCGCCGTCCACGCGTCGACACCGTCGGAGCTCTGCGCGCCGGAGGTGTCGAGGAGCGTCCCGACCGCGCTGAACGAGGTCGGCTCGGCGGCGGGCTGCCCGTTCGCGGCGCCCGCGATCAGCCGGGCCGCGGTGACCGCGTAGCCGCCGACGTCGAGGATGCCGCCACCGGCGAGCGACGGCTCCCAGGTGCGGCTGCCCGCGACCGGCTCCGCGTTGAAGGCGAACGATGCGTCGATCTGGTGCACGCGGCCGATCGCGCCCTCGCGGACCAGCTCGACGAGCTTCGCCGTCTGGGGGAGCGCGCGGTACATGTACGCCTCCATCAGGAAGACGTCGTGCTCCTTCGCGGCCTCGAGCACCGCCATGGTCTCGGCGAGGTTGACCGTCAGCGGCTTCTCGCACAGGACGTGCTTGCCCGCCTCGGCCGCCTTGATCGCCCACTGGGCGTGCTGCGTGTGCGGTGTTGCGATGTAGACGGCGTCGACGTCGGGGTCGGCGAGCAGCTCCTCGTACGAGCCGTAAGCGCGCTCACCGCCGTGCTCCTCGGCGAACGCCCGCGCTCTGCCGAGGTCGCGGCTGCCTACGGCGAGCAGCCGGCCGGTCCGGGAGGCCGGTAGGTCCGCCGCGAACGCCCGGGCGATCCGTCCCGGTCCGAGGATGCCCCATGCCACCGACCTCTGATGAGTCATGCCCATACCCTGCCATCTCGGATCGGAGCTGTCATGGACGATCTGAGATGTTCCGTGCGGAGAGTGATGCAGAATTACCGAATTCGGACAGATAATTGCCGGTTCCGGTCATCGGATGATTTGTATTGTTCGCCCCTATGGCGCATTCGGAGTGACACCCCCGGCGCTAGCATGGCAATGCCGAAATTTGTCGACGACATCGAGGGGCGACGATGGACCGATTGGGACGGATCGGTGATCGCATGCTCGCCGTGCTGGCGCCGAAGGCTGTTGCGAGAGCGACATGTGCCATGCGGGAGTACTGCTACCGCAAGGAGAGTTGCCCGATCTACCACACCATGTTCTGCCGGTACTCCAGCGGCGGGCACGAGGTCTGCAACTGCCAGTACTGCGTTCCGACCTGCTGACGGGTGCCGCGAACCGGTCGGGCCACTCCAGCGGGTGGCCCGACCGATTTGCCGATCGGTCGTCGCGCTCAGTCGTCGTCGCGCAGCAGTTCCGACAGGCCGGCCGCCGGTATCGCACCAGGATCACAGCGCCCCTCGACTGTGACCATGACCGAGCCGGACGGCAGTTCCAGCACCACCCGGCGGTTGTTCTGCACGTGGGCGTCCAGCACGCCCTGGTGCATCACCCGCCCCGCGTCGTCCAGCGCGGAGATCAGCACCCGTGACTCGCCCCACGTCGACCCGAACGTCACCCACGCCCGGCGGACGACGAGCGAGGAACGGCCGGTCTCGACCATTGCGGTGGATCGGAAGCTGCCGTCGGGTCCGGGCGTGATGGCGATCGGGTTCATGCGGCCATTCTGACGCAACCCGAGAATGGTCGAGCGGGCGGGCCCGTCAGCAACCGTTGCATTCAGCGTTGTTCCGCCATGGTCCGCACTTGCCGTGATAGCAATAGCGGTACCAGAGCGAGAAGTGCAACGGCACCGGGCAGGTCCGGCACTCGTTCTCCAGCGTGTAGATGTGCGCCGCTTCGGCGGGCAGGTTCGGGACGAACAGAGAAAGGATGCGATCGGCGATACGAGACACGGGCGGTCACTCCCCAGGGCTCACAGCGGCTCGAACATCCGATGAATGGTAGCCGGATCGCTGGCCGGCCCGAAACCCTTGGCGGCGAAATTGCCGGTGGCATGATGCGGGGCGTGACCGAGGAGGAGAAGCCGGCGGAGGGGCTCACCGAGGTGCTCGCGCGGCGCTTCCTCACCACCGACGAGGCCCGGCCCGACGCTGTGCGGCGGTGGCACGCGCGCGGGCGCCGGACCGCGCGGGAGAACATCGCGGACCTCGTCGACAAGGGATCGTTCCTGGAGTACGGCCGGTTCGTCACCGCTGCCCAGGAGCGGCGCCGCCCGCTCGCAGAGCTGGTCGTGGAGGCGCCGGCCGACGGGATCGTCGGCGGCACGGCGACGGTCGACGGCAGGCCGGTCGCGGTGCTCTCCTACGACTACCTCGTCATGGCCGGCACCCAGGGCATGCGCGGTCACCGCAAGTCCGACCGGCTCATCGAGCTGGCGGGCCGGATGGGACTGCCCACGGTGTTCTTCACCGAGGGCGGCGGCGGCCGGCCGGGCGATGTCGACGTGCCGCTCGTGTCGGCGCTCGACGTCGGCTCGTTCGCGTTGTGGGGCGAGCTCGCCGGGGTGGTGCCGCGGATCGCCGTGGTCTCCGGCCGCTGCTTCGCGGGCAACGCGGTGATCGCCGGCTGCGCGGACCTGCGGATCGCCACGCCGGACGCCAACCTCGGCATGGCGGGCCCGGCGATGATCGCGGGCGGTGGGCTGGGGGAGTTCGCGCCGGAGGAGATCGGGCCGGTCGACGAGCAGGCGGCCACCGGCGGCGTCGACGTGGTGGTCGACGACGAGGAGGAGGCGGTGGCCGTCGTGCGTCGGGTGCTCGGGTACCTCGCCGGCCCGTCCAGCACCGGCCCGGCGGACGACCAGACAGCTCTGCGCGATCTCCTCCCCGCGAACGACCGCGAGACCTTCGACGTCCGACCCGTCGTCGAAACCGTGGCTGACACCAGCAGCGTCACCTGGCTGCGCGAAGGTTGGGCTCCGGAGCTGCTCACGGCGCTGGCCTGCGTCGACGGCATCCCGGTCGGGATCGTGGCCAACCGGTCCACCCACGTCGCCGGCGCCCTCACCGCCGACGCGTCGGCGAAGGCCGCCGACTTCTTCGGGCTGTGCGAGCAGTGGCGGCTGCCCGTCGTCTCCTTCGTCGACACGCCGGGCTTCATGGTCGGGCCCGCCGCCGAGCGCGCCGGGCTGGTCCGGCACGCCTCGCGCATGGTGAACGCCGGCGCACGATTGACCGTCCCGCTGGTCGGCGTCGTGCTGCGCCGCGGCTACGGGCTCGGCGCGCAGGCGATGCTGGGCGGCAGCACCCACCGACCGCTCCTGACCGTGGCGTGGCCTGGCGCGCACCTCGGCGCGATGGGCCCCGAAGGTGCCGTCCGGCTCGGCTACGCCAAGGAGCTCGCCGCGATGAGCGAGGACGAGCGCGAAGCGGCCGTCGCCGACCGGACCGCCGAGGTCCGCAACCACGCCAAGGCCCTGAACGCGGCGCGGGTCTTCGAGATCGACGACGTGATCGACCCCGCCGACACGCGCGCCGTGATCTCCGCGACGATCAGCAGGGCGATCCGTCAGCGCTAGTACGGCCTAGTATGCGCGTCCGATCAGCACGGTGTGCTTCGCGGGCGCCCCGGTGATCAGGCAGCTCGGCGACGGCGGCTCGGCGTCGACGATGCAGCGGATCGTGGCGCCGGTGCCCTCGCCCAGCGCTTGCTCCGACTCCTCCGTGCCGGACCACCCGGCGAGGAACAGCCCGCCGTCGCCGACGCGGCGCGTGAACTCGGCGAAGTCGGTGACCGGCTGGGTGTGCTCCTCGCGGAACGACCGCGATGCCGCGAGCAGCACCTCCTGGATCTCGTCGAGCAGGGCGGCCGCGGCGCGGGCCGCGCCGTCGATCGGGACGCCGCCCTTGCTGCGGTCGTCGCGACGCACCAGCGTGGCCTGCCCCGAGGCGAGCTCCCGCGCGCCCAGCTCGATCCGGACCGGGACGCCCTTCAGCTCCCAGTCGACGGAGCGGCGGCCGAACGACGTGTGGGTGCGGGCGTCGAGGTGCGCCCGGACGCCCGCGGCGCGCAGCTCCGCGACGATGCGGGCGGCGGCGTCGGCGACCTCGCTGCTGTCGTTGTCACTGTTGTCGTCGAGCTGGAGGACGACCACCTGGTGCGGCGCGATCGTCGGAGGGAGGCGCAACCCGTGGTCGTCGCCGTGCACCATGATCATGCCGCGATCATCCGCGCCGATGTGCCCCACGACGTCGTGGCGGCGTGCCGGCGCTCGCCCTCGGCGTCGAGGTACTGGATGTCGAAGGCGCGCGCGAAGTTGTGGCCGAGGTTGTGGCTCGTCCCCATTTGCAGCGCCTTGCCGTCGCCCATCAGCGCCTCGCACGTGAAGGTGTGCTCGGCGCCGGCGAACCGCTCGCCCGGCGACTTCTCGCCCGTCACCACCGAGATCGCCAGCGACTCCTCCATGAACAGCCGGTAGACCTCCAGCATCCGCAGCGCCTCTTCGGCTGCCTCCGCGTGGGTCGCGTGTGCGGTGTGACCTTCCTGCCAGAGGAATTCGGTGTTGCGCAGGAACAGCCGTGGGCGCAGTTCCCAGCGCACCACGTTGTTCCACAGATTGAGCATCATCGGCAGGTCGCGATGCGACTGGATCCACTTCGCGAAATAGTGGTTGATGACCGTTTCGGAGGTGGGGCGAACCACCAGCGGTTCGGTGAGCTGCTCCCCGCCGCCGTGCGTGACGACGGCGAGCTCGGGGGAGAAGCCCTCGACGTGCTGCTTCTCCTTCTCCAGGAAGCTCATGGGGATGAACAGCGGAAACGCCGTGTTCAGCGCCCCGGTGGCCTTGATCCGACGGTCCATGTCGGCCTGCATGAGCTCCCAGATCGCGTACCCCCACGGTCGGATGACCATGCTCCCCCGGGCCGGGCCGTTCTCGGCCATTTCGGCGCGAGAAACGACATCCTGGTACCAGGCGGAGAAGTTCTCCGCCCGCCGGGTGAGTACGGATTTGACCACTTTGCTGCACTGCCTTCTGCGTCGGGTGCCGAACGGATATCGGAAACGGTAGCCGGGGCGGGCAAACCGTTTATCCGGACGAGTGGCCGCTCCCGCGCACCCGGTGCACCACGAGTTCTGGCGTCGGCGCGACCCCTGCCACCGCCGACCGGTGGTCGGGGAAGTCGAAGACACCGAGGATCAGCTGCATCGGGTAATCCGGGGCCTGGTAGCAGACGCGGGTGGCGACCCCGTCGACGAAGAACTCGACACGCCCGGGACGCCAGTCGACGGTGTACCGGTGCGGCATGGAGACGTCGATGGTGAGCTGGTCGGCGGAGAACTCCTCGGTCAGCACCGGGTCGCGGAAGGGGTGGATCCCCGACCCGACCGCGGCCCCGTCTGCTCCAACTGCGTCGCCGAACACCTCGACGAGGCAGATCTCGCCGCAACGCGTCGGGACGTCCTCGATGCCGACCATCCACGCGGAGAACATGGAGCGCGGACCGATGCGCGCTGAGCACTCGACCTCGACCCGACCGAAGTGCGGGGTCCAGCCGAGGACGGTCGGCTGGACCTCTCGCACGGTCAGGCCCTCGCGGAAGGGCTGCTGACCGCGGGTGCTCCCGAGCGGGCCCGACCAGTTTCCGCTCTGCACCGCCGACACCCGCAGCCGGCCTTCGTGCAGGTCGGGGCACCACAAGGGCTGTTCCGGCGGGATCGAGAGGTGCAGCCCGTCCGGCTCCACGGTGTACGTCGCCGCCGCTGCGGCGCGCGAGCTCCACGCCGGCAGGTAGGAGGTGGTCCACACCGCCGGGTCGAGCTGCGGGTCGGTGAAGTGCTCGTCGAACGTGTCAGGCGCGGTCACCCGACGAGTTTCGGACATGGGTGGCGTCGCGCTCGGACCGGAGGTCGATGACCAGCTCCCTCGGCAGGCCGTGGGTGTCATGCAGGTAGCGGTAGTCGTCCTCGGTGAGCGGCTCGTCGGTCCGGCGCCGGGAGAGCACTCGTCGGCCGCGGTGCAGCAACGACCGGAATCGCTCCTCCTCGCCGCGCAGCACGTCGCGGACGTCGCCGGGGTCGGGCTGCAGGAACTGGTGGAACGTGCGGTCGATCGGCTCGGAGGGCAGGTCGATCAGCGACCGGGTCGGGTCGTCGCGCCACAGGATCGTCAGCACCCGGCGGAGCAGCCGCCGCAGGACGTACCCGCGGCCGGTGTTGGAGGGGCGGATCCCGTCGCCGATCACGACGATGCTCGAACGCAGGTGGTCGCACGTGACGCGCAGGGACGTCCCGTCCAGGTCCCACAGGTCGCCGACGGTCCGGACCCAGGGCTCGAACACGTCGCAGTCGAAGACCGACCGCTTGCCCTGCAGGACCATCAGGAGCCGTTCCAGCCCGAGCCCGGTGTCCAGCCGGTTCGGGCCGAGCGGGTGCAGCGACCCGTCGTCGTGGCGGCGGTAGCGCATCATCACGTGGTTCCACAGCTCGACCCAGCGCGGATCGGACGTCGGCGTTCCGGTCGGTGGGGACTCGCCGGTCCAGACGAAGATCTCCGAGTCGGGTCCGCAAGGACCGGTCTCGCCGTTCGACCACCAGTTCTCGTCGCGGGTCGGCTCGACCGGCACACCGAGCTCCTCCCACGTCCGGATGGGCCCGGTGTCCGGGCCGACCTCGTCGTTGCCGCCGAAGACGGTGGCGTGCAGCCGATCGGGGCTGATCCCGTAACCGTCGCGCAGCAGCTCGAACCCCCAGTGCAGGCTCTGCGGCCCTGGATAGTCGCCGAGCGACCACGACCCGAGCATCTGGAAGACGGTGAGGTGGGTGTGATCGCCGACCTCGTCGAGGTCGGTGGTGCGCAGGCAGCGCTGGCGGTTCACCAGGCGGCGACCCGACGGATGCGGTTCGCCAACCAGGTACCGGGTCAGCGGGTGCATGCCGGACGTCGTGAACAGCACCGGGTCGCCCGGCGGCGGGATGAGCGAATCCCCCACGACGAGGTGGTGGCCGCGCTCGCGGAAGAACTCGGTGAACGTTGTGACGGTGCGGTCGAAGTCCATGGCGGTGCCTCTCTCAGATCATGACGACCGGAGCGGACCGCTGGCACGGGCAAGACCGAAGGGATGGCGCCGGAGAATCCGTCTCCGGTCGCCGGCGGGATGAAGGGATCAGGCGGCGGCAACCGGCGAGCTGGCAGCTCGCGCGGTCGCGGAAAGACGCCCCTTCATGCCCACCAGGCTACCGACCTGCCGAATCTCCGGGCCACCGCTTTGCAGCTGATCAGGTGAGCTCGTCCGAGCGGCCGGCGGCCAGCCGGGACCACTGCGCCGTCGGGCGGCCGTCGTGCCGGAACTGCTCGCCCGCGGTGGCGTACGGCTGCGGCCATCCGGCGGGGGAGTCCTCCCAGGTCTCCTGGCGGCCGTACGTGGTGAGGTCGAGGAGGCGGTAGCTGGTGCCCGTCACCTCCGTGCCGCGGCCGGTCGTCCAGTACGTCTCGAACACCCGGTCCTCCTCGCGGAGGTAGCAGACGTAGCCGCCGAAGCTGCGGCCGGCGAGCAGCGCGTCCCCCGAGTCACGTGCGGAGTACCAGGGCATGGTCCAGCCCATGAAGTCCCGGTAGCGGGCGCTTTCGGGATAGGTGCCCTGGCAGAACGTCGCGTAGGTGACGTCGCGGCTGTGCAGGTACGACAGGTCCGGCGTGTGCTCGGTGAAGAACGTGCACCCCTCGCACTGCTCGGCGGCGGAACTGCCGTCGTGCCACATGTGCAGGTAGACGATGAGCTGCCGGCGGCCCTCGAACACGTCGATCAGCGGCACCGGGCCGTCGGGCCCGACCACCGGGGTGCTGGCGTCGACCTCGACCATCGGCAGCCGCCGCCGGGCGGCCGCGATCGCATCGCCCTCACGCGTGTGCGCCTTCTCCCGCACCAGGAGCTGGTCGATCTCAGCCTGCCACGTCGCGCGATCGACGACGTCGGGCTTCGGGTACTTCCTGTCGTTCCTGAGGGTGCCGTTCGTGAGCATCGGCTCTCCATCCGGTCGTCGCGGGCCGGTCGGTCACCGGCCCAGGTAGTTGAGACCCGTCGGGAGGCCGAGAATCATCGCTCCTGCATCCCCGGGACCGTGTCCAGGCGCACGAACAGGACCGCGCTGCCCCGCGCCTGGGGAGGGCAGGAAAGCCACTTTCCTGCCCTCACAGGGCCGGAAAGTGGCTTTGCTGCCCTTGCCGGGGACGGCGGGACGGCGGGACGGGCCCGGTTCAGGAGCGACCGGCCAGCCGGCGCAGGCGCGCCTCCAGCCCGTCGAGGTGCCGTTCGAGCCCCAGCTCGAAGAGCGCGTCGAGGTCGGCGACGGGGTCGGCGGTGTCGATGCTCGCCAGGTGTGGGAAGCGGCCGCCGGCCAGGTACGTCGCCAGCTCGGCCTCCTGCGCGTTCCACCACTCGACCGTCGACAGGCCGCTCTTGCGGGTGGCGGTGAGCTCCCTCGTCCGCGTGCTCGCCATCCCCAGCACGAGCGCGGGGAGCGCGATCGCCTCCCGGAGGCGTTCGGCGGGGTCGAGCCCGAGCCCGTCGAGCGCGTCGAGCATCCACTCGGTGCGTGCCATGCCCTCCGGGGAGACGGTCGGGCGGATGACCGACGTGAGTCGCGTGAGCCACGGGTGGTCGCGGTACATCCGCCACTGCGAGCGGCACTCGGCGGTGAGTCGTGCACGCCAACCCTCCGGCGCGGGGTCGGGCAAGGGGTAGTCGCTCAGCAGGTGGCGCGACATCAGGTGCACCAGCTCGTCCTTGCCGGAGACGTGCCGGTAGATCGACATCGGGCCGACGCCCAGCTCGTCGGCGAGCCGTCGCATCGAGAGCTCGTCGCCGCCGTGGGTGTCGGCGATCCGGATGGCGGTCGTGGTGATCCGGTCGCGGCTGAGTGCCCCGCCGGTCGCCGCCGGAGTGCTCCGGGGCAGCCCGGCGACCACCGTCGCCGAACCGGGTCGGGACTCGACGAGCCCCTCGGCCCGCAGCTGCGCGAGCGCCTTCGCGGCGGTGGCGTTGGCAACCCCCCATTCCCGCATGACCTGCCGCGTCGACGGCACCCGGTGGCCGGGGCGCAGCTGTCCCGTCGCGATCCGGGCCGCGATGTCGGCGGCGATACGACGGAACGATGCCTCGGTCACTATTCAACTGTACTAGTACGGGAAGGTAGGGCAAACCCCCGTTTCACTTGCTGACTCTCACATGCTCCCGCCACAGTTGAGGAACAACGTACGCAGCTTTGAACGAGGGGACCTCATGACGACCGACATTGTCGCCGGCGGCGACACCGATTTCATGACCGTGCGGCGCATCACCGCGAGCGGCAGCCAGCGCGAGATCGGGCGCGAACTCGCCGACGCGGCGCGGGCGACGTACGGCTGGGCGCCGCAGCCGGCCGAGCGGCGGAAGGCCCGCGCGCGCCGGCTCTGGTTCGAACGCAACTGGCCACAGCACCACGCCCGCATGCAGGGCACCGCCGACGCGCTCGGCGTCGACCTCGAGGCCGACGAGCTGTACCTCGACGGCCTCGCCGGGGTGCCGGAGGGCTCGGCCTGCTCCGTGACCTTCTACCCGCCGGCGTTCACGAAGGAAGGCAGCGGGCTGCTCGGCCGCAACTACGACTTCTTCACCGTCAGCCAGGCCGGCATGGTCGCGTTGATGAGCGGCGAGCCGATGCCCACCGACCAGCCGGCGTGGGCGTCGCGGCCGCACGTCCTGCACTCGCGGCCGGACGACGGCCCGGCGACGATCGTGCTCACGATGGACCAGCTCGACGGCGCCATGGAGGGCATCAACGAGCACGGCCTCGCCGTCGCGCTGCTGATGGCCGACGCGCAGAACACCTCGATGCCGGAGGACGGCAGCCCGCAGGTGGGGCTGTCGGGCCTGCAGCTGCCGCGGTTCCTGCTGGACACGTGCGCGACCGCGGAGGAGGCCCGCGCCGCGCTGTACGACACGAAGCAGCACGACCACGGTGTGCAGCTGCACTACCTCGTCGCGGACGCCTCGGGCGACGCCTTCGTGTGGGAGCGGGCGAGCGGCGGCCAGGAGTACGTCACCAGCAGCGATCGAGGCGCGCTCTGCGTCACCAACCACCCGCTGTTCCGGCACGGAACCAGCGACCTGCCGCAGGACGACGCGGAGTCGATGCTGACCTACGGCCGCTACCGCGCGCTGGCGGCCCAGGCCGAGGAGACGGTCTCCGGCGAGTCGCTGCGGGCGGTGCTGGACGGCGTGCGGTTCGATGCGGCGACTGCCGAGGGCTACCCGGTCCGGACGCTGTGGCGCTCGGTCTTCGACGTCGGCGCGCGGAGCATGTCGACGGAGTTCTACCTGGCCGATGGGATCTACTCGCCGGAGCTGACGTTCGAGCCGTAGCGCGCGGGTTGGGGCGTCCCGTCCAGGGTGGCGTCGCTGCCCCAGCTGGCGAGCAGGCGCAGCGCTTCCTCCGACTTCGTCCCAGGTGGACTGTGGTAGATGGACAGCGCCTGCTCATGGTCGCCCGGCAGGCGGAACGTTTCGTAATGCACGGTCAGCTCGCCGGTCAGCGGGTGCCGCAGGCGCATGGTGCCGTGGGTCTTCCGCTTGACGTCGTGTGCGGCCCACAGCACGCGGAAGTCGTCGCTCTTGACCGACAGCTCACCGACCAGTTCGGCGAACAGCGGGTCGTCGGGGTGCTTCCCGGCGTCGAGGCGCAGCTGGCCGACCACGTCGGCCGCCTTCGTCCTCCACTCGGGGAACAGGATCCGGGCGTCGGGGTCGAGGAACACGATGCGCGCCCAGTTGCGGTCCTGCGGGCTGCGGGCGGCCCAGTCGCCGAACAGCGCCGAGGCCGTCTGGTTCCAGGCGAGCACGTCGGTGCGGCGTCCCCAGATGTAGGCGGGCACGTTCTCGATCGCGCTCAGCATCTCCCGCAGCACCGGACGGACCTGCTGCCGTCTGACCGGCATCGGACGGCGGCGGGATCCGGGCCGGGTGAGGTGCAGCAGGTGGGCGTGCTCCGTCTCGGAGAGCCGCAGGGCCGTTGAGATCGCGTCGAGCACCTCGCGTGACACGTTCCGCCCGTTGCCTTGTTCGAGGCGGGTGTAGTACGCGACGGACACGCCCGCCAGCTGGGCCAGCTCTTCCCGGCGCAGGCCGGGCACCCGGCGCCGTCGCCCGTACTCGGGCAGGCCGACGTCGGACGGCTGCAGCCGAGCCCGGCGGCTGCGCAGGAACTCGGTCAGCTCCGCCCGGGGGTCGGTCTGGGTGACCATGGCGCCATTATCACGCCGGCTGCCGCCATCTGCGGCTGCCGAGACTGTCCCTGCCGGTAGTAGGCACGCGGTGCGTACGACGAACGGAGGTCTGGGTGACCGCCCGCGTCCGGCGCAGCTTGGCAGCATGAGTGAAACCCGCACCGGAGGCGCACCCGCCGCGACCCGCGGCCGCCTCCCGCACGCCGCCTTGACCGGTCTCTTCCTGGCCGGGTTCATCAGCATCCTCACCGAGTGCCTCCCGGCCGGCCTGCTCACGGAGATCAGCCGGACGCTGGACACCAGCGTTGCGCTCACCGGCCAGATCGTGACGATCTACGCCCTGGCCACCGCACTGGCGGCGATCCCGTTCTCGCGCGTCACCGCCGCGTGGTCCCGCCGAACCGTGCTGCTGCTCGCGCTGGGCGCCGTCGCGGTCGCGAACGTGCTGACCGCGGTGTCCACCGACTACACCCTGACCATGGTGATCCGGTTCGTCGCCGGGCTGGGCACCGGGCTGATCTGGCCGCTGCTGGGCGGGTACGCCGCCCGGCTCGCTCCAGAGGGTCGGCAGGGCCGGGCGATCGCCATCGCGCTCGCCGGCACGCCGCTGGGGTTGGCGCTCGGGGTTCCGCTGGGTACGTGGCTCAGCGCCTTCGGCGGTTGGCAGACCGCGTTCTGGGCGGCGGTCGCGCTGATCGTGCTCACGATGGTCTGGGTGCTCGGGTGGCTGCCCGACCTGCCGGGACAGCGGGTGACCGACCGCTTCACCGTCCGGAAGGTCCTGGCGATCCCCGGCCTGCGCACGATCCTGTTCGCGCTCACCGCGTACATGGTCGCGCACAACATCGTCTACACCTACGTCACCGACTTCCTCGGCTACGCGCACATGGAGTGCCAGGCGGGCTGGGTCCTGTTCGCCTTCGGCGTCACGTCGGTCCTGAGCGTGGTCGTGGTCGGGTCGCACATCGACCACCACCTCCGCAAGCTGGTCGTCGGGAGCACGGTGCTGTTCGCGGCCGCCGTGCTGGTGCTGGCGGTGTTCGCCGGCGCGCCCGCGCTGGTCTACGTGGCCGCGGCGGCCTGGGGCTTCGCGTTCGGCAGCTCGCCGAGCCTGTTCGTCGGCGCGGCGATCACCGCGAGCCGGGAGGCATCCGACGTCGCCCAGTCGATCACCATCACGGTGTTCTCCGCGTCCATCGCGCTCGGCGGGTTCCTCGGCGGCCTGCTCATCGCGGACCTGGGCACCGCGTCGATCACCTGGGCCGCGCTCGTCCTGCTGGCCGCCGCGGCTGCCGCCGTGATCGGCGGCAAGCGCCACGCCTTCCCGGCCGGCTGAAACCGTCCTACCGGTCGTTCATACACGGCAGTGCCAGTGCCGTATGCTCCGCGGTATGTCCAAGGTAAGGGCAACGTTCTCGCTGGACTCCGACACCAACGCTCGGATCCGTCAGTGCGGGTCGAGGCACCGTGGTGGTGCGTCGGGGTACATCGCCGAGCTGGTGCGCAAAGATCAAATGCGAGAGGCCGTCGCGCAGCTCGAACAGTTCCACCGGGCCAACCCGTCGTACGCCGAGGACTCCGAGGCCGAGCTCACCGCGGCGCAGGCCGAGGCGTGAGCGCTGAGGGGTGAGCACTGCCGCGTACCCGGCTCGCGGTGAGATCTGGCGCTACAACCCGGTCATCGTGCGGGAGAACCGCAGCGACCTGCGGCTGATCGTGTCGACCGACGCGGTCAACGCCGCGAACGTGCCGACCCTGGTTGCGGTGCACGTCGTTGCGCAGCAGACGGAGTCGCTGCTGTCGGTCACCATCGAGCCCTACGGGTGGGCCGTAGCCGGCACCCTCGAACAGGTGATGCGTCGCCGGCTGACCGAGCGCGTCACCGTCGTGCCAGCCGAAACGATGGAACAGGTGGACGTGGCGCTACGGGCGTACCTCGAACTCTGACGGTGCGCAGAACGCCAGGTCGGGGCTGGGGTCGCCGCGCACGACGTTGGCGACCTCCGCCCCGATCGTCGGGGCGAGCTTGAAGCCGCGCCCCGAGAACGCGGTCGCCGCGATGAGGCGTTGCGCGCCCGGCACCCGGCCGAGCATCGGCACGCCGTCGTCGGCGTACAGGTCGGTGAAGGCGTCCACCCGCACCGGGTCGGGGTGCAGGTCGGGGAGGAAGCGGCCGACGGCGTCTGCCATGCGGCGCACCTCGCCGGGGGAGTGGCGGCGCTGCAAGGCGTTCGGGTCGTCGACGACGTGCGAGACCGCCGCGCCCGCAACCTTGACTGTCACGCCATCGACCGACGGGGTGCCGTAGAGGTGCACGCCCCCGGATTCCCTGACGAAGACCGGGAAGCGGGCCGGCGCGAACGCGGCGGGGTCGCGCGCCGCGAACCAGCTCAGCAGCACCCGCTGCGGGCGGACCCGCGCGCCGAGATCCGACGGCAGGAAGCGCCCCGACCACGAGCCGGCGCACAGCACGACGTCGCCGAAATGCCAGGTGCGCCCGGCGGCGACAACGGTGACGTGATCGTCGTGCGGCCGGATGTCCTCGACGGGGCAGTGGCGCAGGACCTTCGCGCCCAGCTCCTCGGCCCGGGCGGCCGCAGCGATCACGGCCGCGTCGCTGCGCAGCACGCCGGCCTGCGGGTCGAGCACAGCCACTTCGCCCGGCAGCAGGGTGTGCTGCGGGAACCGGCGCGCGGCCTCGGCCTCGTCGAGCACCTCGACGGGCACGTCGTGCTCGGCGGCCATCGCGAGCACCGACCGCACGTAGTCCTCGTCGGGGTGCCCGATGGAGAGGCCGCC
Source organism: Pseudonocardia sp. TRM90224 (assembly GCF_021245725.1). Taxonomy (GTDB): domain Bacteria; phylum Actinomycetota; class Actinomycetes; order Mycobacteriales; family Pseudonocardiaceae; genus Pseudonocardia. The sequence continues at coordinate 7,090 of NZ_JAJGSX010000055.1, read as the reverse complement.
GCACTGCGTCAGCAGCGCCGCGCCGGTCTCCCGTTCGAGCTGGCGCCACCCGTCCAGCGCGCGGCGCAGCGGTCCGAGCCAGCGCCCGCCCTCCGCGTACGCCATCCGGTACAGGCGGGTCTCGCCGCCGGCCGCCCCGCCGTCGTGGCCGGGTGCGTACGCCTCGAACCCGACGGCGTCGACACCGGCCGCGGCGAGCTGCCAGAGCGCCATGCTGCCCGCCGTTCCGACGCCGACCACCGCGACATCGGCGTCCCACCCACCGCTCACAGGACCTTCTCCAGGAACGCCCGCGTGCGGGGATGCTCCGGCGCGACGAGGACGGCCTTCGGCGCGCCGCGCTCGACGATGACCCCGCCGTCGAGGAAGAGCACCGAGTCGGCGACCTCCCTGGCGAACCCGATCTCGTGGGTCACGACGATCATCGTCATGCCGTCGGCCGCGAGCGCGCGCATCGTGTCCAGCACCTCGCCGACCAGCTCGGGGTCGAGCGCGGACGTCGGCTCGTCGAAGAGCATCAGCTTGGGCTGCATCGCGAGCGCCCGCGCGATCGCCACCCGCTGCTGCTGCCCGCCGGACAGCGTGGCGGGATAACTGCCGGCCTTCTCCGCCAGCCCCACCCGGGCCAGCAGCTCCTCGGCCCGCTCCCTCGCCTTCGCCCGCGGTTCGCGACGCACGGTGCACTGCGCGTACATGACGTTCTCGACCGCCGTCATGTGCGGGAAGAGGTTGAACCGCTGGAAGACCATGCCGATGTCGGCGCGCTGGCGGCCGATTTCGCGCTCGCTCAGCTCGTGCAGCGTGCGCCCGGACTGCCGGTAGCCGACCAGCTCCCCGTCCACCCAGATGCGGCCAGCGTCGACCTTCTCCAGGTGGTTGACGCAGCGCAGCAGCGTGGACTTGCCCGAGCCGCTCGGACCGAGCAGGCAGCACACCTCACCGCGGGCGACGTCGAGGTCGACGCCCTTGAGCACCTCCGTGCGGCCGAACGACTTCCGCACACCCGACGCCCGGACCATCGGCTCCGCGTTCATGCCGCCTCCTGGCCGGCGAGCGGGTCGCTGCCCCTGCCGTAGTACTTCTCGACGTAGTGCTGGCCGACCCCGAGGACCGTCGTGATCACGAGATACCAGAGCGACGCGACGATGAGCAGCGGGATCGTTTGGAACGTGCGCGAGTAGATGATCTGCGCGCTGTGCAGGAGGTCGGCGACGCCGAGCACGCTGACCAGCGAGGTGTTCTTCAGCATCGCGACGGTCTGGTTCGCCGTCGGCGGCACGATCACCCGCATCGCCTGCGGCAGCACGACACCCAGCAGGATGCGGCCGCGCCCGATACCCAACGCCTGCGCTGCCTCCGTCTGGCCGCGGTCGACACCGAGCAGCCCGCCGCGCACGATCTCGGCGAGGTAGGCGGCCTCGTTGAGGGTGAGCCCGAGCAGCGCCGCGACATACGGCGTGATCAGCGCGTTCACCCCGGTGCCGGGGAACAGGGCCGAGAGGTTGAACCAGAAGATCAGCTGGATCATCAGCGGGGTGCCGCGGAAGAACCAGATGTAGGTCCACGCGCAGCGGGAGAGCAGCACGCTCTTCGAGAGGCGCATGACGGCCAGGATCACGCCGAGCACGATCCCGCCGATCATCGCGAGCGCCGTGAGCTGCAGCGTGAGCAGCACACCCTCGAACACGGCCTCGGCGGTGAAGTAGCGCGCGACGACAGCCCACTCGAAGCGCGGGTTCGTGACGAGCGTGTAGACGAGCAGCGCGGCCAGTGCGACGACCACGACCATGCCCATCGCGCGCAGCGGGCTGCGACGTGCGACGACAACGAGGTCGTCGCCGTCCGCCTCGGCGGTGGACAGCCCGGCGACCTGGGACGGCACGCCCGTCACCCCGCCGTTTCGAGCACGGCCTGGTCCACCGCGGAGCCGTCCATGCCCCACTTGGCGTAGATCTGCTTGTACGTCGGGGTCGCCATCAGCGCGGTGAGCCCCGCCTCCAGCGCGGGCGTGAGGTCGGAGCCCTTCGCCGTCGCCACCGCCACGCCGCTGCGGTTCATCTCGTCGACGAGGTCGATCGTGCCCGGCCGCTGCTGGCCCGCCCACGCCAGCACCGGGGTGTCGGCCAGCACCGCCTCGACGCGACCGCTGCTGAGCTGCAGCAACGCCGTCGTCTGGTCGGGGAGCACCACCGGCTGGACGGCCGGCTGGCCGGCGCCCGTGCACGCGGTCGACAGCTCCGGGAGGCGGGTGAGGTGCTGCACCGAGCCCTGCTGCACGGCCACCGCGTGCCCGCACAGGGTGTTGAGCCGCAGCGCCGCCGGGTTGCCGGCTGGGACGGCCAGCGACGTGCCCCACGCGCCGTACCGGATCATGTCCAGCGCCTGCACCCGCTCCGCCGACGGCGCCATGCTCGCGATCGCGACGTCGTACCTGCCCGACTTGAGACCGGGGATGATCCCGTCGAACTGGACGTCGGCGATCGTCACCTCCAGCCCGAGCACCCGGCCGAGGGCTCTGGCGAGGTCGGGGTTGAGCCCGACGATCGTCGAGTTGTCGTCGGCGAAGAACTTCGTCGGCGCGCTGGAGACGTTCATGACGACGGTGAGCGTCCCGGTCGACGCGATGCGCTGCGGCACCAGCGCCGCGGCCGCGTCGACCTTCGCCACCTCCGTGAACGGGTCGATCCGTTGGTTCGCTTCGGAGGTGGACGCGGGTGCGGCGGCGCTGCCACCGTCGCCGCCGCCACCACCGCCGCAGGCGGCCAGCAGCAGTGCGGCCAGCACTCCCACCAGCGCCGTCGTCGCTCTCGCCACGGCTCGCATCGAGGACTCCTCCCAAGGTGTGGGCCAGGTTGCACACACTGTGGGACACGACCTCGCGCAGGAAAAGGGCTAGCTGGGACAGACCTTCTTTATTCGAGAGCTACCTGCCATTAACCTCGGCCGATGCTGAACCCGATCCACCTGCTGACGCTGCGCACGGTGCTCGCCCACGGCTCGTTCGCGCGGGCGGCCGTTGAGCTGGGTTACACCACGCCCGCCGTCTCGCAACAGGTGTCGGCGCTGGAACGGGCCACTGGGCTCGTGCTGTTCGAACGGCTGCCGCGCGGGATCCGCGCGACGCCCGCCGCGAGCTACCTCGCCACCGCGGGCTCGGAGATCGTCAACGCGCTGGTGTGGTTGGAGCGCGACGCCGTCGCCATCGCGACCGGCCGGCGCGGCGAGATCCGCCTCGGCAGCTTCCCGACCGCCAGCCAGCGGATCGTGCCGGCCGCGCTGGCGCACTTCGCCGCCGCCAACCCGGAGTCGGTGGTCTCGTTCGACCAGGGCACGCTCGAGGAGCTGCTGGCCGCGCTCACCGAGGGACCGCTGGACGTTGCAGTCGTCTACGAGAACGACCTCGGCACGCCGCCGCTGCCGTCGGGGCTCGAAGCGGTGCACCTGCTGACCGAGCGGCGTCACCTGCTGCTGCCCGCCGAGCACCGGCTCGGTGGGAACGCCGCGATCGACCTCGGCGATCTCGCGGGCGAGACGTGGATCGCGAGCAAGACGTCGCCGCTGCTGAACCGGATGTGCACCTCGGCCGGGTTCGAGCCGCGGATCGCCCACCGCACCGACGACTTCGACGTCATGCACGAGTTCGTCCGCCACGGGCTCGGCATCGCGCTCGTGCCCGCGCTCGGCCACGTGCCCGGACCGGGCATCGTGACCGTGCCGCTGACCGTCACCCCACCCACCCGGCGCGTTTACGCCGTGCACCGGCGGTCCAACGAGAACCCGCTGCTCGCGCAGCTGATCGATGCCCTGCGCGAGGGCGTGCGGCTGTTCCGCGTGGCATGAGCCGGCGGGCGGTGTCAGGTCGCGCCGATCGGGTCGACCTGGTGTCGATCCAGGACGAGCGTCGCGACGGCGATCGGGACGGCCGGCAGCACGGCGAGCCACCACCACCAGGCGGCGTTCAACGGCAGGCCCAGCAATGCGGCGAGCACGTGCAGTGTGATCATGACGCTGAGCAGCGGGCGCAGCAGCACTCGCCGGCGTGTGACGCACGCGGCTGCGACCCACGCGAGCACGGCCTCGGTCCCGAACATCGCGGCCGTCATGAGCAGGATCGTCTCGGCGATGATGACCACCAGGGTGTCGGCGTCGGGCGAGGCCTCGACCCGCCCGAGCGCCACGACCATCCACACGGCCAGTCCGGTGAGCAGCGCCGCGAGTGCGATGGCGCAGCCGAGCGCGGCGTTCTGACGGCTGCGAGCGGGCGACGACATGGCGCGACCTCCCGGTAGCTGATCGATGCCCTGGATGAGCTGAACTGGCGGCGATCGGTTGGGTGCTGCCCACGATTCGGGTGATCAACGATCGGGTGAGGCTTGCCGGTTCGTGGTGTGGGCGCAGCTACGGTGCGGGCACGTACCGGCAGGGGACGACGCCGGTCGGGAACTGCGCAGGTCGAGGGATGGTCCGTGATGACGTTGAGCAACCTGGTTCTCGCCGCGCTCACCGCTGCGGCGACGGTGGCACCGGTCGCTGGCGTCTCCGGAGCGCTCCCACCGGTGCCGCCCGTGCCCGCCCCACCGGTCGTCGCGCAGCCGACCGTGCCCGTCCGCCCGGCCGTCGAGCACCCCTCCGACCTGCTCGACCTCAGCAACTGGAAGCTCACCCTCCCGGAGGGCGAGGAGGGCAAGCCGCGAGAGGTGATGCCACCCGGGCTGCCCGAGTTCAGCAACGAGTTCTTCCGGCTCACCGACAAGGGTGACGCCGTGCTATTCACCGCCGAGGTCGGCGGCGTCACGACGAAGAACAGCAGCTACCCGCGCTCGGAGCTGCGGGAGATGCAGGGCGACGAGAACGCCTCCTGGAGCAACACCACCGGACGGCACGTGCTGAACGTGCGCGAGGCGATCCTGGCGGTGCCGACGGCCAAGCCCGAGATCGTGGCGGCGCAGATCCACGACGGTGACGACGACGTCCTGCAGATCAGGCTCGAAGGCGAGCGGCTGATGGTGCAGTACGACGACGGCGAGAGCGAGACCCTCCTCGACCCCGCCTACAAGCTCGGCACCCCGTTCGACATCTCGATCATCGCGGCCGACAGCCGGGTCGAGGTGATCTACAACGGCACGAAGAAGGCCGAACTCGACAAGAGCGGCACGGGTTGGTACTTCAAGGTCGGCGCCTACGTGCAGTCCAGCCCGGACAAGGGCGACGAGGTCGGGACACCGGGGACGGTCGCGGTGTACTCGCTGGAGCTGTCCCACACCGAGGGCAGCGCACAGCCGGGCAGGCAGTGACCGCGCGCGCGAGTCGGGCTCTGCCGGAGCGCGAGTCGGGGCGCGCAGGCGGGTGAGTCGACACTTTCGGCACGGTGAGTTGACACCGACAGCACGGTGAGTCGACACCTCTGGCACGGTGAGTCGTCACTTTGGGCACGGTGAGTCGACACTTTGGGCACGGTGAGTCCCGCGCTTCGGCGGGCGAGGCCCGCGTCTCGGCGAGCGAGTCGCGCGTTTGGGAGCGGTGAGTCGACACGGTCAGCCTGGCGACTCGCGTTTCGGAGCGGTGAGTCGCGCGTTGCGGAGCCGTGAGTCGCCTGCCGGAGTTGACCGTCGACTACGACGTTATGGCTGTTGTTAGCGCTCACGAACTGCCGAAACGTCGTCGTCGCCGGTCAGGCCGTCGGGCAGCGGGTGCGCGGGTCGGAGCCGGGCCGGGCGCGAGTCGGAGCGGGTGAGTCGTCACCTTCGGCACGGTGAGTCGACGCTTCTGGCACGGCGAGTCCCACGTTCCGGCGAGCGAGTCCCGCGGTTCGGCGGGTGAGTCACGCGTTTCGGAGCGGTGAGTGTCGCGTTTGGGTGGGTGGAGATGGGCTCTCGGGTCGCGTCCCGTGGGGTGGGTCGTGGTGGATGGGCTCGCGGCTGTGGTCTTGTCGGTCTTGGTGGTCGCGTGTTTTAAGGGCGCCCTCGCCGGGCGGGCAAGTCTCCGGGATGGGCACTCTCTGAATCGCCCCGGCGTGTCGGGAGACTCGATCTTGTGAGGAGATGGAGTCATGACACGTCGGTCCCAGCACTACCCACCGGAGCTGCGTGAGCGAGCGGTGCGGATGGTCGCCGAGGTCACCCCGAACTACGACTCGCAGTGGGCCGCGATGGGCGCGGTCGCGCAGAAGCTCGGTGTCGGTACGGCGGAGACTGTTCGTAAGTGGGTGCGCCAAGCCGAGACCGACGCTGGTCAGCGGCCGGGCACGACCACTGAGGAGTCGGCGGAGCTGCGGCGGCTCAAGCGGGAGAACGCTGAACTGCGCCGAGCCAATGAGATCTTGAAGGCCGCGTCGGCTTTCTTCGCGGCCGAGCTCGACCGGCCCTCGACACGCTCGTGAGGTTCATCAACACCCACGCCAGTCAGGATGTGGGTGGGCTGCGTTGGGGAGTCGAGCCGATCTGCACCGTGCTGTCTGAGCACGGCTGCGCGATCGCCCCATCGACCTACTACGCCGCCCTGGCCCGGACACGCACCCCGTCGGCCCGGGAACGCCGCGACGAGGCGTTGAAGGTCGAGATCAGGCGCGTCCACGGCGAGAACTACCGGGTCTACGGCGCGCGGAAGGTCTGGCTGCAGCTCAACCGCGAAGGCATCGCGGTGGCCCGCTGCACGGTCGAGCGGTTGATGGGTGAGTTGGGCCTGGTCGGTGCCCGCCGTGGTCGCCGCGTTCGCACCACGACCGCTGACCCGGCGGCGGCGAGGCCGGCAGATCTGGTCGAGCGCAACGTCAACCCGCTCGCCCCGAACTGCACGTGGGTCGCGGACTTCACCTACGTCCCGACCTGGTCGGGCATGGTCTACGTGGCGTTCGTCTTCGACGCCTACTCCCGCCGGATTCTGGGCTGGCGAGCGGCGACCACGATGAAGACCACGCTGGTGCTCGACGCGTTGGAGCAGGCCGTCTGGACCCGACAGCAGGCCGGGGTCATCGAGTTGGACGGGTTGATCCATCACAGCGACGCCGGATCTCAGGGCGGATTCAACCGGTCGTCGCAACACCTCGAGCCGGAGGTGTGTTGTGGGTCGAGAGCCTGGTTGGGGAGCGGAA
>NZ_JAJGSX010000054.1 GCF_021245725.1 Pseudonocardia sp. TRM90224 | reverse complement strand
GATCAAACCAGAGCCCGATCCGGCCCGTCGATCACTATCCGATCATCGGTCGCTCAGATGCGCCGCAACGCGTGCCGTCCGCCGCTGAAGTGTCGGATGGCGGCGTCCAGCTCGAGCAGTCGGCGCGGTGTAGTGCTGATCCCGCAAGCGAACGGGGCGCCGCCGAACCTCCGCATGGAGCGCCGGATCCGGCGCAGCGCCGCCGTGTTCCCGCCCGCCAGCGCGTCCGGGTCGTGGACGTGCACGAACAGCCCGCCGAAGGCGATCCCGGTCGAGCCCTTGCGGATCACGGTGACCCGTTCCCACGGCACCGTGACCTGCTCGGACGTCGTGTGCAGCCAGAGCCGCAGCCCGGCGGGCGTCACCCGCGGTGGGTGTCGCAGGGTCGGGATCAGCAGGATCAGGACCCACCCCTGAGTCGCCAGCCCGATGTCCTGAGCGACGTACGTCATGATTCGCAACATGTCGGGACCGCCGTCCGAGCCGGTGGCGAGCTGCGCGAGCGCGTCGTTCGTCACCGCGTACAGCAGGACCTGGATCGGCAGCAGCGTCGAGATCACGTAGACGGGCCATCTCCGCATCGGGGCCACGTACTCGGTGGCCGGCCGTGCGGTCTCGTGCTGAACGTGCCCGGTGCGTTCCACGACGGGGATGACCCGCCGCGGCCCGCTCCGGTTGGGGCGGCGTTCAGCTCTCGAAGATGAGCTGCCACGAGACGCCGTACCGGTCCTCGGTGAAGCCGAACGGTCCGCCGAACCCGTAGTCGTCGAGCGGCATGTGGGCCCGACCGCCCTCGGACAGCGCCGCCCACAGCTTGTCCAGCTCCTCGCGCGACCCGCAGCGCACGAAAAGTGAGACTCCAGGGGTGAAGTCCCATTCGTGCTGGACCGGGCTGTCGAAGAGCCGGACCTGCCGGCCGGCGATCCGGATCACCCCTGTGCGGATCTTGCCTTCCGGGCCCTGGCCGGGCTCGAAACGCTCGATCAGCACGATCTCACCGTCGTCGAACAGGCTCGTGTAGAACTGCATGGCCTCCTCGGCCTCGCCGTTCTGGTACATCAGAAAGGGGGACAGCTTCTCCAGCTCAGGCATTTCCTCGTTCTCCGTTTCGATCGTTCAGTTGTCGCGTGACGTGTGGTTGGCGGTCGTGGCCAGCCAGCCCGACCAGGTCGCGCCGATCTGCTCCGGGTCGGCACCCGGGCCGTAGTCGTGGTGCCCGACGGCGAGGGGCATTCCGAGTTTCGAGCGTTCGTGGAAGCGCACGAGTGCGTTCCCGGTGCGGATCCCGAGGTAGTGGTCGTTGCGCAGGTCGACGACACCGGCACCGATGGGCAGCCGCACGGTCTCGCCGACGGCCGGATCGCCCAGCGTGTCCAGCAGCTTCACCCAGACGTCCCTCCCGGGCGGTGCCTCCGCCGAGCCGTACACGCTGCTGCGGCCCGGGAAGTGCTTCAGGTACTCGCCCAGCGTGAACAGGTACAGGTCCCAGCCGTGCCCGGTCATCGACTCGTACTCGTCGCCCCACTCGTCGTCGAGCACTCCGCTGTGGACGAACCGCAGCACGGTCGTGGCGCCGCTGCCGGCCTCCACGATGTATTCGAACGCGTGGGTGCCGGCTGTGATCTCCAATCGGCGGCCTTCCCCCTCGGTGGCCGCCTTGACCAGGGTGTCGGCGCTTTCGTCGTCGAGGCTCATGAACCAGGCCGCCTGGCCTTCCGGCGTCGCGATGGCCTGCCACACCTGTTCGGGAGCGGCTGGCAGCACCACCTCCCGGCGCACTTCGAACTTGCGACTCATTCGTCCTCCTCCGTCACGGTGGGATGCAGCGCGACGACGATCCGGTGGGTGCGGCCGCCCGGCTCGTCCGGCACGTGGAACCGGGCGACCAGCTCGCGGACCGACTCGCCGAGCGCGCCGACGAACTCGGCACGGTCGGCCGCGCTGGCGAACCGGATCTCCCCGTCGATCGCGAAGGTCGCGATCCGGCGTCGGCCGGCCTTCGTGATCAGCCGACCCACGTCCTGCAGCAGTCGCGCTGCCACCGCGAGCAGCCACTGAGCCGACAGCTTGTCGGGCTGTCGCGCAGGGTCGGGCGCGACCATCGCCCAGGACAGCGGCGAGATCACGTAGGAACCTGCCGTCGCGCGGACCACCCGTTCGATCATGTTGCCCTTGCGTCGTTCCTCGACCAGCTCCACGAGCCCGTGTCGCTCCAACGCGCGGAGGTGGTGGTTGGTGTTCTGCCGGCTCATGCCCAGTCCGGCGGCGAGCGACGCCGCCGAGCCCGGCTCCCGCAGCGCCGCGAGGAGTCGGGCGCGCACGGGGTCGATCGCCACCGCGGCCGTCGCCGCGTCCTCGATGACCGCGACACCGCCGCCTTCGTGATCCGTCATGGCAGCGACCGTGCCACCGAAAGTAAGTGCTGTCAAGAAAGTGCACACGATCCGGACAGAGTGGGCTCACGCCAGCGTGTGGGCCCGAGGAGGTGGGTGAGCAGTGGCATGCAGTCGGCAGTAGCGTGCCGCCCGCGTCGGATCATCGGGAGGGCAAGCATGCTGCGAGGCTTCAAGGACTTCGTCCTACGCGGGAACGTGGTCGACCTGTCGGTCGCGGTGGTGATCGGCGCCGCGTTCGGGCTGGTCGTCAGCGCGTTCACGGACAAGATCGTCAAACCGCTGGTGAACGCGGTGACCCCGCCCGAAACGCCGGCCCTCGGCGTGCGGATCGTGCCGGGGAAGGAGTCGACCTACATCGACTTCGCCGGCCTGATCACCGTCGCGTTGAACTTCGTGATCGTCGCTGTCGTCGTCTACTTCCTCATCGTGTTGCCGCTCAACCGGCTCAAGGAGCGTCGCAAGTCCGGCGAGGAGCCAGGCCCGGCCGAGCCGACGGAGGTCGAGCTGCTCAAGGAGATCCGCGATCTGCTCCGCCTGCAGGCTGGGGCGGACCGGAACGACTGACCGACCTCAGCCGGCGTGGAGGACCCGGAATCGATCGGGATCGGCAGGATCCCGATCTGCGACCTGGACCGCCGGCCACGCCCACTGGTGGACACCCATGCCAGGCGGCCGGGTGAACCGGATCCGACCGCGGGTGCCCTGGACCTCGATGTGCTCCCAGGCCGCGGCGATGCGCCCCCGATCGGTGCCGTGGGTACGGAGCACGTCGGCGAGGACGGTGACCGTGTCGTAGCCCTCGAAGGCGACGAAGGACGGCGTTGTCGTCAGCCGCTCGTGAAGGGCCTCCTCGACCTGTCGACCGAGTGGGCCGAGCTGCTCGGGCAGGTAGCGCAGGAACGGGATCCCGGTTCCGTCGGTGCTCAGCAGCTTCGCCCATCCGGCGAGCTCCGGTTGTCCGGCGGGAGCACCGATCAAGATGTCGACCAGGCGCTTGTCGTGGCGGACGGCCTCGACGATCGGCACTGCCGGCTCGGGGTGCCCGACCAGGAGGAGCAGGGCCGTCGCACGGTTGTCGACCAGCTCGTCGCAAAGCTGCTCGCGGGTGCGTGTGGCCGCGTCGAGCTCGATGACGGTGCCACCACGTGCTGCGAGGTGATCGCGCAGGATGCCGGTCCCGGACGCCCAGTAGACGCTCGGCTGGGTCGCCACGGCGACGCGCCGGTGGCCCGCGCCGAGCAGGAAATCGGCGTAGATCCGCCAGCCGTGCGACTGCGCCGGGGCGAGCCGGGCGACCCACTCCGTCGGCTCCTCGGTGAGCGCGTCGAGCACCGCCGAGGAGCAGAGGAACGGCAGGCCGAGCGCGTCGGCCCTGGTGGCAGCGGCGCGGGCGACGACACTGTGGTACTCGCCGGCCAACGCGGCCACGCCGAGGCCGGCCAACTCGTCGACCGCCGCCGCGGCGCGCTGCGGATCGGCTGCGGTGTCCCTGACGACCAGCTCGAGCGGTCGCCCGTCGATCCCGCCGGCATCGTTAACCTCGCGGGCGGCGAGCTCCATCCCGGCGAGCAGGTGCTGGCCGGCCTCGACCCAACCGGGCGGGGTCAACGGGGCGAGGACGCCGATCTGGACGGCTGAATCGTCTGGTCGGGTGTTCATGCTCTGATCTCCTGGCCGGCTTTCGGTTGCGGCTGACCTCGCTCAGCCGGTGGTGTCGTCACACGATTCATACCCCGCCGTGAGGTCGCCGCCAGACGAGTTGCGCAACGCTACGACGGGCCGCTGTCAGCGGGCTGTCGACGGCAGTCCCGTGCTGCGGGCCAAGTGGCGCCCGGCGATGGCCTTGCCGAGCATGTTGGCGCCGACGATCGTCACGACGATGAGGGCGACGCTCGCGATTGGCACGACGTCGATCGGCAGGGTGTATGCGAGCACGACGCGCAGGGCGGAGTCGAGCAGGAACCCGATCCCCCACATTGCCGTCACCAGGCGGATGCCGCGGCGGAACCGCTCGTCGTGCTGCCAGGCCTCGCGCCAGGCGGCCGCGGTACCGGGCCCGAGGAACGGAGCGGCCGCGGTGAGCAGCACGGGGCTGCGACTCAGCGACCACAGGAAACCGATGCCGATCACGGCCGTGCCCCAGCTCTCGCGGGCGAGGAGCGCTCGTGGGTCGCCCTCCACCAGTGAGACTGCTGTGCCGACGACCATCGAGAAGAGCACGAACACGGCGAGGCGGTCGAGGTGGTTGCTCGTGATGAGCCGATGGCCGATCGCGACGAGGGGGGCGATGCCGCTGACGACTAGCGCGGCCCATTGGTCGACCCCGAGCGAGCGCAGGCCGTAGAAGAGCGCCAGCGGCACGATCACGGTGGGCAGCTGGATGCGGATGAGCCGCACGATGGCCTGGAGGTGCGGGTGCTGTGTCAATGCGGGTGTGGGCATGTGCGCAACGCTACGAACGGCGGGGCCGCCGGATAATCCACTCAGGTACACGGCAAGAGTGCACTTTTCTCCACCTCCGCAGCCGGCCCCGAGAGTCCAGAATGGTCGGGTGAACGCGCGACGAGCCGGCCAGGTGCTGCGCCGGCAGTCCCAGGGCGCCCGCCTGGGGCTGGAGCTCTTGGCCGGGGCGGTGGTCGGGGTGCTGTCCGGCGCGCTGATCCTGGTCGGCGCGTTGGGCATCCTGGTCGGGTTCGTCACCCCGTTCGTCTCGATGGCGCAGGGAGCACGCCAACTGCCCGAGCACTACCGACGCATGATGGTGGCCTGGACCGGCATCGCGATCGACACGCCGTATCGGCCGGCGCCGCAGCCGCTGGTGCCCAACGACGAGGGCCGCTACCGGCTCGGCAGGCGGCTGTTCACCTCCTATGAGATGGCTGCGCAGATCCAGCAGGCCGGCCACTTGCTGCGCGACCCGGCCACGTGGCGCGACCTGCTGTGGCTGGTGGTCGTGCAGCCCCTGGCGACCGCCGTGCTGATCGGCGCGCCGATGGCGGTCGGGCTCAGCGGGCTCCTGGCGGTTACCGGGCCGCTGCTGTCGAGTTGGCCGTGGTGGACGCCCGCGGTGGGAGTACCTCTCGTCGCGGCCTACCTGTCCATCACCTGGTGGGCGCTGCGCGTGCACGGGCGGGTCGGCGCCTTGCTGCTGCGTCCGACGTCGAAGGCCAGGCTCACCCGCCGCGTGCAGGAGCTCGCCGCCACCCGGGCGCATGCCACCGACGCCGGCGCCGCCGAGCTGAGCCGCATCGAGCGCGATCTGCACGACGGAGCGCAGGCGCGGATCGTGGCGGTCGGGATCACCCTGCGCACGGCGGAGCGGCTGTTCGAGAGCGACCCGGCCACGGCCAAGGAGCTCGTGGCCGAGGCGAGGACGACCGCCGCGTCGGCATTGCGCGAGCTGCGCGCACTCGTGCGCGGCATCCACCCGCCGGTCCTCGCCGAGCGTGGGCTCGCCGACGCCGTGCGTGCCCTCGCGCTCGACGCCCCGTTGGAGAGCACGGTGCATGCCGAGCTCGATGGGGAGCCCGAACCACCGCTTGCCGCTGCCGTCTACTTCGCTGTTGCGGAGGTGGTCACCAACTCCGTGAAGCACGCCCGCGCCCAGCACCTGCGGATCGAGCTCGCCCACCGCGATCGCGTATTGCGTGCCGCCGTTAGCGACGACGGTGTGGGCGGGGCGTCCCCGGTCGCCGGCTCAGGGCTCGACGGCGTCCGCCGCCGGCTCGCTACGTTCGACGGCAAGCTGGTGATCGACAGCCCGGCCGGCGGCCCAACGGTTGTGACGATGGAGGTGCCGTGCGCGTTGTCCTGGCGGAAGACCTCTATCTCCTTCGGTCCGGCCTGAACCGCCTGCTGGGCTCCTACGGCTTCGACGTGGTCGCCGACGTCGAGTCCGGACCGCAGCTGCTGGATGCGTTGCTGCAGTACCGGCCTGACGTCGCCGTCGTCGATGTGCGGCTGCCGCCCTCGTTCACCGACGAGGGCCTGCGCGCCGCGCTCGCCGCGCGGCGTGAGGTCCCGGGACTGCCGGTGCTCGTGCTCTCCCAGCACGTCGAGCAGCTCTACGCGCGCGAACTGCTCGCCGACGGCACCGGCGGGGTCGGCTACCTGCTCAAGGATCGTGTCTTCGACGACGACCACTTCGTCGACGCCGTTCGTCGGGTGGCGGACGGCGGCACCGCGATGGATCCGGAGGTGATCGCCGGACTCGTCACCGGCGGCTCCCGTCGCGCTCCGCTCGCGCAGCTCACACCGCGGGAACGGGAAGTGCTGGAAGTGATGGCGCAGGGCCGGTCCAATGCCGCGATCAGCACGCAGCTGCACCTCTCGAGCAGCGCGGTCACGAAGTACATCGCGTCGATCTTCGGCAAGCTCGATCTGCCGCCGTCCGACGACGACAACCGTCGTGTGCTCGCGGTGCTCGCCTACCTGCGCGGCTCCTGACCGCCGGCAGCGGTGAGCTTCAGGTCAGCGGCGAGGTCCTCCAGCAGTTCGGCTTGGCGGTCCGGATGAACCCCGACGAGGTTCAAGGTGATGTGCATTTCATCGACGCCGGCCGTGTCAGCCTTCGCAGCGTCGGTCAACACCGCATCGGTGAACGCCTCCGCGGAGATGTCGGCATCCGCGAAGGGCTGGATGGTGTTGAGCACGACGGTTCCGGTGCCACCGGCGTTGCGGTAGCAGCTGACCTGTCCGGGGATCTCAGCCCAGTTCTGCGGATGCGCGACGGTGACGAATCCGTCGCCGATCCGCGCTGCGCGCTCGATCGTGCTGGGCAGCAGCGCGCCGATCAACAACGGAATGGTGCCGTTGTAGGGCTTCGGCCCGACGGTCGAGCGCGGTATCACATAGTGGGTGCCCTCGAACTGCACCGGGTCCGGAGCCCAGCACGCGCGCATTGCGGCGAGGTGCTCGACGAATCCCGCACCGCGCCGGCTCATCGGCACGCCCGCCGCACGGAACTCCTCGGGGATGGCGAACCCGGTCTCGGCGGAGCGGCTGCCGCCGCCCTGCCCGACCCCCGCGTCGACCCGGCCGTGGGAGAGCTGGTCGAGGGTGGCGAGCCGGCGCGCGAGCAGGATCGGCGACTGGAAGATCGCGTTCACGACCCCCGTAGCCAGCCGTACCCGCCGGGTGTGCGCCGCAGCCCAGGTGAGCAGTTCGAGCGGGTCGAACACGTGCGACTCGGGCAGCTTCGCGTCGTTGACCCAGTCCTCCCTGACCGGCATGAGCAGCCGCTCGGTCACGGAGACCGCGTGGAATCCGAGCCGCTCAGCGGCCTTTGCCACCGTGACCACACCCTCCGGTCCGGCGTGCGGGCCGAAATGCGGCAGGCTGACACCGATGCGCGGGTAGCTCATCCCTCTTCTTCCTCTCCGTGGCGAAACGTCCCTTCGCCATCCGGTCGGAGACCCGCCGGGGAACTTGCCGACCGCGCGATGTGACGCTGACCACAGCGAGCATCGGGGTATCCGGATGATCGCAGTCCTCAGGCGAAGCCGGATCGTGCTGCCGGCCCAAGCGATCTGGCGGACCGCTACAGGTGCAAGGTGCCGGACATCGACACCACGCCGGATCCGGCGAGTCGGACGTGCTCGCCCTCGATCGTGACGCTGAGCCGGCTGGGCCGCCCCATGTGGTGCCCCTGCTCGATGATCGACGTACCGCTCGGCGCAAGTCCGGCGCGCACCAGCAGCGCGACGAGCGGTCCTGCCGCCGTGCCCGTCGCGGGATCTTCGACGATGCCCATCGTCGGGTTGAAGAAGCGCGTGTAGGCGACGGCCCCGCCGGGGGCGTCGAGGCTGTAGACGTAGGCGCCTTCGCCGCCGACGGCTCGTAGTGCGGTTGCGAGCCGTGCGGTGTCGGGGCGGGCGCGGTCGACGGCGGCGCGGTCGAGCAGAGGCACCATGAGGTGTCCGGCGCCGGTGTCGACGACCTGGGCGGGCAGGTCGCCGCGTACGTCGTCGGCTGCGAGGCCGAGGCTGGCCGCGAGTTCGTCCCGGTCGTGCGGGACGCCCAGGAAGCGGGGCGGCTCCTGCTCCATCACGACGGTGATCGGCTCGCCCGGCTCGTTCAGCACGGTGAGCGGCAGCGCTCGACCGGCGATCTCCTGGACGAACGACGTCGACGGTCCATGCAGGTCGAGCCGGCCGGCGAGGGCCAGCCACAGCCAGGCGCCCATCGCGTTGTGCCCGGCCCCGCCCACTTCGTGCCCGGCCGGGGTGAACGAGCGCAGCCGCCGGTCGGCACCCGGGAGCGTCGGCGCGACGAGGAACGTGGTCTCGGCCTGGTTGAACTCGCTCGCGATGGCTCGCATGCGGTCGTCGCCGAGCGCGTCCGCGTCCGGGACGACGGGGAGCGGGTTGCCGGTCAGCGGTTCCGCAGCGAACACGTCGATCATGTGGAAGGCGATGTCCGTCGGCACGGCGACCACGCTACGTCGGTCGTGGCAACGCACACGGCCAGCCCTGTGCAAGGCTGCGGTTCATCTCGGCGCTCGCCGATCGGTCGACCGTTGGGGAGCTGAGTTCTGTGCCCGGTTGGTTCCGCGGTGACAGCCACGTGCACACCGGACGGTCCGAGGGTGCTGAACTCACGGTCGAGGAGGCCGTGGACGCCGCACGGCGATCAGGTCTGCACTTCATCGCGACCACGGAGCACAACACCGTCGATGGGCACACCCGATTGGACCGGCCACGCCGACGAGCTGATGGTGATCCTCGGCCAGGAGGTCACCACCCGAACCGGGCACTGGCTGGCACTGGGTCTCGAACCGGGACAACTGATCGACTGGAAGTACGGCGTACGCGACGCCCGGCTCGAGGTCGGCTCGATCGAGTTCGCGCTGCTGGCGGGTTGTGCGTTGCGGCGCACCCACACGCCCCCTACCTCCGCGGCCAGCTCGGATATCCGTTCGAGCTGTTCGACGCGGTCGAGGTATGGAACGGCAGGTGGACCTCGAGCGTGGCGTGGCAGGCCGACAACGAGGCAGCTTTGGCCGAGTGGGGGCGCGGGCTGGCCGCGGGCGTCGCGGCCGGGCGGTGGCTGCCCGCGGTGGGCAACAGCGACGCCCACCTGCGGGGCCAGCTCGGCAGCCCGCAGACGGTGGTGCTGGCTGACGAGCTCACTACGGCCGCGGTGCTCGCCGGACTGCGCGCGGGCAGGAGTTGGATCGCCGCGTCCCGGGACGTCGAGTTGACCCTCACCGCCTCCGCCGGAGCACGGGTGGCGGGCATCGGTGAGGTGCTGAACGCCGAAGAAGCCGTGGTAGCGGCGTCGGTGCGCGGCGTGGGATCGGGATGCGTCAGCTTCCACACCGAACAGGGGCGAATCCACTCGGCGACGCTTCCGCCCGACGGCGCCGCCGAGGTGATCTGGCACGTCCGGGCGTCCGACGCAGGGTTCGTCCGAGTTGAAATCCGGGACGGCGGCGGCGTGATGGCGGCGATGACCAATCCGGTGCAGCTGAGAAGCTCGGTCGGCTGATTCCGCCGGTCCCGGACGGCGTCGGCGGCCGCACCGATCAGAAACTCTCTGCCACGTCGTCAGTTCGGGTAGCCCTCGCCCCGGTGGAAGGATCGACGACCATGACCGACGCCAGGCCGCTCGGATTCGACGAGGCCACGTTCATCGCGGCGGTCCGCTCAGGCGATACGGCGCGTTTCGCCCTCATGACGGAGCGCCACCGACGTGAGCTGCAGGTGCACTGCTACCGGATGCTCGCGAACTACGAGGACGCCCAGGACATGACGCAGGAGACGTTCCTGCGAGCGTGGAACAAGCGGGAGTCGTTCAAGGGCCACGCCGCTCTGCGGACCTGGCTGTACCGGATCGCCACGAACGCCTGCCTCGACTTCCTGGAGAAGCGCAACGACCGCACACCCGCGCAGTCCGAGCTGCCGGGCCCCGGCTCCGAGGTGCTGTACCTGCAGCCGTATCCCGACCGGATGCTCCCCGAGGATCCTCAGGAATCGGTGGTGGCGCGGGAGACGATCGAGCTGGCGTTCATCGTCGCCGTCCAGCACCTGCCGCCGCGGCAGCGGGCGGTGCTCGTCCTGCGCGACGTCCTCGGTTGGCCCGCGTCGAAGGCCGCCGACGCCCTCGAGCTGACCGTCGCATCGGTGACCAGCGCGCTGCAGCGGGCTCGGGCGACGATGCGCGAGCAGCTGCCCGATCGCCGCCTCGACTGGCGAAGCCCCGCCACCCACGAGCTGTCGGACGACGAGCGCGGCGTGGTGAGGTCGTACATCGACGCCCATGAGCGCAACGACCTCGACGGGCTGGTGTCCCTCCTGCGCGACGATCTGCGCTTCGTGATGCTGCCCGAGTCGGGCACCTCGAGCATCACGGCCGAGGACGCGGTGGACGGGTGGGTCGCGGGTGGGCTCTTCCAGCGCGGCTACGACGACTGGCGCTGCATCACCACCACGCTCAACCGCATGCCGGCCGCCGCGCTGTACCGCCGCACCCCCGATGCCCCGGAGTACCGGTTGTTCACCATCGCGGTCCTGCACATCGTCGACGGAAGGATCGCCGAGCTCACCGGGTTCGACGCCAGAGACAAGCCATGGCTGGGTCTGCCCCCGACGCTGTGATCACCCGCCGTCGTCCTCATCGCCTCGTCTCGTACCGGGTCAGCAGCTCGCCGCCGGGGAACGTCTGCGTCTCCACCAGGCGCAGGTTCACCCAGTTGTCCATTGCCGTGAAGAACGGTGTGCCGCCACCCACCAGGACCGGCGCGGTGACCAGCACGTACTCGTCGATCAGCCCGGCCCGCATGGCGGCCCCGGCGAGCGTTGCCCCACCGATGCTCATCGGGCCGCCGTCTTCGGCCTTGAGCCGGGTGATCTCGGCGACCGCATCGCCGGTGACCACGCGGGTGTTCCAGTCGACCTCGTCGATCGTCGAGGAGAACACGACCTTCGGCGTGTCCCGCCAGTTCCGCGCGAACTCGATCTCCGCCGGGGTGACGCCGGGCTGCTGGTCGCCGGTCGGCCAGTAGGAGCTCATCGTCTTCCACAGCTTGCGTCCGTACAGCGTCAGCTCGTTCGCCTGCTCGTAGCCGAGCCACCACTCGAACAGCTCGTCGCTCGGCCCACCGTGCGCGCCGGAGTCCCCGCCGCCCCAGCCGATGTCGTCGCCGGTCGCGGCGATGTAGCCGTCCAAGGTCACGTTCATGCCGAAGATCAGTTTCCGCATCTTGCCTGCCTCCTGTGAGTCGATCTCACACATACAGACGGGCGCAGCGCGGAAAACTGATCTGTGTGCGATCTGCCTCCGCGGCCGTCACCTCGGACCGGGGAGCAGGCCGGTGCGGCGAAGCCAGTCGTCCAGCTGTCGGGGCGACGTGAACCGGCGCACCTCCGGGCCGGCCGGGTTGCTGCTCCAGGCCCGCATGCGAGCTCGTTTGCGCTGGAAGGACCGGAAATGCCACAGCACGATCGAATCCCGGGCGAACAGCGTTCGGACTGTCTCCCGGTTGCCGTTGCAGACCGTGCGCCGGCTCACCAGCCGCGCCAGGGTGCGGCGGATCAGCCGGGACAGCGACAACCACCGTGGATAGTCGAGGGCGACGATCAGCTCGGCCCTGGCCAGCGGGATCTCCCGCCACTTGCCGTAAGCAGTGTCGAGAATCCATTTCTCGCCGGCGCAGATCTCTTCGATGCGTCGCCGCTGCTCGTCGACCGGCACGACGACCCAGTTCGATTCCCAGGTCAAATCGTCCACCGAATGCCAGGGCAGCCCGGTCAACTCGCCCATCCGTCGGGCCAACGTGGTCTTCCCGGAGCCGGTGACGCCGTAGACGAGGACCCGGGAAACTTGGCGTTGCCCCTGATCCTGCGCGCCGGATGTCATCAGCGCGACAGTAGTCGGGCCCGTCGGCGATGCTAGGCGCGTGGAGTACGTGTCCAGAGTGCCGCGGCCGCCGCTGGACGGGCTGATCGACGACCTCTACTACTTGGAGGGTGCGTCGCCGTACGCCTGGCTGACGCTGCCGCCGGCACCGTCGGCGCTGCTCATCGTCAACCTCGGGGCGCCGTTCCGCATCCGCGCCGGCGCCGACGTCGAGACAGCCGAGTACGCCGACGGCTGCGTGGTCACCATGCCCACCCGCGCGATGGACTTCAGCTACCCCCTCCGGACCAGGTCCGTCGGCGTGCACCTCAAACCGTGGGGGCTGGCGCCGTTCATGCCGATGCCCGCGGCCGAGCTGCGGGACCGGCCGGTCACGGTGGAGCAGGTTTGGGGCCGGGCCGCCGTTGCCGAGCTGCAAGACCGGCTGGCCACGGCGGCCGGACCGCACGAGATGCTGACGCTGCTCGAGGAGGAGCTGAGGCGACGGCTGCGCGAGACCGCCGGTCTGGGGCTGGTCCGCCATACGAGCAGCGTCATCGCGGCGGCCAGCGGGGCGGTGACGATCGGCGACCTGAGCGTGGCGGCCGGTGTCAGCAGCACCCATTTGGCACAGCGGTTCAAGGAGCTCGTCGGCATCACACCGAAGCGGCTGGCCCGCACCTACCGCTTCGCCGCCACCGTGTTCGCGATCAACCCCGCCGGACCGATCGACTGGGGCGACCTCGCCGGTGGCGCAGGCTATTTCGACCAGGCCCACTTCGGCCACGAGTTCCGGGAGTTCACGGGGCTCACACCGACCCGTTACATCGAAGTCCGGCGGCGGTTCCTCCGCGAGAATCCCGGCCACGTGCTGGACGGCTGGCCGCTGCCGTCCGATTGATTTCTTACAAGAGTGACGACCCACGACACGTTAATTTGGGGCACCCAAAAGTAGAGGAGAGCCCTGTGGGCAAGGTGGTCATGTACAGCTCGGTGTCGGTGGACGGCTTCGTCGCGGACGAGAAGGATCAGCCCGGACCACTGTTCGACTGGTTGACCAGTGGTGACGTCCTGTTGGACGAGAGCGGCGCGCTCAAGGTGTCGCAGATGTCCTACCACTACACGCGGTCGTACTGGGACCAGATCGGGGTGACGGTCGCCGGCCGCCACGTCTTCGACCTGACGGACGGCTGGGACGGGAAGCCTCCGGCCGGGATCGACCACGTGGTCGTCGTGACGCACCGGCCGGCGCCCGAAGGCTGGAACCCCGAGCCACCGTTCCACTTCGTCGACGGCGTCGAGGCAGCCGTGGCCAAGGCGCAGGAGCTCGCGGGTGACCGCATCGTCGAGATCGCCGCCGGCGACGTCGGTGGCCAGGCGCTGGCCGCAGGCCTGGTCGACGAGGTGCGCATGGACGTCGTGCCCGTCGTGTTCGGGTCAGGAAAACGCTACTTCGGATCGGTCGACGCGCAGCATCTCTTGGAGGATCCCGACGTGATCCAGGGCGACCGGGTGCTGCACCTGCGCTACCAGGTGCGCCGCTGAACGGTGACTCGGGGTCGGGTCTCCGGCTGCGCATCGCTGTTCCTGTCGGGTAGCCCGGCCGGCGACGCTTCGGGTGGCTGGGTCGCGAGAACGGCGGTACGGTGATCCTGCCGTATTCGTCGCCGTCGACCATTAACCAATTCACGTGGAGCCCAGCTGGGCCGGATCGTGCGTTGTGTTGCAGTGGCGAGATCTGCCCGAGATCTTGCGTGACTTTCTGCGAAGGGTATGCCGGATGCCGACCCCGCATGCGCCGACCGCTCTCTATCACCTCTATCCGCTGGGCTTCCTCGACGCCGACCAGGGCGGATCCAGGCGGAGTTGCCGGCGAACGCTGCGCGAACTCGTCGAGTGGCTACCGCATGTCGAATCGCTCGGCGCTGACGGGCTGCTCCTCGGTCCCGTGTTCGCGTCGCTTTCGCACGGCTACGACACGGTCACCCACCGGGAGATCGACAGCCGCCTGGGGGACCTGAGCGATCTCGACGCGCTGGTCGCGGCCGCCTCGGCACGAGGGGTCGGCGTCGTCCTGGACGGCGCCTTCGCCTATGCGGGTCGAGGTTTCCACCGGCTCACCGACCCCGGCGAGCCGCGTGCCCCCTGGTTCCTGCGCGACGACGCCGGCGAGCACGTCCCGTGGCGGGTCGACTCGCTCGTGACGCCGGACTACGCGTCCGACGGCTACCGCGCCTACGTCGCTGAGACGCTTTCTTACTGGCTGGACCGGGGGATCGCCGGGTTCCGGCTGGACTCTGCGTGGTCGGTCCCCGACGACTTTTGGCGGCAGGTTCTCGGCCACGTCCGCGAGTCCCACCCGAGCGCGTGGTTCCTCGGCCAGGTCTTCGACGACGACCTGCCCCCGGTGGTCGCCGCCACGACGGTGTCCAGCGCGACGGAGTACGCCCTCATGCACGGCACCCGCGCGTGGCTGTCCGGTGGCCCGGTCGACGCAATGGGGGCGACATTGCGCACCCACCAGCACAACACCGCCGGCGGGGCCGCACCTCATACGTTCCTCGGCAACCACGACTTCGCCCGGCTCGCCGACGCCGTCCCGGCAGCGGCGTTGCCCCTCGCGTTCGCGATCCTCATGACGCTGCCGGGGATCCCCGGCATCTACTACGGCGACGAGGTAGGGCTCACCTCGGCCTGGGCTGAGGGGAAGGACGATGCGCTGCTGCGCCCGCCCCTCGCGC
Source organism: Pseudonocardia sp. TRM90224 (assembly GCF_021245725.1). Taxonomy (GTDB): domain Bacteria; phylum Actinomycetota; class Actinomycetes; order Mycobacteriales; family Pseudonocardiaceae; genus Pseudonocardia. The sequence goes on along the minus strand of NZ_JAJGSX010000054.1, from coordinate 35,099 downwards.
TGCGCGATTTTGAACTGGGTGATCTCGAAGGATCCGGGCACCTGCTCGAATCCGTGCGGCAGCTCACCCGGTTCCGCCGGAGCAACCCCTGGCTGCGCACCGCCGCGCTCACCGACATCCAGGTGCGCGACGGTGTGCTCGCCTACACGGTCCGCGGCGCCGGCGACGAGGCGATCCGGGTCAGCGTCGACCCGAAGGCCGAGGACTGGCAGGTCGATCGCGCCGCCCGGCGGTCGCCATTCCACGAGGACGGAGAGCACGACTCGACCGACCGCGTCGTCCAACGTGCTCGCCAACGGGATGTGCCGGCCGATGCCGCGGTGCCCCAGCTTCATGTCGATCCATGACTTGGCGATCATGGGTGCCGCGCTGACGCACAACGTGATGCCCAGGAACAGCGAAGACCAGCGTCTTGGATCCGACACCCATGGGGGATGCTGACGACGCCGAAGGAGTTCGTGGAGCGCTTCCGGGCTGTCGTCGCAGCCCGTGGTTGGCGTGGGGTCTCCACACCGTTCGACCTGATCGGCGGGTGGGAGCAGCTGGTAGACGTGGTTGCGGAGGGTTATGACGACAACATCTACGAGTACCGCAACGATCTGAGCGTCCGGGAGCGCATCGAGGTCCTGCTCCAGGACGAGAGCCTGAGCGGTGTGGAGCAGATGGAGCGGGTCCGGACGCAGGTCGGCGAGATCGACGCGCGGTTCAGGTCCCTGTTGCGGCCGGAGCCGGTGCGCGGCAACTCGCCGTGGTGGGAGGCCCACCTACCGGCCTACGCCGGCGCCGAACTGGTTGCCGACATCAAGGCGGCGTACGGCGTCTCCATCGAGGAGCGCCAGTAGCGCCGACCTGGGAACGCATCATGGGTCGATGTCCACGTGGCGACCGGCATCGAAGGAGACAGGCAACACATGGGCGGCCTACGCGGGCCGGGTGGCGCGCGGTGGTTGCGGGAGGCCGCCAAGGAATGGGTACGCACCGTCCGCCCCGCGGACACCGGTGAGGTCAAGCGTGCCGTGAGGGCCTGCACTCTCGCATCGCAGGCGCTGGACCGCACCTGCACTTCCAAGTCGAGATCCGCGGTCAAGCCACCGACCCCGTCATCTTCTACCGCCAAAAAAGCATCGAACTCTGCAGCTGAGCCAGTCAAACCGGCCCTCCGTGCACTTGAGCAACGCGCGATCAGCGGCATGAGCGAACGTCGGTCTGCTGAGTTGACCGAGCAGGCTCACCACTCGGTTGCGACGCAGTTGAGCCGTTAGGCGCCGGTGCGCCAGGACTTCAGTGCCCCCCGAGGCTACGCCACCAGTGTTCGTCGACGATCAACTCGTTTGTGTCGAACAGGCGGCGCTCGAACTCGACGACGTCCACCTGCGGCGGGTCGAGGTCCATCGCTGCGGTGACTTCAGCTGGCAGTCTGACGTGGTGGGTTTCGACGTAGTGCGCGAGCCCTTCCGGCCAGATGAAGCGAACGCCGTCGGTCAGCTCCGTACTACCGTTCGCCTGCCCACACATGCGACAACGTGACGAGCCGGCGGTAGCGACGAACACGGTCCCGCCGCGAAGGTACTTCACCACTCGATCGCGCAGCACGGCATCGAGTGATTGATCGACGAACGACTGCACGTCAGGCCACCCAGGCGCCTCAGGACCGAGCCAGAATCCGATCAACCGCAGGCTTCGGGTCGTCGCGTTCACCGAGTCATCATCCCGAACGCGATCGTGAGCGGTCTCGTCGGCAGAAGCGGACGTTCCACGACGCGCCGCACAGCGACCGATACCTGCTCAGCCTGGTCTGGATACCGCATGCCTAACGTTCCTCAGCCAGTCCCGCGCCCTTGACCAGCTTCTCTTGCGTCTACCTCTAGATAGCCGGCGGCCCGATGCAGTTCCTGGCCGGGACCTGGCGCGAGGTCCGCACCCACCACCCGGAGATCGGGCCGAACGTGTACGACCCGACAGCTGCGATCCCGGCCGCGGCGCACTACCTGGTGCGACCGCGGCCAGGGTCGCGGCGTCCGGGCATCGCTGTGGGGCTACAACCGCAGCGGCGCGTACGCCGACCAGGTCCTCGCACACGCAGCTCGCTACCGCGTCGCCGCAACCGCCGCACTTGCGGCGTCCGCTGCGGCCGCCCTGACTCCGGTCACGAGATCGGGGGTGCCCGATGGGGTGGGCTGAGGAGCGGCGCCTGGATCGTGCGGCACGCGCGGAGCAGGTGCGCCGCGATGCCGTCGCGGCTGCTGGCCAGGCTCGGTTGGACGCGGACGCGGCAGCCGAGCGGGAACGTCGAGACCTTGCGGCGGCGGCGCAGCTGAAGAGCGTTGCTGACGCCGAGCGCGATGCCCGGCGGGCACAGGCGCGGGACGCGCGTCGCGCCCGGCGGGCTCGGGTGTGGGCGCAGCTGGTCGGGTGGGTGAGTGCGCACCGGGTGAGCGTGTTGATCTACCCGTTGGCGGTCGCGTCCGCGGTGATGGCGGTGCCGTCGATGGCCACCTACGGCGTCGGTGTCTACGGCGGGGTGACCGGTGTCGTGTTGCCGGTGTTCTCGGAGCTGGGGATGTGGGCGTTCGCGCTCGCAGTCCAGGTTTGCCGCGCCCACACCCCGCAGGCGCCGGTGTGGGCGCTGCAGCTGGGGGTGTGGACCTTCGCCGCGGTCGCCGCCGGGTTGAACGTCGGACACGGCCTCGACCAGGGACCGGTACCGGCTGCCGTGATGGGGATCGTCTCCATCGCAGGTGTCGTCGCCTACCAGCTCGTCACCGCTGGCGGATTCCGGTCCCGCACCGAGCGGGCCGCGGCCCGCATGGCACGGCACCGGGATCGCAGGATCACCGCTGCGCGACTTGCCGCGATCCGCGGTGCTGTCGCCGAGATCGACGCCGACGGCACTGTACGTCTGGTCGTGGCGCCGGGCCGCTACGTTCTGCGCCGGCGGCTGCTCGGCCGGCCACGGCTGGTCCACGCGATCGTCCCCGGCCTGCCCGTGGCCCCGGACACCGATCTCGCCGACACCCTCGCCGACCAGATCAGCGCCTGGCTGGCCGCCGACCCCACCGCACCTGACGTCGAGCGTTCGCGCCCGGGGGAGGGGAAGCCTGCCGGGCACGACACCACCGGTGGTGGGGTGGGACGCTCGATCGTCCCGACGAGCCCGCCGCGCCGCCGAAGCAGCGCCGTACGCATCCGAGCCCGCGGGTGCGGTCGATGCAGCAGCTGCGCCGCGAGCTGCGCGCTGCGATGGCCAACGCCGCGATCGAGGCCGATCCGACGTCGGCGGAGTCGATACCATCGCCCGCAGAACCGACGGCACCCCCGCCGCCGGCAGTGTCGTGTCCAAGCGGCGTCGGGTCCTGTTCAACGTCGTCGAGTACGCCGTGGAGCGGGAGCTGCTCACCGCGAACCCGCTGCCCACCTTCAAGTGGACCGCGCCGAAGGTCTCGACGGGCGTCGACCGGCGGACCGTGGTCAACCCGCTGCAGGCGCGCACCCTGCTCGCGGCGGTCGCGGAGACGAAGCGGTCCGGTCCGCAGCTGGTCGCGTTCTTCGCCCTCATGTACTTCGCCGCGCTGCGGCCGGAGGAGGCGGCCAACATCCGCAAGGACAACCTGGTGCTGCCGGCCGAAGGTTGGGGAGAGATCCACCTCGACGAAGCCACGCCCTACGCCGGGTCGGACTGGACCGACGACGGCAACCAGCGCGACCGGAGGCCGCTGAAGAACCGGGCGGCGGGGGAGGGGCGCATCGTGCCGAGCACGCCGGAGCTGACGGCGCACCTGCAGGAGCACCTGGCCCACCGACGGATCGGCGCCGACGGCCGGCTGTTCCCCGGCGAGCGCGCGGACGAGCTGCCCAAGCTCACCTACATGCGGGCCTGGCGGGCCGCCCGCCGGATCGCGTTCACGCCTGAGGCGGCCGCTGGGCCGCTCGCGGCCAAGCCGTATGCCCTGCGGCACGCGTGCGTCTCGACGTGGCTCAACGGCGGTGTCCCGGCCACGCAGGTGGCCGAGTGGGCCGGGCACTCCGTCGAGGTGTTGCTCAAGGTCTACGCCAAGACCCTCGAAGGGCAGGACGCGCTGGCGCGGCGACAGGTGCTCGTTGCGCTCGGCCACCGGCCGACGTAGGGCCAGAACTTGGGTACGCATTGGGAACGAACTTGGGAACGCCCTGGGTACAGATAGCCGGTGACGGCCACCCACGACCGGCCGCAGCCGGACAGAACAAGATCGGCCCCTCTACCTGTTTCAGCAGGTGAGGGGCCGGTTTTTGCTGGTTGGATGGATAGTGCCCCCGGCAGGATTCGAACCTGCGCTCCCGCCTCCGGAGGGCGGTGCTCTATCCCCTGAGCTACGGGGGCGGCCAACGGAGTTAACACTAGCGCACGGTCAGAGGGGGAGTGGTTTACCCCCGCGTTCGGCGAGGAGCTGGCTGAGGTACTCGGTTTCGCTCGACTGCGAGGACAGCATCTGGGCTGCGAGGTTGCGGACCTGGGGGATGGTGGCGCGTTCGGCGGCGTAGCTGAGCATGGCGGCGCCGCCTTGGTGGTGGCGCAGCATGAGCTGCAGGAACTTGACGTCGAGGTCGGGGCCGGTGGCGGCGCGCAGGTCGCGGAGTTCTTGGCTGGTGGCCATGCCGGGCATGGTGGGGACGCCTGCGGTTGGGGCGCCGGGGGTGTGGCCGTGGCCGTCGGGGGTGTCGGCCATCCAGGCCATGTGGCCGCCGACGGGCAGTGCGGCGGCGCCCCAGAGTTCGAGCCAGCCCTGCATGCGGCCGATCTGGCCGGTCTGGGTGGCTTCGATGTCGGCGGCGAGCTGGATGACGACGGGGTCGGTGCTGTGGTCGCGCTCCCAGCCGGCCATCTGGACGGCCTGCTGGTGGTGGACGGTCATGTCCTGGGCGAACCCGACGTCGACGGAGCCGGTTTCGGGTGGCGCGGCGGGTGTTCCGGGGAGCCTGATGAGCATCCCGAAGATCGCGCCGACGAGCACCAGGGTGAGTGAGACCGCGATGATGACGACGGTCCGGTGCCACGGCCGGAACCGTTCGGAGGGGTCCAGATCGGCGGTCCCGGGCGCGGACGTCATGGTCATCCGTTGGTGACCGGTGCGTCGGGGACGACGGCGGCGTCGGGGGTGACCTCGGGGGTCGAGCCGGGTGAGAGCGGTTCGGGGGCGGGCTCGAACGGCGGCGGGGCGGACTCGAGGAAGTTGCCGGGGCCCATCTCGTTGCAGGTCGCGCCGGGCTCGGGGAACGCGTACTGGTTCAGCCGCAGCGACGAGATGAACTGGTCGATCCTGGGGTCGTTGGCGTCGCTCAGCTTGAGCTGGTGACCCCACGACTGCAGTGAGATCGGCTGGTTCAGGCCGGGGTAGGGCGACATCAGCATGTAGGGCTGGCTGTCGACCTTCGCGCGCAGCGTGTCGAGCGCGGCGCCGCTGACCTGGTCGGGGTTGTACGCGATCCAGATGGCGCCGTGTTCGAGCGAGTGCACCATGTTCTCGTTGCGCACGGCGACGGGGTAGACGACGCCGCTGCACGCGGCCCACGCGAAGTCGTGGGCGCCGCCGTAGGGCGGGCTGTTGGTGTAGGCGACCTTCTGGGTGCGGTCGATGTGCTGGCCGCCCTTGTACTCCTTGACGACGACGCCCTCGATCTTCGTGGAGGGGTCGCGGTTCTCCGGGCTCGGGACGTACGCGGCCAACGCGGCGGTGCGGGCCTGCTTGGCATTCATCTCTACGACGTAGTAGGTGCCGATGGCCCCCGCGAACAGGACGATGGCGGTGATCGCCGCGATCATTCCCCAAGGTGTTGCCTTGCGCCGGACGACGACGGTCGGCTTCACCTTGCGCGTGGACTTGCTGTTCTTGCCGCTGACCATGAGCGTCCAGACCTCGGGGAATCGTTGAGCCGTTGCCGAGTCTAGGAGCGGCGCCTGAGATTCCCGTTAGCAGCACCTCATAGACTTGGCCGGTGACTCCCGCCCTGCTCGCAGAACTGGTCCGTGCCGCTGCGTCCGATGTGCTCTCCCGACGCGGGCTCGACCTGGCTGCGCTGCCGGTGGACGTCGGCGTGGAGCGGCCGCGCAACCCCGATCACGGTGATTACGCGACGAACGTCGCGATGCGCACCGCGAAGAAGGCCGGGGTCGCCCCGCGCGACCTGGCCGGCTGGCTGGTCGAGGAGCTGGCGTCCCGCGAGGGCATCGCGTCGGCCGAGGTCGCCGGGCCGGGTTTCATCAACCTGCGGCTCGCCGCCGACGCGCAGGGCGGCATCCTCACCGAGACGCTCGCCGCGGCCGGTTCCTACGGCACCGGCGACGAGTACTCGGGCCTCAACGTCAACCTGGAGTTCGTCTCCGCGAACCCGACGGGCCCGCTGCACCTCGGGCACACCCGGTGGGCCGCCGTCGGCGACGCGCTGGGCCGCGTGCTGTCCGCGCGTGGCGCGAAGGTCACCCGCGAGTACTACTTCAACGACGCCGGCGGCCAGATCAGCCGGTTCGTCGAGTCGCTCGTCGCGGCCGCGAAGGGCGAGCCGACCCCGGAGAACGGGTACGGCGGCGCGTACATCGGAGAGATCGCCGCGCAGGTCGTCGCCGCGGAGCCGGGCGCGCTCGCGCTGCCCGACGCCGAGCGCGACGAGGTGTTCCGCAAGGTCGGGGTCGACCTGATGTTCACCGAGATCAAGCGGGCGCTGCACGCGTTCGGCACCGACTTCGACGTGTGGTTCCACGAGCGCTCGTTGCACGATTCCGGCGCTGTGGAGGTGGCGGTGCAGCGCCTCAAGGACACCGGCAACCTGTACTTCGCCGACGGCGCCTGGTGGCTGCGCAGCACCGACGAGGGCGACGACAAGGACCGCCCGGTGATCAAGAGCGACGGCACGCCCGCGTACATCGCCGGCGACCTCGCCTACTTCCTGGACAAGCGGACCAGGGGCTTCGACCTGCTCATCTACATGCTCGGCGCCGACCACCACGGCTACATCGCGCGGTTGCGCGCCACCGCGGCCGCGTTCGGCGACAGCCCCGACGTCGTCGAGGTGCTGATCGGGCAGATGGTCAACCTGTTCCGCGACGGCCAGCCGGTGCGGATGAGCAAGCGCGCCGGTACCGCCGTCAGCATGGACGACCTGGTGGAAGCGGTCGGCGTCGACGCCGCGCGCTACACGCTCATCCGCTCGTCGGTCGACTCGACGCTCGACATCGACCTCGACCTGATCAGCAGGCACACCAACGACAACCCGGTGCACTACGTCCGGTACGCGCACGCCCGGCTGGCGTCGCTCGCCCGCAACGCCGCCGAGCTGGGGCTGGAGCCCAGCACCGCGTTCGGGCTGCTGGAGCACCCGCGCGAGGGCGACCTGATCCGCACGATCGGCGAGTTCCCGACGGTTGTGGCGTCGGCGGCCGAGCTGCGCGAGCCGCACCGGGTGGCGCGCTATCTGGAGCAGCTGGCCGGTGCGTACCACAAGTTCTACGAGGCGTGCCGCGTGCTGCCGAAGGGCGACGAGGAGCCGACCGAGCTGCACCGCGTGCGCATCAACCTCTGCATCGCCGCACGTCAGGTCTTCGCGAACGGCCTCGGCCTGCTGGGCGTCTCCGCTCCGGAGCGGATGTGAGGGCGCACCCGGCCGGGCCGCTGCATGCCGGCATCCAGGCCCCGCCGGAGACGGCGGGCGCCCGCCCGTCCGACGCGGAGTCGCTCGACCACCTCGCGCCGGCGGTCTGGCCGCGCAACGCCGCACGCGGGGTCGACGGCGCGCTGCGAGTCGCCGGTGTCGACGTCCGCGACCTGGCCGAGCGGTACGGCACCCCGCTGTTCGTGATCGACGAGGCGGACTTCCGGTCCCGAGCGGCGGAGTTCGCCGCGGCGTTCGGCGCCGATGCCGTGCACTACGCGGCCAAGGCATTCCTCTGCACCGAGGTCGCCCGCTGGGTCGCCGAGGAAGGCCTCTCGCTCGACGTCTGCAGCGGCGGCGAGCTGGCGATCGCGCTGCACGCCGGTTTCCCCGCGGAGCGGATCGCGTTGCACGGCAACAACAAGTCGGTCGCCGAGCTGGAAGCCGCTGTCGAGGCCGGGGTCGGGCGGGTGGTCGTCGACTCGTTCCACGAGATCGTGCGGCTCGACGCGATCGCCCGCGACCGCGGTGTCGTCGTGCCGGTGATGATCCGGCTGACGGTCGGCGTCGAGGCGCACACCCACGAGTTCATCGCCACCGCCCACGAGGACCAGAAGTTCGGGTTCTCCATCGCGGGCGGCGAGGCGAGCGACGCGGCGGAGGCCGCGCGCAGGGTGTTGAAGGCCACCGGGCTCGCTTTGGTCGGGCTGCACAGCCACATCGGCAGCCAGATCTTCGACACGGAGGGTTTCGAGGTGTCGGCGCACCGCGTGGTGCGCTTCCTCGCGCAGCTGCACAAGGAGCACGGCGCCGACGCCATGGTCGCGGTCACCACGCTCGACCTGGGTGGCGGCTTCGGCATCGCCTACCGCGCCGACGAGACCCCGATCGACGTCCCCGAGCTCGCCGAGGAGCTGCGCGGGATCGTCAAGAAGGAGTGCCACGCCGAGGACCTCGACGTGCCCGCGCTCGCGGTCGAGCCGGGCCGGGCGATCGCCGGGCCGGGCACGATCACGTTGTACGAGGTCGGCACGCTGAAGGACGTCCCGCTCGGCCGCTCGGCGCAGCGCCGGTACGTGAGCGTCGACGGCGGGATGAGCGACAACATCCGCACCGCCCTCTACGACGCCGTGTACGACTGCCGGCTGGTCTCCCGCTCCTCCGAGCTGGACGGGAACCCCGAGGCCGTGCTCTCGCGGGTCGTCGGCAAGCACTGCGAGAGCGGCGACATCGTCGTGCGCGACTGCTGGCTGCCCGCCGACCTCGCGCCGGGTGACCTGCTCGCGGTCGCCGCGACGGGCGCCTACTGCTACGCGATGGCCAGCTCCTACAACCGGCTCCCGCGCCCCGCTGTCGTCGCTGTGCGTGACGGCGCGGCCAGGGTGCTGCTGCGTCGCGAGACCGACGCCGACCTCTTCCGGCTGGAAGTCCCCGGGTGAGCCGGCACTCAAGTGGTTCAGTCGACGTCTCGTTACCAGTGAGGATCGAAGGGTGGCTGTGAAACCGATCCGCGTCGCACTGCTCGGCTGCGGCACCGTCGGCACCGAGATCGTCCGCCTGCTGCGTGAGCAGGCCGGCGAGCTCGCCGCCCGCGCCGGAGCGCCCGTCGAGCTGGCCGGGGTGGCGGTGCGCAGGCCGCACAAGCACGCCGACCTCGGCGATCTGCTGACGACCGACGCGCAAGGCCTGGTCACGCGCGACGACGTCGACGTCGTCGTCGAGGTGATCGGCGGCATCGAGCCCGCCCGCTCGCTGCTGCTGGAGGCGTTGAAGGCCGGCAAGTCGGTGGTGACGGCGAACAAGGCGCTGCTCGCCGAGGACGGCGCCGCGCTCGCGGAGGCGGCCGACGCCTCGGGCGCCGACCTCTACTACGAGGCGTCCGTCGCCGGTGCGATCCCGCTGCTGCGGCCGCTGCGCGAGTCGCTGGCCGGCGACCGCATCACGCGCGTCGCCGGGATCGTCAACGGCACCACCAACTTCATCCTCTCCGCGATGGAGGCCTCCGGCGCGAGCTACGCCGACGCGCTGGAGGAGGCGACCCGCCTCGGGTACGCCGAGGCCGACCCGAGCGCCGACGTCGACGGCTACGACGCAGCCTCGAAGGCGGCGATCCTCGCCTCTCTCGCCTTCCACACCCGCGTGACCAGCGCCGACGTGCACTGCGAGGGCATCAGGAACGTCTCGGCCGCCGACATCTCGGCCGCGAAGGGCCTCGGCTGCGTCATCAAGCTGCTGGCCATCTGCGAGCGGGTCCCGGCCAGCGGCGACCTGCCCGAGTCGGTCTCCGCCCGCGTCTACCCCGCGATGATCCCCGCGGCGCACCCGCTCGCGTCGGTCGACGGCGCCTTCAACGCGGTGTTCGTCGAGGCGGAGGCCGCCGGCCAGCTCATGTTCTACGGGCAGGGCGCCGGCGGTGCGCCGACGGCCAGCGCGGTGCTCGGCGACCTCGTCGCGGTCGCCCGCAACCGCGTCGTCGGTGGTCGCGGGCCGCGCGACTCCGCGTACGCGAGCCTCGCCGTGCTGCCGATGGACACAGTGCCGACGCGCTACCACGTGAGCCTCGACGTCACCGACCGCGCCGGTGTGCTCTCCACGATCGCCGGCGAGTTCGCCCGCCACGGTGTGAGCCTCGCGGCGGTGCGCCAGACCGGCGTCGGGAACGGCGGGAACGGCACGGCCGCGCGTTTGGTGGTGGTCACACATGCCGCCCCGGAGGCCGCGCTTGCGGCTACCGTTCGCGTCCTGAGCAGCCTCGACGTCGTGCTGGGCGTGGAGAGCGTCCTGCGGGTCGAGGACCTGGGCCGGAAGGGGCTGGCGATATGAACCCCAAGCTCGTCAGATGGCCAGGTGTGATCGAGGCCTACCGCAGCCGCATGCCGGTGCAGCCGGAGTGGCACGTCGTCACCCTCGGCGAGGGTGGTACCCCGCTGCTGCCGGCGCCGGTTCTCTCGGAGCTGACCGGCTGCGAGGTGTACCTCAAGGTCGACGGCGCCAACCCGACCGGTTCGTTCAAGGACCGCGGCATGACTATGGCGGTCACCGCCGCCCTCGCCGAGGGCGCGCAGGGTGTGATCTGCGCCTCCACCGGCAACACGTCGGCCTCCGCGGCCGCGTACGCCGCCCGCGCCGGCCTGACCTGCGCCGTTCTCGTCCCGCAGGGCAAGATCGCGCTCGGCAAGCTGGCGCAGGCCGTCGCGCACGGCGCGCGGATCCTGCAGATCGACGGCAACTTCGACGACTGCCTCGAGCTGGCGCGCAAGACCGCGGCCGACTACCCGATCGCCGCACTCGTCAACTCGGTCAACCCCACCCGCATCGCGGGGCAGGCGAGCGCGGCGTACGAGGTGTGCGACGAGCTGGGCCGGGCGCCCGACGTGCACTGCCTCCCGGTCGGCAACGCCGGCAACATCACCGCCTACTGGGCCGGCTACCGGTCCTACCTAGCCGACGGGCTGATCACCGAGGCCCCGCGGATGTTCGGCTACCAGGCCGAGGGCGCCGCGCCGCTCGTGCACGGCGCACCCGTGCGCAACCCCGAGACGATCGCGACGGCGATCCGGATCGGCGCGCCGGCGTCGTGGGCCGCCGCGGTCACCGCCCGTGACGAGTCCGGCGGTCGGTTCGCCGCCGTGACCGACGACGAGATCCTCTCGGCATACCGGTTGCTCTCCTCGCGCGAGGCGGTGTTCGTCGAGCCCGCGTCGGCGGCGAGCGTCGCCGGGCTGCTCCAGTCGGCGGGCGACGGCACGCTCCCGCCCGGCTCGCTCGTCGTGTGCACCGTCACGGGCCACGGGCTGAAGGACCCCGACACCGCGCTGCTCACCGCGGCCGACCCGACGATCGTCCCGATCGATCCCGCGGCCGTCGCGCGGGCCCTGGAGCTGCAGTGACGAGAACCGCAGTGACGAGAACCGCAGTGACGGGAACTGCAGCGACGGGCGGCGCCTGATGGGCAGCCCACGTGAGGTCAGGGTCCGGGTGCCGGCGTCGTCGGCGAACCTCGGGCCCGGGTTCGACTCGCTCGGTCTCGCGCTCTCGCTTTACGACGAGATCGAGGTCAGCGCCGCCGCCGAGGGCACGACCGTCGAGGTCGAGGGTGAAGGCGCCGGTCAGGTGCCGTGTGACGAGTCACACCTCGTCGTCCGCGCGATGCGCACGACGTGGAACATCGTCGGCGACGCACCGGCCGGGATCCGGCTGCGGTGCCGCAACGCCATCCCGCATTCGCGTGGGCTCGGCAGCTCGGCGGCCGCCGCGGTGGCGGGCGCGGTGGCGGCCGCCGTGCTCGCGGGCCGCGACCCCGAGCTGGAACGCGAGACGTTGCTGCAGGTCACGGCCGGTATGGAGGGCCACGCCGACAACGCCGCGGCCAGCCTGCTCGGCGGGTTCGTCGTCGCCTGGGAGACGCCGGGGAATACATCCGACCGGTTCCACGCTGTACGTCTCGAAGCGCACCAGGGCATCCGTCCTGTTGCGTTCATCGCAGGGGTCGAGTCGCTGACCGCGACCACCCGGGGTCTTCTGCCCGAGCGGGTACCGCTCGTCGACGCCGCGTTCACCGGCAGCCGCACCGCGCTCGCGGTGCTGGCTTTCACCGAGCGACCGGAGCTGCTGCTCCCGGCGACGGAAGACCGGATCCACCAGTCGTACCGCCGTCCGGCTTATCCGGCATCGGCCGATCTCGTTGATGCATTGCGTGAGCAGGGCATCGCCGCGGCCATTTCCGGGGCGGGCCCGACAGTGCTCGCGCTGCCGACGAACGGTGCATTGCCCGCTCAGGTCGACACCACCGGCTTCACCGCGACACCGCTGGAGATCGACCGTCGCGGGACGACCGTCGAGATCGGCTGAGCCGCACCTGGAGAAAGCGGCGCGTCGGGGCAGGGGGTTGTTGCCGCGACCAGTGGCAACGGGATAGGCTCGGCGTCGCAACGGCGATCCACGCGTCCTATGCGTGGCCACTCGAGCCGGGCTCGATACATCCAGGATCACGGTAGACATCCGATCTTCCAGATCCGGTTTCGGACCGAGCGGCCTCATCCCGCGACCGTCGCAATGATCGCCGATCCGCCAGTCGGTACGGCCGCTCATCCCTGCGATCCGTTGACCGACAGTCGTCCGGCATACCGCCGGAGACATGTGTGTGAATCCGCTGACCCGGGCACGGCCCGGTTGGTCAGGAAGGACAATCGTTGAGCGAGACCGATCTCGTCAGCACCGAGGCAGCACCTGCGCCACGCAAGCGCGGTGGTCTCACCGGAATGGTGCTGGCGGAGCTCCGCCAGCTGGCCGGGGAGCTGAACATCTCGGGCATCTCGGGAATGCGCAAGGGCGACCTGATCGCCGCGATCAAGGAGCGCCAGTCCGGCGGCTCCGGGGCGGCTTCGACGGCCCCCGCCTCCGCGCAGCTGAGCCTGCCGGAGAGCAGCGCACCCGCCACGAGCGCGCCCGTGACCAGCGAGGACGCCCCGGTAGTCGCGGCGCCGAGCAGGCGCCGCCGCGCTGCCTCCCGCCCCGCGGGAGCGCCGGTGGCCAGGGATGCGGCCCCCGTTGACACCGCAGTGACCGCGCCGGACGCAACAGCTGCGCCCGCCGAGAAGACGCCGGACGCGAAGGCTGCACCGGCGGAGAAGGCGCCGACGAACGGCTCCGCGCCCAGCACGGAGAGCGCCGCCGCCGCAATTGCGGCCGCCGCCCCGGCAGGCCCGGACACCGCCGAGTCGAAGGCCCCCGTGGTCGTCGAGCGGCCCGTCACGGGCGAGAGCAGCGAGAACGAGGGCGGCAGCCGCCGCTCCCGGCAGCGCCGCAACGTCAACCGCGGCGAGCAGAACGGCGTCGCCGCAGCCGAGACCGCTGCGCCGGCCGAGGCACCCGCCCAGCCGGCCGACGCGGAGCCGGAGAGCGGCGACGACCGCCCGTCACGCAGCGAGCGCCGCAATCGGGGCGACCGGGCCGCCGAGAACAGGGCCGCCGAGAACAGGGCCGCCGAGAACAGGGCAGCCGACAACAGGGCAGCCGACAACAGGGGCGGCGACGACCGCTCCGACAACCGCGGCCGGGGTGACAACCGGGGCGACAACCGGAACGACCGGGGCGACCGGAACGACAACCGGGGCCGCCCAGACAACCGCCCCGACAACCGCCCCGACAACAGGGCCGACAACCGGGGCGACCAACGTCCCGACAACCGCCCTGACGACGACGATGACGACGGCGACGGTCGCGGCCGGCGCGGACGTCGCTTCCGCGACCGCCGCAGGGGCCGCGACCGCAATGAGCGCACCGGCGGCGGCCAGGGCGGCAGCGGTCAGTCCAACGTGGACACCGAGGTTCGCGACGGCGACGTGCTGCTCCCGGTCGCCGGGATCATCGACGTGCTGGACAACTACGCGTTCGTCCGCACGACCGGTTACCTGTCCGGCCCCACCGACGTCTACGTCTCGCTCTCGGTCGTGCGCAAGTACGGGCTGCGCCGCGGCGACGCCATCACCGGCGCGGTGCGCGAGCCCCGCGAGGGCGAGCAGTCGCGACAGAAGTTCAACCCGCTGGTCAGGGTCGACTCGATCAACGGGCAGGACCCCGACAGCGCGCGCAACCGTCCGGAGTTCACGAAGCTGACCCCGCTCTACCCGAACGAGCGGCTGCGCCTCGAGACCGAGCCGTCGAAGCTCACCACCCGCGTGATCGACCTGGTCATGCCGGTCGGCAAGGGCCAGCGCGCGCTCATCGTCTCGCCGCCGAAGGCCGGCAAGACGATGATCATGCAGGCGATCGCCAACGCGATCACCACGAACAACCCGGAATGCCACCTCATGGTCGTGCTCGTCGACGAGCGGCCCGAGGAGGTCACCGACATGCAGCGGTCGGTGAAGGGCGAGGTCATCGCCTCGACGTTCGACCGGCCGCCGTCGGACCACATCACCGTGGCCGAGCTGTCGATCGAGCGGGCGAAGCGGCTCGTCGAGATGGGGCACGACGTCGTCGTCCTGCTCGACAACATCACCCGGCTCGGCCGCGCCTACAACCTGGCGGCGCCGGCGTCGGGCCGGATCCTCTCCGGTGGTGTCGACTCGACCGCCCTCTACCCGCCGAAGCGGTTCCTCGGCGCGGCCCGCAACATCGAGGACGGCGGCTCGCTGACGATCTTCGCGACGGCGCTCGTCGAGACCGGTTCCACCATGGACACCGTGATCTTCGAGGAGTTCAAGGGCACCGGCAACGCCGAGCTCAAGCTCGACCGCAAGATCGCCGACAAGCGCGTCTTCCCGGCGATCGACGTCGGCGACTCCAGCACCCGCAAGGAAGACCTGCTGATGTCTGCCGACGAGTACGCCGTCATGGTCAAGCTGCGGCGCGTGCTCTCCGCGCTCGACGACCAGCAGGCCATCGACCTGCTGCTCACCCAGCTGCGCAAGACCCGCACCAACATCGAGTTCCTGATGCAGGTCGCGAAGAGCACACCCGGCAACGACGACTGAGTCGCCGACAAGTCGTCGCAGTCAAGTCGTCATAGCCAGGCCGTCGCCGCCCCGCCGGGAACACCGGCGGGGCGGTGATGGTTGAATGGACCGTCACGCTCCGGCTCCGGTTCACCCCAGGTCAGACGGGGACCCGGCGCCACATCGAGAGGAACCACCGTGCGTTCAGGCATTCACCCCGAGTACGTCGAGACGCAGGTCACCTGCGGCTGCGGCAACCAGTTCACCACGCGCAGCACCAAGACCAGCGGCGCGATCACCGTTGAGGTCTGCTCCGCTTGCCACCCCTTCTACACCGGCAAGCAGAAGATCCTCGACTCCGGCGGTCGAGTCGCCCGCTTCGAGGCGCGCTACGGCAAGCGCCCCGGCAAGTAGCTGCATCGACGGCGCCCACCGCAACGGTGGGCGCCGTCGGCATGTTCACGGCAAAGATCGTTGTTGGGAGGCGAGATGACCGCGTCGAGCGTGGAAGCGCTGCTCATGGAGCACGCCGAGCTGGAGCGTGCGCTCGCCGACCCGTCCGTGCACGCCGACGCCGCCAACGCGCGCAAGCTCGGCCGGCGCTACGCCGAGCTGGGCCAGGTCGTCGGCGCCGCACGTGAGCTCGCCGCTGCCCGCGACGACGAGACGGCCGCGCGCGAGCTGGCCGCGGAGGACCCCGCGTTCGGCGCGGAGGCCGACGAGCTCGCCGCCCGCATCCCCGCGCTGGAGACCCGCCTGGCGGAGCTCATGCGCCCGCGCGACCCGCACGACGGCGACGACGTCGTCATGGAGGTCAAGTCGGGGGAGGGCGGCGAGGAGTCGGCGCTCTTCGCGGGCGACCTCGTGCGGATGTACACCCGCTACGCCGAGCGGCGCGGCTGGAAGGTCGAGGTGCTCGATGCCGTCGTCAGCGACCTCGGCGGCTACAAGGACCTCACGATGGTCCTGCGCTCGCGCGGCACCGACCCCGAAGGCGTCTGGTCGGCGCTGAAGTTCGAGGGCGGGGTGCACCGCGTGCAACGGGTGCCCGTCACCGAGTCGCAGGGCCGCATCCACACCTCGGCGGCCGGCGTGCTGGTCTACCCCGACACCGGGGAGGACGCCGACGTCGAGATCGACGAGAACGACCTGCGCGTCGACGTCTTCCGGTCGTCGGGGCACGGCGGGCAGAGCGTCAACACCACCGACTCGGCCGTCCGCATCACGCACCTGCCCACCGGCATCGTCGTGAGCTGCCAGAACGAGCGCTCGCAGCTTCAGAACCGCGCGCGGGCGATGGAGGTGCTGCGCTCCCGGCTGCAGGCGCTCGCCGAGGCGGAGGCGGCCGCCGCTGCGTCGGCCGAGCGCCGATCGCAGGTGCGCACGGTCGACCGCTCCGAGCGGATCCGCACCTACAACTTCCCGGAGAACCGCATCTCCGACCACCGCGTCGGGTTCAAGGCGCACAACCTCTCTGCCGTGCTCGACGGCGACCTCGACGACGTGCTGGGCGCGCTCGCCGCCGCCGACCGGGCCGAAGCCGTCGGTGCATGATCAGCCACCCGTCGGCGTGGCGTGGGCAGGAAAGCCACTTTCCGGCCCTGCGGGGGCAGTAACGTGGCTTTCCTGAACTCTTGCCTGAGCGAGGAGGAGGCCACGTGAGCCGGCAGCCGCTCCGGCTGGCGATCGCCGAGGCCGAACGTGTGCTCGCCGCCGCAGGTGTGGCCTCACCGCGGGTCGACGCCGAGATCCTCGCCGCCCACGTCGTCGGCGTCGAGCGCGGGCGGCTGATGATGCAGCCGCTCGTCGACCCGCCCGTCGTCGAGGCACTGCGCCAGTACGTCGTGCGCCGCGCGGCCCGTGAACCGCTGCAGCACCTGCTCGGCACGGCCGTGCTCGGGCCGGTCGCAGTGGCCGTAGGGCCGGGGGTCTTCACGCCCCGCCCGGAGACGGAGCTGCTGCTCGAATGGGGCCTGCGCACGCTCCACGGTGTCGCGTCGCCGCTGGTGGTGGACTTGTGCACCGGCTCGGGCGCGCTGGCCCTCGCCGTCGCGACCGCACGTCCCGACGCCGTCGTGCACGCCGTCGACATCGACCCGGGCGCGCTCTCGTGGGCCCGGCGCAACATCGAGGACCACGTCGCGCGCGGGGGCTCCCCGATCACCCTGCACGCGGCGGACGTCCGGGCGAAGGACCTGCTGCTGGAGCTGGAGTCGCACGTCGACCTCGTGCTCTGCAACCCGCCCTACGTGCCCGACAACACGCCGTTGCCGCCCGAGGTCACCGAGTGGGACCCGCCCGGCGCGGTGTTCGGCGGCCCGGACGGGCTGGAGGTGATCCGCTCGGTGATCGCCGCCTCGGCCGCGCTGCTGCGCTACGGCGGGCACCTCGGGATCGAGCACGACGACACGCAGGGCGAGGTCGTGCCCGCGTTGCTGCGCCGCCGACGTGTGCTGACCGACGTCGAGGAGCACCGCGACCTCACCGGCCGCCCCCGATACGCGACCGCCCGTCGTCGCAAGCCGGCGCACTCGTAGGCTTCGCGGGTGGCACCGATCTACGACTGCGCCGACCCCGACAAGCGGGTCGAAGGCCTCGCGGCGGCGGCCCGCGCCGCACGTGCCGGGAAACTCGTCGTCCTGCCGACCGACACCGTCTACGGTCTCGGCTGCGACGCGTTCGACTCCAACGCCGTCCGCGCGCTGCTCGCGGCGAAGAACCGCGGCCCGGACATGCCCGTTCCGGTGCTCGTCGGCTCGTGGTCGACGATCGACGGGCTGGTGCTGGGCGTGCCGAAGGCGGCGCGCGACCTCATCGAGGCGTTCTGGCCCGGCGCCGTGTCGCTGGTGCTGCAGCACGCGCCGTCGCTGACCTGGGACCTCGGCTCGACCAAGGGCACCGTCATGCTGCGGATGCCGCTGCACCCGGTGGCGCTGGAGCTGCTGGGCGACGTCGGCCCGATGGCCGTCTCCAGCGCCAACATCTCCGGCCGGCCACCCGCCACCACCGTCCTCGAGGCCGACGAGCAGCTGCGCGAACGCGTCTCGGTCTACCTGGACGGCGGACCGTCCGGCGAGCCCGTCGCCTCGACCATCGTCGACCTCACCGCCGACGACCCCCGCATCCTGCGCGAGGGCGCGGTGACAGGGGCCGATATCGAGAAGGTGCTGGGCCGGGCGGTCACGACCGCCTGACCCCCGCCGGCACGGCGGCTGGAGTGGTGGCGGGGTGTGCCAGCAAAGCCACTTTCCTGTCCTGTGGCGCCAGGAAAGCCACTTTCCTGGCACTGCCGTGACCAGCCCGGTGTCGCGGACGGGGGCAGGGTCGACCATGATCACCGGCTGGGTGCGCGAACCGACCAAATTGGTTCGTTTCCGCGCCGAGATGGTGATCATGAGCCGGAACTCTCGCCCGAGCCGCACGTGGTGGCCTGCGCAGCTCACCCAGTGGGTGGAGGGCAGGAACCCACCCACCCCGGCTGGCCGTCACCGCCCGGGTCGGGCCCCGGGTTGCTCGTGCACAGGTTCGCCTCCCCGTGCACAAGTTCGAACCTGTGCACGAAGGCATCAACCTGTGCACCAGCGCCCCTGCGCCCGCTCTCCGTGCACACCCCCGAGTGCCGCACCCAGCACGGATTCACATCCCTCGTGGCGGCCCGAAGGGCCATGGCGGACTTTCCTGACCTTCCACGGCGCACCGCACTCCCGTGCACCCGCGGACGGGTGCGAAACGCACACGTTGCCGGGAAAGCCACGGTCCCGGCCCCATATGCCGGGAATGCCACTTTCCCGGCAACCCCGGCCGGCCGGCTTCGTGCTACGGCAGGCCGACCAGGTCGGCCAGCCGGTCCGTGGCGTCGGTGAAGAAGCGTTCGTGGTCCTCGACGATGTTGTTGGTGTGGCCGAAGATCTCGAAGCTGATCAGTCCGAAGAGGCTGATCCACGCCGTCACGCCGCGGGCGGCGAGCGACGACTCCGCACTCGTGGACGCGAGCCCGACGCGCTCCGCGATGTCGGGGGTCAGCGCGGCGTCGGAGCCGGTCGGGGAGCCGAGCGGGTCGACGGTGCCGGCCGCGACACCGTCCGAGATCAGCGTGGTGAGCAGCAGCCCGACCCGCCCAGCGGGTCCGATCGTCGCCTGCGGCGCTGCGTAGCCAGGCACCGGCGAGCCGTAGACCAGCGCGTACTCATGCGGGTGCGCGACGGCCCACTCCCGCGTCGCGCGGCAGATCGCCTGCCACCGCGCGCGCAGGTCGCCCTTCGGCGCGGCCGCGACGGCCTGTTCGGCAGCCTCGCCGATGGCGTCGTAGGCCTCGACGATCAGCGTGGTGAGCAGGTCGTCGCGGCTGGGGAAGTAGCGGTACACCGCTGACGACGCCATGCCCATCTCACGCGCGACGGCCCGCAGCGAGAGCGCGGCGGCGCCGTCCGACGCGAGGTGGCGCCTGGCCACCTCGGCGATCTCCTTGGTGAGCTCGGCGCGGACGCGGGCCCGGGTTCCGGCGGCACTCATCGCTGCAGTCTGCCAGTACTGGAGCACTGATGACAATCGTGAGCACTGCTCCCGCTGGCCCAGGAAGGGCAGGAAAGCCACTTTCAGGCCCTGTGGGGGCAGGAAAGTGGCTTTCCTGCCCTCGGCCGAAGGCCGGGGCGGGCCGTGGGTGGGCCGCAGGTACCGTTGAACCGTGACGACACCGTTCTGGGGACCGGACTTCGACGAGCTTCAGCACCAGGATCCCGAGATCGCGGGAGTGGTGCTCGAGGAGCTGGACCGGCTGCGCGGCGGCCTCCAGCTGATCGCCAGCGAGAACCTCACCAGCCCTGCCGTGCTGGCCGCGCTCGGTTCGACGCTGTCGAACAAGTACGCGGAGGGATACCCCGGGCGTCGCTACTACGGCGGTTGCGAGGTCGTCGACAAGGCCGAGGAGATCGGCAACGCCCGCACGAAGGAGCTGTTCGGCGCGGAGCACGTCAACCTGCAGCCGCACTCGGGCGCGTCGGCGAACTTCGCGGTCTACGCGGCGTTCACCCAGCCCGGCGACACCGTGCTCGCGATGGACCTCAAGCAGGGCGGGCACCTCACGCACGGCAGCAAGGTCAGCTTCTCCGGCAAGTGGTTCAACGCGGTGTCCTACACCGTCCGCGAGGACAGCGAGCTGATCGACTACGACCAGGTCCGCGACCTCGCCCGCCAGCACAAGCCCAAGATGATCATCGCCGGCGCCACGGCGTACCCGCGCCTGATCGACTTCAAGGCGTTCCGCGAGATCGCCGACGAGGTGGGCGCCAAGCTGATGGTCGACGCCGCGCACTTCATCGGGCTGGTCGCCGGGCAGGCGATCCCCTCGCCGGTGCCGTTCGCCGACGTCGTCAGCGCCACCACGCACAAGGTGCTGCGCGGCCCGCGCGGCGGCATGATCCTCTGCAAGGCCGAGCACGCCAAGGCGATCGACAAGGCCGTCTTCCCGTTCTCGCAGGGCGGTCCGCTGATGCACGCGGTCGCCGCGAAGGCGGTCGCGATGAAGGAAGCGGCGCAGCCGGAGTACAAGGCCTACGCCACCCAGGTCATCGCCAACGCGCAGGCGCTCGCCAAGAGCCTCGAGGCGGAGGGCATGCGCGCGGTCTCGGGCGGCACCGACACCCACCTCGCGCTGGTCGACCTGCGCCCCATCGGCGTCACCGGCGACCAGGCCGAGACCCGCTGCGACGCCGCGCGGATCACGCTCAACAAGAACGCGATCCCGTACGACCCCGCGCCGCCGCTCAAGCCGTCCGGCCTGCGGGTCGGCTCGCCGAGCGTGACGTCGCAGGGCATGGTCGAGTCGGACATGGCGGAGATCGCCTCGCTGGTGTCGCGTGCGGTGAAGGCCGAGCACGGCACGCCCGACGGCGACGCCGAGCTGGTGGAGGTCGCCGACGCGGTGTCGGCGCTCGTCGCCAGGACGCCCGCCTACCCGCGTCCCTGACGAACCGCCGGCCGTCCCCGTGCCTGGGCTGGTCCTGCCGATCCGGGAGTACCTCCTCGCCGGGATGACATCGGCCGTCATCACCTATCTGCTGGTCGGGCCGGTGCGGGTGCTCGCGCTGCGGCTGCACGCCGTGGCGTGGCCCCGCGGCCGCGACGTGCACGTGACACCCACCCCGCGCTGGGGCGGCATCGCGATGCTCGGCGGGGTGCTGGCCGGCGTGCTGATGGCCTACCAGCTGCCGGCGCTGCGGCTCGCGTTCGACTACTCGAACGAGATCATCGGCGTGGTCATCGCGGGGGTGCTGCTCTCGGTCGTCGGCATGCTGGACGACCGCTACGACCTCGACGCGATCACCAAGCTGGTCGGCCAGATCACCGCAGCCGGCGTGCTGATCATGTTCGGGCTGCAGTGGACGGCGTTCCCGGTGCCGTGGGGCGGTGGCGGCGGCCTGTTCTCCATGTCGATCCTGAGCCTGGGGCTGGAGCAGGGAGTGCTGCTGACGGTCCTGATCACCGTCGCGCTGGTCAACGCCATGAACTTCATCGACGGACTCGACGGCCTCGCCGCGGGCCTCGGCATGATCGCCGCGCTGGCCACGGGCCTGTTCGCCATCGGGCTGCTCTCCCGACTCGGCTACTACGACCCCTCGGCGTACGTGCCCGCGCTGCTCGCGGCCGTGCTGTCGGGGGCCTGCCTCGGCTTCCTCCCGCACAACTTCAACCCCGCCAGGATCTTCATGGGCGACTCGGGGTCGATGCTGGTCGGGCTGATCCTGGCGGCCGCGACGACGAGCATGTCGGGTCGGATGGCGATCCCCACCGGCTCGTCGGGGGCCGCCGATGTGCTGGCGCTGTTCGCACCGCTCATCGTGCTGGCCGCGGTGGTGTTCGTGCCGGTGCTCGACCTGCTGATGGCGGTCGTTCGGCGCACCCGCAAGGGGCTCAGCCCGTTCGCGGCTGACAAGATGCACCTGCACCACCGCTTGTTGGAGATCGGCCACAGCCAGCGCCGAGCGGTGCTGCTGATCTACTTGTGGGCGGGTGTGCTCGCGTTCGGCGCAGTTGCGCTGGCGCTGATCGACGACCCGTCGATCGTGCTGTGGGCGGTGGGGATCGGCCTGGTCGTGGTCGTGCTCGCCTCCGCCATCCCGAGAGTGAGGGCCAGATGACCGAACCGGAACCCGTGAAGGACGCTCCGCACGTCGCGACGGTGCTGCGGCTGGCCGGGGTGATGCAGCGCAACGCGTTGGTGCTCACGGCGATCGTCGGGGTCATCGCGATCGTCGTGGCCGCGGTGCTGCGGGCGTGGCCGGGCGCGATCGGTGCCGTCGTCGGTGTGATCATCGGCGGTGGCGCGGGGTTCGTCGGGACGTTCGTCATGCGCAAGACGGCTCGTGCGAGCGCCGCCGGGGTGATGGTCGCCGCCATGACCGCGTTCGTCGGCAAGGTACTGGTGCTGCTGGTCTTCCTGATCGTCTTCCGCGGCACGACCCTCTTCGACAACCAGGCCTTCGCGTTCACGCTGCTCGCGGTGACCGCCGCCTACATCGGCGGCGAGGTCGTCGGCTTCGTTCGCGCCCGCATCCCGGTCGTCGACCTCTGAGACCCCCGAACGGGTGACGTGGGCCGGCTCACTCTGCGATCCGGGTCACCCCTGCACGGTTGTTCTACACGCGATAGAGCAGGTCGCCGACCCGTCCGGCCCACCACGTGGCCCGGTTGGCCGTCCGCCGAGGTCGTCCCTGGTAAAGAGCTGCTAACACGCCTGATAGTGTCCGTGCTGATGGAGCTGGACCGGGCCCCCGATGGAGGCGGCAAGACGCCACCGCCGGGGGACGCGTGGACCGCTCTGTCCTACCTCCTGTCGGGTTTCCTGATCTTCGGGGCGATCGGATGGGGGCTGGATGCACTGCTTGGCACGGGACTGTTCCTGCCGGTCGGCCTGCTGGCCGGTGGAGCCGCTTCGTTGTATCTGATCTACATCAGGTACGTTAAGTCCTGATCGTCACGATTCTGCCGCCCCGGATCACCCGGCCGGTGGAACCGGAAGGAGCATTGGGTGACCACGTTGGCCACCGCCCCACCGCCCTCGGGAGGCTTCAACTCTCCCGGGGTGGAGGACTTCAACCTGCCGCCGATCTTCGGTGACATCACGAAGCCGGTGCTGCAGCTCGTTCTGGCCGCACTGATCATCTGGGCGTTCTTCGCCCTCAGTGTGCGCAAGCCGAGTCTCGTGCCCAGCAAGGGCCAGTTCCTCGGCGAGTCGTTGCACGGGCTCGTCCGCAACTCCATCGCCCGAGACAACATCGGGCCGGAGTTCCTCAAGTTCGTGCCCTACCTCACCACCCTGTTCGCCTTCATCCTGGTGAACAACCTGTTCGGGATCATCCCGATCATCCAGTTCCCGACGTTCTCACATCCCGGCATGCCCTACGTGCTGGCGATTTTCACGTGGCTCATCTTCACGTGGGTCGGGATCAAGCACCACGGGTTCATCGGCTACCTGCGGATCTCCACGTGGCCGCCCGGGGTGCCGGGGTGGGTGCGGTTCATCCTCACCCCGATCGAGTTCATCTCGAACATCCTGCTGCGCCCGGTCACGCTCTCGCTGCGACTGTTCGGCAACATGTTCGCCGGCCACCTGCTGCTGCTGGTGTTCATCCTCGGTGGCGAATACATGCTGCTGCATTCCGAGACGCTGCTGCCGAAGATCATTTCGCCGATCGCGTTCGTGCTGGCCATCGTCTTCACGTTCTTCGAGGCCTTCATCCAGGTGGTGCAGGCCTACGTCTTCGTCATCCTGACGGCGTCGTACATCGGCACCGTGCTCGCCGACGACCACTAGTTCCTCCCCACACAGAACTGACGGGTCCGTCGGCACGAACCACGGACCGGATGAAAGGAATACGCAATGTTGATCAGCGGTAACCTGAACGTCATCGGTTACGGCCTCGCCGCGATCGGCCCGGGTATCGGCGTCGGTATCGTGTTCGCCGCGTTCATCAACGGTGTCGCCCGCCAGCCGGAGGCCCGTGGCCAGCTGCAGGGCATCGCGTTCATCGGCATGGCGCTCTCCGAGGCGCTCGCCATTCTCGGCCTGGTGCTCGCATTCGCGTTGCAGCCCATCGCGGGCTGAGCTAGCGCATCGCAGGGCAAGGCGGAGGAGACATCATGATGAGCGTCCTTGCGGCGGAGGAGATCAATCCTCTCACGCCGCACCCTGTCGAGATGATCGTCGGCACCATCGCCTTCCTCATCTTGTTCTTCGTCCTCAAGCGCACGGTCTTCCCGCAGTTCGAGAAGATCTACGCCGAGCGGACCGACAAGATCGAGGGTGGGCTGAAGCGGGCCGAGGAGGCCCAGGAGCAGGCCGCCGCCCTCAAGAAGGAGTACGAGGAGCAGCTGGCCGGCCTTCGGGCCGAGGCGGCGCGCATCCGCGACGACGCCCGCGCCGAGGGGCAGCAGATCAAGGCGGAGCTGCGGGCGCAGGCCGAGGAAGAGGCCGCACGCATCAGGGCCCGCGGTGAGGAGCAGATCACCGCAGCGCGCGAGCAGGCCGTCCGCCAGCTCCGCGGTGAGGTCGGTGGCCTCTCCGTGCAGCTCGCCGAGCGGCTCATCGGCCGCTCGCTCGCCGACGACGCCAGCCGTTCCGCCACCGTCGACACGTTCCTCGACGAGCTCGACGGCCTCACGCGGCGCCGCGAGACCAGCGGAGCGAGCTGATGGCCGTCGTCCTGCAGGCAGCAAGCCGGGAAGCGCTGGCCTCGGCCGGCGCCCGGCTCGACGCCTTCGCGGACAAGGCGAAGGTCGACGTCCTCGTGCAGGTCGGCGAGGAGCTGTTCGCAATCGCCGAGCTGCTCGTGGCGCAGAAGGCGCTGCGCCGGCTGCTCGGGGACCCGGCAGCCGACGAGTCGGCCCGCGTCGCGCTCGCGCAGCAGGTGCTGGGCTCGAAGGTGTCGAAGCCGACGTTCGAGCAGCTCACCGGCCTGCTGCGGGCCCGGTGGTCGCGCTCGCTCGACCTCGTCGACGGCGTCGAGTCGCTCGCCCGGCAGGCCACGCTGGCCGCGGCGGAGAAGAACGGCAAGCTCGACGACGTCGAGGACGAGCTGTTCCGCTTCGGCCGGATCCTGGACAGGGAACCGCAGCTCAACGGGCTGTTGGCCGACACAGCCACCCCGGTCGGCGGCCGCACCGCGCTGCTCGACCAGGTGCTCGGCGGCAAGGTGTCGACGACCACCGCAACGCTGCTGCGCCAGACGGTCCGGCTGCCCCGCGGCCGGCACCTCGACGTCATCGCGGAGGAGCTCGCCGAGCTCGCCGCAGCGCGACGCGACCGCTCGGTCGCGAAGGTCCGGACGGCGGTCGCACTCACGTCCGAGCAGGAACAGAAGCTCGTCGACAAGCTCACCCGGCTCTACGGCCGGGCGATCTCGCTGCAGGTCGAGCTGGACGAACGACTGCTGGGCGGCCTTGTCGTGCAGGTCGGTGACGAGGTCATCGACGGCAGCGTCGCGGGCAAGCTCGCCGCCGCGCGCCGCACCCTCCCGAGCTGACCTATTCGGGCTGACTTTTCCGATCGAAGAGAAGGAACACCGACAGCCATGACAGAGCTGACGATCTCCTCCGAGGAGATCCGGAGTGCGATCTCCAGCTACGTCTCGTCCCTGGAGACGGCGACCACTCGCGAAGAGGTCGGCCACATCTCCGACACCGCTGACGGCATCGCGCACGTCGAGGGCCTGCCCTCGGTGATGACGAACGAGCTGCTCGAGTTCGAGGGCGGCATCCTCGGCGTCGCGCAGAACCTCGACGTCCACGAGATCGGCGCCGTGATCCTCGGCGAGTACGCCGGCCTCGAAGAGGGCCAAGAGGTCAAGCGCACCGGCAAGGTCCTCTCGGTGCCGGTCGGCGACAACTTCCTCGGCCGCGTCATCGACCCGCTCGGCGCCCCGATCGACGGCCTCGGCGACATCGAGTCCGACGAGGAGCGTGTGCTCGAGCTGCAGGCGGCCTCGGTCGTCGAGCGCCAGAGCGTCAGCGAGCCGCTGCAGACCGGCATCAAGGCGATCGACGCCATGACCCCGATCGGCCGCGGTCAGCGCCAGCTGATCATCGGCGACCGCAAGACGGGCAAGACCGCCGTCTGCGTCGACACGATCATCAACCAGAAGCAGAACTGGGTGAGCGGCGACCCGAAGCAGCAGGTCCGCTGCATCTACGTCGCGATCGGCCAGAAGGGCTCGACGATCGCGGGTATCCGCAAGTCGCTCGAGGACGCCGGTGCGCTGGAGTACACGACGATCATCGCGGCGCCCGCGTCCGACCCCGCCGGCTTCAAGTGGCTCGCGCCTTACACCGGCTCGGCGCTCGGCCAGCACTGGATGTACCAGGGCAAGCACGTCCTGATCATCTTCGACGACCTCTCCAAGCAGGCCGAGGCGTACCGCGCGATCTCGCTGCTGCTGCGTCGCCCGCCGGGCCGCGAGGCCTACCCCGGTGACGTCTTCTACTTGCACTCGCGGCTGCTCGAGCGTTGCGCGAAGCTCTCCGACGAGCTCGGCGCGGGCTCGATGACCGGGCTGCCGATCATCGAGACCAAGGCGAACGACGTGTCGGCGTACATCCCGACCAACGTCATCTCGATCACCGACGGCCAGGTCTTCCTGGAGTCCGACCTGTTCAACCAGGGCGTCCGGCCGG
The DNA here is from genome assembly GCF_021245725.1 of Pseudonocardia sp. TRM90224. GTDB lineage: Bacteria > Actinomycetota > Actinomycetes > Mycobacteriales > Pseudonocardiaceae > Pseudonocardia. The sequence goes on along the minus strand of NZ_JAJGSX010000054.1, from coordinate 8,373 downwards.
CGATCAACGTCGGCATCTCGGTGTCCCGCGTCGGTGGCTCCGCACAGGTCCGCGCGATGCGCACGGTCTCGGGCTCGCTGCGCCTCGACCTCTCGCAGTTCCGCGAGCTGGAGGCGTTCTCCGCGTTCGGTTCCGACCTCGACGCCGCGTCGGCCGCGGCGCTCGGCCGTGGCGCCCGCCTCGTCGAGCTGCTCAAGCAGGCCCAGTACCAGCCGCAGCCGGTCGAGGAGCAGGTCGTCTCGATCTTCCTCGGCACCCGCGGCCACCTCGACTCGGTCCCGGTCGCGGACGTCCGCCGCTTCGAGCGGGAGTTCCTCGACCACGTCCGTCGCAACGAAGAGGGCATCCTCGGCGAGATCCGCGACACCGGGAAGCTCTCCGACGAGCTGTCCGACCGCATCTCCACCGCCGTGAAGAGCTTCAAGGAGGGGTTCACCGCCTCCGACGGCTCTTCGGTGGTGCCGAAGGAGGCCAAGGCCGAGGCGCTCGACGAGGACGAGGTCGATCGCGACTCGGTCAAGGTCTCCAAGCCGGCTCCGGCCAAGAGCTGACGGGATAACCGATGGCGGCACAGATCCGGGTGCTGCGGCGACGGATCAAGTCGACGCAGTCCATCAAGAAGATCACCCGCGCGATGGAGCTGATCGCGACCTCGCGGATCGCGAAGGCCCGCGCGCGGGTGGACGAGTCGAGGCCCTACGCCGAGCAGATCACGGCGGTCCTCACCGAGCTGGCGAACAACTCGGCGCTGGACCACCCCCTGCTCGTGGAGCGCGCGGAGCCGAAGCGCGCCGCGGTGCTGGTCGTCACGAGCGACCGCGGGCAGTGCGGCGGCTACAACGCGAACGTCCTCAAGGAGGCCGAGCAGCTCCAGCAGCTGCTGCGTGAGCAGGGCAAGGAGCCCGTGCTCTACGTGATCGGCCGCAAGGGCGTCGGCTACTACCGGTTCCGCAGGCGGAAGGTCGAGGAGAGCTGGACCGGCTTCTCCGAGCAGCCGCGGTACGCCGACGCCGCGGAGGCGACCCGCACGCTCGTCAACGCGTTCATGGAGGGCACCGCCGACGGCGGCAACGGGGTGGACGAGCTCCACCTCGTCTACACGACCTTCAAGAACATGGTGACCCAGACGCCGCAGGCACGGCGGATGGCACCGCTCGAGGTCGAGTACGAGGCCGACACCGTCGGTACGCCCGGCGGCGAGATCGAGGAGCGGCGCGAGCAGGCCGCCGAGCACGCGAACGAGGTGCGGCCGCTCTACGCGTTCGAGCCGAGCCCGGACTCGCTGTTCGACGCGCTGCTGCCCAAGTACATCGGGGCGCGCCTGTTCGCGGCGCTGCTGGAGTCGGCCGCCTCGGAATCGGCGGCCCGCCAGCGTGCGATGAAGGCCGCGACCGACAACGCCAACGAGCTGATCCGTACCCTGACACTGGAAGCCAACCAGGCTCGTCAGGCTCAGATCACTCAGGAGATCAGTGAGATCGTCGGTGGCGCCGACGCTCTCGTCAGCGCAGGGAGTGAGAACTGATGACCGCCACCGCCGATACCGGCACCACAACAGGTCGGGTCGTCCGGGTCACCGGCCCGGTCGTCGACGTCGAGTTCCCGCGCGGATCCGTGCCGGAGCTCTACACAGCGCTGACCGTCAAGGTCGAGCTCGGTGAGCTCGCCAAGACGCTGACCCTGGAGATCGCCCAGCACCTCGGCGACAACCTGGTCCGCACCATCTCGATGCAGCCGACCGACGGTCTGGTCCGCGGCCAGGAGGTCACGAGCCTCGGCCGCCCGATCTCCGTCCCGGTCGGCGACCAGGTCAAGGGGCACGTGTTCAACGCGCTCGGCGAGTGCATCGACAAGCCCGACCTGGAGATCACCGGCGAGCTGTGGGGCATCCACCGCAAGGCGCCGAACTTCGACCAGCTCGAGGGCAAGACCGAGATGCTGGAGACCGGCATCAAGGTCATCGACCTGCTCACCCCGTACGTGGTCGGCGGCAAGATCGGCCTGTTCGGTGGTGCCGGCGTCGGTAAGACGGTGCTGATCCAGGAGATGATCCAGCGTGTCGCGCTGAACTTCGGTGGCACCTCGGTGTTCGCCGGGGTCGGTGAGCGCACCCGTGAGGGCAACGACCTCATCACGGAGATGACCGAGAGCGGCGTCATCGCGAACACCGCGCTCGTGTTCGGCCAGATGGACGAGCCGCCCGGCACGCGTATGCGCGTCGCGCTCTCGGCGCTGACGATGGCGGAGTACTTCCGCGACGAGCAGGACCAGGACGTCCTGCTGTTCATCGACAACATCTTCCGGTTCACGCAGGCCGGTTCCGAGGTCTCCACGCTGCTGGGCCGCATGCCCTCGGCGGTCGGTTACCAGCCGACGCTCGCCGACGAGATGGGCGTGCTGCAGGAGCGGATCACCTCGACGCGCGGTCGCTCGATCACCTCGATGCAGGCGATCTACGTGCCCGCCGACGACTACACCGACCCGGCGCCGGCCACGACGTTCGCGCACCTCGACGCCACCACCGAGCTCTCGCGGCCGATCTCCCAGAAGGGGATCTACCCGGCGGTCGACCCGCTCACGTCGACCTCCCGGATCCTCGACCCGCAGTTCATCGGCGACGAGCACTTCCGCGTCGCGAACGAGGTCAAGCGGATCCTGCAGAAGTACAACGACCTGCAGGACATCATCGCGATCCTCGGCATCGACGAGCTCTCCGAGGAGGACCGCCAGCTGGTGGGCCGCGCGCGGCGCATCGAGCGGTTCCTCTCGCAGAACCTGCTGGTCGCCGAGCAGTTCACCGGGCAGCCGGGCTCGACGGTGCCGTTGAAGGAGACCCTCGAGTCGTTCGACAAGATCGCCAAGGGTGAGTTCGACGACGTCCCCGAGCAGGCCTTCTTCCTCTGCGGTGGTCTCGAGGACCTCGAGAAGAACCGCAAGAAGCTCGAGGGCTGACCCTTGGCAGAGATGACGGTCGAACTGGTCGCGGTCGAGCGGCGGATCTGGTCGGGCTCGGCCAGCTTCGTGCTCGCCCGCACCACGGTCGGCGAGATCGGTGTACTCCCGGGGCACGAGTCGACGCTCGCACAGCTGGAGGAGGCCGGTGTCGTGCGGATCGACGGCACCGACGGGACGTCCACGACGCTGGCCGTGCACGGCGGGTTCCTCTCGATAACGCCGGAGACGGTCACGGTGCTGGCCGAGTACGCCGAGGTGTCCGACGAGATCGACGTGTCGAGGGCCCGTTCGGCGCTCGACAAGGCCGACACCTCAGAGCCGGCTGGTGCGGCGGCCGCGGCCAGGGCGAACGCCCGGCTGAGGGCCGCGGGCGCCGCGGAGTAGCTGGACAGCGGTGGGAGCAACGACCCTCGTCGTCAGCATCCTGCTGCTGCTCGCCTGCCTGTGTCTCGGCTATCTCGCCATCCGGCGGGTACGGCTGATGCGGGGCGGTGGTGTGGACGTGTGTCTGCGCCGCCGCCCCGTTGCCACATCCAGGCTCACCTCGCGCGACGCCGCCGCCGGCTGGCACTTCGGGGTCGGCCGGTACCGCGGCGACCAGCTGGCCTGGTTCCGTCTGACGTCGTTCCGGCCGGGCCCGACGGTGGTGGTCGACCGGACCACGCTGGAGATCGTCGACCGCCGCCAGCCCGTCGCGGCGGAGGCCTACGCGCTGCCGCCCGCGGCCTCGGTGCTGTACTGCCGCGGCCGGGGCGTCGACGTCGAGCTCGCCATGGCGCCCGGCGTGCTCACCGGCTTCCTGTCGTGGCTCGAATCGGCCCCACCGGGCCGGACCACGGGCTACCGCCAGGCCTCCTAGCCACGAACTTCCCCACCGTTTTGTCTACTTGCGCGCCCAGAAGGCGCGCAAGTGCACAAAACGGTGGGGAAGTTCGGTCAGGTGGCGCCGCCGGGCTGCCAGAGCACATCGCCGTCGGGGTTGGCGGCGCGGCCGAGGATGAACAGCAGGTCCGAGAGGCGGTTCAGGTACTTCGCCGTCAGCGGGTTGGTGCGCTCGGCGTCGACCTCCAGCAGTGCCCACACCGAGCGTTCCGCCCGCCGGGTGACTGTGCGGGCCACGTGCAGGTACGCCGCGCCGGGTGTGCCGCCGGGCAGGATGAACGAGGCCAGCTTCGGCAGGTCCTCGTTGAACTCGTCGCACCAGCCCTCGAGGCGGGTCACGTACTCCTCCGTGACGCGCAGCGGCGGGTACTTCGGGTCGGGAACGATCGGCGCGCAGAGATCGGCGCCGACGTCGAAGAGGTCGTTCTGGACCTGCCGCAACGGCACCAGCAGCGCCTCGGCGAGCCCGCCCACGGTGACGGCGACACCGAGGGCCGCGTTGGCCTCATCGGTGTCGGCGTAGGCCGCGAGCCGCACGTCGGTCTTGCGGACGCGGCTGAAGTCGCCGAGCGCCGTCGTGCCGTCGTCGCCGGTCTTCGTGTAGATCCTGGTCAGGTGCACGGCCATGTGCCGAGACTATGCCGGGGGGTCGGCGATCACCCGAACGGCTGATCTATTCTCCGGAGCAACTACAAGGGAGACGTTCATGCCGGACGCGCCGGGTGACTCCGGCACCCTCGTCGGGGGTCGCTATCGGCTCTACGACGTGCTGGGCGAGGGTGGCATGGGCGCGGTGTGGCGGGCCGCCGACGAGGTGCTCGGTCGCGAGGTTGCGATCAAGCGGGTGCGCCTCGGTTCGCTACCGGCCGCCGATGCCGCGCGGGCCCGCGAGCGGACGATGCGCGAGGCCCGGATCGCCGCCGCACTGCACCACCCGAACGTCGTGACGATCTTCGACATCGTGATCGACAGCGGCGAGCCGTGGCTGATCCTCGAGTACGTCCCATCGCGCAGCCTCGGCGCGATCCTGCGCGAGCACGGCACGCTGCCGCCCGGTGAGGTCGCCGCCATCGGTGCGCAGATCGCGGCGGGCCTGTCGGCCGCGCACGCCGCGGGGGTGGTGCACCGCGACGTGAAGCCGGACAACGTCCTCATCGCGGGTGCGAGCCAGAACCCGCTCGACTGGACGACGGCGAAGCTCACCGACTTCGGGATCTCACGGGCCGCGCAGTCGCCCGACATCACCGCCGCGGACATCCTCAGCGGCACCCCGGCGTACTTCGCGCCGGAGGCCGCGCGTGGCGAGGGCACCGGCCCGCGGACCGACATGTACTCGCTCGGCGCGACCCTCTACGCCGCGGTCGAGGGGCACCCGCCGTTCGGCGGCGACCAGGGCAACGTCCTTGCGCTGCTCACGCGGGTCGGCCGGGGTGGCGCGCCGGCGCCGGAACGGGCGGGCCCGCTCACCGGTGTGCTGCGCGACCTGGTGTCGGACGACCCGAGCGTGCGGCCGACCGCGGCGGAGGCGCAACGCACGCTGAACGCGCTCTCGACCGTCCGACGCCGCCCGTCGATCAACGCCACGGGACCGCAGCCCGTCCGACCCGCCGCTGTTCATCCAGGCACCGCTGTTCAGTTGGGCACAGTTCAGCGCGACCCGACGCTGTTCTTCGAACAGAAGCCGGCGCCGCCGACCGACTTCGAGACGGCGTTCGCGGCCACCCCGAAGCCCAACCACGTGAAGCGTCTCGTCATCGCCGGTGTTGCCGTGCTGGCGGTGCTCGCGCTGGTGCTGGCGTTGACGACGGGTGGCGGTGGGCCGGGGGAGCCGACGCCGGCGACGGCGCCGGAACCGACGCCGGGGGCGAGTGAGCCGGAGGCGGCCGGGCCGATCACGATCCCGGACCCGCGGGTCGCGGATCCCTGCTCGTTGCTCGACCCGGCCGCGCTCGGTGCGCACGGCGCGGTAACGCTGGACGACGGCGCGGTCCCGTTCGCGGCCTGCCGCGCGATGGTGACCCCTCCGGACGGGCTGCCGCTCGCCGTCTCGGTGGAGTTCCAGTCGGCGGCCCAGACCGCGCAGGCCTCCCAGGAGTTCGAGGGCGCACCCGAGCAGGTCGGCCCGTTCACGGTGGCCCGGTTCGCGCCGGTCGGCCCGCGCTGCGCCCGGCGGGTGCTGCTGCCCGACGGCAATGTGGCGCTCTTCACGACCACCGGGAGGGGCACCGACTCCGCCGTCTCCTGCGCCGTCGCAGATACGGGTGCGCGCGCAATCGTCGCGGCGCTGACCGCGCACGGCATCACACCCCGCCCGCGCTCGCTCACCGACGGCAGCGTGCTCGCCGGCATCGACGCCTGCGCGCTGATCACGCCTGAGGAGCTCGCTGCCGTCCCGGGCATCGACGTCACCGGACGCCCCGGGTTCGGCTCCTGGTCGTGCGAATGGGCGTCTGGAACGGGCGCCTACGTCCGGCTCGCCTTCGCCTGGCGGGCGCCGTTGACCCCGGAGGACGGCCGCGGCACCGACTTCGCCGGCCGTCCGGGCACCACCCAGCTGACGGCGGGCAGCGACTGCTTCGCGCAGTTCGGGCAGCGCACGTTCGCCGGGCCGAGCGGGGCGCCGCGGATCGAGGCGGTGCAGGTGTTCGTCTACCGGTCGCTGCCCGACGCGGAGCTCTGCGGGGCGGCGGCCACACTCGCGTCCGCCGCCGTCGGGAAGCTCCCGCCGCCCGCTTGAGCGTTCCAGGCGCTCCTGGGGCGGGTGCGGTGACACGACGGTGAGGGGATAGCGTCGGTGTCCGTGGCAGAGCATTTTTCGGTGAGCGGCGGCGCCCGGCTCGTGGGCGCCGTCGACGTCGTCGGCGCGAAGAACAGCGTCCTGAAGCTGATGGCCGCGTCCTTGCTGGCAGAGGGCACGACGACGATCACGAACTGCCCCGAGATCCTCGACGTACCGCTGATGGCCGACGTGCTGCGCAGCCTCGGCTGCACGGTCGAGGTCGAGCGCGACACCGTGACGATCGACGTGCCCGCCGAGCCAGGTTCACAGGCCGACTACCGCTCGGTGTCGAAGCTGCGCGCCTCGGTGTGCGTGCTCGGGCCGCTGGTGGCCCGCTGCCGGCACGCGGTCGTCCCGCTCCCCGGCGGCGACGCGATCGGCTCGCGGCCGCTCGACATGCACCAGGCGGGGCTGCGCAAGCTGGGCGCGACCACGGAGATCGAGCACGGCAGGGTCGTCGCGAGCGTCGAGGAGCTGCGCGGCGCGCAGATCTGGCTCGACTTCCCCAGCGTCGGCGCCACCGAGAACATCCTGATGGCCGCGGTGCTGGCCGAGGGCACCACGGTGATCGACAACGCCGCGCGTGAGCCGGAGATCGTCGACCTGTGCACGATGCTGTCGCACATGGGCGCCAAGATCGAGGGTGTCGGCACCTCGACGCTCACCGTGCACGGCGTCACCGGGCTCTCCCCGACCACCCATCGCGTGATCGGCGACCGGATCGTCGGCGCAACCTGGGCGTTCGCCGCGGCGATGACCCGCGGCGAGGTGACCGTCCGCGGGGTCGACCCGCACCACATCGACCTCGTGCTCGACAAGCTGCGCAGCGCGGGTGCACGGACCGACATCGGCGAGGACGAGTTCACCGTCACGATGGAGGGCCGGCCCACCGCCGTCGACTTCGTCACGCTGCCCTACCCGGGCTTCGCCACCGACCTGCAGCCGATGGCGATCGCGCTCTCCGCCGTCGCCGACGGCACCTCGATGATCACCGAGAACGTGTTCGAATCGCGCTTCCGGTTCGTCGACGAGATGGTGCGCCTCGGCGCCGACGCCCGCACCGACGGCCACCACGCCGTGGTCCGGGGCGTGCCGCAGCTGTCGAGCGCCCCGGTCTGGGCGAGCGACATCCGCGCGGGCGCCGGGCTCGTCCTCGCCGCGCTCTGCGCCGACGGCGAGACCGAGGTCTGGGACATCGAGCACATCGACCGCGGCTACCCCCGCTTCGTCGAGAACCTCAGCGGCCTCGGCGCCACCATCGCACGCGTGACGGCCGACCCGGACCGCTGAACGCTCCCACCAACCTGAGCCGCGCGCCGCAGCCCCGGGGAGCGCCAGGAAAGCCACTTTCCTGGCACCGCACGTCCCCCTGATGCTTGAGAGCGGCAAACGCGCAGCCCAGGTCGTCCACCCACACGCCAGGGGTCAGGAAAGCCACTTTCCTGCAACGGCATTGCATGAAAGTGGTTTTCCTGACCTCCGCGCACATCGCACACAGCGGCCTGCGGCGAGCTGGCAGGCCCAGCAGCCCGCCTGGTTCGAACGAACGGGGGGGCACTTTCGTCCAATAGGTGTGGACGAAAGTGCCGTTCGTTCACCGGTGCTGGCCGACTTGCGGGTGCTGGTGGCTGTCGCGGCAGCCGTCAGCACCCGCAACTGAGGAGCGGTGCCCACTTCGGCGGGTCACGTCCCGCTGAGTGGTGGAGTTCGTGCTCGACACCGTGCGGGTCAGTGTGTGGTCATGATGCCGTGATGAG
>NZ_JAJGSX010000053.1 GCF_021245725.1 Pseudonocardia sp. TRM90224 | reverse complement strand
TTGAAGCCCTGCACACCAGGTCAGACCAACATCACTGACCCCACACCGCAGGTGTCCGTGCTACGGGGGGAAGGTCAGTCGTCGCTCGACGGCGAATCCACACCCCTCATCGTGCCGGACGATCATCGCAACATTGCGCGGTAAGCTCGCGCACGATGTGGGCGGATCCCTCCCCATATCTGCAGAGAGAGCAGATCATCTGTGACGAATGAGCCGCCCGACGCCATCGCGGGCACCGGAATCGACGCCAGCATCCCGCATTCGGCTCGTATCTGGAACTACTGGCTCGGCGGCAAGGACAACTACGCCGTCGACCGCACGGCCGGCGACGCCTACATCTCCGTGCACCCCGACGTCACCGTGGTGGCGAGGGCATCCCGCGCGTTCCTGACCCGATCGGTGACCCACCTGGCCCGCGACGCCGGCATCCGCCAGTTCCTCGACGTCGGCACCGGGCTGCCGACAGCGGACAACACCCACGAGATCGCGCAACGCGTCGCCCCGGACGCCCGCATCGTTTACGTCGACAACGACCCGCTGGTGCTCGCGCATGCCAGGGCGCTGCTCACCAGCACCCGCGAGGGCGCGACCCGCTACCTCGAAGCCGACATGCACGAACCGGAGGTCATCCTCGCGGCCGCGCGCGAGGTGCTCGACTTCGACCAGCCGATCGCGCTCATGTTCATGGGCGTGCTCGGGCACATCGGCGACCTCGACGAAGCGAAGGCCATCGTCCGCACCCTGCTCGACCCGATGGTCCCGGGCAGCTACCTGGTGATCAACGACGGGACCGACGTCATCGTCGGCGCCGCGGTCGGCAAGGCGCAGGACGAGTACAACGACTCCGGCGCCGTCGCCTACCACCTCCGCACGCCGGAGCAGATCGCGAGCTTCTTCGACGGGTTGGAGATCGTCGAACCCGGCATCCTCTCGGTTCCGCGGTGGCGGCCAGAAGTGGACGTGCCCGGCATAGCGACGATCCACCACAACCGGGTTCCCGACGAGGTAGACGCGTTCGGCGGGGTCGGCCGCAAGCCCTGAGTCCGAGCCAGTCGAAGTAGGTGTTCACGGCGTAGGACTACTCATGACGTCGGAGGTAATCGACCGGCTCCTGGCCCGGCGCGAAGCTCGACACATGGATTTCATCGCTCCCGACGGCACCCGGCTCTTCTACTCCGACTTCGGTTCCGGCGAACCCGTCGTGCTCCTGCACTCGTGGTCGCTCTCCTCGACGATGTGGGAGTACCAGGTGGACGCCCTCCTCGCGGCCGGCTACCGGTGCATCGCGCTGGATCGGCGCGGGCACGGCCGCTCCGACGTGCCCAGCACCGGGTACGACATCAACACGCTCGCCGACGACGTCGCCGGCCTGATCGAGCACCTCGACCTGCAGGGCGTCACGCTCGTGGCGCACAGCATGGGCACCTGCGAAGCAACCCGCTACCTGTCGCAGCACGGCACCGCACGGGTCTCCCGGGCGGTCTTCCTGGGCGCCATGACTCCCTTCCTGCAGGGCGCCACCGGCCCCGGCCACCTCGAGGCGTGGTTCGACCTGCTGCGGACGGACCGTCCGAAGTGGTTCCACGACTCGGCGCCCGGCTACTTCGCCACCGATGGCACCGGATCATGGGTGTCGCAGGCTCTCGTCGACGACGGGATCCGCTCGATCCTGACCGTCCCGCTGCAGGTGCAGATCGCCTGCGTGCGCGCCTTCGCCACCGTCGACCTGAGCGCCGATCTGACGGCCATCGACGTCCCGGTGCTGCTCCTGCACGGAACAGCCGACCAGTCTGCACCGATCGAGATCACCGGACACCCGACGGCCGGACTCCTGCGGAAAGGGCGTCTCGTCGAGCTCCCGGGCGCCCCGCACGGCCTCTACGTGACCGCCAAGGACCAGGTCAACGCCGAGATCCTGGAGTTCATGGCCTGACCCCGCTCAGGGTGGCGGAAGCTTGGAAATGACGGTCGACGCGAAGTCCTGCGCCAGCCGGCACTGCTCGGCCGCCGGCAGGTCGGCATGGACCCAGATACGCACGATCTCCTGCGCCGGGTTGCCACTGCTCAGGGGTCGGTCGCGGAACACGACGAACACGTGACAGCTGGCCAGGCCATTCGACTCTTCGCCTGGGCCGAGGAACACCGTGCGACCCCCGAGCATCTGTCGCTCACCCTCACGGGCGGTGAGCGGGGTGATCCATTCGAAGTCGAGGACGACCGTCGGGGGTTGATATCCGTCGGGGTAGGAGTCCCTTCCCCACGCACATGTCCAACCCGCAAAACCTTCGAGGCGTCGAGTCGGGTCCAAGGCAGGTACGCGCCGCAGTGACTGGTCATCGAGGAGGCTGCAGGCCTGCTGACGGCGCAGCGAGTTCGCCTCACCGTCAGCAGTGGGCAGGTAGGGCACTCCACGCTCCGTCAGGATCCGCACCACATGGCCGGTACCGAGGTCGGCGATGGCGCACGCGTCGGCCGATCCACCGGTGATCTTCACGGCAATGCGGACGCTGGTCCGATCCGACAGCACGATGCTGCGCGGGCAGCCGGGCGCGGTTGCGGCGAGCCGCGTGATCCGCAGTCCGCCGGGCTCTTCTTCGATTGCGTCGACCGGTGGTCCGAGGAGCTCCCCGAAGCTCGCCTCGACCCTGGCCGACCCCCGGTCGTCAGGGAGAGAACGAGCACGCACTGGCGGAAGTACCCGCTGATCGCCGGTCCCGCCGTGACCTTCCCGAATCCGGCGAACGGCTCCGGGCCCAGCAGGGCACAGGGGTCGACCAAACGCGGGTTGTCGATCGGGAGGGTGCGAGGTGGGCCAGTCGTCGGCGCGGCGTGAACGGTCGCGGGGGGTGAGGTCGCGGGGTTCGAGCCCGCCGGTCGGAACGCCACCAGCGCTCCGACCGCGACGAGCACGGCAAGGACGGGAATGCCGAGCACTAGCAGGATCCGCCGGAGACGCGTGCGGCCCGTCGAACCCAGCAGCGGGGGCCGGATCCGAGTGGTGACAGCCTCACCGGCTCCCCGAACGACCGTTTCGGCGGTCGCTGACACGTATCGCGCGGGCGAGGGCGCCCCCGGCGGCGCCACCGGGCCCGCAGCGGCGGCCAGCGCGTGGACGAACGTCGCGCAGTCGTCGAAACGGTCCGCCGGCTCCTTCGCGAGCGCACGGGCAATGACCTCGTCGACCGCCGGGGACAATGCCGAATTGTGCGCCCTGGCCGGCGGCGGGGCGGCGAAGATGTGGGCGAACATCACCGCAGACGGCTCGTCGGCGACAAACGGAGCCCGGCCGGTCAGGCAGAAGAACGCCACACACGCCAACGCGTACTGATCCGCCCGGCCATCCACATGCCGACCCTGCAGCTGCTCAGGAGAGCAGTAGGACAACGTTCCCAGAAGCTGACCCGCCGAGGTCAACGTGCTGCCCGCCGCCGCATACCGGGCAATACCGAAATCACACAGGTAGGCATGCCGACCCGCGGTGGCGAGCAGCACGTTCGCCGGCTTGACATCACGATGCACGAGCCCCGCTTGATGTGCGCTGTCGAGCGCCTCCGCGATGCCGGTGAGCAGCCCACACACCTGGTGCAGCCCCATCGGGCCGTTGTCGTCCACGACCGTTGCCAGATTCGGCCCATCGATGTACCGCATCGTCAGGTACAGCACGCCGTCCGCGAAACCCGAGTCGTAGATCGGCACGATGTGCGGATGCTCCAACCGAGCCGCCAGCCGAGCCTCCCGCTCGAACCGCTGCCGGAACTCCGCATCACTCGCCAGGCCGGGAGCCAACAGCTTCACCGCAGCCGCCCGCTGCAACCGCACCTGCACCGCCCGGTAGACCACACCCGCCCCACCGTGACCGATCAACGCCTCGATGCGGTACCCGGCCAGCTCGGCACCCAGCCACCGATCATCAACCATTCACCGACCCCCCGACGGCGAGCATAACCACCGAGGCCTCGCAACACCCGCTCTCGAAAAGCGGTCACGAACGGCGAGCGAAGAATGGCAAGAGGTAAGCGCTTCGTGTCCATCTCCCGGCGTCGACACTGCGGCCACTCCCCCGCTCCGTCCTCCGCCGCCGGAGCCGGTCAATGGTTGAATGGCAAAACGTCGGCGTCAATGACTCGTTGACGAATGTGTGGAAAATGTGTAAATGCCGTCGATGTCCGGTGAAAGTCCGGTACGCCACCCCCACCCCACGCGGCTCCCCGGGGTCATCTGGAGCGAGACACGATTGAGGGGGAGCTGGAATGCGTACTGTTTCGTTCGCGGTGAGGCCTGCCCGCTGGCTGCTGAGTCTGGCAGCGGCGCTGGTCGTCGCCTGCACGTGCTTGGTCGTCTTCGACGCCTCGGCCGCGGCCCAACCGCCGTCGGCCCCGCCGGACGACGCCGCTTCGCTCAACACGCTGATCGAACCCGCGCTGCTGGAGTCGCTCCAGCAGTCGATCGTCGGCCTGGTCACGGTGTGGGAGGACCCTGCGGGTTCCCCGCTCCCGACCCAGGACGCCCGGGCGACGCCGGGAAGCGAGCTCCCGGCCTTCTCGCTCTGCACGGGCTGGTTCGACAGCCCGACGACGATCGCCACCGCGGGGCATTGCGTCGACCCGAAGGAGGGCCGGGAAATCATCGACGCCCAGGCTCCTCCGGAGTTCGACCCGGCGACCGGCCTGCTGGTGCCGGCGCCTGCCGTCCGTCCCGAGCCGAAGCGGACGGTCTACGCCTTCCAGCCGCGCGAGCTGCCCGGGGCGGTCATCACCACGCCCGTCATCGTCAGGGTCGACGGCTTCCGTTCCGCCGAGGACGGCGACACGGCCAAGCTCGAGGTGGCCGGCCTGCCGCCCGCGAAGCCGTTGGCGATCGCGTCGGGCACTCCACGGCTGGGCGAGACCGTCACGTCCATCGGCTTTCCCGGCCTGAACATCCCGTCGACGGACGGGGTCAACGTCACGGCGCTGCTCTCCGGCGGCAAGACGGTGGCCGAGGTGCTGCAGGACTCGCGCCTGCAGCCGACGAACACGAGCGGCACGATCACGGCCCGGCAGTTCTGGCAGGGCGTTGCGGCGTACCAGATCAACGCCGACCTGGCCGAAGGCACGTCCGGCGGGCCCACGATCAACTCCCGGGGTGAGGTCTACGGCGTCAACAGCCAGATGGTGCATCCGTCCCTCGGCCAGAACTTCAACATCATCACCGATACCGGGATGCTGCGCGAGTTCCTCGGCCACGACGAGCCGCAAGGGCAACCCGCCGCCGACGTGCCGATCCGGCCCACTGGCGGCGTGACCACATCCGGCACCGGTGAACTGCCCACCGGATGGATCGTCGCGCTCTCGGCATTGACCGGGGCGGCGCTCGGCGGCGTCGCGTCGTGGCGGCTCACGCGCACCCGGCGCCGGCCGAGCACCGACCCGGTGGAAGAGACCGGCATCTAGAGATAAGGAGCTGCGTGACCGGCACCTTCGGACGATAGGTTCGTGCGAAGGTGCCGGTCACGCACACCCGGCGCTCGCCGGGCGGGGGGCAGGCGGTAGTGATGATGGTCGAGCGGGAGTCGCTCGGGGAGCACCTCCGGCGAGCGCGGTTGCGGCGGTTCGTCGGCCGTTCCGGCGAGGTGGAGCTGCTGCGGCACGCCGTCCACTCGCTCACGACGGAGGGCTCGGCGGATGGTGGGATCCCCGAGCCGTTCCGGGTGCTGTTCCTGCACGGCCCGGGCGGCGTGGGCAAGTCGAGCCTGCTCGACCTGTTCGCGGACGCCGCGGAGTCCGAGGCCGTGCGGGTCGTCCGGATCGACGCCCGGCTGATCACACCGACCCGCGCAGCCGTCCTCGGTGCGCTCGACAACCGGCTCGAGGACAGGCTCGACGACGGGCTCGACGTGCACGGCCCGCCGGTCCTGCTCGTAGACACCTTCGAGCTGCTCGAGCCCCTCGAGGACTGGGTGCGTGCGGAGCTCGTGCCGTCGCTCCCCGGCGACACGCTGGTCGTGCTCGCCGGCCGGCGCCCACCGGGTGCGCGTTGGCTGGCCGATCCGGCCTGGCGCGACCTGTTGCGGGTGGTCTGCCTGCGCAACCTCACCCCCGACGACACCCGCTCCTACCTCGCGATCGAGGGCATCGAGCCACACCTGCACGAACGTCTCCAGCTCCTCAGCCACGGGCACCCGCTCACGTTGTCGCTGCTGGTCGATGCGGTGCGCCGGCGGGGCGACCGGGCTGTCTTCGCATCGCTGCTCGACGTGCCCGACCTCGTCGGGACGCTGCTCACGAACATCGTCGACGCCGCGCCGAGCCCGCTGCACCGTTCCGCGCTGGAGGCCGCGGCGTACGCGCGGTTCACCACGGAGGAACTGCTGCGCGCGGTGTTCGACGCCGGCGACGCGGCCGGTGAACTGTTCGCGTGGCTACGCGGACTGCCGTTCGTGGAAGAGGGCCCCTACGGGCTCTACCCGCACGACCTCGTGCGCGACCTGCTCGACGTCGACCTGCGCTGGCGCGACCGCCACAGCTACACCCAGCTGCACCGGCGGATCCGGAACGAGGTCATCGCGCAGGCGGAGCACGCCGGGGAAGCCGATCGGCGGCAACGGGTCGCGGACCTGATGTTCCTCGCGCGGACGCACCCGCCCATGGCGCGCTACTTCGAGCGCTTCGACATGGGCGTCGACCGGATCGACAACGTGCAGCCGGCGGACCGGGAGCCGATCCTGGAGATGACCCGCCGCCACCAAGGCCCTGAGCAGGCCGAGCTGGTCGACTTCTGGCTGGGACGGCAGCCGGCCGGCTTCCGGGTCTTCCGGGGGCCCGAACGTGAGGTCGCCGGATACGCCGGGCGGCTGGCGCTGCACGAGGCCACGGCCGCCGACCTCGACCACGATCCCGGCACACGCGCGATGTGGGCCTACGCCCAGCGGCACGGCCCGCCGCGGCCAGGCGAGCAGGTGCTGGCGTCGCGGTTCTTCGTCGACGCCGAGTACGGCCACGGCCCGTCGGCATCCCTCGGCCTGATGACGGTCTGGTTCGTGGAGGACCTCGTCGGGCAGCACGGGTGGGCCTGGGACTTCATCGGCACGTACGAGGACGAGCAGCCCTGGGCGCCGGTGATGGACTACATCGACTTCGGGCGGGCCCGCGAGGCGGACTTCGAGATCGGCCGCCGGCGCTACGTCGTGTTCGCCCACGACTGGCGGCGCGCCGGGCTGCGGGAGTGGCTGGACCGCACCGCCGAAGGTGAGCTCGGCCTGCCGACCGCGCCACCGCACCCGCACTCCCCCGAGCTCGTCCTCTCCCAGCCCGAGTTCGCGACGGCCGTCCGGGCCGCGTTGCGCGACCTGCACACCCCCGCAGCGCTGCGCCGCAACCCGCTGCTGCGCTCCCGGCTCGTGCGCGACCAGGCCGGTGGACGCGAGCCCGCGGCCGCCCTCGAACAGCTGATCACCGAGGCCGCCGCCACCTTGAGCGCCGACCCCCGCGAGCAGGGCCTGTTCGACGTGGTCAACCGCACGTTCCTGCGACCCGCACCGACCCAGGAGCAGGCCGCCGAGATGCTGCACCTGTCCTTCAGCACCTACCGCCGCCACCGCGACCGGGCCGTCGGCCGGATCGTCGAGTGGCTGTGGCGGCGTGAGCTGCACGGTGCCGAGACCTGACCCCAAGGGATCTGACCCCAGAAGGGATCTGACCACGAAATGGACAGCGTCCGGCCTCCTGGTTGAACACCGCAGCAGCGCATCGTCAGGCCTCCGCAACACTGAGGAGGTGGCTCGATGTCGCGCAGCGAGCAGGCCGTCGTGCTGGGGGCCGGGATCGCCGGCCTGCTGGCCGCTCGGGCGCTCACCGACACCCATGACCACGTCACCATCATCGAACGGGACCGGCTCCCCGACGGCGCTGATATCGACGGCGCCGGCGCGCGGCGCGGTGTGCCGCAGGGCGCGCACGCGCACATGCTCATGCCCCGCGGCGCCGCCGCCGTCGAGCTGCTCCTGCCGGGCCTGCTCGACGAGCTGACCCGGACGGGTGCCGTCCGCGTCGAGCCGCTCGTGGATCTCCGCGCGATCATCGGTGGCCGGCGCCTGCTGCAGACGCCCATCGGCGGGACCGCTGTGCAGGCGAGCCGCCCGTTCCTGGAACGGCACGTTCGTGAGCGGGTCCGCGGCCTGCCGGGCGTCGAGCTGATCGACGAGTGCGACGCCGTCGGCCTGTTCACCGACGAGAGCGCCTCGCGGGTCACGGGCGTGCGGGTGCTGCACCGCGCGCCCAGCAGCGCGGCGGAGTCCATCCCCGCCGCGCTCGTCGTCGACGCCACCGGCCGCGGCTCCCGCGTGCCGGCCTGGTTGACGGCCCTCGGCTTCGAGCGCCCCGCCGAGGACCGGCCGCCGGTCGACGTCGGTTACGCCTCCTGTCTGCTGCGGGTGCCGCCCGGCGCGGACGTCGAGGCCTCGGTGATGGTCGGGCCCGTCGCCGGGCACGCCCGCGGCATGGCCTTCGTCGCGGTCGAGGGTGGGCAGCGGCTGCTCACCCTGTTCGGGATCGGTCGCGCGAACCACCCACCCGTCGACGTCGAGGGCTTCCTCGCGTTTGCCGCAGCAGTCGCCCCGCCGGACGTGGCCGCCGTCATCAGGGCCGCCGTGATCAACACAGCCGGGCCGCCCAGTGGTATCGCCCGCTTCCGCTACCCCGCCTACCAGCGGCGGCACTACGGGCGTCTGCGTCGCCTCCCGGACGGGCTGCTCGTCGCCGGCGACGCGCTCTGCAGCTTCAACCCGATCTACGCCCAGGGCATGACGGTCGCTGCCGTGGAGGCACTCGAGCTGCGCCGCTGCCTCGCGGCCGGCCGCTCCGGGCTCGCGCACCGCTACTTCACGGCCGTCGACCGGGTCGTCCGTCCTGCGTGGCGGATGGGCCTCGACTCCGACCTCGCCCTGCCCGAGGTCACGGGGAACCGGTGGTTCGGGACCCGGCTGTCGAACGCCTACACCGCCCGCCTGCTCGCCCGTGCCGAGCACGACCCGGTGGTCGCGCGCCAGGTCGGGCGCGTGCTCGGGCTGCTCGACGCCCCGACCACGCTGGCCCGTCCGGCGATCCTGCGCCGCGCCCTACCGGCCGGCGGGCGGCTTTCCGGGCGGATCTTCGGGCGGATCTTCGGGCGCAGCTCGACCGGCCCGCCTACCACCACGGGAGTAGGCCGGATGTCCTCCTGAGCGGGACGCGGCCCGACGTTCCACCCACGACCCTGTCACCGAACACCCAAAGAGGAGTAAAGCCATGAATGCGCCCGCCCGTGCCTCGTCCCGCACCTCGCCCACCACCGGCGTGCTCGCCGCCGTCGGGTTCCTCGTCGCCTACCTCGCGGTGAGCCCGCTCGCCGGGGCGTTCACGGACCGGGACCTGCCGCTGCCCGGCTCCCCCGCCTCGGCCGTGGCCGACTTCTACACGGCCAACCCCGTCGCCGTCACGATCACCGCCGTGCTGCAGGTCGTGTCGGTGGCCTGCTTCGCGCTGTTCGTCGCCGGTCTCGCGCCTGCACTGCGCGCGGCGGGCGCCGCATGGCTGCCACGCATCGGTTACGTGTCGACGACCGCCATGGTGGTCTCGTCGGTGCTGTCGGGGACCCTGGCCGTGCTCGCGCCGACAGCGGACGACACGACCGTCGAGGTGCTGCGCCAGTCGAGCTTCATCGCCGGTGGTGTCGTCAACGTCGTCCTGCTCGGCGTGTTCGTCTTCGGTTCGGCGCTCGTGCTCGGTCGCGAGCGGCTGCTGGGCAACCCGACCCGCTGGTTCGGCTTCATCGCCGGCACGCTCGCCATGCTGTCGGTGCTGTCGCTGGCCATCTACTACGCCTCGGTGCTCCTTCCCGTCGGACGTGTGCTGTCGATGGTCTGGACGGTCGTCGCCGCCATCGTGATCTACCGCCGGGTCCGGGCGGAAGCCCGATGAACAGCGCGAATGGAAACAGCACGAGAACGTCGATCGAGCTGTCGCACGGCGTCGTGGAGTACCGGACCGCCGGGCCCCTCGACGCGGCCGGGCCGCCGGTCCTGTTCGTGCACCCGTTCCTGATGGACGGCACGCTCTGGACGGGTGTCGCCGACCTGCTGGCAGCCCGGGGCATCCGCTCCTACGCGCCGGACTGGCCGCTGGGCGCCCACCGCGTCGCCACGAACCCGGGGACCGACCAGACACCGCGTGGGGTCGCCCGGCAGATCGTCCGCTTCATCGAGGAGCTGGACCTGCACGACGTCACGCTCGTGGGTGCGGACACCGGCGGTGCGCTGTGCCAGTTCCTGATCGACACGGATCCGAGCCGGATCGGGCGGGTGGTGCTCACCAACTGCGACGCGTTCGACACGTTCCCGCCCTTCCCGTTCAACGTCGTGTTCGCGCTGCTCAAGGGCAACACCCTGATGAAGATCAACCTGCAGCCGATGCGGTCGCGCGCCTTCCGGCACTCACCGCTGGGGTTCGGGTTGCTCGCCGAGCGGCTCGACCCGGCGCAGACGCGGTCCTGGATCGAACCGGGTCTCACCGATGCCGCGATCCGCGGCGACGCCGTCGCCTTCCTCCGGGCGGCGAGGCCCGCCGACCTGCTCGACGTCTCGACCCGGCTCGACCGGTTCACCGGTCCGGTCACCATCGTCTGGGGCACCGCCGACCGCGCGTTCACCCCGCAGCTCGGTCGCAGGCTGCAGGACGCCTTCCGCAACGCCCACCTCGTGGAGGTGCCGAACGCCAGAACGCTCGTCGCGCTCGACGCCCCGCACCTGCTCGTCGAGCACATCGCCGCCTGACCGGAGGCGGCGCACTGATGTCCAGTTTGCTCGAATCATCGGGAAAGAGAGCGGTGGGGGCCGTGTCGATCGGTGGGGTGAGTGCGGCGGAGCTGCTGCGGATGTGGCGGGAACGTGCGCTGCTCACCCAGCAGCAGCTCGCCAAGCGTGCCGGGTTGAGTGCGCGGACGGTGCGCCGGTTGGAGGCGGGTGATGTGGCGCGGCCGCAGGTCACGACGCTGCGGCTGCTGGCGTCGGGGTTGGAGCTGAGCGCCGCCGAGGAGCGCCGCTTGGTGGCGGGGCACAGCGGTGCACCTGATGTGGCGCTGCCTGAACGGGTGGCGCCGCGGCAGCTGCCGGCGGTGCCGCCCGCGTTCACCGGCAGGGTGGCCGAGCTCGCCGGCCTCGAAGACCTCGGCGACGAGGCCGCGACGGTGGTGATCAGCACGATCGACGGCATGGCCGGGATCGGGAAGACCGCGTTGGCCATCCATGCCGCGCACCGGGTGGCCGGCCGGTTCCCGGACGGGCAGCTGTTCCTCGACCTGCACGGCTACACCGATGGTGTGCCACCGGTGGACGCGGCGGAAGGGCTGGACCGGCTGCTGCGCGCGCTGGGCGTCTCGGGCGAGCAGGTCCCGGAGCACCTGGAGGATCGGGCGGCGCTGTACCGCAGCCGGTTGGCGGGCAGGAAGGTGTTGGTGCTGCTCGACAACGCCGTCAGCGATGCGCAGGTGCGGCCGTTGCTGCCGGGCACGCCGGGGTGTCTGGTGCTGGTGACCAGCCGGCGCCGGCTCACCGGGCTGGACCAGACCCACGCGCTGTCGCTCGACGTGTTGAGCACGACGGACGCGATCGACCTGTTCGGCCAGGTGGCAGGGCCACAACGGGCGGCCGGCGGGTCGGGTGACGGGGTGGCGGAGGTCGTCGAGCTGTGTGGACGGTTGCCGCTGGCGATCCGGATCGCCGCGGCCCGCCTGCGGTCGCGCCCGGCCTGGACGGTGCAGCACCTGGTCGAGAGGCTGGTGGACCACCGGGACCGGCTCGACGCGCTCGACGCCGGACACCGCAGCGTCTCCGCCGCCCTGGACCTGTCCTACCACCAGCTCGACGGTGAGCTCCAACGCGCGTACCGACTGCTCGGGCTGCACCCGGGCGCCGACGTCGAGCGCGACGCCGTCGCGGCCCTGACCGCCGCCACGCCGGCCGGGGCGGAGCGGTTGATCGGTGAGCTGCTCGAAGCCAGCCTGCTGCTCGAGCTCACCCCGGGCCGCTACCGGTTCCACGACCTCGTCCGCGCGCACGCCGGGGCGACCGCGGCACGAGACGACGCAGGCCCGGAGGGCCGGGAGGCGATCACCCGGCTGCTGGACCACTACCGCGACACCGCGGCGTCGGCCATCGACATCGTCCACCCCACCACGCAGGAACGGCAACGCACCAAACCCACCGACACGTCCTTCCCCGATGCGGCATCGGCGAACGCCTGGCTCGACAGCGAGCTGTCGAACCTGCTCGCCGTGACCCTGCACGCGGCGGAACACGGCTGGCCGCGGCACGCCGTGCAGCTGACCGTCACCCTGCACCGCCTCCTCCGCTCACGGGGACCCTTCGTCGACGCAGAACAGCTCTACCTGCACGTCCTGGACTCCGTCCAGGAGCGCGGAGATCGGGCCGGGCAGGCGGAGGTGCTGGTCTGCCTCGGTGAGATCCGATGGCCGCAGGCGCGCGGCGATTCAGCCGCCGAGTGCTTCGAACGTGCTCTCACGACGGCTCGCGACCTCGCGCTCGCCACCGTCGAGGTGGACGCGCTCGCCGGTCTGGCTGCGGTCGAACGGCTGCAGGGCCGCTTCCAGAACGCCGTCGGCATATGCGACGAGGCGCTGACCGTCGCCCGCCGCGCATCGGACAGCGGCGGGGAGATCGCGGCGCTGATCTGCCTCGCGTGGGCCGAGCTGGACCTCGGGCGGCCCTCGGTCGAACACCCCGAACGGGCGCTCACGATCGCGCGCGCCATCGGCAACCCGCACGAGGAGGTCCGGGCACTGCGCTGTCTGGGACACGTCCACCGGCTGCAGGGGCAACGCAAAGAGGCGGCCGATGCGTTCGAGCGGACGCTCGTCCTGGCCCGTTCCATCGGTAGCCGCAGCGCCACGTTCGG
The DNA here is from genome assembly GCF_021245725.1 of Pseudonocardia sp. TRM90224. Classification (GTDB taxonomy): domain Bacteria; phylum Actinomycetota; class Actinomycetes; order Mycobacteriales; family Pseudonocardiaceae; genus Pseudonocardia. The sequence goes on along the minus strand of NZ_JAJGSX010000053.1, from coordinate 37,530 downwards.
AGCGCTGCTCGGGATCGGGATGATCCACCGCCTGGAAGGCCGCTACGCCGAGGCGGGCCCGCTCTACGAGCAGGCACTCACCCTCGCCTTGGAGATCGGGGACGTGAACAGCCAGTTCGAGGCACACCAGGCCCTCGGCCGGCTGCACCTCAGCGCCGGACACGCTGGTCGTGCCCTCGGCTGCCACCAGGCCGCTCTCGACGCCGCGGTCGCACTCAACCACGCCGGCGACCAGGTCCGCGCCCACGACGGCCTGGCCCACGCACACCTCGCCGTGGACCAGCACGAACACGCCCGCCGGCACTGGCAGGAAGCCCTGGACATCCTGACCCGCCTCGGGGTGGAGACGACCCACGACGAGGAAGCCACCGTCCCCCAGATCCGTGCTCGGCTCGGGAGGCTCAGCGCACCGGGATGAGCCGGGGCGCGAGGGCAGCACAGCACACACGTTGCCAGGAAAGTCGGTCATGGCCCTCCGGGGCGCCACGAGGGATGAGATCGGTGCTGGGTGCGGCACTCGGGGGTACGGCCGCGGTGAGGTCGGTGAACGCGACGGCCGGTCAGGGGGTGTGCGTGCGCACGCGAGGGCAGGAAAGCCACTTTCCGGCCCCCACAGGGCAGGAAAGTGGCTTTCCTGCCCTCCCCAACCCCGGGATGAGCTGCGCCGGTCGCCGGGCGGGCGTGGTCGTGAGTTGAGTGTCTGCCGTCGGTCGCACAGCTGGCCGAGACCTACGAGGCCCCGTCCGGCGTCATCAGAGCCGTGCTAGGACGGGTGAGATGAACCCCAGCGCCCTTTGATCAAGCTTCCGCGGCACCGCGGTCTATCTCGGCGCGGGCCCTGAGGAGCGCCGCCAGAGGAGCTTCCCGAGGTCGTCACGAAAGGTCAGCACGATCGCGACGATGATCAGCGAGGCTTGACCGGCCATCCGCCCGATGGTGAAGGTCACCCATTGGCGAGCTTCCGCGCTGGTCCCGACCCCGACCGCGTACCTGGTCAGCACGAAGACGCTGGCGCCGAGCCACACCAGGCCGAGCAGGGCGATCACCGTCCGGGACTGCCACATCCGGGCCCTGCGCCGCGTCGCGTGGAGCACGGCCGTGACGAGCACCGGAAGCGAGTAGGAGGTCGGCAGAAAGCCGGCGCCCAGGCCCAGGACGACGACCTCGACCAATCCGCCGGGCGGCGCGGACGCGCCGACCCGGACGAATTCGGTGACCACGATCCCGACATCCACCCCGATCGCCGCCATGAGCAGCCAGAACGTCGTCCGGCGAACGCCTTCGGATTCCGCGAGCGAGTTCATCCCCGAATGGTGATCGCCGGGCACTACACGCCGCTTGCACCGAGCTTTCCCGCGTGAGGCAGGTCCCAGACGCCGGAGGCGGCGGCGTCACGGGCGAAGTCCGCGAAGTCGCGCGGTGGGCGACCGAGTGCCTGCTCGACCCCGTCGGCGAGGTGGGCGTTGCGTCCGTCGAGTGTGGTCTCGAAGATCGAGGCGAAGACGGCGGCACCTTCCTCGGGGACGCCCTGCTCGAGGAGCCCGGTGACGAACTGTTCGGGGGTGATCTGCTGGTAGTCGATGTGCCGGCCGGTGGCGGAGGCGATCTCCGCGATCGCTTGCCGGAAGGTGAGCAGCCGGGGTCCGGTGAGCTCGTAGAGCTTCCCGGCGTGGCGGGGGTCGGCCAGCGCTTCGGCGACGACGTCGGCGATGTCCTCGGCATCGACGAAGGCTTCGCCGACTTCGGGAGCGGGCAGCGCAACAGCGCCGAAGCGGATCATCTCCTCGAAGCCGAAGCCCTTCTCGCTGAAGTCCTGGGCGAAGAACGCGCAGCGCACCACGGTGGTCTGCGAGCTGGCCGCGATCACACCCTTCTCGACGGCTTCGGATTCGGGCTCGCCGCGCCCGGAGATCAGGACCAGGCGTTCGACGCCGTTCGCGACGGCGGTGTGCGCGAAGCGGGTGATGGCGTCGAACGCTCCGGGCGCCGTGATGTCGGGGTAGTAGGCGATGTAGGCGGCGGACACCCCGTTCAGGACCGGTTGCCAGGTCCTTTCGTCGGACCAGTCGAACGCCGGATCGGCCGCGCGGGATCCCGGTCGCACGGCGAACCCCCGTCGGCGCAGCCTGGCTGTGACACGGCGTCCGGTTGTGCCGGTGGCGCCGAGGACGAGGATCGGTCCGGGGACGTCGCCGGACGAGTTGCTGATCATGTTGGATCTCTCTTCTCGCAACGCGGATGGGATGACGGTCAGTCCGTCGTCCGGTCGTGCTGGACCAGTGCCCACGCCAGCAGGCCGAACGCGCTGGTCGCCGCGGCGCTGCGGACGGTGTTCCACCGGGCCCAGCGGGTCTCGTCGAAGGCTTCCCGGACGGCGGTGAGATCGATCCGGTCCGGATCGCCGGCGGTCTTGATGGCGTTGTTGAGCGGGACGTTGACCCGCATGGTGATGATCACCGCAGCCAGGTACAGCACCAGCGCTCCGGCGATGTGCGCCCGGTGCCGCTCCCGACGGTTGGCGATCGCCGCGGCCGCGGTCAACGCCAACGCGCCGAAGAACGTGCCGCCGAGGAACCGCGGGTTGATGATCGCCCGGTCGATGCTCTGGAACGCCGCGACGAAAGTGCGGTCGTCGGTGCTCTTCAGCCCCGGCATGATGGTGTGGCCGAACACCTCGAACGCACCGGCCGACAAGCCTGTCGTGATCGTCGCGCCGACCAGGGCGACTCCGCCCGCACGCGTGCTCACGCCGCACCCACCAGCGTGGTTGCCCCGCGACGGCTGATCCCGATCATGTTCGCCCCTGTCCGTGTCCGAGTACGGTCACGATCTCGTCGAATGTGACCGCTAACAACGAGCGTCTGCGCAACGATCGTTAACCGACGGGTTACCGATGAGCGGAAGGGCGATCAGGCGCGATGGAGCAGCGGGAAATGGAGATCCTCCTGACGCTCGCGGACGAACTGCACTTCGGCCGCGCCGCCCAGCGGCTGTACGTCTCAACGGCCCGGGTCAGCCAGACGATCAAGAAACTGGAGCAACGCATCGGGGCCCCGCTGTTCGAGCGCACCAGCCGGCACGTGGCGCTGACGCCGATCGGGCGCCACCTCTGCGACGAGCTGCGGCCCGCTTACCAGCAGATCCACGCTGCTCTCGACAGGGCGACGGCCGCCGCTCGTGGCATCCATGACGTCCTGCGGGTGGGCTTCGTCGGTGCCGCCGCGGGTCCGTTCGTCTTGGAGGTGGCCGAGACGTTCATGGCCGACCACCCGGACTGCGCCGTCCAGGTCCGCGAGAACCAGTTCGGCGAGGGCCTCGAACCCCTCCGCAACCGCGAGATCAACATGGTGCTCGCCACGTTGCCCGTCCAGGAGGGCGACAACGCCGAGCTCGCCGCGGGCGGGGTGCTGTTCGAGGAAGACCGGCTCCTGGCGGTCTCGTCCCGGCACCCGTTCGCGCGCCGGCGGTCGGTGCCCTTCGCCGACCTCGCCCGCACCAAGGTCCTCAGCACCCCGTCCGCGGTTCCCAGCTACTGGGACCAGGCCCTCGTGCCCGCGGAAACGGCCGACGGCCGGCCCGTCCAACGGGGCCCGTCGTTCAACACGGTCCAGGAGATGCTCACCCTCGTCGGCGCCGGCATCGGCACCTATCCGGTGCCGACCCAGGCCACGACCTACTACGTCCGTCCCGACGTCGCCTACGTGCCGATCACCGACGTCCCGCCCTTCCAATGGCGCTTCGTCTGGCTCGCCTCCGCCGCGACCGCCCGGATATCGGCCTTCGACCGGGCCGCCGCCGCGTTCGTCGCGGCCCGCGCGGTCTGACGTTCACGTGTCGATCGGTGCCGCGGACGCGGCAGGTGGCGGGGCATCTCGGTGCTCGTCAGACGGCCGCCGGGTACGCCCAGCGGGTCCCCGGCGCCAGGCAGACGACGTCGAGTCCGGCTGATCGGCCCGCTGCGAGTTCCTCGGCCTCGGCCGCGGAGCCGTTCCGGTGGAAGACCAGCGAGAGCAGGTCGTCGCCGTGCGCATCGTGCACCGGAACGAGCGTGTGCGCGCCCAAGGCATCGGCCCCCTGCACGGCTTGGCGGGGCCCCATCACCAGCGGCGGCCCGAGGACCGGCCGCAAACCGTTGACGGGAAGCAGCGCCACCGCCACCGGACCGCGCCGGGCCCGGTAGCGCTCCAGCCATGCGACATCGGAGATCTCACCCCCGAAGAAGACCCGGGTCCCGCCGCTGCTGAGCGCGTAGGCGTTGTTGGGCCACGCCAGGGTCCGCCCGGCGGGGACGGCCTCCACCGACAGCGACGGAGCGGGGTGGCGGGTCTCGTCCCATCGCAGACGCTCCACGAGTGGATAGCCCAGGGCGCGGGCTTGGCGCACCATCCGGGCGGTGCTCACGTAGACGGGTGTGACCGCTTTGTGGCGGTACCCGCGCAACGCGCGCAGGTCCCAGTGGTTGGCTGCGAAACTCGTGGCGACGATCGCCGTCAACCGTGGCAGCTCGGCGATCTCCAGTCCGAGCGGTTCACCGCGCCGCAGGTACCAACGCTCGGTGAACCATGGATCGGTGAGGATCGTGTGGCCGTTCAGTTCGAGCAGGACGCACGCGTTGGCCACGCGGGTGATGGCGAGTCCGGCAGAATTCTGGTCGTTGTTGCCCATGCCGGCAGGCTGCTGGTTAATGTGCACATGAAGTCAACCGCTCCGGGCCCCTGCTTCACCATCGGCGAGATCGCCGACCGGTTCGGCCTGGCCACCCACGTGCTGAGGCATTGGGAGAGCATCGGCCTGCTGGCTCCCGCTCGGGACGCCGGTGGGCAACGCCGCTACGGGCAGGCCGATCTGGCGCGCGTGGCCATGATCCTGATGGGCAAGGAAGCCAACCTGGGATTGCGCGACTTGCACGAGATCCTGTCCACGGACAACCCGATGGACCACGCCGATCTGCTTCGTCGGCACGTCACCGTCCTCGAGCACCGGATCGCCCAGGCACAGGCGGCGAAGGGCCTCATCGAGCACGCTCTCACCTGCCCAGTGGCCTTCGACCAGTGTCCGCACGCCCAGGAACAGATCGCCTCCCGCATCCCGCCCGCCTGAACGGACCGGCGCAACACGCGGCAGCAGGGCGATCCGGTGCTGGACCGCCCTGCTGTCGGCCGGGTTCCTGCCGAGGGGTCGGGAACCCATGCGGTCGGGGCCGCGCGCCTGTAACTGCCCGTTCCGATTCACGCCGAAACTCTGCGCGCTTCGCCCTGCCGCCGGTCGTCAGCAGGTGTATGTCAGCGAACAGGTCGGGCTGCACGAGATCTTGCCATCGCTGCAGATGATGCAGGGCCGATAGGACGCCCGGCTGCCGTAGCACGAGCAGAACCGTGGCGGCGCCTGCTTGCAGGGTGGCGACTGCGCAGCCGCGCCGGCCTGCGGGACGAGTGTGCTGAGGATGCGATCCGATAGTTTGGCGACGAAGCCGATCACGTTGACCCCGATTCGAATGGGAGACTGTGTCGACAGCGTATGAATGACCGGAGAATCCCCAAATACTCCCGGCCGCCAGGAATCGTCGTATTCTTGCCGCCGCCGTGCCCAGGTCAGCGGGGCGAGCCTGCCGCGCCGTTCCGTCGTCCGGCTTGCTGGTGCCGCGGCGGCAGGAGCAACTCCCGGCTCACCGCGATGGCAAGGGCGAACCCTGCGATGAGGAACGAGAACGAGCCGACCATCTCGAGGATCTCCTCGGTGACCATCATGGGCACGTAGCCCGGCTGGGGGACGTCGCCCTCCCACTCGAGCTTCTCCAGCAGCTGGGCGACGACCCACGCCACACCGCCCGCGGCCAACGCCACGCACGGCAGGAACAGCCGAGCCCTGCGCAGCCGCTCACCGATCAGCAGGGCTGCGACCCCGGCCACAGCGGCGATCGGCAGGTACAGCGCCTGCCAGCTGATACCGGTGACCGTCTCCAACCTTTCGTGGATCCCCAGCACCTCGTCCAAAGCCATATAGGTGAGCAGCGCGCCGATGATCCCCAACGCGATGTAGCGGATCGATATCGCGACCGTGAGCAGGCTCAGCCCACCGCACACGAGCAACGCGGCGGAGAAAAGCGCGGGCAGGGTGTTCTCCCCGTCGAGATCGAATCGCCACTCCCCGCGGAACTCCACCAACTCACCCGGGATGAGAGCACCCAGCACACCGAACACGACGATCACCATCGCGACGGCGGCGGACACCCATCTCCGCTGCCCCAGCCGGGCCAGGGCGGCCACGCTGCGGGGCAACCTGCGCGGATCATCCGTCTCGACGGCCCGGCTGCCGACGACGGGCAGCTCCTGCGTCGGCCCATCGTCCAACGCGCGCTTCCCATCAACCGCTTGCACCACCTGCGACACCCTTCACTGGATGAAGAAGATTGACAAGTGGTGAACGACTCAAGTCTAGAAGCCAACGACAGGGCGTCAACGGCCGGCGCTCAGATCGATTCAGACAATTCCGGCACTATCGCTGCGCGAGGAACACGAACTCGAGGCCCCGGCGATCTGGGGCTTCCCGCACATCCCGCACGTGGAAGCCGTGGGCCGCAAGACTTTCCTCCACCTCGTGCCGGCTGCGGAACCGGAGGGTCGACTTGGAGGTGATGACGGCGCCGTCGGACTGGAACGTGTAGGTGCCACGAAAGGACACGAACGGGGGGCTCACGTCGGTCACCTCAGAGGACTGCTCCACCGATCCGATCCCCGGGATGTCGTAGGTGGACCGCCCGAAACCTGCGGCCCACTCCTCCCAGATCCGACGTTCGGGCCGCCTCGTCTCGAACACGAGATGGCCCCCGGGCCGCAGCGCGGCATGAACGCCCTGCAGGGTTCGGGCCCAGTCGTCGTCGGTGAGGAAGACCTGAGCCACGTTCCCGGTCATCACGGCGAGATCCATCCCGACGGCCGGCACGGTACTGGCGTCCCCGAGCACCCAGGCGACTCGATCAGCGCCTTCCTTCGACCTCGCGATCGCCAGCGACGCCGCAGCCGGGTCGACACCCACGACCTCGCGGCCGGTGCCGGCCAGCAGCAACGCCAGGCAGCCCGTGCCGCAGCCGACGTCGAGCACCCGACCCGCACCCAGCTCGTCGGCGATGTCGAGGTAGGCCTTCAGGTCGGCGCGCTCCCCCTCCAACGCGTCGTAGACGGCCGCGAGCCGGGGATCGGCGAAGATCGCGTCGGGCACCTCGTGATCGTATCCACGACCCGCGGGCGCGGCCTCGAATCGGCGACCGCGCCCGCCGGTACGGTGCCGCCATGGCCGTGCTGGAGATCTCCGACCTGGTGGTGAGCTGGGATCCGGCCACTCGGCAGCGGCTGCCCGTCGTCAAGGCGGACGTCGTCGCCCGGCTGCGGGCGGCAGCCGACGCGCGGGCAGCCCGCATCGTGGAGCGGATCCCGACCGATGGCCCCAACCTCGACGACGCTGCCGTCGACCGGCTGCTCGTGCGCGCCCACACCGAGCTGCAGCGGCTCGGCGAGGAGCTGCACATGGCGCAGCGGTTCGCGGAGATGCTCGTCCCGGTGCTCGCGGCGGCCCGCGACGGGGGCGTTCACCCGCTGCGGGTGGTGGACATCGGGTGCGGCCTCGGCTACGTCGTCCGGGCGCTGGCCAGCTCGGGCGTGCTCGGGCCCGACGTCGAGCTGATCGGCGTCGATTTCAACCCCGCGCTGGTCGGCGAGGCGCAGCGGCTCGCCGTCGAGGAGCGGCTGCCCTGCCGGTTCGTGTGCGGCGACGCCTTCGCGCTGGACGAGGACGCGACCCTCTACCTCTCGAACGGCGTGTTGCACCACTTCCCCGCCGACGCGCTGGGGACGTTCTTCCGCGCGCAGGACCGGCCCGCGACGGCCGCGTTCGTGCACTACGACATCGCAGCGACCCGCCTCGCGCCCTTGGGCGCCTGGATCTACCACCGCGCCCGGATGCGGGAGCCGCTCGGCCGGCACGACGGGGTGGCGTCGGCGCGTCGAGCCCACGGCGACGACGTGCTGCTGGCCGCCGCGGCACAGGCGAGCGGGATGGAGACGTTCCTGTTCGAACCCACCCGGCACGCCAACCCGTTCTGCGCCGCGATGCGGCCGGTGATCGGGATCCGCCCCGCGCTGACGGCGCGGTTCCGCGCCGAGCTGGGTCGCCGGGCGAAGGGTCTCGTGGGTCCCAGATGATCCCGATCACGCTGGGGGTGCTGGCGCTCGTCGACGGCCTGTTCGCCGGGTTCCGGGCCGCGACGGGCCGCAACGCGCGGATCCGCAAGGACGCCTACAACCGGCGTGCCGCCTGGCGCGGGCTCGGGGTCGGCGCCGCCGGCGCCGCGGCCGTGGGTCTGCTCGTCGCGATCGGGATCGCGGTCGCGGCGGACCCGGGGCAGCGCTACGACGAGCTGGTCTCGGCCGGTGGGCGGATGCTCCTGGTGCTGCTGCCCTTCGCCGCGGTCGTGGTGCTCTCGCTCATCTCCTACCTGTTGCTGCCGATGCGGGAGAGCACGTTCGTGATGGTGCTCGCGCTGGGTCCGTTCACGCTGGTCCGCCCGGCCGTCGCGGCGGTTGCGGGGATCGTCGCCGCGGTCGGTTCGACGGACCGGCTGGTCTGGCTCGTCGCTGCCGTCGCCACCGCGAGCGTGCTCATGGTCGAACCAGCCGTGCACCGGCGCTGGTACAGCGAGCCGGTCTAGCCAGCCCACGCCATCCACTCCACCTCGTCGGCCGGGGCGGGCTGCCGGGCCTGAATCCGTGCCGGGCGCAACTGGGGTCCGCGGCTGCGGGCTGACAGAGGTCGGAAACCGCTCGTGCCCGGTCGCACGCGGGTGCGGCTCGGGCGGCGAGGGCCGGGTTCATGATCACCGTCTCGGTGCGTGAACGACTCATTTTGGTCGGTTCGTGCGCCAGGCTGGTGATCATGGTCGGCGTCGGATGGTGCGGGCAGTCCGGGACTTGGTCAACTCACTGTTGTTCATGGCTGCTGATGAGTGAGTGCGCGTTCACCGCTCCCCGAGTTGATCAACTCGCAGTCGTTCACGCCTACATGTGAGCGAGTGCGAGCTGACCGTGCCCCTCGTCCGGGTGGGTGGTCGGGGGTGCCAGGAAAGCCACTTTCCTGTCCTGTGGTGCCAGGAAAGTGGCTTTCCTGGCAACGTGTGCGTTGCGCACGCGTCCTGCTCGCGGGGAGGTCGCTGTGCGGAGCCGGGTGGGCTCCGCGGTTGGGAGCGGGGCGCACTATGCACACCGGCGGTGTGCTTTGCACATGGCCGGCGGTGTGCACGGTGAATCGACGGTGAGCACCGTCGGACAGGGGCATGCGGCGATTCACCTGACAGCACGTCCAGGCTCTGTGAGGGCCGGAAAGTGGCTTTCCTGCCCTCTCGTATCGGTGCGGGCGGCCCACGAAACATGACCGCGGGGAGGGTGGGATCCCTCAGCGCCGCGCGATCGTGGAGCCCCGGATGACCAGCCGTGGCGGCAGGTACTGCGTGCCGCTGCCGACGTCCACCCCGTCCAGCGCCGCGAACACCCGCTGCGCCGCCGTGCGGCCCAGCTCCTGCAGGTTCGCATCGATGCTGGTCAGCTCCGGGCGCGAGTTGGTCGTCAGCACCTCCCAGTTGTCGAACCCCATGACGGCGATGTCCTCGGGCACCGCGCGGCCGAAGTCGCGTGCGGTGTCGAGCACCCCGCGTGCGATCTGGTCCGAGCCGCACACCACGGCGTCGATGTCCGGGTGCTGGGTCAGCAGCAGCGCGGCGGCATCACGACCCCAACGCTCCGACCACTCGGAGAACAGGACGTCGCCGATCCGCTCCAGCCCGGCCTCCCCCAAGGCCGCCTCGATCCCGGCGGCCCGGGCACGCGCCGCGGCGTACCCGGGATCGCCGGAGATGTGCGCGATCCGGGTGCGCCCGCTGCCGACCAGGTGCTCCACCGCGATCCGGCCCGCCGTGGTGTTGTCGGGGGTGAGCGAGAGGTCGCTCGGATCGTCCGACGGCGCGTAGGCGTACACCACCGGGACCGGGATGTCCTTGCCCAACGACGGGCGCGGGTCGGTCCGCTCCCCCACCACGATCAGCCCGTCGACCCGGCGGCTCAGCAGCGCACGCAGGTGGTGCTGCTCGCGGATGGCATCACCGCGGGCGTCGCACAGGAACACGTTGATCTTCCCGGCGCCGAACGCGTCCTCGGCGCCCATCAGGATCGGGATCACGAACCGGCCGACCAGGTCGCTGGTGAGCAGGCCCACCGTGCCGGTCCGCCCGGCGAGCAGTCCGCGAGCCAGCGGGTTGGGGCTGAACGCGAGGCGATCGGCCGCGGCGATCACCTTCTGCCGGGTCGCCGGCGCCACCTGGTCGCGTCCGTTGAGCGCCTTGGACGCCGTGGCGATCGAGACCCCGGCCAGGCGGGCGACGTCGGTGAGCGTCACCGGCCGCTGGCCGCGCTCGCCGCTCGCCGAGACCTGTTCCGTGCCTGCCATCCCGCCTCCGCCCACACCGCCCGTCGCCGAACAGTAACAACGGCCGCCGCTTGACGTCGTCACCCGATCCGACTACGGTTCCGAAAAGCTTTTCGGCAGCAGAGTATGCCATCTGACCTTGTTATTTGACCTTGGCTCGATAGCGCTTGCGAAAAGCATTTCTCATCGTCCGCGACGGAGCGCAACGAGGAGCTCAGCATGAGGAACGCGTCGAGAGGGTCGATCCTGCGCACCCTGACCGCCGCCGCTGCGGTCGTGCTGCTGGGCCTCGCCACCGCGTGCGGATCCGGAGCCGCCCCGAGCGCCCCCGACCCGGCCGCCGTCGGCCCGAACGGCCTCGACGACGGCACGACGCTCACCCTCTGGACCCGCGCCCCGCTGGAGAAGCAGGCGAAGCTGCTCGTCGAGGCCTACAACGCCGCGCACACCAACAAGGTCGAGCTCACCGTCGTCCCGAACGACGACTACGTGGCGAAGGTCGGCGCCGCGGCCGGCGCGGGCAGCCTGCCCGACCTGTTCGCGGCCGACATCGTCTACGTCCCCAGCTGGGTGCGCCAGGGGCTGTTCCAGGACATCAGCGCGAGCATCGACCGCCTCCCGTTCAAGACCTCGATCAACAAAGGCCACATGGCGGCCGGCACGTTCGAGAACCGCGCGCACGTGCTGCCGTTCGTCCTGGACCTGTCGATGCTGTTCTGGAACAAGGACCTGTTCCGCGAGGCCGGGCTCGACCCCGAGAAGGCGCCGGCCACCCTCGCCGAGTACGCCGCCGCGGCCAAGGCCGTCCAGGCCCTCGGCAAACCGGACACGTACGGCACCGCCACCGGCCTCAACTGCGGCGGGTGCCTGGTCTTCACCTGGTTCCCCAGCATCTGGGCAGCCGGTGCGCCGGTGATCTCACCCGACGGCGGGACGTCGCTGCTCGACTCGCCCGCCGCGACCGAGGTCTACCAGGTGTGGCGCGACCTGTGGGCCGCCGGCGCCGTGCTGCCCTCCTCGCGCGACGAGGCCGGACCCACGTGGACCGCGGGCTTCACCGAGGGCAAGGTCGGGCTGATGTTCTACCCGGCCACACTGCTGTCCTCGACCCAGGGATTCGACGTCGGCGTGGCCGGCATCCCCGGCCCCGACGGCGGCCGCTCGACCTTCGTCGGTGGCGACGGGATCGGCATCTCGAAGGACTCCACGAAGGCCGCGCAGGCCTGGAACTTCCTCGACTGGCTCCTCTCCGAGCAGGCGCAGGTCGAGGTGCTGGGCAAGAACCGCGACGTGGTGTCGCGCTCCGACCTCGCCGGCAACCGCTACGCCGCGCAGGACCCGCGGCTGGTCGCCATCAACGAGGTCGCGAGCGGCGGCGAGACGCCCGTAGCGACGAACTTCCAGCAGGCCTTCAACGCGACGAACAGCCCGTGGCTGACCCTCGTCCGCAACGCCGTCCTCGACGGCGGCGCCGACCTTCCCAAGGACAACGCCGAGATCACCGCGGTGCTGTCGCAGCAGTAGCACCGCCGGCCCGAGGAGCTCGATTGAGTGTGACCGTCGCGTCGCCGCGGCAGGGCCGACCGGTGCAGGGCCGACCGGTGCAGGGCCGGCCACGGCAGGGCCGGCCGGTGCAGGGCTGGCTCTACGCGGCCCCGACAGCCGTGTTCGTCACGGCGCTGTTCGTGGTGCCGCTGCTGCTCGTGCTGGTGATGTCGGGATCGCGATGGCCGCTGCTCTCCGGCAACCAGGGCTGGAACTTCCCGGCGAACTACACCAAGGCCGTCGGCAACCGGTTCTTCCTCGACTCGGTCGCGTTCACCCTCACCTACACCGCTCTCGCGACCGCGCTGCTGATCGGCCTCGGGCTCGGGCTGGCGCTGCTCGTGCAGGAATCCACCCGCTGGAAGGGGCTGCTGCGCACCGCGTTCCTCGTGCCCAATGCGCTCGGCCTCGCCTCCGCATCGCTGCTGTTCTACGTGCTGTACTCGCCGTTCGCGGGCCCCTTCGCAGCGATCACCGAACAGCTCGGGTTCACGTTCCTCGGCACCCCGGACGCCGCGCTGTGGTCGACGCTGTTCCTGATCGTGTGGCGGTACGCGGGCTTCTACATGCTGCTGATGCTCGTCGGGCTGCAGTCCGTCCCGTTCGACGTGTTCGAGGCCGCCCGCATCGACGGCGCCACCCGCTGGCAGACGTTCCGCCACGTGACGTTGCCGCTGCTGCGTCCCACGCTCGCGCTGACCACCGTGCTGTGCGTGACCGGCTCCCTGCTCGCGTTCGAGCAGTTCTACATCCTCACCAAAGGCGGCCCGGACAACAGCACGATCTCCGTGGTGCAGCTGGTGTACACGGTCGCGTTCCAGGGCCAGAACGACCTCGGGGTCGCTGCGGCCCTCTCGGTGCTCGTGCTGCTCGCGCTGGTGGTGGTCAACGCCGTGCAGCTGCGGGCGTTCCACCGGACCGACGTCGACGCGGGGACGTCGTGACCACACGCGCGGACACCGCCCTGGTCGCGGCACCCGTCGGGAGCGGACGGCGCCGCGGCAGCATCACGCTCGCCGGTGTCGTACTGCGCACCCCGTACTGGGTGTTCACCGGCGCGCTCGCCGTGATCTTCCTGTTCCCGCTGGTCTGGACCGCGCTGGCCGCCGTGTCGCCGCAACCTGGCACCAGCCAGACCGAGGGCTGGGGCTTCGGGAACTTCCGGGCGCTGGGCGGCTACCAGGCCGGCATCTGGCAGTACCTGGCCAACTCCGCGTTCGTCTCCGTCCTCACGGTGCTGCTCACCCTCGCGATCTCCCTGCTGGGCGGCTACGCCTTCGCCAGGTTCTCCTTCCCCTGCAAGGACCTGCTGTTCCTGGTGACGCTCGCGATCCTGATGGTCCCCTACGCGACCCTGCTGATCCCGCTCTACGTGCTGCTCAGCCGGGTCGGCCTGCACAACTCGCTCGTCGGCGTCGCGCTCGTGCTGACCATGTTCCAGCTCCCGTTCTCGACGTTCATGATGCGCATCTCCTTCGAAGCCGTGCCGCGGGAGCTCGACGAGGCGGCGATGGTCGACGGGTGCTCGTCGTTCACGGCGCTGTGGCGGGTGCTGGTGCCCGCCGTGAAACCGGGACTCATCACCGTCGGCCTCTTCGCGTTCCTCGCGGCGTGGAACGACTTCATGGCGCCGCTCATCCTGATCAACGACTCCAGCCGCATGACGCTGCCGCTGGCGGTCGCCAACCTGCGCGGCCAGGTGCAGGGCGTTGTCGACTACGGCGCCACCGAAGCCGGTGTCGTCGTGCTCGCGCTGCCCTGCATCGTGCTGTTCCTGCTGCTCCAACGACACTACGTGCGCGGCTTCATGTCCGGCGCGATCAAGGGATGACATGAGCCTGAGCACCAGCACGACCGCGACCCCCGTCGCGCCCAGCCGCGGCCGCCTGCGCCCCCTCGGCCTGGACGAGGTCGCCCTCACCGGCGGGTTCTGGGCGGACCGCCAGCACCTCAACGCCGCGGCGACCTTGCCGCACATCGAGGACCGGCTCGAACGCGAGGGCTGGATCGCCAACTTCGACCTCGCCGCCGCCGGCACACTGCCCGCCGGGCGGCGCGGGCGGGAGTTCGCCGATTCGGAGGTCTACAAGTACCTCGAAGCCCTGGCCTGGGAGATCGGCCGCTCCGGAAGCACCGATAGGGCGGCCGGGGCGCTCGAAGCCCGGTTCGACGCGATCACCGCACGCGTCGCCGCGGCGCAGGAACCCGACGGCTACCTCAACACGATGTTCGGCCGCCCCGGGCAGCGCGCGCGCTGGTCCGCGCTCGGCTGGGGGCACGAGCTGTACTGCACCGGCCACCTCCTGCAGGCCGCCGTCGCGCGGGCGCGCACCCGGCCGGGCACCGACGACGTGCTCGTCGAGGTCGCGCGTCGGGCCGCCGACCTCGTCTGCGACGTGTTCGGCCCCGGCGGGATCGAGTCGGTCTGCGGCCACGCCGAGATCGAGCCCGCGCTCGTCGAGTTCGCCCGCGTCACCGGCGAGGAGCGGTACCTCGCGCAGGCCGCGCTCTTCGTGGAGCGACGCGGCACCGGCACGCTGGGCGACATCGAGTTCGGCCGCTCCTACTTCCAGGACGACATGCCCGTGCGGGCGGCGACGGTGCTGCGCGGGCACGCCGTCCGCGCCGGCTACCTCTCTGCGGGAGCCGTCGACGTTGCCGTCGAACGCAACGACGCGGAACTGCTCGCGGCGTTGACGACGCAATGGGAGAACACCGTCGCGCGGCGCACCTACCTCACCGGCGGGCAGGGCTCGCACCACCAGGACGAAGCGTTCGGCGAGGACTGGGTGCTGCCACCCGACCGGTCCTACTCCGAGACGTGCGCGGGCGTCGCCTCGATCATGTTCAGCTGGCGGCTGCTGCTCGCGCAGGGCGCACCCCGCTACGCCGACCTCATCGAAAGAACCCTGTTCAACGTCGTCGCCACCTCCCCGTCGAACAGCGGCACGTCCTTCTTCTACGCCAACACGCTCCACCAGCGCCGCCCCGGCACCCCGGCCCCCGACAGCGACGTATCCCCGCGCGCGTCATCGACGCTGCGGGCACCGTGGTTCGAGGTGTCCTGCTGCCCGCCCAACGTGGCCCGCACCCTCGCCGGCCTGACCGCGTACCTGGCCACCACCGACGACGACGGCCTGCAGCTGCACCAGTACGCCCCGGCCACGATCCGCACCGCGCTGCCCGGCGGCGCCGCCATCGCACTCGACGTCGACACCGCCTACCCGCGCGACGGCGTCGTCCGCGTCACCGTCCGCGCCGACGCCGGCACGCCGTGGACGCTCACCATGCGCGTGCCGGCATGGGCGCAGGGCGCCCGCCTGATCGTGCGCACCGCCGGCGACCCGCCCGCCGAGCGAGCGGCCGAACCGGGAACGGTGCACGTCCGGCACCACTTCCGCGAGGGCGATGTCGTTGAGCTGCACCTGCCGGTGCAGCCCCGGTTCACCGCCGCGGACCCTCGCATCGACGCCGTGCGCGGGTGCCTCGCCGTGGAGCGCGGTCCCGAGGTCCTCTGCCTCGAATCGATCGACCTCGCCGCCGCGACCGGTGGGCGGCACACCGACGTCGCCGCGGTGCGGCTCGACGCCGACGCACCACCGCAGGAGGCCGACGGTGCCGTCACCGTGCGGCTGCGGCCCCTGGTGGCACCGGCAGGCCCGTGGCCCTACGCCGCGCCCGACCCGCATCCCGACGGCGCCGCAGAGGACGGCGCAGAAGACGGCGCAGAGGACGGCTTCGACGTTCCGCTCGTCCCGTACCACGACTGGGCCGAACGCGGCGGCTCCACCATGCGCGTCTGGCTGCCCACCGACACCCCAGCGCAACGCGGCTGAGCGCCCGTGGGGAGGGCAGGAAAGCCACTTTCCTGCCCTGTGAGGGCCGGAAAGTGGCTTTGCTGCCCTCGCGTGCGGAACGCACGCATCCCCGCCCGACGCTACGACGTGACGCCGCTGAGCTCGTTCGGTGTCTGCGGGAGCGAGGCGGTCGCCTTCTTCGCCCCGGACGTGAGGTCGATCGCGACGATCTGCTTCGTGCCGGGGTCGGAGACGTACGCCGTCGCGCCCCGCACGAAGAGCGCCGGTCGCGGCTGCTGCCACTCCAGCGGCTCCTGCCAGGCCCCGGTGACCGGGATGGACCGGACGACGGCTCCGGCCACCGGGTCGACCACGTGGATCTGCCCGTCCGTGCCCAGCACCAGCCCTTCGCCCTGCGGGCCCCGGCCCAGCGATCGGAAGCTGTAGCTGGCGGGGAGGTCCACCACCTTCACCTTCGCCGCGGCGGTGTCGATCAGCGAGATCTGGGTCGGGCGCTCCAGCTCGGCGTCCTTGTCCTTCTTGTAGTCGCCGAGCGTGATCGGTGAGGTGTCGGTGCCCGCCTGGTTCCCGATCCGGCCGTACGCGGTCGGGCTGGGCACCTTGGTGATCGCCCCGTCCTTGTAGATCAGCACGCCGTTCTCGCAGCCGACGACCACGGCTTCGCCCTGCGCGGTCGCTTCACCGTGCACTCCCGGGCAGTCCTCGTTGCGGGTGAGCTCCTTGCGGTCGGCGTCGAGGACGACGATCCCGCGGCGGGTCTCGGAGTTGCCCAGCGTGGTCACCAGCGTGCCGTCGGCCAGCTCGATCGCGACGCCGTGGTGCGGTTCGGCCGAGGTGTACCCGCGCGTCGCGGGTGGGCCGTCACCGCCGAGGCTGCGCGGGTCCAGCACCGTGACCTCCCCGGTGCCGTCGGTGAACAGCACGAGCTTGCCCGCGTGCCGCACCACGTGCCCGGGCTTCACGCCGGGGAACGTCACGTCGGTGAACGCCGCGCCGGCCGCGTCGAGCACCCGGAACCCGGCCGCCGTCGAGACGATGACGTGCCGGTCGTCGCCCGCGGGGTTGACCCGGTTGAACCCCTCCAGCGGGACGTCCGCCGCGATCTGCAGCGTCGTGCCGTCCAGCACGTACAAGCCACCGGCGTAGGTGACGACCACGGGATCGGTCACCGGCGCACCAGTCGCGGACGGCTGGGTCCCTGACGGTTGCACCTGGGGCGGTTGCCCTCCGTTCCCGGCGCCCGAGCCGCAGGCGCTCAGCACCAATGCACCGGCGGTGACGATGGAGAGCGCTGCGGCTCTCGCGGACCGTCCGGTTCGAAGTGACGTGGTCATGATTCCCTTTCCTCGGGTGTCACGATCGGGCGAGCCCGCCCGTGATCGCGTCGGTGTTGGAGCGCATCAGCTCCAGGTAGGTGCCGGCGCCTTCGCCGGGCCGGCTCAACGACTCCGAGAACAGCGACCGCACCTGGACGTGCAGGCCCGCCTGCTCGGCGAGCACGCGCGCCAGCCGGTCGGGCTGCGAGGAGTCGGCGAAGATCGTCGGGACGCCGGCGTCGCGGACGGTGCCGGCCAGTGACGCCAGGTCGGACGCGCTCGGTGATGCGAGCGTCGTGCCGCTCGGGACCACGGCACCGATGACCTCGAAGTCGTAGCGCTGAGCGAGGTACCCGAACACGTGGTGGTTGGTCACCAGCTTGCGCCGCTGGGGCGGGATCTCGGCGAACCGAGCGGTCATCAGCGCATCGAGTTGCTCGATCTCGGCGCCGTACCGCTCGGCGTTCGCGCGCACGACGGCGGGGTCGACGCCCCGCACGTGCGCGATCACCTGCTCGGCGATGAGGTCGACGGCCTCGCGCACCCGCCGCGGGTCGGTCCAGAAGTGCGGGTCGGGCCGGCCCGCACTCTCATCGGTGGCGTAGACGATGGGGTGCACGGCCTCGCCCGCGGCGAACACCGCGACCCCCGCCTCCCGCGCCGCCTCGACGTGGCGCAGCACACCCTCTTCCAGCCCCATCCCGTTGTGGACGACGAGGCCGGCACGTTCCAGCAGCGCCGCCTGCTGCGCGGAGATCCCGAAGGAGTGCGGATCGGCGCCGGCCTCCATCAGCACGGTCACCTCGGCCTGGTCGCCGACCACGTTGCTGGTGACGTCACCGAGGATGTTCGTGGTGACGACCACCCGCGTCCGCTCCGGCTGGACGCCCGCGCACGCGGTCACACCCACGAGCAGCGACAGCACCAGCAGCGCCGCGAACGACCGGTAGCCCTTCATCGGCCGGTCTCCACCACGTGAGCGGGCCTGCTCGGCACGTCGAACGTGCGGGCCCGTCGGAGATCGTCGTTGTAGTCGATCTCGTGGACCGACCCGGCGGCCGGGTCGTTGACGTAGGCCCGCGTCGGGTCGACCTGGATCACCGGCGGCGGGGCACCGGCCGGCACGGGCGCACGCAGCAGCGCCACCTGCGCGGTCTCCCGTCCGGTTGCGACGTCGTAGCCGTGCAGCACCCCGTCCGCGGTCAGGGCCAGCAGCGGCGCGCCCTCGCCCGGGGTGTTCACCGCGACGACGGGGCCGGTCTCCACGAACGTCCACTCCGCACGCGCGAGGTCCAGCGACCAGACACCGCGCTCCCCCGCCGGTCCAGCGAGCGTGGAGCTGCCGGGACGGTGGGCGAACTCGCGCACCCGCTCCCCGTCCGGAACGGGCCGTGGATACGGGATCTTCGTGCCGGTGAACACGCCGTCCCGCTCGGTCACCAGCAACGCCCCGTCCGCGCACCCGAAGACCGCGCCGCGGCGGGTCAGCGCCGAACCCTGCAGAGCGGGGCACGGGGTTTGGAGGGCCGCGACGCGATCGCCGCGCCTCGTGCGCACCTCGACCGCGTCGGCCCGCTCCTGCCCCTCCCGTGCGACCGACACCAGCACGTGCTCCCGGTAGGGCACCGCGTGGGCGAGGTGCGCCGGACCGGTCATCGTCCACTCGGGGACGACCGCACCGGCGTCGAGCCGGGCCCGGTCGAGCAGCACCACCGACCCGTCGGACCGGGAGACTGCCGACACGACCGGATCGCTGTGGACGTCCGTCAGCCCTGCACCGGGGAGCACACCGGCGTCGCGGGGCTGCGTCCGGTAGTAGTGCACGTGGTCGCCGTGGTCGACCATCCACGAGCCGCCGTCGACGACGTGCACGCCGCCGCCGGTCGTCAGGTAGGCGAAGCGCCCGTCGCCCGAGATGGCCTCGACCCTGCCGACCCCGGCCACCTCGAGCACCTGCTCGGTGGTCAGGTCGAGCACCCGGACCGTGCCGGTGTCGCCGTCGGCCACCACCAGCCGCGACTGCGCCTCCGCGACCTCCTCCGCGCCGGCCACGTACCCGTGCGGGACCTCCTCCGGCGGCGCCGCGACCGGTTCCGCGGGCCCGCAACCAGCAAGAACCACCACGGCCACCACCAGCGCGCAGCTGCGCAGGAGGGTCATGCCGTTGCTCCGGCCCGTCGGTGCAGCGCCGACGCCGCCGCGGAGACGAAGAAGAGCGCGACCGCGGCCGCCGCGATCGTCGCCCCGGCGGCGGTACCCGCGTGCCACGACACGACCAGCCCCACCACCGTGGCCAGCACACCGATCAGCGCCGCACCCGCCATGACCATCGGGATCCGGGTCGCCCAGAACAGCGCCGCCGCCGGCGGAGCGATGAGCAGGCCGAACACCAGCAACGTGCCGACCACGCGGAACGAGGCGACGATCGCCAGGGTCACCAGCGCGAGCTGCACACCGTGGGCGAGCCCCGGGCGCAACCCGAGGGTGGCGGCCTTGCGC
Source organism: Pseudonocardia sp. TRM90224 (assembly GCF_021245725.1). Lineage (GTDB taxonomy): Bacteria > Actinomycetota > Actinomycetes > Mycobacteriales > Pseudonocardiaceae > Pseudonocardia. Next base: position 17,882 of record NZ_JAJGSX010000053.1, on the reverse strand, counting down.
ACGTCGAAGGACATGGCGACGAACGCCCGGTGTCCCAGCACGGAGACGACCGCCGCGATCAGCACCGCGATCGCCAGCTGGAGCAGGTCGGCCGATCCGACGGCGAGCACGTCACCGAAGAGGAAGGCGGTGAGGTCCACCGCGAACGACCGGGAGTGCGACACCACGATGACCCCGACCGACAGCATCCCGACGAAGAGCAGGCCGATGCCGGTGTCGCGGGACAGCTGGCGCGAGCGACCGAGCGCGCTGACCCCCAGGACCATCACCGCGGCGCTGATCCCGGCCCCGACCAGCAGGTTCTGCCCGGTCAGCGAGGCGACCGCCACCCCGGGCAGCATCCCGTGCGACATCGCGTCGCCCAGGAACGCCAAGCCGCGCAGCACCACCCACGTGCCGGCGAGCGCGCAGATCAACGACACCAGGACGCCCGCGACGAGCGCCCGCCTGACGAACAGGACCTCGAAGGGGACCAACAGCCAATCCAGCACGGACGGTACATTAACCGTAATGACAACCGTTTTCAAAAGGAGTTCAGTGATGGTCGACACGCCCGACGCCGTGGTGATCCACGAACTCACGGCCGGCTACGCCCGCCACCTGGCGCTGTGCGGGGTGAGCGCCCGGATCCCGGCATCGCGGATCACCGCCGTCGTCGGGGCCAACGGCGCGGGGAAGTCGACGCTGCTCGACGTGATCGCCGGGGTCCGCCCGCTGATCTCCGGCCGCGTCGACCGCACCGGGTCGGGGCGGCCCGCGTACGTCGCGCAGCGCAGCGACGCCCCGGCCGCGCTCCCGATCACCGTCCGGAACGTCGTCGCGATGGGCCGGTGGGCCCACCGCGGACCCTGGCGCAGGCTCACCGCATGCGACCGGGCCGTCGTCGACGACCGCATGGCCCAGCTCGGCATCCAGCACCTCGCCCGTGCCCAGCTTGGCGCCCTGTCCGGCGGGCAGCGCCAGCGCGTCCTCGTCGCGCAGGGCCTGGCCCAGGACGCCGACCTGCTCCTGCTCGACGAGCCCGCGGCCGGCCTCGACCTGCAGGCCCGCCGCAGCATCGACGACGCCCTGCGGACCGCCGGCGCACGCGGGGTCACCGTGCTGCGCGTGACCCACGACCTCGGCGTCGCCGAGCACGCCGACCACTGCTTGCTTCTGCACCGGGGCACGGTGCTCGCCGAAGGCGCCCCTGCGGAGGTGCTCACCCCGGAGCGGGTGGCCGAGGCCTGGGGCGTTCCCGCAGGTCAGCGCACAGCGACCCGCCCCTTGGCATCAGGGATGCCGGACTTGCGGAAGAAGTAGGCACACAGCTGGTCGCGCCACTCGCGCGCGGAGCGCAGCTGCTCGGCGAGGCGTTCACGAACCTCGACGAACACGTCGTCGGGCACGGCGCCTTCCGTCCCCGCCCAGGCCGCCACCATCCGCTCGACCTCCTCGACCCCCTCGACGTGGGTGTCGTAGACGTGCTGGATCACGGTCGACCCGCTGCGGAGCACGTGCGTGTACGGCACGTGGTGGAAGAACAGCAGCAGCTCGTCGGGACACCTGGTCACCGACCCGTAGACGGCGGCCCAGTGCGGCGGGTACTGGCCGGCGAACCCGGTGCCGGTGGCGACGCTGCGGTCGACGCCCACGCCGTCGCGGTCGGCGAAGTGGTAGGTCCCCCACGGCGTGTACTCGTAGCCGTCGACGTCGGGCCCGTAGTGGTGCCCTGGCCGGACCATGAAGCCGACGCCCAACGGCGCGGTGTAGTCCTCGTAGGTGCGCCACGAGCCGTCCATGATCCGGTGCAGGGTGGCGCCGATCCCCGGCGCCGCCCCCGGGAAGGTCATCGCGATCCACTCGTCGAGCACGGTCGCCGGATCCGACGCCGGGTCCCACGCCATGCGGCCGAGCGCGTAGAGGTTCGCCTGCGCGAGCGGGTGCCCCGTCCAGAACCGGTCGTCGCCGACGTTCGACACCGCGACCACCCCGCCGACGTCCTCCGCGACCGTGGCACCGCCGGGGCCGCGCAGCCGGAAGCCGAGCAGCTCGCTCCACGCCGGCCCGAGATAGCACACGTGCCGCTGCTGGCCCGTGTACTCCTGCGTGACCTGCAGCTCCACCGCCAAGTGCGTGCGGGGCATCGCCGCGAGCACCGGGGAGAGCGGCTCGCGCACCTGGAAGTCCATCGGGCCGTGCTTCACCTGCAGCACGACGTTGTCGTCGAACCGGCCGTCCAGCGGGACGAAGTGGTCGTAGGCGGCGCGGGCCCGGTCGGTGGAGCGGTCGCGCCAGTCCTGGCGGTGGTCGTAGACGAACGCGCGCCAGTGCACCGTCCCGCCGAACGGCGCGACCGCGCGGGCCAGCAGGTTCGCCCCGTCGGCGTGGTCGCGGCCGTACGCGAACGGGCCCGGCCGGCCCTCGGAGTCGGCCTTCACGACGTACCCGCCGAAGTCCGGGACCGCCTCGTACACGCGCGCGGTCGTGCGCGCCCACCACTCCTGGACGCCGGGGTCGAGCGGGTCGGCGGTCGCGAGCCCGCCGAGCAGCACCGGCGAGTTGAAGCTCACCGAGAGGTGCACGCCGATCCCCCACGGGCGCAGGACGTCGGCGATCCGCGCGACGCCCGCGAGGTCGTCGGTGAGCAGCCGCGCCTCGCGCCGGTGCACGTTGACGTTGTTGATCGCGACCCGGTTGATCCCGACCGCCGCCAGCAGCCGCCCGTACTCCGCGACGCGCGAGAGGTCCGCCCGCACCCGCCCGTCGGCGTAGAAGATCGAGCCGCCCGAGTACCCCCGCTCCACCTGCCCCATCACCGGGTGCACGTCGACGTTGTCCCAGTGGTCGAGCATCCGCAGCGGGTACGCCGGGGCGTGCCGCTCGGTGGGGCGGTCCGGTCCGAACGCCGCCTCCCCCAGCCGCACCAGGTGGAACAGGCCGTGCAGCAGGCCCGCGCCCGCGCCGGAGACGGTCGTGACCCCGCCGCTCCGCGACACCACGTACTCCTCGACCCCGTCAGCGGAGTCGTCATCGGTGGCGGCGAGCACTACGTCCGCAGACCCCGGATCGTCGACGAGCTGCCCGCCGTGCAGCGCGACCGCCCGCCGGATCTCGGCCCGCACCGTCTCCACGAGCAGGCCCGCACCGAGCACCCGTACGCGCCGGGAGCCGAGCGGTGCGAGCAGGTCGTCGGGCAGCCAGGCGGGGTGGACCGCCGTCACGCCGGGTCCTCGCGCAGCACCAGCACGTCCGTCGGGTCGAGGCGCAGCAGCTCGCCGAGCTCGACCCGGCGGCCGGTGAGCAGATCGGTCCCGGAAGCGTGCGCCGCCACCTCCACCGGCTTGCGGCCGTGGTGCAGGACGAACGCGGTGCGCGTCCCCTCGCGCTCCCGCACCGCCAGCTCCAGGTCCTCGACGTCCGCGTACGGCCCGGTGAGCCCGTGGCGGTCCAGCACTCTGCGCACCACCCAGGCCACCCCGGCGTCGTCGAGCGCCGTGGCCACGTACCAGGCATCGCCACCGGAGCCCGTCCGGCGCCGCGTCACCGCGGGGGTGCCGGCGTAGAAGTCCGCGCCGTAGGTGCCGACGACCTCGGCGCCGTCGGGCACCACCAGCTCGAACACCAGGCGGGCATCCGACACGATGCCGGTGTCGTGGTTGCTGCCCGGCCCGAGCAGCCGGACCGGGTTGGTGACCTCCGGGGGTTGCGCGTCGGTCTCCTCCACTCGCACGCCGAACAGCGCGGCCAGCGGTCCGGGGACGTCGGCGAGGAACGCGTTGTCGGACTCGTCGACCCGCCCGGAAAGGAACGTCGCGAGCACCGATCCGCCGCGGGCCGCAACCGCCTCCAGCCGCTGTGCCAGATCACCCTTGACCATGTGCAGCAGCGGCGCGACGACGACGTCGTACGGGCTCAGATCGGCCGTCACCGGCACCACGTCGAGCTGAGCGCCCGCCTGCCACAGCGCGCGGTGGTAGGCCATGACGACCTGCTGGTAGCGCACGTGCCGGTTGGGCCCGTCGGAGATCTCCACGGCCCACCAGCTGTCCCAGTCGAACAGCAGCGCAGCGCGCGCGGGGGTGCGGGCGCCGAGCACGGCGTCGCCGAGCCGCTCCAGCTCGGCGCCGAGCGTCGCGACCTCCCGGAAGCTGCGCGTGTCGGTGCGCCCGGCGTGGTCGAGCACGGCGCCGTGGTACTTCTCGCACGCGCCGCGCGACTGGCGCATCTGGAAGAACAGCACCGCATCGGCGCCGTGTGCCACCGCCTGCCACGACCACAGCCGCATGACCCCCGGCCGCTTCAGCGGGTTCACGTCGCGGCTCGCGGTCACCGTCGGCGTCTGCTCCATCAGCCAGAACGGGGCACCGCCCTTCAACCCGCGCATCAGGTCGTGGGTCAGCGCCATGCGGGCGTGCGCGCGGTCGTCCGGCGGGTAGTTGTCCCACGACGCGACGTCGAGGTGCTCGGCCCAGCGGTGGTAGTCGATCGGCCGGTACATCCCCATGAAGTTCGTGGTGACCGGCACCGCGGTGTCGTGTGCGCGGATCGCCGCCTTCTCGTCGAGGAAGTTGGTGAGCATCGCGTCGGAGGTGAACCGCAAGTAGTCCAGCGTGATCCCCTGGAACGCGGTGTGGTCGGGGCCGCGCCAGTGCTCGCTGAGCGCGTTCGGCGCGACGATCTGCGCCCAGTCCGTGAAGGTGTGCGACCAGAAGGTGGCGTTCCACGCGTCGTTGAGGACGTCCAGCGAGCCGTAGCGCCTGCGCAGCCAGTGCTGGAACGCGACCGTGCACGAGCCGCAGTAGCAGGCGCCGCCGTACTCGTTGCCGACGTGCCACGCGACCAGCGCCGGGTGCCCCGCGTAGTGGCCGGCGACCCGGTCGGCGAGCGCCGCGGAGAGCCTGCGGAACACCGGCGAGCTGGGGCACGCGTTGTGGCGCTGCCCGTAGACGTGCCGCCGGCCCTCGAAGTCGGTCCGGTTGACCTCGGGGTGGCGGTGCGCGAGCCACGGCGGCAGCGCACCGGTCGCCGTCGCCATGATGATCTTCATGCCGGCCGCCGACACGGTCTCCACGATCTCGTCGAGCAGCGTGAAGTCGTACGTGTCCTCGTCGGGCTGCAGCAGCGCCCAGTCGAAGACGCCGAGCGTCACCGTGTCGATGCGCGCCAGCTCGAACGCGGCGAGGTCCTCGTCCCAGACCGGGCGTGGCCACTGCTCGGGGTTGTGGTCCCCACCGAAGAGGATCTTGCGACCGGCGGTCGTCATGCGGTGTGGTTCTCCTCGACATCGGCGATCATCGGTCGGGCGTTGTGCAGCAGCACCAGCGCGAACAGCGATCCGAGCAGGGCCAGCACCCAGTCGGACGTGACGAGGACCGTGCCGGCGGCGAGCACCAGCAGCGACGCCGCACCGAGCGTCGTGCGCGCCCGCCCGAGGTGGTGCAGGCCCAGCAGCGCGGCGTCCCGGGTCCGCAGGGTGAACAGCGAGGTCAGCACGAGCACGTGCGCCGACCACAGCACCGTCGCGACCAGCAGGACCACGAGCAGCGTCCCCACCACGGCGCGCGGCACCGCGGGCGCGACGGCGAGCTCCAGGTGCGCGAGGTTCGTCACCAGCACCGCCATCAGGCAGAGCGCGGGCGCCCACCACCGCAGCACGTCGACGACGTTGGCCCGGTAGCCGCGCCGGAAGTGCCGCGCCGGCTGGAGATCACCGCCGGTCGGGCAGGCGCGCCAGGCGAACAGGGTCGCCGAGAGCGCCGGCCCCACCGGCAGCAGCGCGAGCGCCACGAGCGGCGCGTTGGAGGTGTCGGGCACGAGCAGCACCAGCAGCACCAGCCCTGGCGACGCGGTGACCAGCAGCAGCAGCTCCAGGACCAGGACCTGGTAGACGGCCGCGGCGCCACGGGCGAGCACCCCGTCACCGGGTTCCCGCAGACTGCGCGGCGAGGCCGACACCCGAACCACCGGGTCAGCGGTTCCCGGACGCGAACCGCTCGTGGGCGGAGTTGACGAGATCCACGTACGACGTCATCCCCTTGCCGCCCAGCTCGGTGACGTAGGCGTCCCATTGGGACAGGTCCCGCTGACCCAGGATGAACTGCAGCGTCGCCTGCTCGGTGTGGTCCTTGAGGCCCGACTCCCACAGCGTCGCCTGCTCGCGCTCCGCCTCGGTGAACGGGTAGGGCGGCGGCAGCGGCAGCACGTCCTTCTGCGCCATCAGGCCCTGGAACTCCAGCTCCTCCGGGGAGAACGTCGACTGCAGCAGCTCGGTCGTCCCGCCGTAGGCGAACACGCCGCCGGAGAACCCGTACTCCTTCTGCAGCTGCAGGATGCCGGTGATGCCGGGAGCCAGCGCCCGCTTGCCGTCCGGGCCCTTCGTGAACGTCGTGCCCTCGACGCCCCACTTGGCGAGCTCCTGGCCGGCGTCGGAGTACCAGAGCCAGTCGATGAACTGCATCATCGCGACGAAGTTCGGGCTTTGCACGGCGTCCGCGTTGATCATGATGCCGTTCTCGAGCTGTGACTCGGAGGTGATCACGTTGCCCGCCGGACCGGCCGGGACGGTGATCTTCGAGACGGTCGCACCGGGCACGTTCTCCAGCGCAGGCCGGTAGTCGTTGACGATCATCTGCGCATTCGTGCTGATCGCGAACGAGCGCCCGGTCGCGAGCTTCTGGATGGCGGTGTCGTTGTCCTGGGTGAAGCTCTCCGGGTCCAGCAGCCCGTCCACGACGAGCCCGTGCAGATACTCGATCATCGCCTTGTACTCGGGCATCGCTCCGGTGAAGACGAACCTGTTGGCCTTGGCGTCCCAGGTCGCGTTCTCGTAGCCCCAGTTGGTGCCGCCCTTCGTCCCGTAGGTCATGGCGAGGATCTCGAGCAGGCTCCGGCCCTTCTCCCGGTCGGACAGCGGGTAGGAGTCGGGGTACTTCGCCTTGATCGCCGCGAGGACGTCACGCAGCTCCGCCCACGTCGTCGGCGGACGCAGGCCGAGCTGCGCGAGGACGTCGGTGCGCATCGCGAGCGTGTAGTCCTGCCAGACCTTCTCGTGCACGCCGGGCAGCAGGTAGAAGCGCCCGTCCGCCTGCCGCAACGTGTCGAGGTGCCCGGCGAGGCCCCACTTCTCGACCTTCGCCTGCAGGTTGGGCATGAGGTGCAGGTAGTCGCTCACGGGCAGGATCGCGCCGGAGGCGACGTAGGCGTCCTCCTGGCCGGGGTAGGTCTTCGGGATGATCATCGGGGCGTCCCCCGCGCCGATCACCAGGCTGCGCTTCTGCTCATAGCCGCTGCGCGGCACGACCACCGGATCGAATTGGACGTTCGTGCGCGCGGCGAGCTCCTTCCACAGCAACCAGTCGTCCTTGATCGAGTAGGCCTCGTGGTCGCTGTAGAGGATGGAGAACTTCACCGGCTCGGTGGCCCGGAACTGCTGACCTGCCGCGTAGCCCGGCATCGCGCCGACGTCCTTGCCCGTCAGGTCGGCCGGGCCGGCCTCGGTCCCGCCCCCGCCGCCGCACGCCCCGAGCACCAGCGCAGCGGCTGCCATGATCGCTGTTGCTGCGACCTTCCCAGTACGAGTCACCATTGACCTGTTCCCTTGTGGACGGTTCTGCCGTGGACGGTTACTGCTTGACGGAGCCGAGCATCACGCCCGACACGAAGAAGCGTTGGACGAACGGGTAGACCGCGAGGATCGGCAGGACCGTGAGCACGATCGTCACCGACTGGATGCTCGCCGACACCTGCGCGAGGTCGCCTGCGCTGCTGCCCGTCGAGCTGGCGTTCGCGGCGCCGACGATGAGGTTGCGCAGGTAGACCGTGACGGGGAACAGCTCGGCGCGGTCCATGTAGAGGAAGCCGGCGAACCACGAGTTCCAGAAGCTGACCGCGTAGAACAGCGTCATCGTCGCCACCACGGCCTTCGACAGCGGCAGCACGATCCGCCAGAGGATCCCGTAGGTCGACAGCCCGTCGATCTTTGCGGCCTCTTCCAGCTCCGGCGGCATGTTCTCGAAGAACGACTTCATCACCAGCAGGTTGAACACCGATATCGCGTTGGGCAGCACGATCGCCCAGATCGTGTTCTTCATGCCGAGGCTCGTGATGAGCACGTAGTTCGGGATGAGCCCGCCGTTGAAGAACATCGTGAACACGGCGATGCCGATCAGGGCCGTGCGGCCGCGCAGCTCGCGCTTGGACAGCACGTAGGCGTAGCAGGTGGTCAGCACGATCGCGATCGCCGTCGCCACCACCGTGTAGACGACGGTGTTCTGGTAGTTGCGCCAGAACAGGGCGTCCGACATCACCAGCTCGTAGGTGGTGGTGTTGAAGCCCCTCGGCACCAGGTTGACCTGGCCGCTGCGGATGTAGGAGTCGTCGCTGAACGACTGCGCGATGATCGTGACGAACGGGTAGAGCGTCACGGCGACCACGCACAGCAGCACCACGACGTTGACCACCTGGAACACCCGGCGGCCGCGCGACTCCCGGATCCCGGCCAGCCGCGGGCGCAGCTCGACCGGCCGCTTCAGCACGCTCCCCGTCACCACAGGCTCGCCCCCACCGTGCGGCGCGAGATCGCGTTGGCACCCAGGATCAGCGTCAGCCCGATGACCGCCTCGAACAGCCCGATCGCCGCGGCGTAGCTGAAGTTGTTCGACTCCAGCCCGACCCGGTAGAGGTAGGTCGAGAGGACGTCGGCCGTCGGGTAGGTCAGCGGGTTGTAGAGCAGCAGCACCTTCTCGAACCCGACCGCCATGAACGTGCCGACGTTGAGGATCAGCAACGTCACCATCGTCGGCCGGATGCCGGGCAGCGTCACGTGCCACGTCTGGCGCCACCGGTTCGCCCCGTCGATCCGGGCGGCCTCGTAGAGGTTCTCGTCGATGGTGGTGAGCGCGGCGAGGTAGAGGATCGTGCCCCAGCCGACGGTCTGCCACACCTCCGAGGAGACGTAGACGGTGCGGAACCACTCCGGGCGCTGCAGGAACGGGATCGCCTCACCACCGACGGCCCGGACGATCTGGTTGACCGTCCCCTCGACGGAGAGCAGCTGCATCAGCATGCCGGCGACGATCACGATGGACAGGAAGTGCGGCAGGTAGGAGACGGTCTGCACGAATCGCTGGAAGTAGCGGGTGCGGACCTCGTTGAGCAGCAGCGCGAGCACGACGGGCAGCGGGAAGCAGAACAGCAGCGTCAACGCCCCGATGACGAAGGTGTTGGTGAAGACCTGCCAGAACGTGGGGTCGCCGAGGAACATCGTGACGTAGCGCAGCCCCACCCAGGCCTCGCCGAAGATGGAGCCGCCCGGCTCGAAGCGGCGGAACGCGATGACGTTGCCCAGCATCGGCACGTACCTGAAGACCAGCAGGAACACCAGCGGCAGCAACGCCAGCGAGTAGAGCTGCCAGTCCCGGCGCAGCGTGCGCCGCCACGGCTCGCGAACCGCCCTCATGCGACACCCACCGCCGCCGGCCCGCGGTCGACGACCGTCACCTCGGCGGCGCTGACCAGCTGCCGGTCGTGGCCGACCGCACGCAGCGCGCCGACCATCCGCAGCCGCAGCGCCGCGTGGACGTCCGCGCTGGAGCGGGAGATCCGCAGCTCGACCTCCCCGGGCTCGACGACCATCCCGCCGCCCACCCCGGTGAACGCGGCCAGGTCGGCCGGCACGGTGAACCGCACCCGGGCACGCTCCCCCGGGTCGAGCGCCACCCGCGCGTACCCGACGAGCCGCACCACCGGGCGCGTCACCTGCGCGACCGGGTCGTGCAGGTAGAGCTGCACGACGTCGGCGCCGGCAACGGCACCGGTGTTGCGGACCGTCACCTCGACGCGGACGTCCCCGTCGACGGCCCACGTGCCGGTGCCGCCCTCCGGAGAACCACCCTGCAGCTGGGCGTCCTCCCACGTGAACTGCGCGTAGCCCAGGCCGTGGCCGAACGGGAACGCCGGCGTCGGATCCACGTTCGACACCCCGGACCGCAGCCCGAGCGGCGCGGACAGGTACGTGCCGGGCTGGCCACCCGGGTCGCGCGGCACGCTCACCGGCAGCCGGCCCGATGGCGACACCGCCCCGGTCAGCACCTCCGCCACCGCCTGCCCGCCGCGCTGGCCGGGGAAGAAGGCCTGCACGATCGCCGCGGCGTCGTCGACGTACTCCCCCAGCGCGTACGGGCGACCGGTCAGCAGCACCACGACCACCGGTGTCCCGGTCGCGAGCACCGCACGCAGCAGGTCGGCCTGGACACCGGGCAGGGTGAGGTCGGTGGCGTCGCAGCCCTCCCCCGACGTACCGCGCCCGAACAGCCCTGCCCGGTCACCGACCACGACGACGCACACCTGCGCGGCGCGCGCCGCCGCGACGGCCTCCGCGATCCCGGAGCGGTCCGGATCGGTCACGTCGCAGCCGCGGGCGTGCACGATCGTCGCGCCGGGCGCGGCGACGTCCAGCGCGGCGCGGACCGACGGGATGTCGATCCCGATCGGCACCTCGGGGTGCTGGGTGCCGACGTGGGCGGGGAACGAGTAGCAGCCCAGCATCGCCATCGGGTCGTCCGCGAGCGGCCCCACCAGCGCGATGCGGGCGCCCGGCGCGAGCGGGAGCACCGCACGCGGGTTGCTCAGCAGCACCACCGACTCGCGGGCCAGGCGCAGCGCGAGATCGCGGCTACCGGCGTCGTCGAGCACCAGATCGGGGCCGCCCGTGGGCTCGGCGCTCCAACCCTCGTCGAGCAGACCCAGTTCCGCCTTCTGCCGCAGTACGCGGAGCAGCGCGCGGTCGACCAGCGCCTCGTCCACCTCGCCTGCGTGCACCGCCGCCAGCAGCGGGGCCCCAAAGGTGTCGACGGTGGGCAGCTCCACGTCGACACCCGCGGCGAGCGCGAGGGCGGCGGCGCGGCCGGCGCTCTCCGCGACACCGTGCAACGTCTCCAGGAAGCGCACCCCGAAGTAGTCGGCGACGACCGTGCCCTCGAACCCCCACCGGTCCCGCAGGAGGTCGGTCAGCAGCCGCGGGTCCGCGGCCGGTGGCACACCGTCGACGTCCGCGTACGAGTGCATGACCGACCGGGCACCGCCCAGGCGCAGCGCGGCCTCGAACGGCGGGAGGACCACGTCGGCCAGCTCGCGCGCGCCCATGGACACCGGGGCGAGGTTGCGGCCGGCCCGGGATGCCGAGTAGCCGGCGAAGTGCTTGAGCGTCGCGACGACGCCGGCATCCTCGAGGCCGCGGACGTAGGAGGCGCCGATGGTGGCGACGAGGTAGGGATCCTCGGAGATCGTCTCCTCCGTGCGGCCCCACCGGTGGTCGCGGGCCACGTCCAGGACGGGCGCCAGGCCCTGGTGGACACCGGCGGCGCGCATCGACGCGCCGATGCGCCCGGCCATCTCCTCGATCAGCTGCGGGTCGAACGACGCTCCCCACGACAGCGGGACGGGGTAGACGGTGGCCCGCCAGGCGGCGAAGCCGGCGAGGCACTCCTCGTGCACGAGCGCCGGGATCGCGAAGCGGCTCGCCGCCACGATCTCGGCCTGGGACCGCGCCAGCGACAGCGCACCGGCGACCGGCTCGACCGGCGCCGTCCCGAACGGGCGGGTGAGCTGGCCGAGCCCGTGGCGGATGACCTCCGCCCACTCGACCGTCTCGCCGGCGAGGTCCGACTGGTGCGGCGCCACCCCGCCACCGGAGGCGTCCGCCCCGACCCACACGCCGACGAGCTGGGCCAGCTTCTCCTCGATCGTCATGCGGGCGGCGAGGTCCGCGGCGCGCTCCGCCGGCGAGCGGCGGGGGTCGCGCCAGGCCGGACGCCCCTCGCTCGCGGGCTGGTCGCCGGCCTGCACGGACATGGACGACCTCGTTTCGGCTCCGAAACTATCGGCGATTTGGCCGATACTGAGAGGCCAGAAGTTAGCGATAACATCGCGGAAGCGTCAAGACTCGCCGGCATGGTCTCGACGAATGTTGCGGTGGAGCCGCTGCCGGGCTGCTATGTTGCCGCCGATAGTTGCGGAGCCACGGCGGCTCCGATCGAGGACCAGGAGCAGCGAGCGCATGTCGTCCACGGAGCAGGACCTGCAGCGCGGCTCGGCGACGATCGCCTCGATCGCGGCTGAACTCGGCGTGTCGATCCCCACCGTCTCGAAGGTCCTCAACGGCCGCGCCGACGTCGCCCCGGCCACCCGGGCGAAGATCGAGGAGGCGCTGGAGCGGCACCGGTACAAGCGGCGCAACCGCGGCCCGACCACGGCCGGGCCGCCGCTCATCGACCTGGCCTTCCACGAGCTGGACTCCGCGTGGTGCATCGAGATCATCCGCGGGGTCGAGGCGGCCGCCCGCGTGGCCGGGGTCGGCGTCGTGCTGTCCGAGCTCGGCGGCGAGCACCGTCCGCAGCAGGCCTGGCTCGACGCGGTGCTCGCCCGGCGGCCGCTCGGCGTCATCCTCGTCCTGTCGAACCTCGGCCAGGCCCAACGCCACCAGCTCGAGAGCCGCTCCATCCCGTTCGTCGTGTTCGACACCGCGGGCGAGCCGCCGACCGGCGTCCCCACCGTCGGCTCCAACAACTGGAGCGGCGGGCTCGCCGCCACCCGCCACCTGGTCGAGCTGGGCCACCGCCGCATCGCGGTCATCTCCGGCCCGGCGGACGTCCTCTGCTCCCGCGCGCGCATCGACGGCTTCCGCAGCGCGCACGAGGAAGCCGGCCTCACCGTCGACCCGGCGCTCGTGCGCCACGGCGACTTCTACGTCGACGGCGGCTACGAGCACGGCATGCAGATGCTGTCGCTGCCCGACCCGCCCACGGCGATCTTCGCCGGCTCGGACATGCAGGCGCTCGGCGTGCTGCGCGCCGCGCGCGAGCTCGGGCTGGAGGTCCCGCACGACCTGTCCGTCGTCGGGTACGACGACCTGCCGCTGGCCCGGTGGGTCGGGCCCGCGCTCACCACCGTCAACCAGCCGTTGCTCGACATGGCCACGACCGCCACGACCATGCTGCTGGAACTCGCGCGGGGCGAGGACCCACCGCTGCGCCGGGTCGAGCTCGCCACCGAGCTCGTCGTCCGCGAGAGCACCGCACCGCCGCCCGAGCCGAAGGACCGCTGATGGCGCAGTTCGACCTCCCGCTCGACCAGCTGCGCACCTACCTCCCCGACGTCGCCGAACCCGCCGACTTCGACACGACGTGGGCCGCGACGATCGCCGGCTCCCGGACCGCACCGGCGTTGCTCGACGTCCGGCCGACCGACAACGGGCTCACGATCGTCGACACCTGGGACGTCACGTTCGCGGGCTTCGACGGCCATCCCGTCAAGGCCTGGTACACCCGCCCCGCCGGCGCCGGCGAAGCCCTGCCCGCCGTCGTCGAGTACATCGGGTACGGGCGCGGCCGCGGGCTACCGCACGAGCGCCTGACCTGGGCGGCGGCCGGCTACGCCCACCTGCTGATGGACAGCCGCGGGCAAGGCGGCCAGTACGGCACCGGCGGCCACACCCCGGACCCCGTCGGCTCCGACCCCGCGGCGCCGGGATTCGTGACGCGCGGGATCCTCGACCCGACCCAGCACTACTACCGGCGGCTCGTCACCGACGCCGTGCGGGCCGTCGACGCGGCACGCGCACTTCCCGGCGTCGACCACCGACGCGTCGCCGTCGCGGGCAACAGCCAGGGCGGCTACCTGGCCATCGCTGCCGGGGCGCTCGTCCAGGACGTGCGAGCCGTGCTGGCCGGCGTCCCGTTCCTCTGCCACGTCGAGCGGGCGCTGGAGATCACCGAGGACGGGCCGTGGCAGGAGCTCGTGCAGTACCTCTCCGTCCACCGGGATGCCCTGGACACGGTGCTGCGCACGCTCTCCTACGTCGACGGCGTCGCCTTCGCGCGCCGCGCCGTCGCACCCGCGCACTTCGCCGTCGGGCTCCGGGACATGATCTGCCCGCCCTCCACGGTGTTCGCGGCCTACAACCACTACGGCGCCGGGAACAAGACGATCGAGGTCTACCCCTTCAACGGGCACGAGGGCGGGGACGCCGTGCACGCCCGCCGCCAGCTCGACTGGTTGCGCGAGATCATGCCCTGACGTCGGACCGCGCGCCAGGGAGTGCCGCTCGCGCAGCTCACTCGGGCACGGGGAGGGCCGGAAAGTGGCTTTGCTGCCCTCGCGGGCGGGTCGGGTCGGCCTGCTGTCGGCCGCCTGTCAGGCCGCTGACGTCCCAGGTGGATCCTTGACTCGCTCGACGGGCGACTGGTTTGCTCCTCGACTGTCGAAGACTTCGGGGTGTTCCTGCAACGCCTGCGCACCGGAGCCAGGCTGACCCAGGAACAGCTGGCCGAACGCGCAGCGGTGAGCGTGCGCACCATTCGCAATCTCGAAAGCGGCCGGATCCGGTCGCCACGGCCCGATTCGCTCCGACAACTCGCCGAGGGCCTCGGGATCACCGGCGCGGAGCTCGCCGATTTCGAAGCCATCGGTCGGCACGGGTACTGGTCGGACCGCAACTCCACCACGCATCCCGAGCCCGTGGCACGCGGCCGGCCCGTTCCTGCTCAGCTCCCCGCCGACGTCATCGACTTCACCGGCCGCGAGCCGCACATCTCGGCGCTCGACGCCCTCCTGGAGCGCGCGCTCGACCTTTCCGGCGCTGCCCCGCGCACCGCCGTCCTCGTCGGTGCCCCCGGGGTCGGGAAGACCGCGCTCGCCCTGCACTGGAGCCACCGATCGCGGCGCCATTTCCCCGACGGGCAGCTCTACGTGAACCTGGCGAGCTACTCCACCTCGGCGCCGGTCTCGACAACGGACGCGCTCGCCTACCTGCTGCGTGCTCTCGGCGTCGCGCCGGACCGGGTTCCGTCCGACCCCGCCGAGGCCGCCGCTCTGCTCCGCTCAGTGCTGGCGGACACGCGAACCCTCATCGTCCTCGACGACGTCCGGCATGCCGGCCAGGTGCTGTCGCTCATGCCCGGCGCACCCGGCTGCTTCGTGCTCGTCACCAGCCGCACGTCGCAGCGGGCACTCGTCGCCCGGACGGGCGCGCACCAGCGGAGGCTGCTCCCGCTGGCGCCCGACGAGTCGCACGAGCTGCTGTCGCGGGTGCTGGGATCCGCGATGACCCGCGCAGAGCAAAGCGCAGCCGTCGAGCTCGCCGAGCTCTGCGGTCACCTCCCGCTGGCGTTGCGGATCGCGGCCGCGAACCTCGCCGACCGACCAGGCGGTTGCCCCCTCGGCACCTACGTGCAGCTCCTGCGCCGCACCGATCGCCTCGCGGCCCTCTCGGCCAGCCCCGATCCCGACATGGCGGTCCGGACCGCGTTCGACCTGTCCTACCGTGCTCTGCCCGCCCCGGCGCAGCGGCTCTTCCGGCTCGTGGCGCTGGCCCCCGCCCGCGAGGTCACGACGGCCGCCGCGGATGCGCTGCTCGGCGCGGGCGACGAGACCGAGGAACTCCTCGAAGTGTTGACGGCTGCGCACCTCATGGAGCAGACCGGCGCCGACCGGTTCGTCCAACCCGACCTGCTGCGCCTCTACGCCGTCGAACGTTCGATCCGCGAGGACACCGATGCCGAGCGCGCGACTGCGTGGGAGCGGCTGCTCGCCGGCTACCTCGACGTGCTCGACGACGCGGCGGCGCTGCTCTACCCCGGCGCATTGCGACTGGCCCCGCGAGACAAGACCGAGCGGGACGGGACCGAGCGGAACCGGTTCGCCGATCATCGTGACGCGTTGGAGTGGGTCGACACCGAGCTGCCCGCGCTGCAGGCCGCTGTCCTCGTCGCCGCCGACACAGGCCCACGCTCCGCGGCCTGGTTGCTCGCCGACGCCTTGCGCGGCTACTTCCAACTTCGAGGAACCACCGGCCCGTGGCACGTCATCGCCGGTGCGGCGCTCTCGGCAGCGGAAGCCGGGTCCGATTCCGCGGCGCAGGCCGGCTCCCACCTCGGTCTGGCCGGGGCGTTCGCCGCCCAGCACCGCTACGACCAGGCCACGCACCACGGCGAGCGAGCCCTGGAGCTCGCCCGTTCCGCGCGGTGGACCGCAGGCGAGGCTTCGGCGCATCGCGCGATCGGCAACCTCCGGCGGCTCTCCGGACGCCCTACCGAAGCCGTCGCGCAGTTCCAGATGGCGCTGGCGCTGGCGCCGCCCGGTCACGAAGCCGGGCGCGCCGCCCTGATCGAGCTGATCGCCACGACGCACCACGAACTCGGCCGGCTGGCCGAAGCTGCCGCGCACTACGAGAAGGCGCTGGCCGTGCACCGCGCCCTCGGCTCGTCAACACCCGCGGCGCAGGTCATGACCGGGCTCGGCGACGTGCTGAATGAGCTGGGGCGGCCGGACGAAGCGCTGCACTACCTGAACGAAGCGCGCACCGTCCACAACGAGCTCGCCGACCGGGGCCGGGAGGCATACAACCTCCGTTGCCAAGCGGAGGTCCACCGAGACACCGGGCGGCTCGATGAGGCGCTGCGGCTCGCGCACCAGGCGCTCGAACTCGCCTGCCGGAACGACCTACCCCGCGTCCAGGCCCAAGCGACCGAGACGATCGGGTCCATCCACCTGAAGAGCGGGCGGTACCCGGCGGCGCTGGCCCAGCTCGACGCGGCGCTGGGGATGGCGGTGTCGACCAACAACCCGTACGCCCAGGCCCAGACGATGATCGGCTTGTCCACCGTCCACCGGCACACGGGAAACGGCACCAGCGCCGTGGAGTACGCCTTCGAAGCCGTCGAGCTCGCCCGCCGCGGGAGCTACACCCTGCTCATCGGGCAGGCCATGACAGCACTGGCCCGGGCCGAGCTGGCAACCGGTCTGATCGACGCTGCCGCCGAACACAGCCGCGCCGCGATCGCCGCACACGACGTGACGGGGTGCGCAGCCGGCCGCGCGGATGCCGAGCAGGCGCTGCTCGAAGCCCTGGCACGCCTGCCGGATGGCAGCAACTGAAGCCGCGCGGCGCTCATCGGCATCGCGGCGGCCCTCCTGCTCGCCCCCTCCCGACCCCGGCGGCAAGTGCTGCACCGCGGGCCACACGATCGATCCGCGAAAGCAGGCGCGCCCAGTCCGCGAGCCAGGCTGGACGGCGAGTCGACACCTCCAACACGGCGAGTCGACACCTCCAGCGAGTCGGGGCCAGGCCGTGCACGAGTCGGGGCGAGGCCGTGCACGAGTCGGGGCGAGGCCGTGCACGAGTCGGGGCGAGCCCGAGCACGAGTCGGGGTAGCCGGGTGGGTGAGTCGCGCGTTGCAGCACGGCGAGTCGACACTTCTGGCACGGCGAGTCGACACCTCCAGCGAGTCGGGGCCAGGCCGTGCACGAGTCGGGGTGAGCCCGAGCACGAGTCAGGGCGAGCCCGAGCACGTGTCGGGGGTAGTCGGGTGGGCGAGTCGCGCGTTGCAGCACGGTGAGTCGACACCTCCAGCACGGCGAGTCGACACTTCTGGCACGGCGAGTCGACACTTCTGGCACGGCGAGTTCCACGTTCCAGTGGGCGAGTCCCACGTTTCGGCGGGCGAGTCCCACGTTTCGGCGGGTGAGTCGCGCGTTTCGGTGGGTGGGGTGGGTTTCTCGACGTGGTTCGTCGAGTGGGTTCGTGGCGGTGGTCTCGCGGCGGTGGTTCTGTCGGGCTTGAAGGTTGCGTTCTTGAGGGCGCCCTCGCCGGGCGGGCAAGTCTCCGGGATGGTCGGGTCGTGCCATCCCGTCGACCTCCTTGGGGATACCACACGGCCGCCCGTGGGCGGAGCTTCGTCGGTTGTGTTGCCGTTTTGTTGAGGGCCGCCCACGGGCGGCCGTGTGGTGGGGATATTCCAGGTCGACGGGATGGCACTCTCAGCTCCACCTGTGGGTGGCGGCACGCCGGTTTGGGCGACCTCGCAGAGCTCGTTGTGTTCTCGCAGAGGTTGTGCGGTCTGCGA
>NZ_JAJGSX010000052.1 GCF_021245725.1 Pseudonocardia sp. TRM90224 | reverse complement strand
GATGCGTGCGTTCCGCACGCGAGGGCAGGAAAGCCACTTTCCGGCCCTCACAGGGCAGGAAAGTGGCTTTCCTGCCCTGTCCCCAGCCCCGGGGTGAGCTGAGCGAGTGCCTACGGCCGGCCAAGTGCACGGCACACGCCAGGTGTGCACAAGTGCGGCTTTCCCCACCCGAGCCCGCCCTTCCGGCCCGGCGACGTACCGGCGGTCCGACTAGCCCCTGTCTCGGTCCGGCCCCTCCCCGCCACCCACCCCTGAGGGCCCTTACCCCCGCCGGTGTCCTGAGGCCCCCCAGCACGACGTGATCGCCCGATGCCCGAGGGCATGCCTCAGGCCGAACCTAGAGTCATGTTCTTCGACGCACGCTCAGCCATCGAGTCCGACCACCACCGCCAGGCGCTCCTGGACGACGCCGCGGCCTACCGCCTCGCCAAGCAGGCCCGGGCCGCGCGTCGGAACGCGGCGGCCGACCCGCCGCCCGCCCGTCCTGCCGAGCCCGCTCCCGCCGCGGCCGAAGGGGATCAGCACAACTCCGACGCAGAACGTCGGTATGCCGTGTCACGATGACCGATGTGCCACGGCTCGGCTTCGGGATTGCGCTGGTAGGGCGCCGACAGGAGATGTCGGCGCTCAGTGCCGCGCTCGAACGGGCGGCCGCGGGCAGGCCGACCGGCGTACTGGTGTCGGGGGACGCCGGGGTCGGCAAGTCCCGTCTGGTCGCGGAGACGATCGAGCAGGCGGCGGGGCGCGGGTTCACCGTGCTGCTGGGGCGCTGTCTCGATACGGCCGAGTCGTCGCTGCCCTACCTCCCCTTCACCGAGATCGTCGGGGCGCTCGCGGCCAGCCACCCCGACGTGATCACCGAGCGGCCCGCCTTGCGGCACCTGCTCCCGGGCGGCCACGTCCACAGCGCCGGGCGCGGCGACAACCGCGACCTGGGCCAGCTGCAGGTGTTCGACGCCATGCTCTCGGCGCTCGACGCGCTGAGCACCACGGCGCCGGTGCTGCTCGCCGTCGAAGACCTGCACTGGGCCGACCGCTCCAGCCGCGACCTGCTGACGTTCCTGCTCTCCCGGCTCACCGCGCAGCGGCTGGTGATCATGTCCACCTACCGCACCGACGACCTGCACCGCCGCCACCCGCTGCGTGGCGTGCTGTCCGAGCTGGTGCGGCTGCCCGCCGTCGAGCGCATCGAGCTGCAGCGCTTCCCGCTCGCCGAGTCGGTCGACTTCGTGCGCAGGCTGGCCGATGGCAGCCTCTCGGAGAGCATGGTCCAGCGGGTGGCGCGGCGCAGCGAGGGCAACGCGTTCTTCGCCGAGGAGCTGGTCTCCGCGTCGTCCGACCACCTGCCCTCCGGCCTGGCCGAGGTGCTGATGGCACGCGTCGAGGGCCTCTCCGCGAGCGCCCAGAGGGTGCTGCGAGCGGCGTCCGTCGCCGGCCGCTTCGTCCGCCACGAGCGGCTCGCGGCGGTGCTCAAGCTGCCGGAGGACGAGCTGGAGCAGGCGCTGCGCGAGGCGGTCGCCCACCACGTGCTGGTCACCGAGCCGGCGGGCGCCGTCGACGAGTACTCCTTCCGCCACGCGTTGCTGCGCGAAGCCGTCTACGCGGAGCTGCTGCCGGGTGAACGCAGCCGCCTGCACGCCGCGTACACGCAGCTGCTCGGGAGCGCGACCGCCGATCCGGAGGTCGCGGCCGAGATGGCCTACCACGCGCTCGCCGCGCACGACCTGCCCTGCGCGCTCGCGGCCTCGGTCTCCGCCGCGCGCGAGGCCAACAACCGCGAGGCGCCCGCCGAGATGCTGCTGCACGCCGAGCAGGCGCTGGAGCTGTGGCAGGCGGTGCCCGATGCCGAGTCGGTCGCCGGGATCGACGAGCTCGACCTCACGCGGCTCGCCGCGTGGGCGGCGAGCGCCACCGGCGATCCCGACCGCGGCATCGCGCTCGCCAGCCGGGCGCTCGAGCTGGCCGAGCAGCGCGGCGATCCCGTCGTCAGCGCCAACATCGGCCGCCGCTACGCGCTTCGCCTGCTCGACCTGGCCGGCCGCGAGCAGGAGGCGCTCGACGTCGCACGCACCTCGCTCGCACTGATCGCCGACCGGCCGCCGTCGGCCGACCTCGCGTGGGCCTACGCCGTACTGGCCCGCACGCTCGGCCGGATCGACCGGTGGCAGGAGGCCAGCGAGGCCGCGAAGACGGCGCTGAAGGTGGCGGAGGCCGCCCCGGCCGACGATCTGGACGCGCTCGGGGCGAGGTCCGACGCGCTGATCTCCCTCGCCGTCTCCAACGAGCTGTCGGGCGACCCGGCACGGGCCCGGGAGCAGCTGGCGTCGGCGAAGGGGCTCGCCCGGCGCTCCGGCAACTTCGCCGTCGAGCTGCGCGCCCACTACAACTCCGGCATGTCCCACCTCGACGCGGGCGAGCTCACCGCGGCCGACGAGATGTTCACCGTCGGGGAGGCGCGGGCGGCGGCCAACGGCATCACGTGGAGCGCGTACGGCCTCGACCTGAGGGTCGCGCACGTGATCACCCGCTTCATGTGCGGCGAGTGGGACGCGGCCGAGGAGGGCGCCGAGCTGGCGGGCGAGTCCGTATCGGCCACCGTCGCCGGCCGGCTGGCGGCGGCAGGGCTACTGCTCGCGGTCGGCCGCGGCCGGTTGGAGGCGGCCGCGCGACGGTCCGCCGAGCTGCGCGACCTGTCGCCCTTCGACGAGCAGGTGATCGGCCTGCTCGGCCAGACCCAGGCCGAGGCGGCGCTCTGGAGCGGCCGACCAGCGGAGGCGGCCCGCCACATCGACGAGGCGATCGCCGGGCTGAACGCGCTGTACCCCCACCAGATCGGCACGATCATGCTGGCCGCGCTCGGCGTCGCCGCGCACGTCGACACGGCCGTCACCGGAGAGGTGGCGCCCGCCGACGCGGAGAAGGCGGCCCATTCGCTCGTGGAGGTTGCGGAGGCGACGGCGCTGCACGGCGCGCCGCGCACCGGCGAGCTCGGGCCGGAGGGCAAGGCGTGGCTGCGCCGCGCGCATGCGGAGCTGAGCCGGCTCGGCCCCGGCGCCGAGCCGGCGGCGTGGACCACCGTGATCGAGGCGTTCGGCTACGAGGGCAAGCGCTCCTACCGGCAGGCGTACGGCCGGCTGCGCCGCGCGGAGGCGCTGCTCGCCTCCGGGGAACCCCATGCGCTCGTCGCCGACGACCTCAAGGCGGCGGCCGCCACGGCCGAGCTGCTCGGCGCTGCGCCGCTCGCAGCTGCCGTCGCGGCGATGGCGGACCGTGCGGGAATCCGGCTCGACGCCGCCCCGGCGCCGCGGGCCACGTCGGCCGATCAGCTGACCCCGCGCGAGCGGGCCGTGCTGGGGCTGGTCGCGGGCGGACTGACCAACCGACAGGTGGGCGCCGAGCTGTTCATCAGCGAGAAGACGGTCAGCGTGCACCTCTCCAGAGTCATGGCGAAGCTCAGCGCCAGCAGCCGCACCGAGGCCGTGAGCGTCGCGTACGCGCGCGGGCTGCTGGCCCCGGCGGACCCGCAAATGGCGCGCTCGGACCCTTGAAGCCCGGCCGGGCGTGGTTAAGGTGGGAATGGATCACCATATTCAACGATGAGGGAGATCCAGCCGATGACGTCGCCCGGCACCACCACGGACAGCACATGGACCGGACGGCCCGACCTCTCCGACATCGAGAACTTCTGGACCGCCCCGATCACCGAGCGAGCCGCTGCGTTCGCCGAGCTGCGGGAACGTGAGCCGATCCCGTTCTACCCGGAGCCGGAGCTCTCCTACTTCCCGCGCGGGGCCGGCTTCTACGCGCTGACCCGGTTCGACGATCTCGCGGAAGCCAGCCGCAACGCGAAGATCTTCACCTCTGGTTCCGGCGCGACGTCGGTGGCCGACGCACCGCCGGAGTTTCGCGAGTTCTTCGGCTCGATGATCGAGATGGACGATCCGCGGCACGCCCGCCTGCGCCGCGTCGTCTCCCGCGGGTTCACGCCGCGCCGGCTGAACGACCTCGTCGAGGACGTCGCCACCACGGCGAAGACGATCGTCGACGACGTGATCGACGCCGGCGAGTGCGACGCCGTCACGGCGATCTCCGCCCGGCTGCCGCTCAAGATCGTCTGCGACATGATGGGCGTGCCGGAGAGCCAGTACGAGTTCGTCTTCGAGAAGTCCAACGTCATCCTCGGCGCCAGCGACCCCGAGTACGTCCCCGACGCCGAGAACATCGGGATGGCGCTGCTGCAGGCCGGGCAGGACCTCACCGCCCTGGTCGCCGACCTCGGCCGCAGCCGCATCGCCAACCCGACCGGCGACGTCATCTCCGCGCTGGTCAACGCCGAGGTCGACGGCGAGCGCCTGACCCCGGAGGAGCTGGGCAGCTTCTTCATCCTCCTGGTGGTCGCCGGCAACGAGACCACCCGCAACGCGATCAGCTGGGGCCTGCAGCTGCTCTCGGAGAACCCCGACCAGCGCGCGGCGTGGCTCGCCGACATCGACGGCGTGACGCCCACCGCCGTCGAGGAGATCGTCCGGCTGGCCTCGCCCGTGATCTTCATGCGGCGCACGCTCGCCGTCGACGCCGAGCTGGGCGGCAAGCAGCTCACCGCGGGCGACAAGCTGGCGATGTTCTACTGGGCCGCGAACCGCGACCCCGCCCACTTCGCCGAGCCGGACAGGTTCGACGTGCGCCGCTCACCCAACCCGCACGTCGGGTTCGGCAGCGCGGGGCCGCACTTCTGCCTCGGGGCGCACCTGGCGCGGCGGGAGATGTCGGTGATGTTCCGCGAGCTGCTCACCCGCGTCCCCGACATCCACACCACGGCGGAGCCGCAGCGGCTGCGCTCGATGTTCATCAACGGAATCAAGCACCTGCCCGTGGCCTTCACGCCGGGCGGGGCGCGATGAGCTCGTTGGACTACCCGGAGGTTCCCGTCGGGGCGCTGCTGGCCGGCGCGGCGCGCCGGTTCGGCGAGCGGACGGCCGTGCACTACGCGGGCCGCGAGCTCTCGTTCGCCGCGCTCCACGAGCGGGCGTGCGCGTTCGCGAACGCGCTGCGCGAGGCGGGCATCGGGCGCGGCGACGTTGTCGCGATGCACCTGCCGAACTGCCCCCAGTACGCCATCGCCTACTTCGGCACGCTGCTCTCGGGTGCCACGTTCTCCCCCGCCAACCCGTTGCTGCCGCCGGCCGACCTCTGCGCGCAGCTGGCGGACTGCGGCGCGGTCGCCGTCGTCAGCTGGCTGCCGGCGGCGCCGGCGCTCGACCCGGTGCTCGCGAGCACGGCGATCCGGCTGGTGCTGCGCACCGACCGCGAGCAGGGCCTCGACCCGGCGCACCGGGTGCCGCTCGACGGTGTTGCCGAGTCGGTCGACTTCGAGGCGTTCCACGCCGACGCCGCAACCACCGACCCGGCCGTCGAGATCGACGTCCATGCCGACCTGGCGCACCTCGCCTACACCGGCGGCACAACCGGCCGCAGCAAGGGCGTCCGGCTGCCGCACCGCAACGTCGTGGTCAACGCGCTGCAGTACGCCTGCTGGGGCTCCGGCTCCGTCCCCGCGCTCGACGGCGAGGGCGGGCTGGTGCTCGACCAGCAGGGCTCGCCGGAGGAGTACCCGACCCGCCTCGGCACCGGCATCGCGATCAACCTCACGCCGTGGTTCCACGCGATGGGCACGATCGGCGCGCTGAACATCCCGATGCTGGTCGGCACGACGATCGTGCTGCACGAACGGTTCGACCCGGGCGCGTACCTCGCCGACGCCGAACGGTTCCGGGTGACGTCGATGGGTGGCGCGCCCCCGCTGTACGGGGCGCTGCTGCGGCATCCGGAGTTCGCCACCCGCGACCTCTCCAGCGTGCGCGGGCTGACGTCGGGCGCCGCGCCCCTGCCGGTCGAGATGATCCAGGCCCTGCAGCGGCGGTTGCCCGAGGCCATCATCTCCGAGGGCTACGGCCTGACCGAGGTCACGATGGGTGCCACGACCAACCCGGCAGCCCGGTCGGCTGTGCGCAAGGTCGGGTCGGTGGGGATCCCGGTGTTCGACACCGAGATCCGCATCGTCGACGCGGGCGGCGACGACCTCACACCGCTGGCGGCGGGCGAGGCGGGCGAGGTCTGCATCCGCGGGCCGCAGGTGATGCTCGGGTACAAGGACCGACCGGAGGAGACCGCGGCCGTGCTGCGCGACGGCTGGCTGCGCACCGGCGACGTCGGTGTGCTCGACGACGACGGCTACCTCTCGATCGTCGACCGCAAGAAGGACATGCTCATCTACAAGGGCTACAACGTCTATCCGCGCGAGCTGGAGGAGCTGCTGTTCGCGCAGCCGGGTGTTGTCGGCGCCGCTGTGGTGGGGCGACCCGACGCCGTGGTCGGCGAATTGCCGGTGGCGTTCGTCGTCGCGCCGGAGCTCACCGACACGGATGCGCTCATCGCGGCCGTGAACGAGCAGCTCCCGCCGTACAAGCGGCTGCGGGAGCTGCACCTCGTCGACGCCATTCCCGTTTCGGCTGCCGGGAAGGTGCTCAAGCGGGAACTGCGGGAAAGGCTCGCGAAAACCACATCCGTGTGACAACGGGCTAACGCGGAGCCGGCAGGGAGCGATATTCGGGGCGTACGGACACCCGGATGCGCACCGGGCCGGACACCCCGCCAGTCGCTCGCTCACGAACGGTGGTCACGCATGTCCGAGGTGCGCCCGCTCACCCGCCACCGCCGCACGCCCGGCGTCCTCGACGTGCTGGCGCGCGTCGGCACGCTCGTCAGCTTCACCGCGCTGCTGGTCATCGCCGCAGCGGCGGGCGGAGCGGTCGACGGATCCCCGGCCGGCGAGCCGACCACCGTCACGATCACGTTCGACCGCTGAGGCGCGCGCCTTCGGTCTAGGCCGCGTCGGGCTGCGTGAGCGGTGTCTTCAGCACGTGATCGACCAGGCGCATCACGAGCTGCCTGCCACCGAGCCGGTACCCGAACTCCTCCCAGGTGAGCAGCTCCCGCGAGAGCACCTCACCGACGGGGCCCGGGTACAGCCGGGTGGCACGGAACGCGGCTGCGCGCAGCCGCATCTTCTCGTGATGATCCATGGGTACGGGGTTCATTCCGACTCACCTCCGCTGTTGTGATGCGGTCCGGCGCGTCTCGACCCTGAGTCGCGGCGCCCGTCGTGAGCTACCCACCCTGGGCGTTCGAACGATGGTACGCGAACAGTGACACAGATCTCATCTTGGAGCGGCCCGCGGCGCGAACTTCCCCACCGTTTTGGGCACTTGCGCGCGCCGCAGGCGCGCATCCACCCAAAACGGTGGGGAACTTCGGGTCAGGCGGCAGCGAGTGCGGCTTCGCCGAGCGCGGCGAGCGTCGCCTCCGGGGTGAGCGGGTGGAACGTGCCGCCGCGGACGTCGCGGTAGGCCTGTTCGAGCGGCGAGGTCCGGAAGAACGCCGGCCCGCCGACGACGTCCATGGCGGTGTCGACAACCGCACGTGCCTCCAGGACGGCGTGGCGCTTCGCGGTCATGAGGGTCAGGAGGGTGGCCTCGTCCGCCGCGAATGCGGGGCCGACCTCCTCCACCGCGGCGCGCAGCGCCCACCACGCCACCCGGACGCGGGCCTGCATCTCCCCGAGCTGGCGCACCGCGGACGGCGCCGCCGACGGCCGGCCCCGCACGACCCCGAGCGCTTCGGCGAGCGCCCCGTCGGCGACACCCAGGTAGGTGGCGCCCACGACCGGTGCGAAGTGGATCGCGGCCACCAGCAGCGGGCCGGTGAGCTGCCCGTACGGGCGGCGACCCATGACCTTCTCCGCGGGCAGGAAGACGCCGTCGAACACCAGGTCGTGGCTCGCGGTGCCGCGCATGCCGAGGGTGTCCCAGGTCTCGACGATCGAGACACCCGGCGCCGAGAGCGGCACGCCTGCGTGCAGGACGGTCGCGTCGGGGCCCGGCGGGCCGAGCACCGCCGACGTCGAGATCACCGACGCGGCCGGCGCCTGCGTGCAGAACTTCTTGCGCCCGTCGAGGCGGTAGCCGCCCTCGACCTCGGTCGCGGTCGTCGTGGGGCAGACCCAGTCCGAGCCGCCGCTCGTGGCCATCACCAGGCCCTCGTCGACGATCCGGCGCAGGACGACCTCGGCGTCCGCCGCGCCGTGGTCACGCCGCCAGCACTGCACGAGAGTGAGGTAGTGGTGCATCGTCGTCGCGAGCGCCGTCGATCCGGACCATCCGGCCAGCTCACGCTGCGCGCGCATGACGTCGAGCGTCCCCGCGCCGAGCCCACCGAGGTCGCTCGGCACGGCCAGCCCCAGGTAGCCGCGGTTGCGCACCTCGGCGTAGGCCTCGGCGACGAAGGTGCCGTCGCGGTCGTGCGCCGCTTCGAAGGGCGCGCTCGCCCTACCGATCTCGGCGGCGAGCGCGACGACGTCCGTTGTGGTCTTCTCCGTGGTCAGAGTCATGAGGACGAACGGTAGGAATCGTGGAGACCGGCAGATAGTTCGCGTTCTGAACCCCGGTGCACCCGTCCGGAAGTGCCACCGTTCGGCGACTGGCCCGCCTTCCGCGCCTGCTGGAGCATGTCCGGATGTCCCGGTATGGGCAGTACTGCCCCATCACCCGCTCGCTGGAAGTGCTGGGTGACCGATGGACGCTGCTCATCGTCCGCGACCTGCTGGTCGGCGTCACGCGCTTCAACGAGCTCGCCCGCGGCCTGCCGCGGCTGTCGCGCGGGCTGCTTTCGAAGCGGCTCGACGAGCTGCAGCGGCACGGCATCGTGCAGCACGTCGACGGTCGGTACCTGGTGACGGAGGCGGGTGAGGAGCTGCGTCCCGTCGTGTTCGGGCTGGCCGAGTGGGGTGCGCGGTGGGCGTTCGGCGAGCCGCGGCCCGACGAGCTCGACCCGACGGTGCTGATGTGGTGGATCCGCGGTGGGATCGATCCCGGTGCGTTCGGCCGGCGCCGGGTGGTGATCCACGTGCTGCTGCCGGACGGCGAGCGCAGGAGGTACTGGCTCGTCGTCGAATCGGCCGACGTCTCGCTCTGCTTCACCGACCCCGGCTTCGAGGTCGACGTGCTGGTCGAGTCCCCGCTCGGGGTGCTCTACCAGGTGTGGGAGGGCCGCATCCCGCTCAAGGCGGCACAGCGCGACGGCCTGCTGCGGCTGTCCGGCAAGCGCGAGCTGGTGCGCGCGTTCCCTTCGGCGCTGCAGCTCAGCCCGGTCGCGCCGTACGTGGTGCGGGCGGGTGTCAGCGCTGGTCGAGGCGATCCGGGATGATCAGGTGCAGCACGAAGCTGACCACGGAGACCACGATCGCGCCGAGGAACGCCGCACCGAAGCCGCCGACCACGAACGGCAGGCCGACGCCGTCGGCGATGAACCCGACCAGCATGAACAGCAGCGCGTTCACGACCAGCCCGATCAGGCCGAGCGTCAGGATGTAGAACGGGCAGCCGACCACCTTGATCAGCGGCTTCAGCACCGCGTTGATCAGACCGAAGATCAGCGCGACGCCGACGAGCGTGCCGATGCGGGTGGACGTCGTGCCGGCGGTGTTGTCGATCCCGGGCACGATCAGGGTGGCGATCCAGAGGCTGAACGCGACGACGACAACCCTGATGACGAAGGCGAGGACGTTGGACATCAGTCCACCACCGCCTGCATCACGAGCTTGCGCAGGTGCGGCCGGATCGGATACTGGCTCGACGGCATGAACTGCGTGAAGAACATCGCGGTGATCTCCTCGACGGGGTCGATGTAGAACGCAGTGCTCGCGAGGCCGCCCCAGGCGATCTCGCCCTCGCTGGTCAGCGACTTGCCGGCCGGGGCGTCGACGACGACGGAGACGCCGAGGCCGAAGCCGACCCCGCGGAACTGCGATTCCGCGAAGAGCGGCCGGCCGATGGCGTCGAGGTCGACGCCGCCGGGCAGGTGGTTGCGCGACATGTAGGCGACGGTGCGCGGCGAGAGCAGCCGAGCGCCGTCCAGCTCACCGCCGCGGGCGAGCATCTGGGTGAAGCGGTGGTAGTCGGCCGCGGTGGCGACGAGCCCGCCGCCGCCCGAAAGGAACGTCGGCTGCCTGGTGGCGGCGTCGCCCAGCGACGTGTTGCGAACCAATCCGCCGCCGGCCGGGTTCTGCACGTAGAGCGTCGCGAGCCGCTCCAGGTCGTCCGCCGCGACGGAGAAGGCCGTCTCGGTCATGTCGAGCGGGCCGAAGATGTGCTCGGAGAAGAACTCGTCGAGCGACTGCCCGGAGGCGACCTCGACCACCCTGCCCAGCACGTCCGTCGCGATCGAGTAGTTCCACTCGGTGCCGGGGTCGAACATCAGCGGCAGCTGCGCCCACGCGTCGCAGGCCGCAGCGGTGTCCATGCCGCGCGGTACGCCGAACTCGAAACCCTTCGCGCGGTAGATCTCGTCGACGGCGTGCGCGTGGTGGAAGCCGTAGGTGAGCCCCGCGGTGTGCGTCAGCAGGTGCCACACCCTGATCGGCTCGGTGGCCGGGACCGTTCCCGGGTTGGCGGCGGAGCCGGCGACGTACACACGCATGTCGGCGAACGCCGGGATGTAGCGCGCGACCGGATCGGTGAGCTCCAGCGCGCCGCGCTCGTACAGCATCATCGCGGCGACGGACGTGATCGGCTTGGTCATCGAGTAGATGCGCCAGATCGTGTTGTCGGCGACGGGCCGGTTCGACTCGATGTCGGCGAGCCCGCAGTGGCTCAGGTGGGCCACCCGACCGCGACGGGCGACCGCGACCGTCCAACCGGCGAGCTTGCCGTCGTCGACGAACCTTCCGAAGTGGGAGTCGATCCGCTTCAGCCGTTCGGGGTCGAACCCCACCTCGCCCGGCTCGGTCTCCACTTTCAGCTCCGCCACGTGGCCGACCCTACCCCTGGTTGATCACGTTTTCAGTGCGCGCCGCTGAGGTTCAGCAGTACGACACCGCCGATCACCAGCAGCACGCCGGCGACCTTCGCCGCACCGATCGACTCGCCGAGGAAGAGCACCCCGACGACCACGATCAGGCCGGTGCCGATGCCGGACCACAGCGCGTACGCCGTCCCGACCTCGAACGTCTTCAGCGCCTGCGCGAGCAGGACGAACGCCGCGCCGTACCCGACGACCACCGCGGCCGACGGCAGCGGCTTCGAGAAGCCCTCCGACAGCTTGAGGCTGGCCGTCGCCACGACCTCGCACACGATGGCTGCGATGAGCCAGATCCACGCCATCGCTGCAGCATGCCCCGCCGTGGGACGCGTGACGCGCGCGGTCGGCGTCGTGCAGAGTGCGCGGGGTGGGCGGAGCTGGCAGCGGGACCATGCGGACGCGGTCGTGGTGGGGCTGGGGGTGGGCGCAGGAAGCGCTCCCGGACGAGACGTGCGGGCAGCTCGCGGCAGCGGTCCCGGGGTGCGCCACCGTGCCCGTCCGGGTGCCCGACCTGCGTGACGTCGAGCTGCGGGCGCCGCGGATCCGGCCGCCGGACGTGCTGGCGGACCGGTTCTCCGACTCGCCGCCGGACCGCGCGGGCCACACGTACGGCAAGGCGTTCCGCGACGTCGTGCGCGCGCTCGCCGGCGATCTGACGGCCGCGCCGGACCTCGTCGCGTTCCCGCGCGACGAGCGCGACGTCGCCGCGGTGCTCGACTGGGCGGGCTCGACGGGCGTCGCCGTGCTCCCGTACGGCGGCGGCAGCTCGGTGGTCGGCGGCACCGAGTACCGCGGCGGGGCGCACGCCGGGGTCGTCTCGCTCGATCTCACGGGGCTGACCGGGGTGCTGGAGATCGACGAGGTCAGCCGTGCGGCGCGGGTGCTGGGCGGGACGCTGGGGCCTGCACTGGAGGACGAGCTGCGCCCACGCAGGCTGACGTTGCGGCACTTCCCGCAGAGCTTCGAGTTCTCGACGGTCGGCGGCTGGCTCGCGACCCGCGCCGGCGGCCACTACGCGATGGGTCGGACGCACATCGACGACCTCGTCGAGTCGATGCGCGTCGTGACGCCGGTGGGCGTCGCCGAGTCGTGGCGGCTGCCGGGATCGGGTGCCGGGCCGTCGCCGGACCGGTTGTTCCTCGGCTCGGAGGGCACGCTCGGGGTGATCACCGAGGTGTGGCTGCGGCTGCAGGAGCGACCGGAGCACCGCGCGTCGGCCGCGGCGCTGTTCACCGACTTCGACGCGGCGGTCGAGGCCGTGCGGATGATCACGCAGGCCGGACCGGTGCTCTCCAACTGCCGGCTGCTCGACCACCAGGAGGCCCGGTTCAGCGGCGCCGGCACCGGCGAGCACGCCGTGCTCGTGCTCGGCGCGGAATCGGCGAGCGGTCCCGTCGACGGCGTGCTCGCCGAGGCGGTTGAGATCGCCCGCTCCCACGGCGCTGACGTGCAGGAACGCGGTGGTGCGGTGTCGAGCTGGCGCTCGGCGTTCCTGAAGATGCCCTACGTGCGCGACGCGCTCGCACGTTGCGGCGCGGTCGTCGAGACGTTCGAGACGGCCTGCACGTGGGCCGCGGCGCCGGCGCTGATCGCCGCCGTGCGCGCGGAGGTCGGGGCCGCCGTGACGCAGGTGTGCGGCGCGCCGGGGCTGCTGAGCTGCCGGTTCACGCACGTCTACCCGGACGGCCCGGCGCCGTACTTCACGGTGGTCGCCGCCGGGCGGCCCGGCGCGCAGCTGGCGCAGTGGGACGAGATCAAGGTCGCGGCGATGGAGGTGCTCACGAAGCACCACGCGACCGTCACCCACCACCACGCCGTCGGCCGCGACCACCGGCCGGGGTACGACCGGCAGCGCCCCGACGTGTTCGCCACGGCGCTGCGCGCGACGAAGGCGGCGCTCGACCCGCACGGCGTCCTGAACCCGGGCGCCCTGATCGGATGAATCTTGGGCGGCCGCCCGGCCAGGGGAGTTCAGGAAAGCCACTTTCCTGTCCTCAGAGTTCAGGAAAGTGGCTTTCCTGAACCACCACGCACACGCGGAGGACGAGGGGTGATCGGATGAATGCCGAGTTGAGCGGGCTCGTGGTGCTGGTGCCCGCGGCGGAGCCACTGGTCGGCGAGCTGCGGGCCGAGCTGGACGCGCACGCGGCGTGGGGCGTCCCGGCGCACGTGACGGTGCTCGTCCCGTTCCTCGATCCCGCGGCGATCGACGACGCCGTGCTCGCCGCCCTGCGTGAGGTGGTCGCCACCGTGCCGGCGGCCGAGGTGACGTTCGAGCGGGTCGAGTGGTTCGGGGACGACCTGGTCTGGCTCGCGCCGGAACCGTCGGCGCCCTTCGCCGCGCTCACCGCGGCGGTGTCGGAGCGGTTCGGGCTGCGCCCCTACGGCGGCGTGCACGAGCCGGTGCCGCACCTGACGGTCGCACACGACGCCCCGCTCCCCCGCCTGCGCGCCGCCGCCGACGAGCTGGCCGGCGGCCTCCCGGTGCGCGCGGCCGTCACGGAGGTCGCCCTGATCGCCGGCCGCCGGGAGCCGGAATCGTGGACGACGGTCGCGACGTTCCCCCTCGCGTGAGCGCTGTGGGTCCGGAGCTGCCCGGCGACGACGAGGTGCTGCGCGCCCTCGCGCGGCGTCGCGACGCCGGCACCCGGGCCGACGGCCACCGGATCGCGCTCGTCGTCGGCAGCGGTGGGATGCGCGGCGCCTACTCGGGCGGGATGGCGCACGCGCTCGACGACGCCGGGCTCGGGCCGTGGTTCGACGTCGTCTACGGCTGCTCGGCCGGTGCGTACATCGGCGCCGCGCTGATCCTCGGGCACGGTCGCGGCTCGGCGCACATCTTCTTCGAGGACATGGCGAGCCGGGCGTTCATCGACCCGCGGCGGCTCGGCCGCAGGCAGCCGATGGTGTCGCTCGACCACCTCATCGACCATGTGCTCGTCGAGTCGAAGCCGCTCGCGTGGGAGCTGGTGATGGCGTCGCCGGTGCCGCTGCTGGTGGTGGCGACCGCCGCGGACGACCTCACCGGGCACGTGCTGGAGCCGGGCACCGTCGAGGAGTGGAAGCTCGCGATGCGCGCGACCGCGTCGATCCCGCTGCTCGCCGGGCGGCCCGTCGAGCTGCACGGCAGGCGGTGGATCGACGGCACCGTCGCCGAGCCGCTCCCGGTGCTGCGCGCGCTGCGCGACGGCTCGAGCCACGTGCTGGCGCTGCTCAACCGGACGGTCCCCCAGCTGCGCCGGGCCGACCCCGGCGCCGGACCCGCCAGATGGGCGCGTGCGCTCGACCGGCTTGCGCCGGGGCTCGGCACGATCGCGCAGGAGAGCAGGCGGCTCGGCCCCGTGCTCGCCCTGCTCGACGACGCGGGCCACCCGTCGCGCGCGGGCGCGCACCTGCTCGCCGTCGCCCCGGAGATGGGGATCATCCGCGGCCTGACCACCGACGTCGAGCGCGTCGAGCGCGCTGCCCGCCTCGGCTACGCGGCGATGACGGCCGCGATCGAGCGCGCCGCCCCCGCGTCCCGCGCCGGCTGACCCGAACTTCCCCACCGTTTTGCCAACTTGCACGGCCCCCAAGGTCTGCAGATTGGCAAAACGGTGGGGAAGTTGTTGACCGGCACCGGGTGTGACAGCAGGGTGACGCCATGGACGCCGATGTGATCGTGGTGGGCGCCGGGCTGGCCGGCCTGGTGGCGACGGCCGAGCTCGCGGACGCCGGCAAGCGGGTGCTGCTGCTCGACCAGGAACCCGAGTCGAATTTCGGCGGGCAGGCGTTCTGGTCGTTCGGCGGGCTGTTCCTCGTCGACTCGCCGGAGCAGCGACGGATGGGCATCCGCGACTCGTTCGACCTCGCAATGCAGGACTGGCTCGGCAGCGCGGGCTTCGACCGCGGCGTGGACGACCCGCTCGGCGAGGACTTCTGGGCCCGCCAGTGGGCCACCGCCTACCTCGACTTCGCCAACGGCGAGAAGCGCGCGTGGCTGCACGGGCTGGGTGTGCGCTGGTTCCCGATCGTCGGGTGGGCCGAGCGCGGCGGCGGCCTCGCCGACGGCCACGGCAACTCGGTCCCGCGCTTCCACGTCACCTGGGGCACCGGCCCCGGCCTCGTCGCGCCGTTCGAGCGGAAGGTGCGTGAGGCCGTCGCCAGCGGCCTGGTCGAGCTCCGCTTCCGGCACCGCGTCGACGGCCTGACCAGCACCGACGGCGTGATCAACGGCGTGCGCGGCGCCGTGCTCGAACCCAGCCCGGTCGCCCGCGGGCTGGCCAGCTCGCGCGTCGAGACCGGCGAGTTCGAGCTGCACGCGCAGGCGGTGATCGTCACGTCCGGCGGGATCGGGGCCAACCACGACATGGTGCGGGCCAACTGGCCGGCCAGGCTCGGCCAGCCGCCGAAGGAGATGATCTCGGGCGTGCCCGAGCACGTCGACGGCCGCATGCTCGCGATCACCGAGGACGCCGGCGGGCGGATCGTCAACCGCGACCGGATGTGGCACTACACGGAGGGCATCCGCAACTGGAGCCCGATCTGGGCGCGGCACGGCATCCGCATCCTGCCGGGCCCGTCGTCGATGTGGTTCGACGCGCGGGGGCGCCGGTTCCGCGCACCGAACTTCCCCGGCTTCGACACCCTGAGCACGCTGGAGGCGATCACGGCGACCGGCTACGACCACTCGTGGTTCGTGCTCACGCAGAAGATCATCGAGAAGGAGTTCGCGCTCTCGGGCTCCGAGCAGAACCCCGACCTGACCGGCAAGGACATCCGCGCCACCCTGAGCAGGGTGCTGCCCGGCGCCCCGCCGCCGGTGGAGGCGTTCAAGCAGAACGGCGAGGACTTCGTCGTCGCCGAGACGATCGAGGAGCTCGTCGCGGGGATGAACAAGCTGACCCCCGAGCCGCTGCTCGACGTCGCCGACCTCACCCGGCAGATCGTGGCCCGCGACCGCGAGATCGAGAACACCTTCACGAAGGACCTGCAGGTCACGGCGATCCACGGGGCCCGCAACTACCGCGGCGACAAGCTCTCCCGCACCGCGACGCCGCACCGGTTCCTCGACAAGAAGAACGGACCGCTGATCGCGGTGCGGCTCAACATCCTCACCCGCAAGACGCTCGGCGGGCTGCAGACCGACCTCTCTGGCCGCGTGCTCGGCGCGAGCGGCGAACCGCTGCCCGGCCTGTTCGCGGCGGGCGAGGTCGCCGGGTTCGGGGGCGGCGGTGTGCACGGCTACCGGTCGCTCGAAGGCACGTTCCTCGGCGGCTGCATCTTCTCGGGCCGGCAGGCGGGCCGGGCGGCCGCGCTCGGCTGAACCTCGCCGCGCACATGTGGGCGCGCCGAGGTGACGGGGGTCACGTCAGTACCGTCGCCATATGCGAAGCCTGCTGAAGCGGCCGGCGTACTGGTTCTACGAACGTCATCTGCAGGCTCGGCTCAGCGGGATGCTCCGCCCCCGCCACATCGGGATCGTCATGGACGGGAACCGGCGTTGGGCCCGGCAGATGGGCATGGTCCCGAGCGTCGGGCACCGGTACGGCGGCGAGCACATCGACAACGTCCTCGCGTGGAGCGCCGAGCAGGGCGTCACCCACGTCACGATCTTCGTCGCGTCGCCGGACAACCTGCTGCAGCGCCCGACCGACCAGATCGGCAACGTGCTCACGATGGTCGAGGACGTGACGGACCGGCTCGCGCTCCCCGAGTCGATCTGGCAGGTGCACATCGCGGGCCGCCTCGACTCGCTCCCCGACACGACCCGGCACGCGCTCAAGCTCGCCGAGGAGCGCACCCGGCCGCGCACCACCGGCATGCACGTCACGTTCGCCATCGGTTACGGCGGGCGCGAAGAGGTCGTCGACGCGCTGCGCTCGCTGCTGGACGAGGAGGCCGCGGCCGGCGCCGACCTGCGCGACGTCGCCGAGCGGATCACCGACCAGCGCATCGCCGCCCACCTGTACACCGCGGGGCACCCCGACCCCGATCTGATCATCCGCACCAGCGGGGAGCAGCGCCTCTCCGGATTCCTGCTCTGGCAGTCGGCGCACTCCGAGCTGTGCTTCTGCGACACGTACTGGCCGGCGTTCCGGAAGGTCGACTTCCTGCGCGCGTTGCGCGCCTACGCGACCCGCGACCGCCGATACGGTCGCTGACGCCTGTCGAGATCACCCCGGTGGCTCCGACGTCTCTCCCGACAGCACCCCGAGCAGCGGAGGAACCGATGAAGTACCTGATCCTGATCTACGGCAACCCGGCGACCCGCGAGATGTGGGAGCAGCTCACCGACGCCGAGCGGGCGGCGGGCTGGGGCGCCTACGCGGCGCTCAACAAGGATCTCGCCGCGTCCGGGGAGCTGATCGTCACCGAGGCGCTCACCGACGCGTCCCTCACCAAGCGGGTCAACTCGCACCAGGGCACCACCATGACGACCGACGGCCCGTTCGCCGAGGTGAAGGAGCTGCTCGCCGGCTTCTACCTGGTCGAATGCGAGAGCGAGGAGCGTGCGATCGAGATCGCGGGCCGGATCCCGGAGGCCGGGTTCGGGCTGGTGGAGGTGCGTCCGGTGCTCGACACAGGTGGCATGGAGATGTGACCTGGAGCGTGAGGTCGAGGCCGGGAATGGCGACCTCGCAGCGCCCGGTGCGTCCTCGCGAAGCCGGGATGTGTGCGTTTCGCACGCGAGGGCAGGAAAGCCACTTTCCGGCCCTCACAGGGCAGGAAAGTGGCTTTCCTGCCCTCCCCAACCCAGCTGACGACCACGTCGGATGTACGACCGCGGTCGGGTTCGGTGAACCTGTCCGGTCAGCGTTTCCGCGCCTCGATGAGGAACCGGGTCGTGACCGCGACGAACCGGCCCTCGCGCTCGATCAGCTCGTGCATCTCGCGCAGCTTCGGCAGGTACTGCTCGACGGTGAAGCCCGGCACCATCCAGATCACCTTGCGCAGGAAGTAGACGACCGCACCGATGTCGCAGAACTCGGTGTGCAGCTCCTCGAGCCGCAGGTCGAGCACGTCCAACCCGGCGGCTTCGGCTTCGGCGCGGGCGTGCTCGACCGACCGCGGTTCGTCGCCGCGGGGTTGCGGGCCGAGGAAGAACTCCACCACCTCGAAGACGCTGCGCGGCCCGACCTGCTGCGACAGGTAGGTGCCGCCGGGGCGCAGCACCCGCGCGATCTCGTCCCACCAGGTCCGCACCGGGTGGCGGCTCACGACGAGGTCGAAGGCGCCGTCCGCGAACGGGAGCGGTGGCTCGTCCGAATCGGCGACCACCACGGCACCACGCGGGCCCAGCCGCGTCGACGCGACTGCAAGATTCGGCGGCCACCCCTCCGTCGCGACCATGACCTGCGGGAACACCGGTGCGGTGGCCAGCACTTCCCCGCCGCCGGTCTGGATGTCCAGCGCCGCGCTCGCCCTGGCCAGCCGCTCGCCCATCAGCCGCGAGTAGCCCCACGACGGGCGCTGCTCGCTCGCGCGCCCGTCGAGCCACGAGAAGTCCCAGCCGTCGACCGACACCTCGGCGGCCTCGGCGACCAGCTCGTCGAACGTCCGTCCCATCCCGCGAGCATGGCAGCTCGTAGGGTGCGGTTCATGACAATTCTCGTGCGGGACATCGCGGAATCGGATTTCGCGGCCTGGAAGCCGTTGTGGGACCGATACAACGCGTTCTACGGGCGGTCGGGGGAAACGGCGCTTCCCGCGCACATCACGGATATGACGTGGTCGCGGTTCCTCGACGCGTACGAGCCCATGCACGCGCTGGTCGCCGAAAGCGACGGCGAGCTCGTCGGGCTCGTGCACTACCTGTTCCACCGCAGCACGATCCTCGTCCAACCGACCTGCTACCTGCAGGACCTCTTCACGACGGAAGCGGCCCGCGGCAAGGGTGTCGGGCGGGCGCTGATCGAGGCCGTCTCGGAACGCGCGAAGGCCGCCGGCTCACCTCGCGTGTACTGGCACACGCACGAGACGAACGCGACGGCGATGCGCTTGTACGACTCCGTTGCGACGAAGCCCGGCTTTGTCGTCTATTCGCGGTAGCCGCGTTCCTGCAGGACCCAGGTGTTGCCATCGGGGTCGGCGAACTCGGCGAACGAGTTGAAGTTCTGCCGGGCGGGGTCGGGCCCGGGCACCCACCCGTCCGACGTCATGTGCCGGATCGCGCCGACGTCCAGCCCGCGCTCGACGAGCTCGGCGCGTGCGGCCTCGATGTCGGTGACGACGAGGTGGGTGCCGCGGACCGAGCCCGGCGCCGCGTCGGTGATCCCGATCCCGAACGTGATCGAGCACGCGGAGCCGGGCGGGGTCAGCTGCACCACACGGAACGCGTCGCCGGCCGCGTGATCGACGTCGAGCCCGAACCCCGCCTTCTCGTAGAAGGCCTTGGCCCGATCCACGTCGCTGACCGGCAGGAGCACCAGCTCGAGCTTGAAGTCCACGACGGCATCGTGCCACCAGCGCTCACCGGTTTTCGAGCACGTCCAGGTAGTGCTGGTTGAACATCAGCCCGAGCACGTTGCCGAACGGGTCGACGACCGAGGCGGTGACGAAACCGGGGCCGCGCTCGGTGACGGGCTCGTTCAGCGTGGCGCCGTGCGCGAGCACCCGCGCCAGCGACTTCTCGATGTCGTCGACGTGCCAGTAGACGATCGCCCCTGCCGCCTGGCCCACCTCGTGCGGCGCGAACCGGGCGTTGAGCAGCCCGAACTCGCCCTGGTAGTCGCCGATGCGGAACTCGGTGTAGGCCGGCGTGCCGTCGGGGGTGGAGCGCTCGAAGTACGGCTCGACGCCGAACAGCTCCGCGTACCACCTGGTGGCGGCCGCCATGTCGGCGACGAAGAAGCTGACGGTGCACATCCCACGCAACATCGGGGGTTCCTTCCGGTTCGGCTTGATGACACCCATCCTCCGCCGCAAAGTGCTCATCCTCTGAGCACTTTCCCTGACAAACTTCCGGCATGCGCGCTGATCGGCTCGTCGCCACCCTCCTGCTGCTGCAGTCGCGCGGCCGGGTTACAGCGGCGGAGCTGGCCGACGAGCTGGAGGTCTCGGTGGCGACGGCCCGCCGCGA
The DNA here is from genome assembly GCF_021245725.1 of Pseudonocardia sp. TRM90224. GTDB lineage: Bacteria > Actinomycetota > Actinomycetes > Mycobacteriales > Pseudonocardiaceae > Pseudonocardia. Next base: position 31,496 of record NZ_JAJGSX010000052.1, on the reverse strand, counting down.
TCTCGAAGCGTTGTCCACAGCCGGTATACCGGTCTATCCACAGGCGGGCCGTGGCGGCGGATGGTCGCTCGTCGGCGGTGCCCGCACCGACCTCAGCGGGCTGTCCGCGACCGAGGCGCAGGCGCTGTTCCTGCTCGTCGGCCCGGCCGCGGCGATCGCGCCGGAGGCAAAGGCCGCGCTGCGCAAGCTGGTGCGGGCGCTGCCGACGACGTTCCGCGCCGACGCCGAAGCCGCGGCGAGCGCCGTCGTCATCGACCCGACTACGTGGGGCGGGCGCGGCAAGCCGCGGCCGGAGATGGTGGACCGCCTGCAGGCGGCGGTCGTGCGCAGGCTCAAGGTGGAGCTGGTCTACGCGCGGCGGCTGCAGGAGCGCACCACCCGGCTCGTCGACCCGTGGGGGCTCGTAGACAAGGACGACGTCTGGTACCTGCTGGCCGGCACCGACGCGGGGCAGCGGACGTTCCGCGTCGACCGCATCGTCGCGGCCGAGGTCACCGACCAGCCCGCCCATCGGCCGGCCGATTTCGAGCTCGCAGCGGCGTGGGAGCGGGTCGTCGACGAGATCGAGCAGCGACGCTCGCTCGTCTCGGCGACCGTGCTGGTGCCGGCGCGGTTCGTCGACGTGCTCCGCGGCCAGTTCGGGAGGCACTGCGAGCCGGGCGAGGAGCAGCCGGACGGTCGGGTCGGCGTGCGGATCGCCGCGCAGACCGCGTTGAACATCGCACAGGTGCTCGCCGGGTGGGGTGCAACGATCGAACTGGTCGACGGCCCCTCGGTGCGGGCCGAGCTCACCCGGCTCGCGGCGGAGCTCTCGGCGCGCTATCCCGCGTGAGGGTCGACCGGGCGGTCGTCGCGATGCGCCCCGAAGAACTCGACCTGCCGCTGCATGATCGTGCGCATCGGGGTGGCGCGGTCCACGCCGTAGACGGTGCCGGGAAAGTCCAGCGCTTGCTGCACCTCCCACAGCTCGTCGTGCCGGTCCGGGGAGAACAGCTGCGCCGGGTCACCCGCCGCGATCCACCCGATCGGCACGACCGATTCCGGCTCGAGCCGCGAGTTCACGTGCACGACCGAGTTGATCCGCAGTTCGCTGCCGGGCCCGACAACAGCACCGGGAAACACCGAAGCGCCCGTCGCGACAAAGCATTCGTCCCCGATGACGGCGCCGTTGACGTGCGCGTGCGGCCCGATCAGCACGGCATCCCCGACGATCGCCGGATGCCGGCTCCGGCCGCGGACCAAAGCGTTCTCCATCACGACGACATCGGCGCCGATCCGCACGTCGCCGTCCTCCGCCGTGAGCACCGCGCCGTGCAGGATCCGGGCCCTCTCACCGAGCACGACCGCGCCGCACACCACCGCCGTCGGGGCCACGTACGCCGATTCCGGAACCACCGGCTGCCTGCCGCGATGCTCGAGGATCATGCGGAAAGAGCATACGGGATCACATTGCGCGGGGCCGGTGCCGCACAGTAACCTCCAATTCATGACTGCCGGGTCGGCCATTGGCCACAAGCGATTGAGGCACCCGGCCTCCGCTTGACCTCCGAGCGGGCCCGCGGCCCGCCAGCGGTTCTCCTCTTCCTCGTTCCCGACCTTCCTCGTGCGCACCGCCGCGCGAGGCACTTCGTCATGCCCGAAAAAGAAAAGGAGAACAGAAACCAGAATGCCGATCGATTTCAACCAGCAGGTCATCGAGGAGTTCCGCGCCAACGAGGGACGTGTCGGCGGCAACTTCGAGGGAGCGCGGCTGCTCCTGCTCACCACCACCGGCGCGCGCAGCGGCGCGCGCCACACCGTCCCGCTCGGCTACCTGCCCGACGGGCCGGGCCGCGTGCTCGTGCTCGGCACCGCGGGCGGCTCGCCGCGCCACCCCGCGTGGTTCCACAACGTCAAGGTCAACCCGGACGTCACCGTCGAGGCCGGGGTCTTCACCTACGACGCGCGCGCCGTCGTGCTGGATCCCGCCGCGCGCGACCGCGCGTTCGCCAGGGCGGTCGACGACGACCGGGGCTGGGGCGACTACCAGTCCGGGGTCACGCGGACCATCCCCGTCGTCGCGCTGGAGGAGGTCGCCGCCGGCCCGCCGAACATCGCCAACGCGCGCTCGATGGGCGAGGCGCTGCAGATGATCCACAACGGGTTCCGGCACGAGCTCGCGCTGATCCGCAAGGAGGTGGCGGGGGCGGGCGCCGGGCTCGGTGCGCAGTTGCGGCTCAACTGCCTGTCGCTCTGCGCGGGACTGCACAGCCACCACGAGGGCGAGGAGGCCGGCATGCTCCCCGCGCTCGCCCACCGCTACCCGGAGCTGGCCCCGGAGATCGAACGGCTGCACGCGGAGCACGCAACGGTCGCCGCGCGCGTCGCCGACCTGCAGGAAGCGATCGCCGAGAACGACCCGCTGACCGTCCGCACCGAGGTCGACCGGCTGATCGACGAGCTGGAGGCGCATCTGGCGTACGAGGAGGAGATCCTGCTGCCCCTCCTCTAGGGCCCCGGGATTGGCGCATCAGTCAGGCCGGCGCTCGCCACACCAGCGAGTAGCGCCAGTAGAGGTGCCTGCGGTAGCGGACGCCCGGCAGCACCTGCCGGGCGATCCGCCGCATCCCGCCGTACGTCTCCGGCGGCGGCCACACCGTCGGCGCCGAGTGCTCCCAGTACTGCTGGCGCAGGAGCCTGCGGTAGACCATCGCGACGACGCTCGCCGGCTCGACCGCAAGATCCTTGACGCCGCGTGGGCGGGCCAGCCCGACGACGACCAGCACACCGCCCGGCCGGACGAGTTCGCGCACCCGCGTCAGGCCTTCGCGGGCGTCCATGTGGTGCAGGGTGGCGATCGAGGCGACCAGGTCGAACGAGCCCGGCTGCACGACGTCGTCGCGCACGTCGCCGACCACGTACTTCAATCCGTCGTCGCTGCTCGTGGCCTCGGCGAGGGCGATGCTCGGCTCGTCGGGGTCGATGCCGACGACCTCGGGGACACCCGCCCGGCGCAGCTGGCGCGCCAGCATGCCCTCGCCGCAACCGACGTCGAGGGCGCGTGCGCATCCCGTCGGCAGCGCACCCAGCACGACGCGGTGGTAGTGGATGTTGTGGTTCCAGCGTCCCTCGACCGTCATCCCGGCCGGAGGGTAGTGACTCCCATAACGCAACCAATGGGTTGCATAGCTGCATCCGAACTGCAACCATGTGGTTGCGTCACGACTTTTCGGAACGTCACGAAGGAGATCCGACATGACCACGCTCAAGCCCAGCAGCATGCTGCTCGGCACAACCCGTCCCACCGAGATGCGCGACTGGTACATCAAGGCGCTCGCGCCGGGGTTCACCGGCGACGGCCCGATCGACCTCGGCGGGTTCCTGCTGGTCATCGACGGGCGCAACGACGTCGAGGCGAAGAACGAGCAGCCGGGCCGCGCGATCATCAACTTCGACGTCGACGACTTCGACGCCATGGCCGCCCAACTGGACACCGCCGGTGTGCACTGGGTCTCGATCGAGGACCGCGAGAACGGCCGGTTCGGCACGTTCGCCGACCCCGACGGGAACTACCTCCAGATCATCGAGTGGAAGCGGGCCTGACCCCGACGTCCCCGCGGGCCCGGTCGGCTCCCCTCGCCGACCGGGTACGCCCGTCACCGCGACCGGTTGCTGGCGCGGATCCACGCGGCAAGGGTATGAGCGGCCGCCCCGGAGTCGACCGAGCGGCTCGCGAGCTCGACGCCGGCCGCGAGCGCACCGACGACATCAGGCAGCGGACCGGCCACGCTGTCGTGCGCGACCATCGCCGCGGCGGCATTGAGCAGCACGGCGTCGCGCACCGGGCCCGACCGGCCACCGAGCACGTCGTGGACGACCGCGGCGTTGTGCGCCCGGTCGCCACCGCGCAGCGCGCCGACCGGTGAACGCGGGATGCCCACCTCGGCCGGGTCGAGCGTCCGGCGGTCGACCCGGCCGGCGGCGGCGATCCACATCGTCGAGGTCGTCGACGTCGTGAGCTCGTCCATGCCGTCGTCGCCGCTCACGACGAGGGCGGTGGCCCCGCGGTCGGCGAACACCCTCGCCATCAGCGGGGCCGTGGTGGCGTCGGCGCACCCGAGCAGCGTCGCCGCTGGCCGCGCCGGGTTGATCAGCGGCCCGAGCAGGTTGAACACAGTCGGTATACCGAGCTGGCGACGCGGTACCGCAGTGTGTCGCAGGCCCGGCTGGAAGACCGGCGCGAAGCAGAAGCCGATGCCGCAGGCCTCGACGGTGGCAGCCACGCCGGCGGCGGGGAGGTCGATCCGCACCCCGAGCTCCTCCAGCAGGTCGGCCGTGCCGCACCTCGACGACGCGCTGCGCCCACCGTGCTTGACCACCCGCCGTCCGCTGCCGGCAACGACTAGCGCGGCCATCGTCGAGATGTTCACCGTGTCGAACCCGTCGCCGCCGGTGCCCACGACGTCCACGCAGGTTCCGTCGATCGGGACGGGGGTGGCGCTGCGGCTCAGCGCCGCCGCCAGCCCGGCGATCTCGGCGGGCGTCTCACCCTTGGCGCGGAGCAGCACGGCGAAGGCCGCGATCTGGGCCGGCGTCGCCTCGTCGCGGACGATCGTGTCCATCACCTGCTCGGCGACGGGAGCCGGCAGGTCGTCAGCGCGGATCAGCGCGGCGAGCACGTTCGGAAACAGGTCGGGCGGCATCGGGAAGTCCTTCCGGGAATGCCGACCGCGCGGGACGCCGGATCCGGGAGGGAGGTGCTCGGCAGCCGCTGCGGGCGGCCGAGAACGTGCAGCTCACGGTCGCCGGGGCGGCGACCACCAGAGCTGCAGGGGCGAGAGCACCCGGCCATCTCAGCATCCGGTGCGGATCCGGGCCACGCGGTTTCGGCTCCCGTCAGGGTTTGCGGGCCTCGACCAGGTAGCGGTGGTCGTGGAACACGACCCGGCCGTCCCTCCGGATCGTCGCGTCGATGGCCCGCAGCTGCGTGTCGTAGCGATCCACGTCGAAGCCGGGCACCTGCCACGACACGGCCTTCAAGAAGTAGACGAGCGCACCGATGTCGTGGATGGCGTGCTCGGGCGTCTCCTCCTGCCCGTCGACGATCTCCAGACCGGCCGACCGCAAGGCCTTGGCCGTCGTGTCGAGCAAGGCCCGCTCCGCATAGGCGCCGTCCGGCGCACCCAGCGCCTGGTTCAGGTCGGCGAGGTTGCGCGCGCCGACCCCCTGCTCGAGGTAGGTGCCGCCCGCGCGGAGCACGCGGGCGATCTCCGACTCCGATGCGGCGCCGTGCCGGTTGACGACGAGGTCGAACTCACCGTCCTCCGCGGGCAGCTCGTCGCCCTCGGGCACCCTGACCTCGACGCCCAATGGCGCAAGGCGACCGCGGGCGACCGGGATGTTCGGCTCCCAGCTCTCCGTCGCGACGCAACGCTCGGGCAGGGGCGCGAGGCTCGCGAGCATCTCCCCGCCGCCGGTGCACACGTCGAGCAGAGCCGTCGCGTCGACGATCAGCGCGCGGGCCCGCATCTCGTACGACCACGACGGGTCGGCCTGCCGCGTCCGCCCCTCCAGCCAGCCGAAATCCCATCCCCGGAAGGGAGCGTCGAGCGCATCTGCCACCAGCTCCTCGTACGACCTCATGGACGCGACGCTAACGCCGTGGCTGCACGCGGCGCCCCCGGTTTCCCCGGGCGCCACCCGCTCACGCGACGGCGGTCCGCGCGGCGGCCGGGTCGACGACGGCCGCGGGGCTGTCGACCTTTCCCGTGAGGTTCACCAGGCACATGACGTGCAGGACCAGCGTGAGCGGCACGCCGAAGGTCGGGATCAGGCTCATCGGGATCACCGACATGGGCTCCATGCCGGTGGGGGTGGTCACCCCGAGCGACACGGCGAGGACCAGGTCGACGATGCCGAGCAGCGTCCATCCGATGTAGCCGGGGCGCTGCCACCGCTTGCTGTTCCCGGTGAGGTAGAGCGCAGTGAGCGGGGCGCTGAAGCCGATCAACATGTCCCCGATTCCGGCGGGCAGGGCGAAGCGCGCAGGGAGCTCCGCCGCGGCGTACAAGGCCAGGATGGCGAAGCCCGCGACCCGCCACGCCTGCAGCAGTGTGAGGAACCGCAGGTCCAGGCCGCGGATCCAGGCCCGAACCCGGGACGAGAACACCGCCGCCGCGAGCACGAGCAGCGGCGGCAGCCCCGCGGCGAGACCGAGCGCGATCGACGGCGCTCCGGGCGGCGCGACGAACACGCCGGCCAGGCCGGCGAGCAGTGCCGCAGCGAGCCACGCGGCGATCACAACAGCAGCGACCATCTCGACCTCCAGTGACTTGCAATGTGCAAGTGACGGTAGGCGCAGAGACTTGTAAAGTGCAAGTGTGGCTTCGAGAGCAACCCGACGTTCGGACTGCGCCATCGCCGGCACGCTCGACCTCGTCGGCGACCGTTGGTCGCTGCTGATCGTCCGCGACCTGCTGGTCACGGAGTCGCTGCGCTACGGGGACCTGCTGGCCTCCCACGAGTCGATCCCGACCAACACGCTCGCCGACCGGCTGCGCAAGCTGGAGGATGCCGGGATCCTCACGAAGGAGCGCTACCAGGACCGTCCTCCGCGATTCGCGTACCGCCTCACGGAGCGCGGCTACGCGCTGGCCCCGACCCTGGACGCACTCGCGACGTGGGGCACCACCCACCTGCCCGGCACCCGTCGGCTGATCGGCTGATCGACCGGGAACCGGCTGTCACCGGGGTCACAGCGGCAGGACAAGGTGCCGGAGCTCGTACGAGCATCTACTCAAGTGACGCTGGTGCTGCTGAAACTGCTCCTCGCTCCCGGGCTGGTTGTCGCCTCGACGCTGGCGGGTCGGCGGTGGGGACCCCGGGTCGCGGGCGTGCTGGTCGCCCTCCCGATCGTGGCCGGGCCGATCCTGCTGTTCACCTACCTCGATCACGGTGCCCGGTTCGCCGCCGCGGCGGCGAGCTCGTCGCTCCTCGGTCTCGCAACGCTCGCGCTCTTCGCGGCGACGTTCGCGCGGCTCTCGCTCCGCCTGGGCTGGGCGGCATCGCTGGGCGCGAGCTGGATCGTCTGCATCGCGGCCGATCTCGCGTTCTCGATGGTGCGGGTGCCACCGCTGGTCGGGTTGTGCGTCGCGGTGGCCGTGACATATGCGGCAGCGCTCACGCTGCCCGCGACGTCGCAAGCACCGGCGCCGGACCGGCCCGGCTGGCCGTGGTGGGACCTGCCCGGCAGAGCCGTCGCAACGGCCGTGCTCGTGCTCGGGGTGACCGGCGCATCGGCTGCCCTCGGGCCGGAGCTGACCGGCGTGTTCGCCCCGTTCCCGATCGCCACGAGCGTGGTCGTCGGGTTCGTGCTGGCCCAATCGGGATCCGACGCCGCGATCGCGACGCTGCGCGGGGTGCTGCTGGGCCTCACCGGGTTCGCGCTGTTCTGCTTCCTGCTCGCGGTCCTGATCGAGCCGGCCGGCGGCCCGGCGGCCTTCTGCATCGCGACGACAACTGCCCTCGTCACACCGGTCCTGCAACGCAGGCTGGTGAGCGACACCGGCGGCTACCTCGCCGGCCGGCTGCGGTGAGCCACGGCACGGGCGTAGCGCTCGGAGAGCAGGGTGATCCGCTCGACGAGCTCGGGCGGATCGTCCACCTCGAAGTCCACGTCGAGCAAGGCGAGGTGCACGGCGAGACCGTCGATCGTGTCCGATCCGGTGTGCAGGACGCAGGAACTCCCGTCACGGGCCTCGACATAGCCGGCCGCCGGCGGGATGCGAGGCGCGACCTCGTCGGCGGGGGCGTGCACGAGCACCCGGGCCCGGTGGCGCCATGCGGCGGCGGAGACACGTCCGGACAGGTAGGCGGCGACGTCGTCGCTCGGCAACGGGCGGGGGGTGAACCGCGGTCCGGTGGGGATGCGCGGTGTGATCCGGTCGGCGCGGAAGGTGCGCCAATCGGCCCGCTCGACGTCCCACGCGAGCAGGTACCACCGACGGCCCCACGCGACGAGCCGGTACGGCTCGACATCACGGCGTGACTCACCCCCGTCGTGGGTGCGGTAGTCGAAACGCAGCCGCTCGGCGTCCCGACAGGCCGCCGCGATGCCCGTGAGCACGTCGGCGTCGACCTGCGGTGCCGGGACGTCAGCGGGTATACGCAGTGCATACTCGTCGAGCGCAGCCACCCGCCTGCGCAGGTGCCGGGGCAGCACCTGCTCCAGCTTGGCCAGCGTGCGCAGGGAGATCTCCTCGATTCCGGCCAGGCCGGTCGCGGCACGCAGCCCGAGCACCGTGGCGACAGCCTCGTCGTCGTCGAGGATCAGCGGTGGCAGCTGGGCGCCGGCGCCGAGCTGGTAGCCGCCCGCCGCGCCGCGGGTTGCCACGACGGGGTAGCCGAGCGCCCGCAGCCGCTCGACGTCGGCGCGGACGGTCCGCTCGGACACGTCCAGTCGCCGGGCCAGCTCGGGGCCGGTCCACCCGCGACGTGCCTGCAGGAGCGAGAGCATGCGCAGCAGCCGGGCCGAGGTCTCCAACACATCTCGAATTCTGCCGCACAATCAGGAACGAACCCTGCCTGATTGGGTCGTAACGTTCGAGCCATGGAGATCACGCCCTTCCGCATCGACGTTCCCCAGGCCGACCTCGACGACCTCGCCGACCGCCTCGCCCGCACCCGCTACACGGAGGAGCTCACGACCGGCGGCGACTACGGCGTCCGGGTCGACCCCGTGCGCGAGCTCGTGAGCCGGTGGCGCGACGGGTTCGACTGGCGCGCCGTCGAGCGGCGCCTGAACGAGATCCCGCAGTTCACGACCACGATCGACGGGCAGAACATCCACTTCCTGCACGTCCGCTCCCCCGAGCCGGACGCGTTCCCGCTGATCCTCACGCACGGCTGGCCCGGGTCGTTCGTCGAGTTCCTCGACGTGATCGGCCCGCTCACCGATCCGCGGGCGCACGGCGGCGACCCGGCGCAGGCCTTCCACGTGGTCGTGCCGTCGCTGCCCGGGTTCGCGTTCTCCGGGCCGACGACCGAGCCGGGCTGGAACCGGTACCGCACGGCGAAGGCGTGGGCGCAGCTGATGGCGGGCCTCGGCTACGAGCGCTACGGGGCGCACGGCAACGATGGGGGCTCGTTCGTCGCTCCGGAGCTCGGCCGGTTCGACGCCGAGCACGTCGTCGGCGTGCACGTCGACCAGATCTACTCGTTCCCGACCGGCGACCCCGCGGAGTTCGCGGGCATGTCCGAGGCCGAGATGGCGGAGCTGGCGCAGCTGCAGGAGTTCAGCGCCGACAAGCTCGCCTACAACGAGCTGCAGGCGATGCAGCCGCAGAACCTCGCGCACGCGCTCGCCGACTCACCCGCCGGCCAGCTCGCATGGAGCTACCAGCTCTTCGGCGACGCCGTCTCGCCCGAGTTCGTGCTGACCAACGTCGCGATCTACTGGTTCACCCGCACCACGGCGTCGTCGATGCGGTTCTACTGGGAGGACCGGCACACCCCCGAGGACGCGAAGCCGCAGGGGCCGACGACGGTGCCGCTCGGGCTGGCCGCGTTCGCCTTCGACTTCTCGGGCATCCGGCGCTTCGCCGAGCGCGACCACGCCAACATCGTCTCGTGGACGGAGTTCGATCGCGGCGGGCACTACCCGGCGCACGAGGTGCCGGACCTGCTGGTCGGTGACCTTCGACGATTCTTCGCCGGGCTGCGAGGCTGACCGCATGTCCGACGTCCTCGGCCCGCGCTCGCTGAACCGGGCCACGCTCGCGCGCCAGTTCCTGCTGGAGCGCACCAACCGGCCGGTCCCCGACGTGGTCGAGCACCTCGTCGGCATGCAGGCGCAGACCCCGCATTCGTGGTACGTCGGGCTCTGGAGCCGCATCGCCGGCTTCCGGCCCGACGCCACGGCCGAGCTGCTCACGGACGGGTCGCTCGTGCGGCTCGCGCTCATGCGGTCGACCATCCACCTCGTCACCGAACGGGACGCGCACGGCCTGCGCGGCGCGGTGCAGCCCGTGCTCGACAGCGACCTCATGGTGAACCACCTGCACGGCGCCGCCGTCCGCGGGCTCGACCTCGACGAGGTCGTGGCCGCGGCCCGACCGGTGCTGGCCGAGCGGCCGCGGACCCAAAAGGAGCTGGGCGCGTTGCTGCAGGAGCGCTGGCCCGACCGGCCGGCCGGCGCACTCGCCTATGCGGTGCGCAACCGCCTGCCGCTCGTCCAGGCGCCGCCGCGTGGGGTCTGGGGTCGCAGCGGGCCCATCGCGCACACCTATCTCGACGGCGGTAGCGACAGCGTCCCCCTCACGACGTTGGTGCACCGCTACCTCGCCGCGTTCGGCCCGGCCACGATCAAGGACGTGCAGGTCTGGTCGGGGCTCACGCACCTGCGCGAGGTGGTCGAGCCCATGGGCGACCGGTTGCGGATCTTCCGCGACGAGCACGACCGGGTGCTCTACGACCTGCCCGACGCACCACGTCCCGACCCGGACACCCCGGCGCCCGTGCGGTTCCTCTACGACTTCGACAACCTGCTGCTATCCCACGCCGATCGCAGCCGGGTGCTGACCGAGGAGTTCCAGCGGGTGTTCCGCGCGCGGCAGAGCCCACAACCGGCCGCCGTGCTCGTCGACGGCACCACCGCCGCGCATTGGACGCTGGAGCGGGATCGGGCGACCGCAACCCTCACCGTCCGCCCGCACCGGCCGCTCACCGGCGACGAGACGGACGCGGTGGCGTCGGAGGCGGCCGGGCTCCTGAAGTTCGTGGCGCCGGATCTGCGGCCGGAGCTGCGGCTGCAGTCCGCCTGACGCGGCCCGCGGGGCCCGACCGGATCACCGCCGGAAGATCGGCTCGTACCGCGAGCGCTCGTCGCCGACGACGTGGGGAAGGTAGTCCGGAACCGTTCGTGCGGCGACGGACCTCAACCGGGCCGCCGCTTCCTCCTCGGAAAGCGGTGACAGCGCGAGAGAACGCACGAGACCAGCGCGCTGGTCGTCGAAGTCGGGGCGGTCGTCGCGGATCTCCGAGCCCGACTCGGCGATCGTGAAACCTTGTGCGAGAGCACCCCAGAACGGCAGCGCCACCACGAGTGTGAGGGCCTCGACGAGATCGGCGCCGAGGAGCGTGGCCCGGCCCTCCGAGTCGGTGTAAAGGACGGGCCGCTCGCCCTCGGCCTCCTCGCACACGAAGTAGGTGCCACCGTCGCCGCTGCCGGCCACGGGGCGGAGCGGGGTCCCGGTCGGGAGGGCGAGATCCTCGACGGGATCGCGGCGATCGACATCAAATCGCTGAACCAGGCCAGCGCGGCAGCCAGTTCAGGATCGGCCTCGATCCGGTGGAGGAGATCGTCTGCGGCGGTCACGGGCAGAACGTAGCGCTCTTCGAGAGGTCGTCCACCGTCGCATTTGAGCGTGCTGACATCGTGGTCGCGCTCGATCTCCATGTCATCGAACGATCAGGTACTGGAGATCGCGCGTTGGCAAATGTCATGAGCGCTCGCTTCGTCGACGGCTGGAAGAAGCAGCCCTGCGGGCGTTCTGCACCACCAATTGCCCGCCGGATCGCGGAACGTCATCGCGACCCACAGCTCACCGGAGCTGATCAGCGCCTCCGGCTCGCCGTCCGGCAGGAGCGCCTGCAGAGCGCGGGAGGCTCTCCCCATGGTCCGCCGACCGCTGAGCGGTCCTACGAAGTTGTATGCCGCACGGCTGACTCCCCGAGGGGTCCCGACGTAGACCACGACCTGATAGAACGGGACCTCGTTGGAGTTCACGAGGCCTACCGAGACGACACGGCTCGGGCTCGGCGAGAGCGTTATCCAGCACACGAACTTGGCCGCGTATTGCGACCTCCTCGTTTCTTGGCGATCGGCTTCTGCTCTTTCGAGCGTCTCGATCTGAACCGCTTGCTGCTCGATCGTCGCGCGTGCCGCGCGGACTGCCGATCGCGCGAAGACGAGCGCGGTGATCGCTGCGATTCCGGCGAGCCCAGTCGGGAACCGATCCCCAATCGATGGTCTGCACACGGGGAGCATGTCAGCCCCGCACACTCCGTTGCGCAGCACGCGAGCGCATGCAGGTGGCTCTGCCCGACGCCCACCAGACCTCTCATCACGAGCGAAGATCAAGCCGTGTCCGGCGTCCGGCCGACTCGACAGGATGGCCCACGCCCGGCCCACCACCGGCGGTGGACGGCTGTCGTGCTGAGGAACGACGAGTGGAGACCCTCCGAGACAGCAGTACGGCCTCTGAGCAGCGTTTCCGCTGGTCAGGGGCCGTACTGGCTGGGGTGTGGCGGGTAGAGGATTCGAACCTCTGTAGCTTTCGCGACGGATTTACAGTCCGCTCCCATTGGCCGCTCGGGCAACCCGCCGGGTGCGCCGTGGCGCGTGTACGAGGATACGACAGCAGGAAACCGAGTTCGCAGGGACCCGTCCCGCAAGGAGGACCGCATGGCCGACCCGTCGTTCGACGTGGTGAGTAAGGTCGACCGGCAGGAGGTCGACAACGCCCTCAACCAGGCAGGCAAGGAGCTCTCGCAGCGCTTCGACTTCCGCGGCACCGGCACCACGATCGCCTGGTCCGGTGAGGAGGCGATCACGATCGAGTCGGAGACCGAGGAGCGTGCGAAGGCCGCCGTCGAGGTCTTCAAGGAGAAGCTGATCAAGCGCAACATCTCGCTCAAGGCGTTCGAGGTGGGTGAGCCGGCGTCGTCGGGCAAGGTCTACAAGGTCGGCGGCAAGATCCTCCAGGGCATCGAGTCGGAGAAGGCCAAGGAGATCAGCAAGGCCATCCGCGACGAGAAGTTCAAGGGTGTGCAGGCGCAGATCCAGGGCGACCAGCTGCGCGTGTCCGGCAAGAAGAAGGACGACCTGCAGGCCGTCATCGCGCTGCTGAAGAGCAAGGACTTCGGGATCGCGCTGCAGTTCACCAACTACAGGTGATCAGGAGGTGCCCTAGCGCTCTGACCAGCAGCGGAGCGCTGGGGTGCCGACCCCGGCACAGATTCGGCCCAAATCATGCGACCGCCTCCGGTACCCGGAACGCGCCGAGCGAGTCCTCGACGAGCGTCCGTGTCCGGTCGATCTGATCGGGCCACTGGCCCACGTACTCGTTCAGCGTCACGATCGGCGTGCTGTGCCCGAGTGCGAGCTGAACGGTCTTCACCGAGGCGCCCGCATGGATCAACAATGTGGCGAAGTAATGCCTCAAGCAGTGGAAGCCGGTTCGCTCCGGGAGTCCGGCAGCGCGAGCGGCCGGCTGCCAATCGTGCGACCAGCTCGCCCGATGGATCGGCCGCGACTGCGTGTTCGTGAACAGCAACTCCGCCGACCGCACCTTCGGCGATCGCCGATCAAGCTCATCCGGGACCTCGACGAGGACGGCGGGGTGCTCGCGCAGGTGCCACGCCAAGGCGTCCGCGGTCGGCTTCGGTAGCTCGACAATGCGCCTACTGGTCTTCGTCTTCACCGGCGCGATGAACGGGCTGCGGCCGCTGGTCACGGTCAGCTGCTGCTCGACGTGGATCTCGCGGCGCAGGAAGTCGACGTGCCGTCGCTCAAGACCGAGGGCCTCGCCGTGCCGGAGGCCACAGCCGGCGCCGACATAGACGAGTGCGCGGTACCGCGGCGGCAGATTCGCAGCGATGGCACGAATCTGGTCCGGCGTCGGGATCAGGTGGCCGGCCTTGTCCACTGCAGGAAGCGTGACGCCAACGCAAGGACTCGTCGCAATCACGCGGTCCCGGACCGCCGTTCCGAACAGCGCCACCAGGTACGAGTACGCGATACGCGCGGTGCTCGGCGCGAGATCGACGTTCTTCGCCCAGCTCTGCAGGTGAGAACTCCGCACCCGGCCGATAGGAATCTCGCCGAGCACCGGAGTGATGTGCCGCCGGAACGTGCGCTCGACGAGCTCGTAGGTACTCCCCCGGTGCAGCTGCGCCGCGCGCCATGTCTCGGCGTACGCCTCTACGGTCTGCCGTCCGTCGGCCGGGTCGATGTACAGGCCGCGGTCGACGTCGGTGTGAACGCCCTGATCGAATCGGACCGCGTCAGGCTTCTGCTCGAACAGCCGCTCGCGCGGCTTGCCGGTGTCGTCGACGTACCGCACCCGCCACCGCTTGCCGCGCCCATGTCGCCTCGTCGGGGTCGGCGGCAGCATCTTCTTCTTCCCGTCCGCGCCGACTACCGAGTCTCGCTTCGAGGAGTACCAGAGGTCATCGACCGCCATCGCCGGCCTCGTCAAAACGGATCTTGCGTGGGTGTGCCGTGGTCGACGTGCCGAGGTCCTCGACGGTGTCCGTTGGCGCGTCCTTCACATACCCGCGGCGACGCGCGACTGAGATCCAACGGCTGGCCTTCCCGCGTGGCACCCCGTACTCGCGCTCCAGAAGGCCCAGCGGAGCGTCGCCGGTCGCCAGGGCCCAGTGGTAGAGCCGCGCGACCTCGCGCAGCACGTCGTCGGTCATCCCCGCCTCGGCAAAGTCTGGCGGTGGCGCCACGAACGGATGAGTCTGCCCCTCCTTCTCGACGTCAACCTCGAAGACCGTCAAGCCTGAGGCGGCTGCCTCGCGCAGGAAGCGCCCTACAGGGATTCGGCGCAAGACCTCCGCCGTCACGCTTGGGCCTCCCTGGACCATTTCGACGTCGAGACGCGTGCAGACCAGGCGGCCCTCGACGACGTCGAGATGCATGACCACGGTGTGCTCGATCGGCTCGAGGTCGTCGGGACTCGGCTCGACACGCACCTTCGTGGGCACGGCCGCGCGGAACATGCCACCGCCGACCGCCTTCTGTTGTGCGAAGGCCTGCAACGACTCGGGCATGAAGTGATAGCGGGGCACCTGCGGATCCAAGGACACCGAGCGAAGGTACGTCAAACGATACGTCCTGACAAGACGTCACGTCAGATAGTTGCGAACCAACACGGGACGTGTTAAACCTTTCCGCATGACATCTCGACGGACTGTCTCGCACATCGGCGAGACCGATGTAACGGACTACGTCGCGAACCGCGCCGAGCGCCGACACCCTGACCGGCTCGCATCCCGGTCAGAGGTCGCGGCATACCTCGGGCTGCCGGTCGCGACGTTGAGCCAGTGGGCTTACAAGCGGGTAGGGCCGCCGTACCGGGTCATCGGCAAGCACGCCCGGTACAGGTGGGCCGACGTGGACCGATGGGTCGCCGCACAGACCTCCGGAGGGGACGCGGCCTGAGATGACCCCCAAGAATGCGACCGCCGGCCCCCTGACCGGAGCCGGCGCCGCCACCAACCACGTGAGCGCTCCCCAAGAGCAGCGCCCACATCGTAGCGCCGGCGCCGACAACTTGGTGGTCGCCGCGACCCTCTTCCTCGCCACCGGGAACGCCGCGTTCGACTGGATGGTCGTCCGCAAGTGCCCCTTCTGCGGCCACGCCCATCGGCATGTCGTCTTCGAGCGCGGCGCCACGACCATCGAGCGCGCCCCCAGCTGCGCGCGCCACCGGCTCTACACGGTCACGGCCAGCAGCGTGGTGCCCTCCGACAGCAGGAGGGCAGCGTGATGGCCGAGTACAACGTCCGGCCGAACGAGCCGCTCACCGTCCAGTTCAGCCCGCTCTCGATCGTTATGGCCGCGCACTTTGTCCATTGGGACATGCCGGTCGGCCCGGACGAAGCTGGGTGGACCTACGTCGGCGACGGCATCGTGCACGAGCTCAAGCCGGTGCTGGGGGTGTTCCTCCGGCACGACGTCAACGAGATCGGGCAGGTAGTCGGCGCCCGGCAGGAGTTCGCGATCCAGCTGGAGGACAGCCAGGAGCTGTGTACCCCGGCCGAGTACCTCGCCTACGGCGGGAGCTGCACCGCGCTCGTCGGCATCTACCCCTACAAGATCAAGCACGAGCCGACCACGGAGGAGATCGAGGCCGCGGTCAGCGTTGGGCGTCGGTTTCAGGCTGAGCGCGCCAGGCGCGCGTCGGCGGGGCCACCTCATGTGAGGTCCGCATGACTCTGACTTCGCTCCCCAGCTCGACAGAGTCTGCAACCTGTGGTGCCCATCGGATTCTCGACGGCGACACCGACCCGTGGGGCCCCGACGTCCACGAGGTCACCAACCCAGTCGAGTCGTTCCGGTGGGTGCTGCAGGAGCTCGGTGCGCGCGGCCTGTCGGCGATGATGCGGCGCGGCAGCGAGCTCGTGTTCTGCTCCCGGCTCGACGAAGACGGCTACGTGCCGCCGCGTGACGAGCGCGACGACAACGGGCCAGCGACGATCAGCCAGGTCACCTCCGAGGTCGTCGTCGCCCGGCTCGCCCTGAACTACTTGGTGTGGAAGTGGGGTGGTCCGGCGAAGGACCCGGTCAGGGTCGAGACGTTCATGCCGACCGGCTTGGTGCGCAACGCGCTCGCCGCGATTGACGAGGCGCCGAACCTGCGCGTGCTGCGCGGCGTGACGCACACGCCGATGGTCCGCGACGACGGCAGCATCCTCGACGCCCCGGGCTACGACGCCACCACGAACTTCCTCTACCTGCCGACCGTCGAGGTCGCCCCGGTGCCGACCAGCCCCACGACGATGGAGGTCAAGGCAGCCACGAAGCTGCTGCGCGGGCTGGTCGACGAGTTCGTGTGGGCCGGCAAGCACGACGAAGCCAACTACCTCGGGCTGCTGCTGACGCCGCTGCTGCGTGAGCTCTGCCCTCCGCCGTACAAGTTGGCCGCGATCATGGCGCGGCAACCCGGCTCCGGGAAGTCGCTGCTCGCGCGACTCGCACGCGAAGTCCACGGCGGGGTCTTCCGCAGCGAGATGCCGCACGACGATGCCGAGCTGGAGAAGTCGGTGACGTCGATCCTCACCCAGACGACCGCGCCGATCGTGGTCTTCGACAACGTGACGGGAATCCTGCGCAGCTCGCGCCTGGCCGGCCTGCTGACCTCGCGGGCCTACTCCGGGCGCGTCCTCGGATCCACCAACAACATCGAAATGGTCAACGACCGGCTGTGGACGATCACGGGCAACAACCTCGCTCTCGGCGGGGACCTGGTGCGGCGCACGATCTGGGTGACCATCGACCCGAGGGTGCCGGATCCGGAGAGGCGCACCGGGTTCCGCATCGCCAACTTGCCGGCCTACGTCACGGCGCACCGCGGCGAGATCCTGCACGCCCTGTTGGTGTGGGTGCGAGCCTGGATCGTCGCCGGCAAGCCCCAGGAGATGCGCTCCAGCGATGACTATGCGCACTGGTCGGCCGTCGTTCGCGGCATCTTGCAGGTGGCCGGCGTGCCGGGGGAGTTCGACCACGAGGAGTCGGCGCAGCAGACCGTCGCGGTCGGTGATGACGACTGGCGGGATTTCCTCGAGGCCATCGACTCGGCCGTCGGCAGCAGCACTTGGAGCGCCAAGGAGTTGCTCTCCAAGGTCCACGACGGGCGCGAGCTGAACGCGACGTGGAACGCTGCCAGGGACTACGAAGCTGCCCATCCGATCCCGCTCGAAGCCGTGCCGGCGGAGCTGGTGGAGAAGTTGTCGAGGAACCACTCAGCCGGGCTGGGCGGGCTTTCCCGGTCGCTTGGAAGGTGGCTGGCGAACCGCGAAGGGCGGTGGGCCGGAGACCTGACGGTCCGCCGTGCCGGGGAGGACCGAACCAAGCTCGCCCTGTGGAAGGTGGAGCGCTTCCAGCGAGGTGACAACGTTGCGTAGTCACGAAGACGCGGAACGTACCGATCTTGCAGGGTTTGCAGGGTTTGCAGGATTTGTTTCCCACCCAAGCGCGGGAGGAAATTTCGGTAAAAGTAGTAACGGCGACGGGCCGGGAAAAACCCTTCAAACCCTGCAAACCCTGCAGCCGACCCCCGCGGAGTTCATGGCCCGCCGGCACGCCAGCCGAGGCGATGCCGACCCGTTCCGATGGTTCGAGGCGCTGCTGACCGCCGTCGGTGCGCAGCAGGTCGGCCGGAAGTGGCAGTGCCCCAGCCATGCGACGACAGGTGAACACACCGCGAGCCTCCGCCTTGCCCGAGGCGACGACGGCCGGCTGCTGCTGTTCTGCCACGCCGGATGTGACTTCCGCGACGTCCTCCGCGCCCTTCAGCTCCCCGGCAGCGCGCTGATGACCGCGCCGCCCACCAAGCCCGAGGTGCACGCTCGGTTCTACCTGCGGAAGCTGACATTCCCCGAGCCGAAGGCCGGCGGGTCGCCTGCCGATCGCGGGTTCCGATTCGAGGCCGAACACCCGTACGGCGTTCCTGAGCCCTACGCCTGGAAGATCCGCCTGCGGCACCCCACCACCCGGGCGAAGGAAGTCTCCTGGGAATCGCTGAACTCGAAGGGCGAGCGAGTGCCCGGCCTCCTCGGCCGGCGGCAGGCCGACTTCCCGCTCTACCACGAGCGCGAGATCCGCATGGCCATCGCCGCCGACGAGGTCGTCATCGTCTGCGAGTCCGAGTCGTCCGCGGACGCGCTCGTCAAGACCGGCTGGTACGCGACCACGTGGGCAGGTGGCGCGGCTGATCCGCCGGTGTCGCGCATCGCGGAACTGCTCGGTCGCCACCCGAACGCCCTGCTCATCCCGGACAACGACGACGCCGGACGCCGCTGCGCAGAGAAGTTGATCCGCGGCGCCGCCGTGCAGCACCTCCTCCTCGGCAACGAAGGCGAGGACGCCCGCGACCTACTGGTGCGGCTCGGGCCAGCCGAGTTCCGGGTCGTCATCAACGCAGTGTTGAAGGAGAAGGACTCATGACCGACCAGCCCGACGAGTTCGACGAGGACGTCCGCCGCGATGTCAACGAAGCAGGCCGCCGCGCCCTGCACCTGGTCATGCTCCGCACCGTCGACCGCGACGACACCGCATGGCCCGCGGAGCTGAAACGCATCGTCCACGAGGAAGACGCGATGTTCGCCGGCCACATCGTGTCGGTGCTCATGGGATTCGTCGACACGCTGCTCTCCCGGCTCACTCCGGCTGAGCGCGACGACTTCCTCGCCAGGTCGGCCGGCTACTACGGCCCCGACGACCTTCAAGACCTCTGACCCACCACGAAAGGAAGATCCGTGAACAACAAGACCGAGGCGGCGGCGTGAACGCCATCGCGCAGCTGCTCAGCGAGATTGTGGCCACCGGGCAGGTCCCGACCGACGAAGCGATCGCCGAGGTCGTGACGAAGGGCCGCAGCGTCGCCGCCCGGCGCGAGGCTCGCCAGCGGATCCGCAACACCGCCCGCCGCATCGTGAACGCCCTCGACAGCGGACTGCCGGACCAGGCCGGACAGCTCGCCGAAGACGTCGGCGAAGACCTCGCCGGCTTCACCTCCGGCGGCGGCGGGAACGACCCGCGCAGCCTCGCCGAGAAGGTCGGCCGCCCCAAGTACAGCGAGGACCGCCCCAAGCAGGACCGGTCCCACGTAGCGCAGCTGCAGGATCTGCTGCGCTCCCGCATCCGGGTCGGCGTCACCAGCGACGACCTCACCACCGTGCAGCTGCGCGACGACGCCACACCCGCGCAGCGCGCCGAATGGGCAGACCAGGTGAAGACCGCCAGCCGGCGCATCGCCAACGCCTACCAGGGCGGGCAGCAAGGGCTCGCGCGCGAGCTGACGAGCGAGTACGCCGCCAAGTACAGCGACCTCGTCGCCCCCACCGGGGAACGCCGCGACCCGAACGAACACGTCGACGACCCGCGCGAGCTCGCCGCGCTCGTCCGCCGCAACGACCTGCCGCCGGACGCGGCCTGATGACCGGCGCCGGTCCCGCGTGGCCCCCGAGCTCTCTTGCCGCCCGTCGCCACGGGTGGACGGCAGGTCGGGGCGGGACCGGCGCCACCACCCGTGCAGCCGGTGCTGCGTCAACGCCCCCGGGCAGGACGTCGTGGGGAACGCCGACGCCAGCGCACACCGGACCGAAGCGAGGAACCCCTCACCTCGCTGCGCAGCACCGGCCGCACACCCTCCCGCTCCCCAACGAAGGACCACCCATGTCACTGCTTCTTGATCACGGCCCTCACAGCATCGTCGTCTTCCCGGAAGAGGACTACACCGACACTCGCGGCAACCCCCGGAAGCGACCGGCCGAGGTGGGGGTGACCGTCACCGGCGTGCTGATGACCCCGATCAGCAGCGCGCGCGACCCCTTGTCGGACAGGCGGATTGACGGCGGCTACCGCCTCATGGCCCGCACCGCGCCGCTCGGCCCGTGGGCCGCAGTCGAGTTCAACGGCCGACGGTTCACCGTCGAAGCAGGGCCGGTCGAGCACGCCTCCAGCCCCGCCACCACCCACGTCAGCGCCACCTTGATTCCCGCCGACTAGGGCGCCAAGGCGATGACCACTCCCCACCACCCCAACCAGCGCGGCGCCACAACGCCTGAGCCCTACGCCATCGCACCACCGTCACCGTGCAGCTCAGCGCTGACAGCACGCACAGCACCACGACACAACGCAGCACAGCCCGCCCTCAGTGCGCTCGTAACAACATCAACAGGACAGGTGCATGTTAATGACCTGTCCAACTCGCGGCGAACTAGGACACGACACACGTTGTCGATCACTCACTGATCACCATCACCTCAGTGACCAGCCGACCAACAACACGAGCAACACCATCACCACCACGAGCACAACCAACACCCGACGCAGCAGCACCGACCACGAGCAGCTCGCTCCCCACGAGCAGCACGACCACGCCGACCACCAGCCCGACGGTCAGCTCCCCGACTCCCCCCACCCCCTGGCCACCACCCCCACCCCCCGGGTGCTCTCGACCGGTCGTGGATAGCACCGCACCATGTGCGTCCGGGCGGCCGTCGATTCGAAAAACCACCGGAGAATCCCGATGACAGCAAGTAGCCACCCACTTTGTGCCCAGTGCGGTCGTTCCTTCGTGCGGAGGTCGGCTCGTGGCCGCCCGCAGCGGTATTGCGGGCAGGTGTGTCGCCGCGCGGCCGAGTACGAGTTGAACCGGGCTCAGGGTTTGTTGCGGCGGGCGGAGCAGAAGCTGCAGGACGCGCGGTTGAAGACCGTCACGGAGCAGCGTCACTTCCGTGTCGACGCCGACAAGGTCGTGGAGTTCTGGGAAGCGGAAGTGGATCGGCTCCGGGTCGAGTTGCGCCGTTTGCTGGAGGCTTCCGAGGCTTCGTCGGAGTTCCTGAAGCCTGCTTAGCGGGGTAGTATTACTCCTGAGTTCGCGGGTTGTTTCCCGCAGCTCAGGGCAGTTAACTCGGACCTTCTGCACCGGGCGCCGGCGGGCGACACCACGACACGAATTTCTCGTGTCGGAGGCCCGCCTCAATGTCTTCTCCTACCGGTGGCGACGACGTCGTCGGCAAGCTCGCAGTCCGGGTTCGCCCCGACACGACAGGGTTCCGCAGCGAGCTACAGCGTGAGCTGAACGCGCTCGAGCGGACGCTTGAGCTGACCGTTCCGGTCAAGTTCGACGTCGACCCGAACGAACTGCGGACACAGCTCGCGGCGATCACAGCGTCGATCAGCGTCCCGGTCAGCTTTGACGTCGACACCGCTGCTCTGCGGGCGCAGTTGCAGGCGTTGGACGGCTCGTCGATCACGGTCACCGCCGACATTGACCTTGACGCGGCCGCTTTTCAGGCGCGGCTTGCCGCGCTGTCTAACGCTGCGATCGACATCCGTGTCTCGGTCGGTGGTGTTGCGCTCGCGATCTCCGAGCTGACGGCGCTGGAGCAGATTGTCGACCGGTTGGATGGCCGCCGGATCCGCATCGACATCGACATGGACACCGCGGGCACGCTCGCGCAGATCGCGGCGATCGAGACGGCGCTGCTCGGGCTGCGTGGGTCGATCGGGTCGCTCAATGCCGGCGGTGGCGGTGGTGGCGCGCTCGGCGGGATGGCGGGGTCCGCGCTCAGCGTTGTCGGGTCTCTCGCTCAGGCGTCTGCGCTGGCTGCCGGGTTGGCTGTGGCCGGCGCCGCGGTCACTGCGGCGTGGGCCGCGGCGGCCACTGCAGTTGCTGCGCTGCCCGCTGCGCTGTTCCTGGTCGCAGCACCGGTCGCGGCGCTCGCGATCGGTTTCGACGGCATCAAAGAGGCCGCGAAGACGCTGAAGCCGGAGTTCGACCGGCTTCAAAAGGCTGTTGAGACCTCGTTGCTGCGTTCGTTCACGACGGCGTTCACAACGATCCGGCCGATCTTCCCGCAGCTGCAGGCCGGGCTGGTGGGTGTTTCGGATGCGGTCGGAAACGTCGTCGTCAACTTGTCGCAGATGGCGGTGGCGGCCACCAACTCGGGTTTGCTCACCGCGATCTTCACGAATGTTGCCCGGGCCATCAACGATGTGTCGCCGGGGATCCGGAACATCTCTGAGGCGCTACTTGAGGTCGGCGGACGGTCTGCGGCGTTCGATGCGCTGACGGGAGCGGTCAACCGTTTCGGTACGGCGTTCGAGCAGTCAGTTTCACGGCTCATCACCTCAGGTGAGCTCGACGCGGCGTTCCGCGGCCTCGGTGAGGTGCTCGGTGAGGTTGGTGAGGCGTTCGTCAGCCTCGTCGACAACGGTATTCAGGCATTCGTTGGTGCCGCACCTGGGATCACAACATTCCTGAACGACCTCACGGGGTTCTTCGACCGGTTCGATTGGGCGGCGTTGGGTGCCGCTGTCGGCAGCGTGTTCGAGAGTCTCGGCACTGCGCTAAGCAACGTCCCGCAGGGTGTCATCGACGAGATCACCGCTTCGTTCGAGGAACTCGGCGCGGTCTTCCAGGACCAGCAATTCCAACAGGACTTGCTGAACATGATCGAGGGCATTCCCGACGCGGTCGGTGCGATCAAAACGTTCACGGAGGCGTTCTCCGGGATCGGATCCGCGATCGCCGACGGACTTGCCGCGTTCGACGGGATCTCGACCAAGTTCACCGAGGTAGCCACCTGGTTCGACGATCTGTCGATCAAGGCCGGCCAGGCCATGAAGGACATCTTCGGGCCGGAGTTCGGGCAGGAGCTACGCAACCTCGACGACGACATCGACCGCTGGCTCGGGATCATCCCGACCACCGTCGACCAAGGTTTCCAAGAGGTAGGGACCGCCGCCCAGCAGGGCGCCAAGAACGCGTTCGCTCCGCTGCCCGGTGAGATCTCCGCCGGCGTTGCCCCGCTGCCCGGGGCGGTCGAGTCGGGCTTGGCACCGATCCCACCCGCGGCGGAGGCTGCGCTCACCCCAATCGGCCAGTCGATCGCGTCGGCCTTGTCGGGTTTGCCACCCATCGTTCAGGACTCGTTCGCCGCGCTGGAGGTGCCGGCGATCGTCGGGATGGCCGCGATCGCCTCCGGCATCACCGAGGGCCTGATCTCCGTCACCGGGGCGCTGCGGACCGGCCTCGACGGGCTCGGCCCGATCGTGCAGACCGCGTTCAGCACACTCGGTGCGACAACCGCCGTCGGCATGCAGCAAATCTCCACGGCGGTGACCACCGGAGCTGCGCAGCTCGGGCCGCTGTTCACGACGTCGCTGGCCCCGCTGAACACGGCGCTGACGACGTCGATGCAGGGTCTCGCGTTGGCGGCGACCACCGGGATGACCAGCGTGTCCGCCGCGATCGGCCTCGGGTTCGACCTGATCGCGACGAACGTGTCGACGCGGATGATCACGCTGCAGGCGAGCTTCACGACGCCGTGGCCGGCGATCGCGTCGTCCGTGGGCACCGGGATGGGACTCGTCGGGTCGGCCGTGGCCGCCGGCTTCCCCGGGATCACACAGTCGGTCGCGATCGGCATGTTGTTGGTGCAGCAGGCATTCACTACCGGGTTCACGACGCTGTCGACGACGACGATCCCGACGGCGATGCAGACCTTGGCCACTGCGGTGACCACCGGGTTCGTCCTCATTCAGGAGTCGTTCCGGACCGGCATGACCGCCATCGGCACGGTCATCAGCGAGGTCTTCTCCACGACCCTGGTGATCGCGGTTCAGACCGGGATGATCGCGCTGAACGCGGCGTTCGTGCAAGGGTTCGTCACGATCGTCGAGTCGGTGCGGGTCGGGTTCGCGAACGTGCAGACCGCGATGAACGAGGGGTGGGCGGCGGTCAACCTCGCCACTACCACTGCGATGACCGAAGCGACCACGGCCGTCACGACCGGCATGACCGAGATGACGACCGCGGTCACGACCGGGATGACGGAGATCCGCACGTCGGTCGAGACCGGGATGAACGAGGCGTTGACGGCGGTGCAGACCGGTGTCAACGACATGGTCGCCGCACTCAACGCGAGCGTTGGGCAGTTCCGTGCGGCCGGCGAGAACATGGGCCAGGCCCTCGCCGACGGGCTCCGGTCGAAGGTTGGAGAGGTGCGCGCTGCCGCGCAGGAGCTTGCCGACGCCGCCGCCGCTGCTACGGCCGCCGCAGCTCAGATCAACTCGCCGTCGCGGGTGTTCCTCAACCTCGGCTCGTTCATGGGTCAAGGGTTGACGGCCGGGTTGTTGTCGGAGAAGTCGCAGATCATCGCCGCTGCGCGTGATCTCACCACCGCGCTGCAGGACGAGTTCAGCACGGTCAGCGCACCACCGATCGGGGCGGACTTCGCTGCCGGGTTCGGCACCGCTCTGGATCGGAAGGTGCGGGCGGCGATCGCGGACGTCGACCTGCACGGTGGCTCGTCGCAGTCGGCCGGCCCGGTCACCCAAAACTTCTCGGTGCCACCTGGCTACTCCGTGAAGCAGCTGTCCGACGAGGTCGGGTTCCAGATGCGGAAGGCACGCCGCGGAGGCGTGCACGCCCGCTGAGGCGCCCGCGTTGCCTGAGCGCTACCCCTTGTCGGGTGGGTCGGAGTCGAGGAGCGATCCGACCCATGGCATGCCGAGGCGCATGTTTTCCAAGTACCGGTGGACCTGGTGACGGTCGTCGTCGAGGGAATATGCGAGCAGCTCGAGGTGTAGCCCCCCGATCGCTGTGATGAGGCCGGCGGCGAGCTCGGGGTCGTCATAGGCGCCGGCGTCGCGGAGCGCGGTGCGGGCTGCGGCGTCGTCGCGGTTGTTGAGCGCGATCAGGACGTCCACCGCCACGACTTTCGCTGCCTCCGGGTCCACATAAGCAGTGTGTCGGACTCAGGCGGTGACGCAGAAGGCCCAACCCCCACACGCGCCGGGTCGGGCCTTCACTTCGGCCGGGTTCCAGATGCGTAAGGCCCGTCGGGGAGGCGTGCATGCCCGCTGACCTGCGTCATCGCAGGTGGGGTAACGATGCCGACCCAGGGAGTGGAATGTAGTGCACGCTCTACATGTACGTGGCAAGGTGGGGAGCCGGGTCGATCGCTCATACGGGGGAGACGGATGACCAAGCGCAAGCGACGTTCAACGAGAGTCGGCTCAGGGTCTCTCATGGATCTGAGTGGGCAGGCCACCGCCAAGGCTATGAAGGTGCGCCCTCAATCTGGCCGGCACACAAGCAAGGGGATCGCCTCGGACTGGGAGGCGGTCGGCTCAGCGCTACGTCGAGCAGCCGGGCGTGTCGCTCGGGACGGCAAGGGCGAAGGCGCGTAAGACAGGCAGGTGACTGTCGCGACGCCCGGGGACGATGAGCAGCCGTACCCGCCTGACCAAGGGCAGCAGCTAGCGCTGGGGATTGAGTTTCGGCAGACGAGCGGCCCGATACCTCCGCCAGAAATCTTGCTCGGCTACAACACGATTGATCCGACGCTGGCCAGTCGGATCATGAGGATGGCCGAGAACGAACAGGCGCACCGTCACGCGATCGAGCGTATAGAGACGGGCGAGCCGTTCAGACTCGCCCGTCGAGGACAGATGCTGGCTCTGAGCGTAGTTGTCCTCATCCTGGTTTTCGCGAGCTTCCTGGCGATCATCGGTCACCCGTACCTAGCCGCCACCGTGGTAGGCATTGATCTGCTCGGCTTGGTCATCGTGTTCATCACTGGACAGTCGACCCGGCCAGCGGAGCCGTCTGAGCCAGCGGTTGAGCCTGAAGCCGAGCAGCCGCCCCAAGGGACCTAGTCGCGGGCCGTCTCGGAGACGACCCCAGGGTCACCGGTTATTCTCGGTACCGGC
The DNA here is from genome assembly GCF_021245725.1 of Pseudonocardia sp. TRM90224. GTDB lineage: Bacteria > Actinomycetota > Actinomycetes > Mycobacteriales > Pseudonocardiaceae > Pseudonocardia. The sequence goes on along the minus strand of NZ_JAJGSX010000052.1, from coordinate 5,500 downwards.
GATCCTGGGGCGTCCTGAACGCGCCTGCGTGCTACTCGGACTGGCCCATCTCGATGACGTCGGCCAGGTGGTTGATGGCCCTTGCGACGGCGAACAGGCCGCCGGCGACCGACCGTCCTTCGCCGTACTCGGAGTGGAGTTCGGCGGCCTGGTAGCCACCCAGCCCCTTCTCAATCGCTTCGGAGATCGTTCTTGCTGCGTCGGTGAGGTCGGTGCTGTCGATGCTCATGGCGGCATGATCCTGGGCTCGCGCCGCCTGGCGGGACCGCCGAGTCAGCGAGACAGCCACGCGAAGAAGGTGTCCCGCGCCGGTGACCCGTCGCCGTTGCGGACTCTGTCCTTCCCGTGCCAGGCGATCTCAGGCCATCCGGGGCCGCCGGGCTTCCAGGCCCACTTCTGGCCGCACGCGGGCACTTCCAGCGCTTCTTCGACGGGCCGCCGGCCGGAACGTCGCACCTGTGCTTGGGCATCAGATCTCCTACACGCTGAGTAGTTGAACTGCTGATGAAGGAGGGAGCCGGCGACCGCCCGCCATCACCGTCAATTGACGGTGAATCCGCACGTCGTAGCGCCGGGATCCCCGGCATCCCCAGATGATGTTGTTGCAGGTCAAGCAGGGGAGTCGCGAGAGGGAGCCCTCCAGGGAGAACTCCCTCTCACACGGTTGGCTCCCTACGGGGCGACGCCCTCGGCGCCAGCCTCGTCGTCACCGTCGGTAGCACGCTCGGCGAGGGCCTCAGCGACCCGGTCAGCCGCAACGACCATCAGGCCGCCGCTCTTGTACGGGCGTGCCCCGTCGGGCAGCGCCGCGGCGAGCCGCTCGAACGTCCAGCCTCGATAGGTCGCCCTGTCGAGCACAGAGAGCCCGGACAGCACCTCCTGCGTCCTGAGCCGCTTGTGCCCGGCCAGCACCGTCGCGATGTCCGTCAGCGGGTCGCGCTCGGCCGGCCGCTCGAGCGCCGGCGCCTCGACGCCGGCTTCCTCGCGCATCGCGACGGCCCGCCGGACGATCGGGGTGAGCTGGTCCACCTCGGCGTCCTTCTGAATGTGGAAGGCGCGCAGCAGACCGGGTTTCGCCGCGAACCCGGACGCCATCGCGGTGCCGACGTCCTCGCCTGCGACCAGCCCGGTGGCGGTCACTCCTGAGCGGTGCGCGCCAGTCCCCAGGATCGCGTCATTGCCCTGGTGGTCGCCGATGGCGAAGCAGACGCGGTGGCTGGTGGTCTTCGCCAGGTCCCGCGGCAGGTTGTCCGCCGACGGCGCCGGCGTCACGAACACCAACGTCAGAGCACACTTCCTGGCCTTCATCATGACCTTGATCGCGAGCTCCTTGGCCTCCTTGCCGAGGCGTTCGTGGCGGAACATCTCCTGACATTCGTCGAAGACGATCACCCGTGGGCGCAGCCGCGGGTCCCGCTCGGCGAGGCGACGGGTCACCTTCGTCTCGTCCCCACCGAGGTCGGCGAGGATCTTCCCGCGCTTGGTGACCTCGTCGCGAAGCCCGCGCAGCGCCTCGATGGCCGCTTCGACCTGCTCGTCCTCGTCGCCCTTGATGAACGTCCGCAGCCGCGGGCGCATGACGTCGTAGTCGGCGTTGAACGCCATGCAGTAGATGTCGATGTCCACGAGCGGGTCGAGCATGGCGCCGGCCAGCAGGTCGATGACCAGCGACGTCTTTCCGGAGCCCATGATCCCGGCGATGCCGTAGTTCGAGGCCATCAGCTTGCCGATCACGGCGTCGCCGCGCTGGTCCTGCCCGACCGGGACACCCCGGAAGTAGTCGGTGCCGCCGTCGTGCAGCAGCGGGTACGGGTCGATGGGCCGGGTGAGAACGCCCTGGTCAGCGGCCCACAGGTCCAGCACACCGGCTTGGTCGCGCGGCTCGATCGGCCACACCTCCACCGGCTTGCGCACCAGGTTGTGCGCCAGGACCGTCTTCTTGTCGTTGATCATCTCGACGGTCACGCCGAGCGGGAGCTGCAGCTGGGTGCGGTAGCCCTTCCCGTCGCGGCAGGTCGGCTGCACCCAGCGGGGCTGCCACCCGTCCTTGACCGCCTTGTTCAGCGCCGGCAGGCCGAGGTTCTGCAACGCCCGCAGGATCGCGCCCTCGTCGGGCACGACGTCACGCTCGTCGCCCTGGCTGGCGGGTGCGATCCACGCCGGCACCGTCGCCCGGGTGCGCCCCGTCTGCCACAGCCAGGCGATCGCGCCGACAGTGACGGCGGTGAGCAGCAGCGCGCCATACGCCGTGAAGAACCACACGGCCCAGACGATCGCGGTGATCAAGCTGACGATCGGGCCGATCACCTGCCGGAAGTCGCCGGTACCGATCGCGAGCACCACCCCCAGCGCGAGCAGCAGCCCCGCGACCGCGGCGATCCCGATAGCGAGTGCCTTGACCAGCTGCAACGGCGACTGAACCCAGTCCATGACCCGGCCGTGGCGGCGGGCCTTCTCCTGGACGTCGCGCTGCTCCCAGTCCAGCAGCCGGTCGTAGTCCCCGGCCACCTCCGCAGCGCGCATCATCCGCTCGTAGCGGCTCGACCCGTGCGCGTCGCGCCAGCGGGCGAACACCACGCCGGCGCCGGCCACGATGTACCAGCCGTTCCGGGCTGTGCCGCGCACGCCGGTGCGGACGGTGGGCGACGTCTTCAGCGTCGTGATCAGGTGCACCCGTCGCCGCGACGGCGAGCTCTTCACGAGCTCCGCGTCGACGACCAAGGGCGGTGGCACCGCCTTTACCGGACGGTTGGGCTTGTGCAGGTTGATGGTCATCGCTGGCGCCTCCCTCGGCGTCGCGGCTTCGGGGTGGGCGTCAAGATCAGGACGAGCCGGCCTTTCTTGTCGCGCATGAAGATCCCGCCGACCAAGGTCTTCGCCGGCTTCGAGAACGCCGAGGCGATCAGCAGGGTCGCGACGATGGCGATGACGAGCGCGGCGGTGGTGCTCACGACGCCTCCTGCCGGTGGATCATGTGGATCAGTGCGGCGCCGGAGCCGAGGACAGCCACCGGCAGGCACGACACGAACGCGGTGATCGGCCACGGTGCGACGGTCATCCCGGCGGCGGTCATGAGGTGGTAGGCCACCTGTCCGAGCGCACCGAGTGCGAGCGACCCGAGTGCGCTCCACCGCGCGAACCGCCGTGCGCGGGCTGACACCGGTGCGTCCGAGAGCCAAGCCCACATCGCGAGCGCGCCGTAGCACTCAACCCCGAGCGGCAGAGTGATCGCCGAGTTGATGACCCACTCGTCGGCGATGCCCGGCAGTAGCACGACCGGTCCGAAACCGGTGAGTTTGCCGAGGCCGACCCAGCCGGACCAGATAGCCACGAACGCGCCGAGGGCAATGATCAGAAGTGGCCATCGGGGCACGGTCCGGACGCGCGTGGGGTGCACTGCACCTGCGACGTCCTCTACCAGGGCTTCTACGGCGATCTCAGCGCCCGCTGTACCGACCTCCGCCACCTCGTCGGACGCGGTACTCGCTGCGCGCGGCGCCGGAACCGCGTGCTGCTCCTGGCCGTGCTCAGGCTGAGCGCCTGCCCCCTGGAACGGGTGCCCGTCGTGCACGCGCTCGAACCCGGTCCGGCGCAACTCGGCGAGCGCACCGTTCGCACGCACCGCACCGCACCGGAAGGTGCGCATGACTCTGCGCTTCGACGGCAGCTCACCGAGCTCGGCGGCGAGCGCGGCGACTTTTTCCGCGAGCACATCGGATGGCATCGGGTAGGCGCTGGTCACTGGATCTTCCTTCCGCAGCCGCAGCAGAACGCGGAGGTGAAGATGACTCCGAGGTGCACGCACACGTCCGCGGTCGCGCACTTCGGGTACCGAGCGGCGTGCCGGTCCGCAGCACGATCGGCCGCACGTCGTTGCCCGGCGGTCACCTTGGCTTCGCTCCAGTCGGAGCAGCGGTGCCCGCTCACCGGAACCACCGCCACACTCGGCGCGGCCGGTCACAGATCGGGCACGTGCCGTTCGTGTACAGCGTCGACCCGCACGTGCCGCAGCGTGAGCTCCTCACGACAACCACCACCGCAGCAAATCGCCGGCAGTGAGACCGGCGGCGGCGGTGAGCGGGATCAGCCAGACGGCGGCGTAGACCGACTTGCCGGTGCCGGGCGGCAACGCCTCGGACCAGTGGGGCGACTCCTGCAGATCTGCAGTAGTTGTTCGCCCGATCGGCGCATCATTTGAAATGAGGGTGCTCATCGGGACACCTGCAGCTGCTCAAGCTGCTCGCCGGCGCAGACGAGCGCAGCGGCCAACAGGCGGGCGTTCGCCGCGCTCAGCCAGGCGTCGTCGACCTCGACGGGCCGACCGGCGAAGGTGACGGACTCGTCGTCGCGCAGCGACAGGCTGACGTGAGGCCGGCCCGGAACGTCGAACGCGCCGACTTCATCCTGCTGGGACAGGCCGACGGTGACGAGGGTGTGACAGTCGAGGCGCCAACTCATCGGCGCGGACCGGTGGAACAGGTTCGAAGGGGTGCTCTGGCACAGGCGTGGGTCGCACCACTTCGGGTGTGCGTAGGACAAACTCATGGCGGGTCAGCTCCTGTTCAGCTGATCAAGTCCCCGGGGCCGGTGTCTTCAGCACCGCCCGGGGGCGTCCTTTCCGGACTGCCCGACGCTTCACGGGCACAAATCCGGCACAACTCACGTCGGGATCAGACCCGAATCGATGAGAGTCAATGAGAGCCGTTAGCCCAGCTCAGCGGGGCTTTCGACGGGATCAGCCCAGGTCAGGGCCGCGCAGATGGCAGTTCACCAACTACCGCTGACTTCGCACACCTATTGGTGTTGTCACACAGGTCATGCCCTGTGTGACGGCACCAACAGGTGTGTGACGTGCGTCGGGGATCCTTGCCGGCGTGCCCGTTGCGATCAGGCCGGCCGAGCCCGCCGACTTCGCCGCCGTTGCCACGGTGATCGACGCGTGGTGGGGGCGTCCGGTTGCGGCTGCCCTACCCCGCCTGTTCCTCGACCACTTCCACGCCACGAGCTCCATCGCCGAGGATCACGAGCTCGCCGGCTTCCTGGTCGGCTTCCACTCACCCGGCCTCGACGGCGTCTCGTACGTGCACTTCGCCGGGGTCCGGCCGGACCAGCGCCGGACGGGCCTGGCCCGCCGCCTCTACGGCCGGTTCACCGACCAGGCGCGCGAGGCCGGGAGCCGGGAGCTGAGAGCGATCACCGGCCCGTCCAACACCGGGTCCATCCGGTTCCACGAGCGGCTCGGGTTCACCTCGGGGGGCCGGTCCCGGACTACAACGGGCCCGGCAAGCCGATGATCACGTTCACGATGCGGCTGAGTTGATCCCAGCAGAGGGCAGGAAAGTCCGCCATGGCCCTCCGGGCCGCCACGATGGATGAGAATCGGTGCTGGGTGCGGCACTCGGGGGTACGCCGCAGTAGGGGTCGGTGACCGAACGGCACTTTCGTCCATACCTAGTGGACGAAAGTGCCGTTCGTTCGTTTCCGGCCCGACGGGTGGGTG
>NZ_JAJGSX010000051.1 GCF_021245725.1 Pseudonocardia sp. TRM90224 | reverse complement strand
TCACGGCCCGACTAGAAATCCCGCACCGATCATGCCACCAAGGTCGATTACCAGCCCTCATGAATCACCGGGGCTAGTGCACCCCATTTGCATGGCCCCACCTGCTGCGCTACTCACCGACCTACGCGACACCGTCGTGCGCGGGAGCGGCACCCACGTTGCGGACGTGCCGGCTCGGCACGGTCTGCATCCGCTCGCCGGCGGCCTCCAAAACCACGTCTACGCCTGGGAAAGCCCCGCGGACGGGCCCATTTGCCTCAAACTCTACGTGAAGGGTAATCACCGTCGGCGAGTGGAACGGGAGTGGGCGGCCCTCACCTTGCTTGCAAAGCACGATGTCAGCGGCGTCCCCCGGCCGCTTTGGTCCGACAACGAGGACAGCATCCCCGCCATCGGCATGACGCTGCTGCCGGGGACATCGCTCCTGGAGAGCCCCGACCGCGAAGCTGCGCTGAGCGGCTTGGCGCACACCACCCAGCGCCTCCAGAGCGTGCCTTTGTCCGGCCTGCTCGCCGGCCTCGAGCGCATCGACTCCGGCGCGCACTACGTAAATCGCCTCACCAACAGCTGGCCAACACTCCTCGCCGGCCACGAGGGGGACCCGATGACCGCCGAAATGCGCGCCAGGCTGACCGCCTGGCACGACAGCGGCGACGCCGAGCTCCTCAACGACGACGGCACCGGTTCCGTGTTCTCCCGCGGCGACTCCAACCTCCTCAACTGGCTCCGCGACGGCGTCATCAGCGCCTGCGTCGACTTCGAATACAGCGGCTACGGCACGACCTTCTTCGACGCTGCCGATCTGATCGAGCACATCAGCGCCCGCGCGATCCCCGACACCAGTTGGATCGAACTCCTGCCCGAACTCGGCATCACCCCCGCCAACCGGCGCCACTTCCTCGCCGCCCAACGAACCTGCGCCCTGCGCTGGCTCGCCGTGCTGTGGAAGCAGCGGCACACCCGCGCCGACCAATTCGCCGCCCAGCACACCCGCGTGCAGCTCCTGCAGAGCCCTCACACCAGCTGGCGCGGCTGAACGCCCGCCCGGCCGAGCCCTCGGTCCTCCGCCGGCCAGGACGGCTGACGAGTGCCGTCCTACCTGATCAATCACAATGACGCCCATGCAAATCCAGGTTCTCGGTCCTGGGGATGATCGGGTCCTCCAGAAGGCGGTGTCGGCGTTTCGCGGGATCCAGGTGTCTGACCACGCCCCGTTCCTGACCAACCCGGCGACCATCGCTTTGGCCGCTATGGACGGCCCTGAGGTCATCGGATGGGCATGGGGAACCCGCCAGCGCCACGCCTGCGGCTACTCACAGGTGCAGCTCTACGAGATCGAGGTTTCGCCACAGCATCGCCGACGTGGCGTCGGGCGGGAACTCCTGGCTCGATTTCTCGACATCGTCAGATCCGAGGGACACCGCAGGATGTGGCTCTTCACAGACGAGGCGAACACAGCCGCTCAGGCGCTATATCAAGCCGCGGGCGGCGAGCCGTCCCTGCACGACGACGCCGCATTCTGGTGGCAACTCGGCAACGTCTCACCTCTGAGCCGAGTCGGCGGCTGAACGAACGGCACTTTCGTCCAATAGGTGTGGACGAAAGTGCCGTTCGTTCACCCCTTCCACGGCCCCACACCTGCTGGCGAGGACGGCTGCAGCGATCCACCTGACTGTCCACCCAGCCAACCCTCCATGAGGCCAAGCTCCCTCTGAATCGATACCGAACCGTGGGGAGAACCAGCAATGACCAGCATCAGCCGGATCGTCGGGCGCGAGATCGTCGACAGCCGCGGGAACCCCACCGTGGAGGTCGACGTCGAGTTGGCCGACGGGTCGATCGGGCGTGCGGCCGTGCCGTCGGGTGCCTCCACCGGGGCCCGCGAAGCCGTCGAGCTCCGCGACGGTGACCCGGAGCGGTTCCACGGCAAGGGCGTGCGGCGGGCGGTCGAGGCCGTCAATGGCGAGATCAGGGCTCTGGTGGTCGGGCTCGACGCCGAGGAACAGGTCGCTCTCGACGCAGCCCTGATCGAACTGGACGGTACAGCGGCGAAGTCGCGGCTGGGCGCCAATGCCGTTCTCGGCGTCTCCCTCGCCACCGCGAAGGCCGCGGCCGCCGCCCACCGGCTGCCGCTCTACCGGTACGTCGGCGGCGCCAACGCACGCCTGCTACCCGTCCCGATGATGAACATCATCAACGGCGGCGCGCACGCGGACAACCCGCTCGACTTCCAGGAGTTCATGATCGCGCCGATCAGTGCGACGAGCTTCGCCGAAGCGGTCCGGATGGGTTCGGAGGTGTTCCACACGCTGCGCCGCGACCTCATCAACGCTGGTCACAGCACTGGTGTCGGAGACGAGGGCGGCTTCGCCCCGAACCTGCGCTCGGCCGACGAAGCCCTCGAGTTCGTCATCGGAGCCATCGAACGCACGGGGTACAAGCCGGGCGAGGACATCACCCTCGTGATGGACCCGGCGACCTCCGAGTTCTACCGCGACGGCATCTACGACTACGCAGGAGAAGGGGTCCGGCGCACCGCAGCCGAGCACGTCGACTACCTCTCGACGCTCGTCGAGCGCTACCCCGTCGCCTCGATCGAGGACGCCATGGCCGAGGACGACTGGGACGGCTGGCGGCTGCTGATGACCACGTTGGGCGAGCGCTGCCAGCTCACCGGCGACGACGTCTTCTGCACGAACGAGACCCTGCTGCGCGAGGGCATCCGCGACGGCGTCGCCAACTCGATCCTCATCAAGGTCAACCAGATCGGCACCCTCACCGAGACCCTCGACACGGTGCAGACCGCCCACCAGGCCGGCTACACCGTGGTCATGTCGCACCGCTCCGGCGAGACCGAGGACACCACCATCGCCGACCTCGCCGTGGCCACCGGCTGCGGCCAGATCAAGACCGGCTCGCTCTCCCGATCCGACCGCACCGCCAAGTACAACCAGCTGATCCGCATCGAGGAGGAGCTCGGCGGCCAGGCTCGCTACGCCGGGCGGGCCGCGCTCGGCCTGCGCACGCTGGCCTGATCAGCCGCACGGCGCGCGAGCGGCACTTCCGGGCCGATTTGCCGGCTGAAAGTGCCGCTCGCGCACACCCGAGCAGCGAGGGCTGCCGGCCGTGAAGGAAGTTCGCCCGAGTTGCGGAGTACAGGCGAACGCTCCCTCGGCACGGAAGGCGGTCGATGAGACATCCCGACAGCACGTCGGACGCCGCGATCATCGCGGCGTCCATGAGCGAACCCGCGCGGTTCGCGGCGATCTTCGATCGGCACGCCCCGTCGATCCACGGCTACCTGACCGGTCGGCTCGGCCGGCAGGCGGCCGAGGACCTGGTCGGAGAAACGTTCCTCGTGGCCTTCGACCGACGGGCAAGGTTCGACGTGCGGGTACCCAGCGCCCGCCCGTGGCTGTACGGCATCGCGACCCGGCTGGTCGCCCAGCACCGCCGCGAGCACGCCCGCGACGTCCGCCTGCGACTGGTCACCAGCGGAGCCGACGGCCGAGTCCCACGACCAACGTGTCGTCGAGCGCGTCTGCGCGCAGGCCCGGACCGCCGCCTTGCAGCAAGCGCTGGAACAGCTCGCTGACGGCGACCGCGACGTCGTCCTGCTGGTAGCGGGTGAAGGACTGCCCTACGACGATGTCGCCCTCGCTCTGGACATCCCGACCGGGACCGTCGCGTCGCGGCTCAACCGCGCCCGCCGGATCCTCCGCGCGGCACTCGGATCCTCGTCTACGGAGGTGCTCAACAATGGATGACCTGCAGCTGGTCCACGACCATCGGGCCGCGGTGCCCCCGGCCTCGACCGACGAGCTCGCTCCGGCGCGGGCCCGCCTGCTCGCTGCGATCGACGCCGAGGGCCGTGCCACCGCACCGCAGCGCCGCCGCAGACCGGTCCTCGGGCTGGCCGCGGCCGCCGTCGTCGTCGCGGGCCTCGCCGGTGGCGCGATCTTCGCATCGACACCGATACCCACACCGATGCCGGGACCGGCACCACAGCCGCTCACCGCGGCCGCAGTCCTGCGCATCGCAGCCGCGCAGGTCGCGGATCAGCGGGTGGCGGAGCCGCGGCCGGACCAGTTCATCTACACGAAGGAGCTGTGGCGGGACGGACGCGTGCGCGAGTTCTGGGCGTCCGCCGACGGCACCCATGACGGACTGATGATCACTGCCGACGGCCCCTTCCCCAACCCTGGCTGCCGCGACGGCCTGCGCCGCTACCCGGCCACGCCGTCGGAACCGGCGTCGGCGGATCGGTGCACCCCGTTCCCGGCCTTCATCCCCGACCTCCCCACCGACCCCGACGCGATGCTCGCCTACCTGCACAAGAGCACCCACGGCGAGGGCGACGGACCGAACTCGATCGGCGTGGAGGCACACGATCTGGCCGCGGGTCTCATGCGGCCGGCGGCACGCGCAGCGCTCTACGAGGCGCTGGCCGAGAGCCCCGAGATCATGGTGCGCGAGGGCGTCACGGATGCGCTCGGTCGCCCAGCGATCGCGGTGGGCTGGAACGTTCCCACCTTCGGAACGCTGACGGAGTTCCTGCTCGACCCCATCACCTACGCCTACCTCGGCACGATCAACGGACCCGCCAACGGCGGCCAGGGACAGGACACCGACGCCGCAGTCGTCGTCCAGGCCGTCGTCGACGCAACCGGTCAACGGCCATGAGTCATTCGCGCACTCGCTCCGGCTGAGCACACCGATCAGCTGAGCAACCGCACACTCGGCGCTCCGGTGCCTGTCGCGACGCGCTCGCCGCAGTGTCGGCAGGGCGTCTCAGCAGGCCGGACCAGGTTCGACTGCAGGGTGTCCTCGCCCGACTCCTCGTTGAGCGAGCAGAAGTAGCCGATCTTCAACCGCACCCACGAGGGCCGGCTCAGCGGCGACGCCCGGCCTCCGCGCTCGGCATCGTGGAACGGCGCCCACCAGAAGTCCACGACCGTGCGCAGGCTGGTGCTCTGGTCCGTCTCCGTAGGGTCGAACGCGCTGATCTGCGCCGCGGTGTAGTGCTGGCCGTGCTGCTCGTCGGAGGTGCACACGGCCCGCTCGGCGCCACCTTCGAGCAGCGTCGTGCGCCTGGTCCGCTCGCAGACGAAGCAGTCCAACGCCAGCTCGATCGTCTGCTTCCAGAAGAGCAAATGACCCGGGCCTTTGACGAGGTGCGCTGTGATCTCGACGCTCCGCAGCACAGTTTCGATCCTGCCACGGACCAGCTGGACCTCGTCCTGCTGCTGCCCGGTCAGGCGCGTGCGGTGGGGCCGACGTCCGCGGTGCCCAGATCAACCGCATCCGCGGTCGCTGTGCCGGCCGTTCGTCCGGGTGCAGCCTGCTCGCTCCAGTACAGGTTCGTGTGGGCGATGACCAGGCCCGGCGGCGGTGCACCCCACTCGGAGTGATCACCGGTGGTGTGGGCGTCGCCGACGAGGGTGACGTCGTATCCGCGGGTGAGCCCACCGTGGATCGTCGAGCGGACGCACGCGTCGGCAAAGGACTTCTCGATCAGCGGCTCGCCGGGACCGGGCGCAAGCTCCGGGACGAACTTCCAACCGTCGGTGCCGCGGACGACGTGATCGTCGTTGTGCTGCACCCACCCGACCGGCACACCGGCCCCGCGCGCCCGTTCCACGAGCCGCTCCAGAGCGGCGATGACGGCGTCGCGCTCGTACGCACCGTCGAGGACGCCGATCTGGGGATCGATGAGCAGGACGGCCGAGCTGGACCGGTTGTCGAGAGTGCTCATCGCCCCATCGTGCCCGATCGCGCGCTGCGAACGGGTGCGGTCGTGTTGGCAGAGCCGGGGAACTCCGGCTGGCACACTGACCACGTGGTCGAGACCGGTGAGAACCGATACCTGGTTCGTCACGACTACGGCATGGGCGCGTTGTGGAGGGGCGAACGGACGGTCATGCTTTGCGTACCGACTCCTGGTCAATGAACCCTCCGATCGATCTGCGCGACCCGCACTACGTCCCGCTCGAGATCGGGGCCGATTAGTTCGAGGAGGCCTGGCGAGGGGCCGAACCGGACCCGGATTGGTTCCCACCAGCGCAAGGCACCGGCCTGCCGGATTCGGATTGGAGTCGCGCAGCCTCAGGGGTTCACCGCCAGTGGCATGTTGATCTCAGGCTGAATTGGCCGTTGGCGGTCGTTCCTCGTGCCTGTGATGATCGGCAGCGTTCATCAAGAGGATCCGAGGGACCTGGCCCCATGACGGTCCGGCAACCTGCGATGGCAAGGTGCCAAGGCCAGGAATGATGAGGAGCGACGCCTTGACCACCTGGTTCCGGGTACCCGTGCTGGACGGCTCGCTGGTGCGGTTGGAGCCGTTGTCACTCGACCATGCCGAGGACTTGACGGTTGCCGCCGAGGAGGACCGGGGCAACTACGGCTTCACCCTGGTCCCTCGCGCAGAAGGCGTGCGGGACTATCTGGCCGCGCAGTTCGAGCGCATCGAGCAGGGCGTGGTGCCGTTCGCGCAGATCCGCAAGCGTGATGGGCGCGCGGTGGGGTGCACGGCCTACTTGGACCCCCGGTACTGGCCCGGCCGCGAGCGTCTCGACCTGCGGGCGGTGGAGATCGGGTTCACCTGGCTGGCGGCGTCCGCACTGGGCTCGGGGATCAACACCGAGGCCAAGCTGCTGCTGCTCGATCATGCCTTCGACCACCTCCGGGTCGCGCGGGTGGACATGAAGACCGACGCCCGCAACCAGCGATCCCGGCGCGCCCTCGACGCCCTCGGGCTGACCTTCGAGGGGGTGTTGCGCAACTGGTCGATCTCCTGGGCCCCGGGCGAAGACGACCAGCTGCGGGACTCGGCCATGTACTCGGCGATCGCTTCCGAGTGGCCGGCCCTCCGGGGCCGGTTGGTCAGCAGGATCCAGGCGCAGACGCAGTCCTGACCCAGAAGGTCGGCCTGTGCAGCTCCTGCCCGATGAGGTCTAATTACGGGCATGACCGAATTCGGACGTGTGCGACCCCAGCCCAACCGAGCGGCGCTGATCGGCATAGCGGTCGGCCTGCTGCTCGCTCCGATCACCGTGCTGCCGGCCTCGGCCGGCGACGTCCAGCCCCTGCTCGCCTCCGGCCCCGGGACCGAGTGCTGCATCCAGGGGAACACGGTCGAGCCGCCCGGGAAGTAGGGTGCCCCAGGTGCTCGCCGGCCTGCACTCGATCGTTCTGGACTGCCGCCGCGCCGCGCCGCTGGCGCGCTTCTGGGCAACGGCACTGGGCTGGCTGGTCCGGGAATACGACAGCGCGGAGGTCGAACGGCTCGCCGGTCTGGGCCACACCCCCGACACCGATCCGGCGGTGGCCGTAGACGCGCCGGACGGCCGGCTCACGCTGTTCGTCGTCGAGGTGCCCGAACCGAAGTCGCTCAAGAACCGGATGCACCTCGACATCCGCGTCCGCGACGCCGCGCACTACCAGCAGCTCCTCGACCTGGGCGCGCGGCTCCACCAGGTCCTCCCCGAGTGGCACACCATGACCGACCCCGAGGGCAACGAGTTCTGCATCATGAACCCGCCATCATGAACCCGCCGGCCGTCACGTCCCAGTGGTGACCGAGAACGTCCGGATGGAGCTGGTGATCTCCGGTGCGAACTCGGCCCACTTGTCGGCCGGTGTCGCGGCGCGCGCGATCAACATCGTCGAGCCGTTCACGACCACGAGGCTCAGCTCGTGCGTCGGTGCCCCACCCGCGTCCGGGTCGTTGAAGACACTCCCGATCAGGTGCCCCGCAGTCCCGTCCGGAAGCGTCGTCGGCTGATCGACGTCCACCGTGGATCCTGGGATCTCGGCGACGCCCGCGCGCACCGCGCGCGCCGAGGTTTCCAGGCTGTCGTACGCCGTCACCACCCAGATCACGATCGACGCGGCGGGCTGCTCGCCCGGCGCTGCAGGGCTGCTGAAGGTCAGCAGACTGCTGGCGTCGGTCGTCCAGCCCGGTGGCGGCAGAATGGTGAACCGCTTGTTCACGTCGACGTAGGTGCCCGGTGCAAGGCTCCGTGTCGGCGGCGCTGTCGGTGACGGGGTCGGCGGGGCAACCGACACCGGTGCTGCGGCGACCGGCGACACCGGCGACGCCCGGCTGACGACGATGGTGACCGCGGCGATGAGCGCCGCCACCGCGACGATGGACACGGCTGCGACGAGCACGGACAGGCGCGGCCGCCGCGAGGCGGACGGCACCTCGGGTGCCCGTCCCCGTGGGTGCTGCACGACCGTCGGCTGCTCCTGAACCGGCACCCCTGGGAAGAACGCCTCGCGCGCAGCCTCGACGACCTCGCCGGCGCGCTGGTAGCGCTCCTCGGGCTTCGTGGCCATGCCGCGGGCGATCACGGCATCGATCGACGCCGGCAGCTGCGGGATGTGGTCGCTCGGCTTCGGACGCGCCGCGGTGAGGTGGGCGAACATCATCGCGGCGAACCCGTCGGCGGCGAACGGCTTTCGCGCGGTCAGCAACGTGTACAACAAGCCGGTCAACGAGTAGACGTCGATCCGGTTGTCACGCTTGTCCCCGTCGAACAGCTCGGGCGCCATGTAGTCCATCGAGCCCAGCGTGGTGCCGGTCATGGTGAGCCGGTGCCCGGTGGCCGGCGCGGCGATGCCGAAGTCCACGAGGTAGGCGAAGTCGTCGCGCTCCCCCGTGCTGCCCGCGCCGGTGCCACCGCCGACGAGCAGCACGTTGGAGGGCTTGACGTCGCGGTGTATCAACCCGTCGACATGTGCGGCGTCCAGCGCGCCGGCGACCTGGGCGACGATGTGCAGCGCCCGTGCCGGTGGCATCGGGCCGTGGCGATGGACAACCGTCTCCAGATCCGTTCCGTCGACGAGGCGCATGTCGATGTAGAGCCGGCCGTCGATCTCGCCGTAGTCGTGGATCGGGATCACGTGCGGTTCCCGCAATCGAGCGGCCAGCTCCGACTCCCGCCGGAACCGGTCCTGGAACCCGGCGTCCCCGGCGAGGTGCGGAGCCAGGAGCTTGAGCGCGACCGTGCGTCCCTTGCGCGTGTCGAACGCGCGGTACACCTCGCCCATCCCGCCCCTGCCGACCAGCGCGTCCAGCCGGTAGTGCCCGAACTCGGTCATCGGGCACCGACCGTCAGGGTGCCGAGCGTTGCACGGATCGTCGCTTCCTCGACGTGCCAGGTGTCGGCTGATCCGGTTCCGGTGGCCAGCACCCGCAGACCGTCGCGGACCACGACGACCTGGAGCATGTTGATCGGGAGCGTCGAGGTCGGGGTGCTCGCCGCCACCTGGTGGATCGAGCCCAACAGGTGCGCGGGGGTGCCGTCGGCCAGCGTCGTCGGTTCGTCGACCGTCAGCCTCGCCCCGAGGGCGCCGAGCATCGCCGCCCGAGCGGCCGCGATCTCGTCCGCCAGCTGGAGGCTCGTCGGTGCGGTGGTCACCGCGACGTCCGCGCTGTAGTAGTCGGTATCGCTGGCGATGGTGGGCGTGGGGCTGCTGTAGAACACGTCGTAGTCCGGCGACGGGGGTTCGGGGACCCATCCCGCCGGTGCAGTGATCGAGAACCGGCCTTTCGGGTCGATGTACGGGCCGGCTGCGAGCGCAACGGGCGGGGCGGCGGCGGACGTCGACGCAACCGGCGGTGCCGCAGCTCCCCCGGGGCTCGTCGCCGTAACGGCGACGCCGGTGCCGGCAGCCAGCACGATCACGGCAACGGCAACGGCGCCCGCGATCAACAGCTGGTTCGCGCCCCAGCGTTGTCGTGGTGGTGCGGAGGGCTCGGGCACCGAGGGCGCCGGGGGCTGCGCGACGATGACGGCCGTCGGGTCGTTCGGCCGGTCGAACAGGTGCGGCATCTGGACCGTCAACGAGGCGATCGTCAGTGCCCGCCGCGCACCGTCGGCAAGATCACCGGCCCGCTGGTAGCGCTCGTCCGGGTTCTTCGCCATCCCGCGCGCCAACACCTCGTCGAACGCAGGAGACACCGCGGCCACCCGCGACGGCGGCGGTGGCGTGACGTTCACGTGCGCATGCATCATCGCCGCCAACCCGTCGGCCTCGAACGGCCGACGACCGGTCAACAACTTGTACAACACACACGCCAACGAATACACGTCGACGCGCTTGTCCCGCCGATGCGCACCGTCGAACAACTCCGGCGCCATGTACGCCATCGTGCCCAACGCCGTACCCGTCACCGTCAATCGCGCACCCGACACCGGCGCCGCAATACCGAAATCCACCAAGTAGGCAAAATCATCATCGGTCAGCAACACGTTCGACGGCTTCACATCACGATGCACCAGACCATCCGCGTGCGCCGCATCCAACGCACTCGCCACCTGCGCCACGATCTGCACCGCGCGTTCCTCCGACACGGCGCCGGCGCCGGCCACCACCGTGTCCAGATCGACCCCGTCGACCAGGCGCATGTCGATGTACAGGCGGCCGTCGATGTCGCCGTAGTCGTGGATCGGAATGACGTGCGCTTCCCGCAACCGGGCCGCGACCTCCGACTCACGCCGGAATCGCGCCTGGAACTCCACATCCGACGCCACATGCGACGACAACCGCTTCACCGCGACGGTCCGCTGCTTCACCGTGTCGAACGCACGGAACACCTCACCCATCCCGCCGCGGCCCACCAAACCTTGTAGCAAGTAAGGCCCGAACTGCTCGTCCGACATGTCAGTCCCCTCGAAAGACCTGCATCGGCCGCCGAGCATGGCCGGAGGAGATTGCACGCATGCTTCACCGCGCTCTCGCGGAGCCGAGGACTGCTGCAGTCCCCGCGAGGACCGGAGTGGCGGTGACCGCTACGCGCCGGGACGCTCGTTCGACGCCACACGAACAGCGCGCAGGGCGCTCGTGCACAGGTTGGTGCCGCCGTGCACAAGTTCCACCCTGTGCACGGGGAGGCGAACCTGTGCACGAGCACCCCCGCGGCCCGACCCGGGCCGCGGGAGCCGGCCAGGGTGTGCGCAGATCACCGCAGGTCGGGCGAGCGGATCAGCAGTGTCGCCTGCACGTCGACATCGCCGACCGCTGCGTAGCCGTGCCGCACATCGGCCGGCCATTCGGCGAACCCTCCGGCGGGAACGTGCACCGGGTGGTCGAGCGGGCCGGCCACCAGCTCTCCGGCGAACACGACCACGCACTCGGTGACGCCCGGGTGGTGCGCGGGCGACGTCTGGCTCCGCCCGGCCGGCACGTGCAGCCGGAACAGTTCGTAGGTCACGCCGGGTTCGGTCCAGGCGCGCAGCGTCTCCACCAGTACCGCGGTGCCGCGCAGGAGTGGGCCCGGGGTCTGCAAAACAGACACTGGCCCGCCGGTCCCGACGACCGCGGTGATCGGCACCTGCAGCGCTGTCGAGATCCGCTGGAGCGTGTCCAGTGTCGGGTTGCGGGTGCCTGCCTCAATACCGGAGACCGTGGCCTTCCCGACGCCCGCGCGACGGGCCAGTTCCGACAGCGACAGCCCTCGCTCGCTGCGCAGCTGCCCGACGCGGGCACCGACGTCCGTCGGATCGGCGAGCGCCGTGAACGCGGTGGACGGCTGCTCCGGCATCCGGTTATCGTCCCATCGTTCCGCAAACGGAACGAGGAGGTCGGATGGAACGCGTCCTGCAGCCGGTGCTCGCCGGCATCGTCAGCCCGATCGTGGGCTTCGCCGGATCCTTCCCGGTGGTGCTCACCGGACTGACCTCCGTCGGCGCCGACCCGGGCCAGGCCGCGTCCGGACTGCTGGCGGTGAGCGTCGCGAGCGGGCTGATCACGGTGGTGCTCGCGCTGCGCTGGCGGATACCGGTGAGCATCGCGTGGTCCACGCCGGGCGCGGCTCTGCTCGTGGCCGCCGGCCCGCAGCCTGGCGGGTTCGCCGCAGCCGTGGGCGCGTTCCTGCTGTGCGGCGTGCTGATCGTCGTGGCCGGGCTGGTCACACCGCTGGGCAGGCTCGTCGGGGCCATCCCCGGCAACCTCGCCGGCGCGATGCTCGCCGGCGTGTTGCTGCCCCTGTGCCTGGCGCCGGTGCAGGCCCTCGCGCAGATCCCGCTGCTGGCTGCGCCGGTCATCGCCGTCTGGGCGCTGGTGGCGCGGTTCGCACGTCCCTGGGCGGTGCCATCGGCGCTCGTCGTCGCGCTGGCCGGGATCCTCTGGACGGGCGGCCTACCGGCCGGCGCAGGTGTGGCGCCGGCGTTCGTGTGGACCACCCCCGCGTTCGACCCGGCCACGCTCGTCGGCATCGGACTGCCCCTGTTCGTGGTCACGATGGTCTCGCAGAACGTCACGGGCATGGCTGTCCTCTCCCAATACGGGTTCCGGCCACCGTGGCGCCCCGTGCTGCTCGCGACCGGGGTCGGCACGATCGCCGCCGCCCCGGTCGGCGGACACGCGGTCAACCTCGCCGCGATCAGCGCCGCGCTGGTCGCCGGATCCGATGCCGGGCCGGCGGAGCGCCGGTGGATCGCCTCGACCGTCTCCGGTGCGGGCCTGGCGGCGCTCGGGCTGACCGCCGGCATCGTCACCGCGGTGTTCGCCGCCTCACCACCGGTGCTGGTGCAAGCGGTGGCAGGGCTCGCCCTCCTGGGCGCGCTGGCCTCGTCGATCGCCGCCGCCATCACCGAACCGGACGGGCGCGAAGCCGCCGCCGTGACCTTCGTGGTGACGGCGGCGGGGGTGAGCTTCCTCGGGCTGGGGGCGGCGTTCTGGGGGCTGCTGGCCGGAGGCGCGATGACCCTGCTGCACCGCCGCCGGGCTCGGCCGGCCGGCCCGCGCCGGATCAGCGGCGGACCGATCTCCGGGTCGCTCCCGCGAACCGCCCGGTAGAACGTCATCGGCCCTGATCATCAGCAGGAGGTGTTGTCGAGGTTCACGATCTCTGCTGCGACGGCGGCGAAGGCACGGATGGCGGCGTTCTCGAAGTCGGTGGCCCAGACCAGCGCGCTCTCGGCGGGCGGCTCGCCGTGGAGCGGCACGCCGGTGACCTCGGGGTGGTGGTAGTAGCTCAGGAACGACGCCGTGGTCGGGTGGACGAGTTGGTCACGGGCGATGCGGTGCAGGATGTCGCTGGTCGAGCTGATCTGCGCGCCTCGACGGATCGGCCTCCCGGACGGGGTCGTCGGCGGGAAGTAGGCGTCGTACATCGCCTGCGGGATATCGCCCCGCGGGATGACGGCGCAATCGGCCAGATCCTCGATGGTGGCGTACCCGCGTTCGGCGAGCGGATGGCCGGCCCGGACCAGGAGGATGCGGCCTTCCTGACTGAGCGTGGGACCGACGGTGAGACCGGGTTCGACGATGGGCTGCCGATGGCACATGAGGTGGTAGGTGCCGGTGTGCAGCCGCCCGTATGGGGCGGGGTATTCCTCGACGATGGTGAGCCGGCAGTTCGGGTGGCGTTCTTCGAACGTGCGGATGATCTGAGTGAACCACGGGCCGGCCATGGCGTAGCTCGCCACGCAGACGCGCAGCTCACCGCTGACACCCCGGGCCAGGTCGGTGGCGACCAGGACGGCACGGCGGAAATGGTCGTGGGCGGGACGGAGTTCGTCGCGCAGGCGTTCGCCCAGAGCAGTGAGCGCGACGCGGCGGGTGGAGCGTTCGAACAGTCGACCGCCGAGCCGGTCCTCGAGTGACCGGATGGTCTGGCTGATCCGTGGCTGGGAGAGGTAGAGGCGCTGGGCGGTCCGTCCGAAGTGCAGCTCCTCCGTCAGTACCAGGAAGATCTCCACCTCGCGCAGCTCCACGCAACGAGCATAGTCGTATTCATAAGACCGACTTATCACTGATGTTCATGATCGGTCGTTGATCAGCGGCCCGAGTGGCTCGAGTCTGATGCCGTCATCGACACAGCTACGGCAGGAGTGATCATGCTCATCAAGACTCATATGGGTGTCAGTGCGGACGGGTTCATCTCCTCGGTGGACGGGCGGCCGGCCCTGCTGTCCATGCCCACGTTCGTCTCAGGCGAGTCGCACGGGCATCCGGAGTTCATCGCGGACTGCGGCGCGGTTGTCATGGGCCGATCGACGTTCCTGCCGGCCGTCGGCGGTTCGTATTGGCCCTGGTCGGGTCTGGAGGTCTTCGTCCTGACCTCCCAGCCGCTGCCAGAGGCCACTCCGGCGGGTGTGGTGTCCGCGGCCGATCCGGCAGAGCTGCTCGCACTGATGCAGAAGGCGGACTTCGCCGGCAACGTGCACCTGGTGGGTGGCCAGCAGACCATCGACGCGTTCCGCCAGATCGGCGCCCTGGACCTGCTCGGGATCGTGACGTTGCCGATCCTTCTCGGCGACGGGACGCGGCTGACCCCTGCCGGGAGCGCGGCGCAGTACCTGCGCCTGGACTCCACACGCACGTTCCCCGACGGTGCTGTCGAACAGATCTACAGCATCGCCGCCCCGCTTACCTGACGCACATCGCAGAGGAGTCGACGATGACGCAACAGATCCGCCCCTACACGATCGATGTTCCTCAGCGGGAGCTGGACGATTTGCGGGACCGGCTCGGTCGCGTGCGCTGGACCGAGGAACTGCCCGACGCCGGCTGGGACTACGGCGTACCCGTCGACCATCTGCGGGAGCTCGTCACCTACTGGCGCGACGAGTACGACTGGCGTGCCTGGGAGAAGCGCCTCAACGCCCAGCCGCAGTTCGTCACCGAGATCGACGGGCAGAACATCCACTTCGTGCACGTCCGGTCGGCCAGGGAGAATGCACTGCCACTGGTTCTTCTCCACGGCTGGCCGGGCTCGATCGTGGAATACCTCGACCTCATCGAGCCGCTGCGCGCTGACCACGACCTCGTCGTCCCGTCCCTACCCGGCTTCGGGTTCTCCGGCACGACCCGAGACCGCGGCTGGACACCGGTTCGGATGGCGGCGGCGTTCCGCGTCCTGATGAAGCGGTTGGGCTACCAGCGCTACGGCGTGGTCGCTACCGACTGGGGCTCTTTCATCGCGCCGGAACTGGGCAGGGCGGCACCGGACGAGGTCGTCGGAATCCACGTCCAGCAGATTTGGTCGCACCCCTCCGACGATCCGGCGGAGCTGGCTTCCCTCACCGACGACGAACGCGCGGCGGTTGCGAAGAACCAGTGGTTCTCCGACAACGGCGGGGCGTACGGCACGGTCCAGCAACAGGTCCCGCAAACACTCGCGCACGGACTCACGGACTCGCCAACCGGTCTTCTCGCGTGGAACGGCCAGCTGTGGAAGGACGACGTCGATGTCGAATTCGCCCTGACCAACATCACGATCTACTGGCTGACCGGCACGATCGCCTCCGCGATGCGGATCTACCGGGAGTTCCACATCGCCGAACCGGTGGCCCAGGAACCGACGACGGTGCCGCTGGGACTGGCGATGTTCACGAACGACTTCAACTCGATCCGCATACTCGCCGACCGCGACCACGCCAACATCGTGTCCTGGAACGTCTACGAGGGCGACGGACACTGGGCAGCCCACCAATCCCCCGACATCTACCTCCACGACATCCGGACCTTCTTCGCCGGCCTCGTCGACTGACATCGATCTCGGGGTAAGAGCACGTGGCCGATCACGAGCAGGCACCGGTGATCAGCTCAGCTCATCGGTGGGAGCCGAGGTACGAGGCGGTTCGCAAGCTCGACCATCTGGGCGCACAGCTGTGGATCGTCGCCGAACCCCGTCAGTGACGCCGTCTCCAGGCGGTCCTGACCGTTCTCGGCGTACGTGCGCTGAGGGATCCTGACCGCGCAGGTCCGCCCGGGCTGCTCGGTGACGCGAGCGGCACGACCGCCGATGTCGACGGGGCGCCCGTCCTCGTCGGTCAGCGGGAACCAGTGGGTGTAGACCACGGTGAACGCGGGCGCCGCCACGCCCGCCTTCAGCCAAGTGCACGACCAGCCGCCGAAGCCGGGCTCACCAACGCCGTCGGCCACGGGTAGCACAGCGTCCACATCGTCGGCACGGAGCAGGCTGCAAGCCTCGATGCCGGCGAGCGCGGTCCGGCTCTGCAAGGGCACCCTGGCGTACAGGCTGCCGCGGGTCACGATGTCGAGCGCGGCGCGGACTCCGGTCTCGGCGACCGCACATACGTCCGATCCCGCTCCCGCTCCCCCTTCGGCTTCGGCGGAGATGGCGGCGCCCGTGCCATCCGGGAAGAGGATGTACCTCTCGCACGTGCCGAGGACGGCCCTGCGTGCGATGGTGAGCTGCCCGACCCGTTCCAGGTCGCCGCCGACGCCGTACGGGCGCTGGTTCTCGTTGTCGAACGACGCGGTCAGGAACACCCGCCCGCCCGCTCCGCTGATCGTGGCGTCGCACACCGCGAACGCCGAGACATCCGGATGCACGGCGACCGTGCCGTGCACCGCGAGTGCGCCGCGATCGATGAGCGAACAGGGGTCGGCGCTCTCCGGGTCCACGTACGGCGCCGCCTCCGGCGGCGCGCCGGTGCTCGATGCCGGAGCGGCACCGACGTCGCCACGGGTGCGCTCCCCCGTCGGGACGAGCAACACCGCGACGGCAACCGCGACGAGCACGGCGGCGCCTGCTCCGATCAAGCCCCATCGTCTCGATCCGCGGCCGCCGTCGGATCGAGGGAGCGCGTCGACCCGACCGTGAGGGGCGTTCATCTCCTCGCCGCTGACGAGACCGTGCAGCACCGCGTGCGCCTGCGCCGCGGTGGGACGGGCGCGGGGATCGTCCGCAGTGAGGGCACGGATGATGCCGGTGAGAGGTCCTGCCCGGACCGGGGCGGGCACCCCGCCACTCGCGATACGGGAGAGCAGGGCGAGCACGTTCTCGGAGTCATCGCCGAACGGCGGAAGTCCGTCGAGGGCGGCGAAGAGCGTCGCCCCGAGCGAGTAGACGTCGGTGTGTGGACCGGTGCCCCCGCCCCGCGCCGTCTCCGGCGCGATGTACGCCGGGGTTCCGCTCACTACTCCCGTCGCGGTCACCGTCCGGGCTGTTGTCGCGTGCGAGATGCCGAAGTCGGCGAGCTTGACGACCGTGTCGGGTCCGATCGTCGGCAACCCTGTTGCGCCGATGAGGATGTTGTCGGGCGTGACATCCCGGTGCACGACTCCTGCCTCGTGAGCCACCGCGAGCGCAACGGCGATCCGCGCCCCGATGAAGGCGACCTCTTGCGGCACCAGCGCGCCACGTTCGGCGAGCAGGCGGCGGAGGCTGCGCGAGGGCAGATACTCCATCACGAGCCAGGGCACACCGTCTTCGAGCAGTACGTTGAAGACGGTCACGATGTTCGGGTGATGCAAGGCCGCGGCGGTCCGGGCCTCGCGCATCGTACGGTCCAGCGCGTGCCCGGCCTCGACGTCAGGCACCTGCACCCGCTTGAGTGCTACGTCGCGCCCGAGCAGCTCGTCCGTCGCCCTCCACACCGATGCCGTCCCGCTGTGGCCGATCAACTCATGCAACCGGTACCGGCCGTCGAGCAGCCTCCCGATCTCGTGGCCTCGCACGCTCGTTCCCCCGATGATGCCGTGCCGACCGGGCGCGAAGACCCTGTCAAGGCCAGCCGGCCCACTTGTCGTTCCCATACGAGGGACTCACCCCCGCTCGCCCGGCCGTTCCAGCCGTGGGCAGGCGACGAACTCAATCACGGCCGCCCGGCCCGGGCGTCCCAGTTCGAGGAACATCGAAACTACGTGCGCGGGCCCGCGCACGTAGCCCGCGAGTGACGGGCGTCAGCCGACGTTCCTGTTCGGCACCCTCCTGAATAGAGCCATTACCAGCAGCGACCAGGATCACCGCATGTTCGTCATCGTCATCGACTACATCGCCGACCTGCCCGACATCGACGCAGCGCTCGAGGAGCACATCGCCTGGCTCGACAAGCACTACAGCGACGGCACATTTCTGGCCTCGGGACGGCAGGAGCCGCGGACCGGCGGGGTGATCTTCGCCCACGGCAGTCGCGCCACCGTAGAGGCAGCCGTAGCCGACGATCCGTTTGCTACGCGCGGCCTCGCCCGGCACAGAGTCATCAACTTTCGGCCATCGAGGTTCGCCGGACCACTCGCCACCGAGCCGGTTCAGCAGGCGCTCGCGTAGCCCGTGGGAATCGCGGCGGAGTCGCGCGCAGGACGGCACGTCGGCTCAGGGGACCAGCAGGAACCGGTAGGCGTCGCTGGCGAGTGCGTCGGCGAACGGGACCCCGTGCACGATCTGTTTCTGGAACCTCCGGTGGATGCTCTGCACGTCCTCCGCGGTGGTGGGGTGGAAGTTGCGCACGTCGACCTCGCGGACGAACGCCCAGTCGGACTCGTCGAGGCCGTGCGGGTAGACGTGATCGGCCCGGACGGTCGAGCTGATGGTCTTGATCAGCTGCGTCACCTCGTCCGTGCCCGGCGCGCGGCGCAGCCGCCACTGCTGCCGGACCCCTACCGGGGCGGCCACCAGCTTCTCCAGCGGAACCCCTGCTGTCGCCAGGAACTCGGGGACCGCCTTGAGCGCGGCCCATCGGCCCTCGGGGAACGAGCGCGGTTTCTGCTGCTCCACCCCGCTGCTCGGATCGAACACCCTGCGCTGCGCCTTCGGCCCGATGAACAGGTCGTACGGCGACCAGACGAAGGCGTTCGGCATCGCCGCCGGCCACGGCGCCGACGCGGTGATCGGCCGGCCGGCGAAGCGTTCCAGCGTCGACTGCCCGACGGCGACCTTCCGTGCGAGCGCCAGCAGGACCTGCAGGTACTTCTGCCCGAGGATGTGGTGGCGCGAGAGGTTCGCGCCCACCGGGCCGAACGCGGTCGGTGCCCCTGGATGGTCGACGAGGGTCACGTCCAGATCGAAGGGCATCGTCACACCGCCCCTGTCGGCGCGAGGCGCATGCTGTCGGAATACTTCGCAAGCACCTCGAAATACCCCTCGACGGTCGTCTGCGCAGTGCCCTCGTCGGCGAAGTCCATGTAGCTGTCGATGAACTTGGACCGCGTCGCGTCGGGATGGCGCTTGGTGTAGTCGATCCACATCTCGCGCAGCTTGATGAAGTCGCCGAACTCCGCGAACGCCGACCGCATCGCGTCGATGAACTTCTGCGCGTTCTGCGGCGACTTCGGGAAGTCGACGTTGAACCCCGCCGGCTTCGCTGTGACCTTCGCCAGCGCGGCGACCAGCCCGGCGAAACGATCCTCCTCCTTGACGATCCCCTGCTGGATGTCGGCCTGCTTCGCCATGACCGTCTTCAGATAGCCCTCCGACTTGCGCACCGCCGCTTTGAGCTTGTCGATCTCCTGATCGAGCTCCTTCTCCTCCTTGGCACCGTCGATCGCACCGAAGATCAGGTCGATGCCGACGGCGGCGAAGATCCCGATCCCGGTCGACGCCAACCCGGCAAGGCTCGTGCCCTCGACGACGGCCTCCGCGGCGACCTCGCTCACACCTTCCCCGACGGTCTCCTCGGTGATCTCCACCGCGTCCTCGACACCGGCCTCGACGCCCGCCTCCGCGCCGGTCTCCGCGAGTTCCTCGATCGCGGTCTCGCCCAGCTCCTCGCTCCCGGTCTCGGCACCACCCGTCACCAGGCTCTTGGTCAACTTCCCGATCTGGAAGACCGCCTTGAGCAGCTGCGCACCAGCGGCGAGCTCCGAGATCATCTCGCCCATCTGCAAGGGGACGGACCCGGCCGGCGGCGGCTCCAGCGCCTTGACCTGCACCCGGAAGTCGTTGTACTGGAGGTCGCTCATCGTCCCCGCGTTCGCGATGATCACGAGTGTGGCATTGCCGGCGATCAGGGTCTGGTACCGCTTCAGCCACTCGTTGAAGACGTCGATCTGCTTCTGAATGCTGCCCTGCAGACTCACCGCCTTCGCGTGCTCGTTGTTGACCTCGTCCCGCTTGTGGTCGTTCCCGTAGATCCAGTTGTCCCACGGCAGCATCGCCATGCCGGGCTCCTCCGTCGGTCGGCACTCCCCGGACCGCTTCCGGGCCCGACGAGCGTGCGCGGCAGGCCCCGTGGGACGCCTCCGTGATCCCGCCACTGCACTCGAACTGCTGAGCACCGTCATCGGCACCTACCCGCCGTCGACGACGACTACGCCGAATGCGCCGAATCGCTCTGGCGAATGCAGTATCGAACTACGGTTCCCATTCCGCCGAGCGGACCAGCAGGATCGGTGAGGGCCGGCATCGGATCCGAATCCGATCACCGACGAACGCGCCGGCCCCCGTCGGAGCCCGTGCTGCAGCAGCCGGCCGGGCCTGCGATCACCAACCGTCCTGGTCCGCGGTCGACCTGCCGCGGCCGGACCCGAGAAGGGCCGGACCCGAGAAGGGCCAGACCCGAGAAGGGGCAGCCGTGACCGCGCCGCCACCACCTACGCCACCGCCCGTTCCGCCACCCGATCCACTCTCCGACCCACTGCCCGCCGGGTGGACCACACCCGAGTTCTGGACGACCGTCCTCGTCCAGGTCGCGGCGCTGGGCGCGGCGACCGTGCACGTCCTGCTGCACCGCGACGTGGACCTCGACGCGGTCGACGCCGCACTGCCCGTCGTCGCCGTCCTGATCGCCGGCCTCGCGCACGCCCTCTACCTGCGGTCGCGCCGGCAGATGCATCTCACCCACCTGCTGACGACGCTCGCGCACGCCGGATCCGACGTCGAGCAGATCATCGCGCTCGCCAAGGAGCTGCGCGGGAGCGGCAGCCTCGCCACACACCACTAGGAGTTCCGATGCCTGGGAAGAACATCGTCAACAAGACCGGGAAAGACCTGTCGCTCGTGCTGACGGTCCGCAGCGGTAGCAACACCGGCCACGCGCCGAAGGCGACCGTGTCGGCCACTGTCGGCCACGGCAAGACCGCCACGGTCTCTTACGGCGACGACCACGACCCCTACCTCGACAGCATCGCCGTCGACGTGCTCGACAAGGGCGGACTGGTCGCGACGCAGGAGTTCGCGTTCCAGCGCGGCAGCACGATCGACAAGAACATCAACACCCACGACACGGTGATCGTGTCGATGGACCACAACAAGAACCTCTCCCTCGCCTTCAGCAACCCGCTGTGACCCGGCCGACCCGATTCCCGGAGAGGAGCGTCCCGTGTCCTTGCTGCCATGGGGTGACTGGATCTACGACAACGGCCACCGGCGCGACGAGGTCCGTTCGTTGCACAAGGAGGCCGTCGCGCTCGCCGCGACCGTCAAGACCGAGATCGACCAGTTCAACACCGGGTTGACGCCCGCGAAGAACCTGATCGCCGGCAACGCCGTACTGCTCGTGATCGCCAACACCGTGGTGATGAACGACCTGGAATACGACAAATTCCGCACCCAGGTCAAGGCGCTGCCACCACCCGCGCCGGGATCCGTACCCGCCGAGATCGGCTCGATGCTCAGCGAACTCGCAGCCGGCACGCTGATCCTCAAGGCCGTTCTCCAGGTCGGCCGCCTCGGCTCCCGCCTGCTGACCGGCGGCGCGCAGGCCGGTGGCGAATTCGGGGGCGACATCGGGGGCGAGGCCGTCTCGTCGCTCGGCGAGGCCGCCTCCGAGGTCGGGCTGGAATCCGGCGCGGAGACCGCGGCCGAGATCACCGGCGAGACCGTCGGCGAGGCCGTCACCGAGGCAGCGGCCGAAGCCGTCATCGAAGGCGCATCGCTCGCGGGGCTGGCCGAGACCGGCATCGGGATCTTCGCCGCCGTCGGCATCGACGTGGTCTTCGGGCTGCTCGACGGCGCGAAGGAGAAGGCCGAGCTGGACCGGGCCATCAGCAAGCTGCACAGCGCCCTCAAGAAGGCCCAGTTCTTCTACAACACCGTCCTCACGCGGCACGGCCGGCTGGACCTCGTCGTCGGGACCGAGGAGAACCGGTTCACCGGACTCGTCACCGGCCTCGCCAAGGTCACCGGCAAGCCGGCGCCGGTGCCGACCGACCTGCCGCTGGCCGTCGGCGCGGCGGGTCGCTACTCGACCGCCATGGCCGCGGCGGCCGACGCGTACGGCGACTTCCTCGCCCTCCGCGACGGGTGGGTCGACTACGTGGGCCGCCACCCCGCCGCGCGCAAGGACGACTTCGTGTCCGCCTACATCGGATTCGCCCGTCCCGGTGTCGCGCGGGAGACGATCTCGGCAGAGTGGGATGTGCTTGCCGCCTATTCGGAAGGGATGCGTGCGCGAACGTGACGTACCAGCCAGCAGCGACGGCCGTCGGTCCCGAACCCACCTGGCCGTTGGTCGGGCGCAGCAAGGAGGTGCGGGCTGCGGTCGGTGCCCTGCGCCGCGGCAGCGTCGTGCTCGTGGCGGCGACCGGCTGCGGCCGCTCACGGGTCCTGTCCGAGATCGTCAGCTCGGCTGCCCGCCGCCACCCGCGCACGCTGTCGGTCGCCGCGACCGCGGCCGCGTCCACCACCCCTTTCGGATCGCTCGGCCCGCTGCTCGGCCGGTTGGGAGCGGCGCCGGGCGTCCGCGAGGTGCAGCGCGTGGTGGAACGGGTGTCACCGGCCGCAGGCCCACCGATGCTGCTGGCGGTCGACGACGCGCACCTCCTCGACCCGGCCTCGGCCGCGCTGCTCCTGCAGCTCGCGACCGCAGGCGCAGCACGGGTCGCGGCCACGGTGCGCCGCGACGCCGCCGCACCCGACGCGGTGACCGCGCTGTGGAAGGAAGGCCACGCCGAGCGCATCGACCTCCCACCGTTCGATCACGTCGAGACGGCACAGGCGCTGGAGCGCGCGCTCGGTGGCCCGATCGCGCGGGCCAGCGTGGAGAGGTTCCACCGGCTGTCCGACGGCTACCCGCTCATCCTGCGGGAGCTGGTGATCGCCGGACACATCGACGGGAACCTCGCCCGCCGTGACGGGATGTGGTTCCTCGCCGGTGACCCGCAACCCACCGCTCGCCTGCTCGACCTCGTCCGGCATCGCTGGCCGGCCACCGATCGGCTCCGGCTCGCAGCAGAGCTGATCGCGCTCTCGGGGCCGCTCCCGATCGCGGTCGTCGAGTCGCTCATCGGTGCTTCGGCGCTCGTCGAGCTCGAAAGGTTCGGGATGGTGACCAGCGACCAGTCCGGTCAGGACGGAGCGGACGGGGCGGGGCGGCTCACCCGCGTCATCGACGGGCACGTGCTCAGAGCAGGTACCGGGCTGCTCACCCGCCACCAGCACCTGCGCACCCTGCTCTCCGCGCTCCCCCATTGCTGCGACGATCCCGATCTGGACGCCCGGATCGTCGAATGGCGCATCGACCTGCGAAGACCGGTGGAATCGCCGAGGCTGACCGCCGCCGCCCGCCGAGCCGGTGACACCGGGCGACACACCGACGCCGAAGCGCTCGCCCGCACGGCGGTCGCGCAAGGCGGCGGCGACGATGCCGTCGCCGTCCTCGCCGCCGCGCTGCTGCGCCGCGATCCGGAGGCCGCGACGACACTCATCGACGACACCCTCGCAACTGGCGCAACAGCATCCACCGGGGACGCCGAACGCCGGTTGCGCGCGTTGCGCCGCGCCGCGAGCGGCCGCCGAACGGCACCGACCCACCGGGACGGCCGCACCGATCCGCGGGAGCTCGTCGAGGCGGCCGACCGGTACGACGACGCCGACTGGGACGGGTTGGCCGCGTGGTGGCACGACCGGCTGACGACCGGCGACGACCTGGCCGGCACCCGCCGAACGGCCGCGCGGCACCGCACCAGGCCGCCCGGTGTCGTGCGCGACCTCGCCGAGCTGGCACTGGGCTGGTCCGCGCAGCTCGCCGGTGACCTGCACCAGGCCGATCTCACGCTGACGGAGCTCGGCGATCGGCTGGACCGGGTCGATCCCGGCCGCCTGGCGTCCGCGTGCCGCGCCGTGCTGACCCAGGTTCGGGCGCAGATGGGCGACCTCGTCGGTGCCATGCGAACCGCACGCCGGTTCGACACCGACCAGCCCGGAACGCACACCGCGCAGGGAACGGCGTGGTTGATCGGATCAGCGGCCGTCGAGGTGCCGCTCGCGCGCGTCTGGCTCCTCGCCGCGCGCGGCAGCATCACCCAGGCCGTCGAGACGGCGCTCGCCGCCGCCGAAGCCGTCGACGACCGGCGGGGACGGGAAGCGCTGATCCGCGCGGCCCTGCGCCTCGGCTGCCGATCGACCAGCCTTGCCGCACTGCCCGTCGGCAATGGCGGTGGAGCGTTGGCGCAGCTCACCGTCGCGCACGCCGCTGCCGTGCGCGACGACGACGTCCGCGGTCTGAGCGACGTCTCGGCGGCATACGAGACCGGCGGGTTCGCGCTGCTGGCAGCGGAGGCGTGGACGTCGGTCCAGCGCCGGTGCGCGGACCTCGGCGACAGCGACGGCAGCCGGCACGCCGCGGCGATGGCCCAGGCCGCCGCACACCGGTGCACCGGCGCCGCCACACCCATGCTGACCGCCGCCGCGCACCCCCTGCTGCACCTGCTGACGACGCGCGAGGAAGAGACGGTCAGGCTCGCAGCCGCCGGTCACAGCAACGCCGAGATCGCCGCCGAGCTGCGCCTCTCCGTCCGCACCATCGAGTCCCACCTCTACCGGGCCATGACGAAGCTCGGCGTCCACCGGCGACAGCTGCTGCTCGACGCGCCAGCACTGCGCCTCCGGGGACCCCACACGACCCGGGAGGAGCACCGGACGTCGGCCGCCGGGTGACGACCCGTGTCCGGCAGCCATGCGCTTCCCCTGCTACTGGGACGATTGCTATTGGGACGAGTCGATCCGGCGCAGGAACGCTTTGGTGCGGTTCTCCTCAGCGGAGGTGGCGAGATCATCCGGCGCACCTTGCTCGACGATGACGCCATTGTCGAACATCACGAGCCGATCCGCGGCCGAACGCGCGAACGCCATCTCGTGCGTCACGACGATCATCGTCATCCCGTCGGCGACCAGCTCCTTCATCACGGTGACGACCTCCCCCACCATCTCGGGGTCGAGGGCGCTCGTCGGTTCGTCGAACAGCATCAGGTCCGGCTTCATGGCGAGCGCGCGGGCGATCGCGACGCGCTGCTGTTGACCTCCCGACAGCGCCGACGGCCGGCTGGCCGCCTTGTCCGCCAGACCGACCCGCGCCAACAGGGCGTGCGCCTGCTCCCGCGCCTCCTCCTTCGGCACACCGAGGACCTTCACCGGGGCGACGGCCACGTTCTCCAGCGCGGTCATGTGGGGGAAGAGGTTGAACCGCTGGAAGACGAACCCGATGTTGCGTCGGCGTTCCGCGACGACCTTCGGCCGCTCCTCGACCGGCCGGCCGGGCCCGGGGCGGTAGCCGACGGACCGCCCGTGCACGAGGATCTCGCCCGCGTCGATGCGCTCGAGGTGGTTGAGACACCGCAGGAACGTCGTCTTCCCGGACCCGGACGGCCCGATGATCACCACCACCTCGCCCGCCCGGACGTCCATGGAGACCCCGTCGAGCACGCACAGGTCGCCGAAGCGTTTGACCACCCCACGTGCCGACATGACGATCGGTGCCGGTTCCATCAGCGCACCCCTTTGCCGGCGAGCAGGGTGCCGCCGAGGCGCGACCGCAGCGACGGCGGAGCGATCACCCGACCCGGATCGGCGAGCCTGCGCTCGATGAATCGTTGGATGAACGACCAGATCGTGGTGAGCGCGAGATAGCAGCAGGCCACTACGAGGAAGATCTCGAACGTCTTGAAGGTCGCCGAGTTGATCGACTGCGCCGTCAGGAACATCTCCTGGAGCCCGATGACCGACAGCAGCGACGTCGACTTCATCATCAGGTTGAACTCGTTGCCCAGCGGCGGAACGATGATGCGCAACGCCTGTGGCAGCAGGACCACCCGCATCGTCGTGGTCGGTGTCATGCCCAATGCCTGTGCTGCCTCGGTCTGGCCGGGGTCGATGGCGTCGAGCGCAGCGCGGAAGATCTCGGCCATGTACGCCGCCTCGTTGACCGCCAGCGTGAGGACGGCCGCCTGCACGACGCCGAGCAGGACGAACCCGCCGAGCTCGACGTCGCTGAACCGGTAGACACCCGCCGCGGCGAGGCCGTTGTAGACGATCACCAGCTGCACCAGCAGCGGGGTACCGCGGATCAGCCAGACGTAGCAGCGACCGACCCAGCGCAGCGCACCGAAGCGGCTGCGCTGGGCCAGCGCGATCACGAACCCCAGCAGCACGCCGAGCAGCTGCGCGACGACCGAGATGTAGACGGTGCGCCACAGCCCTTCGAGGAACACGGCCGACGGCGACAGCAGGTACTGCCAGAAGAACGCCCAGTCGAAGCCCGCAGCCACGTCAACCCGCCACGGCGATGTCATCGCCGGTCAGGTTCCACTTCGCGAGGATCGCCGCGTACGTGCCGTCCTTCCGGATCGTCGCCAACGCCGTCGCGATCGCGTCGTGCAGCGCGGTCCCACCGCCCTTGAGCGTCGCGACGCCCACCTTGATGCGGTTGAACGGCTCGCCGACCAGCTGGAACGTGCCGGGCTGCTGGGTCTGCACGTACGCGGCGGTCTCAAGGGTCGTGCCGTAGCTGTCCACCAGGCCGAGCCGCAGCTGCTGCAGGGCGTCACTGTCCTTCGTGAACTGCCGGATGTCGATCGGCGGCTTGCCGGCCGCCGCGCACTTCGTGGACTGGTCGGTGAGGTACCCCACGACGGTGGTGCCGGTCTGGCCAGCGGCCCGCTTACCGCACAGGTCCTCGGCGCCGGCGATGGAGGTGTTCCCGTTCGCCACCATCAGGGTGTTCGACGCGTACATGTACGGGACGAAGTCGACGACCGCCTCGCGCTCCGGCTTGATGTAGAGCTGGCTGATGATGGCGTCGCACTGCCGGGCCTGCAGTGCCGGGATGATGCCGTTGAAGCTGGTGTTGGCCCATTTCGGCCGGACCCCGAGCTGGGCGGCCAGTGCGTCACCGAGCTCGATCTCGGCCCCGACCGCTTTCTGGGACGCGTCGAAGAACGTCAACGGCGGCGCGCTGATGTCGGAGCAGTAAGTGATCTCGCCGTCCTTCACCAGTGCGCCCGCGGGCACCGCGACCGCGCCGGGCACCTGCGCCGGCGCCGGGCCGGGCGTCCCGCCGCATCCGGAGATCACCCCCACCGCTACAGCCAGTGAACAGACCAGCGTCGCTACCGCTCGTCGGGACGGGAAGTACGACCTGGCCATGTAGTGCTCCTTCGCATCCGATGTCGTTGCGCGGAGAGGTAAGTCAATGCCATAGTCGATGCTGTTGACTACAGCGGATGACGGTAAGACCGGTCGTCTCCGCGAGTCAAGAAGGCTCCTGTAACGGCGGGGTTACGGGCCGGAGGCGCTATCACCGCGGGAGGTCCGACGACCGTGCGAACAGATCGTCAGCTCAGTGCCGCAGGCGGCGCGTGGGCCGTCGCCACGCCACATGCGGCGGCGAGCGATGCCGCCGCCGACGTCCTGCGCTCAGGTGGCAATGCCGTCGACGCCGCGCTCGCCGCCGCGGCGATGCTGACGGTGGTGTACCCGAACCAGTGCGCCGTCGGCGGCGACCTGCTGGCGCTGGTGGGCGGCGCAGGGGACGGCGCAGTGGGCGGGGTCCACTTCGTCAACGCCAGCGGCCGCGCGCCCCGCGCGATCGATGCGGGATCGCTGGCCGCACACCACGACGTCATGCCCGTCACCGGGGCGCTCCCGGTGACGGTGCCCGGCGTCGTCGCCGGCTGGGGCACGCTCGCCGAGGACTGGGGCACCCGCCCGCTCGCCGCGGCGCTCGCCCCGGCCGAGGCCGCGGCCCGCGAGGGCGTGGCGGTCGCCCCCGGCCTCGCCAGGGACCTCGCGCGGGAGCAGCGCGGCCTGGCCCGTGATCCCGGGCTGCGCGCATTGCTCGTGCCGGACGGGGCGGTGCTCACCGAGGGGCAGACGCTGCGGCAGCGCGCGCTCGCCGACACGCTCGCGTTGATCGGCGAGCACGGGCCGGCCGCGATGTACAGCGGGGAGATAGGGGCGAGCCTGGTGCGGCTGCTCGCCCAGCAGGGCTCGTCCATGACGGAAGCGGACTTCGCCGGGCACTCCGTGGAGGTGTCCGCGGCCAGCAGCGCCGAGTACGACGGGGCCGAATACCTCTCGAGCGCCGGCAACTCCCAGGGCCTGTACTTCCTGATGGCGCTGCGGGCCCTCGACGTCGTGCGCGCCGCCCGCGGACCGCTCGACCCGCTCGGCCGCGACGCCGGCATCGTGGCATCCGTGCTCAACCAGGTCGCCGTGGATCGCGACCGCTACTGCGCCGATCCGGAGTGGACCCCGGCCCCCGTCGACCTGCTGCTGTCCGACGCGTACGCGCAGCGCATCGCCGAACACGCCACATCGGGCGCGGCCAACCAACCGGTGGAACAACCCGCAGCCCGGGGCGACACCGTCGCGGTCGTCGCCGCGGACTCCTCCGGAACCTGGGTCTCGCTGATCCAGAGCGTCTTCCACTGCTTCGGCGCCATGCTGCTCGATCCCGCGACCGGCATCCTGCTGCACAACCGAGGCGCTTCCTTCACCCTCGACCCGACGGCACCCAACGCGCTGGTCGGCGGCAAACGGCCACTGCACACACTCATGCCGGTGCTGGTCCGCGAAGCGGGCGAACTCACCGGAGCGCACGGCGCGATGGGCGGGCGGGCCCAACCCCAGGTGCACACCCACATGGCCCTGCAGTTGGCCGCCGGTGCCTCCCTCGGCCACGCCACCTCCGCCCCCCGCTGGGTGCTCGGCTCGATGGAGGCCGGGGTCGCCGCCGGCGCCGGTACGATCACGGCCGAGCGGGACGTGCCCGACGCAGCAGTCGACGCGATCGAGCGGGCCGGCTTCGGCGTCGGGAAGATCGATGTGAGCGACGACGGCGTCGGGCACGGCCAACTGGTGCGACGCGCGAACGGCGGCCGAGCAGGACTGGTCGCCGCAACCGATCCGCGCGCCGACGGTTCAGCCGTCGCCGGCTGACCCGAGGAAGGGCAGCGCCGAAAAGGGCAGCGCCGTAAAAAGGGCAGCGCCGGAGGAAGGGCAATGGAGTCTTGAGCACGAGCCACAGTCGATTGCCCCGAGGAACCCTGAGCCAGGAAATCATCGTCGCGGCGGCCTTCCGCGTCGCGGACACCCACGGCATGGACCGGCTGACGTTCCAGACGCTCGGCCGTGAACTCTCGGCGCACCCGACCGCGATCTACCGCCACTTCCGCAGCAAGGACGAGCTGCTGCTCGCCCTCATCGACGCCCTGCACCAGGAGGCGCTCGCGCACACCCCGCCGCCCACCGACGACTGGGCGCACGACCTCATGCAGATCGCGATCCACACCCACGCGGCCTTCCTCCGCCACCCGAACGTCGGGGCGATCGTCGCCGCCCGCACGGCCCGCCGGGAGAACGAGTTCCGCTCCGTCGAACGCAAGCTCGACTGCATGCGCCGCGCGGGCCTCACCGACAGCGACGCCGCCCGCTACTACCGGGTCTTCGCCGACCTCGTCCTGTCCTACAGCGCCATGGACGCCAGCCTCGCTGCGCTGTCCACCGACGTTCGCGAGGCCGACCTGCGCGCGTGGAAGACCGACTACCTCTCCTTGCCGCCCGACCGGTACCCGAACATCGCGCGCGTCGCCCGGCAGTTCGTCACCCTGGACGACCCCCAGAACTTCATCACCGCTGTGCAGACCGTCATCGACGCCGTGCGGATTCGAGCCGAGGGCCACCGGTCATAGCCTCCCGATTCGTGCAGGGCGTCTGGAGCTTGACCCTGTAGGCAGGTACAGGGACGACGATGTCGGGATGCGAACCAGCGAACTGGCCGGCCGGGTCGGTGTGAACAGCGAGACGCTGCGGTACTACGAGCGCCGCGGTCTGCTGGACGAGCCGCCCCGCTCCTCGGGCGGCTACCGGGACTACCCGGACTCGGCGGTGGAGCTGCTGCGGTTCGTCAAACGCGCCCAGGGACTGGGCTTCACCCTCGACGAGGTCGAGGAGCTGCTGCACCTGGACACGGGAGGCCCGGACGACTGCGACGCCGCCCGGGCGCTGGCCGAATCACGCAAGGCCGACCTGGAAGCCCGGATCGCGGACCTGCAGCGGATGCGGGACTCCCTGGCCGAGCTGATTGCCACGTGTGACCTACCGCGGTCGGGCCGCCGCTGCCCGCTGCTGGCCACGATCGCGACCCCCCAGCCCCGCCGGTCATCTCGGCGGCGTCGATGAGCGTCACGCTGGAAGTCCTGTACGTGCGCGGCTGCCCGAACCTGGCTCCGCTGATGGCGCACCTGCGGGCGGCCACCGACCTGCCGTTCACCACTCGGGAGATCACCGACGCCGCGGACGCGGCAGCCGCCGGCATGTGCGGCTCGCCGACCCTGCTGATCAACGGCAGGGACTCCTTCACCTCGCCGAGCCCTCAGCCCAGCGACTGCGGAATGTCGTGCCGGATCTACCGGGACGAGCACGGGCGGACGGTCCCGGCCCCGTCGGTGGCACGCCTGCGCGATGCAGTCGCCAGTGCAGTCGCCAGCGCCGTCGCCGGCACGGCAGCATCATCGCGCGATATGGCGTGTTGTGATCCGCCGCGACCCGATGGTCGACACAGCGCGACGCCGATGGGAGGCCGGCGACGACCGAGGGGCATCCGACGTCCTCGACGAAGCGCTCGACCTCTGGACCGGGCGGGCGATGGCCGGCACGGCCGGGCGACTGGACCACCACCCAGCGGTGATCGGTTTGAACCGCAGGCGCGTGGCGGCATGTCTGAGGCTCGCCGAGATCGCGATGGCGCAAGGACGCAGCCAGTTCGCGGCGGATCGTCTGCGCGTGGTCGCGCATGACGAGCCGCTCGACGAGATGGTGCACAGCGAGCTCATGCGGGCCCTGATCGAGGCGGGACGACGGGCGGACGCGCTCATCGTGTTCATCGACCTGCGTCGACGATTGGTGGAGCAGCTCGGGATCGAGCCCGGTCCGTACCCGCAGCGCATGCATCGAGAGATCCTCAGGCCGGGTGCTCGCCTCGGGTCCGTGCCGACATCGCAGTCGACGTCACAACCGACATCGCATCAACGCGGTGTGTTGGCACCTGGTGTTCGGGGCGCGACGTGACGGACCACGGACCCAGCCGATGCTGCCCCGGCGTCCGAGCGGCGGCACATCCATCACTGCGTCCGCGTTGAATCCGAGCGCTCGGTCCTGGGTCCCGGCCCAGGTCAGGCCCGCCACCTCGTGGAATGCATCGGGCGGGTCCGACGCAGCGCCGCCCGTTCGATCGAGGTAGGGATGGTGCGGGACGCACACGTTGCCAGCGAGCGGCGGCATCGGTTCGACACCGCCTCTGGACCTTGCACCGCGAACTGATCGACGCGCTGCGTGGCGCTGCGCGTCGTCGGGTACCCCCGAGCGATGCGAGCCGATCCCGTCCGCACCGACGCGCGCCCGTTCGTCGTCGGCATCCTCGCCGACCCCAACCTGCCCACCACGATCGCGGCGGCACTCGCCCGCGAGCTACCCCATGCGTTGACCGCGCACATCGACGGCGACCGCCGCTGGACCGTGGACACGTTGCACGAGCCGTTCGAGGTCGTGACCAGCCACGACCGACTGATCGACAAGGCCAGGGCACGTGTCCACGGCACGAACTGGGACATCGCGCTGTGCATCACCGACATCCCGATCCGCACCGGCAACGGTGTCGTCGTCGCCGACGTCAGCCACCGGGACCGGGTCGCGCTGATCTCGTTGCCGGCGCTGGGCGGGTGGCGGCTGCGGCGCCGCGCCGCTGACGTCGCTGTCGCGATCGTCGGCGAGTTCGTCGATGAACCCGGTGCGCGTGGCGCCCGATCAGCAGGTGCCACCCGCCTCGGCCGCCGGACCGCCGACGGGGACGGCGACGTGGACGTGGACGTGGACGTGGAATTGGTCCTCGATCACGGAGCCGCCCCGCTGCGCCTGCTCGCCGGAACCGTACGGGCGAACCGGCCGTGGCAGCTCGCCGCCGGCCTCTCCACCGCCCTCGCGGGAGCCGCGGCCGGCAGCGCGTTCGGCATCCTCTACACCGCCATCTGGCGGATGGCGGTCGTGCTCGAACCGTGGCGGCTGACCGCGGCCTCGCTGGCAGCCCTCGCGGTCTTCGCGACCTGGCTCGTCGCAGGGCACGGCTTGTGGGAGCGGGTGCCCGACGACCGGCGACTCAGCGCGCTGCTCAACGCCGCGACGCTGCTCACCGTCAGCATCGGCGTGGTGCTGTTCTCCCTCGTGCTGTTCGTCCTCAACGCGGCCGCGGCGGCGTTGCTGATCCCACCGCCGTACTTCGCCGAGGTGGCAGGGCAGCCGGTCGAACTGGCCGACTACGTGCGGGTGGCGCTCCTGAGCACCGTCATGGGCACGGTCGCCGGCGCCGTCGGATCGGGCCTCGAGAACGACGCGGCGGTCCGCGAAGCCGCGTACAGCACCCGGCGCAAGCAACGATGGGCGGACATGGGCGGCTGAGGCGCTCCGCCGGATCGCTGATCGCTGCGTCCTCAATCGAGGTACAGGCGGTAGCCCTGGGCAACTGCCCGGAAGCCGGGTGACTCGTAGAAGGCATGTGCAGCTTCGCGGCTGGCCCGGGACAGCAGCTGCACTTTGTAACAATGCGTCCGTCGGGCCAAATCGAGTGCCGCCACGTCCTCCTCGAACGCGGGGGGGGATCGTGATCATCACACCGGCACCGCAGTCAGCGGGGCCAGGGCTGGATCGGCAGGGTGCTGCTGCCGATCCTGCCCGCCTTGCTCACCGACCCGACCGCGGTCGCCGCGGCCCGCGGGTTCATCGCACTGCCGTCGCGGCCCACCTCTCCCACCGCTGCGCGGCGACCCATGTGGCGATCGGGTGCATCCGCACCCGCAGCACGCGCTCGACCTCGTCGTGATCCGGCGCGAACAGGTCGGGATCCGCCGCCTGCGCCGCCCACCGGTAGATGCCCGCGACGCCGGCCGCCGCTGCCTCGCCGAGCACGTCCCGCAGCCCCGACTCGAACCGTTCGACCTCCAGCGGCAGGTAGGTCACCTGCCGTCCCGTCGCTGCGCCGAACGTGGCGGCCAGCTCGGCGCCGGAGAACGCCTCGGGCCCGCCCAGCCGGACCACCGCCCCCTCGATCCCCGGGCGGTGCAGAGCGGCGACGGTGGCCGCGGCGAGATCGTCGTGCGAGATCCACGCGACGCTGCGATCGGGCGGCAACGGGTAGGCCAGCACACCGTCCTCGACGACCGCCCGCCCGGTCACCGGGTTGGCGAGGTTGTCGAGGTAGACGGTCGGCCGCAGCACCACGACCGGGAGGCCGCTGCAGCGGACCGCGTCCTCGGCGGCGCGCCGGGTCTCGTACGCCGCGAAGGGGGTGACGTCCCGCGGGACGGGGGTGTTGGTGTTGAGCACGAGCCTCGTCACGGCCGCGGCCTTCGCCGCGTCGACGATGTTCCGGACGTGCGTCAGGACCGTCTCCCGGTCGAAGACCAGCGGGAGCACCGCGGACACGTGCGTGATCCCGGCGAAGGCCGCGGTGAGGGTCGACGGGTCGGCGAGGTCGCCGGGCACGAGGTGCGCCCCGGCCCTCCGCCCGAAGCCGCGGACGTGCTCACCGTCGGCGAGCAGGCGGCGGACCACAGCCGCGCCTTGGGCGCCGTTCGCGCCGATGACGAGGTGACGTCGGGCCTCTGACATGGGATTTCCTTCCGGGGTTTCAGCGGGCACCGGCGACGGAGCCGGTGTGGGGGAAGAAGGCGACAGCCGCCGACGCCGCGGCGAGGGCGGCCGCAACGGCGAACGCGGCCGGGTGGCCCACGCCGCCGAGCACCGCGAGGCCGAGCACGGCGCCGAACTGCTGGCTGGTGGTGACCAACCCGGACGCGACACCGAGGCCGTCGGGACCGGCGTGCGCGGTCGCCGCGACGTTCGTCGTGACCGCGACCAGGGGCAACCCGACCCCGATCACGAGGGTCGGGCACAGGACGTCGGGGAAGAAGGAGCTGCCGGCCGAGAGCGGCACCAGCCCGGCGAGTCCACCCGCCAGCAGCACGCAGCCGACGACCATGACCGGGCGCACGCCGAACCGGGCGATCATCCTGCCGGTGTTCGCGGCGACCGCGACGACGGTGATCGAAAGCGGCAGCAGGCCGAGCCCACCGGCCATGGGCGGAAAGCCGAGCACGTCCTGCATGTACAGGCTGACCAGGAAGAACATCGGGAACAGGACGAACTGCGACAGCGCGGCCAGCAGGTTGGCAGCGCGGACCGCCGGCTGCCGCACCGCCGCGGCCGGCACGATCGGCTCCGGCGCCCACCGTTGCACCAGCACGAACACCGTGAGCAGGCCGGCCGCCGATGCGGCGGCGAGCAGCGTGCGCGGTGCGGTCCAGCCGTCGATCCCGGCGCTGACCAGCGCGTACGCGAGCAGGCCGAGCCCGGCTGTGACGGTCAGCGCGCCGGCGACGTCGAGCGTGGTTCCCGGTCGCGGCCGGCGCGGCTGCGGGCCGAGGACACAGAGGGCCAGCAGCGCCAATGCCGCCCCGGCGACGACGTTCAGGCCGAACGTGGAACGCCACCCGAGGACGTCGGTCAGCACGCCGCCGAGCACCGTGCCGGCGGCGCCGCCCGCGCCCGCCATCGCGGCGAACACGCCGAGCGCCCGGTGCCGTTCGGGGCCGTCCGGGAAGTGCGCCAGCAGCGCCGCGAACGCCGCCGCGGCCGCGAACGCGGCACCGACGCCCTGCGTGGCGCGCGCGGCGATCAGGAGCCAGGCGTCAGCGGCGAGCGCTCCGGCCACCGACCCGACGACCAGCACGCCGAGCCCGACGACGAGCAGCGTGCGTCGAGGGAGCAGATCGGCGGCTCGGCCGCTGATCAGCAGGAGGCCACCGAACGCCACCAGGTACGCGTTCGCGACCCACGACAGCTCGGCCGCCGCGATGCCCAGCTCCCGTCCGATCGACGGCGCCGCGACGTTGATGATCGCGGTGTCGAGTATGAGCAGGAACTGGATGCCGGCCAGCAGGAACAGCGTCCGCCCATGGTCTTTCCGCACCACCACAGCGTCTGCCGCCCTGCTGGGCGCTCTCAATCACCAGGTGACCGGAGGTTGTCAGCATCCGTCCAGCATCAGTCCGGCACGGGTGCGGTCGGTGCGCGCCGGTACTCGCCCGGCGTCGTCCCGAAGTGCTTGCGGAACGCCGTGTGGAAACCGACAGCGCTCTGGTAGCCGACCTTCGCCGGGACGGAGCCCTGCGCGATGTCGGATTCTGTGAGGAGCCGTGCGGCCTCGCGCATCCGCCACGCTGTGAGGTGGCCGGCCGGTCCCTCGCCGACCAGCTCGCGGAAGCTCGCCGTGAACGCGGAGCGCGACATGCCGACCTCCTTGGCGAGGGTGTCGACCGTCCACGGTTCCGCGTAGCGGGTGGAGATGATCAGCAGGGCGGCGCTGATGGCGGGGTGTTTGAGCGCGACGAGGACGTCCGGGCGGTCCATGAGGTCCTGCAGCAGCGGGCGCAGCGCCAGCACGAACGCCATCTCGAAGGTGCGCAGGGTGACCAGCTCGGCGCCGGCCCCGGCGCCGGCCCGGTGGGTGGTGAGGAGGCCGACGACGTCGCGGAGCAGCGGGTCGGCCTCGATCTGCGCCCGGGTCAGGACCATGATCCACGGCAGTGCGCGGTAGAGCGACGTCGCCGCGCTCGCGTCGTAGTGGAGGCCGGCGCACAGGATGCGGCTGGTCAGCCCTTCGGTGCCGATGTCGAGCCGGTCGGTCGCGCCGGGTGGGCGCTCGGTGAGGAGGGCGCGCAGCGGGGTGCCGCGGCGGTCGGGGCGGTCGGACATGCGGTGGGCGATGCCGGTCGGGAAGAGGGCGAGATCGCCCTCTTCGAGCCGGATCGGCGAGGTGCCCTCGGTGCTGATCCAGCACCATCCTTCGGCGATGTGGTGCAGGACGGCGCAGCGGTGCTCGGTGTCGCCCTCGACGGACCACGGCCCTTGCATCCGCCACCAGCTGTGGAAGACGCCGGTGAGCCGGATCGGCCGGAGCAGCTCACCGAGCAGGTCCTGCCCAGGGTCCACCGGCACACGCCGAACCTACCCGTCGTCGAGGCGGTGGGCGGAGCCCGGTTCGGCAGAACTCAGGTGGTGAGGACGCCGCTGACGTACGACATGGTGCCCATGCGGAGCTCGTCGTCGCCGAACGGTCATCGGTCCCTTCGATGCATCGAGAGACCGGTGACCGGGGTGTCCGCAGTCGGGTCCCCTTCGAACTCGGCGGTGATCTCGCAGCCGTAGAGAGCGCTGGGCTGGTTCCACCGATAGGTCAGGGTGTGGAAGCTGTCGAAGTGCACGCGAGGAGCCCCGACGCCGACGCCGAACACGGCGTCCAGATCACCGCGGGTGAGGGCTGACCCGTTCAGCTGCATGTCGAGCCGGGCGAACCGGCCCTCGCGCTGGATCACCCGCATCTCGCGCAGACCGGCTGGTGGCGGTTCGATGCAGAATCCGCCGAACCGCGGGACCAATCTCATCTCGACCAGGTCGAGCTCGCCGGCCACCGCCTCCGCGTTCGTGCTCCGGACGGTGCATATGCGGCCGCTCCACCGCACGAGCAGCTCGAGCAGACCCGGCTGGCCGAGACGGACCCCGGCGACGTCGAACCAGTCCGCATAACGCACGTTGACGCCGACATCGCACGACCATCCACCGCCCAGCGCGGCAACCGCGTCCCGCGCACCAGCCAGGAATGCGTTGAACCGCGGAGTGTGCCTCCGCGCGAGCACACTGTTGTCCAGCCATTGGTGCCTGTGCTCAGCCGGATCATCGTGGATCCCGACCACTCTCGGGAACCACAGATCCGTAGCCGTGGTGATGCTGATGTACACCGGGCCGGTTCGGTCGTGGCTGATCGGGCCGTCGATGGACACGGCCGGAACACGCGGTGCATGTTGCAGGTCCGGTCGCAGTTCGAGTAACTCACCGCCCAGGTCCTGGGTCCAGCGCTGCTCGATCCCCGCTGCGCCGAACACACTCACCCGCGCCGACACGGTGAGATGACCGAAGAGGTCAACGCCCGACATCAGCTTCCGCCGATCAACCCGGAACACCTCGGTATGTCCCGCCAGCTCGATCACGGTATCGGCGAAGGCCTCCATGTCGCTCCAGTTCCACCAGCACGCCGGCGGGAACTCGGCGTACCAGGACGCGACGTTGCCCTTGAACGTTCCCCACCGGTTGGTTGCCATCCCATACCTCATTCAGTGG
The DNA here is from genome assembly GCF_021245725.1 of Pseudonocardia sp. TRM90224. Lineage (GTDB taxonomy): Bacteria > Actinomycetota > Actinomycetes > Mycobacteriales > Pseudonocardiaceae > Pseudonocardia. The sequence goes on along the minus strand of NZ_JAJGSX010000051.1, from coordinate 14,596 downwards.
TTTCGCAGTCAGCTCAGAACTCGCCCTTGACCACGTTGGTATCGACCGTCACCTCCTGCCCGTTCTTCGCAACGAAACGGAGCCGGGCGAAGATCTCGTCGCCGGCGCCCTCGTACCAACCGTTGTCCTCGTTCAACATGCTCGGCTCAACGACGAGCCGGGACACGATGTCGATCCCACCGATCCCGGTCCTCGCGAAGATCGACCCGACCCCACCGTTGGTGTCGAAGAAGTACGGCCCGCCGCGCAGGTTGTCGTACGAGGGGTCGTCCCCGAAGACCCGCAGGGTCGCGCGGGGGCCCTCGGCCACGTATCTCCGCGCCTCTTCCGGTGACATCGAAACGAACCCGTTGATGATGAGCTCGTAACGACCGGAGTTGTCGTTGCGATACTTTTCGATCTGCAAATTCGCCTTCATCTTCAGCGGCGCAGCAGCCTGCGCGGGCGCGACAGCGACTCCGGCGCTCAGGCCGACGGCGAGTATCGCAGCAGCCGCTGCACGGAGGCAGTTCTGTACGGTCGACATGGCGCTGTCCGATCATCTCCGCCGGCAGGTTCCGGCGCACGAAATCAAGATTCGCCGACAATCGGCGGCGGCGCCCTTCCGATGCCATGAGGTTTTGCTGCGCTCGTGAGCAGCCTTCAGTGGCGCGCTCGTGCTGGACGGCCACACGCCCCCCGACCGATCCATTGCGGACGCCGGAGGCCATGCCATCGATCAGGACGGTGATGCGGACGGGCAAATCTGGCGAGGGCTTGCACCACTCCAAGAGCTACGCCACCGGAGCCGAATGCCACGCCGCTGGCCAGAGCGGCCACGACATCGGGGTCTGGGATCAGTGGACCTGCCTACCGATCGTCAATCCCGACATCTGGAAGCTCTACGTCGACGACAAGTGCGTCATCTGCCGGTCGTCGGAGGGACGGCCCGAGGACTGACTGTGAGATTGACGAGGGCCGGGTGGTGTTCAGCCGTCACTGGTCCGGCCTTCGCGGAACGGTTCGGTGCTCGCCCACGTCGACAGGCCCTGTCGGGCGATCTCGTACGTTGCGGGCACGGCGCCGGCCAGCACGCAGATCACGATCAGCGCAACGGCCAGCCGGCGGGCCCTGCGACGGCGCACGCTGATCATGTCCGACCCGCCCGGACCCGGCCGATCCACCGCGTGACCGCTCCCAGGCGCAGCACCCAGAGCACGGCCACGACGCTGAGGAACGCGATCGCGAACGCGTCGCTCCCGATGAACACGAGGTGCACCGCGACGAGCAGGAGCACCGGTAGGACGAGCATGTGCAGCCGCTTCCAGTCGCGGCCGAGCATCCGCATGGACCAGCGGTTGGAGGTGAGCGCGAGCGGGATGAGCAGCAACGTGGCCATCGTGCCGGCCGCGAGACCTGCGGAGCCGGCGATCCCCGCCTGCCAACCGCGCTCGTCGAGCACGGCGGCGAGCACCAGGTCGGTCGCCGCGATCGCGAAGGTCCAGAGCCCGTAGTCGCGGCGCAGGACGATGTGCCACCGCCATCCGCTGAGGGTCGCGATCGGGGTGATCGCGTACGAGGCGAGCAGCGTGCCGAGCGCGGCCTTGCCGAGGACGTCCGGGGCCCTTCGGTGCAGCTCCGCGGGCGCGCCGGGCGCGCCGAGGGCGACATCGAGGAGCAACGGTGCCGCGAGCAGCACGACGGCGGCCGGGAGCAGGCGGGCGATGAGGAGTGCCGCAGGGGTCAGGGCGTCCGCGCGAGCGGTGCCGGTGGTCATGCACCCAAGGTGCGCCGCTCCGGTGAGATCGATGTCCGGTCCGGGTGAGAGCCGGGTGAGAAGGTGAACCCGATCGCCGCCCCACCGCCGGCGCGATTCCCGGCGAACGTCGAGCCGCCGTGCGCGGACGCGACGTCGTCGACGATGGCCAGCCCGAGCCCGGAACCCGGCCGGGACCGCGCCTGGTCGGCTCGGTAGAACCGGTCGAAGACCCGGTCGCGGTCCTCGTCGGCGATGCCGGGGCCGCGGTCGAGCACGGTGATCCGTCCCGCGCGGACGACGATCCCGATCGGTGAACCGCTCGGGTCGAACTTCGCCGCATTGTCGACGAGGTTGCTGAGGGCCCGATCCAGCGCGCCGACCCGCCCGTCGATCACGACCTGCTCGGCGTCGACGGTGATCGTGCGGCCGGTGCGGGTCCGCGCCCGGGCCGCGACGGCTTCGGCCAGCTCGGCGAGGGCGACGGGACGAACCGGTTCGGCGCTGTGCCGCTCGCCCGAGAGCCCGATGAGCTCGTCGACCAACGCGCTGAGCTCCCGGGTCTCGACGTCGAGATCGTCCAGCAGCGCTTCCTGCGCTTCGGGGGTGAGCTCGGCGAATCGGCGCAGCACCGTCACGTTGGTGCGCATGCTGGTCAGCGGGGTCCGCAGTTCGTGGCCGGCGTCCTCGATGAGCCGGCGCTGATCGGCTCGGGCACGGGCGAGCTCGTCGAGCATGGTGCTGATGGCGGCACCGAGCCGGCCGACCTCGTCGCGTCCGGCGGGTGGCACGGGGGTGTCGAGTCGACGGCTGGCGGCGACGCGTTCCGCGGTGGCGGTCAGCTCGTGCAACCGGCGGGTGACCCGGTTCGCGATCAACCAACCCGCGAGCGCGGCCAACCCGAACAGCACGACCCCGACCACGGCCATCAGCTCGGTGAGATGACCGAGGAGCCGCACCGCCTCGGTCGTGCGCTGCGCGATCTGCACCGCCCCCCGGCCGTCGCCGAGTGCCACGGCGACCACCTGGTAGCTCTCCCCGTCGGATTCGACGACGTGCTCGGCCTGCTCGCCGGGCTGACCCGCGCCGGCCACGGCGACGTCGGAGGGATCGACCGGGAGCAGCGGGCGGCCCCGGTCCCGCACCTCGATCGTCCCGGCCGGTCCCAGCACCTGCGTGATGACCAGCCGGGACGTCATCACCCGGTACTCGACCGCGCCGTGGTCGGGCGGCGCGCCGAACGCCTCGGGGCCCAGCTCGGCGTGCCGGGCCCGGTCGGCGACGGCGTCGACCAGCGCGCGGAAGGACTGCTCGGCGTCGACGGTGAGCACGCTGCGGAACGCGACGTAGCTCAGCCCGAGCGCAGCCGCGATGGCCAGGCCCGCGACGGCGACGCAGGCCGCGGCGAACGTGGCGCGCAGAGACATCGGGCGCCGGGTCATCGGGCGCAGAGACATCGGGCGCCGGGTCATCGGGCGCAGGGACATCGGGCGCCGGGTCATCGCGCACGGATCGTGTAGCCCACACCGCGAACCGTTCGGATCAGCCCCTCGCCGAGCTTGCGGCGCAGGTATCCGATGTAGACCGCGAGGTTCTTCGAATCGGGACCGAAGTCGTAACCCCAGATCCGGTCGTAGATCGTGCTGTGCTCGAGCACGACCCCGACGTTTCGCACGAGCAGCTCCAGCAGGTCGAACTCCGTCTTCGACAGTTCCACCTCCACCTGCCCGCTCCAGGCGCGCCGCGCAGACGGGTCGAGGCGCAGCTCACCGACCGTCAGCGGGGTGCCAGCCGCGCCCGGCTCGGCCCTGCGCAACAGCGCCCGCAGCCTCGCGAGCAGCTCGTCGACCTCGAAGGGCTTGACGAGGTAGTCATCGGCGCCGGCGTCGAGACCGGCCACCCGGTCCCCGGTGGCGTGGCGGGCGGTCAGCATCAGGATCGGCGTCCGATCGCCCTGGCCACGCAGCACCCGGCACACCCCGAGACCGTCGACGCCGGGCATCATCACGTCGAGCACGATGACGGCCACGCCCGCCCTGCGCTGCGGGTCGAGCGCCTCCACCCCGTCGACCGCGTGGACGACGTCGTACCCGCCGAGCTCCAGGGCGCGGGCCAACGCATCACGAATCGCCCGGTCGTCGTCGACGAGAAGCACCTTCGTCCGCACCCCGATCATGATGGCCCGACCGGGTAAGAGTCCGGCAAGCCGACGACCGCGATCCGGTAGCCCGACCCGACCTGACCTGACCTGACCTCCTGCCGGGACGGCTCGTGCGACGTGCTCGTCACCGGACCGGCCACCATCCCGGTGCCGTCCCGGACCGGATCCCGCAGCCTGCAGGTGGTGGTGCGCGTCGGCGACCAGCTCGGCATGGGCTGCGAGCTTTGCCCGGGCCGGCGAATGGCTGACCGCGGTGGAGCGTGAGGACGGCGGCGCCGTCACCCTCCCCGTGCTGCTGGCGCCGATCAGCCGGAACTCGTTCGTTCCCAGCTACTCCGCAGGCTATTTCCCGTACTTCTGCATGGTCGACGGCGACGGCACCGTGCAGGCGCGCGGCGTCGTGCACATCGACCTGCCCGAGTGGCGGGCCGTGGTCGCCCGGTGGATACCGCCGCCGGCACCCGGCTCTGGGCTCATTGGTCGGGCTGTGGGCGGGTGAGTTCGGCGTTGATGCGGCGAGCGTCCTCGAGCTGATCTTCCAGGATGACGATTCGGCACGCCGCGTCCAATGCGGTGCCTTCGTCGGCGAGTGCTCTGACCCGCGCGGCCAGCCGCAGCTGATATCGGGAGTAGCGCCGGTGTCCTCCCGCAGAGCGCTGTGGGACGAGGAACTTCACCTCGTCCAGACTGCGCAGGAACCCGGGAGTGGTGTCGAGCATCTCCGCGGCCCGGCCCATCGTGTAAGCCGGGTAGTGCTCGTCGTCGAACCTGTCAGCTGCAGGTTGCATGTCTGGGGCCATTGCACCTCCACAGATGCGGGATGGACGAGGGGCCCCGACGCACATCGCGCCGGGGCCCCAGGGTTAGCACTTCACACCATCCACCGACATCGAGTCGGCTTCCTCGTCCCGCAGAACCGGAATACCAGCTCCTGCGAGAACCGCATCTGCGTAGAAACCGAAAATCACCATCCGTTCCAACGAGGCGGTGCACCCACCCGGCTCACGAAGCCGCGGCGGGCCTGACAGTGCGCAGCTGCCCTCCTTCGATTCTGCGGACGTGCTCGTATAGCGGACCTGCTGGTACTGCTCGCGGGTAGTTGCGTGATCTCCCGCGCCTCTGGACCTTTGCTTCGTTGCGACGAGGAGAAGATTACACGCACCCGACGCCGAATGTCTACCTTGGGTGGGTGAGATTTTGTGGTTGTCCGACCAGCGGTCTGATCAGGACGAGCGGACCGGACTGAACCCGAGCCGCTGCGCCGACTTCACCGCCTGCCAGAGCGCCACCGGTGCTCCCCGACACCGACGCTGGTGTCAGGGCGGCTCGCCCTGTAGCACCGGGTGCGCGCACAGAACCCTTCCGGTTGGAATCTCCTCGGGCGGGGAACAATGCCGGAGTGACTGCCCTGGTGTCGCCGAACGACACGCCCGGTTCGCAGTTGACCGAGCGGTACCTGCTCGGTGACCTGCTGGGCGCAGGTGGCGCGGCGACCGTCTACCGCGCCACGCATCGCCGTTCCGGCCAACCGGTAGCGATCAAGATGTTCACCACGCCGCCAGAGCCCGACCGGCCGGTGCGGCGCGGCGAAGATGCGGCCCTGGAACAGCTACGACATCCCGGCCTGGTCGAGATCCACGAAACAGGCACCGACACCGCCGGGCACCGCTACCTGGTCATGCAGCTCATCGACGGCGAAGACCTGACACGAAGGATCGAACGCGGCCCAATGCCCGTGCACGACGTGACCACGATCGGAACCGCATTGGCCGACACGCTGGCCCACGTGCACGAACAGGGCGTCGTGCACCGCGACATCAAACCGGGCAACATCCTGCTCGACCACCACCTCCGGCCGTACCTGACCGACTTCGGGGTATCCCGATTGATCGACGCCACCAGGGTCACCGCCACCGGCGCCGCGGTCGGCACCCCCGCATACATGGCACCCGAACAGGTCCGTGGACGCAAGGTCGGCCCACCCGCCGACGTCTACGCACTCGGGCTGGTGCTGCTGGAAGCGATCACCGGTCAGCGCGAATACCCCGGCACGGTCGTGGAATCCGCCGTCGCTCGGCTGCACCGCAGACCGATCATCCCAAGTCCCCTGCCCACACCCCTGCGCACACTGCTGGCGGCGATGACCGCCGACCAGCCGCAGGACCGGCCTTCCGCGGGCACCGTTGCCCGACGGCTCGCAACCGACAGCAACATGCCGCTGCACACCTCAGCCGCTGTGACGACGACAGCGGAGGATCACGCGCACCCGCCGCGCCGCTCCCCGAACCGACAGGCCATCAAGATCGCCGCACTCGTTGCCGCAGCGGGCCTGGCCACAGCCCTCCTCGGCGGTGGAGCACAACCCGACGCCGCCGGCGACTCAGCCCTCAACGACGTTCGCCCGCCCGCCACTGCGACACCCCCGACGCCATCACCGCCGTCCCCGCTCCCCGACCCGCAGACATCGACCGACCAGCAACTGCCAGCCGGCTCCGCGCCTGACCAGCACCAGGCATCACCCCCGGACCCACAACCGAACATCGGACACAACAGCAGCACCGACGACACGGTCGAACAACCCGTGTCCGACGTCCGCGAGCGCATCGACCCCGTGGACCCGCCTGACGTGCCCTCACAAGAGCACGGCAACCAGACCGGAACCGCTGCCGACGACGGCACCTCCGAACGGCCGAGCAACAAAGGGAAATCCGAAGAGAAGACGGCAAAACCTGCCAAGAACAAGAACAGCAAGGCCGGACAAAAATAGAGGCGGCCAGAACTGCCGTACCACGTCGGATCACAGGTCGGCGCCGGCTTCCAGCGCGACCGATGGGCAACCGCTTCCCCTTCCCGCCCGGCCGGGACCTGTCGCTACCGACGTCGATGAGGTCGCGCTCGGCTCATGCCTTCTCCCTCGCCGTGTCACCGCGCAGCGCCGTGTCACCGCGCAGCGCCGTGTCACTGCGCAGCGGGGCGCCTCGTACGTAACCCACCACCCCGAGGGCCACGACGATCAGCAGCGTGCCCACCGTGAACAGCTCGAAGTTCAGCTGCGTGACGCCCCACACGTCCACGAAGGAGTAGTCGATACAGGCGAGGGCCTCGACGGTGCCGGGGAACACCGCGACCCAGGAGCCGAAGGCGACTAGGAACAGCACCAAGCCGGCAAGAGCGACGAACACGCCCTGTCCTCCTGATACCCGGAACGGGCGATGGACCTGCCCGTGCGCCAGCCGCAGGCGGATCACCGCGGGCACGATGATCACGTAGCTGATCAGCAGCGTCGAGATGGCGACGGTCAGCACCACGGTGAAGATCGACGCCGCGGTGCCGTCGACCAGGTTCATGGCCGCGAGCAGGAAGACGGTGGAGACGATGCCGGAGAGCACGTTCATCCGGACCGGGGTCCCGAGCCGAGCGCTGAACGAACCGAGGTAGCCGCCGAAGAAGGCGCCGTCCGCCGCGGCCACGGCCTGCATCCGGTCCGTCGCGATCATCCATGCACTCCCCTGCGTCAGCAGGGCGAAGACGAAGGCGAGGGCAGTAATGGTGATCAGCGGTTCGGCCGCGCCTCCCCAGACGTCGTACGCGGCCCGGATGGTCGACATGACCCCGGCGTCGGCGAGTTGCTCGGGAGGCGTCACCAGCACGATCGTCAGCACCGGGACGACGTAGGCCAGCAGCGTGATGACCGTGCCCCGGGCGATGGCCACCGGAGTGTCGCGGCGAGCGTCGTGCATCTCGTCGGATGCCGCGGTGGGCGCCTCGAACCCGACGTAGGCGAACAGGGCGACCGGCACGATGCCGAGGAAGCCGGCGAGCGTGGGCGCGAACGTCACGGCGCCGATGTTGATGCCGCCGTTGCCGATGACGTGGACGAGCGCTGTGGCGGACATGCTGACCAGGACGAGCAGCTTCGCCACCGCACCGGCGTTGATCACCCGCTTCCCGTGCCCGAGACTGACGATCGCCAAGGTGATCGCGCTCCACACGAAGACCAGCTTGAAGGCGTGGTCGCCGACGCTTCCCGGCTCGGTGGGCACGACGTAGTGCGACCAGGCCTCGGCGGCGATGAAGGCGAGCGAGCCGCCCAGCCAGATCGGGTTGGTGACCCAGTACAGGACGACCGCCACCGCTCCCCATGCCCGGCCGAAGGCCAGCTTCACCCAGTGGTACGGCCCGCCCTCCGCCGGGAAGGCCGCCGACGTCTCGGCGAAGACGAGGGCGTAGGGCACGAGGAAAGCGACCGCGAGGAACGTGGCCCAGACGACGCCCTCACCACCACCGGCGGCCAGCAGCCCGATGGTGTCGATGCTGATCACCGCGGCGACGATGAAGAAGACGATGTCGGCGCGGCCGAGGGTCTTGCGCAGCCGGGTCTGCTGCAGTGCGGCCAACGCGGTCCGATCCTGCTGGACTCCTGGTTCGACGGTGGACATGTCACGACCTCCGGAAACGGGTCGGGGATCAGGCCGGCGTTGCGCCCGGCGTCGTGACGCCGGTGAGCCGGTGGTGCTCATGATCGTTCATCCGGCCCGGCGCTCGCGCGGTCCACTGCGGTCCAGGCCAGCGCGGTCGCCCCGTCGAGCATCGCCCGGTCGGCGAGGTCCCCGACGCAGTGGGCCGCGAACTCGCGCTGATGGTTGGTCGCGGGAAGCGACCCGATGCCGATGTAGGGGTGGATCGCCGGGACCACCTGCGAGACGTTGCCCATGTCGGTCGAGGCGCGGTTCATCCGGGCCGCGAGGCCGCCCTCGGCGAACGTGCGGCCGAGGGCGACGGCGTTGGCCCGGTACGCGGCCAGGGCGTGCTCGTCGGCCCGGAACTCCGCGTACGGCTTGCTCTCGGGCTCGATCGCCAGCTCGCACCCCGTCGCCACAGCGCCGGCCTCGAAGCAGCGCCACACCCGCGGCTCGACCTCGGCCAGCTCGGCCAGGGTCTCCGCACGGACGTACCAGCGCCCGGCGGTGTGCTCGGGGACCGCGTTCGGGGCTTCGCCGCCGCGCGTGACGATGCCGTGCACCCGAACCCCTGCAGGCAGGTGCTGACGGAGCAGCCCGATCGCCACCTGCGCAACGGTGAAGGCGTCGGCGGCATTGACCCCTGCCTCCGGGTACGCCGCGGCGTGCGCGGCGCGCCCGCGGTAGGACACGTGCGAGTGCGAGACGGCGAACGGTCGCGCCTCGGCGACGTCAACCGGCGCGGGGTGCACCATCATGGCCAGGTCGACGCCGGCGAACGCGCCGCGTTCGAGCAGCTCGATCTTGCCGCCGCCGCCCTCCTCGGCCGGCGTCCCGTACACCTCGACGGTGACCCCGATCTCGTCGGCGATCGCGGCGATGCCGAGAGCGGCCCCGACCGAGCCGGCCGCGATGAGGTTGTGCCCGCAGGCGTGGCCGAGACCGGGCAGCGCGTCGTACTCCGCGCAGAGGGCGATCCGCGTGGGGCCCGTGCCGAAGCTGGCGTGGAACGCCGTCTCCAGTCCCAGGTACTGCGGGGTGACCGCGAACCCGGCCCGGTCGAGCAGCTCGGGCACGGTCGCGGCCGCCCGGTGCTCCTCCCACCCGATCTCCGGGTCGGCGTGCAACCGGCGGGCGAGGTCGACGAGCTGCTCCGCGTGTCGGTGCACGCGCGTCCGCGCGGCCTCCTTGAGGGCGTTCATGCCCGCGGGTCTCCCGGCACGCCGTACGACGGCGCCGCCGCGGGATCGAGCCCTCGCCGCACGTAGTCGTCGCGCTGCGGCAGCCAGACGTCGAGCAGCCGACCGAGCTCGGCGACGGGGTCGTCGTGCCAGTCGACGCGCAGGTCGGTCACCCGCCACTCGACGTCGGCGACCACGGCGAGCCCGGCGGAGTGCACCGGACCCGCCTCGCCGCCTGCGGCCAGACCCGCACGGAGGGCGGCGAGCAGCCGGGTCTCCAGCTCGCCCTCGCTCCGGACGAACGCTGACACCAGCGCCGCCACGACCGACTCCGAGGCGAGCATGTTGCCCGCCGCGACGACGCCGTCGCCCTGGGCGGCGGCGTGGATCCCGAGCGTCTGCGCGCCGTGGAACACCGCCGTGCGACCCGCGCCGTCCAGGACCGTCAGCTGCCGGTACTCCCGGTCGACCGTGCCGGCGACGATCTTGCCGAGGGCGGCCTCGGCGTCGTCGAGGCCGGCCAGCCGGTCGAGCAGCAGCGTGCCGAGCCGCGGGTCGGTGATGTTCTGCGAGGAGACGGCGCCGACGCCGGGCCGCAGGTGCACGGTGCGGGCGGCCACCGCCGGGCTCGACGAGCAGACCGCCGCACCGAACCGCCCCGCACCGTCGCCGGCGATGATCGAGATCGTCATCGCTCGTCCTCGGGGATGACCGCGATGGCGTCGACCTCGACCAGCCACTCCGGCCGGGCCAACGCCGAGACGACCAGGCCGGTGGAGATCGGGTGGACGCCCTTGGTCCAGCGGCCGATCGTGCGGTAGACGGCCTCGCGGTAGCGCGGGTCGACCAGGTAGACGGTCAGCTTGACCAGGTGCTCCATCCGGCTGCCCGCCTCGCGGAGCAGCATGTCGATGTTGGCCATCGCCTGCTCGGCCTGGGCGGCGGCGTCACCGATCCCGACCGACTCGCTGGTGTCGAGGTCCTGGCCGATCTGGCCGCGCACGTACACCGTGCCGCGGGCGACGACGGCCTGGCACAGGTCGTTGTCGAGGTCCTGCTCCGGGTAGGTGTCGCGGGTGTTGAACGGACGGATGCGGGTGTGGGTGGGCATCAGGCTGCTCCGATCTCGGTGACGGCGGGCTCGTGGGCGAGGTAGCCGCGCTGGATCGTGATGTGCTCGGCCAGGTAGGCGGCGTCGTGCCAGACGCCCCAGATGAAGCTCGATCCGCGGCGCGACTGCCAGGGCAGTCCCAGGAAGTAGATCCCGGGCTCGGCCGACACGCCGCGGTCGTGCTTCGGCTTCCCGTGCTCGTCGAGGGCGGCGGCCGGCAACCAGCTGTAATCGGAGACGAAGCCGGTGGCCCAGACGATCGAGGTGACCCCGGCACCCGCGAGGTCGAGTTCGAGCAGCGGGTCGAGCACGCTGCCCGGATCCGGCCCGAAGGCGCGGGCCTCCGGTTCCTCGGGGAGATCGAGGCCGTTGCGCGCGACGTAGGCGTCGGCTTCGTCCAGCATCGACAGGTAGTTGGCGTCGCCGTTCTCGATGTTCACGCGGAGGTCCGGCGCGAAGCGCACGGTGCCGTTGTCGAACGAGACGGTCCGGCCGACGAGGGTGATGCCGCCTGCCGCGAGGGCGCGGAAGTCGACGGTGTGACCGCCGTGCGCTCCGCTGACCGCGATCGTGACGTGCTCCGCGCCCCGGGGCGGCGTGGGCATCTCCCACTTGTTGAGGACCCCCAGCCACCAGCAGAAATCGCGTCCCCGGTACCGCCGCGGGGGCCGGTCGTGCGGGCCGACCGAGAGGTGGACCTGGCGTCCCGATCTCTGCAGCTCGTCCGCGATCTGCACCCCCGACGACCCCGCTCCGACCACCAGGACGGCGCCGTCGGGGAGCTGGCGCGGGTTGCGGTAGGCGCTGGAGTGGATCTGGAGCAGGTTCGCGACCCCGGGAACGACCGCGGGCACGACCGGCTTCTGGAACGCTCCGGTCGCAGCCACGACGTGACGGGCGTCGATGGTCCCGTCCGACGTGTCCACGCGGAAACCGGGCCGGCCGATCTTCTTCCGCACGCTCTGCACGTCCACCCCGCACCGGATCGGTGCGTCGATCTTCTCCGCGTAGGCGACGAAGTAGTCCGCGACCTGATCCTTCGACGCGAAACCGTCGGGGTGCACGTCCCGGAACGACAGCCCCGGAAAACGGTCGTGCCAGGCCGGGCCGTTCGCCACGAGGGAGTCCCAACGTCCCGTGCGCCAGCGCTCCGCGATCCGGTCGCGCTCCACCACCAGGTGCTGGATCCCGCGCGCGCCCAGGTGCTCGCTCATGGCCACACCGGCCTGGCCCGCGCCGACGACGAGGACGTCGATCTCGCGAGCGGGAGCCGGTTGAGACATGGTCTTCCTCCTGGTGGTCGCAGTCCCGGAAAGGGGACGACGGCCAGTGTGGAAGACAGCCTTGCAGCGATCCAACACATGTTTCCGCTGCACGGCATCTGCAGAACAGATGCTGGGTCAGCGGCCCTCGGAACGCTGTCCCTCGGAATACAGGGCCCGGCAGGTGTGGAGGAACGCCTGGGCGCGGCGGGTCGGGCGGGTGCCCCGCATCCAGCACAGGACGATGTTCAGGGGCGGGACCTCGTCGCGGAGCGTGAGAGGCACGGCCCGGCCGCCGCCGTAGGTCCCGTCGTGCGCGGGGCGCTGGTTCAGCACCGCGTAGCCGTGCCCGTTGGCGACGAGCGCACGGACGGTCTCGAAACCGGCGCTGCGGTGCCGGATCACCGGCTCCACGCCGGCGGCGCGCAGCACACCGAGCAGGTAGTCGGCGCTGTGCGGCAGATCGAGGAGGATCATCGGCTCGTCGGCCAGCTCGGCCAGTGCCACCTCCCGGTCCGGCCGCTCGGCGAACCGGTGACCGGCCGGAACCAGCGCATACGGCCGCGTCGCGTCGAGCACCGTGTGCTCGATGTCGTCGTCGAGGTCGTAGCCGTACAGCAGGGCGATTTCGCAGTCGCCGGCCCGCAGCGCGGTCTTGAGGGCGGCGTGCTCCCCTTCGCGCACGGCCGCCCGGACAGCGGGATGGCGCTTCTCGAACTCCGCCAGCAGCCGCGGCAGCCGGAACGGCGCCAGCGTGATGAAGCAGCCGAGCGTCAGGTTGCCGACCACCTCCGTGCCCGCCTGCCTGGCCGACTCGACGAGCTCGACGCTGTGGGCGAGGAACTCGCGGACCTGCTGGTGGAACGCGCGGCCGGCGGGGGTGAGCGTCAGGCCGCGGGCGTGGTGCCGCAGCAGCAGCTGCACGCCGAGCTCCTTCTCCAACAACGCGACGGCCGTGGAGACGGCCGACTGGGACACCATGAGGTCGCGGGCCGCCAGGGTCATGCTGCCGCGTTCGGCCGCGGCGGCGAAGTAGCGCAGCTGGACGAGCGTGAACCCGGGGTCGCTCATCAACCGGTCCCCTCTCCGGCCGCGGGCAGGGCGCTGCGACGGCGCGTCTGCTCCTTGGGACGTGGCACGTCCACGATTCTTCCTGCACTGCTCGCGACGTCCGTGCTGGGTGCGCCGGGCGACGCGGGACCGCGTTCCACGACGACCCGGCCGTGGTCGTGCTCTCCGGGTTCCCGAAGGAGCTCCAGGCCGGGTGAGTCGACACTTTCGGCACGGTGAGTCGACACCTCCAGCACGGCGAGTCGACACTTCTGGAACGGTGAGTCGACACCTCCGGCACGGTGAGTCCCACGTTTCGGCGGGCGAGTCCCACGTTCAGCAGGCGAGTCGCGCGTTGGGTGGTGGTCGTGGGTTCTCGACGTGGTTCGTCGGGTGGGTTCGTGGCGGATGGTCTCGCGGCTGTGGTGGTCCTGTCGGGCTTGGTAGTCGCGTTTTTTAAGGGCGCCCTCGCCGGGCGGGCAAGTCTCCGGGATGGGTTGGGTCGTGCCATCCCGTCGACCTCTTTGGGGATACCACACGGCCGCCCGTGGGCGGAGCTTCGCGTGTTCTGTTGCGGTTTTGTTGAGGGCCGCCCACGGGCGGCCGTGTGGTGGGGGTTTGCCAGGTCGACGGGATGGCACTCTCAGGCCCACCTGTGGGTGGCGGGCACGCCTTTGGTGCGACCGCGCAGACCTCGTGGTGTCCGCGCAGAGGTTGTGCGGTCTGCGACGACACACCTGGGTCTGCGCGGTGTGAAAATCGTCTTTGGACGGCACCACAGGACAGAGGACCACCGACCAATCGCAGGCTGATCGTCGGGACTGGAGTGCAGGTCGGGGACGGCAGGCGACGCAACCAGGAAATACGCTCTTCACCCAACCCGGCCACCTCAGAAACAGGGGAAGAAGTCGGGAATGGAGTGGCTATGGATCTTTGCTGCGTCTAAAATAGAGGCATGTCCGAGAACCTGCGGGTCGCCCTCGACGGGGTGGCACAACTGCAGGCAGACACCCTGGTCGGGACGTTCGAAGAACGCTGCGCCGCGACCCGTGAATTAGAGGTTCTCGGGCGCCGTCTGGACTTCGCGAGGGTTTGTGCGATCAGCGCTTTTGTTCGTGAGGGTGGCTTTCACGCGCGGGGTTACAGGTCGCCGACCAACGCGATCCGGGATCTGTGGAACATCGACCGCAACGATGCCAAGCGGTATGTGACCGCTGCTGAGCACGTCTGTCCTCGGATCGCCCTGGACGGTCAGGTGTTGCCGGCCCGCCTGCCAGCCACGGCGGCGGTGTTCGAGGCCGGGGTGATGAGCCTGCGGCATGTCGAGAAGATCGTCCAGGTCCTCGGCTCGAAGGAAGCGGGGCGGTTGACGCCGGAGGACTGTGCGTATGTCGAAGCGCAGCTTGCTGAACAGGCGGCGGTGTTCGACCCGCAAGGTCTCTTCACTCTGGGGATGCGGGTGGTTCGGTCGTTCGACCAGGACGGACCCGAACCCGACGATGGCCCGGAGTCCGAGGTCAACGAGTTGACGATCACTCGTCATCCCGACCGACCCGGTGGGGGCGTGTCACGCGAACGGTGTAAGCCGCGGGTGGACCAAGATCGACCGCTGTGATCGACATGGCGGTCGGGAAGG
>NZ_JAJGSX010000050.1 GCF_021245725.1 Pseudonocardia sp. TRM90224 | reverse complement strand
GGGATGGCACGACCCAACCCATCCCGGAGACTTGCCCGCCCGGCGAGGGCGCCCTTAAAAAACGCGCGACCACCAAGCCCAACAAGACCACCGCCGCGAGAGCATCCGCCACGAACCCACCCAACGAACCACGTCGAGAACCCACCCCACCCAAAACGCGCGACTCGCCCGCCGAGACGTGGGACTCGCTCGTCGGACCGTGCGACTCGCCGTGCGGGAGGTGTCGACTCGCCGTGTCGGAAGTGTCGACTCGCCGTGCTGGAGGTGTCGACTCACCGTGCTGGAGGTGTCGACTCACCGTGCCGGAAGTGCCGACTCACCCGTCCACCCCGACTCGCTCACGGCGTGGCCCCGACTCACGCCCCGTCCTGCAGCGCTCGCGTGAGGGCCGTGCGGGAGGGGCTGGCCTAGAGTCGGCGTGTGGCGCGTGCACTCCGGCCGGTCATGACCCGTCGTCTGCTGGTCGACCTCGCCTTGGCCGCGGCGTTCGCGGTCGCCGTCGTGCTGCTCTCGATCAGCGCGGCCGGCTTCCAGGAGGGGCGGGCGCGGCCGCTGGACGCCGTGGCGGTGGTGCTCGTCGTGTTGGCGGCGCTGGTGTCGGTCGGCCTGCGGCGGGTGGCGCCGGTGTGGGGGCTCGCCCTCGTGCTGGTCGCGGTGAACGCCTACCTGCTCGCCGGGTACCCGTACGGGCCGGTGCAGCTGTGCATCATGGTCTCGATCTACCAGGTCGCGCGGTTGCGCCCGTCGCGGCTGTCCGTGCCGGTCTGCGCCGCCGCGGCCGTGCTGGCCTCGGGTGTCGTGCTGCTGCGGCTGTCCGGCGAGGACGTCCAGGCGCCCGTGCTCATCGCGTTGGCGTGGGCGAGCTGGGTCGTGGTGCCGTGGACGTTGGGCGCGCTCGCGCGGGTGGTTGCCGCGTCGCGGGAGCGGGCGCGTCGCGTGCTCGTCGACGGTGCGGCGGTGCAGGAGCGGATGCGCCTGGCGGGGGAGGTGCACGACATCGCGGGGCACGGGTTCGCGGTGGTCGCGATGCAGGCGGGGATCGCGCTGCAGGTGCTGGACGACGATCCCGAGCAGGTCCGCGCGTCGCTGGCGGCGATCCGCACCACGAGCACGGGATCGCTGAACCGGCTGCGCAGCATGCTCGAGTCGGTCGCCCCGCCCGGCGCCGACGATCCGGGCCTGGACGGGATCACCGCCCTCGTCGACGAGGTGCGGGCGGCGGGGCTCGACGTCGAGCTCGACCTCGGCCCGGTCGACCTCCCGGTGCGGCAGGTCGGTGTGGTCGCGCACCGGGTCGTGCAGGAGTCGCTCACGAACGTCCTGCTGCACGCCGGACCGACCCGCGCCGACGTCCATATCGACGTCGACGGCCCGGACCTGCGGGTGCAGGTGCGTGATCGGGGGCAGGGCTCGCCGACGCAGCCGCCGACGGACGGGCTGGGGCTCACCGGCATGCGGGAGCGGGTGGAGGCGTTGGGCGGGCGGCTGGCGGCCGGCCCGCGTGACGGAGGCGGGTTCGCGGTGGTCGCGCACCTCCCGCTCGGAGGTGCGCCGTGATCAAGGTTGTGCTGGCGGACGACCACGAGGTGGTCCGGATGGGGCTGCGCGTGCTGATCGACCGCGAGCCGGACATGGAGGTCGCCGGCGAGGCCGCCACCGGGCGTGCGGCGCTGGAGCTCGTCCGGCGGGAACGTCCCGACGTGCTGCTGCTGGACATCAGGATGCCCGGCATGGACGGCCTGGAGACGCTGCGCGCGATCACGGCCGATCCGGAGCTCGCCGGCACCCGCGTGATCATGGTGACGACGTTCGAGGTCGATCGGTACGTCTTCGAGGCGCTGCAGGCCGGCGCCGCCGGGTTCGTGCTGAAGGACGGCGCGCCCGACGAGCTGGCCAGGGCGATCCGCGCCGCGATCGACGGCGAGGCGTTGCTCTCCCCTTCGGTGACGAAACGCGTGATCGCCCTGTTCAGCGGTCCCGGTGCGCTCCCGGCGGCCGCGCTGGACCAGCTCACCGACCGGGAGCGGGAGATCGTGGCCTGGGTCGGCACGGGCCGGTCCAACGAGGAGATCGCGAAGGATCTCGTCGTCAGCCCGGCGACCGTGCGCACCCACGTCGGCCGCGCGATGGTGAAGCTGGACGTCCGGACCCGCGCACAGCTGGCGGTCGTCGCGATGCGGGCCGGGCTGACCGTCGAAACTTGACGGCCACGCTCACACGTCGAGGTGGTGTGACCGGTACGCGGACACTGTCGCCATCACACCGCCGATCGCGGCCGCGACAACCCCGATCACCTGCACGGCCGACCCGAGTGAAACAACCGGGCCGAGCGCCCCGAGCAGGTTCGCCGTGCCGCTGGAGAGCAGGAAGCCGACGATCACGAACAGCCCCAGCGCCGCCCCCACGGCCGGCGCCCACCGCCACGGCGCCAGCGCGACGAACAGCGCGCCGGCGGCCAGGATGAGCATTCCCGGCGGCGGGTAGAACGGGAACGCGACCATCCCGGACGCCCACAGCAACCCGATCCCGACCGCGCCGGCGACCAGGCCCGCGATGGTCGTCCGCCGCCACGCAACCGCACGTTGTGCACCCATTTCCCCGCTCCCGTCTTGAAAGCCGATCCGACGATCGAACTGACACAGAGCGTGGTCGAGCGCGGCGCCGGCCACATCCGAGCGGCGGCGTGGCCCGCGTACGCAGATCGTCGTACGCCCGCTCACGCACCGCCGGCTGAGCTAGGTCGTGTTTAGGAAGTCAGGGTCGATGCTCTTCGTGATCCAGATCGTCGCTGGCAAGGCGCCGCCACGAGCCGTCGTACCTGGCGTACCCGGTCGTGGCGGCAACGCCGCCAGCGGCGATCTGGGCGCGAAGAGCACGATCAGGACTTCCTAAACACGACCTAGCAGCACCAGCGCCGCGTCCAGCGCGTCCTCGGCCGCGGTCGGGCTGCGGTGGTGGTCGGCCAGCACGATCGAGCCTTCGAGGAGGGTGAGGAGCTGCCGGCCGACGCGCGGCGGGTCGGCGACGCCGGCCCCGCGCGCGATCTGCGTGCACAGTTCGAGGTAGTCGTGTGCCCGGGTGGCCATGACGGCGCGCGCGGGACCGTCGTGCTGCTGGGTGGCGGCGTTGACGATCGCGCAGCCGCGGAAGCCCGGCTGGGCGTACCAGCCGGCGAGCTCCCGGAACAGGGCCGTGAGCTGCGCGGCCGGCTGCGGGCCCGCGTCGTCGACCGCGCGGCGCAGCATGCGGGTGTTGCGCTCGATCCGCCGCTGCAGCACGGCGTCGACCAGGCCGTCCTTCGAGCCGAAGTGGCGGTAGAGCGTCTCCTTCGAGCCGCCGACCGCGGCGCACAGCTCGGCCACCCCGACGCCGCTGAGCCCGCGCTCGTAGAAGAGCGCGGCAGCGGCCTTGAGCATGGCCGAGCGCGTGCGTTCGGTATCGATCGGCGTTCCTCGGGGCACCGGCACTCCGGGATCGTAACGGTCGGTTCGATCTGCTGCTACGGTCACCGCCGTGGAGCCCGACTTCCCCGCAGGAACCCTGCCGCCCGCGAGCACGCCCGCCGTCGTGATCCCCAGTGCCGGCGTGCCGCTACCCGGGGTGCTGCACCTCCCGGCCGGATCCGGGCCGCACCCGGCGGTCGTCCTTCTGCACGGCTTTCCGGGCAACGAGCGCAACTTCGACCTCGCGCAACACCTTCGTCGAGCCGGCTTCGCAACCCTCGTGTTCCACTACCGCGGCTCGTGGGGTGCCGACGGCTCGTGGTCGTGGCAGCACGTGCTGGACGACAGCGCGGCGGCCGTCGCGTGGGTGCGCGAGCAGGCCGGCGACCACCGGCTCGACGCCACGCGCCTTGCGGTGGTCGGCCACAGCCTCGGCGGGTTCGCGGCGCTGACGACCGCGGCAGCTGATCCCGCGATCCCCGCCGTCGCCTCGATCACGGCGTTCGACGTCGGGTGGGCAGGTGTGGCGAGCGCGCAGGACGGCGGGCTGCGGGCCGTGTTCGAGGAGGCGTTCGACGGTCAGCTGCTCCCGTTGCGGGGGACGAGCGGGAAGGCGCTGGTGGACGAGATGGTGGCGGCCGGGCCGAAGTGGCGGCTGGCCGATCGCGCGACGGCGCTGGCGGACCGAGCGGTGCTGCTGGTCGGCGCGACCCTCGACGCCGACGCACCCGCCGAGCAGCACCACCACCCGCTGGTCGAGGCGTACGGCGCGATCGACCGGCTGGAGCACTGCGCGTTCCCGACCGACCACGCGCTCTCCGACCACCGCCTCGCCCTCGGTCAGGTGCTCGTCGAGTTCCTCGGCAAGCACCTCTGATCAGAGCTGGGCCTGCAGCCCGTCCAGCAGGTAGGCGAGGCCCAGCGTGAAGCTGCCGTCCCAGTCGTCGTCGTAGAGGTAGCCGTTGGCGGCCAGCGTCGGGTAGCGGTCGCGGTCGGCGCGCAGCTTCTCCTGGCCGACCCGGCGCTCGGCGTCGGAGATCTGCAGCGCGGCCTCCGAGGCGGCCGATCCCATGACGTGGTTGTAGAGCGCCCACGTCGCCGCGGCGTGCCCGGCGCCCGTGAACCCGGCCGCGGCCAGGCGCGCCTGCAGGAACTCCATCCAGGACAGGAAGTTCGGGCCGATCGTCGGTCGGCGACGGGCCGGGACGGCGGTCGCCCAGGGATGGCGCAGCATCGCGGCCCGCCACGCCGTGAGCACGGCCGTCACGTCGTCGCGCCAGGTTCCGGCGGCCGCGGGTGGCTGCCCGGTGAAGATCGCGTCGACGGCGAGGTCGAGCACGTCGTCCTTCGTGTCGACGTGCCAGTACAGCGACGGGGCGACGACGCCGAGCCGCTCGGCGAGCCTGCGCATCGTCAGCCGGTCGATCCCGTCCTCGTCGAGCAGCGCGACGGCGGCCTCGACGATGCGATCGATGGTGAGCGGCGGTTCACCTCGCCCACCGCGCTGCGCGCGCAGCCAGACGCTGCGCACCTGCTGATCGGCGCTGGAGTTCTTCGGCACTTCGCACCACTTCGCTCGTCCGGACCGGCGCCTCGAGTGTAGTACGGTGATCGATGCCTCTGACGCCGTTAGAGAGCATTGAACGACGTTAGGTGAAGCATGATCGAGGAACGACGCCGCTGGTGGGCGGTGCCGGTCGTGAGCGCCGCGCAGCTGCTGGTGGTGCTGGACGGGACGATCGTCAACATCGCGCTGCCCTCCATGCAGGTGGCGCTGGGCATGCCCGACGCCGACCGGCACTGGGTCGTCACCGCGTACGCGCTGGCGTTCGGCGGGCTGCTGCTGATCGGCGGCCGGGTCAGCAGCGCGCTGGGGCACCGGCGGGCTTTCATGATCGGCCTGGTGGGGTTCGCCGTCGCGTCCGCGGCCGCCGGCGCCGCGACGGGGACCGGCACGATGATCGCGACGAGGGCGTTGCAGGGCGTCTTCGCGGCGCTGCTGGCGCCGGCCGGGCTGGCGCTGCTGGCGACGACGTTCACCGAGCCGGGGGAGCGTGGCCGTGCGTTCGGCGTGTTCGCGGCCGTCGGTGCCGCGGGCTCGGCCGTCGGGCTCGTGCTCGGCGGGCTGCTCACGGAGTACGCGAGCTGGCGGTGGTGCCTCTACATCAACGTGCCCATCGCGTTGCTCGCGCTGGCAGCGACGCTGCTCGTGCCGCGATCGGGCGCCGCGCAGCCGACCGGCCGGCTCGACGTGGCCGGTGCACTGCTCAGCACGGGCGCGTTCACGGCGGTGGTTCTGGGGTTCAGCCGGGCGGAGGCCCTCGGCTGGGGTGCGCCGGCGGTGCTCGGGCTGCTCGCGCTCGGTGTCGTGCTGCTCGTCGTGTTCGTGGCGGTGGAGGTGCGCGCCGCGGATCCGGTGCTGCCGATGCGGATCGTGCTGCACCGCGCGAGGGCAGGCGCGTCGCTGGCGGTCGGGCTGATGTTCGTCGCAATGTTCGGCTTCTACCTGTTCGTGAGCTACTACCTGCAGGGTGTGCTGGGGTTCTCGCCGGTGCAGGCCGGGCTCACGCTGATCGTCAACGCGGTGGCCGCGCTGATCGGCGCGACGCTCGTGGCGGGCCGGCTGATGGGGAAGGTGCCACCGGGGGCGCTGATCGTCGCGGGCCTGTCCGTCGCGGCGGCGGGCGTGCTCGCGGTGGTGCGGCTGACCCCGGCGAGCACCGACGTGCTCGCGTTCCACCTGCTGCCCGCGCTGGTGCTGACGGGCATCGGTCTCGGCTGCGTGCTGCCGCCGACCGCCGCGCTGGCCACTTCGGCCGTGGCGCCGTCCGACATCGGGGCGGCATCGGCCACCTACAACGCCGCGCAGCAGCTGGGTGCGGCGCTCGGCACGTCGCTGTTCAACACCGTGGCCACGACCGTCGCCGCACACCATCTCGCAACGGCCGGACAACCGGCCGCCGCCATCCACGGCTACGGCGCCGCGCTGGGGGTTGCGCTCGGGGTCCTGGTCGCCGCCGCATGCCTTGCGGGGGTGCTGACGGGTGCGCGTGCTTCCCGACCGATTTGAGCAGACTCAACTCTGCGCTAGAGCTCGTCGTCGTCCAGCATCCGCAGGTCCGGCGGCACGAGGATGGCCGAGGACACCAGCTCCAGCAGGAGGTTGTGGTTCAGCGCGTTGCCGACCGGGTCGCCGACCTCGTCGCGGGTCAGGCCGGCCACCCCGGCCTGCGAGAGGCGTTTGCGGACGGCGACGCCGACGTGCTCGGCCCGCTTGGTCGTCCAGCCCTGCTCGGGGACGAGCTCGTTCAGCTCGTCGGCGACCTGCCGCCACGACAGCGGCTGCGGGTGGGCGTCCTGGCGCAGGTAACGCTGCCCGAGCACCACCATGATCAGCTTCTCCTCGGTGGAGAGGTGCCAGATCGGTTCGTGGCTGGTGCTGCCGGCGTAGCTGCTCCCGCCGGTGTCGGGCGGGCCGGCCACCCGCACCTCGACGATGTGCTCGCGGCCCGAGCGGCTGCGGATGAACATCGGCGTGTACCCGACGGGCAGCTCGACCGGCTCGTCACCGGCGAAGACCATCCTCGACGACGGGAGCCGGATCGGCAGCCGGCCGATGTTGCGCAGCGCCCAGCGCGGCCCGACCCGTTCCAGCACGCCGTGGCGCCTGCTCACCCGGTCGTCACCCGCGCCGACGCAGACGTCGACGTCCTCGACGACCGCCGGGCCGCCCTCGCGATCGCCGAGCGCGACGCCACCGCCGCGCAGGACGCGGTGAACACCCAGCAGGGGACCGTCGACCGGGCGAACAAGGCTTTCCTCGACGCCGCCGAGGTCAGGAGGCAGGCGGCCGCCGCTACCAACGCCGCTCCGAACGACCCCGTGAAGGAAGCCGAGTACAACATCCGCCACCAGGACTTCCTCAACCGCCTCCGCGACCTCGCCGACGCCGGCCGCCAGCTCGACGCCGTCAAGGCGACCCGCGACGGCGCCAACGGCGTCGTCGCGACCAAGACGGGCGAGGTGCAGCAGGGCGAGGCCGACGTCACCACCGCTCAGGACGCCGCAACGACGGCCGAGAACGCCGCGAAGAAGGCGGAGGACGAGTACGCCGAGCTGTCGAAGGCCTACGAGAACTCGAAGAAGAACCGGCGCTGAACGTGCGCCGCAACCACCGAACCGGGGCCCGATCCGTCGGGCCCCGGTCGGCCGCGTTTCACGCCAGCCGCTCCGCCAGCGTCGCCAGCCCCGGCCCGTCGAGCGCGGCGAGCCCGGCGCGCCGGCCGGCGGTGATCATGAGCAGGTCGATGTCCGGCCCGCGGACCTCCGCGCCCGCCCCGAGCGACCAGCCCGTGTCGGACGAGACGATCCGCAGGCCGGCCAGCCGCTTCGGCCCACCCAGGAACTTCCTGGTCGCCACGTACGCGAGGCAGGCGGCCACCACGTCAGCCGGGGAGTCGTAGCGCCTGCCGAGCGGGCGTGCGATGTCCTGGCCGTGGATGACGATGTCCATCAGCGGGTCCATCGGGGAGCTGCCGGGTGCGCGGCGTGACGAGTCGGCGCTCTCGCGCAGCTGGGCCACCAGCTCCGCGGTCGAGTGGGCGGCGGCCCGCTGTGCGGCGAGGTCGACCTCCACCCGGTCGAGGTCGCCGCGCGCCCGCAGCACTGCCCGCGCCACCTGGAGCACGCCCGTCCGGGTGGTGGTCGTGAGGTGTGCGACGACATCGCGCACCGTCCACGCAGGGCACAGCGACCGGGTCGCCCACTGCTCGTCGGAGAGGTCGGCGACGTGGTCGGCGAGGCTTCGGCGCTCGGCCGCGACCGCCGCGTCGACGGCCTCGCGCGGCAGCTCCGGCGACGATGACGGCGACGGTGACGGTGACGGTGACGGCATCTGCCTGCTCCCGGGTCGGACTCGGCTGGTCATGATCCCAGCACCTCGCGCAGGCGGGCCGCGAACCCGGCCGGGTCGCCGACGAACCCGGTGTGGTCGCCCGGGAACCGGACGGGATCGGTGCCGAGCGCCGTGGCCAGCGCCTGCGCGGTGCGGTCGCAGA
The DNA here is from genome assembly GCF_021245725.1 of Pseudonocardia sp. TRM90224. Lineage (GTDB taxonomy): Bacteria > Actinomycetota > Actinomycetes > Mycobacteriales > Pseudonocardiaceae > Pseudonocardia. The sequence continues at coordinate 44,361 of NZ_JAJGSX010000050.1, read as the reverse complement.
GCTGCCCGGTCGAGTCCTCGCCGATCCCGATCACCAGCCGGGCCGGGGTCGAACCCAGTACGGCGAGGTCGGGCTGCCAGAACGTCGACGGGCGCATCTCGTGGGCGAACCAGAAGCGCTCGTCGGCGACCGACTGCGGGTCCCGCTCCCCGCCGAACATCTGCTCCATGACCTCGTCCGGCAGCACGATGTTCGCCTGCTCCAGCATCAGCCGCCAGGCGCCGAGCACGTCGCCGTCGAGGTACGTGGACGCCTGCTTCTCCGTCTCCGCGCGCAGCTGCTCGCGGTCGTCGAGGAGCTCGATCAGCGGCGGCTCGTGCGCGATCACGGTGCGCACCAGCTCGGGGCGGGCCTGCGCGAGCGCCAGCGCCGTGACGGCTCCGCCGCTGCTGCCCAGCACGATCGCCGGACCCTTGTCGAGGCTGCTGATCAGCCGTGCGAGGTCGTCGGCCCGCACCTCGGGGGTGGAGTCGAGGTCCGGCTCGTCGACGCTGCTGCGCTTGATGCCGCGCGGGTCCGTCGTGAGCACCGTGTGGTCGACGGCGAGCAGCTCGGCGAGCGGGGCGAACGCGTCGGCGTCCATCGGTGCCCCGACCAGCACCAGCAGCGGGCCGGAACCCCGGACCTCGTGGTGCAGCCGTGCGCCGGGGACGTCGAGGGTCGAAGTGGTCACGTTCATGGTCAACCTCCGGTTGTGGTGTTGCTCGTGGGACGGGTTGCGCGCAGCACGATCAGCGCCGCCGAATCGATGTGCTGGAGCTAAGACGGGTCTCGTGCCCGAAAATCATCGGCGCAGCTGTTCGCGCACCGGAAGCGGCCGAAAGTAACGGTGCTTACACCGATCGAGCGTCGGTGGCGCAGCGCGTCCGACACGGTGATGAGGGCGTGGTTGGAGATGGTCAACCTCCAGTTGTGGTGTTGCTCGTGGGACGGGTGGCGCGCAGCACGACCGGGGCCGCGATCGCGACCCCCAGTGCCAGCGCGGTGGGGAGCAGCAGCGCCGACGGCAGGCCCGCTGCCGTCGCCACCGAGCCGATGAGGGGCGGGCCGACGAGGCCACCGCCGTAGCTGATCATCGTGACCAGCGAGAGGGTGCGGGCCGAGCCGCTGAGCGCGCCGAGCTCGCTGATCACGATCGGCCAGACGAGCGCGGTGCCGGCGCCGGCCAGCGCCCAGCCGGCGAGGGCGCCGGAAAACCCGATCGGCAGCAGGCCCGCGAGCTGGACCAGCAGGAACCCGGCGGTGGTCACACAACCGGCGAGCCGGACGGTGGCCGCGGCGCCCAGCCGGGAGCGCAGCGCGTCCCCGGCGAACCGGACGGCCGTCATCGCGGCGAAGAAGACCGTGTAGCCGAACGATGCGCTCGCGGGCTCGACGCCGAGCACCCACGAGGCGTGCACCCCGGCCCAGTCGGTCGCGGCTCCTTCGGTGATGAACGCGGCGATGCCGACCACCCCGAGCGCGATCATCAGCCGCGGCCGGAGCGGCGGCCCATCGGCGGACGGGGGAGGTGGATCGGGCAGGGTGGGCAGCGGCGCCCGGCCCAGCGCGAGCGCGGCCATGGTCAGCCCGAGCGCCCCGAACCCCATCACCACCTGCACACCGGCTCCGGCGTGCAGCCCGGCGGCGACACCGGCCCCGCCGGCGACCGCACCCAACGTCCACGTGCCGTGCATCCGTGCCATCAGAGGCGTCCCGGCGGCGCGCTCGACGGCCACGGCCTGCACGCTCAGTGCCACGTTGAACGCCCCGAAGAGCACTCCGAGCACAACCGCGGCGATCGTCAGCAACTCGGCCGTCGGGGCCGTCCCGACAACCGCGAGCCCCAGCGAGGAGGCGGCCGCGGAGATGCACAGCAGGCGCGATGCGCCCCACCGTCCGGCCAGCCGGCCCGCGACCGGCATACCGGCCAGCGCGCCGACGGCCAGCGCGAGCAGCAGGCCGGCCAGCCGTCCGGGACCGAGGTCGAGCCGAGCGTCGGTGGCCGGCAGCGTGGCGCCCCAGAGCGCGTTCGCGACGCCGGCGAGCCCGTAGTACGCCGTGATCACACCACGTGCGCTCGCAGCTGCTCGGTTCATGCCGAGGACTTTCCACCAGCCGGCCGCTCAAGATCCAACACCTGTTGGACCATGATCTACACACCAGGTGTGTAGATCGGGGTACAAAGGCGTCGTGTCCGGTGACCTGGAGATACGCCTGCTGCGCTCCTTCGTGGTGGTGGCGGAGGAGCTGCATTTCAGCCGCGCTGCGCAACGGCTGTTCGTCGCGCAGCAGGCGCTCAGCCGCGACATCCAGCGGTTGGAGGAACGCGCCGGCACGCGCTTGTTCGACCGGACGTCGCGCCAGGTCGCGCTCACCCCGTCCGGCACGATGCTGCTGGCCCGGGCGCGGCAGCTGCTCCTGCTGCACGACACGACGTTGCGGGAGCTGCACGGCGAGCTACCGTCGCTCACCGTCGACGTCGTCGGCCCGGGGCTCACCCCGGCGCTCGTGCTGGCCGAGGCCCGCCGCCGGGCGCCGGAGCTGGAGTTCTTCGCCCGGTTCCACACCGGTGAGGAGCCGGCCACCCCGCTGCTGCTCGCCGAGCGGATCGACGTCACGTTCGGGCGGGACCCCGGCCTCGGCGGGCTGGACGTGCGGCAACGCGCGGTCCGCAACGAGCCGATCGGCGTGCTGCTCCCGGAGGGGCACGAGCTCGCCAGCCTCGAAGCCGTCCCGCTGGAGGCGCTGCGCCACGCCAGGGTGTGCATCCGTGCCGGCAACCACGCGACCTCCGGGTGGGAGCACGCCGTGCTGCAGCTGCTCGCACCGTTCGGTGTCGAGGCCGCGGGTTCGCACCCGCACGTGCCCGGCGTCGACGAGCTCGCCCAGCACCTCAGGGAGCGCAACGCCCCGATCCTCACGATGACCACCCAGCCGGACGTCCCCGGCGCGGTGCTGCGCCCGCTCGTGGAGCCCGTCGCGCTGTTCCCGTGGACGATGATCTGGCGCGCCACCACCCACCATCCCGGCATCGCCGTGCTCAACGCCGCCGTCGACGCGCTGGCCGCGGCCGGCGACTGGCTGCCCGACCCCGGCGACGCGTGGCTGCCGCACCCGGAGTCGTCGGCCCGTTGAGCTGTCCGCGGCGGCTTGTACAGTGCATTCGTGCTGGTGTGCCGGGTGTTGGGCGCCACCGCGATCGAGGTGGACGGCAGCGCGCGTGATCTGGGCGGTCCCGTGCCCCGCAGGCTCGTGACGGCCCTGCTGGTCGACCCGCGCCATCCCGTGCCCGACGACAGGCTCGCCGACGCAGCCTGGGCGGGCCGTCCGCCGGCGCGGGCCGGTGTCGCGGTGCAGGCGTACATGTCGCGGCTGCGCTCGGCGCTCGGCGTGGAGCACCGACACGTCGTGTGCCGGGCGCCCGGCGGCTACCTCCTCGACGTCCGCGACTCCGATGTCGACGCGTCCTCCTTCGCGGCCATGGTGGAGGACGGGCGCCGCGCGATGAGCGCCGGATCGGCGGTCGAGGCGTCGAAGCTCTTCGGCGAGGCCATCGGCCAGTGGCATGGCCGACCGTTCGCCGACCTCGGCGACGCCGAGCTCGTCGCGGCCCCCCGCAGCCGGCTGGTCGAGCTGCACGACGTCGCGGGCGAGGAGCTGGCGGCGGCCCGGCTGGCCTGCGGCGACGCGACGACGGCCGTGGCCGAGCTGGAGGAGCTGGTGCGATCGGCGCCGCTGCGCGAGCGGCGGTGGGTGCTGCTCGCGACCGCGCTCTACCGATCCGGACGCCAGGGCGACGCCCTGGCCGTGCTGCGGCGGGTGCGCGGGCTGCTCGCCGAGGAACTCGGCGCCGACCCGGGACACGAGCTGCAGCAGGTCGAGCGGCAGATCCTGGCCCACGACGCGGCGCTGCACGCGGCGCCGGTCCGTCCGGCGGCGGGCCCTCGACCGGTCCGGCGGCCGCTGACCTCCTTCGTGGGCCGCGAAGCGCAGGTCGCCGCCATCGGGACCGAGCTCGCGTCGGCGCCGCTGGTGACGTTGGTCGGGCCGGCCGGTGTGGGCAAGACCCGCACGCTCGTGGAGTTCCTCTCCAGCCGGTCGGCACTGGGCGCGGTGTGGTTCGCGCGGCTCGCCGACGTCGCCGACGCGCGCGACCTCCCGAGCGTCGTGGCGACTGCCGTCGGGATGGGCGCGACGACAGGCGACCGGACGGAGGCGATGCTGGCCGCGCTGTCCTCCGCGACCGGCGTGCTCGTGCTGGACAACTGCGAGCACGTGGTCGCTGCGACGGCCCGGCTCGTGCTCGACGTGATGGCGCGGTGCCCCGGCGTGCTGGTGTTGACGACCAGCCGGACGCCGTTGGGCGTCGAGGGCGAGGTCGTGGTGCCGATCGAGCCGCTCGCGGTCACCGAGCCCGACGGGACCGCCGGCCCGGCGGTGACGCTCGTCGTCGACCGCATCCGCTCGCGCCGACCCGGCTGGACCCCCGGCGACGGCGACCGGGAAGCCGTGCTGCGGATCTGCGCCGCACTGGACGGGCTGCCGCTGGCGATCGAGCTGGCCGCCGCTCGCACCGGCGTGCTCGGGCTCGAGGAGATAGCGGACCGGCTGGCCGACCGGTTCGCCGTGCTGGGGCGGACGTTGCAGGGCACCGTATCGCCGCACTCCACGCTGGAGGCGTCGATCGCGTGGAGCGTCGATCTGCTCGCACCACGCGACCGGGAGATGCTGGTGCGGTTGTGGCCGTTCGAAGGCGGGTTCACGCTCGACGCCGCGGAGGCCGTCGCGCAGGGAGAGCAGTCGGGTGTCGACGCGCTGGAGTCGATGTCGGCGTTGGTGACGCAGTCGGTGGTCGCGGCCGACACGACCGTCGTCCCGACCCGCTACCGGTTGCTGGAGAGCATCCGCGCGTTCTGCCGTTCGATCGACCCCGACCGGCACCGCTCGCGCGCGGCGCACGCCCGCTGGGTGCGCACGCTCGCGGCAGAGGCGCTCTGGGCGATCCGGCGGCAGGACGCGGGATGGCATCTGACGCGGCTGACGCGTGAGCTGCCGAACCTGCGTGCCGGCATAACCCACGACCTCGAACACGAGCCCGCGCAGGCCGTCCGCACGGTCGCGAACCTGTGGCTGTTCTGGGGTCGGTGCGTCCCCAACGCCGAGGCCGGGGAGATCGTCCGCGCCGCGCTGGGCGTGGCACGTGACGCGTGCGACCGGGCCCGGCTCGGTGCGGTGCTGAGCGTCCTCGAGCTCTCCGCCGGCGACGTCGCGGCGGCGACCGACCGGCACGCCGAAGCCCTGCGCGAGCTGGCTCTCATCGGGGACGACGCGGATACGGCCGCCTACAGCGAGGGGATGACCCACGTCGCGATCGGGGCGCTGCTGCTCGGCCGGGTCGACACTGCGTTGGAGCTGGCCGAGCGGGCGGCCGTCGTCGCCGCGGCGCACGGGCACGACTGGGTGGTCGGGCTGGCCTCGGTCTGGCACAAGGCGGCGTTGCTTGTACAAGCCCACATCGCCGGCGACGAGGACGCCGTCGCCACGGCCATCGCCGGTCCGTGGCCGGAGGTGACCGGCTGCATGGCAGCGACGCGGATGGCAACGATCGCCGTCGCGAGGCTGCGCCATCCGGCACTCTGCGCCGACCCCGCCGACGAGATGGCGTTGTTGCGGGAGGCCGCGGTCCACTACGAGCGCGAGGCCGATCTCCCGAGCGCGCTCGGCGCGCTGCACCTCGGCGCGCTGGCGCTGGCCCGGCTCGGGCAGGGCCGGGACGCACTGCGTTTGCTGTCCGCGACCCGCGAGCACGCCAGACGACGTGGGGTCCGCCCGGTCATCCTGCTCGACGCCGGAAGCACGTGGGTGGCCGACGCCGTCGCCGAGCTCGTCGACCCGCACGAGCGGCTGCGTTCGGACGACACCGTGGAATTGTCGTGGTCGGAGATGCTCGACCTGCTCGCGGAAACCCGTGGCGCCGAGCTCGGAATTGCGGCTTCATAGACATGTGCTGATCAAGTATCCGCGGACCCCGCACCTGGAGGGATCCCGTCGCCAGCCCGGCGACGAGGATCTCGACTCGGTGCCGTTCGCGGAGATCGAAGGTCGGCACCTCGTCGTCGAGGAGAAGCTCGACGGTGCCAACGCCGGCATCAGCTTCGACGAATCCGGTGCCCTGCTGTTGCAGAGCCGAGGCCATTTCCTGAGCGGTGGGCCGCGGGAGCGGCAGTTCGCGCAGCTCAAAGCCTGGGCGGCGGTGCATCAACAGGCGCTGTGGAGCAGTATCGGCACGCGCTTCGTGCTGTACGGCGAGTGGCTCTACGCCAAGCACACCGTCTTCTACGACGCTTTGCCGCACTACTTCTGCGAGTTCGACCTGCTCGACCGCAAGAGCGGCGAGTTCCTTTCGACGCCCGCCCGGCGCGAGATCCTCTCCGGTGTTCCGGTCGTATCGGTCCCTGTTCTGCACGAGGGCACCCTGCCGTCGGTGAAAGCGCTGACGGCGCTGGTCGGGCCATCGACCTGCCGGACGCCGCGTTGGCGTGACGTGCTGGTCGAGACGGCGCGAGAAAGCGGACAGGACCCCGCTGCCGTCGCTGGGGAAACCGACGCCGACAACAACATGGAGGGCCTCTACATCAAGGTCGAGGAGGCCGAGCGGACCGTCGCCCGGTTCAAATGGGTGCGCCCGACATTCCTGACGGCGGTGCTCGATTCCGGTAGCCATTGGCAGGACCGGCCGATCCTCCCGAACCGGCTCGCGGACCCGGCAGCGATGTATGGGGGGATCCATGCGGGTCTTTGACGAGCTGTGCCCGAAGCCTCCGACGTGGACGCTCGACTGGCCGGCCGTGCATGCGGCGTTCGACTGGGTGCGCGCAATGGACGGGGTGCCGCAGGACGCCGTCCACCACGCGGAAGGCGACGTCGCCATCCACACGCGCATGGCGTGCGAGGCGCTCACCCGGATCCGCGGATGGCGGGACCGCCCGGAGAGCGAGCGGACACTGCTGTTCGCCGCGGTGCTGCTGCACGATTCCGCCAAGCCGTTCCGGACGCAGGTCGACGGCGATCGCATCACCGCGCACGGCCATTCCCGCGCCGGCGATCTCATGGCCCGCAAGGTGCTCTGGGAGATGGGCGCGCCGCCGCGCTGGCGGGAGCACGTCGCCGCGCTGGTGCGCCACCACCAGGTGCCGTTCTGGGCGCTGGAGCGACCCGACCTGGAACGCATCGTGATCCGCGTGAGCCTGCTCGCGAGCAACGACGACCTGGCGACGCTCGCGACTGCCGACATCGAGGGCCGGATCTGCGGCGATCGCGGAGAGGTGCTGGAGAACATCGCGCTGTACCGGGAGTACGCCCGCGAGCTCGGCTGCCTCGACCGGCCGCTCGCCTTCGCCTCCGACCACGCCCGGTTCCAGTACTTCCGCACCCCCGGCCGCGACCCGGGCTACGCCGCATACGACGACACGCGTGTCGAGGTGACCGTCATGTCCGGGCTGCCGGGCACGGGGAAGGACCACTTCATCCGCACGCACCGCCCGGGCTGGCCGGTCGTCAGCCTCGACGCCATCCGCGAACAACTCGGCGTCGACCCGGCCGGCGACCAGCGCCGGGTCGCCGCGGCGGCCTTCGACGCGGCCCGCGGCCACCTGCGCCGCCGGGAACGGTTCGTCTGGAACGCCACGAACGTCTCGCGGCAGATGCGCGACCGTTGCATCGGCCTGGCCGCCGACTACCACGCGAAGATCACGCTGATCGGCCTCGAAGCCCCGCCCGCCGCCCTGCACGCGCGCAACAACGCCCGCGACCGGCCCGTTCCGGCCTCGGTGATCGCGCGTCTGGCGGCGAAGTGGGAGGCGCCCGACCCGACCGAGGCGCACACCGTCGAGCTGATCGACACCCGCTGAACCGCAAGCCACGAGCGATGCATGCCGATTGCATGGTGCTCGCGCGACCCTGCCGCAGCAGTCAACAGCGGCATGGACGGAGCGGGGCGGATGAGCACGGACTCGGGCAACACGCGTGTGGCACGGCGGCGCGGCGGGGTGATCGGCTCGTCCTGAGACCGCCCCACCTGCGGCTCGGCGCCGGCAAGGCAGAGTAGGGCCATGCCGCCGATCTTCCGGACGCACGGGCTGGTCCTCACCGAGCACACGTTCGAGGTGCCGCTGGACCACGCCGCCCCCGACGGGCCCACGATCAGCGTCTTCGCGAGAGAGGTGGCCGATCCGGACGGGCGCGACCGGCCGTTCCTCGTCTTCCTCCAGGGCGGGCCGGGGCAGGAGGCGCCCCGCCCGACCCGCAACCCGTCGTCGCCGGGGTGGCTGGAGCGGGCGCTGCGGGAGTTCCGGGTGCTGATGCTCGACCAGCGCGGCACCGGCCTGTCGACGCCGGTGGGCACGCTGCCGGGGATGACCCCGCAGCAGCAGGCCGAGTACCTCACGCACTTCCGGGCCGACTCGATCGTCGCCGACGCCGAGCTCATCCGCGCCGCCCTGGGCGTCGAGCGGTGGAGCCTGCTCGGCCAGTCGTTCGGCGGGTTCACCTCCCTCACGTACTTGAGCAAGGCGCCGCACGGGCTCCGTGAGGCGTTCTTCACCGGCGGGTTGTCCCCGATCAGCCGGCATCCCGACGAGATCTACGCGGCGACGTTCGAGCGTGTGCTCGAACGCAACCGGCGCTACTTCGAGCGCTACCCGGCCGATCTCCGGCGCGTGCGCGACCTCGTCGCCCGGCTCGACGCCGAGGACGTGCGGCTCCCGGGCGGCGACCGGCTGACGTCGCGGCGGTTGCGCCAACTCGGCAGCGTGCTCGGCCAGAGCGAGGGCGCCGAGCACCTGCACTACCTGCTGGAGCGGCCGTTCGACTCGCCCGCGTTCCTGCACGACGTCGAGGCGATGGCGCCCTTCAACGGCCGCAACCCGATCTACGTGGTGCTGCACGAATCGAGCTACGCCGACGGGCACGCCACCCGCTGGTCGGCCGAGCGGGTGTTGCCCGCGGAGTACGAGCAGCGTCCTGAGCTGCTCACCGGCGAGCACGTCTTCCCGTGGTTGCTCGACGATTTCCGCGAGCTCGCACCGCTGCGCGAGGCGGCGCAGCTGCTCGCCGAGCACGAGTGGCCGAGGCTCTACGACGACGACGTCCTCGCCCACAACGGGGTGCCGACCTCCGCCGCGGTCTACCTCGACGACATCTACGTCGAGCACCGGTTCTCGATGGAGACCGCGGCGCAGGTCCGCGGCCTCCGACCGTGGGTGACCAACGAGTACGAGCACAACGGACTGCGGGCCGACGGCGGGCGGATCCTCGACCGGCTCATCTCGATGGCGCGAGGGCGCGCCTGACCGTCCACCTGCGTTCACGCGCGGCACACCGCCCCGGTCGCCACCAGCAGGCGTTCGAGCAGCGCGGCGAGCGCTGCCCGCTGCTGCGGGTCGGCCAGTGTGTTGTCGGGAGCGAAGGCATCGTGCGCCCACCCGACCGCGAGCTCGTCGTCGATGACCTCGGCGCCGGTGGTCCGCAGCACCTTGCGCAGCTCGGCCTGCGCCCAGATGGCGCCGAACATGCCCGTGGACGCCCCGACCACGGCCACCGGTTTGTGGCGCAGCGCGTTCGCCGGGAACGGCCGCGACGCCCAGTCCAGGGCGTTCTTGAGCTGGCCCGGCACCGAGGAGTTGTACTCCGGGGTGGCGATCAGCACGGCGTCGGCCGCAGCGATCGCTGCGCGCATGGCCCGCACCGGCTCGGGAGCCGGCGCGTCCTCGTCGTACGGCGGGATCCGATCGATTCTGAACGACAGGTCGAGCGTCGCCGCGCCGGGCAGCTCGGCAGCCGCGGCCATCAGCAGCCGCCGGTTGAACGACCCGCGCCGGATGCTGCCGCTCACCCCGAGCACCCTCATGGTCATGACTCCCTGACCAGCTCGAGGTGGGCGCTGAGCTGCACGTCGTAGGCGAGGACGTCGCCGCCGCCGGGCATCGGGGCCTGCCAGCCCATGCCCCACTCGCGCCGGTCGACCTCCGCGGTGAGCTCGATCGCCGCGCGCTCGACCCCGTACGGGTCCTCGACCGGCGGCTGGTAGGTGCCGCGCGCGGTGACGGGGCGGGTGACGCCCTTGATGGTCAGCTCGGCCTGCACGGCGACGGAGCCGTCGTCGGCGATCCGCACGTCGCTCGACCGGACGGTCAGCTCGGGGTGGTGCTCGGCATCGAAGAAGTCGCTGCCGTTGACGACGTGCTCGCGGAACTCCTTCGGGCTGCGGATGGACAGCGACTCGACGAGAGCGCCGCCCTCGAGCCGGACCCCTGCGGCGTCGGCCACGACACGGGCGTGCACCTCGCCGAAGAACGCGCGGAAGACCGAGACCTTCATGTGGCGGACGGCGAAGGTGACCGACGAGTGCGCGGGGTCGGCCGTGAACGTGCCGACGAACGCCGGTGCTGTGGCGGTCATGGAAGTGGACTCCTTCGGTCAAGTGGAACTTTCTCCGCTTACATTAAGTGGAGAAAGTTCCACTTGCAAGTCCGGATCCTCGACTCCGGTACGGTCGCGACTCGAGCAGCACGGGAGGCGCGGTGGCAGGCAGCGGCGGGAGGTCGGACGACCGTCCCCTGCTCCCTGTTGCCGGCCAGCCCGTCGTCGAGCGGGCCGACGCGGCACGCAACCGGGTGGCGCTGCTCACGGCCGCGGCCGCGATCCTCGAACGGGACGGCGTCGACGCGCTGTCCATGGACCGCGTCGCCGCGGAGGCCCGGGTCGGGGTCGGCACCGTCTACCGCCGCTTCGGCGATCGCGGTGGGCTCGCGTTCGCACTGCTAGACGACGACGAGCGCCGTTTCCAGGAGGCGTTCCTCTCCGGCCGGCCGCCGCTCGGGCCCGGCGCGCCACCGCAGGCGAGGATCCGCGCGTTCGTCCACTCCTACATCGACCGCCTGGAGAGCCACGGCGAGCTGCACGCCGTCGCCGAGATCCGCACGGCGACGGCGCGGTTCGCCAGCGGCGCCTACCGCACCGCCCGCGCCCACATCGTCGCGCTCCTGCACCAGGTCGACCCGCGCGGCGACTGGGGTGATCACGGGTACCTCGCCGACGCCCTGCTCGCGCTGGTCGACGCGGGCCTCTTCCTCTACCAGCGCCGGGAGCTCGGCTACTCGCTCGAAAGGATCAAGGCGGGCGTCGACGTGGTGGTCGACGGGCTGCTCGGAGAACGCCGCCGGTGATCACATGACGACGTCTTCGAGGAGTCTCCCGTCGGCGTCGTAGGTCCGGGCGGCGATGTACGGCCGGCCGGAGAGCGCGCCGGTCGCACCCTTGGGCAGCAGTGCCGCGAACGTCCCGTCCTGCACCACCACCTCCAGCTGCGGGCCGTCGGGCAGCACACTGAGCTCGAGCCGCCGCCCAGCCGGGGGAAGGCTTCCTGCCACGGCGAACCGTCCGTCGAGAGACGGGGACCCGGGGAGGTCGTAGGGCCAACCGCTCTTGTCGTCGAAGACACGTGCGAGGTAGGCGCCGGGGTCGACCAATCGGGTCTGCAGGAGATCCTGCACGCAGGTGCTCCCGAGCTGCCCGTCGGTGAGGACGACAAGCGTCGCGGTCCCGGTGCTCACCGTTGCCGCCGCCGTCCAGGTCCGACCGTCAGCAGGAGGGTTGTGGGTATTCGCCGCCGCGACGCACCGGTCCCGGGCGGTCGGCGGCCCGGCGTCGGCGACCGGTGTCTCCAGGACGAAAGTCGGCTTGGAGGGCTCCGGCAGGAGGAACGGGAGCCGTCCGGATCCGTCGTCGAACGTCACCGTCCCGGCCGCCAGCGGAGCCGGGGAGGGGTTCGTCGACTCCTCCGGCACGGCGAGTCGGGGCCACGCTGGGCGCGAGTCGGGGCTACGCCGCGCGCGAGTCGGGGTTGCCGGGTGGGTGAGTCGCGCGTTTTGGAGCGGTGAGCCGCGCGAGTCGGTGCGGTGGGTCGCGTGTTGTGGGGTGGTTCGTTGGGTGTGCGTTCGTGGCGGATGGTCTCGGCGGTGGTCCTGGCGGGCTTGGTGGTCGCGTTCTTCAAGGGCGCCCTCGCCGGGCCTCATGATCGTCTGCGACGTGGCGAGAGCGGTGCTCCTCGCGGCGGTGCCGCTGAGCTGGCTGCTCGGCCCACAGGTCTGGTTGCTGTACGTGGTGATCGCGTTGACCTCTGCGTTCGGCATGATCTTCCGCGTCGGTTACGTCACTGCGGTGCCCAACCTGGTTGGGCAGGACCGGGTGGTCGTCGCGAACAGTCGGCTGGAGTCGACCAACGCGCTCGCGTTCATCATCGGCCCGATGTTCGCCGGGCTCCTTTCCGGCCAGCTCGGCGCCGCCACGGCGATCGCCGTGAACGCGGCAACCTTCGGGATCTCGGCGACAGCACTCGCGGTGGTCCGCTTCCCGTCCGGGCGAAGCGCCGTCGAAGGGGTCCACACCCTGCTCGCCGGATTCACGTTCCTCTGGCGGACGCCGGTGCTGCGCTGGCTGGCGATGCTGCTCACGGTGATCAGCTTCCTGACGCTCGGCATGACCGACGTGATCATCTACCAGGTGCGGGCCGGGTTGGGGCAGAGCGACCAGGTCGTCGGTGTGGTCGTGGGCATCGCGGGCGGCGGCACGATGCTGGCCGCCGCGCTCACTCCCGTGCTGCGCCGCCGACTCGGGTTCGGGCCGTGCTGGCTCGGCTCCTACGTCCTCTGTGGCCTCGCCGTCGGAGTCGTCGCACTCTCCAACGACACCGTCACGCTCGCCGTTGCCGTCTTCGGCTACTCGTTCGGCCTCGGACTGGCAGGGATCTCGTCGATGTCGCTGCGCCAGTCGGTGACCCCCGACCACCTGCTCGGACGGGTCACGTCGGCGTTCTGGACCGCGCACAGCGCGCTCGCACCGCTCGGTGCCGCAGCGATCACCGGGCTGGTCGCGGCACACGGGGCGCGCGGTCCGCTGCTGGCCGTCGGGGCGGTGTTCCTGCTCGTCGTGTTGATCGGACTGGGCACCCCGATCCGGTCGCGCCATCCCGAGCGCAACGGCCCGGGGGATCCCTGAGGCGCCCCCGGGCCGCGTCGGTCACCCGGCGTTCCAGAAGCCGCAGCGGTGGGTGCTGGCGAGGTCGACCGGTCCGAGAGTGCCTGCTGCTCGGGTGTCCGCTGCGCGGGTGGCCGGCCGGGCATCGTGCTGTCGAAGAAGTACGGGAGATCAGGCCGTCGTCGTCATCCCGGTTCCTGGAAGCGGATGAGGTACCCGTCCGGGTCCTGCACGAGGAACTGCACAACGCCGAGTTCGATGCCGTCGACGCGGTAGGTGCGGATCTCGGGTGCCATGAACAGCGGCCAGCACGCCCGCTCGAACGCATCGACCAGATCCGCCACCGACGCCACCGCGATCTGGAAGTTGATCCCCCGGCCGAGCGGGCGCTGCAGGTGCGCCGTCACCCAGTTCCGGCCTCGACCGGTCTCTTCCAGCATGACGTGCGCGGTGCCGAGTTCGAGGTAGGCGAAGCCCTCCTCCGGCCGGGAATAGCGGATGTCGAAACCGCACAGGTCGCGCCAGAACGCGAGGCTCGCGTCGAGCGACTCGACGAGCAGTTCCGGGACGAGGGCAGGGAGGCGGGTCGGCACCCGCAGATTCTCCCACCGTGCACCCGGGTCGCGTGGCAGGAATCGTGCGGTCTTTGACGAGATCTGGTCTCCCAGCTGTTCGCACTCGGTGTTGGAATCGGTCGTCGGCACGGGTGCCGACGATGATCCGGCAAAGGAGCCAGCGAATGCAAAAATGGTCACCGACCCGTGCGGCGGCGCGCACCGCAGTTGCGGCCGCATTCGGCGTGCTGCTGCTCGGCGCGACCGCCGCGCCGGCTCTCGCGGGCGAAGCGGGCGTCATCACGAAGCCTTTCGGCAAGGGTTTCCCGACGTACGCGGACTGCTCCGATTTCGGGCAGCGGGCGATGGCACGTGAGCACGCAGACGACTGGGAGTGCTACCGGCAGTCCAACGGTCGGTACGACGGGTACCTGTTCTGGTACACAGCCTGACGCAGCCCCGTTTCGCCCGGCTCGCTGAGGGCAGGAAAGCCACTTTCCTGCCCTCAGGGGGCCTGAACGTGGCTTTCCTGCCCTCGCCTCGGCTAGGCGATCCGGTATTCCTCGACGTTCAGCTCCGACACCTGCGGCCGGCCGGGATCGCCTCCGACGAGTTCCCGCAGGAGCGGGCCGAGCTGTTCGGTGAAGAAGCGGTCGGCGTCGGACTTCGACTCCCATACGGAGATCACGCGGAGTCCGCCGTCGACCTTTCCGGCGAAGCGGGCGATGAAGCCGGGGTGGTCGTCGCCGAGCCGCTTGTTGACCATTCGATGGAACTCGAGGTCGGCGGGGCTGTCCTGGATCAATGCGTAAGTCATTTCGGTTCCCTCCGGTGCGTTCTTGCGATGTCGGGGAACCGTAGGAGCGGGGCCGGGCGGGTACATCCGCCGCATTGCTCATCGCCCTACTCACGCCGCTGGGCGACCCAGGTCGCGATCTGCGTGCGGGAGGAGAAGCCGAGCTTCGTCAGGATGTGCTGGACGTGGTTCTGCGCCGTGCGTTCGGAGATGACGAGCGACTCGGCGATGCCCCGGTTGCTCAAGCCCCGCGCGACCAGTTCGGCGACCTGACGTTCGCGCGCGCTCAGGCCGGTGTCGCCCCGGCCGCCGAGCGGGTCGAGCAGGCGTTGCGCCCGCTCCAGGAACGGTGTCATGCCGAGCGCCCGCGCCGCTTCGACGGTCTCGGTCAGCGTGACCTTCGCAGCGTCGATATCGCCCGGAGCGGCCCGGGCCAGCAGCGCCGCGCCGAGCTCGCAGCGGGCCTCGACGGCGTGTGGGCGGGCCCCGGCCCGATCCGCGATCGTGACGGCCGCGGCGAGGTCGGCGACCGCGTCGTCGCGGCCGAGCAGCCGCGCCGCCATCCCGAGGTAGAGCTCGACGGGGCCGAGGTAGACGGCGGAGCCGCTGCGGCCGGTGACGTGCCTGCCGCGCTCCGCTTCCAGCAGATCACGCAGCGCGGCTACGTCGGAGCGCTGCTCGATGCCGACGGCGACGACCATCCGCATGGCGAGCCCGACGGTCGCGAGGAACCACGGCGGCTGCCAGCTCCGCACCGGGTCGAAGTGGTAGTACTCGTGGGCGGCAGCGTCCGACCGGCCGGAGTCGAGCAGCACGAGCGCGCGGGCCAACCGCCTGAAGTCGGCGAACGGTCCGAAAGCGCCCGTGAACGAGGTGATCTCCGCATCGAGGCCGGGCGGCGGGCCGACGTGGTGCCCGACGATGCTGCGCACCGCGAAGTACTGGTGCTGCGCGCCGGGATGTCCGATGTCCGTGAGCAGGTCGAACGCCGCGCGCGCGTGCTCCAGTGCCACGTCGAACCGGCCGAGTGCCTGCGCGACGGTGGCTTCGCTGCGGGCGAGCTGCCAGCGCGCGAGCGGCGTGCGCACCCGCTCGACGGCCCGCCCCAGCCGGGGGAGCACTTGCGCTGCGGCCGGGAGGTCGCCCGTTTCGAGCCGGGCTGCCAGGCGCCACAACTCGGCCCACATGGTCGGCTCGGCACGTGTTGCGGCGCGGGCGACGGCTTCGAGCCGGTCGGCGAGCCGGAGCCGTTCCGCGTTCCCGTCAGGGTGGCGCACGGCGAGGTGCCGAGCGCGCATCGCCGCGATGAGCGCCACCGGGTCCCCCGACCGCTCGGCCAGCGCCATCGCCTCCTGGCTCGTCGCCTCGACCGGATCGGTCTCCCCGAGGTACACGTGCGCCTCGGTGAGCTGGGCGAGCAGCCGCGCGCGGAGTGCGACATCGCCGTGGTCGAGACCGTCCAGCGCCTCGCGGCACAGGTCGCGCAGCACGACGTTGATCTGCGGCTCGCCGACGGATTCGAGCACGAGCGCGGCCTCGGCGAGCAGATCGGGCCGCGCCAGCTGCCGGGCGATCGCCGCGACGTCCTGGCAGGCCGCAGCGCTGGCGGGCAGGTCACCCGACTTGTGCAGCGCCACGGCGAGCCCGAGCAACAGGACCGCCGCCTCCGGCTCGGTGAGCTGCCCCGATCCGACGTCGAACGCGAGCCGGTAGAGCCGGGCCGCCTCCTCGAACGCCAGCCTGCGCATCGCCTCGGCAGCGGCCCGCGCGGCCCAGCCGGCGGCGACGGCTCCGTCGCCGACCGGCGCGACCTGCGCCCAGTGGTGGGCCAGCCGGGACAGGTGTGGTTCGAGCCAGCGGCTGTGGAAGCTCTCGATGCCCTGCGCGGCCGCGCGGTGCAGCCGCACCCGCTGGTCGGCGGCGAGCCCGGCCTCGATCCCGTCGCGCACGGCCTCGTGGGCGAACCGGTAGCGGCCCGGCAGGCTGGTCGCCTCGACCAGACCCAGCCCGGCCGCGGAGTCGAGCGCGGCGAGGCAGACGAGTGCGGGCTCGTCGACGACCTGCGCGAGCACGCCCACGTGGAAGTCGGGTCCGAGCACGGCCGCGGCGCGGAGCAGCTCGGCGAGGTCGGACGGCAGGTCGGCGAGCCGGTCCGCCACCGCGGATCGGGAGACGAGCGACGGTGCCGCACCACGCAGCGTCCGGCCCACCTCCGAAACCAGCAGCGGGTTGCCGCCGGTCGTGCGGTCTGCCCAGGCGACCTCGGCGGCTGTCACGTCGGTCCCGCCGGCGGCGGCGAGCAGGGCGCGGATCGCGGGCCGGTCGATCCCGCCGAGCCGGATGTGCTCGGCGCCGAGATCGGTTGCGACGTCGGCGCCGGGCAGGCCGTCCGGTTCGAGCTCGCGGCACGTCACGATCAGCAGCACCCGTCCACCCAGGCGCCGGAGGCCCTGCGCGACGTGGCGCAGCAGCAGGGCCGAGGTGCGGTCGGCGTGGTGCAGGTCCTCGACCACCAGAACCAGCCCACCAGCGGCAGCGGCCGCCATGACCAGGCGGGTCGTCGTGTCGAAGACGACGGCACGATCCTCCGGCAGCGGGTCGGCACCGGGCTGTGCGGTGAGCACCGCGAGGTCGGCACTCCAGCCGTCCTCGCCGACGATCGCGGTGCAGGCCAGCGCCACCTGCTCCCAACAGCTGTAGGGCATTCCCTCCGCGCATTGGCCCCAGACAGACGCGGCGCCGAGCGCGGTCGCCCGGTGCACCGCCGCGCGGGCGAGACGAGTTTTGCCGATCCCCGGCTCTCCGGAGAACACGACGGCACGGCTGCCGCCGCTGCCGAGCGCGGCGGACAGGTGCGCGGTGAGCAGGCCCAGCTCGTGATCGCGGCCGACCAGGTCCGACATCCGGCAGGATGCTACGACGACTTCATCACGAATCGATCAATCAATTCGGCCGGCGGGTTAATCTGGGCCATGGACGACTTGACGCCCAAATATTTCCTTTCCCTTCCATTGCATGTCGTCACCGAGGTCTATGGCGAGCAGGGGCTGCGCAAGCGGTTCCAGCTCGAGATCGCATCCTTCGCCGAGTCCGGCCGAGCGTTCCTCGAGCGGGCGTTCGGGTTGGCGGAGCGCCTGCACCGCGACGACCGGCGGACCCGCGAACCCGTCCTCAACCACCTGTTGCGCGTCACGCTGCGGATCTTGTGCCACTACCGCGTCCGCGACGTCGACGTGCTCGCGGCCGCGTTGCTGCACGACTCCGTCGAGGACCACCCGGAGGAGCTGGCGGGCGGCGCACCGCAAGATCCGACGTCGGCGGCGCTCGGCGTGCTGTCGCGCGATTTCGGGCCACGGGTCGCCGAGCTGGTAGGTGCAGTGACCAACCCCGAGTACGAGACCTCGCGGGACAAGGACGAGCAGTACCGCGAGCATGTGCGCGACAGTCTCGGCCAGCACCCCTACGCGCGGCTGATCAAGGTCTCGGACTTCACCGACAACGGCGTCGGGGTGCTTTACACGGTCGGGCCGAAGGTTCGCCGGGCGGCGCAGAAGTACAGCCCGATGGTCCCGGTGCTGCGCGAGCTGGTCCAGCGCGACGACACCCCGCTGCCCGCCGACGTCAAGGCGCACATCTCCAGCCAGTTCGACCTCGCCGAGGAGCGGTTCGCCGCGATCCTCGCACCGCACTGACGCACTGACGCACTGACGCACTGACGCACTGACGCACTGACGCACTGACGCACTGACGCACTGACGCACTGACCGCGGACCTTCACTCCGCCGCTGATTGCAGCGCCGATCCGATGCGGGCCAGCACGTCGATCTGCGCGGGGTCGTAGAGGTCGTTCGCCGTCGGCAGCTCGCGGCGCAGGATCAGCGCGAGCTCGACGCGGATGCGTTGCAGCCGCTTGATCGTCGCGGCGAGCTCGGCGTCGAGGCTCTGCAGCGCCTCGGCCGGGTGCTCCTGGGTGTCGCCCATCTCGGCGATCTGGGCGACCGAGAACCCGAGCTCCCGCAGCCGGGTGATGCGCAGCAGCCGCACGAGGTGCACCACCGCGTAGCTCTTGTAGCCGTTGGGACGACGTTCCGGCTCGGGGAGCAGCCCGACCTCGTGGTAGTGCCGCACCGCACGCAGGGTCGTGCCGGCGAGCTCGGCGAGCTCACGCGTGCTCCACGCCACGCCGCTCACCCCCTTCCGGATATCCAGTGCGTACTGTGCCGCGGCGGCACGGTCAAGCGATCTGGGTACCGCGAATGAGCAGTCCTGCTGATGTGACGGCTCCGGCGTCGCGGTTAGAACCGCAGCATGACAACTTTGGACTGGGGTCTCGGCAGCTTCGAGACGATCGCCCCGCAGCTCCACCCGGCCGCGCGGGAGGTGGTGGCCGTCGCCGGCGCGGTTGCGGGCGAACACGTCGTGGACGTCGGTTGCGGTACGGGGAGCGCGGCGCTGTTCGCGGCCCGGCCAGGGGTGCTCGTGACCGGGGTCGACCCGGCGGCGCGGCTGCTGGAGGTCGCGCGGGAGCAGGCGGTCGCCGCGGGCCGCGACGTCACGTTCGTCGCCGGTGAGGCGGCCCGGCTCCCGCTCGCCGACGGCCAGGCGGACGTGCTGATCTCGAACTTCGGGCTGATCTTCGCGCCCGATCCGGCGCTCGCGGCGGCCGAGATCACCAGGGTCGCCGCCGAGGCCGCCCGGATCGTCTACTCGGCTTGGCTGCCCGGCGGACCGTTCGGCGCGATCAACGATGCCGCCGCGGCTGCGGCCGCTCCGGTCTCCGGCGCGAACCCGATCGCCAACGCCTTCCCGTGGCACGACGCGGTGGCGGCCGCCGGTCTCTTCGGCCACCACGGGTTCGAGGTGGCCGTCCACAGCCGCCGGCTGACCTTCTCCGTTGCGTCGCCGCAGGTCTACTGGCAGGAGATGTTCCTCGAACACCCGCTCGGCCGGATGCTGGCACCGCTGATGGAGGCGAAGGGGCTGATGGGAGCGCTCGAGCACAACGTGATGGAGGTGCTGGAGCGCATCAACGAGGACCCCGATTCGTTCCGCTTCACCGCGCCGTACGTCATCGTCGAGGCGCGACGTTAGCCGTTCAGGCGGGTGCGCCAGGTCGCGATCTGCGTGCGGTTGTGGAAGCCGAGCGCGAGCAGGATGCTCTGCACGTGGTTCTCGGCGGTGCGTTCCGAGATGTGCAGTCTGGCGGCGATCTGCTTGTTCGTGAACCCGTCGGCGACCAGCGTGGCCACCTCCCGCTGACGCGGTGTGAGCGGGCTGTCGTTCCTGGCCCGGAGCGCTGTGACCAGCTCCTGTGCGCGGCGGGCGAGGCCGGGCATGCCCAGCTCGGTGGCAGCCGCCGCGCTGCGGACCGCGGCATCGAGCCCGGCGGCGCGATCGCCGGGACCTGCCCGGTCCGTCAGCAGCCCGGCCAGCTCGTAGCGGCCGTTCGCGACGTACGGGCGGTAGCCGGCGACCTCGTTCGCGGCGATCCCACGTGACAGCTCGCTGATCGCGTCGTCGACGTCGCCCACCGCGCCGGCGATGAGCCCCAGGAAGTGGTGCACGGAGCCCAGCGAGATGAGCAGGCCGGCACCCGTGGTGGCGTGCAGCTCGGCGTGTGGGTGGAGCTCCGCGTGGCATGCCCGTGCGCCGTCGGGGTCGCCGAGAGCGGCGGCGACCGCAGCCCGCACGCACATGACGAGCAACCGGTTGTACGGCTGCGGCGCGACGGAGATCGGTGGGATCGCTTCGTAGATCCGCTCGGCCTCGTCGAGGCGGTTGCGGGCGATGAGCCACGGCGCGAGGTGGATGAACAGGTATATGCGCCGCGGGTCCCCAGCGGGCAGCGACGGCATCTCGGGGAACGGGTCGTAGTCGTCGTCGGTGAGCCTGCTGAGCAGCGCCGACTGCGGGATCCACCCCGCGCCGCGCAGCTGGCCGTCCGGGGCCAGCTCGCGGGCCGCGGCGACGAGGGTGCGTGCGGTGTCGAACCGGCCGCGCGCGATGGCGAGCGCGGCCTGGCTCCTGACGACCTGCCAGCTCGTGCTGGGTTGGTGGAGCCCGCGCGCGACGAGCGCCGCACGGTTGATCTCGGTCTCGGCGGGGGACGTGTCGCCCGCCTGCATGTGCGCGTCGAAGCGCCAGAGATGCCCCCAGCACACGGCGTCGGTATCGGCGGTGCGCCGCCCGAGCGTGATCATGTCGCTGCCCAGCCGGTACCGGTCGGCGTGGCCGTCGGGCGTCGACCGGGCCATCTGCCTGGCCCGCAGCGCGATCCGCAGCGCATCGGTGTCGTCGAGCCGCTCGGCCATCGCGAGCGCCTCGGCGCTGAGCGACGTGTCGGTCCCGCTGGTCAACGTCGACGCGAGCGCCTTCTGGGCGAGCAGCTGCGCGCGCAGCGAGCTGTCGGCGTCGGGAAGCCCGGTGAGCGCCTGGTCGCACCAGACGTCCACCCGCGCCAGCCACCGTTCGTACGGGAGCTCGGGCAGCGCCAGCGCGGCCTTCCCGAGCAGCTCCGGGCGCCCTGAGCGGAGCGCGAGCTCACCGGCCACGAGGCACGTCGTGACGGCGCCCTCCGGGTCGTGGGACAGATAGCGTGCCCGTCCTGCCGTGATCAGCAGCAAACACCGTTCAGGCGCCGGGAGATCTGTTGCCACCGCCGCGGCGCTGTCGTACAGCTCTGCGGCATCCTCGAACGCGAGCGCGGCGAGCGCTTGCTCGGCGGCGTCGCGGGCCGCGGCGCCGGCGCGTGCGGCGTCGCCGAGCGGTGCCGCGGCCAGCCGGTGGCGGGCGATGTCGACCACCCGGTCCGGCCGCTCTGCCTCCCAGTACTCGGCGATCCGCAGGTGCGTCACCGCGCGGTCGGCCAGCGCGAGATCGTCCCGCAGGGTCTCCCGGAACAGGTCGTGGCGGAAGCCGGGGCCATCGTGCTCGACGGTCAGCACGTCGGCCTTCACCGCCTGGTCGACCGCGCCGAGCACAGCCTCGACGGACGTGCCGGCGACCGCCGCCACCGCGCGGGCGTCGACGGCGCCGTCGATCAACGCCGCGACCACGAGCACGTCGTGGCAGCTGCGGGGCAGCAGCGCGAGGTGCTGCCGGATGGCGTCGCGCACCACGGGTGCGAGCGCCTCGTCGGGTCGTCGACCTGCGGCGATACCCCGACCGACCTCGCGGACGAACAATGGGTTGCCCAGCGTCCGCTGCCGGACGGCCGCGACGACGTCCGGGTCGGGACGGTGCCCGAGCAGCGCGCCCAGCTGCGCGGCGATCTCCGCGCTGGAGAGCCCGTCGAGCGAGATGCGCATCCCGTGCCGGCCGACCAGCTCCGCGATCCGCGCTCCTGCAGTCCGCATG
Organism: Pseudonocardia sp. TRM90224; assembly: GCF_021245725.1. GTDB lineage: Bacteria > Actinomycetota > Actinomycetes > Mycobacteriales > Pseudonocardiaceae > Pseudonocardia. The sequence goes on along the minus strand of NZ_JAJGSX010000050.1, from coordinate 22,638 downwards.
CCGAGCTCGGACGCCCGCGCGCCGGCGACGACAACAACGCGGTCCGGCAGCCGCTCGGTGATCAGGTGGACCAGCAGCGAGAGGGAGCCGTGGTCGGCCCAGTGCACGTCGTCCAGCACGAGCACCAGGCCGTCGGGAGCAGCGGCGTCGGCGAGGAAGCGTGCGAAGCGGTCGAACATGGCGAACCGCTCGGCCGCGGCTGGCAGCCCCGTCGAATCCTGGGCGGTGAGCACGTCGTCGGCCGAGTGCCGCAACGTGCGGACGACCTGGTGCCACAGCCAGTACGTCGGAGCGCCCTCCGCGGGGGACGCGTTGGCCCGGAGCACCGTCCAGCCGCGCGCCTGCGCGAGACGCGCGAACTGCGACAGCAACGCCGACTTACCGATCCCCGCGACGCCGTCGACCAGCGCGACCGGGATCGTGTCGGCGTCGGAACGGCGCAGCAGGTCCTCGAACGCCGCGAGCTCGCCGACCCGCCCGACGAACCGGGATCCCACCGCTCACCTCACCGTTCGAACCGCAGTGTCGTCCGAAAGCCCGATGTCGTCCGAAGCCCAGTGCCGTCTGAACTGCGGTACCGCTGAGCGCAACGAGCGCGAACCCGGCCAGGATGTCCAGCACGTAGTGGTGCCCGGTCACGAGCACCACGAACGCCGTGAGCAGCGGGAACAGCCACGCCGCCCACGCCGTCCGCGGAGCCTGCTGCCGCAGGGCCGTCCAGACGGCGTAGGCGCACCAGGTCGTCCAGGCGACGTGCATGCTCGGCATGGCCGCCAGCAGGTTCACCCCGGGTCGGGGGACGCGCGCCTCGGCACCACCGAGGATGTCGTGGGCCGCCATGTGGTCGACGATGCCGGCTTGCGCGAACCGTGGCGGGGCCTCCGGGAAGAGCCAGACGACCAGGACGTCGAGGAGCATCGCCACAGCCAGAACGGTGCGCAGGCGGCAGTAGTGCGTCGGCTGCGAGACGTAGAGCCAGATCAGGACGGCCGGCACGGCGAGCACACACAGCCGGTAGAAGTAGCCGGTCAGGAAGACGGCGACCGGCTGGTCGAGCATCGTGTGGTTGAGCGGGAGCTCGATCGCGATGTGGAGCGCTCGTTCCAGGTCCTGGACGAGCAGCGCGTTCGCCGTCGCGGCCGGTTCACCCCGGTCCACCGCCGCGCGGGTCAGGACGAAGGCCGCGTAGGCGAGCAGCAGGAGCGGCAGCTCCAGGTACCAGGTCGGTCTCCTGACCGGGCCGGCGACGATCACCCGAGGACGGTCAGGATGCGCGGGCCGTCGTCGGTGATGGCGATGGTGTGTTCGGAGTGGGCGGTGCGGGAGCCGTCGGCGGAGCGGATGGTCCAGCCGTCGGGGTCGTAGACGATCTTGTCGGTGCCGCGGGCGAACCACGGCTCCAGCGCCAGGGTGAGGCCGGGGCGCAGGCGCAGCCCGCGGCCGGCGCGGCCCTGGTTGGGGACGTGCGGGTCCTCGTGCATGGTGCGGCCGAGGCCGTGGCCGCCGAACTCGGTGTTGATCGGGTAGCCGGCGGCGGTGGCGACGGTGCCGATCGCGGCGCTGATGTCGCCGAGGCGGTTGCCGGCTCGGGCCGCGGCGATGCCGGCGGTCAGGGCGCGCTCGGTGGCGTCGATCAGGTGCCGGTCGTCCGGGTCCGCGGTTCCGATGATCACGCTGCGGGCCGAGTCGGCGACCCAGCCGTCGATCGACACCGCGATGTCCATCGACAGCAGATCGCCGTCGCGCAGGACGTAGTCGTGCGGCAGCCCGTGCAGCACGGCGTCGTTGACCGAGAGGCAGATGACGTTGCGGAACGGTCCGCGTCCGAACGAAGGGGCGTAGTCCCAGTAGCAGGACACCGCGCCGCGCTGTTCGATCAGCTTCCGGGCGCGCAGCTCGAGGTCGAGCAGGTTCACCCCCACCTGTGCCCGCTCGGCCAGGTCGCCGAGCAGCTCGGCGATGAAAGCGCCCGTGACGCGCATCGCGTCGATCTCCCGGGGCGTCTTGAGCTCCAGCACCGAAGTCCTCCAGTCGTGCCAGTAGGCGGTATAGAAATACCACCATAGCAAGCGTCCGGTATTTTCATACCGACTGGCCGTGCTCGGTGACCCACGTGGCGATTTGGGAGCGGGTGCGGAACCCGAGCGTCGTCATGATGTTGCGGACGTGGTTCTCGGCCGTCCGCACCGAGACGTGCAGCTTGTCGGCGATCTGCCGGTTCGTCAGGCCGGACGCGACGAGCTCGGCGACCTCCAGCTGGCGGGCGCTGAGCCGGCCGAGCTCGCCGGCGTCGTCGAGCCGCCCGGCCAGGTCGGCGGCCGCGGTCGTGACGGGCCGCATGCCGAGCCGTCGGGCCTCGGCGGTGCACTCGGCGAGGACGGTGGCGGCGCGGTCCCGGTCGCCCGCCCGGTTGCGGACGGCCAGCAGCTCGGCGAGGTGCAGACGCGACCCGCAGGCGTACGGGGTGAGCCCGGCGGCGTCGTTGGCCGTGCACGCGGCGGCGAAGTGGTCGATCGCCTGTGGAACGTCGCCGGTCGCGGCGGCGGTGCGGCCGAGGAAGTGGTGGACGGAGCCGCGGGTGATCGACACCCCCGCACCGCTGGCGACGTGCAGGTGCTTGTGCGGCAGCAGCTCGCGGTACGCGCGGCGGGCGCCGTCGACGTCCCCCAGCTCGGCGGCGACCGCACCGGCCGAGGCGGTCACCACCAGCGCGATGAACGGCGCGGCGGGCGACGCCGCTGCCGGCAGGCGGTCGTAGAGCTCCTCGGCGTCGGCGATCCTGCCGAAGGCGAGGTGCCACTCGGCCAGCCGGTGCCCGTACGGCTGCGTGCCGCCGGACCGGGCGTCCGGTTTCGGCAGGTACGGCCACGGGTCGAAGCCGGTGTCGCCGGTCAGCATCGCGATCTCCAGCAACGGGCCCATCACCGTCATGGTGTCGGCCATCGTGGGTTCGCCGGACGGGGCGTCGAGCGAGTCGAGCGCCATGCGGCGGGCGGCGGCGAACCGACCGCGAGCCGCGCGGACGACGCACTGCGCCCGCTGCAGGTGCCAGCGGTGCAGCGGCTGCCGCAGCTGTTCCAGCAGCGTGTCGAGCGCGACGAGGTCCTCCTTCGTCCCGTCGAGCCTGCCGGACTGGACGAGCGCCTCGAAACGCCAGACCCGCCCCCAGAACACGGCGTCGCGGTCGTTGTTGCGGCTGCCCAGCTCGATCATGCGGCGGCCGAGGACGATCCGCTCGCTGTTCCCGTCGGGCGTCGATCTCGCGAGCTGGCGAGCGCGCAATGCCGTGATCAGCGCGGCGTCGTCGGCGACCCGCTCGGCCATGGCGAGCGCCTGCTCGCTGTCGTGCGCCATGGACGCCGCGTCGGAGCTGAAGGCGCCAGCGATCGTGCGGCGCGCGAGCAGCCGGGCCCGCAGCGGCGTCTCGGCCGGCGGAAGGAGCCGCAGCGCCTGCGAACACCACTCCCGCACCTGCGGGCTCCAGGCCGGATCGGTGACCTCCGGCGCGACCAGCGCGGCGTCGGCGATCGCGGCGACGTCACCGATCCCGGTCGCGATCTCGACGACCTCGGCGCACAGCCGCATCGCCGCGGCGACGTCCTGCGCGAGGTAGTGCGCTCTGGCGGCGTCGAGCAGGATCGTGATCCGCGTCGGAGCGGGCACGTCGGCGGCGAGCGCGCGGTCGAGCACCGCGGCGGCGTCCTCGAAGGCGAGCCGGTGCAGCGCGAGCGCCGCAGCCTCGCGGGCAGCCGACGCGGCCGCGGTGTGGTCGCCCATCGGGAGCGCGGCCAGGCGGTGGTGGGCGATCTCGTTGGCCCGACGGATGCCGCGCGCGCTCCCGAGCTGTTCGGCGATCCGCAGGTGCAGGGTCGCGACGCGGCTCACCGGCATGTCGAGCGCGACGCACTCGCGGAAAAGGTCGTGCGCGAACCGGTAGCGACCGGCCGTCGACGGCTCGCCCAGCACGCCGCTGCGGCGGGCCTCGTCGAGCATTTCGAGCACGTTGGCGACGTCGAGCTCCGCGACGGCCGCGAGCAGCGCCGGGTCGACCTCCATGCCCACCACGGCCGCGGCAGCCACCAGCTCTCGGCACGGCATGGAGAGCGCGGCGAGGTGCTCGCCGACGGCATCGCGGACGGCCGTGGGAGCGGGGACGGCCGACGCGTCGCCGGTCCGCATCAGCAACCCGAGCTCGCGGACGAACAGCGGGTTGCCGCCGGTCCGGCGCAGCACGCCGCCGACGACGTCCGGCGCGGGCGCGGTTCCCAGCAGCGCTTCGAGCTGGCGCGAGATGTCGTCGAAGCCGAGACCGTCGAGATCGAGGTGGGCGCCGGGGTGGTGACGCGCGACCGCGGACACCAGCTCCCTGCCCTCCCGGCGTGCGTTGAGCTCGGCGGGCCGGAGGGAGCCGACGATCAGCACGCGTCCCGATCGGAGCTCGCGGGCGAGGTGGGTCAGCAGTGTGAGCGATCCCGCGTCGGCCCAGTGCAGGTCGTCGAGCACAACGAGGGTGGGACGGTCGGCCGTGGCCGCGTCGACGGCGTCGGCCACGGCCGTGAACGCGGCGAACCGGTCCTGGCTGCTGGCGCTGCCGCCGGTGCCCATCTCGTCCAGCTCGCCATCCCACGGGTGGGAGCGCCGGGCGTCGCTCGTCTCCGCGGCCAGCACGTCGAGCACCCGCCGCCACGGCCAGAACGCCGGCGCCCCGTCGCTCTGCGACGCGCTGCCGGTCACCAGCCGTAGCCCGGACTGCGCCGCGAAGGTCGACAGCAAGGTCGACTTGCCGATGCCCGCCTCGCCCGCGACAAGCGCGACGACCGGGGCACCGGACATCGCGGCTTCCGCGAGGCCGTGCAGCGCGGCGAGCTCGCGGTCGCGGCCGACCAGCGTGTCCGCCCCCATGGATTGAGTATCCCCGGTGAGTAGTCGACGTCATGTGCGCAGGTCGGCGCGTCCGTAAAACAGAACCCATGATCGTGGAACCAGACCCGTCGGCCGTGCTCGCGTGGGCGGATGCGCACGCCGAGAAGCTCGCCACAGCTGATCACCTCCCCGACGAGCTGGTCGAGCTGTCGCTGGCAGGCGGGCTGTACCGGATGTACCTGGTGCCGGAGCTCGGCGGGTTGGGGACGCCGCTCACCACGACCTCGACGGTGATCGAGCAGCTCTCCTACGTCGACGGGTCGCTGGGCTGGTGCACCACCGTCGCCAACGGCGCGGCGGGGCTGCTGGCCGGCCTGCCCGAGCCCGACGCGCGGCTCGTCGCCGCGGACCCGGAGCACCTGAGCATCGCGGGCGGGTTCGCGCCGGTCGGGCGGACCGTCCTCGACGGGACGGACCGCCTGCTGACCGGCCGGTGGGGCTTCGCCAGCGGCTGCACGTCGGCGACGTGGTTCCTAGGCGGCGCGATGCTCGACGAAGGGCCACGGGTGGGCTTCTTCCCGGTCGCGGACGGGCACGTCGTCGACGACTGGGACGTCATCGGCCTGCGCGCCACCGGCAGCCACACCGTCACGGCGACCGACGTCCGGATCCCGGCGACCAGCTGGACCGAGCTGTTCGACAGATCCCGGCCCAGCTGGTCGACCGACCCGACAGCGCGCATCCCGTTCGGCGCCAACGGCCTGCTCGCGATCGTCCCGCTCGGCATCGCCCGCCGGGCCCTCGACGAGCTCGCCGAACTCGCGCTGACCCGCAAGCCGTTCGGTCAGCAGCAGCGCCTCGCCGACGACCCGGCCTTCCAGCTCCCGTTCGGGATCGCCCTCGCCCGGCTGGAATCGGCGCACCGGTACTTGCTCGACATGCAGCACGCCGTCTGGACCGAGGCCGAGGACGGCGCCGTGGCCCCCGCGACCGAGGCGCGGGTGAACCTGGCCTCCGGCCACGCCGCCGACACCGCCGTCGAGGTCGTCCAGTTCGCGCACAAGGCGGCGGGGACCACCGCGATCCGCGGCGACACCGTCCTCACCCGGTGCCTGCACGACGCCATGGTCGCGACGAGGCACGTGGCGTTCGGGCAGCCGATGCGGGCCAGGGCCGCGCAGCCGCTGCTGAGCGGACGGGCCAGCTTGCCAGGCTAGGGTCAGGCCAGGACCGCGAACGCCGCGATTCCCAGGTACGTGGCGCCGACCGGCCAGCGCAACCAGCCGATGGCGCCACCCCGGCGGCGGATCCAGGCGCCCGCGCCGGCACCGGCCAGCGCGTAGCCGATGTCCATGACGAGCGCCAGCACGAAGAAGACCAGTCCGAGCACGAGCAGCTCCAGTCGTGCATCACCCGGCGCCGCGCCCGGCGTGACGAACTGCGGGAGGAACGCCACGAAGAACAGCGCCACCTTGGGGTTCAGCAGGTTCACCACCGTCCCGTCGCGCAACACCTTCCACCGGCTCGTCCGCTCCACGGTGTCGTTCATCGGGCCGGCCATCGCGCCGGTCATCGTTACGGTCAGCGGTCGCCCGAACGCCTTGACGGCCAGGTGGACCAGGTACGCGGCGCCGGCGTAGGTCAACACCTGGAACGCGAGCGGCGAGCGCGCGATCAGCTCGGCCACGCCGAACGCGGAGCCGGCCGCGTACACGAGCGTCGCGATCTCGATCCCGATCGCCGAGACGAGCCCGACCCCACGCCCGCCGGCGATGCTGCGGGTGAGGATGAACAGCCCGTTCGGACCGGGCACCGCGATCAGCGCGATGGACGCCACCACGAACAGTCCCAGAGTCGACGGATCAGGCATTGCGGTCTCCTCGCGCCGGCGTTGACCCCTTCTGGGGCTGGACCCAGACTGGTCCGGTCCACATGGCGGTTGCATATCCAATGAGGGGCGAGGTGGACCGAAAAGAGGCCACTGCGCCCATCGCGGAGCTCGTCGACGCGCTCGGCGACTGGCACCGCCGCGACGGCCCGCTCTACGGCTCGCTCGCCGACGCGCTGGCCTCCGCGATCCGCACGGGCACGCTGGTCCGCGGCGACCGGCTGCCGCCGGAGCGCAGGCTCGCCGCCGCGCTCGCGCTGAGCCGCTCGACCGTCATCGCCGCGTACGAGCGCCTGCGCAGGAGCGGGCTGGTCGTGAGCAAACGCGGCAGCGGAACCGTCGTCGCCGCCTTCGCGGCCGCCCGCACCACACCGCCCACCGGCAGCGCGGCCGGGTCGCTGCGCCAGCGGTTCGCCGACCAGCCCGGCGACATCATCTCGTTGCGGCAAGCAGCCGATGAGGGCCTGCCCGAGCTGACCGCCGCCGTGCTCGACCTGGCGTCCTCGACGCTGCCAGAGCTGCTCACCGACGCCGGCTACCACCCGCGCGGCCTGCCCGAGCTGCGGCAGGCGATCGCCGACCACTACACCGCGCAGGGCCTGCCCACCGGCCCCGAGCACGTCGTCGTCACCAGCGGCGCCACCCAGGCCATCGCGCTCATCGCCCAGCACCACCTGCGCCGCGGCAGCGTGGTCGCCGTCGAGTCGCCGGGCTGGCCCGGCAGCGTCGATCTCTTCCGCGCGATCGGCACCCGGCTGGTCGGCGTTCCGCTCGACGACGAGGGCATCCGCACCGACGCGCTCGGCACCGCGATCACCCAGCGCCACCCGGACCTGCTCTACGTGATGCCGACCTTCCACAACCCCACCGGGCTGCTGATGTCGCAGCGTCGCCGCCGGCAGCTCGCCGAGATCTCCGCCCGGCACGACCTGCCCGTCGTGGAGGACAGCGCGTACCTCGACGACCACCCGCCCATCGCCGCGTCCGCAACCCCGGACGCCCAGATCCTGACGGTCGGCGGGCTGGCCAAGACGGTCTGGGCGGGCCTGCGCATCGGCTGGGTGCGCGCACGACCCGAGACCGTCGACCAGCTGGTCCGCCTGAAGGCCTTGGCCGACCTCGGCAGCCCGGTGCTCGACCAGGCCGTCGCCGCGCGCCTGCTCCCGCACGCGGCCGAGCTGGCCGCCCGCCGCGCCGCCGCCCGTCGCGACCGGCTCGCCCACCTCACCCCGCTGCTCGCGACGCACCTCCCGAGCTGGCGATGGCAGGCGCCCGACGGCGGGTCGGCGCTCTGGATCCAGCTGCCCACCGACGACGCGCAGCCGTTCGCGGCGGCGGCGCTGCGCCACGGCGTCGAGCTCGTGTCCGGTACGTCCACGGACAACACGGGCAGGCACGACGCCTTCATCCGGCTGCCGTTCACGTTCCCCGACGAGGTGCTGGAAGAGATCGTCGAGCGCCTCACCGCCGCGTGGCGGGACGTGCGGCGCGAGGACTGACAGGCTGTTCGAAACCCCCAGGGATGCCGAAATGCCATGTTCGGCGTGCGTTCTTGCCGACCCGGCCCATTTGCTGGCGAAACCGCGGCCGGGTGGTCGATCCTGATGAGGGCGGTATCGGGGACACCGACCACCGGGGGAAGCACGTGTCGAAAGCGGCCGGCGAGCACGATCGGGTCTCCTACGCGGACATCTTCGCGGTGCCGGAGTTCCGGGCCCTGTTCATCAGCCGGGGGCTCTCCACGGTCGGTGACTACACCGCGCGCGCCGGCTTGGTCGTCGCGGTCTTCACCGAGACCGGTTCCGAGGCGCTCATGGGCGTCACATTCGCACTGACCGTGCTGCCGGACCTCATCGGCGGGCCGCTGCTCGCCGGGCTCGCCGACCGGCTGCCCCGACGCGCCGTCATGGTCGCGACCGACGTCGGGCGGGCGCTACTGGTGCTCGTCATGGCGATTCCCGGGATGCCGCTGATCGCATTGTGGGGATTGCTGTTCGCGATCCGGTTGATGGACTCACCGTTCGGCAGCTCCTACATGTCCACGATGTCGGTCGTGCTGCCGGGGAAACAGCTCGTCAAAGGCACCGCGGTCACGCAGCTCGTCAACCACGTCTCCTACACGGTGGGCTACGCCCTCGGCGGTGTGGTGGTTGCGCTCGTCGGGTTGTCGACCGTGCTGGTGCTCAACGCCGCGACGTTCACCATCTCGGCGCTCATCGTCCTGTTCGGTGTGGTCGGCCGGCCGGCGACGGCGTTGCCCGACTCGTCGTCGTGGGTCGGCTCCACCCGGACCGCGGTGCGCTACATCGTCGGACGGCCGCGGCTGCTGATCACGATGCTGTTCGCGATCGCCATTGCCGCCACGCTCGCGACGGAGACGCTCGCGGCGCCCTACGCCGTGCAGATCGGCTACGGCCCGGAGATCGCCGGGATGCTGATGGGCGCCGGCCCGGCCGGGATCGTGCTGGGCATCTGGATCCTGCCGATGCTGATCCCCGACCAGGGGCCGCGACACGTCGCCGCTCTGTCGATCCTCAGCTGCGCGCCGCTGATCCTGTTCTTCGTGATCCCGACGCCGGCCGCCGCGCTCGCGCTGATCATCGTCTCGGGAGCGTCGCTGTACTACTACATCCCGCTGCAGGCCGAATACACCCAGACCGTCCCCGACAGCATGCGCGGCCAGGCCGTCGGCCTCATGTTCACGATGATGCGGGTGACCCAAGGCCTCGCGATCCTGACGTTCGGCCTCGTCGCGACGAACGTGTTGTCGTCAACGGTCATCGCGGTTTCGGGGGCGATCGGAACCGCCATCGCGCTCGTGCTCTCGATGTGGTGGGTGCGCACGTGCCGCACCACCGCGGTGCCCCAGTAGCACAGCACCCCAACCGATCAGGCGGTGCTGCGGTCGTGATCGTCATGAGCGACGAGCAGCCGGACGTACGGGAGAAGCGGTCGGGTCGGCCACTGGTCGGCTGGGTGGTCGCGGCCGTGGGCGCCCTCGCTCTCGGCGTCGCGATGTGGAACCCGTTGAACGTCCAGCTCGGTCCCCATGGGGCGCTCTACCGCTGGATCGGGCTGCTCGTCGTTGCGGGCCTGGTGATCTGGGCGGCGTACCGGTCGTTCCGGCATCGGTTCGCGCGGGCGGCGGTCGCCGCCGTCGGCGTGTGCCTGGTCCCGTTCGCGATCATGATGACCTCGTTCGCGCTCATCTCCACCGACCTCGTTGACAGCGAGGAGGTCCTGGCCTCACAGGACGGGCTGCAACTCGTGCATGTCACCGCTACGGACTGGATCGACCCGTTCCACCGGGTGGAGCTGCGCCGCTCGATCGGACCGCTGCAGCAGGCCGTCGTCGTGTGGGAAGGAAACCCGGAAGGTGATGCGCCGCGCGCGGCGAGGTTCACCTTGGAGTCCGAGGTCGAGGTGGTCGTGGTGCGCTACCGCGCCGACTGTCCGTACCGGACGGGCTTCGATCCACTGACGCTCACGCCGCACGTCCGGCACGACGACTCGCTGCGCCGTGGCGGAGGCTGCTGACGCAATCCGGTAGGAATGGTCTCGTGACCCGCGTGCTCATCGCCGGCGCCAGCATCGCCGGACCGGCCCTCGCGTTCTGGCTCGACCGGTGCGGGTTCGCGACCACCGTCGTGGAGAAGGCGCCTGCGCAGCGGCCCGGCGGGCAAGCCGTCGACCTGCGCGGGGGTGGCCAGGGAGGTGGCCGCCCGGATGGGGCTCGACCAGCAGATCCGCGACGCGGCGATCCACACCGCCGGGTTCAGCACAGTCGACGCCGCCGGTGCGCCGCTCTCGTCCCAGCGCGCCGACGAGCACGGCGGCGACGGCCAGATCGCGGAGATCGAGATCCTGCGTGGCGACCTGGCCGACGTGTTGATCAGCGCGACCCGCGGCACCACCGAGTACGTGTTCGGCGAGTCGGTCACCGAGCTGACCGAGCGCGGGAACGTCATCGACGTCGGGTTCGCCAGTGGTGCCCGGCGCGAGTTCGACCTGGTCATCGGCGCCGACGGGCTGCACTCGGCGGTGCGGGCACTGCTGTTCGGCGAGGAGACGCAACACCTGCTGCACCTCGGCACCTACATCGCATTCTGGTCGGCGCCCAACCACCTCGGGCTCGAGGACTGGGCGCTCGACCACACCGGCGACGGCTGCTCGACCGGGATCCGGCCCGTGCACGGCAACAGCGAGACGATCGTCTATATCGGCTTCCAGTCCGACCGGCTCACCTACGACCACCGCGACGTCGTGCAGCAGAAGGCGATCATCCGCGACCGCGCCGCCGGGGTGGGCTGGGAGGCCCCGCGCCTGCTCGCCGAGATGGACGACGCGCCCGACTTCTACTTCGACTCCTGCAGCCAGGTGCTGCTCGACACCTGGTCCCGCGGCCGCACCGGCCTGCTGGGCGACGCCGCCTACTCCCCGTCGCCGCTGACCGGGCAAGGCACGAGCCTCGCCCTCGTCGGCGCGTACGTCCTGGCCGGGGAACTGGCGGCCGCCGGCCCAGACCTGCCCGGTGGCCTCGCCGCCTACGAGCAGCGGCTGCGCGAGTGGGTGCTGGCCACCCAACGGATGGGGCGCGAGGGGGCGGACAACGACACCCTCATCAAGGTGGCGAACGGGTTCCAGCTGCCGGACTACGGGATCTAGCGCGGGCGGCCCGCCGCCGGCGCGGCCGCGAGCCGGGTCCACACCGTGCGTGAGCCGGGTGAGTCGACACCTCCGGCACGGTGAGTCGCCACTTCCGGCACGGTGAGTCGGCGACTTCGGCACGGTGAGTCGACACCTCCGGCACGGTGAGTCGACGACTTCGGCACGGTGAGTCGACACCTCCAGCACGGTGAGTCGACGACTTCGACACGGTGAGTCCCACGTTCCAGCGGGCGAGTCGCGCGTTCGGAGCGGTGAGTCGCGCGGTTGGGCGGGTGGGTGTGGGTTCGCGACGTGGTTCGTTGGGTGGGTTCGTGGCCGGTGGTCTCGCGGGCGGTGGTCCCGAGTGTTGTCGGCGCACTCTCAGCCCCCACCTGTGAGTGGCGGGCACGCCGATTCGGGCGGTGCGAGAACCGTCTCTAGACGGCACCACCGGAAAGAGGACCACCCGCTATCCGCAGGCTGACCGTTTCGTGCGAATAGTCGATGGCATGCCGGAATTCATCCCACCCAGGTGGGTGGATTCGGATCAGACGCCACGCCGAAGCAGCCGCCAACCCCTCGCGTCCGTCCGCGCCCGCCACAACCGCGCGTAAGCGCCATCGGCGATCTTGAGGGTGTCGTGTGTGCCGATTTCGACCACCCGGCCGCCGTCCATGACGACGATCTGGTCGGCGTCGACGACGTTGTCCAGTCGGTGCGCGATGAGCAGCACGGTGCTGTGCTCGGCGAGCCGGCGCACGGATCGTTGCAGGTAGCGCTCGTTCTCCGGGTCGAGGGCGGCGGTGGCCTCGTCCAGCAGGACGATCGGTGCTCGCTTCAGCAGCGCCCGGGCGATCGAGACGCGCTGGCGCTCGCCGCCGGAGAGCGCCGCCCCGCCCTCGCCGACCCGCGTGTCCCAGCCGTGCGGCAGCCGCGCGACGATCTCGTCGACGCCCGCGAGCCGGGCCGCCTCGGCCAGCTGGACGTCGGTGGCCGCCGGCCTGCCGAGCCGGATGTTGGCGACCAGCGTGTCGTCGAACAGGTAGACGTCCTGGAAGACCATGGCGAGCTGGCCGGTCAGGTCCTCGGTGCACAGGCTGCGCACGTCGGCACCGCCGACCCGCACCGAACCGTGCTGGACGTCCCAGAACCGGCTGATCAACCGGATGACGGTCGTCTTGCCCGAACCCGACGGCCCGACCAGCGCGGTCACCGAACCGGCCGGCACCGTGAACGAGACGTCGTGCAGTACCGGCGCCGACGCCTCGTACCCGAAGGTGACGCCGTCGAGCTCGATGCGCCCGGGCCGGGTGATCGGCGCCGACACCTCCGGCTCCGGCATCCCCTCCTCGCGGAGCACGGCGGTGAGACGGCGGAGGTCGGCCGCGGCGATGCGGATAGCGCCGGCGTACTCGCTGACGTCGGCGAGCGGCCCGGCGAACCGGAACGTGAGCGCGATCAGCGCGACCGCCGCTGCCGGCGCAACCGCGCCCTCCAGCGCGAGCCACACCCCGACCAGCAGGAGCACGGTGACGGCGAGCTGCACCGCGAGGCCGCCGACCGTCAGGCCGGTCACGCCGAGGCCGAGCGTGCGGCGGCGGGTGCGCCGCTGCCCCTCGATCGCGTCCTCCAGCGGCCGGTAGCCGTGCACACCGCGGCCGAACGCGCGCAGCACCCGCTGGTTGCGGCCGAACTCGACCACCCGAGAGCCGGCCTCGACGTCCGCGGCGTGATCGGCGGCCTCCCCGCGAGCCAGGTTCCGGCCGGCGAACCGGAACGCGAACGCGAGCACGGGGATGCACAGCGCGCTGGCCAGGCCGAGGCGCCAGTCGTACCAGAACAGCGCGACCGTCACGGTCGCCGGCGCCGCTACGGCGATGACCAGCGGCGAGAGCAGGTGGGCGAAGATCCCGCCGATCATCATCGTGCCGTCGGTCGCCATGCGGGTCAGGCGGCCGGTGCGGTCGGAGTCGAACCAGCCGATCGGCAGGCCCACGAGGTGGTCGCCGAGCCGCTGGTGCATCGACGACATCGTCTCCAGAGCTGCGGACGAGCCGCGCATCGTCTGCACGTACCGCACGACCGCGGCCGCGACCGTCACCGCGGCCAGCGTGAGCAGGTGCGCGCCCAACGTGTCCCGCCGGCCCGACGCGAGCGCCTCGACCACCGGGACGAGCAGGGCCGCGGCGATGCCGCTCAGCACGCCGTACCCGACCGTCCAGGCGACGTACCGGGTCAGGATGTGCGCCCGCTCCGGTCCGAGCAACAGCCGCAGGTCGGTGATCATGCCGGTACCCCTTCGTGCGCCGCCCACATCCGCGAGTACTGCCCCCGTGCCGCCAGCAGCTCGGGGTGTGTGCCGGTCTCGACGACCCGGCCGCGGTCGAGCACGACGATCCGGTCGGCGCCGGTGATCGTCGAGAGCCGGTGTGCGATCACCAGCACGGTGCGGCCGCCGACGAGCTGCGCCAACGCGTCCTGGATCGCGGCTTCCGACTCCGCGTCGGCGAACGCCGTGGCCTCGTCGAGCACCAGTACCGGGGTGTCGGCGAGCAGTGCGCGAGCGATGCCGACCCGCTGCGCCTCACCGCCGGAGAAGTGGACGTCCTGCCCCACGACGGAGTCGTAGCCCTTCGGCAGCGCGGTGATCCGGTCGTGGATCTGCGCCGCGCGACACGCGTCCCGGACCTCGGCGTCCGTCGCTTCCGGACGACCGAGCGCAACGTTGTCGCGGACGCTGCCGCCCAGCAGCTGCACGTCCTGCAGCACGAACCCGACGTGCCGGTGAAGCTGAGCCGGTTCGACGTCCCGCACGTCGACACCGCCGATGCGGACCGCGCCGCCGGTGACGTCGTGGAACCGCAGCGCCAGCGTGGCCAGCGTCGACTTCCCCGAACCCGACGGCCCGACCAGCGCCGTGACCGTCCCAGGCTCGCACGTGAAGCTCACCCCGTGCAGGACGTCCTCCTGGTCGTAGGCGAACCGGACGGCGTCGTACACCACGCGATCGCCTGCTGCGCCAGTCGTGGGCCGTCGAGCCGCAGCCGGCAGCGGCAACGGCGCGACGTCGAGCAGCCGCTGGATCCGCAGCGCCGCGGCCGCGGCCGCCCGTCGGTTCATCTCGCCGAAGCCGAGCGGCTCGATGGCGATCGGGATCACGCACGCCAGCAGCACGCAGGCGAGCGCCTCACCCGGCGTCACCCAGCCCCGATCGACGAACCACGCGCCGCCCGCAACGGTGACGAGACCGATCACCGGCGCGGAGACCACCAACCCGGCCAGCGCCTCGATGCGGGTGTTCGGCCGCGCCCAGTCGGTGACGGCCTGCGTGTAGTCGGCGGCGGCCCGCCGGTAGGCGGCGTGCGCCTTGCGGGCCCGGCCGAACGCCTTCACGACCGCGATTTCCGAGACGAACTCGACCACGGCGCTGCCCAGCCGCGTGTTGCTCTCGTCGATCTTGCGCATGCTGGCGTTGGAGCCGCGCTCCATCCACGCGAACGCCGCGGCGTAGATCGGGATCGTCGCGATCGCGAGCAGGGCGAGCCGCCAGTCCAGCACCAGCAGGTACACGAGCGCGCCGAGCGGGGTCACGACGGCCGCGGTCGTCTCGACGGCCTGGTGGGCCACCAGCTGGTGCAAGGCGTCGACGTCACCCATGGCGGTCTTGCGCAACCGACCGGACGAGTTCCGCGTGAACCAGCCGAGCGGGACCCGTCCGAGGTGCTCGACGAGCTTGCGGCGCAGGTTCGCCTGCAGCTGCACGTCCGCGAGGTGCGTGATCGTCAGCGCCGCGCTCATGAACGCGCCGCGCAGCAGCAGCCCGAGCACGATCAGCGCCGCCACCACGGCGACGTGGCCCCGATCGATGGGGTCGAGAGCAGCGCGTCCGCCAGTTCGACGAGGCCGACGAACGGCGCCAGCCCGGCAACCGCGCCGAGCCCGCCGAGCACGCAGGCCAGTCGGGTGCGGCCGGCCACGGGGCGGCGGATCGCTGCGAGCGCCCGCGCCGCCTCCCGCGGATCAGAGGTCGTCTCCGTCATGGCGACGACTCTCGCGCGGATCAGCCGGCGGGTTCTTGGACGAATGTTCCCCGTTCCTGGCTGACCTCATGACGGTTGCGGTAGAGCGCGGCCGGCGTGTAGCCGGCGAGTTCCCGCAGGTCGCGTGTGAGGTGCGACTGGTCGGCGTACCCGAAGCGCACCGCGACGTCGACGACCGCCGTGCCCGCCACGATGGCGTCGATCGCCGGCGCGAGCCGCACGATCATCGCGGCCCGCTTGGGCGTCACACCCGTCTGTGCGGTGAACCGCGACCACAGCCGCTTGCGGCTCCAGCCCGCCTCGGTGGCGAGCTCGCCGATGCGGCGTTGCCCGCCGCTGGCCTCCAGCTCGCGCCAGGCGTAGGCCACCTCGGGGTCGACGGGCCGGTTCGCGTGGATCTTGTCGGCGAGCGCCGCGCGGATCAGGCCGAACCGCTCGTCCCACCGGTCCGTGCCGGCCAACGCCGCACGCAGCCGGCCGGCCTCGGCGCCCCACAGGTCCTCGAAGCCGACGACCGTGCCGGCCAGCTCCGCAACGGCCCCGGCGAGGACGGAGTGCGCGGTGAGCGGTGAGAGGTGGATGTCCACGCACACCAGGCCCTGCCCGCTCACCGGCACCGAACTCACCCCGACGCCGCTGACGATGCCGGTCGCCACGGGGTGCGTCCGGTTGATGCGCAGCTCACCGTCGAGCACCAGCACGAGCGTCAGCCGGGGCTGGGGGAGCACCCGCATCTCCAGGCCCTGGCCGAGGCGGTCGCGGTAGCCGACGACCTCCACACCCTCGTACGCGGGCCGGTCGGCGGGCCGGACGTGCTCCCAGCCGCCGACGTCGGCGGTGTGGAGGACCGGAGGGCGCACACCTCGAAAGTATCCGAAGACAGCCGCGACGGACGTCTAACTCCTAAATGAATCTTGACAGGTTAGAGGTCACTGAGCCAGGCTCCTAACCTGGTTGAAGTCGATGACGGGTTAGGAGCGGGGCAATGGGGCTTGCATGGCAGCAAGGACCGCTGGCGAGCAAGACCGTGGGACGGTTCCTGGTGGATCAGCCGATCCCGGAGCGGCTCCTGTTCGCCGAGCCGCTGCGCCGCCGCATGCGCGTGCGGCTGGGCGACGAGTGGATCGCCGACAGCGAGGACGTCGTGCTGCTGCACGAACCGGGCCGCTATCCGGTGGCGTACTTCCCGCTCGCCGACATCGGCGACGGCATGCTGGTGCCGGAGGAGCGCGCGACGACCCACGCAGAGCTCGGCGCAACCGCGTGGTTCGGCGTGCGCGACGTGAAGCGGGCGGCGTGGCAGCACACCGACCTGCCGGCCCACGCGGCGACCCTGCGCGACCGCGTCGCGTTCGCGTGGCGGGCGATGAACGCGTTCTACGAGGAGGACGAGCGGATCGTCGGCCACGCCGCCGACCAGTACCACCGCATCGACATCCGCCGGACCTCGCGCCACCTCGTCGTCCGCGACGGCGACCGGGTCGTCGCCGAGACCCGCCGTCCGCTCGCGCTGTACGAATCGGGCTTCGCGACGCGCTGGTACGTCCCGCGCGGGGACATCAACACCGCGGCGCTGACCCCGGTCGACGGGCAGACGTTCTGCCCGTACAAGGGTCTGGCCTCGTACTACGACGTCGGCGGGCGCAAGCGGGCCGCGTGGTCGTACGAGGAGGCGTGGCCGGAGGTCGAGCGCGTCTCGGGGTGGGTGTCCTTCGAACCCGATCTCGTCGAGGTGGACCTCGACGACCGCCGGCTCGCGCTCGAACCGGGCCAGGTCGTCTCCCCGCACGGCGTCGACCGTGGCCTCGACGTCGACGAGCTCAGGGGCCGGTAGCGGGGGCGGCGCCGATCGCGTCGAGCTCGGCGACGGCCTCGGCCGGCAGTTGGAGCCCGGCGGCGGCGACGTTCTCCTGCAGGTGCGCGACCGACGACGTGCCGGGGATCAGCAGGATGTTCGGCGAGCGCTGCAGCAGCCAGGCGAGCGCAACGCCGAGCGGCGTGGCGTCGAGCCGGTCGGCGACCGACCGGAGCTCGTCGGACTGCAGCGGCGAGAAGCCGCCGAGCGGGAAGTACGGGACGAACGCGATGCCCTGCTGTGCGGTCAGCTCGACGAGCGGGTCGTCGCTGCGACGGGCGAGGTTGTAGAGGTTCTGCATGCACACCACCGGCGCGATGGCCTGCGCCTCGGCGAGCTGCTCGGCGTTGACGGTGCTCAGCCCGAGATGCCGGATCAGGCCTTGCTGCTGCAGCTCCGCGAGCGCCTCGAACTGCTCGGCGAGCGGGCCCGGCTCCGGTGCGTCGAGGCCACCGACGCGGAGGTTGACCACGTCGAGCACGTCGAGCCCGAGGCGGCGGAGGTTGTCGTGCACCTGGTCGCGCAGCTCGGCGGGGGTGCGGGCGTGCGGCCAGCCGCCCTGCTCGTCGCGGCGCGCGCCGACCTTCGTGACGATGTGCAGGTCGTCGGGGTAGGGCGAGAGCGCCTCGCGGATGATCTCGTTCGTGACGTGCGGACCGTAGAAGTCGGCGGTGTCGATGTGCGTGATGCCCATGTCGACGGCGGCGCGCAGCACGGCGACCGCGGCGGCCCGGTCGCGCGGCGGGCCGAACACGCCCGGTCCGGCGAGCTGCATGGCGCCGTAGCCGACGCGGGTGACGTCCAGGTCGCCGAGCCGGTACGTCGCGCCGGGAAGATCGGTGGTCGAGGTCATGCCTCCACCCTGCGCCTCCTCGGGTGACTTGTGCAGCGTCCCGTCGCTCCTGGGAGTGCGGGGACCAGGATGGACGGATCGCGCGCTCGTAGAGTGGGGGAATGCCCGGATCCAACGCGCTCGGCGAGTACTTGCGTGCCCGCCGTGAGCTGGTTGATCCCGCCGACGCCGGCATCCGCGTCACCGGCGTCCGGCGCACCCCGGGGCTGCGCCGCGAGGAGGTTGCGACGCTGGCCGGCATCAGCGCCGACTACTACCTGCGGCTGGAGCAGGGCCGCGACCGCAACCCGTCGGCGCAGGTCCTGGACGCGCTGGCGCGGGTGCTGGGCCTCGACACCGCCGCCACCGCGTACCTCATGACCCTCTCCGCGGCCCGCGCCGCGCCGTCGCGGCGTCCGCGTCGCGAACCCGTGCCGGCGGGCATCCGGCAGCTGCTCGATGCGGTCGGGCTGCCGGCGTTCGTGGAGAGCCGGATGTTCGACGTGCTCGCCGTCAACCCGCTCGCCACGGCCCTCACCGCGTCGATCCGCGTGGGCGAGAACCGGCTGCGTTCGATCTTCCTCGACCCGGGCGCGCGCGACTTCTACCCCGACTGGGAGCGGGTCGTCGCCGGCATGGTCGGCGCCTTCCGGGCGTCGATCGGCGCTGCGGACGACCCGCGGACCGCGCAGCTCGTCGGCGAGCTCTCGCTGGCGAGCGAGGAGTTCCGACGGCTGTGGGCGCGGCACGACGTCAAGGCGCTCGCCGGTGCGCCGGTGCGGATGCGGCATCCCGTCGTCGGCGACCTGGAGCTGCAGTTGGAGAAGCTCGCCGTGGGTGGGACGAGCGGGCAGCTGCTCGTGATCTACCACGCCGTGCCGGGTGGGCGGGATGCCGAGGCTCTCGGGCTGTTGGGCTCGCTGGCGGTGAGCACCTAGTCCGGCGGTGAGTGCGGCGGCGCAGGTGCGTGCCAGCGTTCGTGGTGCGTCACATACTTGCCCTCATGGCCCTGATCGAGACCACCGGCATCCATCACGTCCGGCTCACCGTGACCGATCTAGGCAGGTCGCGGGCGTTCTACAGCGACGTGCTCGGGTTCCAGATCGCCGCCGAGTCGCCGGGCGACCCGAACGACCCCGCGGTGCGCGACGACCCCGCGCAGCTCTACGGCGGGGTCGTCTTCATCACCAACGGCATGCTGTTCGGGCTGCGGCCGGTCGCGTCGGGTGACGACCGGTTCGTCAGCGAGCGGGTGGGACTCGACCACCTCAGCTTCACCGTCGCGTCGCGCGACGCGCTCGTCGACGCGCAGCAGAAGCTGGAGGAGCACGGCGTGCCGCACGGCGAGGTGCGCGACCTCGAGGCGTTCGGCATCGCGATCCTCTCGTTCAGCGACCCCGACGGCGTGCACCTGGAGCTCACCGCGCCCCTGTAGCGGCTCCTGCGCAATGTTGACGCGGGCTCGTCAACATTGCCGTCAACGTCGTCAAGGTTGTGGTCATCCCGGCGGCAGGTAATCGTTGGTGAACGTCTTGTTGATGTCGATCGTGGCGGCCGCGATCTCCGGGTTGAACTGCTTGAGCACCCCGTAGACGGCCTGGGCGCCGGCGACGTCGATCCGCCCGTCGGGGGAGATCGCCGCCTTGGCGTTCTCGATCGCCGTGGCGTAGATCGCGGGGTCGCCCGCCGCGTACTGCGGTGGCATGGCCGCCGCGATCTCGGCGCCGGAGTGGCTGTGGACGTAGTCGAGCGCCCGCTTGATCGCCTTGGCCAGCTTGCGTGCGGTCTCCGGGTTGTCGCGCAGCCAGGCGGCGTCGGAGTAGAGCACCGCGGCCGGGTACGTGCTGACGTTCAGGTCGCGCTGGACGCCCTCGGCGGTGCGCGTGTCGGAGAGCACGCGCACGTTCTCCGCGCCGACCCGCTTCTGCAGCTGCGCGAACGCCGGGTCGAGCATGACGGCGGCGTCGACCTGGCCCGACTCCATCGCCGCGACCGCCGAGGTGTCGCCGCCGACGGCCTGCGGGGCTGCGTCCGTCGGGGCGAGCCCGGCGCGCACCAGCAGGTACTTCAGGTAGAAGTCGGTGGACGAACCGGGCGCAGTGACGCCGACCTTGGTCCCCTTGAGATCGGCCACGGAGTTGATCGGCTTGCTCGACTTCGGCGACACCGCGACCACCAGCGACGGGTAGCGCAGCATGTTCACGAACGCCACGACGTCGCGGTTCTTGGCCTGCATCTGGATGGTGTGGTCGTAGTAGCCGCTGACGACGTCGACGCTGCCGCCCTGCAGTGCCTGCAGCGCTTTCGAGCCGCCTTGGAGATCCTCGAGGTGGACGTTCAGCCCTTCCTCGCGGTAGTAGCCGAGCTGGGCGGCCAGCGTCGTAGGCAGGTAGACGAGCAGCGGCTGGCCGCCGACGGCGAGGCGCACCTCGCCGGACGCGTCCCCACCGCCCGCGCCGCCGCACGCGGCCAGTGCCAGCCCGGTCAGCGCGGCGAGCACCGCCGCCGTCAGCCGTCGTCGCATCGATGCCTCCATCGTTCAGTTCGCCCCGGTGTCGGCTGCGCCCGTCGGTCGCCAGCGCAGCAGGTAACGCTCGACGCGGTGCACGACCGTGTCGATGATCAGCACGACGACCGAGAGCACCACCATCCCGGCGAACACCGCCGTCGTGTCGAAGACCCCTTCGGCCTGCGAGATCAGGAACCCGACCCCGGCCGAGGAACCCAGGTACTCACCGACCACCGCGCCGACGATCGCGAAGCCGACGCTCACGTGCAGGCTGGAGAAGATCCAGCTCAAGGCGCTGGGCAGGAACACGTGCCGCAGCAGCTGGCTCTCCGTCGCGCCGAGCATCCGCGCGTTGTCCACCAGCACCCGGTTGACCTCGCGGACGCCCTGATAGGTGTTGAAGAAGACGATGAAGAACACCAGCGTGACGCCGAACGCCACCTTCGACCAGATCCCCAGCCCGAACCAGAGCAGGAAGATCGGCGCCAGCACGACGCGCGGCAGCGAGTTGAGCACCTTGATGTAGGGGTCGAGGATCTGCGCCAGCAGCTCCACCCTGGCCAGCAGGAACCCGAACCCGAGCCCGGCGGCCGTCCCGATCACGAGCGCGAGCAGCGCCTCGACCAGCGTGATCCGCAGGTGCTCCCAGATGCTGCCCTCGACGAACCACGTGATCACCTGCTGGGCGATCGCCGACGGCTGGCTGAAGAAGAACGTGTCGATCGCGCCCGTGTTCGCGCCGATCTCCCAGCCGGCGATCAGCACAACGGCGAGGAGGATCTGCGCCGTGCGGACGAGAACGGCGCGCTGCCGGCCCTTGTTGACGGGTTGGGCCTTGGCGACCGTCTCATCGGGTTCGGTCGAGGTGCTGCTTCGTCGATCGCTCATAGCCGGTCATCACCTCCTCGCGGAGGTCGGCCCAGATCCGCGCGTAGCTCTCGGTGAACGCGGGCTCGGTGCGGATGTTCAGCAGGTCCCGTGGCCGCGGCAGCTCGACGGGGTACCGGCCGACGATGTGGCTGCCGGGACCGGCCGAGAGCAGCACGACCTCGTCGGAGAGCGAGATCGCCTCGTCCAGGTCGTGGGTGACGAAGAGGACCGTCTTCCCGGAGCCGCTCCACAACGTGAGCAGCTCGTTCTCCATGATCTGGCGGGTCTGCACGTCGAGCGCGCCGAACGGCTCGTCCATCAGCAGGATGTCCGGGTCGACGATCCACGTCTGTGCCACGGCCGTGCGCCGGCGCATGCCGCCCGAGAGCTCGTGCGGGTACGACCGCTCGAACCCGGCGAGCCCGACCCTGCGCAGCAGCTCCGCCGCCCGTTCCTGCCGCTCGGCCGGTGGGGTGCCGCGCAGCCGCAGCCCCAGCTCGACGTTCTCGATCACCGTCTTCCACGGCAGCAGCGCGTCCTGCTGGAACAGGTAGCCCGCGCGCCGGTTGAGCCCGCGCAACGGCACGCCGTCGACGGTCACCGTGCCCGCCGTCGGCGTCAACAACCCCGCAACGGCATTCAGCAGCGTCGACTTCCCGCACCCCGTCGGCCCGACGACCGATACGAACCGCCCGGCCGGCACGTGCAGGTCGACGTCACGCACGGCCGGGTACTGCGACCCGTCCGACCCGCGGTACGAGATCGACACCCCGCTCAGCGAGACCTCGGCCACGTCACCTCCCCGATCATGGCGGCAGTCTCTCCCGGCGGTGGCAGGAACGCCAGTCGGCTTCCGTCACCGCGAGTCGGGGTGGCGCCGTCGGCGAGGCGGGGTGGGCGGGTGCGCGAGTTGGGGTGGGCGGGTGAGTAGACACGTTCGGCACGGTGAGTCGACACCGTCGGCACGGTGAGTCCCACGTTTCGGCGGGTGAGTCGCGCGTTTGGGTGGGTGGAGATGGGTTCTCGACGTGGTTCCGTTGGGTGGGTTCGTGGCGGATGGTCTCGTGGCGGTGGTCTTGTCGGGCTTGGTGGTCGCGCGTTTTTAAGGGCGCCCTCGCCGGGCGGGCAGATCTC
>NZ_JAJGSX010000005.1 GCF_021245725.1 Pseudonocardia sp. TRM90224 | reverse complement strand
GCACGATGGCCGTCCCCGTCGTGATCACCACGCCAAGACCGCGAACCCCTAACTCCACCACCCCACGGGACGCGACCCCCGAATCGGTGTGCAGGTTGGCAAAACGGTGGGGAACTTCTACCTTGCGGCGTCCCGCTACCCCAGCGCCGCGCGGTCGCGGGCCCACTCCTTCGTGTAGGCCGCGACTTCTGTTGCTTGGTGGTCCTTCGTCCAGCCCAGTTCCTGGGCCAGTAGGGCGGCTACTGCTGGGGCCGCGTCGACCGCGCCGTCGGGGCGTTCGATGGAGAGGCGGGTGCGCCGCACCATGACGTCCGCGAGGGTGGTCGCGCCCTCGTGCGTGACGGCGTACAGCAGCTCGGCGCCCAGGTAGCCCTCCGCCCCGGGGACCGGCTTCGCCAGCGCCGGGTCCGCGTGCACGACGGAGAGCACGGCCGGCACCTCGTCGCCGTAGCGGTGCAGCATCCGCCGCACGTCCGCCTCCGCGACGCCGTGCTCCTCCGCGATCAGCCGCGTGCGGTGCCGGATCCCGGCCCATCCGGCCGCTCCGACCAGCGGCAACGTCTCGGTCGGGCTCGGCGGCACCGTCCGGCCGAGCATGCGGGCCGCGGCGTCGACGGCGTCGCGCGCCATCCGCCGGTAGGTCGTGTACTTGCCGCCGACGATCGTCACCATGCCGGCCGGCTCGGTGATCACGGCGTGGTCGCGGGAGATCGCCGAGGTCGCGCTCGCGTTGCCCGCGGCGGGGGCGAGCAGCGGGCGCAGCCCGGCGAACGTCCCGAGCACGTCGGCCCGCCCGAGCGGCCGCGCCAGGTACTTGTTGATGTTGCGCAGCAGGTAGTCGACGTCCTGCGCCTCGACGACGGGCGCGCTGCGGTCGCCCGCGAACGCCGTGTCGGTGGTCCCGAGCAGCCAGTGCCCGAACCACCTCCGGATGATGATCACCGAGTCCTCGGCGCGGGCCAGCACACCCGTGCGCGAGTCGAACGCCGACTCGTCGAACAGCAGGTGCACGCCCTTCGCCGGCCGCACGGTGAAGGTCGCCGCGCCGGCCATGGCCTGCACGTCGGCCGCCCACACCCCGGCCGCGTTCACCACGACGGACCCGCGGACGTCGAACCGATCGTCCCCGCCCTCGACGGAGTCGGAAACAGAGACGGAAACCACCGACTGCGCGCCCTCCCGCCGCACCCCGACGACCCGCGCCCGCGTCACCACGACCGCACCTTGCGCCGCCGCTGTCCGCGCGACCGCGAGCGTGTGCCGCGCGTCGTCCATCCGGCCGTCGTAGTACTGGATGCCGCCGCTGACGACCGCCGGGTCGAGACCCGGCGCCTCGCGCCGCACCCCGGTGCGCGAGAGGTGCCGGTGGTGCGGCATGCCGTGCCCGGTGCGCGCGAGCGCCATCAGGTCGTAGAGCGCAACTCCGGCGCCCACGTACGGCCGCTCGTACTTGTGCGTCAGCGGGTAGAGGAACGGCTCCGGCGTCACCAGGTGCGGCGCCAGTGTGCGCGACGCCAGGTCGCGCTCCCGCAGCGCCTCCGCGACCAGCCGGAAGTTGAGCTGCTCGAGGTATCGCAGCCCGCCGTGCATCGTCTTGCCGGACCGCGACGACGTGCCGGCCGCGATGTCCCCGGCCTCGAGCAGCACCACGGACAGCCCGCGTGCGGCCGCGTCGAGCGCCACCCCCGCGCCCGTCACCCCACCCCCGACGACAACCAGGTCGAACGCTCCGCCACGAGCCGTGCCGAGCGCGTCGCGGCGCTGCTGCGGGGAGAGCTGGGGAGAGAGGGCGGTCATCGGCGCACCCACAGGTCCTGCGCCGACGTGAGGTGCGCGAGGTACCGCTCGTACCCCTCGTCGTACCGCGCGCGCTGCAGCTCGTCCGGCTCGACGACGGCCTCCGGGCGCGTCCAGGCCTCGACGTCGAGCGACTCGCCACGAGCCAGCGCCCCGGCGATCACCGCGCCGCGCGCCCCGACCTCCGGCGTGCGGGCCACCTCCAGCGGCGCGCCCAGGACGTCGGCGAACACCTGCAGCCACGGCCGCGACCGGGTACCGCCGCCGCACGCGACAACTCGCCCGGTGCGCCCGGCCGCGGTGAAGCAGTGCCGCGCCGCGTAGGCGAGCCCCTCGCACATGGCCCTGATCAGGTCGTCCTTCGTCGTGGTCAGCCGGACGCCGGTCAGCTGCCCCGCGGCGTCCGGGTCGACGAACGGGGCCCGCTCGCCCGAGGTCGCGAGGTAGGGCAGCACCTCGACCCCGTTCGCCCCGGCCGGGCTCGTGCCCAGCGCGACGTCGACGGCGTCGACCTCCAACCCGAGCGTGCGCAGCAACCACTGCAGCGACGCCGTGCCGACCATCGCGGGCATCGCTCGCAGCCAGCGGTCCGGCTCGCCGGTGGCCACGGCGAAGCCCGCGGGGTCGCCGTTCGTGTCGAGGTGGTCGACGCGCACGAGGCAGCCGAGCGTCGTGCCGACGATCAGCAGCGCGTCGCCGATGCCGCGCACGCCGCCGCCGATGGCGTTGGCGGGGAAGTCGAAGGGCCCCGACGTCACGGGCAACCCCGCCGGCAGGCCGAGCAGCTCGGCGCCCTCGCCCGTGAGCTCCGCGGTGGGCAGCGGCGACGTGATCGGTGCGAGCAGGCCGCGCCGGTGCTCCAGGCCGGTCGCGGCGAGCACGGTGTCGCTGTACCCGGTGCCTGTGCCGTCGCCGAACGGCATCGAGCTGTCGCTGGCGTCGGTCGCGCGCACGCCCGTCAGCCGCCCGAACACGGCGTCCTTGCAGTAGCCCGCGGTCGCGGCGGCGTCGAGCGAGGCCGGCTCGAAGCGGTCGAGCCAGGCCAGCAGCGGCGCGGGCGCGCCGGGGAACAGCGTGCTCGCGTTGACCCGGAACACCCGCTCGGTGGTCCCGTCGCGGTTCCACTCCGAGAGCAGCCCGGCGGCCCGACCGTCCAGCCAGGAGAGGGCGGGTCGCACCGCGCGGTGCTCGGCGTCGGTGAGCCAGCACCCGTCGCCCTGCCCGGTCAGCGCCACCAGCTCGGGCGTGCCGGCGTCGAGCTCACGCACCACGGTGCCCAGCGCGCCGATGATCGTTTCGAGGTCCTGCTCCACCGCGCCGTCGGGCCCGTGGTCGAGCTCGATCGGACGGCTGGCGGTCCGGACGGCGGCGCCGTCGTCGTCGAACAGCGCCGCCTTCGCGACGGATGTGCCGAGGTCGACGCCCAGCCTCACGGCTTCGGCACCGCCTGCCCGTAACTGTTGAGCTTCTCCGCGACCCGGTCGATCTCGTCGCCGGGCAGCAGGTTCGGCTGCCCGAGCAGCCGGGCCTGGTAGTACATCCGGCAGGTCCACTCGAGGTAGATGCTGCGGGTGTAGGCCTTCGCGAGCGAGTCGCCGTAGGTCGTGGCGCCGTGGTTCTGAAGCAGCGCGCCGAACCGGTCCTGCATGGCCGTGATCGCGTTGGCGGCCAGCTCGGGGCTGCCGAACGTCGCATAGGGCGCGACCCGCACGGGCCCGCCGAGCAGGGCGATCATGTAGTGGATCGGCGGCAGCTCGTCGATCACGGCCGAGAGCGTGCTGGCGTAGAGCGGGTGCGTGTGCACCACGGCCTTCGCGTCGGTGCTCGCATAGACAGAGGTGTGCATCGGCACCTCCGACGACGGCTCGAGGCCCTCCTCGACGGGCTTGCCGTCGAGGTCGATCACGCAGATCGACTCGGGGGTGAGGTCGTCGTACGCCGCGCCGCTCGGGGTGATCGCGATCAGGTCCCCGTTGCGGACGCTGAGGTTCCCCGAGGTGCCGACGGTGAGGTCGTCGGCCTGCATCTTGAGGCAGAACTCCACGAGCTGGACGCGTTCGTCCTTCAGAAGCATCGGTAGGTCCCTTTCGATCGGTGGATCACGCGACGTCCACGCGCACGTCGTTCTCACGCAGCGTGGCCAGTTCGGCGGCGGGTGTGGCGGGGTCGACGACGACGGAGGCGAACGTGTGCAGCGGCAGCAGCCGGTGCAGCGCGGTCCGGCGCAGCTTGCTGTGGTCGACGAGCAGGTGTGCCTTCTCCGCGGCAGCCACCATTTCCCGCTTCACGGCGACGATCTTGTCTTCCTGGTGGAAGGTGTAGGCGCCCGTCACCGCCGAGGTGCTCACGAACGCCACGTCGAACCGCATCGAGCGGAGCGACTCGATGCAGGGCGTGCCCATGAACGAGCGATGTTGCGCATCGTAATGACCGCCGAGCGCAACGACCTGAACGTCGCGCATCTCGGACAGGTCGGTGAGAGCGGTCAGGTAGTTGGTGGCTACGGTGAGCGGCGTCAAGCCTGCCAAATGGGGGAGAAGGTGGAACACGGTGGTCGAGTCGTCCAGCAGTACGGACATGCCGGGTTCGACCAGCCCTGCGGCGTACCGGGCGAGCTGCTGCTTCGCCTCGATGTTCGCCTTCGACCGGAACGCGACGTTCGACTCGAACGTGCCGCTCGGCTGCGCGGTCGCGCCGCCGCGCGACTTGCGCAGCACGCCCTGCCGCTGCAGCTCGTCGAGGTCGCGGTGCACGGTCATGGCCGATACCCCGAACGACTCGGCGAGCTCCTGTGCGGAGACGGACCCCGTGCTCAGCACCATCTCGGTGATGAGGGCCTGCCGCCCTTCCGGTCCGAGGGCGCGGTCGCGGGGATCGTCGGTCTCGCCGGCTGTCGCCTGTGTCACACGTGCATCACAGCGCCTCGGCGAGAAAGCGTCAAGTCAGGGTGTGAACTTCACAGGTTTGAGTGTGATGTTTCGTGATGGATCCGCAACCTGCATGTGAACGCCTCAGGTTGACGTGAGAAGTTACCGCTCCCTACTGTGACATCCGCGCTGGCGGGTGAACAAGCTCACAAAGGAGGCGCTGCTGTGCCGGGAGTCTGGCTCGGTGTCGACATCGGAACCCAGGGGGTGCGCGCGGTACTGGTCGACGGTGCCGGCGAACTGCTGGGTGAAGGTGCCGCCCCGCTGCGCAGCGTGCACGGCGCCGACGGCCGCCACGAGCAGGACCCGGCCGAGTGGTGGAGCGCGACGTGCGCCGCGACCCGTGCCGCCACCGCCGCGGCGCCCGACGTCACCGTCGACGGCCTGAGCATCGACTCCACCTCCGGCACGCTCGTCGTGCAGGACGGCGACTGCCGACCGGTCGGCCCCGGCCTCCTCTACGACGACCGCCGCGGCGCGAGCGAGTTCGACCGAGTCCGCGACGCCGGCAGCGAGCTCTGGGCCCAGCTGGGCTACCGGATGCAGGCGAGCTGGGCACTGCCGAAGGTCGCGTGGCTCACCGCGCACGATGCGATCCCGGCTGCGCACCACGTCGCGCACCAGGCCGACCACATCGGGGCGCGGCTGACCGGCCACCGGGTCGCCTCCGACTGGAGCCACGTGCTCAAGACCGGGTACGACCTGCTCACCGACCAGTGGCCGAGCGCCCTGCTCGACACGCTCGGCATCAACCCGGCCGTGCTGCCCGACGTCGTCCGGCCGGGGACGCAGGTCGGCGTCGTGAGCGCGGCCGCGGCGCAGGAGAGCGGAATCCCCGCCGGCACGCCGGTGGTCGCCGGGATGACCGACGGCTGTGCGGCGCAGGTCGCGTCGGCCGCGCTGGCGCAGGGCGAGTGGTGCTCCGCACTGGGCACCACGCTCGTGCTGAAAGGCTCCACCGACAAGCTGCTGCGCGACGCGACCGGGGCCGTCTACAGCCACCGCAACCCCGACGGCGGCTGGCTGCCCGGCGGGGCGTCGAGCATCGGGGCCGGCGTGCTCACCAGCGACCTGCCCGGCGCCGACCTCGACGCGCTCACCGCGCAGGCCGCGACGATGGGCGTCCCGGCAGGCGCGACGTACCCGCTGGCCGGCAAGGGCGAGCGGTTCCCCTTCGTGGCGGGCGACGCCGTCGGGTTCGACATCGGTGGGCCTGACACCGGGGACGCCGCGACCCGGCTGCAGCGGGTCGCGCACGGCGTGGCCTACGTCGAGCGGCTCGCGTTCGACGAGATCGCCGCGCTGGGTGCCGAGGTGGGCGACGAGGTCGTCGTCACCGGTGGGGCCACCCGCAACGACTGGTGGACGCAGCTGCGCGCCGACGTCCTGCAGCGCAGCCTCGCGGTCCCGGAGCGCTCCGGCTCGGCGTTCGGCTCGGCGGTGCTCGCCGCCGCGCCCGTCGGACGGCTCGCCGCAACGGCCCGCGACATGGTCCGGATCCGGCGGTGGTTCGAGCCGCGGCCGGCCGCGGCGGCCGAGCTCGACGACGGCTACCGCCGTCTCGTCGCCGCGCTGCGCGATCGCGGCTGGTTGCAGGCTGCGCGCCCATGACCGAGCACACGCACCTCACGCTGGTCCGGCACGGCCGGACGGTCTGGCACGCGGAGAACCGCTACGCCGGCATCAGCGACATCGCGCTCGACGACACCGGCGTGGAGCAGGCGCAGCAGCTGGCGGAGTGGGTGCGCGAGCACCCGCAGGACGCCGTCGTCTGCTCGCCGCTCTCGCGGGCCAGGGTGACCGCGGCCCCCGCGGCGGCCGTGCTGGGGGTGACCCCGGAGGTCGTCGACGAGCTGCGTGAGGTCGACTTCGGCGCGATCGAGGGCCGCACGCTCGCCGAGATGCGCGAGAGCGACCCCGCGGCGGCCGAGGCGTTCGTCGCCGACCCGGTGCGAAACGCGTTCGTCGGCGCCGAGCCGCCGGACGCCGCGGCCGCGCGCGTGCTCGGCGGGCTGCGCGGGGTCGCCGAGCGGCACCGCGGCTCGTCCGTCCTGGTGGTCGCGCACAACACGGCGTTCCGGCTGGCGCTCTGCGCGTGGCTGGGCATCCCGCTCGCCCGCTACCGCGACGTGTTCCCCCGGCTCGACAACGCGGCGATCACCCGGCTCCGGGTCGCCGACGACACCACGCGGAGCCCCGCACTCCTTTGTCTGAACGTCCCCACCCACTCAAGGAGAAACTCATGATCCGGAATCGAACACCGGAGTACGCCCGGCGCGACGTGCTGCGGATGCTCGGCGTCGGAGGCGCCGCGGTCGCGTCCGCAAGTGCCCTCTCCGCCTGCGGTCTCGGTACCGGTGGATCGTCGGCGTCGAACGGTGCCAACGAGGTGACCGGCTCCTTCGACTGGAAGAAGGCGGCCGGCACGGAGATCTCGATCCTGCAGACGCCGCACCCGTACCAGGTGGCGTTCCAGCCGCTGCTGGCCGAGTTCACCGAGCTCACCGGCATCACCGTCAAGGCCGACCTGGTGGCGGAGGCCGACTACTTCACGCGCCTCAACACCGAGCTGGCCTCGGGCGCCGGCAACTACGACGCGTTCATGACCGGCGCATACTTCATCTGGACCTACGGGCCTCCCGGATGGATGGAGGACCTGCGCCCCTGGATCGACAACCCGGCCGCGACCGCCGGGGAGTACGACTTCGAGGACATCTACGAAGGCCTGCGCACCTCGACCGCGTGGGACTTCCAGGTCGGCAGCCCGCTCGGCACCGGCGGGCAGTGGGCCATCCCGTGGGGCTTCGAGACCAACGTCATCGCCTACAACAAGGCCGAGTTCGACCGTCGAGGCATCCGGCCGGCCGAGACCTTCGACAACCTGATCCAGCTGGCCACGGACCTGACCGATCGTTCGCAGAACCGCTACGGCATCGCGTTCCGCGGCTCCCGCTCATGGGCGACGATCCACCCGGGCTTCATGACCCAGTTCACCCGCCAGGGCTGCGTCGACTACGTCAACGAGGGCGGCAAGCTCACCGCGCAGATGAACTCGGCGAAGGCGGTCGAGTTCACGCAGAAGTGGGTCAACCTCGCGAAGGCGGCCGGCCCGACCTCGTGGACCACCTACGAGTACCCGGACTGCACCGGTGACCTCGGCGCCGGCACCGCGATGATGTGCTACGACGCCGACTCGGCGACGTACCCGCAGAACAAGCAGGGCAACAGCGCGCAGGCCGGCAACCTGGCATGGCACCCGGGCCCGCCCGGGCCGGACGGCAAGTACGGCACGAACCTGTGGACGTGGTCGCTCGCGATGAGCTCCGCGTCGAAGAAGAAGCTCGCTGCGTGGCTGTTCATCCAGTGGGCCACCGGCAAGGAGGCCCAGGCCAAGGCCGTGCAGACGGGCAAGCTCGGGTTCGCCGACCCGACCCGCAAGTCGGTGTTCGACGGCACCTTCAAGTCCACGCTGGGCGGGTTCCCCGGCTACCAGGAGACGTTCGAGAAGGTCATCGACTCGACGTCGATCAAGTTCACGCCGCAGACGCAGTTCTTCGACACGACCGAGCAGTGGGCCGCCGCGCTGCAGGACATCTACTCGGGTCAGGAGGCCAAGGGCCGCCTCGACGCGCTCGCCGCCGCCAGCACGACATCGGTGAACGAGGGGCGCTGACCCGTGACCCTCACTGCGACGCCCGGCAAGCTCGAACGGACCGGGCCACCGGTCCGTGCGGTGCCGCCATGGCGGCGCAAGCTGCGGCCGTACGTGCTCTCGCTGCCGGCGGTGTTCCTCATCGTCGGCATCCTGTACCCGTTCGGCCTCGGCGTGTACTACGTGTTCCTGAACTACGCGGCGCAGGTGCCGCGGCCCGTGCTGATCGGGCTCGCGAACCTCACCGGGGTGCTCTCCGACGCGGCGTTCTGGAACAGCGCGGGGTTCACCGTCCTCTACGCCGTGCTCGCCACGGTGATCGAGACGGTGCTCGGGGTGGGCATCGCGCTCCTGCTCAACCGGTCGAGCCTGATCGGCCGGGTGCTGGAGCGGGTGCTCATCCTCCCGCTGATGATCGCGCCCGTGATCGCGGGCGTGATCTGGGGGCTGATGTTCAACCCCCAGTTCGGGGTGCTCAACTACGTGCTCGGGCTGGGGTCGACGTTCGACTGGTTCAGCGAGAGCCGGGCCATGTGGTCGGCGCTGCTTGTGGACGCGTGGATCTTCACGCCGTTCGTCGCGGTGCTGGTGCTGGCCGGGATCCGCTCGCTGCCGCGGGAGCCGTTCGAGGCCTCGGAGGTGGACGGCGCGAGCTGGTTCACGATGTTCCGCAGGCTCATGCTGCCGATGATCTGGCCTTACATCCTCGTGGCCGTGATCTTCCGGTTCATGGATTCGCTGAAGGTGTTCGACCACGTCTTCGTGCTCACCGCGGGCGGGCCGGGCGACGCCACCCGCACGCTGCAGATCGGCGCGTACCAGAACTCGATCATCACGTTCAAGTACTCGATCGGCAGCACCTACATGTTCCTGCTGTGGGTGATCGTCTTCCTGACCGCGCGCTACCTGGTCGGCGTGCTGGGCAAGGCGCAGCGGCGCGCGGCCGGAACGGAGGCCTGAGACATGGCACGCGAACTGCGGCCGGGGCAGCGCAAGTACTCGCCCGGCTCGATCGCCGCCGACGCCGTGCTGGTCGGCTGGTTCATCTTCTCGCTGTTCCCGCTGGTGTGGATGGTGCTGCTGTCGCTCAAGTCGCGCAGCGAGCAGATCTCGACGTACTTCGCCTTCACCCCGACGCTGGAGAACTTCGGCACCGTCCTGAGCGACGAAGGCACCCGCCTGACCAGCGTCAACTTCACCGAGGCGCTGCTCACCAGTGTGATCAACTGCGTCGGCGCGGTGATCGTCTCGCTGGTGATCGGCATCCCGGCGGCGTACGCGGCCGGCCGGTGGAAGTACCGCGGCTCCAACGACGTGATGTTCACGATCCTGTCGTTCCGATTCGCGCCGGAGCTGATGGTGATCGTGCCGCTCTTCATCATCTACAACCAGCTGGGCATCTTCGACACGAACGTCGGCATGATCTGGGTGCTGCAGCTGGTGACGATGCCGCTGATCGTCTGGATCCTGCGCTCCTACTTCCAGGACATGCCGGCCGAGCTGGAGCAGGCGGCGCTGCTCGACGGGTACTCGCGCAAGCGGGCGTTCCTCATGGTGGCGCTCCCGCTGGTGCGCCCGGGCATCGCGGCGTCGGCGCTGCTGGCGTTCATCTTCGCCTGGAACAACTACGTCTTCCCGCTGATCCTCACCGGGAGCCGGCACACGCCGGTGACGGTGGCGGTCACCCGCTTCCTCGGCGGCGGCGGGCAGGCCTACTACAACCTGACGGCGGCGGCCGCGTTGATCGCGGCACTGCCGCCGCTGCTGGTGGCGCTGTCCATCCAGCGGTACCTGGTGCGCGGGCTGTCGTTCGGCGCGGTCAAGTCGTGACCAGGATCGTGAGGAGCATCTGATGGCCACGCTGACGTTGAGCGGGCTGACCGCCCGCTACGACCGCACGACCGCGCTGCACGGGCTGGACCTCGAGATCGCCGACGGCGAGTTCTTCGTGCTGCTCGGCCCGTCCGGCGCCGGCAAGACGACCACCCTCAAGTGCGTCGCCGGGCTGATCGACGACGTCGGCGGTGAGGTCGGCATCGGCGGGCGCTCGATGACCGGCGTCGAGCCGTACGAGCGCGGCGTGGCGATGGCGTTCGAGAGCTACGCGCTCTACCCGCAGAAGACCGTGGAGGAGAACCTGGCCTCGCCGCTGCGTTCGGGGCGCCTGGGCAGCTGGACGCCCGCGCAGCAGGCGGAGCGCATCAAGCAGGTGACGACCACGCTGGGCATCGACCACCTGCTCAAGCGGTTCCCGCGGGAGCTGTCCAACGGACAGCGCCAGCGCACCGCGCTGGGTCGGGTGCTGGTGCGGCCCGCCGACGTCTACCTGCTCGACGAGCCGCTCTCGCACCTCGACGCGAAGCTGCGCGCCGCGATGCGCGCCGAGCTGACCCAGCTGGGCGAGATGTCGGACACGACGACCCTCTACGTCACGCACGACTACCAGGAGGCGCTCGCGCTGGGCAACCGCATCGGCGTGCTGCGCGACGGCAAGCTGGTGCAGGTCGGGACGCCGGAGGAGCTGTGGACGGAGCCGGCCGACACGTTCGTCGCGCGGTCGCTGGGCCAGCCGGAGATGAACCTGCTCGACGCCACCGCCGTCGACGGAGTGGCGAAGACCGCGGGCGGGGTCGAGGTCGGGGTGCCGGCCGGCGTCTCCGGACCGGTGCGGATCGGGATCCGACCGCGTGACCTCACCATCGGAACCGTCGGCGCCGGCGGGTCCGCGGACGGTGCCGACCGGCTCACCATCGCCGGGCGCGTGGTGCTCGCCGAACGGCTCGGCCGCGCGGTCGAGCTCAGCGTCGACGCGCACGGCGACCGGATCATCGTGGTGACCACCGACCAGAAGGTGCATGAGGACGACACCGTGGAGCTGTCGGTCGAGCGAAGCGCGGTGCACATCTTCGCCGCCGCCGAGCCGGGGCAGGACTCGGAGCGCATCGGCGCCGCCGAGCCGATCCGGGTGGCGGAGGTGGAGCGATGACGGTCACCGCAACGGAAACCGGAACGGCGCAGCGGCTGCGACTCAGCTCGCTGCGCAAGACCTACACGGCGCGCGGCCGCGAGCCGTTCGAGGCCGTGAAGGGCATCGACCTCGACATCGAGCCCGGCGAGCTGGTCGCGTTGCTCGGCCCTTCGGGCTGCGGCAAGACGACCACCCTCCGGATGATCGCGGGCCTGGAGACCGTCACGGCCGGCGAGATCAAGATCGGCGACCGGTCCGTCGGCGACCTACCGCCCGGCAAGCGCGGGGTGGGCGTCGGGTTCGAGAGCTACGCGCTCTACCCGCCGCTCACCGTTCGCGAGAACCTCGCGTACGGGCTCAAGGCGCGCCGCGCGAAGGACGTCGCCCAGCGGGTCGACGCGATCGCGGAGCGGCTGGAGATGACCGAGCTGCTCGGGCTGCGCCCCGCGAACCTGTCGAGCGGGCAGAAGCAGCGGGTGGCGCTGGCGAGGGCGCTCGTGCGCAACCCGCCCGTGCTGCTGCTCGACGAGCCGCTCTCGCACCTCGACGCCGCGCAGCGGCAGCGGGTGCGGCGTGAGCTGAAGGTGCTGCAGCGCGAGTTCGGCTACACCACGATCGTCGTCACGCACGACCAGCAGGAGGCGCTCAGCCTGGCCGACCGGATGGCCGTCATGGACGCCGGCCTGATCCAGCAGTTCGGCACCCCCGACGAGGTGTTCGACCGGCCGGCGAACCGGTTCGTCGCCGACTTCGTGGGGGAGCCCGCGATCGCGCTGGTGGACGGACGCACCGAAGCGGGTGCCGTCCGGATCGGCGACGCGGGCGCGCTGCCGGTGCCCGACGGGATCGCGAACGGCAAGGACGTCGTGGTCGGGCTGCGGCCGCAGGACTGCCACCTCACGGAGTCCGGCGCCACGGAGTCCGGCGCCGGCCTGCGGGCCACCGTCAGGGTGTTCGAGAACCTCCTGGAGTTCGGGCTCGCGACGCTCGACCTGCCCGGTGTCGACGTGCCGCTGGTCGTGCAGGTCGACGTGACCGTGCGCGACCGGAGGCTGCCGGAGCGCGGCGACACCGTGACCGTCGCCGCTGCACCCGACCGCGTGCACCTGTTCGACCCCACCAGCGGGGAACGGCTGTGACGCACCGGATCGTGTGCGCGGGCGACCAGTTCATCTCGGCCGAACTGCTGGCCAGATCGGTCGAAGCCGCGCTCGACGGGGACGTCACACCGGTGCTCGTCGGGTCGGCGTGGCCGACCGAGCCGTTCGGTGAGATCGACGGCGTGCGGGAAGCCGCGGGCGACCCGTCGGAGCTGGCGGCGGCCGTCGAGGGCGCCGCTGCGGTGATCACGCACCTCGCCCCGATCACGGCGCAGGTGCTGGCCGCCGGGAAGGGCAGCCTCCAGGTGGTCGGGGTGACCCGCGGCGGACCAGTGAACGTCGACCTCGCGGCGGCGACGGCGGCCGGGATCCCGGTCGCGTACCTGCCGGGGCGCAACCTCAACGCGGTGGCCGAGTTCTGCGTCGGGACGATGATCTGCGCGATGCGCGGCCTGCCCGCCGCCGCGGCGCGGCTTGCGTCGGGGACCTGGGACGCCACCGGGTTCAAGTACGAGCGCACGGGGCTGGAGCTGGCCGCGGCCACCGTCGGGCTGGTGGGGCTCGGTGCCGTCGGGGCCCGGGTGGCGCAGCTGCTCGGCGCGTTCGGTTCGCGGGTGCTCGCCCATGACCCGTACCTGGCCGACGCCCCGCCCGGCGTGACGCTCGTCGACCTGCCGGAGCTGCTGGCCGGCAGCGACGTCGTCAGCCTGCACGCGCGGCTCACCCCGGAGACCCGGCACCTGATCGACAAGGCCGCCCTGGCGACCATGCGTCCCGGTGCGGTGCTGATCAACACCGCCCGTGGGGAGCTGGTCGACCGCGCCGCGCTCGACGCCGCGCTGGAGTCGGGATCCCTGCGGGCCGCCGTGCTCGACGTGTTCGACCCCGAACCGCCCGACCCGACCGACCCGCTGCCCCGCCGCCCCGAGGTGCTCGCCACCCCGCACCTCGCCGGCGCGTCCCGGCAGGTGGCGGAGCAGTCGGCGGCCCGCATCGCGGCGGAGGTCGCGGCCGTCCTCACGGGCGGCCGCCCCACCCACTGCGCGAACCCGGACGCGCTCGACCCCCAGTAGAAGTTCCCCACCGTTTTGCCAACCTGCACGGCCTCCAGGGTGTGCAAGTAGGCAAAACGGTGGGGAAGTTTCGCGCGCCTGCTCTACTCGACGTAGAACATCCCCATCGTTTCGGGTGGATGCGCGCGAAAAACGCGCGCATGTGCCCAAAACGGTGGGGAACTTCGGGGAGCGGGTGGGCGGCTCATCTGACAAGGTCGGCGTTTGGTGATCCGTTCGGGCTCAGCGAGGAGTGTCGACGTGCCGTACACGGCGTGGTCCGCATTGGTGGACATCGGGGCCATCGCGGCGTTGCTGCTGGTGGGGAAGCTGCTGCGGGCGAACGTCGGGATCGTGCAGCGGCTGCTGCTCCCGGCGAGCCTGATCGCGGGCGCGTTGGGGCTCGCGCTCGGTCCGCGCGGGCTGGGCTGGATCCCGTTCTCCGACCAGCTGAACACCTACGCGTCGATCTTGACGGCGGTCGTGTTCGGCGCGATCCCGCTGACGGAGTCGTTCCGGATCCGCCGCGGCCTGCTCACCAACGCGCGCGTGATGTGGACGTACTCGGTCTCCAGCTACGTGCTGCAGTGGGGGCTCGGGGTGCTGTTCTCGATCACCGTTCTCGCGTTCTTCTTCGACGTCCCGCCCGGTTTCGGGCTGCTGCTCGCGGCCGGCTGGGCGGGCGGGTTCGGCACGGCGGCCGCTGTCGGGACGACGCTCGCGCAGGCCGGCTGGGCCGACGCGCTCACGCTCGGGTTCACCTCCGCGACGGTCGGCGTGATCGTCTGCATCGTCGGGGGCCTCGCGCTCGCGCGCTGGCGCGGCACGGGGCGCGGCCGGTTCGCCGACCTGCCGGAGAGCTGGCGCACCGGGCTGGTCCGCGACGACGCCGAGCGTGAGCCGCTCGGCCACGCCACCGTCTCCGCCAGCTCGCTCGAACCGCTTGCACTGCAGTTCGCGCTGGTCGTCGTCGTGACGTTCGGCGGGTACCTCGTGACGAAGGGCGTCGCGGCGCTCTTCCCGGCCGTTGCGGTGCCGGTCTTCGCGGCGGCGTTCATCGTCGGGCTGCTGGTGCGGATCGTGCTCGACCACACGCCGGCGGGCGCCTACCTCGACGGCACGACGGTCCGTTCGATCTCCGGGGGCGCCACCGACGTGCTCGTGGCCGTCGGCATCGCGGCGATCGTGCCCAGCATCGTCGTGGCCTACGCGGTGCCGCTCGTGCTGCTGCTCGTCTTCGGGACGGTGTTCTGCGTGGCCGTCTTCCGCTACCTGACGCCGGTGATGTTCGGCGAGCGCTGGCTCGAACGCGGCCTGTTCACGTGGGGTTGGGCGACGGCGTCGATCGCGACGGGACTCGCGCTGCTGCGCATCGTCGACCCCAAGCTGGAGAGCGGCACGGTCGAGGAGTTCGGCGTCGCCTACATCGCGTTCGCGCCGCTGGAGATCGCCATGGCGATCGTCGCGCCGCTGGTGGTGATCGCCGGCTTCAGCGGCTCGTTCGTCGCCGCGACCGTGACGCTCGGAGTCGGCCTGCTGCTCGTCGCGCTCCTGCTGAAGTGGCCGGCGAAGCGCATGGCCGAGACGAGCTGAAACCTCCCCACCGTTTTGCCAACCTGCACGGCCCTCAGGGTGTGCAGATTGGCAAAACGGTGGGGAAGTTCGGGGTGCGCGCGATCGACGAGACCGATGGTGCGCACCGTCTCAGTCTTCGCGGACGCGTGGACTCCGCGCCCGCGAACGGCACAGACTGTCCGGCGTGGATCGTGGGAAAGTGTCGTTCGTGGGTGCCGGCCCGGGTGCCGCCGACCTGATCACCCTGCGCGGCGCGCGGCGCATCGCGGAGGCCGACGTGGTGGTCTGGGCGGCGAGCCTGGTGATGGAGGAGTGCGTCACCGAGCACGCCCGCGCCGACGCCGAGCTGGTCGACTCCTCCAAGATCGCGCACGAGGACGTCCTCGCGCTCTACCGCCGGGCCGCCGCGGAAGGGCTGAAGGTCGCGCGCGTGCACTCCGGCGACCCGGCGCTGTGGGGTGCTGTCCAGGAGCAGTACGACGCGGCGGAGGAGCTCGGGCTCGACGTCGAGATCGTGCCTGGCGTCTCGTCGTTCGGCGCGGCCGCTGCTGTTGCAGGCCGCGAGCTGACGATTCCCGAGGTCGCGCAGTCGGTTGTGCTCACCCGGCTCGAAGGCGGCAAGACCCCCATGCCGAGCCGTGAGAAGCTGCGCGAGTTCGCCCGCCACGGCACCTCGATGGCGATCTTCCTCTCCGCCGCGCGCACGACGAAGATGGTCGAGGAGCTGCGCGCCGGCGGGTATCCCGACGACACTCCTGTGGTGATCGCCTACCGCACGAGCTGGCCGGACGAGCTGACCGTCCGCTGTCGGCTCGACGAGGTCGAGGCCATCTGCAAGCAGCGCAAGCTGTGGCGGCACACACTGTTCCTCGTCGGCGCCGCGCTCGGCGCGAAGGGCACCCGGTCGCACCTCTACCACGCAGGCCACTTCCACACGTTCCGCAAGCCCGACGCCGACGCGCGCCGGCAGCTGCGCGAGTCGCGTGCAGCGGGCAGACCCACGACGTGACGATCACCGTCATCGGCCTCGACGGCGGGCCGCTGCCGCCCGCTGCCGCCGAGGCGCTGGCCGGCGCCGAGGTGATCGCCGGCGGGCGCCGGCACCTCGCGATCGCGCCGGCGGGCGCGGAGCAGATCGTGCTCGGCCCCGTCGAGCCCGCGCTAGGGAAGCTCGCCGGGCGCCGCGCGGTGGTGCTGGCCAGCGGTGATCCCGGTTTCTTCGGCATCGTCCGGCTCCTGCGCGAGCACGGGCACGAGCCGGTCGTGCTGCCGGCGGTGTCGAGCGTCCAGGCCATGTTCGCCCGGCTGGGCCGCTCGTGGGACGACGTCGCCGTGGTCAGCGCGCACGGTCGAGACCTGCGCCGCGCCGTCAACGTCTGCCGCGCCCGAGCCGCGACGGCCGTGCTCACCGGCCCCGGCGCCGGCCCTGCGGAGATCGGGGCCGCGCTGCACGGCTGGCCCCGAACGCTCGTCGTCGCGGAGCAGCTCGGCGCTGCGGGGGAGCGGCTGACCACCGTCGACGCCTCCGCGGCCGGGCGCGACTGGGACCCGCTCTCGGTGGTGCTCTGCCTGCGTGCGCCGGCCTTCGGCCCGCTCGCCGTGCCGCCCCGCGGCTGGTGCGCGGGCGGTGAGCCGCTCCCGCCGGCCGGCGGGTGGGCGCTGCCCGACGACGCGTTCGAGCACCGGGGCGGGATGGTCACCAAGGCCGAGGTGCGGGCGGTCGTGCTGGCCAGGCTGGCGCCGCGGCCGGGCACGCTCGTGTGGGACGTCGGCGCGGGTTCGGGCTCCGTCGGTGTCGAGTGTGCGCGCCTCGGGTCCGCGGTGCTCGCGGTCGAGCGGCGTCCCGACGACACCGCGCGGATCGCGGCCAACGCGGCCGCGCACGACGTGGAGGTTCGGGTCGTGGAAGGCGTGGCGCCCGGGGCGCTGGTCGGGCTGCCCACCCCCGACGCGGTGTTCGTCGGGGGCGGCGGTCTCGACGTCCTGGCCGCCGCTGCCGCGGCCGGCGCCGAGCGGGTGGTCGTCTCGCTCGCCGCGCTCGACCGCATCGGCCAAGCCCGGACGCTCCTCGTCGAGGCCGGTTACGAAGTCGACGGTGTCCAGCTCGC
Organism: Pseudonocardia sp. TRM90224; assembly: GCF_021245725.1. Taxonomy (GTDB): domain Bacteria; phylum Actinomycetota; class Actinomycetes; order Mycobacteriales; family Pseudonocardiaceae; genus Pseudonocardia. Next base: position 272,954 of record NZ_JAJGSX010000005.1, on the reverse strand, counting down.
GGCCTCGCGGTTCGCGCCGCTGCCCGGCGGCGCCGTCCGGCTGGCCGCGACCAACCCGATCACGATTCTCTGGGGGACCCGATGATCGCGCTCTTCGCCGTCACCGACGCGGGGCGCCGCGCCGCCGACGAGGTGGCGGTCGCCGTCGACGGGCAGGTCTGTCCGCTGGACGAGCTGCCGCGGCTCTGGTCGGGGCTGGACGGCGCGGTGTTCTTCCTCGCGGCCGGCGCCACCGTGCGCCTGATCGCGCCGCTGCTCGCCGACAAGCGCACCGATCCGGGGGTGGTGTGCGTCGACGAGGCCCGCCGCTACGCCATCGCGCTCGCCGGCGGCCACGGCGGGGGAGCGAACCAGCTGGCGACCCGCGTCGCCGCGGCCATCGGCGCCGAACCCGTGATCACGACGGCGTCCGACGCGACCGGGACGACCGGGCTGGACGAGCTGGTAGCGGTGCTGGACGCGCACGTCGACGGGGATCTGGCCGCAGCCGGGACCGCCCTGCTGGACGGCGCCGCGCTCGTCGAGAACCCGCTCGGCTTCCCGCTCCCGCCGCTGCCGCCGGTGTCGGGGCCGGCCCGGCACACGATCGTCGTCACGGACCGCGCCGGCACGGCCGACCCGTCGACGACACGGCTGGTGCCGCCGACGCTCGTCGTCGGGATCGGCAGCGCTCGCGGGGTGTCTGCCGACGCGGTGCGCGCCACGCTGCGCCGGCTCGAGACCGAGCACGGCCTCGACCCGCGGGCCGTGCGCGCCTACGCCAGCGTCGACCTCAAGGCCGACGAGGCCGGGATCCTCGCGGCGGTCGCGCCCTCGCGGCTACTCACCTACCCGGCCGCGGTGCTCGGGGCGGTCGACGTGCCCAACCCGAGCGATGTCGTCATGGCCGAGGTCGGGACGCCCAGCGTCGCCGAGGCCGCCGCGCTGCACGCCGCTCGCGAGCTGGCCGGTGGCGCGCCCGTCGAGCTGGCCGCGGAGAAGACCAAGGACGCGATGGTGACGGTGGCGTCCGCGCGGATCCGTCCGCGCGGCCGGCTCGCGATCGTCGGGCTCGGGCCCGGCGCCGCCGACCTTCGCGTGCCGCGCGCCGACGCCGAGCTGCGCAGGGCGTCGGTGGTGGTCGGACTCGACCAGTACCTCGACCAGGTCGCGCACCTGCTGCGACCCGGCACGGAGGTGCACAGCAGCGGGCTCGGCGACGAGGAGCGGCGTGCCGCCGACGCCGTTGCGCTCGCGGCCAAGGGCCACGCGGTCGCGCTGATCGGCTCCGGCGACGCGGGCGTCTACGCCATGGCGAGTCCCGCGCTGCAGCAGGCGGGCAGCGACATCGAGGTCGTCGGGGTGCCGGGGGTGACCGCGGCGCTCGCGGCCGCGGCGCTGCTCGGCGCGCCGCTCGGGCACGACCACATGCTGATCTCGCTCTCCGACCTGCACACGCCGTGGGACGTCATCGAGCGCAGGATCGCGGCGGCTGCCTCCGCCGATGTCGTCGCGTGCTTCTACAACCCGCGCAGCCGCGACCGGCACTGGCAGCTCGGTGCCGCGCTCGACACCCTGCGGGCGCACCGGCCGCCGTCGACGCCGGTCGGCGCGGTCCGGCAGGCCGGCCGGCCGGGTCAGCGCGTCTGGACGGCCCCCATCTCCGATTTCGACCCGACCGAGGTCGACATGCTCACGACGGTGATCGTCGGCTCGTCGTCGACCCGCCTGACGGCCGGCCGCATGGTCACCCCGCGCGGCTACCGCTGGAGCGTCGACAACGACGTTCTGGCTGACTGAAACGTTTCATAACAGCCATTACGTCGTTGTCGACGGGATACCGTGAGGAGTGATCGACATTCGCGCCACCGTGCACCCCATCGAGGTGGAGTCGTACGCGATCCTGCGGGCGCGCGTGGACACGTCCGACCTCCCGCCGCTCACGCGCGCCGTCGTCGAGCGGATCGTGCACACGAGTGCCGACCCGAGCTGGGCCGGCGAGCTGGTCTGCGACGAGGACGCGCTGCGGGCCGGGCAGGCGGCGCTGCGCGACGGTGCCGTGCTGGTCACCGACGTGCGGATGGTCGCGGTGGGGATCACGAGCCGCCCGTCCGTCGTTGCGCTCGACCTGGCCGGAACGCCCGAGGACGGCGTCACCCGGTCGGCGGCCGGCATCCGCGGGGCCGTCGAGGCCCATCCCGACGGCGCCGTGTGGGCGATCGGCAACGCACCGACCGCGCTCGCGGAGCTGGTCCGCCGCGCCGCGGCCGGGCTGGTCAGGCCCGCGCTCGTGGTCGGGCTGCCCGTAGGGTTCGTCGGGTCGGTCGCCGCCAAGGCGGCGCTGCGGGCGTCCGGGCTGCCCGCGCTGTCCAACCGATCGGAGCGGGGCGGCGCTGCTGCGGCCGCCGCCGCCGTCAACGCACTGCTCTACACGGGGGATCCTGCATGACACCGCCACTGATGATGGTCGGCCACGGCACTGTCGACGCGACCGGCGTCGCCGAGTTCGTCGCCTTCACCGAGCGGCTGCGACGCCGGCTCGGCGCCCGCGGCATCGACGTGGACGGCGGCTTCATCGAGCTCGCCAAGCCGACGGTGCACGAGGCGTGGGAGCGGCTGGCCGCGCTCGGCCACACGGACATGACCGCCGTCCCGATGGTGCTCGTCGGGGCCGGGCACGCGAAGGGCGACATCCCGGCCGCCCTGCAGCGCGAGGTCGTGCGCGACCCCGCCACCAGCTACGTCTTCGGCCGCCCGCTCGGGCCGCATCCCGTGCTCCAGGAGCTGCTCGACGCCCGGGTGCGGGCAGCGCTCGGCGAGACGCCCGCCGACGGCACCGCGGTGCTGCTCGTGGGCCGCGGCTCCACCGACCCCGACGCCAACGCCGAGGTCTGCAAGGTCGCGCGGCTGCTGCAGGAGGGCCGCCAGTACGACTTCGTCGAGCCCGCGTTCGTCTCGCTCGCGCGGCCCGACGTCGCCACCGGCCTCGACCGCTGCCGCGCGCTCGGCGCACGCAGGGTCGTCGTCGCGCCCTACTTCCTCTTCGACGGCGTGCTGCCGCGCCGGGTGATCGACCAGTCCACGGCGTTCGCGGCCGACCACCCCGCGATGGACGTGCGGGTGGCCGGTTACCTCGGCGACTGCGACGAGCTCGCCGACCTCGTCGTCGAGCGCTACGAGGAAGCACTGCACGGTGACATCCGGATGAACTGCGACACCTGCGCGTACCGTGTGCTGCTCCCGGGGTTCGAGGACAAGCTCGGTGCGCCGCAGACGCCGCACCACCATCCCGACGACCCGGCGCACGGTGACGGTCATGGGCATGGTCACGGGCACGGCCATGCGCACGGACACGCGGTAGCAGGAGAATGATCATGACGGAGCCGTATCTCGTCGGGCTCGACCTCGCCGGCAAGCGCGTGGTCGTCGTCGGCGGTGGCACGGTCGCGCAGCGCAGGGCCGCCGGGTTGATCGCGGCCGGCGCGGATGTGGAGATCGTCGCGCCGGAGGTGACGCCGGCCGTCGAGGGCATGGCGGTCGCGGGCGAGCTGCGCTGGACCGCGCGCGCCTACCGCGACGGCGACCTCGACGGTGCCTGGTACGTCGTCGCCTGCACCGACGACACGAGCGTGAACACGGCCGTCGGCGCCGACGCCGAGCGCAGGCGAACGTTCTGCGTGCGCGCCGACGACGCCCCGGCCGGCACTGCCGTCACCCCCGCGGTCGGTCGGCACGACGGGCTGACCGTCGGCGTGCTCGCCGGGCGGCGGCCGCGCCGCTCGGCCGCGGTGCGGACGGCGCTGGTCGAGGCCTTGCAGTCGGGCACGGTCGACGACTCGGCCGAGCCCGTGCGGCCCGGTGTCGCACTGGTCGGCGGCGGCCCCGGCGACCCGGAGCTGATCACCGTGCGCGGGCGCAGGCTGCTCGCGCGGGCCGACGTCGTGATCACCGACCGGCTCGGCCCTCGCGACCTGCTCGACACGCTCGGCCACCACGTCGAGGTCATCGACGCCTCGAAGATCCCGTACGGCCGCGCGATGAACCAGGCGCGCATCAACGAGCTGCTCGTCGAGCACGCGCGCGCGGGCAGGTTCGTGGTGCGGCTCAAGGGCGGCGACCCGTTCGTCTTCGGGCGCGGGTTCGAGGAGGTGCTCGCTTGCGCCGAGGCGGGCGTGGCCGTCACCGTCGTACCGGGGGTGACCAGCGCGTTCGCCGCTCCCGCCGTCGCCGACGTGCCGGTGAGCCACCGCGGGGTGGCGCACGAGATCGTCGTGGTGTCGGGGCACGTGGCGCCCGGCGACCCGCGCAGCCTCGTCGACTGGCCGGCGCTCGCCCGGTTGCGCGGCACGATCGTGCTGATGATGGCCGTCGAGCGGATCGCGGCGTTCGCCGACGCGCTGATCGAGGGCGGCCGGCCGGCGGACACGCCGGTCGCGGTGGTGCAGGACGGCACCACACGCATCCAGCGGTCGGTGCGTGCGACGCTGGCCACCGTCGCCGACGTCGTCGCGGAGCAGGACATCCGCCCGCCCGCGGTGGTCGTGGTCGGGGCCGTCGCCGGCCTGAAGGACTGACGCCGAGATGGCACTCGAGGACCTGACCGTCCGGGAACTGCTCGACGCCGTCGCCGCCAGGACGACGGCGCCGGGCGGTGGCGCGGCCGCGGCGCTGGCAACCGGGCTCGCCGCCGCGCTCGCCGCGATGGCCGCACGGTTCAGCGAAGGCCAGGACGCGGCGGCGGCGCGGGCCGACCAGCTGCGCGCGCGGGTCGTCCCGCTGGCCGACGCCGACGCCGAGGCGTACGGCGCGTTCATGGCGGCGCTGCGGCTGCCGAAGGACGACCCCGGCCGGCGGGCGGCCGTCGCCGCTGCTCGCGAGGCCGCCTCGGCGGTGCCGGCGCAGGTCACGGAGATCGCCGGCGAGGTCGCGGCGCTCGGCGCGGAGCTGGTGGAGCACGGCAACCCCAACCTGCGCGGCGACGCGCTGGCCGCCGTCGAGCTGGCCGCTGCTGCAGCGGCGACGGCCGCCGAGCTGGTCGCCGCCAACACCCGCAAGGGCGACGACCCACCCCAGCTGCGCACCGCCCGCGCCACCGCCGCGGCAGCCGCCGCCCACCGCACGGCCACCTGACGCGCGAGTCGGGGTGGACGCGTGCCCGAGTCGGGCTGTCACAGCATCCCGGCCAGCTTGTAGGCCACGAGCGAGCCGGCGACGGCGACGTTGAGGCTGTGCCCCGTCCCGATCATCGGGATCTCGACGACCTGGCCGAGCAGGGCGAGCGCCTCCGCCGGGATGCCCTCGGCCTCGTGGCCGAGCACGGCGACGGTGCGGGTGCGGGCGGCCGGCAGGTCGCCGAGCCGGATCGACTCGTCGGCCAGCTCGACGCCGATCAGCCGGGCTCCCGTCGAGCGCTGGTGGGTCAGCCACGACACCGGATCGGCGACCCGGTGCACGCACGAGCTGCGCCGCAACGTATTGCCGCGGGTGAGCGCGGCGTCGATCCACGCCCGCCGCGGCACCGCGAGGCAGGCCCCGACGGCGTCGCAGGTGCGCAAGAGCGTGCCGAGGTTGGCATCGTGCATTGGCCAGAGCGGCGCGATGTAGAGGTGGTCCCAGCAGGGGTGCTGCCGTGGGCGGCGTTCCCGGCGCAGGTCGGCCCGGGTGCGGACACGTGGGGCGCCCATCAGCGGGCGGGGTGGAGCTCCATCATGGGAGGGGCGCTTCGCGGTGCGCCCGGACCATCGACGACGGCAGGTCGGCCCTATCGTCGCACGAGTCCCGGCCACCAGCTGCGCTCGCCGAGCACCGTCATCACCGCCGGCAGGATGAGCGCCCGCAGCACCACCGCGTCGAACAGCACGGCGACGGTGAGCCCGAGGCCGACCTGCTTGAACTCGATCCGGTCGATGAACATGAAGCTCAGGAACACCGAGATCATGATCACCGCGGCGCTGGTCACGACGCTCGCCGAGCCCGCGATCCCGTCGAGCACCGCCTGGCGGGTCGGCACCCCGCGCTGCACGGCCTCGCGGATGCGGCTGACCACGAAGATCTGGTAGTCGGTCGAGAGCCCCACCAGGATCGCGAAGATCATCAACGGCATCCGCGAACCGATGAAGCCGGTCGAGGTGAACCCGAGCAGGTCCTCGGCCCACGTGGCCTGGAAGACCGCCGTCAGCACCCCCCAGCTGACGACGACCGCCGCGAGGTTGATCACGACGCCGATCGCGGCGAGCACCAGTGAGCCGAACGCGAAGAGCATCACGACCAGCGTCGCGAGCGACACGAACCCGATCACCCACGGGATCCGCGCCGCCTGGTGCGCCGAGTAGTCGACGCCCGCGGCGACGTCCCCGCTCACCGCGATGGTGACCCCGGGCTCCGGCAACAGCGCCGGCAGCTGCCCGCGCAACCGGTCGAGCGACTCCCGGCCCGCTGCGGAGTTGGCGGGGTGCCCGACCGGCAGCAGGAGCGTGCTCACCGTGCGGTCGGTCGACGTCCGCACGGCAGTCGGGTCCTCGGTGAGCCGGGCCAGTGCGGCGGCGACGTCGGTCGAGCGCGCCGGGTCGGCCGTCACCACGACGAAGTGGCGGGCCCCGGCCTCCGGGAACGACTGGGTCAGCCGGTCGTACGCGCCGACCGCCGGGATGCTCTTGGGGAACGTCTCCTTGCCCTCGATGCCCAGCGTCATCGTCATGGCCGGCAGCGCGAGCACCGCCGTCACCAGGCCGCCGACGACGAGCGTCGCGACCGGGTGCCGCAGCGCCGGCTGCAGGATCCGCTTCCACGCGGTGCCGGGACGGGCCCGACGGCGGCCGTCGATCCGCTTCCCGAGCACGACGAGCAGCGCCGGCAGCACCGTGAGCGAGCTGGCGACGGCCACCACCACGACGAGGATCGCGCCGGTCGCGATCGAGGAGAAGATCGCGTCGTTGACGATGTACAGCCCGGCCAGCGAGACGATCACCGCGAGCCCGGACGTAGCGATCGCCCGTCCCGAGGTCGCCGCGGCGATCCGGACGGCGTCGGCGTGCGTGAGAGCGCCGCGGGCGCGTTCCTCGCGCACCCGCTTGAGGTAGAAGAGCGAGTAGTCGATGCCGACGGCCATCCCGAGCAGGAACACGACGCTGATCGCCGCACCCCCGGCGTCGGGGAACACCCATGACGCCACGCCGTACAGGCCGACCGAACCGACGAACGCCGCGAGCGCCAGCAGCACCGGCACACCGGCGGCCAGCACGGCGCCGAACACCAGCAGCAGCACCACGAACGTGATCGGCAGGCTGATCAGCTCGGTCCTGGCGAGGTCGGCGCCCTGCTTGTCGTTGACGCCGACGGAGATCGACGCGTTGCCGGTCTGCGCGATCGTCAGCCCGGGGTGCTCGGCGGCCAGCTCGGACGTGCGCTCCAGCACGGCGCGGACGCTGCGGCGTACCGAGTCGACGTCGCCCTTCAATGTCACGGCCACGCGCACCGCCGTGCCGTCGGCCGCCACCACCGGCGCCCCGACACCGGCGACGGCGGGCAGCTCGCTCAGGCCCTGCGCGACGTCCCGGGCCGCCGCGCTGGCGACGTCGATGTCGAGCGGCCCGCTCGGCGAGGTCACCAGGATCTGCTCGACGGGCTGCGGGGCGACCCCGGCCGCGGTGGCCGCGGCCTCGGCGCGGCCCGCCTCACCGATCCAGAAGTCGTCGAACGTGCCCCGGTTCGTCCCGGTCAGCATGCCGGCGACGACGCACAGCGCGATCAGGACGAGCCAGCTCCCGATCGCCCGCCCCGGGTGCCCCGCGCTCCACGCGGCGAGCCGCACCGCCGTCGGAGTTCGGGTCCCGGTGTCCGTGCTGCTGCCGAAGCGCGCCATACGCCAAGCGTGGCGCGGCCGGCGCCGGCGGACAGACCGGCAAACCCGCGAAGATCAGGTAGGGCAAACCCCACCCGGCCGCGGGGGGGGGGGCCTGGCCCGGGTCGGCCTGGGGAGGGCAGGAAAGCCACTTTCCTGCCCTGTGGGGGCCGGAAAGTGGCTTTCCTGCCCTCACGTGCGAAACGCACGTGTCCCGTCCCCGACCAGTGCGGGCGGCTTGCGGCGGCCCTCAGACCGAGAGCAGGCGGTCGAAGAGGCTGCGGTAGCGGCGCAGCGCGAGCCGCAGGTCCTCGGTGGACGACTCGCCGGCGTCGATCTTCTCGACGATCTCGGCGCGCTGCTCGCGGAACAGCTTCTCCAGGTCGCTGAGCAGCTCGCCCACAAGCGCGTCGGCCCGGTTCACGGCGTCGCGCGGCTCGTCGACGAAGGAGCCCTTCACCTCGTCCCAGCGCGAGCCGTACTCGGTGGCACGGTCGGTCGGCACGAGCCGCTCGCGGGTCTCGCCCGCCGGCTGCATCCGATCGGCGTCGCCGGCCTCGGGCATGCCGGTCGGTGCCGCAGCGGTGGTCTCCGGCTGGTGCGTGCCGGCCTGCATCTCGGGCTGCTGTGCGCCCGTCCGAACGCTGTCGGCATCGGCATCGCGCACACCTGCCTGCGGCTGCGCGTCGCGGGGTTCGGTGTCGAGCTGGCCGTCGTGCTGCCGGTCGTCGAGGTGCTGGTTGCCGGGCTGCGGCTCCCGCGGCTCGGCGAACTGCGCGTCGAGCGCCTCCTCGCGCGGGTCGTCCAGGTCCTGCTGGCGGTCGGGGCGCGGCATGGTCATCGGGTCGTCCTCTCGTCGTGGGCGGTGTCGGCGGTGCGGGTGTGGCTGCTGTCGGTCTCGGGCGTGCCGAGCCGCGGCTCCGCACCGTTGTGCTGCACATCCGCGCGGTCGGGCCGGTCGTCGTGCATCCGGTCCTCCTGCGGCCGGGCGTCGCCGAGCAGCGCGTGCACCAGCGACCGGTACGACGTCACGGCCTGCCGCTGCTGCTCGGTGTCGATCTCGCCGCTCTCGCTCGCGGTGCGCACGCGGCTGGCGTCGCGGTAGTGCTGGACGACGTCGGGGTGCTCGACGGAGATGTCCTCGGCGCGGCGGTCGAAGTCGTCGACCGGGTAGCCGCGGGTGCGCATGACCTCGACGACCAGCCGGTCGGCGTCGTGCAGCGCCGTGCGGGGGTCGTCGACGAACCCGCGCTGGACCTGGTCCCACGACGCGGCGTAGCGCTCCCGCTCCTCGGGACGCAGCTCGCGCACGTCGAGCTGGCTGTGCCGCTTGCGGCGCTCGGCCAGCTGGTTCTCGGCGGCGCGGCGGTCTCCGGTCTCCTCGACGCTGCGCTCGTACTCCGGCCCGAACTGCTCCTGGAGCTGGCTGGAGCGGCGCCGGCGCATCAGCACGAACGCGGCAGCGGCGACGAGCACCACCAGCACGATGACGATGATCAGAACGGTGGCGTTCACCGGACTTCCTTCCTGTGACTGAGCACTCACTCGATCGAGTGAATCGCTGGCACAGGCTTCCCAGCCGTCCGGTCGTCCGAAACGTGGGTCGGCAACCTCACCTGGCGTTGACCGGCGCCCCCTGGGTGTGTTGCAGTTCTCGCGACGGCAGTGGAGGAAGCCGGTGCGAGTCCGGCGCGGTCCCGCCACTGTCACCGGGGAGCGAGCCGTCCACCCTCATGACCACTGCCGTGTCGCGGCGGGAAGGTCGGGCGGGTCGCGCTGATCCGGGAGCCAGGAGACTTGCTGCCGTCGTGGTATCCCCGACCGGAGGGCGCGGACCCTCGTGAGGATGACATGACGGTTCCTGTCCTGCTGCTCTCCACCGCCGACACCGAGCTGCTGGCTGCCCGCAGCTCGGGTGCGGTCTACCGGACGGCCAACCCCGCGCGGGTGGAGCCGGCGGGGCTGCCGCCGCTGCTCGAAGGCGTCTCGGTGGTCGTGCTGCGCCTGCTCGGCGGGCGGCGGGCCTGGCCGGAGGGCGTCGACGTGCTGGTGGCCTCGGGGTTGCCGGTGGTGCTGCTGGGCGGCGAGGCCGCGCCCGACGCCGAGCTGATGGGTGCCTCGACGGTGCCGGCCGGCGTGGCGTCGGAAGCGCTGGCCTACCTTGCCGCGGGCGGGGTCGACAACCTGCGCGAGCTGCACCGCTTCCTCTCCGACACGGTGCTGCTGACGGGTGAGGGCTTCGCGCCGCCCGTTCCCGCGGCGGAGTTCGGAGTGCACGGGCAGCGCGCGCTCGACGCCGGCCGCCCGACCGTCGGCATCGTCTTCTACCGGGCCCACGAGCTCTCCGGCAACACCGCGTTCGTCGACACCCTCTGCGACGCCGTCGAGGCCCGTGGCGCCAACGCGCTGCCCGTCTTCTGCGGCTCGCTGCGCGGCGCCCAGCCGGAGCTGATGGAGCTGCTCGGCAAGGCGGACGTGCTGGTGGCGACGGTGCTGGCCGCCGGCGGCACCGTCGCGGCCGACGCCAGCGCCGGCGGCGAGGAGGACGCCTGGGACGCGGGCGCGCTCGCGACGCTCGACGTCCCGGTGCTGCAGGGCCTCTGCCTCACCACCTCGCGCGCCACCTGGGCGGAGTCGGATGCCGCGCTCTCGCCGATGGACGCCGCGATGCAGGTCGCCATCCCCGAGTTCGACGGCCGCCTGATCACGGTGCCGTTCTCGTTCAAGGAGACGGCCGAGGGCGACGACATCCCGACCTACGTCGCCGACCCCGAGCGGGCGGCGCGGCTGGCCGGGCTCGCCGTGCGGCACGCGCGGCTGCGTACGACCCCCGTCGCCGACCGCAAGCTGGCCGTCGTGCTGTCGAGCTACCCGACGAAGCACGCGCGGGTCGGCAACGCCGTCGGGCTCGACACCCCGGCGTCGGCCGTGGTGCTGCTGCGGGCGCTGCGGGCCGCCGGCTACTCGGTCGGCGAGTTCCCAGAGGACTCCGACACGCTGATCCACACCTTGATCGCCGCCGGTGGCCACGACGTCGAGTGGCTCACCGAGGAGCAGCTCGCCGCGGCGCCGTCGCGGGTGCGGCTCGACGAGTACCGGCGCTGGTTCGACGCCCTGCCCGGCGAGCTGACCAGCGGGATCCGCGAGCACTGGGGTGAGCCGCCCGGCTCGCTCTACGTCGACGGCGGCGACATCGTCCTGGCGGCGCTGCGGTTCGGGAACGTGCTGCTGATGATCCAGCCGCCGCGCGGCTTCGGCGAGAACCCGATCGCGATCTACCACGACCCCGACCTGCCGCCCTCGCACCACTACCTGGCCGCCTACCGCTGGCTGGACAACGAGTTCGGCGCCGACGCGGTGATCCACCTCGGCAAGCACGGCACCCTCGAATGGCTGCCCGGCAAGGGTCTCGGCCTCGCACCCGACTGCGCGCCCGACGCCGTGCTCGGCGAGCTGCCGCTGGTCTACCCGTTCATCGTGAACGACCCCGGTGAGGGCACGCAGGCCAAGCGCCGCGGGCACGCCGTCGTCGTCGACCACCTGGTGCCGCCGATGGCGCGCGCCGACACGTACGGCGAGATGGCGAAGCTCGAACAGCTCCTCGACGAGTACGCCACCGTGCAGGCCATGGACCCGGCCAAGCTGCCGGCGCTGCGGGTGCGGATCTGGGAGGTCGTGCAGGCCGCGCAGTTGCACCACGACCTACACGTCGACGCCGCGCCGGGCGAGGAGGAGTTCGACGACTTCATCCTCCACATCGACGGCTACCTGTGTGAGGTCAAGGACGTCCAGATCCGCGACGGGTTGCACATCCTGGGCGGCGTCCCGGCGGACGAGGCGCAGGTCAACCTGGTGCTCGCGATCCTGCGGGCGAGCCAGGTGTGGGGTGGACGCAAGGCGCTGCCCGGCCTCCGGGCGGCGCTCGCGGCGTGGGCGGGGCTCGACGAGCAGGCGCTCCTCGCCGCCCCCGGCGAGCCGTGGGGAGGGCAGGAAAGCCACTTTCCTGCCCCCACAGGGCCGGAAAGTGGCTTTCCTGCCCACCTCGCGCGGCTCGTTGCGATCTCCGGTGGTCCGTCGCGGACTGGTGCGGATCTTGTCGATGTGCTGGAAGGAGTCGCTCGCCGGCTCGTCACCGGTGTGCAGGAACGGGGGTGGCGCGAGCCGGCCGTCGTCGTCACCGAGCTGCTCGGCGAGCCCGTCGCCGACGTCGTCGCCGTGCTGGAGTTCGGCTGCGCCGAGGTCGTCCCGCGGCTCGACCGCACCACCGACGAGGTGGCGAACGTCCTGCACGCGCTCGACGGCGGGTACGTCCCGGCCGGTCCCTCGGGCTCGCCGACGCGCGGCCTGGTCAACGTGCTGCCCACCGGCCGCAACTTCTACTCCGTCGACCCGAAGGCGATCCCGTCGCGCAGCGCGTGGGAGATCGGCAGCGCGCTGGCCGACTCGCTCGTCGCGCGCCACCTCGCCGACACCGGCACCTACCCGACGTCGGTCGGCCTCACCGTCTGGGGCACCGCGGCGATGCGGACGCAGGGTGACGACCTCGCCGAGATCCTCGCACTGATCGGCTGCCGGCCCGTCTGGGACGACGCCTCGCGGCGGGTCACCGGGTTCGAGATCGTCCCGCTCGCCGAGCTCGGCCGCCCGCGCATCGACGTCACAGTGCGCATATCCGGGTTCTTCCGCGACGCGTTCCCGCACGTCATCACGCTGATCGACGACGCGATCCGGGCCGTCGCCGAGCTGGACGAGCCGGCCGAGCAGAACTACCTGCGCAAGCACGTCGACGAGGACGAGGCGACGCACGGCGACCGCCGCCGCGCCACGTCCCGGATCTTCGGCTCCAAGCCGGGCGCCTACGGGGCCGGGCTGCTGCCGCTGATCGACGCCCGCAACTGGCGCAGCGACGCCGACCTGGCCGAGGTCTACGCGGTCTGGGGCGGCTACGCCTACGGCCGCGGGCTGGACGGGCGCGAGGCGCGCGCCGACATGGAGCAGTCGTTCCGGCGCATCGCGGTCGCGGCGAAGAACCAGGACACCCGCGAGCACGACATCGTCGACTCCGACGACTACTTCCAGTACCACGGCGGCATGGTCGCGATGGTGCGCGCGCTCACCGGCCGCTCGCCCGCCGCCTACGTCGGCGACTCCGCCGTCACCGACGCGGTGAAGACCCGCACGCTCGCCGAGGAGACCAAGCGCGTGTTCCGGGCACGGGTCGTGAACCCGAAGTGGATCACCGCGATGCAGCGCCACGGCTACAAGGGCGCGTTCGAGCTGGCCGCTACCGTCGACTACCTCTTCGGCTATGACGCCACCGCCGGCGTCGTCGACGACTGGATGTACGGGCAGCTCGCCGAGAGTTACGTCTTCGACGAGACGAACCGGGCGTTCATGGAGAAGTCCAACCCGTGGGCGTTGCGCGGGATCACCGAGCGGCTGCTCGAAGCGGCCGATCGCGGCATGTGGGCCAAGCCGGACGACGCCGTGCTCGACCGGCTCCGCCAGACCTACCTGGATCTCGAAGGCGATCTGGAGGGTGACTCATGAGCGGCACCCTCGTCGGGGTCGGCGTCGGGCCGGGCGACCCCGACCTCGTCACCGTCAAGGCGGCGAACCTGCTGGCCAAGGCCGACGTCGTCTTCGTCCCCGTCGCGGACACGGGGGAGACCGGCCGCGCCGAGCAGACCGCGCTGTTCTACGCGGAGGCGTGGCGGGTCGAGCGGGTGGTGTTCGCGCTGCACGACCGCGAGCACTCCGAGCGCCGTGAGCAGGCGTGGGACGCCGCCGCGGCGCAGGTCGCTCGCTGGTTCGCCGAGCACCCCGGCGGCACGGCCGCGTTCGCGACCATCGGCGACCCCTGCGTCTACTCGACCTTCACCTACCTCGCGGCGACGGTCCGTGAGCTGGTGGGGGAGCTGTCCGTCGAGCTGGTGCCGGGCATCACCGCGATGCAGGACCTCGCGGCGCGCTCGGGGACACCGCTGGTGGAGGGCCGCGAGTCGCTCGCGCTCTTCCCCATGACGGCGGGCCCGGAGCGGTTCCGGGAGGCGCTCGACCACTTCGACGCGGTGGTGGCCTACAAGTTCGGCCGGATGCTGCCGGAGACGCTCACCGTCCTGCGCGAGACCGGCCGGCTCGACGACGCCGTCTACGGGGCCGGGCTGGGCCTGCTCAGCGAGGACATCCGGCCGGCGTGCGAGCTCGACCCCGCCGAGCAGGGGCCGTACCTCTCGACTCTGATCGTGCCGCCGAAACGGGCGGGTCGCGGCGGCTCCCTATGAAGATGGCACTGTGGACGACGGCGCTGTGAGGTTCTACGACGTCGTCGCCGCCCGGCGGGACGTCCGCACCGGCTTCCGGCCCGACCCGATCGACCCCGCCGCGCTGCACAGGGTGCTCGCCGCGGCGCACGCCGCGCCGTCGGTCGGTTTCTCGCAGCCGTGGGACTTCCTGCTGGTCAGCGACCTGGCGACCCGGCAACGGGTGCACGATCACGTCGCGGCGGCCCGCGCCGCCTACGCGGCCTCGCTCCCGGCCGCGCGGGCGGCGGCGTTCCGCGACCTCAAGGTCGAGGCGATCCTCCACACCCCGCTCAACATCGCCGTCACCTGCGACCCGACCCGCGGCGGCCGCCACACGCTCGGCCGCCACACCCAGCCGCGGACGGCGGCGTACTCGGTGGTCGGCGCGGTGCAGAACCTGTGGCTCGCTGCGCGCGCCGAGGGTCTCGGCGTCGGCTGGGTGAGCTTCGGCGACGAGCGTGCGCTCGCCGCCGAGCTGGGGTTGCCCGCGCACGTCGAGCTGGTCGCCTATCTGTGCATCGGGCACGTCACGGCGTTCCCCGACGAGCCGGAGCTCGCGACCGCGGGCTGGGCGCGCCGGCGGCCGCTGGCCTGGGCCGTGCACCACGACACCTACGGGCTGCGCGGCCTGCCGGGGGAGGAACCGATGGACCTGCTTGCCGAGACCGTCGCCGCGGTCGAGCCGGTGGACGCTGCCGCTCAGGCCGCGGCCGCTGAACGCCTCGACCGGATGACCAAGCCACGGGGCTCACTCGGGCAGGTCGAGGACGTCGCGGTGACGCTTGCCGGGATCGCCGGCAGCTGCCCGCCGCCCCTGCCCGCCCCGGCCGCGGTGGCGGTGTTCGCCGGCGACCACGGCGTGCACGCGCAGGGGGTCACGCCCTGGCCGCAGGAGGTGACGGCCCAGATGGTCGCCAACTTCCTCGCCGGCGGGGCAGTGGT
This sequence comes from Pseudonocardia sp. TRM90224, assembly GCF_021245725.1. GTDB lineage: Bacteria > Actinomycetota > Actinomycetes > Mycobacteriales > Pseudonocardiaceae > Pseudonocardia. The sequence continues at coordinate 257,888 of NZ_JAJGSX010000005.1, read as the reverse complement.
GAACGCGTTCGCGAGGTCCGTCGGGGCCGAGGTGTGCGTCGTCGACGTCGGGGTCGCGGCGCCCGTCGAACCGGTGCCCGGGCTGGTGCCCCGCCGGGTGGCGGCCGGCACCGCCGACATGACCCAGGGCCCCGCACTGACGCGTGACCAGGCACGGGCGGCGGTGGAGGCCGGCATCGAGACCGCCCGCGACCTCGTCGCCGCCGGCAACCGCTGCCTCGTCACCGGCGACATGGGCATCGCCAACACGACCGCCGCCGCGGCCCTGATCTGCGCCTTCACCGGCGCGGACGCCGCCGCGGCCACCGGGCGCGGCACCGGCATCGACGACACGACGCTCGCGCACAAGACCAGCGTCGTCGCCGCGGCGCTCGCACTGCACGCTCCGGACCCCACTGACCCGCTCGGTGTGCTGGCCGCGTTCGGTGGGCTGGAACACGCCGGGCTCGCCGGGTTCGTGCTCGGCGCGGCCGCGCTGCGCGTGCCGGTCGTGCTCGACGGCGTCAACGCCGGCGCCGCGGCACTGGTCGCCGGAGCACTGGCCCCCGACGCCATCGGCTACTGCCTCGCCGGCCATCGATCGGCCGAGCCGGGGCACCGGCTCGCGCTCGACCACCTCGGCCTGGAACCGCTCCTCGACCTAAGGATGCGCCTCGGCGAAGGCACGGGCGCGCTGCTCGCCCTCCCGGTGGTGCAGGGGGCGGCGCAGGCCCTGCGGGACGTCGCGACGTTCGACGCCGCGGGGGTGGCGGAGAAGAACGGATAGGCGACACCACGAGAGTCGAGCCGCCTCCGGCGGGAGGGCAGGAAAGCCACTTTCAGGCCCTGTGGGGGCAGGAAAGTGGCTTTCCTGCCCTCGCGTGCGGGACGACGCGTACCCCCGAGTCGGACCCGGTGGGTTCAGCGCTCCAGCGGGCGCGCCGCCGGGTCGGCCGTCCAGGCCTCCGCCTTGTCGCGCAGCGTCGTCACCGACACCCGCACCAGGTGCACCGCCAGCGCTGCGATCACGGCGATGTCGAACGCGAACACCATCCGCTGCAGCGCGCCGTCGACGTCGGTGATCCCGAACGGCACGACCATGCCGGGGATGAACTCGATCGCCCTGCTCAGCAGGTACGCGAGGGCGAGCACGGCGGCGCCGGCGGAGAGCATCCGCAGCTGCCCGACGACCGGTGCCCACGACGGGTTCTCCGCCAGCCGCGGCGCGGCCGCGAACCCGGCGAACGACAGCAGCGCGAGGATCCCGGCGCCCGCGAACTGGTGCACCCAGCCGCCGAACGTCTCGATGTTGGGGGAGTTGTCGGTCGGGAAGATCGCCGCGAGCAGCAGGCACATCGACCAGACCGTGTACAGCATGGTCGGCCGCCCCGCCATCCGCACGCCCGCCCACGTCATCCCGACGAGCACGGCGAGCATCGCGACCGCGAGCGCGACCGCCGCGGTGGTGTACGGCGGGCCGCCGCCGTCGGTGAAGACGTAGTAGCTGGCAGGGGTGGCGATGGGGTTGACCTCGGCGCTGTACTCGAAGCCGAGGTACACGAGCGTGATCGCGCATCGGGCGGCCGACACCAGCGCGAGGAGCGCGAGCAACAGCGTCCCGATACCCCACCAGCGCTTCGCCGGGCGGTGCTTCGTCGCCATCGCTTCCCCCCTCGTAGTTCCATATCGATCATACGGTCGGGAGGGGTGGAAAGGCATCGAGTTCACGTCTGGGTGACAGGTGCACCCGAAGGGTTCAGGCAAGGCTGTCGAGCGGGTCGGCGCGGGTCAGCGCGGTGTCGTCGGCGGCGAACGTGTGGGCCCGGCCCGGCCCGCTCGTGCGGGTCTCGAACCGAACGGTGACCCGTCCGTGCCCGGCGCCCTGCACCCAGCCGTGCCCGTGGTCGGGGTGCCGGACGTCGTCGCCCGCCTGCCACGGCCGGCTGGTCTCGACCGGTGCCGAAGCCGGTACTGCCGCGGCCGGTTCGACGTCCTGCGCCACCCGGATCTCCTCCTCGACCGCAGGCTCGAACAGCGCGGGCGGCGGGTTCTCGCCGAGCCCGGCCAGCGAGACCCCGATGAGCCGCACCCCGCCCTCCGGCACGGCCGACTCCGCGAGCCTCCGCGCGACGGACGTGAGCGCGCCGAGGTCGGTGCTGGCCACGCTCGACGTCTCGGAGCGGCTGTGGGTGGTGAAGTCGGCGCTGCGGACCTTCACGGTCACCGTGCGCGCGGCCCGACCGCCGGCGACGAGCCGCCGGTGCGCCGCCGCCGTCATCCGCGCGACGGCCTCGTGCACGGCCGACATGGCGGTGAGGTCGGTGTCGAACGTGGTCTCGGCGCTGACCTGCTTCGCAGCGCCCGGCGGCGCCACCGGGCGGTCGTCGATGCCGCGGGCGAGCTGCTGGAGCCCGGAGCCGACGGCGCTGCCGAGCAGGCCGGTCAGCTCCCGCAGGTCCATCGCGGCGAGCTCGCCGACCGTGGTGATCCCGACCTTGCGCAGCCCGGCCTCCGCGACCGGCCCGACACCCCACAGCGCGCGGACGGGCAGCGGCGCGAGCACCGCCTGCTCCTCCGCGGCCGGGACGACCCGCAGGCCGTCGGGCTTCGCCAGCTCGGAGGCGATCTTGGCGAGCTGCTTGCCGGAGCCCGCGCCGACGGAGGCCGGCAGGCCCGTCGCCGCCCGCACCGCGGCCCGCAGCTCGACGCCGAAGGCGGTGACGGCCTCGGCCTCGGCGCCGACCAGCGCCGGCGGCTCGAGGAACGCCTCGTCGAGCGAGATGGGTTCGACGACGGGCGCGGCGTCGGACAGCACCTCCATGACCCGCGCGGAGAGGAACTGGTAGAGCGCGAACCGTGGCGGCAGCACGACGGCGTGCGGGCACAGCCGCCGCGCGTGGCCCATCGGCATGGCCGACCGCGCGCCGAACACGCGGGCCTGGTAGCTGGCGCCGGCCACGACCGACCGCGGCCCCAGGCCGCCGACCAGCACCGGGCGCTCCCGCACGGTCGGACGGGTGAGCTGCTCGACCGACGCGTAGAACGCGTCCATGTCGAGGTGCAGCACCCACCGCGCCGCCGTGCCGGTCACGGCGCCATCATCCCCCGCAGCCCCGACAACACCGTCGACAACGACGTTATGGCTGTTGTGAGCGCTAACAAACGACCAGAACGTCGTTGTCGACGGTCACCTGGCCGGCGTGACGACCTCCAGCAGGTGTCCGTCGGGGTCGGAGAAGTAGAGCCGTCCGGCCTCGCCGAGGCAGTCGGTCGTCTCGCCGTTCTCGGGCTCGGCCGGGTTGTTGCCGAACGCGATGCCGCGCTCGCGCAGGCCCGCCACGACACCGGCGAACCGGTCGGGGTCGACCCGCAGTGCGAGGTGCCCGCGCGGGATGTCGTCGGTGGCGCCGACGGTCATGTAGAGCAGCATCGCGCCGTCGCCGACCGGGACGGAGCTCATGTCGCCGTCCGGCCCCTCGGGGCGCGGCTGGACGCCGCCGAGCAGGTCGGCGAGGAAGCGGGCCGAGCGCTCGGCGTCGCGCGCCGGCAGTGCGACGTGGTCGAACTCGATCATGCGGAGACCCCCTGGAGTGCGCCGTTGAGGAACAGGTCGACGAGCTGCTCGGTCGTGATCACCGATCCGGAGAACGGGCGGGTCCTCGCGAAGAGTTGGCTCACGAACATGCCGGCCAGCTGCTCGGCCGGGTAGCGCAGCGCGGCCTTCTCCGGGGCGAGCAAGGCCGAGATCGCGTCGATGGTGTCCTGGTAGGACTGCGTTCGGGCCGACGCGGGAGGGTGTTCGCCCTGCTCGTCCCGTGCGCGACGGTCGCGCGGGCGGGTGCCGTGCAGCGCGCCGACGACCGCGCCGATGCGGGCGAGGTGGGCGTCGAGCGCGGTGGCAGCCTCGGTGAGCCGCTCGGCGAGCGGCTGGTCGAGGTCGATCGAGGCGATCTCGTCGAGCGCGGTGTCGGGGCGCAGCGCCTCGACGATGCAGGCGTCGAGCAGCTCGTCCTTGTCGCGGAAAACACGGAAGATCGTGGCCTCGCCGATGCCGGCCGCACGAGCGACCTGGCTGGTTGTGATCGCGGCGCCCTGCTCCGCGACGAGTGGGAGCGCGGCGGCAACGATCATCTCGCGCCGCCGCTCGGGTGTCATGCCCGGCGCGCGGCGCCGGGGAACGGGTTCTGTCATGAAACCGACGCTACGGAGTGAGTACTCACTCCGTCAACGGAGTAGCGGGTTCCCGTCCCGTTCCTCGACGGCGGGCTCGGCGCCGAAGCCGGCGACAGCGGCCGGATAGCCCGCGGCCGGCCGCAGGTCGCGCAGCCACATCGGCGCGCTGGGCGCACCCTCGCCGACCCACTCGCGCACGCCTCGCGCGTCGAGTGTGATCGTGGACATGGGCGTCGAGAGCCCGTCGCCGGTGGCCTTGAGCAGCGCCTCCTTGCGTGTCCACGCGGTGAAGAAGGCCCCGGGATCCGGGATGCCTGCGGCCAGCTCGGCGGGGGAGCAGACGTGCTCCGCCATGCCGGCGAGGTCGGGGAGCTCGCGGATCTGCTCGACGTCGATGCCGACGGCGGCGGAGTGCACGGCGACGCCGACGAGGTCGCCGGCGTGCGTCATCGAGAACGCGGGCGTCGGGCGGTCGGCCAGCACGGGCTTGCCGTGCTGCTTGCCGCAGCGGCACGTGCGGTCGAACGTGATCGCCGCCGCGTCGAGCCCGAGCATGCCGGCCAGCACGATCCGGGTGAGGGAGTGGGCGGCGAGGTAGCGGGCGGAGTCGATCGGTTGCCGGAACCGGGAAAGCCTGTCGCGTTCGTGGGCGTCGAGCAGGTCGACGAGCCCCGGCGCGCGCTCGGGTGCGACGGGTGCGGCCCACCAGACCCTGCACGGCTGATCGGTGATCACGCCCCCATCGTCACATGTGGGAACGGCCGTCGGCGCCGCCGACCCCGTGGACGCGGGGTCGGCGACGCCGGTGCAACCGGCTCAACCCGTACGGCGTACCGGGTTGATCCGGCGGCCCTGGGCGGGCCTCGCGTGCCCCGCGGATCCGTGGTAGCGATCGGCCGCGGCGGCCTGGTTCTTGGCCTTGCCCCGACGGGCCGCCCGGTTGGCCGGGGCGGTCTCGGGTTCAGGCTGCTCGACCGTGATCTCGCTGATCAGGTCGGTGAGTGACGGGCGTGCAGGCATGGATGCCTCCTGTGGGATGCGGCCGACGGAGCCAGGAACGGCGTTGAAGCCGGCCGGACGGACCGAGGGAAGGGCTCCTGCAACGAGGAGCCGGGCGGTCGGACGCACGAGTGCTCGGACCGCCGCCGCGCTGAGCGCGGGGAGCATCACCTGAGGCGCATGAGAGGACGGTAAACGGGCCGCACCGCCGGCGCCAGCGATTAACGACGCCGACTTCCCCACTGTTTTGGGTGGATGCGCGCCCGCACAGCGCGCATCCACCCAAAACGATGGGGAAGTTCGGACGGTGACGGTGGCTCGCCGACTTCTGTAAGCTCGTGCTTACATCGTTCCGCCTGACGCTAGGAGCCCGGTGACCGCCACGTCGATCGACATCTTCGAGGGAGCCTTCTGGGCTGATCCTTACCCCGCGTACGCGGCCTTGCGTGCCGACGAGCCGGTGCGGGAGGTGCAGCGGCCGGACGGCCCACTCTGGCTCCTCTCGCGCTACACCGACGTCCGCGCTGCGCTCGCCGACCCGCGGCTGAGCAAGGACTGGCGCTACACGCTCCCCGAGGAGCAGCGCGCCGAGGCCTTCCACCAGCAGCAGATCCCGATGATGCTGCTGATGGACCCGCCCGGGCACACCCGCCTGCGCAAGCTGGTCTCGCGGACGTTCACGCTGCGGCGGATGGAGGAGATGCGCCCGCGGGTCCGCCAGATCGCGGAGGAGCTGATCGAGGCGCTGCCCGCGGAGGGCAAGGTCGACATCATGGCGGAGTACGCCTTCCTGCTGCCCGTGTTCGTGATCTGCGAGCTGCTCGGCGTGCCGGCCGACGACCGGGACGAGTTCGCTGCGTGGTCGAACGACATGGTCGACGCGTCGTCGCACGAGGGCTCGGCGCAGGCGATGCAGAACCTCCACGGATACCTCGCGGCGCTCATCGAGCGCAAGCGCGCCGAGCCGGACGACGCCCTGATCAGCTCGCTCATCGAGGTGGCCGACGACGGCGACCGGCTGTCGGAGGCCGAGCTCGTCGCGATGGCGATGATGCTGCTGATCGCGGGGCACGAGACCACCGTCAACCTCATCGGCAACGGCCTGCTCGCGCTCATGACCCACCCCGAACAGATGGCGCTCCTGCACGAGCGTCCGGAGCTGCTGCCCGCGGCGATCGAGGAGTTCCTGCGCTGGGACTCCCCGGTGCACACCACACCCGCCCGGTTCGCCATCGAGGACGTCGAGTACTCCGGTGTGACGATCCCCGCGCGGTCGGTCGTCGTGCTCTCGCTGGCGTCGGCCAACCACGACGGCGACCGGTTCGACGCGGCCGCCGAGCTGCGCGTCGACCGCGAGGGCAGCGGCCACGTGGCGTTCGGACACGGCCTGCACCACTGCCTCGGCGCCCAGCTGGCCCGCATCGAGGGGCAGGAGGCGATCGGCCTGCTAATCAAGCGGTTCCCCGGGCTCGCACTCGACGGAGACGTCGCCGAGCTCGTCTACCGGCAGAGCCCGCTGGTCCGCGGCCTGCGCACGCTCCCGGTGACGTTGGCGTAACCCGCTCGGGACCCCAGCCGACCGCCGAATCCGGGCCCACCACCCGGCGCCCGTACGGTGCGCGGCATGGGTTCAGCGCTCTTCGACCCCCTGTTCGGCGCCGATCGTGTTGCGGCGCGCCTCGACGACGCTTCGTGGACGGCCGCGCTGGTCGCCGTCGAGGTTGCGTTGTCGCGCGCGGCGGCCGAGCACGGGATCGTCCCGGCCGCGCACGCCGAGCGGATCGAAGCTGCCGCCGCCGAGCTCGCGGTCGACCCGGCGACGCTCGGGATGGCGGCGGTGGAGGGCGGCAACCCGGTGATCCCGCTGGTCAGGCAGCTGCGCGCGGCCGTCGGCGACGCCGGCGGGTCCGTGCACCCGGGTGCGACCAGCCAGGACGTCATGGACACCGCCGCCGTGCTGCTCGTCGGCTGGGCCGGCGACGTCGTGCTCGACGACCTGCGCGGCGCCGCCGACGCCGCGGCCCGGCTCGCGGCGCAGCACCGCGAGACCCCGATGATCGCCCGGACGCTCGGGCAGCACGCGCTGCCGACGACTTTCGGGCTGGTCGCCGCAGGCTGGACGGCCGGGCTCGACCGCTCCCGCGCGGCGCTGCAGCGCGCTGTGGCTGCGCTGCCCGTCCAGTTCGGTGGGGCGGCCGGGACGCTCGCCGCACTGCACCCCCACGGGCCGGCCGTGGCGGAGTCGCTCGCCCGGCAGCTGCGCCTCGCCGACGCGCCGCCGTGGCACACCGAGCGCACCCGGATCGGGGAGCTTGCCGGCGCGCTCGCCGTCGCCGCCGGAGCCTGCGCGAAGCCCGCGACCGACGTCGTGCTGCTCGCCGGCACCGAGCTGGGGGAGGTGTCCGAGGCCGCGCCCGGCGATTCGTCGTCCATGCCGCACAAGCGCAACCCAATCGCCGCGATCACCGCCCGCGCCTCGGCCCGCCGCGCGCCGGGTCTCGCCGCCATCCTGCTCGCCGCCGCCGACCACGAGCACCAGCGCGCGGCCGGCGCGTGGCACGCGGAGTGGGAGACGCTCACGGACCTGTTGCGCGCCACCGGCGGCGCGGCCGCGCGGCTGCGGGTGAGCCTCGAAGGCCTGACGGTCCACCCCGACCGGATGGTCGCGAACCTAGCGCTGACCAGCACGGAAACCGACACGGGCCACGCGGCGGACCTGGTGGACCGCATCCTCGCCGCCCGCTGACGTCCCCGGGCACCGGAGCCCGGGGAGGGCAGGAAAGCCACTTTCCTGCCCTGTGAGGGCCGGAAAGTGGCTTTCCTGCCCACGCGTGCGGAACGCACGCATTGCTGCCATCTCCCGGGGCGCTCGCGGCTCCTCACCGCCCCGCGCGCGGGTCGGGCAGCCGGCGCGCGGCGACGGCGATCCCGACCACCATGATCACCTGCAGTCCGACGATCAGCACCAGCGTCGCCTCCGGCCCCAGCACCCCCGGCTCGCGCAGCGCGACGAACAGCGAGCCGAGCAGTCCGACGCCGAGCGCGAGCGCTGTCTGCTGCGTGGTCGCCAGCGCCCCGCTCCCGGCCCCCGCGCTCTCGGCCGGCACGCCGGAGAGGATCACCCGGAACAGCGTCGGCGCGACGAGCCCCTGCCCGATCCCGCAGATCACCGAGCCGGGCACGAGCGCGAGCACCGTGAGGTCGGGCCACGCGACGAGCGTCGTCGCGATCAGTACGAGCAGCCCCACCGCCTGCACCACCGCGCCGACGACGACCACCCGCCGCCCGAAGCGGGTGACGAGACCGGTGCCGAGCAGCGACGTGACCAGGAAGGCGAGGGCGAGCGGCGCGAGCGCCAGGCCCGAGCCGAGCGGCCCGAAGCCGAGGCTCTCCTGGACGGTCAGCGTGACGGCGAAGAGGAACGCGCCGAACCCCGCGAAGAACGCCGCGGCGATGGCCAGCCCTCTGCGCATGCTCGGGACCTGCAGCAACGACATCGGCAGCAGCGGCACCGCGCCACCGCGCTCCAGCTGCCGCTCGGCCCGCACGAACGCCACCGCGGCGAACGGGCACACCGCCAGCAGCACCCAGCACCACCACGGCCAGCCCAGCTCGCGGCCCTCCAGCAGCGGCACGAGCAGCGTCAGCAGGGTGAGCCCGAGCAGGAGCGTCCCCCGCACGTCGATGCCCAGCGGCTCGCGCGACCGCGACTCGGGCAGCGTCCAGCGCGCCGTGACGAGCCCGAGCAACCCGATCGGCACGTTCACCAGGAAGATCAGCCGCCACCCGACGCCGCCGAGGTCGGCCGTGACGAGCACGCCGCCGAGCACCTGCCCGATCACCATCGCGACGCCGGCGGTGGCGCCGTAGAACCCGAGCATGCGCGAGCGCCGCTCCCCGGACGCGCTGGTCTGGATGATCGAGAGCACCTGCGGGACCATCAGCCCGGCGGCGACGCCCTGCGCCACCCGGGCCACGACCAGCGTCGCGGCGTCCGGCGCCAGCCCGCAGATCAGCGACGTGATCGTGAACGCGCCCAGCCCGATGACGAACAGCCTGCGCCGCCCGAATGCGTCGCCGAGCCGCCCGCCGACGACCAGCAGCAGCGCGAACGCGATGCCGTAGCCGGCGACGATCCACTCCAGCGTGGCCGCGGGCGCCCGGAGGTCGGCGCCGATCGTGGGCAGCGCGACGTTGACGATGAAGAAGTCGAGCGGCGCCAGCGCGGCGCCAAGGAGGACGGTGGTCAGGCCGGCCGGCGTGAGCCCCCGGTTCGCGGCCGGTTCCAGGGGGGTGGAAAGTGCCATGGCGCCCACGCTCGGCCGGCGCCGAGCCTGGTACCAGAAGCCTGCTCATCCTGGTACCCGCACCACCTGGCTCGGGCGTGGCGACTCTGCGACGCTGGTCGGGTGGCGACGATTGCAGCGGCGTGCGGTGTGCGCCAGCAGGAGCTGGCCGCGTTCCTGCGCAGCCGGCGTGAGCGGATCACCCCGGAACAGGTCGGCCTCCCGACGATGGGCCGCCGCCGGACGCCGGGCCTGCGCAGGGAGGAGGTCGCGCAGCTCGCGGGCGTCGGTGTCACCTGGTACACGTGGCTCGAGCAGGGCCGCGACATCAACGTGTCCGAGCAGGTGCTCGACGCCGTCGCGCGCACGTTGCGGCTCGACCCGCACGAACGCGCGCACCTGTTCCGGCTGGCCGGCGCGCCCCCGCCGCCGCTGGAGGCGGAGAGCAAGGCGGTGCCCGACGAGGTCCGCGTGATGCTGACGCAGCTGGAGCCCTACCCCGCGGCCGTCTACAACGCCCGCACCGACATCCTTGCGTTCAACCGCGCCCACGACTGGCTCTTCGACGTCAGCTCGGTGCCCTTCGCCGACCGCAATTCGGTGCTGCAGTGCTTCACCAACCCGCAGTGGCAGGCCCGGCTGCCCGAATGGCCCGACAGCGCACCACGCGCCGTCGCGCAGCTGCGCGCGGCGCTCGCCGACCACTACGGCGATCCGACCTGGAGGTCGTTCATCACGCGCCTGCGCAACAGCTCGCCCGCGTTCGAGGCGCTTTGGGGCCAGCACGACGTCCAGCCCATGCACGGCCACCCCAAACGGGTGCAGCACCCGGAGGTGGGCCTGCTCACCTTCACGGCGACGCACCTGTGGCTGGGCCGCGCATCGGAGACGCGGCTGACCACGTTCATCCCCGCCGACGACACCACCGCGGCGCACCTGCGCGCCCGCGCCACCGTCGACAACGACGTAATGGCTGTTTGTGAGCGCTAACAACAGCCAGAACGTCGTTGTCGACGGTGGCGGGAGCAGTGGGGCGGGTCAGCGATCTGACCTGACTCATGTCACGTCGAGGGCGGAAGGCAGACTCGCGGCATGACCGAACGTGTGCTGAGCACCCGCGAGCTCAACCGGGCGGTGCTCGCCCGCCAGCTGCTGCTGGAACGGTCGACGTCGTCGCTGGTCAGCGCGGTGGAGCAGGTCGCGTGCCTGCAGACGCAGTACTCGCCATCGGGGTACGTCGGGCTGTGGTCGCGGCTCGCGGGTTTCGAGCGCGAAGCGCTGACCGCCGCCTTGCTCGACGGGTCGATCGTGCAGGGCTGGGCGATGCGCTGCACGATCCACATGCTCTCGGCGGCCGACTACGCACCGCTCGTCGAGGCGGTGCGGGAGCCGCGGCAGGAGTGGTTCCGCAGGGCCTGGAAGGCCGACGACATCGACATGCAGACGGTGGCCGATGCCGTGCGCGGGTACCTCGCCGACGGCCCGCTCAAGCAGGCGGAACTGCAGAAGCGGCTCGTCGCGGACGGTCATCCGAAGGCTGCGTGGCCGGGGGTCCAGCTGTGGATCGACCTGGTCAGGGTGCCGCCGGCCGGGACGTGGGGCACGCCGCGCGCCCACGTCTACGGGCTCGCCGAGCACACGATCACGCTGCCGCAGCCGCGCCCGACCCTTGCCGAAGGCTGCGAGCTGCTGGTCACGCGCTACCTGGGCGGGTTCGGCCCGGCATCGGTGAAGGACGTCGGGTCGTTCTGCGGCTGGAAGCTGACGGAGACCCGTGAGGTGCTCGAACGGATGGAGCTGCGCCGGTTCCGTGACGAGGCGGGCGGCGTGCTGTTCGACCTGCCGGAGGCGCCGCTGCCGGACCCGGAGACGCCGGCGCCCGTGCGGTTCATCGGGCAATGGGATGCGGTGCTGCTGGTGCATGCCCGGAGGGGGCAGATCCTGCCGGAGCACTACAGGCAGAACGTGTTCGCGACGTCGATGCCGCAGTCGATCCCGACGTTCTTGGTCGACGGCCAGGTCGCCGGCACGTGGAAGTTCGTCGACGGCGAGATCAGCTGCTCGCCGTTCCACGAGCTCGACGACCCGGCCGCCGATGCGGTGGCGGCGGAGGCGGGCCGGCTGGCCCGCCTGTACACGGGATGATGAGTACTGCTCACAGGTGCACGTCGGCACGCGCGCCGACGTGCGCGCGGAGCTCGGCGAGCTGACGGTCCTCCTCACTGGGCGACAGGCGCGGCAGCGACGGACGTGCCGCCGAGAGCCAGACGAGGAGGGTGACGAAGACGAGGACTGCAATCGCGGTAGCCATGGCAGTAAGTTTGCGCTCGACAAGATGCTGACACTAGCGGCAGAAACGTCTTCCTTCGTAAAGATCCTGCCAGTATGCTTCGGGGATGCTCAGATCCGTTGCCGCGCTGGTCGTGCCCGCCGTCGCGCCGTTCGAGTTCGGCACGTTGTGCGAGGTCTTCGGCACCGACCGCACCGAGGAGGGCGTGCCGCCGATCGAGTTCCGCGTCTGCGGGCCCGAGGCCGGCCGTCCGCTGCGGATGTCCGTCGGCGCGACGGTAACCCCGGAGTACGGCCTGGACGGACTGCAGGGCGTCGACCTCGTAGCCGTCTCGGCGACGAAGGCGCGGGAGTTCGACGAGGCGAGCCTCGAAGCGCTGCGGGCGGCGGCGCGGGGCGGCGCCACGATCCTCGCGATCTGTTCCGGCGCGTTCGTGCTGGGTGAGGCCGGGCTGCTCGACGGCAGGCGGTGCACGGCGCACTGGATGCACACCGACGAGCTGCGCAGGCGCTACCCGCTCGCCGACGTCGATCCCGACGTGCTCTACGTCGACGACGGCGACATCGTCACCAGCGCCGGCACCGCGGCGGGCATCGATGCCTGCCTGCACATCGTGCGCCGCGAGTTGGGCAACTCGGCCGTCAACGTCATCGCGCGGCGCATGGTCGTCCCACCGCAGCGCGACGGCGGCCAGCGCCAGTACGTCGAGCAGCCGATCCCGAGCTGCTCGGCCGACCGGCTCGCGCCGGTGCTGGAGTGGGTGATCGAGCGCCTCGACGTCGACCACTCGGTGGCGGAGCTCGCGCAGCAGGCCCGGATGTCGGAGCGCAGCTTCGCGCGGCGGTTCGTCTCGGAGACCGGCACCACGCCGCACCGCTGGATCACGCAGCAGCGGGTGCTGCTCGCCCAGCGGATGCTGGAGGACACCGACATGGGCATCGACGCGATCGCGGCACGCTGCGGCTTCGGCAGCGGGGCGCTGCTGCGCCACCACTTCCGCAAGGCCGTGGGGGTGTCTCCCGCCGACTTCCGACGGACGTTCCGCGCTGTGTCGATCAACCCGGTGGTCAGCCCGATCGCGGGCCAGTGAGCTGGCGCTCCTCCGCGGTGGCCGCGCTCATCAGCTGTTCGAGCGGCAACGGTCGGTCGCGGGTGACGACGTGCGCCGTGACGGCCGGCAGCGCGACGAACGGGTAGGCCTGGTCGAGCGCGGCCAGCCGCACCCGCACCTCGTCGACCAGCCGTCGCACGCCCTCGTCCGACCACGAGGGCAGCACGAGCAGGAAGTCGTCGGAGCCGCCGACGTGCGCCTCGCCGCCGAGCCGCACGATCCGGTCGGTGTCGGAGATCAGGTCGGCGACGCATCCGGTCACACCTTGCACCGCGGCGAGCTCGGCGCGCAGGCCGAGCGTGCGCAGGTCGGTCAAGCCGGGCACCCGCACCAGCACGAGCCCGACCGGCAGCGTGCCGGCGCCCAGGCCCGCGGTCCATCGCCGCAGGTAGGTCTCGGTGTAGACGCCTGTGCGCGGGTCGCGCTCGACGCCGTCCTCCTGCGCCAGCTCGAGCGCCCTCGTGGCGTCGGCGCGCTCGCGCGCGGTGGCCCGCATCCGTTCGGCGAGGAACCGCAGCGGGACGTCCAGCCAGTCCTGGTGGCGGGGCTCGGGCTCGTCCAGCACCGCCCGGAGGACGGCGTCGATGTCGTCGGCGGTGGCGGCCGGCAGTCGCAGCTGGGTGCGCAGGCGCAGCGTCTCCCGGTACGCGTCGGAGCGGCGGAACGACCAGTGCCCCGTGAACTGCCGCCCGTGCTCCAGCGTCGGCGCGGTGGGATCGACCCGCTCCAGGTCGGTCGCGACCAGCGTCGCCCCGCCGCGCGGGCCGAGCACGGTGACGCTCCACTCCCGGGCGAGCGAGTCGGAGGCCGCGAGCAGCGCGGGGCGCACGCCCATCGGCAGCATCGGCGTGGCGTCGGCGACCATCCCGACCAGCGTGACCGCACCCCGCTCGGCGATCTCCTGGTACGCGTGGGCGGCGCGGGCGAAGTACGACTCCCTCTGGAACATCGCGATGACGGCGAGCGGGCTGCCGGGCGGCGCGGCGAGCGCGAACTGCTCGACGGCGTGCGAGAGCTCGACCAGCTCGGACTTGCGGTACAGCAGGTCATCGGGGGAGGCCACGACCTCGGAGGGTAGTTGGCACCGGGTGGTCGCACCGATCGGCGGGAGCCGGATGACGCACCGTCACCGCATTTGAGCCGATAGAGGACGCGACCCCGAAATTCCGGAAAGTTGTTCTAGCCTCCGAGGGTGACGGATCGCGTGCTCTGCACCATCGACAACGGGGTCGCCGACGTCCGGCTCAACCGGCCGGAGAAGCTCAACGCGCTCGACGCGGGCATGTTCGCCGCGCTGGCCGAGGTCGGCGCAAGCCTGCGGGACGCACCCGGCCTGCGGGCGGTGGTCCTCTCCGGCGAGGGCCGGTCCTTCTGCGCCGGGCTGGACATGTCCGCGTTCCAGGCCATGGCGAGCGGCGGGACGTGGCGCCCGACGCAGGTGGCGGAGCCCGACGGGCTCTCCCGCGGCCAGCGGGCCGTGCTCGTCTGGCACACGCTGCCGGTCCCGGTGATCGCGGCGGTGCGTGGGCACGCGCTGGGCGGCGGGCTGCAGGTCGCCCTCGGCGCCGACATCCGGTTCGTCGCCCCCGACACCGTGCTGGGCGTGCTGGAGATCCGCTGGGGGCTCGCGCCCGACATGGCGGGCACGCAGCTGCTGCCGCGGCTCGTCGGGCCGGCCGTCGCGGCGGAGCTGACCTGGAGCGGGCGGACCGTTGACGCCGAGGAGGCCGTCCGGATCGGGCTGGCCAACCGCGTCGCTGATGATCCACTCGCCGCTGCGCACGAGCTGGCTGCGAAGATCGCCACGAGCAACCCCGACGCGATCCGCGGGGCGAAGCGCATGCTCGACCTGGCCTTCACGGGCACCCTCGCCGAAGGGCTCGAAGCCGAGCGGGACGGCTTGCGGACGATCATGGGCAGCGCCAACCAGCGGGAGGCGGCGGCAGCCGCGCTGGAGAAGCGGGTGCCGCATTTCACGGATGGGAGTGGGGCATGACCGACGCGGTTCTCGCCGATCGTGACGATGCCGGTGTGCTGACGCTGACGTTCAACCGGCCCGACCGCCACAACGGCTGGTCGGAGGAGCTGCAGCTGCCGTACTACGCGCTGCTGGAATCCGCCGCGGTTGATCCCGACGTGCGCGCGGTCGTCGTCACCGGAGCGGGGAGGTCCTTCTGCCCCGGCGCCGACATGGGGCGGCTCACCGGGCTCGGCGAAGGCGGCGCGGGCCTGCCGATGCAGTCGCCCGTACCGCGGCGCTTCCCGAAGCCGCTGATCGCGGCCATCAACGGGGCGTGCGCCGGCGTCGGACTGGTGCAGGCACTGTGGTGCCACGTGCGGTTCGCCGCCGACACGGCCAAGTTCACCACCGCGTTCGCGCGTCGCGGCCTGATCGCCGAGTACGGGATGGGGTGGATGCTGCCGCGGCTCGTCGGGCTGGAGAACGCGCTCGACCTGCTCGTCTCCGCCCGGACGATCGACGCGGCGGAGGCGAAGCAGCTCGGGCTGGTGAGCCGGGTCGTCCCGCGTGACGAGGTGCTCCCCGCGGCGCAGGCCTACGCGCGCGACATCGCCGTGCACTGCTCGCCGCAGGCGATGGCCACGATCACGCGAGAGGTGCTCGACGGGCTCGATCTGCCGTTCGAGGAGGCGTACAACCGCTCGCACGAGGACATGAACCGCTTCCTCGGCGGCCCCGACCTGCGCGAAGGGGTGGCGTCGTTCCTCGAGAAGCGGCCGCCGCGGTTCCCGCCCCTGCAAGAGGGCTGACGGCGCGCAACAAGCCCGAAAATGACGTGCTGACGGGCATGTCGCAGCCGCGCGCCCGTCACCGAAAAGGGGCAGGATCGGTCTCACCACCACGCAGGAGTTGAGACATGCCTCAAGGACTGGCACGTGTTGCCGTGATCGGAGCCGGCCCGTCGGGCCTCTACGCAGCAGCCGCGCTCGTGGCATCGGGGCAGCCGGTCAGCGTCGAGGTGCTGGACCGGCTACCCGCGCCGTACGGGCTGGTGCGCTACGGGGTCGCGCCCGACCACGTGAAGATGAAGTCCGTCATCAGAGTGCTGCAGAAGCCGTTCGACCCCGCCGAGGTGGAGTTCCTCGGCAACGTCCGGGTCGGCGAGGACGGCATCCCGCTCGACGTGCTGCGCGAGCACTTCCACGCGATCGTGCACGCCACCGGCAGCTCGGTCGACCGCGCGCTCGGCATCCCCGGCGAGGAGCTCGCCGGCTCGATCGGCTCGGGCGCGTTCGTCAGCTGGTACTGCGGCCACCCCGACTTCACGCAGCTCGACCCGCCGCTCGACCACCCCGGTGTCGCCGTCGTCGGCGCGGGCAACGTCGCGCTCGACGTCGCGCGGGTGCTCGGCAAGACCTCCGACGAGATGGCAGCCACCGACGTCCCCGAGCCGGTGCTGACGGCGCTGCGCGGCAGCGCGGTGCGCGACGTGCACGTGCTGGTGCGGCGCGGCCCGCAGCACGCCAAGTTCACGCCCGCCGAGCTGCGCCAGATCGGGGACCTGAGCGGCGCCGACGTCCTCGTGCACGACGACGGGCTGCTCGCGGCCGGCGTCGGGGAGCCCGAGGACCGGCGGCACAAGCAGATCATCGAGATGCTCACCGGCTGGACCGCGAACGAGCCGACCGGCAAGCCGCGGCGGATCCACCTGCGGTTCCTCCGGACGCCCGTGCGGCTCGTCGGGCGGAACGGGCGGGTCAGCGGGGTCGTCGTGGAGCGCAACCGGCTCGAGGACGGGCGGGTGGTCGGCACCGGGGAGCAGGAGACCCTCGACGTCGGGCTGGTCGTGCGCGCGATCGGCTACGACGCCGAACCGATCCCGGGGCTGCCGTTCGACGCCCGTACCGGGACCGTCCCGAACGAGGGCGGGCGGGTCGTCCGCGAGGGGAAGCCCGTGCCGGGGTCGTACGTCACGGGCTGGATCAAGCGCGGCCCCACCGGCGTGATCGGGACCAACAAGGGTGACGCCGTCGAGACCGTCGCCGCCGTGCTCGCCGACCTGCCGACGCTGCCGGAGCCCGCCCACCCCGACCCCGAGGACCTGCGGGCGGCGCTGGCCGCGCACGGCGTGCACCCCGTCGACTGGTCGGCGTGGATGCGCCTCGACGCCGAGGAGATCCGCCGGGGCGGGCTGCGCGCCGCGGAACGGGTGAAGGTCGCGGAGCTCGCCGAGATGCTCGACGCCGCGCACGGCGTCGCCGCACCGTAAGGCGACACTCGCGCACCGAAACGTGCCACTCGCGCGCGGAAACGTGGGACTCGCGCGCGGAAACGTGCCACTCGCGCCGTGCCGGCGAGTCCCACGTCCGGGCGGGCGAGTCCCACGTTTCGCCGGGCGAGTCCCACGTTTCGGGTGGTGAGTCGCACGTTTCGGGTGGTGAGTTCTGCGTTTCGGTGGGTGAGTTGTGCGTTCGGCACGATGTCGGGGGGCCTGGCGGCGGGTTAGCCTCCCGGGGTGCGATCGCTGCTGCTCTCCCGCCGTGACCTGGACTTCCTGCTGCACGAGTGGCTCGAAGTCGAGGCGTTGACCAAGCGCGAACGGTTCGCCGAGCACTCGCGCGAGACGTTCGACGCGGTGCTGGATCTGTGCGAGCGGCTCGCGACCGATCGGTTCGCGCCGCACAACCGCACTGCGGACGACGACGAGCCGCGCTTCGACGGCGAGCGGGTGCACATCATCCCCGAGGTCGGGGAGGCGTTGAAGGCGTTCGGCGACGCCGGGATCGTCGGGGCGGGGATGGACGCCGAGATCGGCGGCATGCAGCTGCCGCAGACCGTCGCGCAGGCCTGCTTCATGTGGTTCCAGGCCGCGAACATCAGCACGGCCGCGTACCCGTTCCTGACGGTCGCGAACGTGAACCTGCTGGTCGAGCACGCCGACCCGGAGCTGGTGGCGCGCTTCGTCGGGCCGATGGTCGAAGGCCGTTCCTACGGCACGATGTGCCTCTCCGAACCGCAGGCGGGCTCGTCGCTCGCCGATATCACCACCCGCGCCGAGCGCCGCGACGACGGCACCTTCCGCCTGTTCGGCAACAAGATGTGGATCTCCGGCGGGGACCACGAGCTCAGCGAGAACATCGTCCACCTCGTCCTCGCGAAGATCCCCGGCGGCCCGCCGGGGGTGAAGGGCATCTCGCTGTTCGTCGTGCCGAGGTTCCTCGTCGATGCCGACGGGACGATCGGCGAGCGCAACGACGTCGTGCTCGCCGGCGTGAACCACAAGATGGGCAACCGCGGCATGGTCAACACCCTGCTCAACTTCGGCGAGGGCAGGCACACGCCGGGCGGTGCGCCGGGCGCCGTCGGGTACCTGGTGGGGGAGGAGCACCACGGCCTCGCCTACATGTTCCACATGATGAACGAGGCCCGCGTCGGCGTCGGCGCCGGTGCGGCCGCGCTCGGGTACACCGGGTACCTGCACGCGCTCGACTACGCCCGCACCCGCACGCAGGGCCGTCCGGCTGGGGCGAAGGATCCGTCGGCGCCCCAGATCCCGATCATCGAGCACGCCGACGTCGCGAGGATGCTGCTCGCGCAGAAGGCGTTCGCTGAGGGCGGCGTCGCGCTGATCCTCTACTGCGCCCGCCTGCTCGACGAGGAGCGCACCGCGGCGACCGACGGCGAGCGGGCGCGGGCGCACCTGCTGCTCGACGTGCTGACGCCGATCGCGAAGAGCTGGCCGTCGCAGTGGTGCCTGCACGCCAACGAGCTGGCGATCCAGGTGCACGGCGGTTACGGGTACACCCGCGAGTACGCCGTCGAGCAGATTTACCGCGACAACCGCCTCAACCCGATCCACGAGGGCACACACGGCATCCATGGCCTCGACCTGCTCGGTCGCAAGGTCGTGATGGACGGCGGCGCCGGCCTGGCGGTGCTGCTGGAGACCGTCACGGCGACCGTCGGGCGGGCGCGCGCCGCGGGTCTCACCGAGCAGGCCGACGCCGTCGGCGCGGCGGCCGAGCGCGCCGGCGCGGTGACAAAAGCGCTGTGGGCGGCCGGCGACCCGCGGGTGACGCTGGCGAACTCGTCGATCTACCTGGAGGCCGTCGGGCACGTCGTGGTGGCGTGGTTGTGGCTGGAGCAGCTGCTCGCCGCGGGCGACCGGGAGGGCGACTTCTACGCCGGCAAGCGCGCCGCGGCCACGTTCTTCTTGCGCTACGAACTGCCTCGCACCGGCCCCCAGTTCGCGCTGCTGGAGAGCCTCGACCGCACCACCCTCGACATGAACCCCGCCTGGTACTGAGCCCGCGTTCAAGAAGTCCTGATCGCGCTCTTCGCGCCCAGATCGCCGCTGGCGGCGTTGCCGCCACGACCGGGTACGTCAAGTACGACGGCTCGTGGCGGCGCCTTGCCAGCGACGATCTGGATCACGAAGAGCGCGATCAGGACTTCTTGAACACGGGCTAAATCTCCCCACCGTTTTGTGCACCTGCGCGCTCTGTGGGCGCGCAGGTGCACAAAACGGTGGGGAAGTTGAGCGGTCAGCGGCCCCTGATGGAGCTGGTGGTCGTCCCTTGGACGGCGGAGGCGAGGCAGACGACCTCACGGTCGCCCGTCGCCCACGTCTCTTCGGTCGGGCGCACGATGCTGAGCTTGATCGCCGGGTCGTCCGGAGCGGACGGCGAGTAGCCGGGCAGCCGGTCGGAGCAGTCGTTCGACCAGGTCTCGACGCCCGTCGCGGCCGGGAACGGCCCCTCGACCGCGTCGAAGACGGCGAACACCTCGCTCTCGTGCGGCTGGGTGCACGGCACGACCGGCAGGTCGGTCACCTGCGGCCCGACGGTGAAGGTCGCGACACAATCGCCGACCTGCAGCGCCGTCGACGACACCGTGCCCCCCGACGTGACGCCCCCGGCATTGTTGCGCACCGGTGCCGTCGCGATCGCGGCGATGACCCCGATGGCGATGAGCAGCAGCCACAGTCCGGAGATGATCAGGCCCGCGATCGCGAGCCCGCGCCCGCCCTGCCCGGTCCGCTTGATCTGCGAGAGCGCGACGAACCCGAAGATGACGCTCAGCAGTATGCCGCCGATGATGCTCAGTACCAGCGCCGCGATGGCGAACCCGTTGGTGCCCTGCTGCGGGGCCGGTGGGTGCGGGGCCGGTGGGTACGGGGCGGGCGGGTAGCCCGGTTGCGGCGGATACCCCGGTTGCGGCTGCGGATACCCCTGCGGTGGCGGGTACTGCCCTGGTTGCGGCCCCCACTGGCCGCCCGGTGGTTGTGACATTGTCTGTCCCCCCTGAACCATAATTCCTGGTCAGGATTATGAGTCGGGTCGATCTGCGAGGGCGTTAGGGGGTGGCCGCTCAGCGGTCCCGGATGGAGCCGGTGGTCGTCGTCCCCGAACGCTCGATGGCGACGCAGGTGACCTGGCGATTGCCCCGGGCCCACGCCGCGGCTGTCGGGTAGACGACGGAGATGCTGGTGTCCGGATCGCTCGCGGCGGAAGGGGAGTAGCCGGCCAGCCGTTCGGAACAATCGGCGAACCAGGTGTCGAACCCCGCGTCGCCCGGGTAGGCCCCTGAGGCCGCCGAGAAGGTGGCGAACACCTCGCCCGCGTGCGGCTCGGTGCACGGCACGATGGGCAAGCTCTGGATCTCCATCGCCTCCTCGGTAGCGTTGACGTCCTTGACGCACTGGCTGACCTGCATCGCAGTCGTCGGTGCCGGACGGGCCAAGATCGTCGACGGCACCGCGCCGCCCGAGGTGGTACTTCCGGTGCTGCTGCTCGTCGGGGTGATGGCCGCACCGACGACCAGCAGCAGGACGACCCCCACCACCCACACGGCGGAAATGACGAGCCCGGCGATCGCGAGCCCGCGCCCGCCCTGCCCCGTCCGTTTGATCTGGGAGAGCGCGATGAACCCGAAGATGATGCTGAGCAGGGTGACGCCGATGATCCCGAGCACCAGCGCCGCGATGGCGAGCCCGTTCGTGCCCTGCTGCCGCCCAGGCTGATACGGCGCGGGCGGGTACGGGGCAGGCGGATAGCCCTGCGGAGGCGGGTACTGCCCGGGACCCCACTGGTCGTTCGGCGGGTACGTCACGTCGGGCCCCCGAGTCCTCCTGGCGGAACTGCTGGTCAGGAGGACTCGAGTGGATCGACGGCTCTGTTAGCGGGGTTCGACGGACACGACGTCCTGGACGGCGCCGATGTCCTCGCAGAACGAGTCGGATTCCGTGGTCGTGAGGGCGACCGTGCAAGTGACCGACGCGTACGGGACGCCGTCGCGGACGTCGACGGCGAAGTCGCGCACGGGGTACCCGCAGCCGGAAAGGGCCTCGCCGACGCGGAGGACACCGGCCATCCCGCCGGTGACGATGATCTCGTGACGGCGGTGGAGTCGGGGTGCGTAGGTGGTTCGGGGTGAATGGTCGAGAACGGTCATGACGGCTCCATGGGGGGATCCACTGCTTGGTGGGACCCGAGCCAGGTCTCGGTTCGAGTTGGGGGGAGCGGCGCGCCGGCACCCTGGCTCAGCCGACGCGCAGCCCTACGGCGACGTCGAGAGCAAGTGTGAGGCGCACGACACAAGGTTAGCGGACCCGTGCGGATGGCCCTCCAGCGACATGCGGCAAGCTCTCTTGTATGACAACTGTTGCGGTGACGGGGAGTAGCGGCAAGCTCGGCCGTCACGTCGTGGCGGACCTGTCCGGGCACGGGTACCGCGTGGTCGCGCTCGACCGGGTGCCCGACCCGAACAGCCGCGCCGCGGTCTCGGTGCGGGTCGATCTCACCGATTACGGCCAGGTGCACGAGGCGTTGACCGCCGTCGACGACCGCCACGACGGTGTCGACGCCGTCGTCCACCTCGCTGCGATCCCCGCACCGGGCCTGACGACGAACTCGGCGACGTTCGCGAACAACGTCACCGCCAGCTACAACGTCTTCGCCGCCGCGCGCGCCGCCAAGATCCACAACGTGGTCTGGGCGTCGAGCGAGACGGTGCTCGGGCTGCCCTTCGACACGCCGCCGCCCTACATCCCGGTCGACGAGGAGTACCTGCCCCGGCCGGAGAGCACCTACTCGCTGGTGAAGACGCTCGAGGAGGAGATGGCGCGGCAGTTCTGCCGCTGGGTGCCGGAGCTGAAGATGATCGGCCTGCGGTTCTCCAACGTCATGGACGTGGCCGACTACGCGCGGTTCCCCGCCTTCGACGCCGACCCGGACCTGCGCCGCTGGAACCTCTGGGCCTACATCGACGGCCGTGACGGCGCGCAGGCCGTGCGCCGCGCGCTGGAGCACGACTCGACCGGCACCGACGTCTTCGTGATCGCCAACGCCGACACCGTCATGTCACGACACAGCGCCGACCTCGCCGCCGCGGTGTACCCGGGTGTCACGGTGACCAAGGAGCTGGGCGAGCACGAGACGATGCTCTCGATCGACAAGGCCCGCCGGGTGCTGGGGTACGAGCCGCAGCACAGCTGGCGGGACGAGGTCTGATCATGTCTCACCAGTGATACGCTGCGCCCGTGGACGAAGTCACGGTGCGGGAGCTCCGCAATCATGGCGGCGATGTGATCGATCGCGTCGAGCAAGGCGAGACCCTCCTGGTGACACGGGCGGGAGTCCCGGTCGGCGTACTCGGACCGATCCCTCGCCCTCGTCTGAGCGCAACCTCCTTGCTCGCACGCTGGCGAAACGTCCCTCGAATCGATGCCGATGCATTCCGTTCCGACATCGACGCAGTGATCGACCCGACCCTATGACGGATCGGACGCGCCAGGGACTGCTCGACACCAGCACGGTGATAGCACTGCCGACCCTCAGTTCAGAGCGCGGCCTTCCGGAGGAGCCGCTCATCTCCTGCATCACGCTTGCAGAGTTGTCTGTCGGCCCGTTGGTTGCCGGCACAGATCAACTGCGAGCCCAGCGGCAGGCAGTTCTCCAACAAGCCGAGGCCGACTTCGAGCCGCTGCCATTCGACGCACCCGCCGCGCGTGCCTTCGGCCGAGTGGCAGCGTCGCTGCGCGCCGCAGGGCGTAAGCCGCAGGCGCGGGCCTACGACGCGCTGATCGCCGCCGTCGCATTGGCGAACGACCTGCCCGTGCACACCTGCAACCCGGACGACTTCGCCGCGATCGACGGCCTCCGGGTGGTGGCGGTGCCGCTGCCGTAAGGCCGACGCTCTCAAGCCGCCCGCAGCGTCTCGATCGCGGGCGCGAAGAGCTCGTCGTCGTGCCGGTACGGCGCGTAGAAGGTGAAGCGGTCCACCATCCCGCCGAACCGGTCGAGGATGGCCGCCCCCAGCTCGTCCGGCTCCGCCACCACGGCGAACGCGCGCAGCACCTCGTCGTCGACGAGGTCGCCCATCCGCTGCCACCGGTCGTCGTCGGTGCTGCGGGAGAGGGCGTTCAGCTCGACGCCCAGCTCGCCCCACCCGTGCAGCTCCAGCACGGTGCGGTAGCTCGGGGTGCTGCCGTAGAACGCGATCTGCTCGCGCACCCCGCGTGCGGCGCGTGCCATCTCCTCCTCGTCGCGCCCGGTGACGACGAACCCGCCGAAGCTGATCGAGAAGTCGTCGAGCGAGCGGCCCGCGACGGTGAGGCCCTCCTGCAGCAGCGGCATCGTGCGCTCGCGCATGTACCGCTCGGTCGTGAAGGCGTGCGGCATCAGCCCGTCGCAGACCTCGCCGGCGGTGCGGGTCATGTGGTCGCCGACGGCCGCCAGGTACACCTTCGGCGGCCCGAACGGGTTCTCGCCGGGGGAGAAGAACGGCGTCATGAGGGTGTGGGAGTAGAAGTCGCCGCGGAAGTTCAGCCGCTCACCCGTCTGCCACGACTCCCAGATCGCGCGCACCGCCTGGATGTACTCGCGCATCCGCGGGGCCGGGTGGCTCCACGGCATCGCGAACCGGCGCTCGATGTGCGGCTTGACCTGGCTGCCCAGCCCCAGCAGGAACCGGCCCTCCGAGTGCAGCTGCAGGTCGTTCGCGAGGTAGGCCACGTTCATCGGGTTGCGCGCGAACGCCACGGCGATCGCGGTGCCGACGACGACCCGCTCGGTGTGCTCGGCGACCGGCAGCAGCGGGAGGAACGGGTCGTGGCCGGTCTCCGCGCTCCACAGCCCGCTGTACCCGGCCGCCTCGCGCTCCCGGCCCTCCGCCGCCAGGTCGGCCAGTCCGGTGCTGCGCAACATCGCGTCGACCTGCATGCCATCTCCCGGCGTCCCGCCCGCGGCCACGTTGCCGCCGGCTCCGAACCCCGATCATGGACGACGGGACGCCCGGCAACCAGCGTGGTGTGGCCAAGGTCGTGTTTAGGAAGTCAGGGTCGATGCTCTTCGTGATCCAGATCGTCGCTGGCAAGGCGCCGCCACGAGCCGTCGTACTTGACGTACCCGGTCGTGGCGGCAACGCCGCCAGCGGCGATCTGGGCGCGAAGAGCGCGACCAGGACTTTCTAAACACGGCCTTGGAAACGCCGGAGGGCCCCTCCCGTGAACGGGAAGGGCCCTCGGGGGTGAACTCCCGACTCAGTCCTGCACGCGACCCGCTTCCGGGCCGGCCAGCACCTCGCGCTGGTTGGTGCGCGACTCGCGCTCGGCGTCGCCGACGTGCCCGTTGCGGCTGCCGTTGTGCGCCGCGGCCTCGGCTGCGGCCTCCTCGGCACGTGCCTTCTCCAGCGCCGCCGTCTGCTCGACGGGGTCGGGCGTCAGCAGCGAACCGGGAACCGGCGCACCGCCCATGCCCAGCTGGTTCATCCGCTTCGGCACCGGGGCGCCCTGGTAGGTCAGCGGGATGGCGTGCCCGTGCTCGTCGACGCCACCGAGCGGCTGGTGCACTTCGACGAACTCACCGTGCGGGAGCCGCTTGATGATGCCGGTCTCGATGCCGTGCTCCAGCACCGCGCGGTCGGAGCGCTGCAGCCCGAGGCACACCCGGTAGGCCACCCAGTAGGCGATCGGAGGCAGGATCAGCAGCCCGATCCGGCCGGCCCACGTGGTGGCGTTCAGCGAGACGTCGAAGAAGTAGGCGATCCAGTCGTTCGTGCCGCAGAGCACGAGCCACACGTAGGTGGTGACGGCCATGGCGCCGAGCGCCGTGCGCACCGGGGTGTCGCGCGGGCGCTGCAGCAGGTTGTGGATCGCGTTGTCCTTCGTGAAGCGCCGCTCGATCGACGGGTACGCCCCGGCGATCACGAACAGCACCGGCAGGAACGCCGCGGTGCCCCAGAACGCCGCCGGGATCGTGTAGTTGCCCAGGTAGATCTCCCACGGCGGGAAGATCCGGCCGAAGCCCTCCGAGAAGAGCATGTACCAGTCGGGCTGCGATCCGGCGATCACTTGTGACGGGTTGTAGGGGCCGAGGTTCCAGATCGGGTTGATCTGCAGCAGCCCGCCCATGAGGCCGATGACACCGACGGTGACGGCGAAGAACGCGCCGCCCTTCGCCGCGAACGCCGGCAGGATCCGGATGCCGACGACGTTGCCCTCGGTGCGGCCGGGGCCGGGGAACTGGGTGTGCTTCTGGTACCAGACCAGCCCGACGTGCAGCCCGATCAGCGCCAGCAGGATGCCGGGGATCAGCAGCACGTGCACGATGTAGAGCCGCGGGATGATCTCCGTGCCGGGGAACTCGCCGCCGAACAGCGCCCAGTGCACCCACGTGCCCATCACCGGCACGGTCAGCGTGATGCCCGACGCGATCCGCAGCCCGATGCCGGAGAGGAGGTCGTCCGGGAGGCCGTAGCCGGTGAAGCCGGCGAACGTGCCGACGAAGAGCATCAGCACGCCGATGATCCAGTTGGCCTCACGCGGCTTGCGGAACGCGCCGGTGAAGAACGTCCGGAGCATGTGGGCGATCATCGCCGCCATGAACAGCAGCGCGGCCCAGTGGTGCACCTGGCGCACGAAGAGCCCGCCGCGCACCTCGAACGAGATGTCCAGCGTGCTGGCGTAGGCGCGGCTCATGTGCACGCCGCGCAGGTTGTCGAACACCCCGTCGTAACGCACCTCGGCCATCGACGGGTCGAAGAACAACCCGAGGAACGTGCCGGAGAGCAGCAGCACGATGAAGCTGTACAGCGCGATCTCACCGAGCATGAACGACCAGTGCGTCGGGAAGACCTTGTTGAACTGCTTCCGCATGCCCGCCGCGGGGTGGTACCGCTGGTCGAGCTCGTCGAGCGCTGAGGCCGCCTTGGCTTGCAGCCCGGTGGCCGAGCTGGTGGGTGTCGTGATCGAACTCATGACTTCCGCTCCCAGAATGCCGGACCGATCGCTTCGATGAAATCGCTGGTGGCGACGAGGTACCCCTCATCGTTCACCGTGATGGGCAATTGGGGAAGCGCCCGGGTGGCCGGACCGAAGACGGGGCGCGCGTGCTCCGTCGCGAGGAACTGCGACTGGTGGCACGGGCAGAGGATGCGCTGGGTCTGCGCCTCGTACAGTGAGGTCGGGCAGCCGAGGTGGGTGCAGATCTTGGAGAAGGCGTAGAAGTCGCCGTAGTGGAAGTTCTCCTGGCCTTCACGCTCGATCACGTGCGTGCCGGGCCGCAGCCGGATGAGCATCACCGGGTTGTCGGACTTGCGCAGCGCGTGCAGCAGCGCCTCCTCGTCACCCCGCTCCGATTCGCGGAACGGGAAGACGGTCTCCATCGAGCCCGCTTCCTGGTCCTCGGGCCGGACCAGCGAGATCTCCTCCGGGTGCCCGGTGTCGCGGCGCAGGTAGACGACCTCGCCGTTGGTCTCGCGCCACCCGGTGTGCCAGAGCGGGGAGTTCTCCCGCTCCTTCCACGGGTTGTGCACCAGCGGGGCGACCGCGGCGATGCCGAGCCCGAGACCCATCACGCCTGCCGCGGCCCCGGCCGAGCGCTTGATCAGCGAGCGGCGGGCGATGCCGACGTCCTTGCCGGCCTTGGCCAGCTGCGCCATCACGGTGCGGCGCGCGAGGTCGTCGGACGCGCCGTCGTGGCGCTGCTGGACCGACACCTCGTCGGGGAAGAACTTCTTGACGTAGGCGATGACGCCGATGCCCAGCGCGAGCACGCAGAGCCCGAACATCCCGCCGACGACGGGGGTGTAGAGCGCGTAGAGGTCGTAGCCCGGCTCACCGGGGGCGACGTACTCCCACGGCCAGAACAGGAACGAGCCCAGGAACGCTAGCCCCGCCAGCGCCGAGATGATGAACCAGCCGGCCACCGCCCGCTCGGCGCGCTTCTCCGCGCGCGTGCCGGGGATGGGGAACTTGCGCTGGTTGTGCACCACCACGACGTCGTCGAGGTTGGCCGCCAGCGTCGCCAGCTCGTCGGGGGTCATGTCCTCCAGCTCGGCCGCGGTCGGCGTGCGCTGCTGGTGGGACTCGGAGGTGGTCAATTCTTCGCTCCCAACCAGAGAGTCACGCCGATGAGGCCGGCGAGGCCGACGATGAAGACGACGAGGCCCTCCGACACCGGCCCGACGCCGCCCAGCGGGTTGCCGCCGGGGTTGTTGTTGCCGTTCGTCACCGACTTGACGTAGGCGATGATGTCCTTCTTCTCCTCCGGCGTGAGCTGCCGGTCGGAGAACTTGGGCATGTTCTGCGGGCCCGTGAGCATCGCGGTGTAGATGTCGGTCTCGGTGGCCGGGTCGAGCGTCGGCGCGTACTTGCCGGACGAGAGCGCGTTGCCGCGTCCGGTGGCGCTGTGGCAGGACGCGCAGTTGAGCCGGAACAGCTCGCCGCCGCGGGCCGGGTCGGGGCCGCGAAGCAGCTCGCCGCTCTCCGCCGGGAGCTCCGGGCCACCGCCGTTGGCCTGCACGAACGCGCCGAGCGCCTCGAGGTTGGCGAGGCCCTCCTCGGTGTGCGGGTCGAACTGCGGCAGCGTCGGCTTGCGCTCGGCCTGCGCCTCCTGGCGCGCCAGCGGCATGCGGCCGGTCGAGACCTGGAACCAGACGGCGGCCTCGCCGACACCGATCAGGCTCGGGCCGCGGTCCTGGACGCCCTGCAGGTTCGAGCCGTGGCAGCCGATGCAGGAGTTGTTGTAGAGCTCCTCGCCCTGCGCGACCTTCGCTGTGTCGCCCGGTGCCGCGGTGGCGACCTGCGGCTGCGGTACGAGCCCTGCGTAGAGGCCGCCGACCGCCAGCAGGCCGATGCCCAGCGCGACGGCGCCCGCGACTCTGCGGCGGAAGCGGCTGCGGGGGCCGCGCGCCTTGGCGGTACGGGATGTGGTGGTCATCGTCAGCGTCTTCCAGCCCTTTGGGTGGTCGGGGTCAGCGGATGAAGTAGATGACGGCGAACAGGCCGATCCACACGACGTCGACGAAGTGCCAGTAGTACGACACGACGATGGCGGCTGTGGCCTGCTGCGGGGTGAACTTGGAGAGCTTCGTCCTGATCAGCAGGTAGACGAAGGCGATGAGCCCACCCGTGACGTGCAGGCCGTGGAAGCCGGTGGCGAGGTAGAACACGGTGCCGTACGCGCTCGAGGCCAGCGTGGTGCCGTGCTGCACCAGCTGCACGTACTCGTACGCCTGGCCGAGCACGAACGCGGTGCCCATGGCCAGCGTGAGCAGGTACCACCTGCGCAGGCCGAACACGTCACCCCGCTCGGCGGCGAACACACCGAACTGGCAGGTGAACGACGAGGCCACGAGGATGATCGTCACGACGAGCGCGTACGGGACGTTCAGCTCGGTCGGGTGCGGTGGCCAGGTGTGTTCCGGGGGGTTCTGTGCCCGCGCGGTGAAATAGATCGCGAACAGCCCGGCGAAGAACATCAGCTCGCTGGACAGCCAGACGATCGTGCCAACGCTGACCAGGTTCGGGCGGTTCAGCGAATGGATCCGCGAACTGATGGTGGGAGCCGCTGTCGTCACAGGGGGCATTATGAACTTCTACAGCTTGTCGGGATACCCGGGGGCCCCTCTCGTCGGTGTGTCGTGGCACTAGTGCCCCCTCGCGGAAGGTTGATGCGGCAATCGGGTGATCCAGTCGTCTGCTGGCAAGGCGCCGCCCGCAGCTCAGACCGGGCGTCTTTGCAAGGGTGGCAACGCCGCCAGCGGGCGACTGGGCGCCCGAGTGCCGTGGCGAACCTTTCGCGAGGGGGCACTAGAGTCTCGATCGTGAGCAGCCCCGACGCGCACGAGCCGTTGAACGTACTGGTGTTCAGCCACCGGGCCGAGGTCCGCGAGGCCATCACGATGGCCGTCGGACGCAGGCCCGCGCCCGACCTCGGGCGGGTGCGCTACGTCGAGGCCGGCGGCATGGCCGAGGTGCTGCGCGCGATGGACGGCGGCACCATCGACCTGGCGATCCTCGACGGCGAGGCGCAGCCCACCGGTGGCATGGGCGTCTCGCGCCAGCTGAAGAACGAGATCGACGACTGCCCGCCGATCATCGTCACGGTGCGGCGGCGCGACGACCGTTGGCTCGCCACGTGGTCGCAGGCCGACGCCGTGATCGTGCACCCGCTCGACCCGCTGACCTCGGCCGAGACCGTCGCCGACGTGCTGCGTCGCTCGCGCTCGGGTGAGCTGCCCGCGCTGCGGGGCTGAGCGCCGTGGCCGACACCGGCGCGCTCACCTGGCCGGGCCTGCTCGCCCGGCTGATCCGCCGCGAGGACATCGGGGCCACCGACACCGCGTGGGTCATGGACCAGGTGCTGCGCGCCGAGGCCACCCCGGCGCAGCTGGCCGGGTTCCTGGTCGCGCTGCGGGCGAAGGGGGAGACCCCCGAGGAGGTCGCGGGCCTCGCGGAGGCGATGCTGCGCCACGCCAACCGGGTGAGCCTGCAAGGCCCGGCCGTCGACGTCGTCGGCACCGGCGGCGACCAGGCGCACACGGTCAACATCTCGTCGATGTCGGCGGTCGTCGTCGCGGCGGCCGGGGTGCCGGTGATCAAGCACGGCAACCGGGCGGCGACATCGGCGAGCGGTGCCGCCGACGTCTTCGAGGCGCTCGGGGTGGCGATCGACCTCCCGGCCAAGGGTGTCGAGACGACGCTCACGCGGGCCGGCATCGGGTTCTGCTTCGCGCCGGTCTACCACCCGTCGATGCGGCACACGTCCAGCGTGCGGCGCGAGATCGGCGTCCCGACCGCGATGAACGTGCTCGGCCCGCTCACCAACCCCGCCCAGCCCGGCGCCGCGCTCGTCGGGTGCGCCGACGCGCGGCTCGCCCCGGTCATTGCGGGCGTCTTCGCGGGCCGTGGCGCGTCGGTGCTGGTCGTGCGCGGCGACGACGGGCTCGACGAGCTGACCACGACCACCACCAGCACGGTCTGGGCCGTCTCCGACGGCGAGGTGCGCCAGGAGACCGTCGACGCCGCCGAGCTGGGCATCCCGCGCGCGACCAGGGCCGACCTGCGCGGCGGCACGGCCGTCGAGAACGCGCAGGTGTTCCGCTCGCTGCTGGCAGGCGACAAGGGGCCGGTGCGCGACGCCGTGCTGCTCAACGCCGCCGGCGCGCTCATCGCGTTCGACGGGCCGCCCACGCCGGTGGCCGCCGCGTTCCCGGCCGCGATCGAGCGGGCCGCCGCCGCGATCGACTCGGGTGCGGCTGCGGCGCTGCTCACGCGGTGGGCGGAGCTTTCCTCGGCCCTGCGTCACTGACGACGTGCACTTCCTCGCCGCGGGGCGTGACGCCGACGTCTACGCGCTCGACGAGCACCGGGTGCTGCGGCGCTACCGGTCGGGCGGGGACGTCTCGGCTGAGGCCGCGGTCATGGCGCACGTCCGCGCCCACGGCTTCCCGGTGCCCGAGGTGTTCGACGCGGCCGGAACCGACATCGTGATGGAACGGCTGCGGGGTGCGACGATGCTGGGGTCGATCGGAGCCGACCCCGCCGAGGCCGCCGTCGTGCTCGCCACCCTGCACCGGCGCCTGCACGCCGTGCCGGGGCGGCTGGTGCCGGACGAGCGGGTACTGCACCTCGACCTGCACCCCGACAACGTCGTGCTGACCGCGAACGGCCCCGTCGTCATCGATTGGCGCAACGCGCGCGAGGGCTCGCCCGAGCTCGACGTCGCGATGTCCGCGCTGATCCTGGGGCAGGTGGCCGTTGGCGGGAGCGAGCTCGCGGCGCCGGCGTCCGAGATGCTCGCGCCGTTCCTCGCCGACGCCGGCCCGATCGGCTCGCAGCTGCGGATAGCGGTCGGGATGCGCGGCCGCGACCGCAACATCTCGGAGCAGGAACGCGCCGACCTCTCGCGCGCCGCCGACCTGGTGCGGGCGAACACCCCCGCGTAGACGGCCAGAGCCGCGAGTCGGGGCCGGGTGGTGCGCGAGTCGGGGCCTGGCCGTGGGCGGGTCGGGGTGGGCGGGTGAGTCGACACTTCGAGCACGGTGAGTCGACACTTCGAGCACGGTGAGTCGACACCTTCGGCACGGTGACACGCGCGTTCCACGCGGTGAGGTGTGGGAGACCGGCGCCGGCAGGCGGGGGACCAGCCCGTCAGTCGAGGCCGACGGAGAAGGTGGCCTCCGTGTCCGCGCGGGAGTACGAGCGGAAGGCGATGTGCGTGTCGGTCCGCAGGACCCCGTCGATCTTGCTGAGGCCGCCGGCGATCACGTCGGCCAGCTCCTCGTGCTCGTGCACCTTGACCACCGCGATGAGGTCGACGTCGCCGGCGCACGAGTAGACCTCGGTGACGCCGTTGATGTCGGCGATGGCCTGCGCCGTCTCTGGGATGCGGTCGGCCTCGGTGTGCACCAGTACGATCGCGGTGATCACGACTGCTCCCTCGTGGGTCGGGCGGCTACCGCGAGCGACATTAGTCCACCTCCGGCTCGGCGGCCCGGAGCGGGCGCCGGCTTCGGCCGCGGCCGGTACTGGCGCCGGGGTGCCTGGGGAGGGCAGGAAAGCCACTTTCCGGCCCTCACAGGGCAGGAAAGTGGCTTTCCTGCCCACGCGTGCGGAACGCACGTATCCGTGGTCGTCAGTCCACGTCCAGCTCGACCGGCCGCGCCCGCTCCGCCCAGGCGCCCCAGGATCCGGCGCCGCGGGCGGGCTCCGTCCACGCCGGGTCGGCGTACACGAGGCGGGTGCCGCCCGTGGAGAGCCAGCGGTGCACCAGCCCGACCTCCTCGGCGTGCGCGCCGCGCAGCGGGCCCACCCCGGCGATGACGGTCTGCGCGCCGAGCCGCAGCGCATCGATCACGGGCATCGGGGCGACGCCGCGGCGCGCCACGCCGGCCGCGGCGAGGCGGCCGTGCCGCACGACCGCGATCTCCCAGCCGCCGCGCCCGTCCGGTCGTGCGCCGACGACCTCCGGCAGCGCCGCGAGCGCGCTCATGCGCTGCGCGCGGTCGAGCGCGCCGATCAGGCCGGCGAGGCGGTCGCGTCGCCGCGCGGCGCTCTCGAACCGCTGCGTGCCGGCGAGCTCGTCGACCTGGGCGGCGAGCCTCCGCAGCGGCTCGTCGGTCGTGCCGGTGACGAGCGCCTCCAGCTGGGCGACGGCGGGCGCGTACTCGTCGGGCGTCTGCAGGCCGGCGCAGGGCGCCGCGCAGCGGCCCAGCTCGTGCAGCGCGCACGGCGACGCCGAGGCGCCCTTCGCCGGGATGCGTTGCGTGCAGGGGCGCATCGGCACGACGTCCAGCACGGTCTCGACGGCCACGCTCGCCTGCTGCCGCGACCGGAACGGCCCCAGCGCGCCGTCGCGCGGCGTGTTGACCACGGAGAGCCGCGGGAACGCCTCCGCGGTCGGGGTGATCCACCACGCGAGGTTGGGCCGGCGGGACCTGCGGTTGTAGCGCGGCTGGTGCGCCGCGATCAGCCGCAGCTCGCGCACCGACGCCTCCAGCGCGTGCGCGCACACGACCGTGTCGACGCGCTCCGCGAGCGCGACCATGTCACGCACCCGCCGGCGTCGCTCGCCGGCGGTGAAGTAGCTGCGGACCCGGCGGCGCAGGTCGCCGCTCGTCCCGACGTAGAGCACCTCGTCGCGCGGCCCGCGGAAGAGGTACACACCCGGCGCGGACGGCGCCCGTTCGGCGAGCACCCGCTTCTTGCGCTGCTGCTGGGTCGGGCGGTGCGGCGCCGACTCGCTCGCCATCGAGAGCAGCTCCTCGAGGCTCTGCACACCGATGTTGCCGACTCTTTCCATCAGCTGGTGCAGCACCTCGACGGTCGCGCGGGCGTCGGCGAGCGCGCGGTGCGTCGGCGTGGTCGCGGTGTCGAACAGCTTGGCCAGCGCCCCGAGCCGGACGCTGGGCGCCTCGTCGCGGCCCAGCACGGCCCGCGCCAGCCGGGCCGTGCACAGCACGGGAGGGCGCGGCCAGCGGTGCCCGTTGCGCTCGCAGGCGGCCCGCAGGAAGCCGGTGTCGAACGGCGCGTTGTGCGCGACGAGCACGCAGCCGGAGAGGAACTCCAGGAGCGACGGGAGCACCGCGGAGAACGGCGGCGCCCCCTGCACCATCGCGGTGGTGATGCCGGTGAGCGCCACGATGTTCGGCGGCAACCCGGTGCCGGGATCGACGAGCGTCGCCAGCTCGCCGACCTGCTCGCCGCCGCGCACCTTCACCGCGCCGATCTCGGTGATCGCGTCGGTCCGCGCGGAGCCGCCGGTGGTCTCCAGGTCGAGCACCACGAACGTGACCTCGCGCAACGGCGTTCCGAGCTCGTCGAAGGAGAGCTGGCGCTGCGACGGGTCGGGCACGGCGGCGGACGCTAGCGGAGGTCACCGACAGAACCGCGGCCCACTTGATATGAGCGGGTTGCGCGCATTTCCGGTGCGGTCGCGGCCGCACGGATAACCTGGACCGATGTCCGCGACGCCCGACGGCTCGCCACCCGACCGGGAACCGGTCGAGCCGACGCATGCCGCGGAGTCCGAAGAGCCGGATCCGCGGGGAACCGCCGCGCCCGTCGACTGGGACCGGCTGCCGGAGCCCGTGCGCGGCCGGCTGGCCGAGGTCGCCGCGACGGCGGTCGGTGGCATGCCCGTCGTCGACGTGCCCGTCCCGCTGCGCCGGCTCGCGCGGTTCACCCCGGCGAAACGCGCGAAGCTCGGTGGCGCCGCGCTCACCGCGGAGCTGGCCTCGTCGACGGTGTTCCGGGCGTCGGTCGTCGCGTGGTGGGACGAGCACCGGCCCGGCGAGCTCGCCTCGACCGCCGACGACCCGCTCGCCGCCGCCGCGTCGGCGTTGCTGCTCGGGCACG
Source organism: Pseudonocardia sp. TRM90224 (assembly GCF_021245725.1). GTDB lineage: Bacteria > Actinomycetota > Actinomycetes > Mycobacteriales > Pseudonocardiaceae > Pseudonocardia. The sequence continues at coordinate 223,949 of NZ_JAJGSX010000005.1, read as the reverse complement.
ACGACGCCGCCGATGCCGTGGCCGCGGCAGCGCGCCGCGGCGAGGCCGTCGAGCTGCGTGCGGAGCGCGACGCCGCGCTCTCGCGGGTCGACAAGCTCACGACCGAGCTCGAACGCCTCCGCGGGGAGCTGTCCGAGGCGCGCTCGCAGGCCCGCTCGGCGGGCGAGCAGCGCGACGCCGAGTACCAGCAGCTGCGGCGGCGCGTCTCGGAGCAGGGCGCGAAGCTGCGCGCGGCGCTCGACGGGCGCGCCGCGATCGAGGACGAGATGCAGCGCCTGCGCGAGAGCGCCGCCGCCGATCTGGCCGCTGCGGCCGCCGAACGCGACCGGGAACGGGCCCGCGCCGACGCCGAGCGCCGGCGCGCCGAGCGGGCCGCGGCGGAGGTCACCGCGGCGCGCCAGGCCGCGCGCGAGGCCCGCCAGGCCGACGAGATGCGCCTCTCACTGCTCATCGACACGCTCGGCGGTGCCGTCGCCGGGCTGCGCCGCGAGCTGGCGCTGGGCGGTGGCGGCGGGCCGCGCCCGGCCGACCTGATCGCCGGCGCGGGCGCGATCAAGGGCGGTTCGGCCGCCGACTCGCTGGCCGCGCTCGACGCGCTGCTCTCGGTGCCGTCGGCGCACCTGATCGTCGACGGCTACAACGTGAGCAAGACCGGCTACCCCGACCTGCCGCTCGCCGACCAGCGCGCCCGGCTCGTCGGGCAGCTGGCCGCGCTGGCGGCGCGCACCGCCGTCGAGATCACCGTCGTGTTCGACGGCGCCGGCGTGACGACGGCGCCGCCGCGCGGCTCACGCGGAGTCCGGGTGCTGTTCAGCGACCCCGGGGTGATCGCCGACGACGTCATCCGCACCCTCGTCGCGTCGGAGCCGCACGGCCGCCCGATCCTGGTGGCGACGTCGGACAAGGCCGTCGTGACGTCCGTGCGCAAGCAAGGCGCCTACTCGGTGCCGTCATCGGTACTGCTGGGCCGGCTGGCCCGCAGCTAGCCCTCGCGGCGCCCACCAGCCACAGGCCTCGGACCGCGAGGACGTACTCCCGACTACCGCCGGACGCGCCGGGTGGCGCCCACCCCGGCCAGGTGCAGCGCCAGGCAAAGCAGCCCTGCTGTGACGAGCAATGAGCTGGTGATGACCGCGAGCGAGAAGCCCGCGAGGTCGAAGATGAGGGCGAGTCCGAACAACACTGCAGCGACGATGGCGAGCATGTCGGATCCTTTCGCGGGACCGTTGTGTCCCAATGGTCCGCTGCCTGCTCCCCAGGCGCTCGATGAAGCGATTGCCTGTGACCCGATCGTTGTCGCCGCCAAGCCGAGTCGGACGTCGTCGCAGCTCCCGGCTGTGCGCACGGATCCGGAATTGTCGGTGCCCGCCTTTAGCGTCCCCTCCGCCAGGAACGATCAACCGTTTCGAGGAGCTGGAATGATCATCGACTGTGACCGCTGCGAAGTTCGCGGAGTCGCGTGTGGCGACTGCGTGATCGGTGTTCTGCTCGGATCTCCCGCGCCGCGCGACACGCGCGACACTGCCGACGGTATGCCGTCCGGCGCGTGCAAAGTGCATCTCGACGCACCGGAGCGACGCGCCCTCGATGTCCTCGCCGCGCAAGGTTTGGTCCCCAGATTGCGGCTGGTGGCATCCGAACCGCGCCGAGCGTCCTCCCGAGCGGACGATGAGTCCCCCGCTCGTGACGCAGGGTGAGATAACGGCGTCATAGAACTACGGGCGGTTGTTCGCGTGTCGTGTGGGTGACGTCGGACCCGCGGCGCGCCGGGGGAGGGGCGAGTTGGACGAGCCCAGCGCTCCTCCGTAATCTCCGCGAGACCTTGCGCCAGGTCAGCCATTCGAACGCGGATGGCGACGCAAGGTCACCGTGCGCTCCCCCGTTCGAAGCACGTACTGCGCTGATCGGGGAACGTGCGGGCGGATGAAGGGAGCACCGTTCGCGTGGTGTCGCTGCGGCGTACCCCGTCCGGATTCGGCCGGTCGATCCGGCGCGTGGTCCCGACAGGCGCTCTCGCGATCGTCGCGATCCTCGTCATGGTCGCCGGTGCGGGTCCCGCGCTGGCCCAGCCGCCGCCCCCCGGCAACGCCAGCGAGGCGAAGAAGCAGCTCGAGACCGTCCAGAAGGAGGCCGAGGCGCTCACCGAGCAGTGGCACGCGGCCAAGGACACCCTCGACGCACGCACGGACGAGCTGAAGCGCCTCCGCGAGGCCGTCGAGCCCGCCAAGGTGGCGCTCGAATCGGCGCAGGCCGAGGAGGAGACGTACCGCAAGCAGGTCGACGTCGTCGCCGCTTCGACGTTCGAGAGCGGCAACCTCGACCAGTTCAACGCGCTGCTGGCGAGCGACAACCCGCAGGAGTTCCTCGACCAGATGTCGGCGCTGGAGTCCATCGCGTCCGACTACCGCGCCGCGCTCGACCAGCTCGTCGAGCGGGTCGACGCCACCGGCCGGGCCCGTTCCGAGGCCGACTCCGCCGCCGAGCGCGCCCAGGCCGCCGCCGACGAGGCCGACCGGGCGGAGAACGACCTCGCCGCGCGCAAGAAGGACGCCGAGATCCGCATCGACGAGGCGGAGAAGCTGCTCGCACGCCTCACCCCGCAGGAGCGCCGCGACCGCAAGGGTGGCGAGGCCGGCCCGTCCGGCCCCATCACCGGCAGCGGGGTGGGCGCCAAGGCGCTCCAGGCGGCGATCTCGCAGATGGGCAAGCCCTACGGGTGGGGCGACACCGGGCCCGACAGCTTCGACTGCTCGGGGCTCACGTCGTGGGCGTTCAAGAGGGTCGGCGTGACCCTGCCCCGGTCGAGCTCGCAGCAGGCCAACGTGGGCCAGTCGGTCTCGTTCGACGAGCTGCAGGTCGGTGACCTGGTCTTCTACTACTCACCCGTCAGCCACGTCGGCATCTACGCCGGCGAAGGCAAGATGCTCGACGCTCCGCAGACCGGCGGCACCGTCGGCTACCGCACCGTCTCGCAGTCGGCGTTCACGGGCGCCCGACGCTTGTAACCGGACCTCGTCCGCTCCCCGGGACTGGGCGGCGGCCGGCCACATGATCGGCCGCCGCCCGATCCTTCCGAACGGGACGATAACGTCCTCGGGTGCCACGCACGCTCCTAATCACGAACGACTTCCCGCCACGCTCCGGTGGCATCCAGACCTACTTGAAGGCACTCGCCGACCGGCTCCCCGCGGGCGAGCTGGCCGTCTACGCCCCGGCCTGGCCCGGCGCCGCTGAGTTCGACGCCACGCTGCCGTACCCGGTGCACCGGCACCCGACGTCCCTGATGGTGCCGACGCCCTCAGTGGCGAGCACAGCCGCCGCGCTGGCCCGTGAGCACGGCGCCCGGACGGTCTGGTTCGGCGCGTCCGCCCCGCTCGCCCTGCTCGGCCCGCAGCTGCGCCGCACGGCCGGCGTCGAGCGGGTCGTCGCGAGCGCGCACGGCCACGAGGTGGGCTGGTCGATGGTGCCGGGGGCGCGCCACGCGCTGCGCCGGATCGGCCACGACGCCGACGTCGTCACGTTCGTCTCCCGCTACACCCGCAAGCGGGTGGCCAGCGCGTTCGGGCCGCTGGCCGCGCTCGAGCACCTCCCGCCGGGCGTCGACGCCGACGTCTTCCGCCCCGACCCGGCCGCGCGCGACGACCTGCGCCGCCGCTACCACCTCGGCTCCGCACCGGTGATCACCTGCGTCTCCCGGCTGGTGCCGCGCAAGGGGCAGGACACGCTGGTCGAGGCGTTGCCGCGGGTACGGACGCGGGTGCCGGGCACGCGGTTGCTGCTGGTGGGCGACGGGCCCCACCGCCGCCGGCTCGTCGAGCTCGCATGGCAGTACGGGGTGGCCGACGCCGTCGTGTTCACCGGCGCCGTGCCCGATGCCGAGCTACCGGCGCACCACGCCGTAGGTGATGTGTTCGCCATGCCGTGCCGCACCCGCGGCAAGGGCCTCGACGTCGAGGGCCTCGGCATCGCCGCGCTGGAGGCGGCCGCCACCGGTCTCCCCGTCGTCGTCGGCGATTCCGGCGGGGCGCCGGAGACCGTGCGCACCTGGCGCGACACCCGCACCGGCTACGTCGTCGGCGGCCGCGACGTCACGCAGCTGGCCGCGACGCTCGTCGGGCTGCTGCGCGACCCCGACGCCGCCGGTGCCATGGGTGCGCGCGGCCGCGCGTGGATGCTGCAGGACTGGACGGTCCCCGAACGCGCCGACCGCCTGCACGAGCTCCTCACGAGCCCACAACCCGTCGCGGCCTGACGCCCCCCGAACTTCCCCACCGTTTTGTGCACTTGCGCGCCTGTGGGGCGCGCATCCACCCAAAACGGTGGGGAAGTTGCCCACCGTTTTGCCAACTTGCACGGGGTTTTGGGTGTGCGGGTTGGCAAAACGGTGGGGACGTTCTACGGGGTGTAGCGGCTAAGCCTTCTGCTTGACGCCCGAGTAGATGCCGGCGATGTCGTCGGCGTACTTCGACGCCACGACGGCACGCTTGACCTTCATCGTCGGGGTCATCTCGCCGCCGGCCTCGGTGAAGTCGACCGGCAGGATCCGGAACTCGCGGATCTGCTCCGCCCGGGACACCGCGAGGTTGGCGTCGTCGACGGCCGACGCGATCTCGGCGCGCAGCTCGGCATCGTCGACGAGCTGGTCGACCGGGGTGTCGGCCGGCTTCCCGTTGCGCTCCAGCCAGCCGGGCAGCGCCTCGCCGTCGATCGTGACCAGCGCGGCGATGAACGGCTTGGCGTCGCCCACCACCATGCACTGGCTGATGAGCGGGTGCGCCCGCAGCCGGTCCTCCAGCACGGCGGGCGCGACGTTCTTGCCGCCCGCGGTGACGATGAGCTCCTTCTTGCGGCCGGTGATCGTCAGGAACCCGGCGTCGTCCAGCTCGCCGATGTCGCCGCTGTGGAACCAGCCGTCCTCGACGGCCTCCGCGGTCGCGGTCTCGTTCTTCCAGTAACCGCGGAAGACGATCGGGCCCTTCAACATGATCTCGCCGTCGTCGGCGATCCGGACCGAGTGCCCGGGCACCGGCCGCCCGACGCTGCCGACGCGCTGCGCGCCGAGCGTGTTGACGGTGATTCCGGCGGAGGTCTCGGTGAGCCCGTAGCCCTCCAGCACCGGCAGCCCGACGCCGCGGAAGAAGTGCCCGAGCCGGTCGCCGAGCGGCGCGCTGCCCGAGACCGCCCCGACGACGTTGCCGCCGACCGCGGCGCGCAGCTTGCTGTAGACCAGCTTGTCGAAGAGCGTGTGCTTGAGGGAGAGCAGCAGGCCGGCGCCGCCGGTGTCCTTCGCCTTGCTCCACGCGATCGCCGTCTCGGCGGCCGCGTCGAAGATCGAGCCCTTGCCGTCGTTGTGCGCACGCTGGCGGGCGCTGTTGTAGACCTTCTCGAACACCCGCGGCACGGCGAGCAGGAACGTCGGCTTGAACACCGCGAGGTCCCCGACCAGGTCGGACACGTCGGCGGTGTGCCCGATGACGGTGCGGGAGTAGGTGGCGCCGCACTGGATCGCCTTGCCGAACACGTGCGCCAGCGGGAGGAACAGCAGCACCGAACCGCCCTCGGTGAGCAGCTCCGGGAACACGTCGGTGACCGTCTTGACCTCGGCGACGAGGTTGCGGTGGGTGAGCTCGCAGCCCTTCGGCCGGCCCGTCGTGCCCGAGGTGTAGATCAGGGTGGCGAGGTCGTCGGCGCGCACGGCCTTGCGCCGCGCGTGCACCTCCTCGGTGGGCGTGTCCGCCCCGAGCGCCGTCAGCTGGGCGATCGCGCCTTCGCCCTCGCCGGTCGGCTCGATCTGCCACACGCTCTTGAGCTCGCCGAGGTCCGCCCGCACGCTCTCGACCAGCGAGGTGTGCTTCGCCGACTCCACGACGGCGCCGACCGCGCCGGAGTCGGAGAGGATCCAGCGGATCTGCTCGGCCGACGACGTCTCGTAGATCGGGACGGTGACGGCGCCGACGGCGGAGATCGCGTAGTCGACGAGCGTCCACTCATAGCGCGTGCGCGAAAGCAGCGCGACCCGGTCGCCGGCCGCGACACCGGCCGCGATCAGGCCGCGGGCCACCGCGGTGACGTCGTCCGCGAACTCCTTGGCCGTGATCTCCGACCACACGCCGTCCGCGCCGCGGCGCCGATAGGCGACGGCCGAACCGCGCTCATCGGCGTTGACGTAGACCGCGTCGGCGAGGTTCTCCTCGTCGCCGACACGGACGGTTGCGGGAACGCTGTACTCGCGCACGGACGTGACCTCCTGGCCGGCACTGGCTGTTGTTCCGAGCGAACTTACCCTTTGGTAGGGGAGGGAGGGCAGGTCCGGACGGTGCCGGATTCGTCCGTCTGGAACTCCGTCCGGCATGCTGGCGCGCATGCCGTCGATTGACGTCGTCGACGAGACCTTCCTGACCGTGCCGCCCGACGTGCTGGCCGCGGAGTTCGCCCAGCCGCACAACTGGCGCCGACTCTGGCCGGACCTGCAGCTGGAGGTCGTCACCGACCGCGGGGTGGAGGGCATGCGCTGGACGGTCACGGGCGCGCTCGTCGGCAGCATGGAGGTCTGGCTGGAGCCGGTGCTGGACGGGACGGTGCTGCACTACTTCCTGCGTGCCGACCCGCCCGGCCCCGATGGCGCGCCCGCTCCCGCGCCGCCGCGCAGGGCTGCGGCGGAGTCGCGCAGGCGCCAGCGCGCCGCGAAGTCGATCGCGCTCGCGTACAAGCTCCGCCTCGAAGCAGGACGCGCGCCGGGTGAGCCGCCGCCGGCCCGGGCGCCGGCGGCGAACCCGGCACGCGTTCGGTAGCGTCGCAATCATGCGCGTGCACGTGGTGTCCGACGTGCACGGCAACGTCGACGCGCTGGCCAAGGCCGGCGAGGGCGCCGACGCACTGGTCGTGCTCGGCGATCTGGTCGACTTCGTCGACTACGCCGACCCCAACCGCGGGATCCTCGGTACGGTCCTCGGCCCCGAGACGAGCGCACATTTCGGCAGGTTGCGCGCCTCGGGACGGCCCGGTGAGCTGATGGCGTTCGCCGAGAAGGCATGGTCGCGCTTCGCCGACCCCGCGGCCGTCGTCGAGGAGGCCGTGCGCGCGCAGTACGCCGAGATGTTCGCCGTGCTGCCCGCACCGACGTACGCGATCGCCGGCAACGTCGACGCCGCCGAGCTGTGGCCGGAGTTCGCGGGCGACGGTGTCGTGCTCGCCGACAACTCGGTGGTGACGATCGGCGGGCTGCGGTTCGGGTTCGTCGGCGGCGCGCCGCTGCCGGTGGGCTTCGAGCCCCGTCGTGCCGGTCCGTGGCGACCCTACCTGCGGCGGTTCGAGGAGTTCGCAGCCGCTGCGCACGCCTTGGAGGACGTCGACGTGCTGTGCAGCCACGTGCCGCCCGCCGTGCCGGAGCTGGCGTACGACGTGATGTCGCGCAAGCCGGAGTCGGCGTCGGCAGCGCTGCTCGACGTGATCCGGCGCGACCGCCCGCGCGCCGCGCTCTTCGGGCACGTGCACCAGCCGCTCGCGCGGCGGATGCGGGTCGGCCACACCGAATGTGTGAACGTCGGCCACTTCCGCGCGACGGCCACGCCCTACGTCCTGCGCTGGTGACCGGACAACTCCCCGGTAACCTCCCCGCCATGGCCGACGCGACGACTTCCTCGATCACCATCGCCGCCCCGCCCGAGCGGGTGATGGCGGTGATCGCCGACTTCGCCGCGTACCCGACGTGGGCGGAGCAGGTCACGAGCGCCGAGGTGCTGGCCAGCCACCCGTCCGGGCAGCCCGAGCGGGTGCGCTTCACGATGGACGCCGGCCCGATCAAGGACACCTACACGCTCGACTACACCTGGGCCCCGGGCGGCACGCTCGTGAGCTGGACGCTCGTGAAGGGCCAGATGCAGAAGGCGCAGGACGGCTCGTACCAGCTGGAGTCGACGGGGGACGGCACGACGGTGACCTACACGCTCGCGGTCGCCCTGAACATCCCGATGATCGGCATGCTGCGGCGGAAGGCCGAGAAGGTGATCATCGACACGGCGCTCAAGGGGCTCAAGCGCAGGGTCGAGAGCAAGGCCTGAGCAGGCCGTATCACTGCCGCTCAGGTCGGGGAGCTAATCTCCCCCACCGTGCGTGTCGTGCTGTTCACCGGCAAGGGAGGCGTCGGGAAGACGACGCTTGCCGCGGCGACGGCCGCGCACCTGGCCCGCTCGGGACGCAAGGTGCTCGTCGTCTCGACCGACCCCGCGCACTCCCTCGGAGATGCGCTGGCCGCGGACCTGACCGGGGAGCCCGTCGAGCTCGAACCGGGCTTCTTCGCGGCGCACATCGACACCAGGGTGCTCGTCGACGGGGCGTGGGCGCAGCTGCAGGGCCACCTGCGAACGCTGCTCGCCGGCGCCGGGGTGGACGAGGTGGTCGCCGACGAGCTGACGGTGCTGCCCGGCGTCGACGACCTGCTGGCGCTCGGCGAGGTGCGCAGGGTCGCGGAGAGCGGGCTGTGGGAGGTGGTCGTCGTCGACTGCGGCCCCACCGCCGAGACGCTGCGCCTGCTCGGCCTCCCCGAGGCGATCTCGGGCTACCTCGAACGGCTCTTCCCGGCCCACCGACGCGCTGTGCGCGGGCTGCTGGCCGGGCTGTCCCGCGGCGCCGAGCCGGCGTGGGAGAAGACGATCGACGCGCTGGACGGCCTCGCGGAGCAGCTCACAGGTCTGCGCGAGATGCTCGGCGACCACACGCGCACGTCGATCCGGCTGGTGCTGACCCCGGAGCGGGTGGTGGCGGCCGAGACCCGCCGCACGCTCACGGCGCTCGCGCTGCACGGCCTGCGCGTCGACGGGATGATCGCCAACCGGGTCCTGCCCGGTCCGCCGCCCTCGTTGCGCGGGCCGGCTGCGCGGTGGCTGCGCGAGCGGCACACCGAGCAGCAGGCGGTGCTCGCAGAGCTGGCCGGCCCGCCGCTGCGCACCGCGGCGCACACGGCAGCGGAGCCGATCGGCATCCCCGCGCTGCTGGAGATCGCCGGCTCGCTCTACGGCGACGACGACCCCGCCGCGGCGGGGGAGCGCGGCAGGCCGCTGTTCGAGGTGCGCCGCACGGCGGGCAACGGGACGTCGATGGAGTCCGAGTTCGAGCTGGTCATGCCGCTGCCGGGGGCCGAGGACGGGCCGCTGGAGCTGGCCAGGGTCGGCGACGAGCTCGCGATCGGCGTCGGGCCGGTCCGCCGCATGATCGCGCTGCCGGCCGTCCTGCGCCGCTGCGCAGTCACCGGCGCGCGGCTCGAGGACGACGACCTGTGCGTCGTCTTCACCCCCGACCCCGCGGTGTGGTCCCGATGACGACCGCCCAGGAGCAGGAGGCGTGCGAGGGGCATCCCGGGCTCGCCGCGGAGCTGCGCACCGTTGTGCTCACAGCGCTCGACCGGCTGGGCCCGCTGCTCGACGACCTGCGCGCCGAACCCGTCCCCGGCACCCCGCCCGCGGCCTGCGCCTCGTGCCCGGTGTGCGCGGTGATCGCGGCGTTGCGCGGGGAGCGTTCCGAGCTGGGAGTCCGGCTGGCCGAGCAGGCGTCCGGGATGATCACCGTGCTGCGGGCGGCGCTGGAAGAAGGCACCCCGGCAGCGCCCGGCCCGGTGTCCGAGCCCGCCGCAGCGTCGACGGCTCGGCCAAACGGACGGACCGTCCAGTACATCCACGTCGAGCGCCGGTGAGCCCATCGTGCTGACCATCGGCGTCGACGTCGGCGGCACCAGCGTCCGCGCAGGCGTCGTCGACGTGGACGGGAACGTGCTCGACACCGCGAACACCCCCACCCCTCGCAGCGTGAACGCGTTGGAGACCGCCGTCGCGCGGGTCGTGAAGGAGCTGGCCGGGCAGCACCGCGTGCGGGCCGCGGGGCTCGCGCTCGCCGGGTTCATCACGCCCGACCGGCGTGGGGTCCGCTTCGCGCCGCACCTCTCGTGGCGGGACGCACCGGTCGCCGACCGCATCGCCGAGCGGGTCGGCTTGCCCGTCGTCGTCGAGCACGACGCCAACGCCGCGGCGCTCGCGGAGCGGCACTACGGCGCCGCGTCCGGCGCCGGGACCTCCGTCTTCATCGCGATCGGCACCGGCATCGGCTCGGCGTTGCTGCTGGACGGGGAGCTGTACCGCGGTGCGTTCGGCGTCGCCCCCGAGCTGGGGCACCTGCGGGTCGTCCCGGACGGGCGACCGTGCGCGTGCGGCAAGAACGGCTGCTGGGAGCGGTACTGCAGCGGCACCGCGCTGGCGACCACCGCCGTCGAGCTGCTCGCCCGCGACCCCGGCCGGTCCCCGGTGCTGCGCAGGCTCGTTGCGGGCGACCACGGGCGCGTCACCGGGCGGCGGGTCGCCGCCGCCGCGACGCAGGGCGACCCGATCGCCGCCGCCGCGATCGCCGATCTCGCCAGATGGCTGGGGGAGGGGCTCGCGCTCGTCGCCGACGTGTTCGACCCCGAGCTCGTCGTCATCGGCGGCGGGGTCTCCGCCTCGGCGCCGCTGTTCCTCGACGAGGCCCGCGAGCACTACGCCGCCACCGTCACCGGCGCCGGCCGGCGCCCACTGGCCCGCATCCGCACCGCCCAGCTCGGCGAGGCCGCCGCCGTCGTGGGCGCGGCCCAACTCGCCCGCGAGGCCGTCCTCAGCTGACGGGGCGAGACCCGCGGCGAGGCCCTTCACCAGCCGACTGGGAAGGGCAGGAAAGCCACTTTCCTGCCCTGTGAGGGCCGGAAAGTGGCTTTCCTGCCCTCGCGCGTCTCCCGGCCCGTCCTGCCCGCGAAGAGCCGAGCCCTGATGCGCTAGAGGATGGCGCCGTCGTCGTCGGGGTCGATGGGGTCGTCGTCGCCGGGGCGCTGCTCGTCGGGCCACAGGCGCAGCACCAGCCAGCCCAGGCCCGCAGCGAGGCCGAGGAGGCCCAGCGGCAGGCCGTACGGCGACGGGATGCCGAGCCAGGTCGGCGAGATCACGAGCGTGAGGCCGAGCACCAGCAGCACGATCCCGACGAGCGCCGGCGGGCCCAGCTTCGGCAGCGGGGGCGGCTCGGGCGGGACGAAGTGGTCGTCCTCCGGCGCCCGCCGCGGGGCGGGGGACGGGGTGCCCTGCCGCGGCGTCGGCGGTGGGACGAACAGCGGTGCGGTCCCGCCAGTGTCGACCGGGTCGGTCGCCGGATCGGGCTGCGTCTCCCGCAACGTCTTCGGTGGGGTGTCCGGCGGCGCATCGGGCGGCATGACGCCGTCCTTCGGCCATTGCGGAACGTCACCCTCGTTGCGCCAAACAGCAACGATCGCTTCGAACGGATCGGGCGGGGTGCCGTCTCCGAGCTCGCGGCCGCTGTCGAAGTCGGGTTCGCGACTCACACGGCCTCCTCGCCACCGCCGCCCGTGACCGGGCGGTGCCTGCAACCCATCCTGACACGTCCCGGCGGACAAAAGGAGCCGCCGTTTGCTGCGTGGGTACCCGGACTCGGGTGTGGTGTTACCGCGAGCCCGTTGTCGCGGCACGCGCACCGTCCGTAGGCTGACGCGGTCGATCTGGAGGGGGCACGTCCACGTGCTGTACTGGTGGTCCAAGTTCGTGCTGCTCGGCCCGTTGCTGAGGCTGTTCTGCAGGCCGACCATCGAGGGTCTCGCCAACGTCCCCGAGCGCGGTGGGGCGATCCTCGCAAGCAACCACCTCGCCGTCGTCGACTCGTTCCTGCTCCCGCTGATGGTGCCGCGGCGGATCACGTTCATGGCCAAGCGCGAGTACTTCACCCAGCCGGGCCTCCTCGGCCGTTTCAAGAAGATCTTCTTCACCGGGGTCGGGCAGGTCCCCGTCGACCGCTCCGGCGGCAACGCCGCGCAGGAGGCGATGGCGACGGCGATCCGGCTGCTGCGTGAGGACAAGCTGCTCGGCATCTACCCCGAGGGCACCCGTTCCCCCGACGGCCGCTTGTACAAGGGCAAGACCGGCGTCGCGCGGATGACGCTGGAGGCCGACGTGACCGTCGTGCCGGTCGCGATGATCGGCACCGACCGGGTCAACCCGATCGGCTCGCGCATGTGGCGCCCCTACAAGGTGCACATCAAGATCGGCGAGCCGCTCGACTTCACGCGCTACCAGGGCATGGCGGGCGACCGCTTCATCGAGCGCTCCATGACCGACGAGATCATGTACGCGCTCATGGAGCTGAGCGGGCAGACCTACGTCGACATGTACGCAGCGTCAGTGAAGGAACGCGCTGCGAAGGCCGCCGCGGCGAAGCCGGCTCAGCCACCCGCCGACATACCTCACGCAAAAGTGAGCTGACCCACACGATCAGGTATTTCTTCGCCCTAATGGAGGAACATCTGGTCGCAGCCCGTAACTCGAGCGGGGGTTCGCTCGATGACTCGGTGTGCCTGGAAGTCCCGATCGGTCCATCGACGCTCCCACGACCGCGATCCAACACGTCCGCGTGCCGGAGCCGCCGAGCCCGAGCTACGTGCGCACGCTCGCGCCGTGGATCGGGCTGAGTGTCGTGGTCGTCGTGGTGATCACCGCGGTGACCGCCTGGGCCGGGGCCCTGAACAAGCCGGCCGAGCCCCCGCTGCCCGACCCGGCCGCGGTCGCGCGTGCGCTCGGCCCGCTCCCGACGACGACGCCGGAGCCGACGGAGGAGAGCTCCACGGCCCCGACGAAGCCTGCGCAGGGGACCAAGAAGCCCGTCCCGCCGGCGGCCAAGAAGACGACCGCGCCGCCGACCGTCGCGAAGACCACCAAACCTCCGGCCCCGACCACGGAGAAGCCGGAACCCACGACGAAGAAGCCCACCTCGGCGCCGAAGACGACCAAGAAGCAGAACTGCGGCATCCTCGGCTGCTCGAACCCTGACGACTAGCCGACGGCGCGCGGCCAGCCGGTGAGGGCAGGAAAGCCACTTTCCTGCCCTCACAGGGCCTGAAAGTGGCTTTCCTGCCCTCGCGTCGGGCCCCCCTCGCAGTGCGCCTCGTCAGCGCAGCGCGGCGTTCCCGGCCTCCTGCGCCTTCTGCAGCGCCTCGGCCACCGGCGTCCGGCCCGCGAACATCTCCTTGAAGATCGGCTCGTAGGCCGTCGCCCCGGCCCCGAACTTCGGCCCGCTGGGCGCCGGGATGCTCGCCGAGCCGCCGTCGGCGCCGAAGAACCGGGTGTCGACGCCCATGCCGGCCCAGTAGTCGAAGTAGCCCTTCTGCGCGGCCGTGACGGCCGGTAGCGCCGATCCCTCCGCGCCCACGGCCGAGGCGCCCTGCTCCGAGCCGAGCCAGCGCAGCACCTTCAGCACGGCGTCGCGGCGCGGGCTGTCGGCGTTGCCTGCGGCGATGACGCTGTTCACGACGCTGACCCGGCCGGCGGGCCCGGCGAGCATCGGCGCGATGCCCCACTCGAACGTCGCGCCGTCGGCGACGTTCTTGAGGTTGTAGGTACCGGACTGGAAGAGCGCCATCTTGCCCTGCAGGAACTGGTCGCGGCTGAAGTCCGGGTTGTCGTTCGTGTCGGCGGCCGACGGCGCGACGTGGTGGGTGTTGATCAGGTCCACCATGTACTGGAACGCCTGCTGCGACTGCGGGTTCGCGAACGCGAACGTGTCGTCGGGCGCCTGGAAGCGCCCGCCGTTCGACCCGACGAAGTTGTAGAAGATCGCCTGCAGGTCGCGCCCGGCGTTGAAGCCGTACTGGGTGACCGACCCCGGGTCGAAGCCCGGCTGGTCGGCGGTGCGACCCGTGGAGTCGCGCGTGAGCTTCTTCGCCGCCGGCAGGAACGTGTCGGCCGCCGGGTCGGTCGGGTTCCACGTCAGCGCGGTCGGGTCGACGCCGGCCGCGGCGACCATCGCCTTGTTGTAGTAGACGGCGATCCGTCCGTCGGTCAGCACCGGGACGCCCCAGAGCGTGCCGGCGCGGGTGTACTGCTCGACCGCGGCCGGCACCCAGCCGCCGACGTCGCCGGCGAGCTCCTTGCCGACGTCGATCAACTTGCCGCCATCGGCGAGCGCCCCGAACTCCGAGGAATTGATCCAGTACACGTCGGCGGCGGTGCCGCTGGCGACGTCGAGCCGCAGGCCGGTGAAGTAGTCGGCGAACGGCACGACGGTCATCTCGACCTTGATGTCCGGGTTCTGCTTGCTGAACTCGGCGAACGACTTCTCGTACGCCGCCGCGACCTGCTTGTCCCAGAGGCGCAGCGAGACGGTGGTCGTGCCGCTGCCGTCGGACGGCGTGGACGGCGGCGCGGCCGGCGAGCACGCGGCAAGCGCCAGCGCGGCGATGGCCGCCGCGGCCACGGTTCTGAGTCGCATCAGGTACTCCTCATCGGAAGCCGGTGATCGTGATCGAGCGGATGACGTGCCGCTGGAAGACCAGGAACAGCACGAGCAGCGGCAGGATCGCCACCGTCGTCGCAGCCATGACGATCGTCCAGTTGCCGTTGTACTGCGACTGGAGGCCCGCGGTCGCGACCGTGATGACCTGCCACTGCGGGCCGGTGGTGATCACCAGCGGCCACAGGAAGTTGTTCCAGTGCGTGACGACGGTGATCACGGTGAGCGTCGCGAGGATCGGTCGGCTCACCGGCACGACGACGTGGCGCAGGATGCGCAGCGTGCCGGCCCCGTCGAGCTTCGCGGCGTCGAGCAGGTCGCCGGGGATGCCGCGGAAGTACTCGCGCAGCAGGAAGATCGCGTACGGCGAGCCGAACAGCTGGGGGAGCACGAGGCCCCAGAACGTGTTGCGCAATCCGAGGTCCGCCATCATCGAGTACAGCGGGATGATCGTGACGGCCTGCGGCACCATCAGCGTCGCGAGGTACACCCAGAACAGGGCGTCGCGCCCTGGGAAGCGCAGCCGGGCGAAGGCGTACGCGGCGAAGACCGAGAACACCAGCTGCCCCACCAGGATCACCGCGACGACCTGCGCGGTCACGACGATCGGCGTGACGAACCCGAACCGCGAGCCGAAGAGCTCCACGAAGTTCTCGCCGGTCACCGGGTTCGGCGGCTGCAGCGTCGGCTGCGACGCGAACTGCAGCGGCGACTTGACGGCCGTCATCAGGCTCAGCAGGAACGGCGCGAGCGTCAGCAGCGCTCCGGCGCCCAGCGCCAGGTAGGTCGCGGCGTCGCGCAGGACGCTGGAGCGCGTCACGTCGAGAGGTCGTAGGTCGTGCGGCGGGAGAACCACCGCTGCTGAGCGACGGTGACGACCACCAGCAGGACGAACAGCACGACGGCCATCACCGCGGCCTGCCCGACCGCCCGCGACTCGAAGGCCTCGAAGTAGATCCGGCCCGCCACGACGTCGGTGACGCCCTGCGGGCCACCCTTGGGTGTGAGCGCGTAGACGGAGTCGAACGTCTGGAACGCCGAGATCACGCCCGTCACCAGCACGAAGAACAGCGTCGGGCGCAACAGCGGGAGGGTGATCCGGCGGAACGTCTGCCACGGGCCGGCGCCGTCCAGCACGGCGGCCTCGTGCACGGAAGGCGGGATCGCGCGCAGGCCCGCGACGAAGAACAGCGCGACGTACCCCACCTGCGTCCACACCGACACCGCCGCGACCGACGGCAGCGCGAGCGCGGGATCGGCCAGCCACTCGACCCGCCTCCCGAGCAGCGCGTTCAGCGCCCCGTCGGTCGGCGCGAGGATCCACCGCCACACCACACCGATCACCAGCGGCGCGCAGATCCACGGCAGCACGTAGAGCACCCTGAAGAACGTCGAGCCGCGCAGGCCGCGGTTGAGCAGCAGCGCCGCACCGAGCCCCAGCACCGTCTGCGCCGGGATGACGACGGCCACGAACACCGCCGTGACCAGCAATGATCGCGCGAAACGGCCGTCCTCGGCGACAGCGACGACGTTGTCGAAGCCGACGAACGTCCGCGGCCCGATCAGGTCCCACCGCTGCATGCCCAGCCCGATCACCACGAGGATCGGGAGCACCAGGAACACGGCGACGCCGAACAGGCTGGGCGCGAGCAGCAGGTACGCGATCCGTGTCTCACGCGGCCTACCGCCCATGCCACCCCCCGGTGCAGGCCCGAGAGCGGCGGGCCCTGGGGTGCTCGGACGCTAAGATCGGCATCTCCCGCTGTCAAGCGCGACAGGCCGGGCGAGATAGCCTCGCCTTCGTGCGCTTCTTCTACGACTGCGAGTTCATCGAGGACGGGACGACGATCGACCTCGTGTCGATCGGGGTGGTCGGCGAGGACGGGCGCGAGTTCTACGCGGTCTCCACGGAGTTCGACCCGTCGCGGGCGGGCTCGTGGGTCCGGGCCAACGTGCTTCCCAAGCTGCCGTCGCCCGCCGACCCGGCATGGCGCTCGCGGGAGAAGCTGCGCGCCGACCTGCTCGCGTTCCTGACCGACGCACCCGGCGACGTCGAGCTGTGGGCCTGGATCGCCGCCTACGACCACGTCGCGCTCTGCCAGCTGTGGGGTGCCATGCCCGCCCTGCCGCGAGCGCTCCCGCGCTTCACCCGTGAGCTGCGGCAACGCTGGGAGGACGCCGGACGGCCGCCGCTCCCGCCGCCCACCGTCGACGCCCACGACGCGCTCGCCGACGCCCGGCTCAACCTGCTGCGCTGGAATGCGATCGAGACCGCCGTAGCCGCACGCTGACCGGTCGCCGCGACACTTTAGGCTGGTGGCCGTGAACTGGACGGTCGATGCACCGGTCGACGTGCTGCCCGAGCTGCCCCCGCTGCCCGACGAGCTGCGCGCGCGGCTCGACGACGCGCTCTCGCGGCCCGCCGCGCAGCAGCCCGACTGGCCCGACGCCGCGCACGTCGCGCACGTCAGGACGGTGCTGGAGTCGGTCCCGCCCGTCACGCTGCCGCCGGAGGTCGACCGCCTGCACGAGCGGCTGGCCGCTGTCGCGCGCGGTGAGGCGTTCCTCCTGCAGGGCGGTGACTGCGCCGAGACGTTCGTCGACAACACCGAGCCGCACATCCGCGCGACCATCCGCACGTTGCTGCAGATGGCGATCGTGCTGACCTACGGGGCGTCGCTGCCGGTGGTGAAGGTCGGGCGGATCGCCGGCCAGTACGCGAAGCCGCGCAGCGCACCGATCGACTCGCTCGGGCTGCCGTCGTACCGCGGCGACATCGTCAACTCGATCGTTCCCGACCCCCGCGCGCGCATCCCCGACCCGTCGCGCATGGTGCGGGCCTACGCCAACGCCGGCGCCGCGATGAACCTCGTGCGCGCGCTGACGGCCACCGGGATGGCCGATCTCACGATGGTCCACGACTGGAACAAGGACTTCGTGCGGCAGTCACCCGCCGGGGCGCGGTTCGAGGCGATCGCGGCGGAGATCGAGCGGGCGCTGCGGTTCATGGACGCCTGCGGCGTGGACGACCACAACCTGCACAGCGTCGAGTTCTACGCCTCCCACGAGGCGCTGCTGGTCGACTACGAGCGCGCCATGCTGCGCCTCGACGTGCGCGACGCGAACAACCCGCGCCTCTACGACCTTTCCGCGCACTTCCTGTGGATCGGGGAGCGCACCCGCCAGCTCGACGGCGCGCACATCGCGCTCGCGGAGCTGCTCGCCAACCCGATCGGGCTCAAGATCGGCCCGACGACCACGCCGGAGCAGGCCGTCGAGTACGTCGAGCGGCTCGACCCGCACTGCACGCCGGGGCGGCTCACGCTGGTCAGCCGCATGGGCAACGGCAAGGTCCGCGACGTGCTCCCGGCGATCATCGGCAAGGTCGAGGCGTCCGGCCACAAGGTCATCTGGCAGTGCGACCCGATGCACGGCAACACCCACGAGTCCACCACCGGCTACAAGACCCGCCACTTCGACCGCATCGTCGACGAGGTGCAGGGCTTCTTCGAGGTGCACAGGGCGCTCGGGACGCACCCCGGCGGCATCCACGTCGAGGTCACCGGCGAGGACGTCACCGAGTGCCTCGGCGGCGCGCAGGAGATCTCCGACGCCGACCTCGCCGGCCGCTACGAGACCGCCTGCGACCCCCGTCTCAACACCCAGCAGTCGCTGGAGCTCGCCTTCCTCGTCGCGGAGATGCTGCGCGGCTGACGGAGCCCCAACTTCCCCACCGTTTTGTGCACCTGCGCGCCTGCTGAGCGCGCAAGTAGACAAAACGGTGGGGAAGTTCGGCGTCAGCCGACGACGAGGGTGACGGTGGTGCCGGGTTCGACCTCTTCGCCCTCGGAGGGGTTCTGGTCGCGGACCCTGTTGCCGCCGCCGCCGAAGATGCCGCCGAAGATGGTCGACACCCGCTCCGCCTTGAGCCCGAGCCGTTCGAGCTCCCGCTCGGCGTCGTCGAACGAGGAGCCGACCACGTCGGGCACCTCGATCTCGTCCGGCGGCGCGCCGCGGCTCGTGATGATCGTGACGGTCCCGCCGACCGGCAGCTTCGACCCCGCCGGCGGATCTGTGCGGACCACGGCGCCTTCCGCGACGGTGGCGCTGTACTCCCGGTCGCGCTTCTCGCCGCGCTCCGGGCTGAGCTTCGCCTCGCGGATCGCCTTCTCAGCGGCCGCAAAGGGCGTTCCCGGCGCGATGTCGGGCACCGTGGGGCGTCCGGTCGACACCGTGAGGGCCACCGACGCCCCACGCAGGAGCTGCGCCTCCGGCTGCGGGTTCGCGGCGGCCACGACCCCTTCCGCGATGCCGTCGTCGGGGGTCTCGGTGATCGTCGCGACCAGGTTGGCGTCGGCGATCAGCTGCAGGGCCGCCTCCCGCTCCAGCCCGACCACCGACGGCATCGCCGTCCAGCGCCCGCTGCCGAGATACCAGGCCGTCACCCCGACCAGCAGCGCGACGACCAGCACGAGCGCGATCCACAGCGCGAACACCCGCCTGCTGCGCAGCCGTGCCCGCAGGTGCGGCGCGTGCTCGACCTCCTCGACGTCGGGCCGTTCCATCATCCGTGTGCCGGTCCGTCCCGGCGGCGCGGCGGGGTGCACCGCGACCCCGGGCATCGTGTCCTGCTCCTCCAGCGGCCGCCGTGGCGGCACCGGCGGCGGCACCCGCGGTACCTCCAGCAGCTGGGCGACCTGCCGCAGCTCGGCGAGCATCGCGGCGGCGTCCGCCGGCCGGGCCGCGGGGTCGCGACTCGTCGCGCGCAACACGAACCGGTCGAGCTCCGGCGGCACGTCACCCGCGATCAGCGACGGCGCCGGCATGTCGTTGTTCACGTGCCGGTACGCGACCGAGATCGCCGTGTCGCCGGTGTAGGGCGGGGTGCCGGTCAGCAGCTCGTAGAGCAGCACGCCGGCGGCGTAGACGTCGCTGCGCGGGTCGGCGTTGCCCGTCGCCACCTGCTCCGGCGAGAGGTACGCCACCGTGCCCATGATCATGCCGGCGTGGCTGGCGCCGGCCTGCGCCGCGGCCGTGGCGAGCCCGAAGTCGGCGACCTTGACCTCGTGGTTCTCGCTGATCAGCACGTTCTCCGGCTTGACGTCGCGGTGCACGAGCCCGAGCCGGTGCGCCTCGGCGAGCCCGGCCAGCACCGGCTCCATGACGGCGAGCGCGGCGGGCACGCCGAGCGGCCCCCGGTCACGCAGCACGTTGCGCAGCGTCGCACCCTCGACCAGCTCCATCACCAGGAACAGCACCGGCCCGTCGGGGCCGATGTCGTCGCCCTGGTCGTGCACGTCGACGACGGCGGGGTGGTCGATGCGGGCTGCCGAACGCGCCTCCCGCTCGAAGCGCATGCGGAACGCGGGGTCGGCCGCCATCCGCGGATCCATCACCTTGATCGCGACCGGGCGATCGAGCCGGGTGTCGGTGCCCCGGTAGACGATCGACATCCCACCGCGCGCGATCACGGGCCCCAGCCGGTACCGCGCATCGAGCAGCGCGCTTGCGGCCGGAGGAGCGTTCACACTCGAAGACGGTACCGCCCGACCGGATGCTGCCCCTGACGCACTCACCTGTGGCATCGTGTCCGCCTGTGAACGACGTGTTCGTGGTGTCCGACGACGTGGCAACGATGCCGGTCGCGGAGGTCGCCCAGCTGCTTGCCATCCCGGTCACCCGCGTGCACCAGCTCGTGCGCGACGGGCAACTGCTCTCTTTCCGTCGCGACGGCGGCGCCGTGGTGCCGACCGACTTCCTCGACGGCGACACCGTCGTCAAGGGTCTCCCGGGCACCATCACGGTGCTCCGCGACGGGGGCTACTCCGACTCCGACATCCTGCGCTGGCTCTTCGCGGAGGACGACTCGCTGCCGGGAACGCCCGTTGCGTCGCTGCGCGCCGGCCGCCACCGCGAGGTCAAGCGCCGCGCGCAGGCGATGGCCTTCTGACCCGACCGGTCCGCGAGCCGCAACTTCCCCACCGTTTTGGGCACATGCGCGCCGTTCTGGCGCGCATCCACCCAAAACGGTGGGGAACTTCGGGGGCGGTCTACGGGCGGGCTCGCCGTCGCGCCACCAGGGCCGCGGCGAACCGGGGGAGGGCCACCGCGGCCCTGCGGCGCAGCGGCACCGCCACGCGCCTGCTGAGCACGTCGTAGCCCGCGGCCTCGATCTCGTCGAGGATGCCCTTGTAGAGCGTGTAGGCGCACCGGACGCACGAGCGTGACGTCGGCGCGAGCAGGGCGATGCCCGGCTCCGCCCTGCGGTAGACGGCGCGCGTGTGCGCGACGAGGTGCGTGAGCGCCCGGCGCACCCGCTGGTCGGTCCGGCGCGCCTTGCGGCAGTCCAGCAGCAGCTCGCGGTCGACGCCGAACGCGGCGAGTTCCTCGGTCGGCAGGTACAGGCGGCCGCGGTCGAGGTCCTCGCCGACGTCGCGGAGGAAGTTGGTGAGCTGGAACGCCACCCCCAGCGCCGCAGCCGGGGCCTCGGCGTCCGCCAGCGGCCCCGTCGTGCCCAGCACGGGCAGCATCTGCAGCCCGATCGCGGCCGCGGAGCCGTGCATGTACACCCCGAGGTCGTCGAACGTCGCGTACTCGCCGATCCGCGTGTCCATCTGCATCGACGTCATGAAGTCGGTGAAGTGCTTGTGGTCGATGTCGTACCGGTCGGCGGTGTCGCTGACGGCGGCGAGCACCGGGTGCGCCGCGGACCCGCCTGCGAGCGCCGCCTCGAGCTGTCTCGCGAGCGCGGCGAGCCGTTCCGCCTTCTCCACCGTGGGACGGCTGTCGGCGAGGTCGTCGACGATCTCGTCGGCGAACCGGGCGAAGCCGTAGAGGGCGTGCACGGCCGGTCGGGTGGCCGGCGGCAGCATGCGGGTGGCCAGGAAGTAGGTGCGCCCGTGGCGCGCGTTCAGCTCACGGCAGGTGAGATAGGCAGCACGCAGCTCGGTGCCGGTGATCCCGGCGGCGTCGAGCTCAGCCGGCGCGCTGCTCGGCACCGGAGGCCGCGCCCGGCTTGGCAGCGCCGTTCGATGCACCGTTCGCGCCGTTCGAGGCGCCGTTGGATGGAGCGGACGTGGCCGGAGCGGGCTCCGGGGTGACAACGGCCTTGACCTCGACAGCCTCGGGCGCGACCGGCTTCGGCGCGACCGGTTCTTGCGGCGCAGCAGGGCCCGATCCGTTCTGGCCGGCCACAGCCGGCTGCTTCCGGCGCCAGCTCGCCCCGGCCGAGAGCCGCAGCGGGTCGCGCTTGCGCAGCGACACGGCGGCCAGCAGCGCGAGCAGCCCGCACGCGATGAGGTAAGGCCAGTTGTTCAGCTCGTCCTCGCCGCGCGGGTTGTAGACGATCACCAGCATCAGCGACCCGAAGGCCACGAGCTGCAGGCCGCGCAGTCGCCACGGTGCCGCGGCGATCAACGCGATGCCCCAGCTCGGGTACCACGGCAGCATCGCGGGGGAGAGCACGGCGACCGCGAGCAGCACGATCCCGGCCCTGCGGACGGCGTCGGGGCCACCCTCGCGGGCCGCGAGCCACTGCCGCACCGCGATCGTGACGAGCAGGATCCCGCCGAGCGCTCTCGTCACGACGATGAACGGGCCCTGCGGGACGGTCACGAAGATGCCGACCAGGCCGTGCAGGATCTGCCCGACCGCGGTGGGGATCGACATCCAGTTGACGATCATCGCGGGGGCGCTGAGCGCCGGCAGCCACCCGATGTCGACCCCGGCCAGCAGCGAGAGCGCCGCGAAGGTCAGCACGAACACCGCGAGACCGGCGCCGATCGCCTTCAGGATGCGCTTGACGGGCGGGCCGGACATGTACGCGGCCCACACGAGCACCAGGAACGGCAACGCGACGACCGCGCTCGCCTTGACCGCCATCGCCCCGGTGACCAGGACGATCCCGAAGACGTGCTGCTTGCGCAGCGTTACCATCGCGCCGGCGGCGAGCAGCCCGACCACGAGCAGGTCGTTGTGCCCCCCGCCGATCATGTTGACGACCATCATCGGGTTCGCGACGGCGATCCAGAGCGCGACGGGAACCTTGCCGCCGAGGCGGCGGGCCAGCTCGGGCAGCGCCCAGACCAGCAGGAACAGGCCGGGCAGCAGGGCGAGCCGCATGAGCAGCACGCCGAGGATCATGTTGTCGCCCGCGACGGCGGCGACGCCCTTGGCGATGAGGATGAACAGCGGCCCGTACGGCGCCGGCGTGTCCTGCCAGAAGTAGTGCACGTTGTCGGCGATGACGCCCGGCATCGCCTCCGGCCCGAACTCGTACGGGTCGATGCCGGCCAGCGGGAGGCTGCCCTGGGCGAGGTAGCTGTAGATGTCGCGGGTGAACAGCGGCGGGCAGCAGAGCATCGGCAGCGTCCACACCGCCGTGGTGGCGAGCACCGCCCTGCTCCGCACGCGCCCGGCGATCACCTCGCGGCCGAGCTGGATCCACGCCCACGCCATGAGCACGACGCCCGCGTACACCAGGATCGTCGCGAGCTGGTGGCCGTGGCCGTAGCGCCAGAACCCCAGCGGCGAGTTGGTGAGCAGCGGGTCGCGGACCAGCACCCCACCGGCGCCGAAACCCCCGATGGCCATCAGCACGGACCCGGCCAGCCCGAGCAGCAGCGGGCGCCGCGGAGGGCGCCCGAAGCGGTCACGCCACGATGGCGTGGTTGCGGGCACGTGCGCGGGCGACGCCGGCTCGGGGAGCGCCGGTTCGTCGAGCGGTGGTGAGGGCCTCATGACGCGATCCATGCTCGCATGGCCGGTGTCAACGTCCTGTGGGCACCCTGCCATCAGTGCGGTGCGGCGAAGCTCGGGACCCTGCCGGTGAGCCGCTGAGCGGCGAGCCTTCCCGAGATCAGGACCGGTGGGATGCCGACGCCGGGGGTGGTCCCGCAGCCGGCCAGCACGGCGTTGGAGAGGCCGCGCACGACGTTGCGCTGCCGGAACGGCCCCGTCTGGGCGAACGTGTGAGCTGCCGAGAACGGTGTTCCGGCGCCGAGTCCCTGCGCCGCCCACCCGGCAGGCGTGACGACCTCCGCGACCTCGACGTCGTCCGCGAGGCCGGTCAGCCCGCGCGCGTCGAGCACCCCGAGCAGCTCGTCGCGGTAGGCGGGCCCGATCCGCTGCCAGTCGAGCTCGCCGGCCGCGAGGTTGGGGCACGGGGCCAGCACGAACAGCAGGTCGGAGCCTGAAGGAGCGAGCATGGGATCGGTTGCGGTCGGCCGTGTGATCAGCAGCGACGGGTCGCTCATCACCCGACCGTCGTCGATGATCTCGCGGAACGTGCTCTCCCACGCCGCCCCGAACGAGATCGTGTGGTGTGCGAGCTCGGGCCGGCTGCCGCGCAGCCCCGCGTGCACGACGACCGCGCTGGGCGACCAGCGCAGCGGCACGGCCCGGCGCGGCGCGCGCCCGAGCAGCTCGTGCACGACCGGGAGGTCGGGGGTGAGCACGACCGCGTCGCAGGCGAGCCGCTCGGCACCGTCCTCGGCGCCCTTTTCTGCGGACGTCCCTCGATGGCGGACGGCCCGTACCGCGCCGCCGCTGCGTTCGAGCCCGGTCACGCTGCGCCCGTAGAGGATCGTCGCGCCGGCGGCGTCGGCGGCGTCGGCGAGCGCGGCACCGACGGCGCGCATCCCGCCACGCGGGAAGTAGACCCCGCCGATGGTGTCCATGTACGCGATCACGCCGTACGCCGCGAGCGCGCGGGCCGGCGGGACCCCCGCGTAGAGCGACTGGAACGTGAAGATCCGCCGCAGCCGCTCGTCGGGCAGGTAGCGAGCGACCCGGCGGCCGAGCCGGCCGAACCCGCCGAGCCGCGCGAGCTGCAGCAGGTCGGGACCGACCAGGTCGAAGGGCGAGTCGAAGTTCGCGCCGATGAACGAGTCGATCTGTGCCTCGTAGAGCTTCGTCAGCCATTCCCGCAGGCGCAGGTAGCCCAGCGCCGCGTCGGGTCCGCAGGTGCGGCGCACCTCCTCGGCCATGGCCTCGCAGTCGGTGTGCACGTCGATCGTCGACCCGTCGGCGAAGGCCGCCCGGTAGGCCGGGTCGAGCCGCACCAGGTCGAGCCGGTCCTCCATGCGATCGCCGACCGCCGCGAACGCCTCGCCGAGCAGCTCGGGCATCGTGAGGACGGTCGGGCCGGTGTCGGCGTGGTACGTCCCGCGCGGGGTGCGCAGGTCGAGCCGCCCGGCGCGCCCGCCGGGGTGCTCGTCGCGCTCGACGATCGTGACCTGCCGACCCGCGCCGAGCAGGTGCAGCGCGGCCGAGAGCCCGGCGAGACCGGCCCCGACCACGACGACGTGATCGGCGCCCTTCACCGGTGCCGGCGGGTGGCCGTCACAGCGAGGTCGGCGAGCTGCGCGGCGGCGGGCTCCGCGACCTCGACGGCGGAGAGCGAGTCGAGCGCCGAGCCGGTGAGCGCGGCGATCCGCTGCTCGACGGCCTGCGCGGCACCCAGCTCGACCAGCACCGACCGGACCCGCTCCACACCGTCGGTCGCGAGGTCGGGGTTGCCGACCGCGGACGTGACGGCCTCGCGCGCGGCGTCGTCCCCGCGGGCCTCCGCCCGCTCGACGGCGAGCGCGACGAGCAGAGTGCGCTTGCCCTCGCGCAGGTCGTCGCCGGCGGGCTTGCCGGTGACCTCGGGGTCGCCGAACACCCCGAGCAGGTCGTCGCGCAGCTGGAACGCGATGCCGATGTCGGCACCGAAGCGGCGGTACGCGCCCACCAGCTCGGCATCGGCGCCGGCGAGCGAGGCACCGAGCTGCAACGGGCGCTCGACCGTGTACGCGGCGGTCTTGTACCGGTCGACCTGCAGGGCGGCGCGCGCCGACAGGTCGCCGGTCGACTGGTGCAGCACGTCGAGGAACTGCCCGCCGAGCATCTCGGTGCGCATCGCCCCCCACGGCTCCGCGGCGCGCTGCAGCGCCTCCGCGGACAGCCCGGACGTGTGCAGCATGTCGTCGGCCCACGCGAGCGCGAGGTCGCCGAGCAGGATCGCCGCCGCCGCGCCGAACCGGGCGGGCCGGCCGCACCACTGCGACTCGGCGTGCTTTCGGGCGAACTCGACGTGGACGGTCGGGCGGCCGCGGCGCGTCGCGGAGGCGTCCATCAGGTCGTCGTGGATGAGCGCGCACGCCTGCAGCAGCTCGAGCGCGCTGATCCCACGCAGCACGGCGAGCGCTTCCGGCGCGTCGACGGTGCCGCCCGCGCCGCGCCATCCCCACCATGCGAACGTCGGGCGGATCCGCTTGCCCCCGGCCAGCACGAACTCCGCCAGCGCCGCCGTGGCCTGGGCGAACGCGGGGTCGATCGTCGTGGCCTGCGCGTTGCGCACATCGAGGAACGCGGCCAGCGCGTCCTCGATGCCGGAGGCGAGCTCGGTGTCGCTCGGCACCGGTGGCCCGCCGTCGGCGACCTCGGGCCAGGTGTCGAGCGATCCGGTGCGCGTCACCGCGCACCCCCATGTCGCGAACGTCCGGATCGTCGAAGCACAGGTCGAGGGTAGTCGTGGCCGGTCACCGGGGCTCGGCGGCCGCACGCGGGCGGCGCGTCGTGCACCGCCCCGAAGCGTGAAACGGACGTCCGCAATCGGGAAGGACGACCGGGCGGACCGGCCCACTAGGCTGGTGCGGGTGAAGGTCACGCAGCGGATCGACGACCGCATCGGGTCCGGTTCGCCCGGTTTCTCGGTCGAGTTCTTCCCTCCGAAGGACGCGGCGGGGGAGGCCGAGCTGTGGCGTGCCATCCGGCGTCTCGAACCGCTCGACCCGGCCTTCGTCTCGGTCACCTACGGCGCCGGCGGGTCGAACCGCGACCGGACGATCCGCACGACGGCGCGGATCGCGACCGACACGACGCTCGTCCCGATGGCGCACCTCACCGCGGTCTCGCACTCGGTCGCCGAGCTGCGCCACGTCATCGGCTCCTACGCGGCCGCGGGCATCCCCAACGTCCTCGCGGTGCGCGGCGACCCGCCCGGTGACCCGCTCGGGGAGTGGGTGCGGCACCCCGAAGGTGTGACGTACGCCGACGAGCTGGTGCGGCTGGTGCGCAAGCTGGGCGACTTCTGCGTCGGGGTCGCCGCGTTCCCGTACGGGCACCCGCGCTCCGCCGACCTCGACGCCGACCTCGCGATGCTGCTGGCCAAGATGCGGGCCGGCGCCGACTTCGCGATCAGCCAGCTGTTCCTCGAACCGGAGGGCTTCCTGCGGCTGCGCGACCGGCTGGCGGCCGCCGGCTGCGACGCACCGCTGCTGCCCGGGATCATGCCGCTGACCACCGTCCGCACGCTGCACCGCGGGCCGGAGCTCTCCGGCGCGCCGCTGCCGCCGGGGCTCGTCGAGCGGCTCGAGCCCTACACCGGCGACCCGGCGTCCTTCCGCGCCGCCGGCATGGACGTCACCGCGGAGCTCTGCGAACGCCTGCTCGCCGAGGGCGTGTCGGTGCTGCACTTCTACACGCTCAACCGCTCCGTTGCGACGTCCGAGCTGGTGGACCGGCTGGGGCTGGGGGCGCGGCGGGCGGTCGGGGTGCGCTGAGCCGCGCCCGCACCCCCGCACGGAGGGCAGGAAAGCCACTTTCAGGCCCTCACAGGGCAGGAAAGTGGCTTTGCTGCCCTCCCAGCCGGCCCGCCCGGCGCCGACCAGCGGGGCCTACCGGATCGGCGGGCTGACGGGTGGGTTGCGGGTGCGGTACGCGATGAAGACGACGATGAGCGCCGCCAGCACGACGATCCCGGCCAGCCCGAGCGTCCAGTTCACCGGATCGGGTGCATTCGGGTCGTCGTAGATGATGAGGGCGTCGATGTCGCCGACCTCGCCGGGGGTGAAGGTCCAGCTCACGACGTCGGAGTCGGCCTCGCCGTTGGTCTCGCGCAGGGCGCCGGGGAAGGTGATCCGCAGCTGGAAGTCGGCGCTGTCGACCGTCGCGCTGGTCAGGTCGGCCTTGCCGGCGACCAGCACGCGCCCGCCCGAGCGGCGCAGGGTGAGCGTCGCGCCCTTGCCTGCCGGGCCCGCCGCCCCCGTCAGCGCCGTGACCTGTTCGAACGTCAGCCCGGAGAACTCCAGGGACGAACCGGCGTAGCCGTCTTCCTTGTAGGGGGTGACGGTCACCTCGGAGGCGAGGTCGGGCGGGAGCGTGACGGTGGGGCCGGTGTCGTCGGGTGACTTCGCCGGTGTCGCCAGCACGATCTTGCCGTTGACCGTGTCGTCGGGCTGGATCGCGAGGCCGACCTGCACCCGCGCGCACCCGGTCAACGCGCCGACGAGCGCGACCAGCACCAGCAGGACGAGCGGGACGGACCTGCGGCGCGACCGGGCGGGGTGCGATGTCGACGATGGCACGAGGTCATCGTGCCCGGCGGTCAGCCGGAGTGGTGCGGTGGGGGGAGCGGCAGCTCGCGACCCAGCACGGCGAACGGGCGGGCGTCGCCGGTGAAGCGGTGGTCGCGCAGCACGTCGCGGAACCCTGCCCGGCGATAGAGGCGCCACGCCCTGCCGGGCGGGTTCGGCCCGTACTCCGGCGTGGAGAGCAGCACGCGCGAGCGCGGCGTGCCGGCCAGCAGCGCTCGCAGCAGGCCCTCGCCGAGGCCGCCGCCCTGCGCCTGGGGCAGCACGTGCAGCTCGGTGAGCTCGAAGTAGTCGTGCATCCAGAGCGATGGCGCGCCCGTGGTGGTGAGCAGGCCGCGCCGCACCTCCTCGAACCACCACTGCCCCGGACCGCCGGTGTAGCCGTACGCGATGCCGAGCAGCGTGCCGTGCTCGTCGAGCCAGCCGACGGCGCGCCAGCCGGGCCGTCCGGTGTGGTCGAGCCACAGCGTGCGGCGGTGGCGGGCGGTGCTGGCCGGGTAGCCCATGGCCATGACGTAGATCTGCAACGCCTCGGTGAGCCGGTCGGCGAACTCGACCTGGCTGAACTCGACGAGGTGGCGCGCGGGGGCCGCTGTCACGCCCTCCATCACACCACGTGTCGGGCCCCGAGTCCCGTGCTGCGGCACTCGACTTGACGACTCGCCTCCAGCAAGGTTCACTTGTTGTAGGTCGAACATGCGTTCGATCGCCGGGCTCCGGCCGGCGGGCGAAGGGGAAGCGTCCGCCGGTCGGGCAGCCGGTGCCTGTCGGGAGGGGGCGCATGAGCGCGTTCAGCAGGGTGTTCAGGTCGCGGGAGCCCACCCCGATCCTCGTGCGCTGGCAGGACGGCGAGCCTGTCGAGTTCCAGCGCAGGCCGGTGCGGCGCGGGCCCCGGTTCCTGGTCACCGATGTGCGGGAGCGGTGGATCGAGGAGTCGCCCTGGCCGTTCCCTTCGCCCATGCCGATCGGGGGCGACCGGCTGCGGTGCTGGCGGGTGGAGGCGCGCTCGGCCGAGGAGCCGGAGGCGCCGGCGAGGGAGTTCGTGCTCCGCATGCGTGCCGGGCCCGGTGTGTGGGACCTGGTGCGGGTCGCCGAGTAGAGAGGAGCGACCGATGACGATCACCACTTCTGCCACCACTGCTACTACCACGCCGGCGCGGATCCCCGCGCAGCGGCGCGGCCACGTCTCCGCCGCGCCGCGGCCGGCGCCCGCCCCGACGTCGCGCACCGCCCTGTCGCTGTTGCGCCAGGCCGCCGACGGCATCACCGAGGCGCACCGCGAGAGCGACCCGATGCTGCGCTACCCGGCCGCCTACCTCGCGGCGCTGCGCGCGGCCGCCGCCGTGCTCGCGGTGCGGGCCGCGCCGCTGCCGAAGCGGGGAGCGAGCCGCAACGCGTGGCAGCTGCTGGCCGAGGTCGCACCGGAGCTCGCCGAGTGGGCGGCGTTCTTCGCCTCCTGCTCCGACACCCGCGCCGCGGCCGAGGCCGGCATCTCCCGGCTCGTCGGGCAGCGCGACGCCGACGACATCCTGCGCCAGTCCGAGCGGTTCCTCGGGATCGTCGCGGAGTCCATCCCGCTCAGGTGACGGACCGGGGTCGGGCCCGGATGGGGGAGCGCCGCACGAAGCCCGGCCGCGACGGCGGTGATTGCCCGCGGCCGCGGACCCGTTGCCAGGAAAGCCACTTTCCTGTCCTGTGGTGCCAGGAAAGTGGCTTTCCTGGCAACGTGTGCGTTGCGCACGTGTCCTGATCGCGGGTACGTCGTCGGGCCGCGTCAGCGGGCAGGGTCAGCGCGCACTCGCTCACGTCTGGACGTGAACGACTGCGAGTTGATCAACCCGGGGTCGGTGGGCGTGCGCGCAGTCATCTGCGGGCGTGAGCAGCGGTGAGTTGACCGGATGCCGGGCTGTCCGCACCGTCCGATGCCGTCCATGATCACCGGCTGGGTGCACGAACCGACCAAATTGGTTCGTTTGCGCGCCGAGATGGTGATCATGAGCCCGGTTCCCTCGCCGAGCCGCACGTGGTGGCCTGCGGCGAGCAGGTGAGCCGGCCTCCCGCCCGCCTGCCCGGCCGGGCCGTTCACCGACCCAACCCCGGCCGTACACCCGGGCCGGGCCTAGCACGGATTCTCGTCCCTCGTGGCGGCCGAAGGCCACGGCGGACTTCCTGTCCTGTGGTACCAGGAAAGTGGCTGCTGTCAGGCGGATCGCCGCAGCCACCGCGGTGGACCGGCTCCCGGATCCAGGCACTGGCTGCTCGAGAGTGTGCTCAGGGCTGTCGCGGCAGCCCTGAGCACACTCAACTCGACGACCACGCCCGCTCGGCGACCGCGGGATGTGCGCGAACGGCACTTTCAGGCCAACCTATCGTTCGAAAGTGCCGTTCGCGCAGCTCACCCCGGGTTGAGGAGGGCAGGAAAGTGGCTTTCCTGCCCTCGCGTGCGCAACGCACACACCCCGGCCGGCTGCCCCAGCCCTGGCCCCGGCCCCTGGCCCTGGTCGCTCGTGCACAGGTTCACCTCCCCGTGCACAGGTTCGAACGTGTGCACGGCGGCACCAACCTGTGCACGAGCGCCCTGCGCGCCCTGTTCGTGCACTCACCCCGGTCTGCGGTCGCGCACCCGGGCACCCGGGCACGGATTCTCATCCCTCGTAGCGGCCCGGAGGGCCATGGCGGACTTTCCTGGCAACATGTGCGTTGCGCACGCGACCTGCTCGCGGGTAGGTCGCCGGGCCGCGTCAGCGGGTGGCGGGCGGCGCGGCAGGCTCCATGACGCGCCGCTCGGAGCGCAGAACGCGCCCGAGCAGCGTGGTGAACACCGCCGAGACCTCGCGCGCGCCGGGTGTGTCCCACCGCTGGATCGGCAGGCAGGCGCCCTGCGCCTGCTGGATGGCCGAGCGGTCGGGCAGCAGCCCGTTGAGCACCAGCGGGCCGAACAGCTCCCGCAGCTCGTTGATGCGGTACTCGTGCTCGATGTTGCGCGGGCGCACCCGGTTGATCAGTACCCCGAGCGGCTGCAGCCCGGGGTTGCCCCGCTGGCGCTCCGCGTGCACCGCGTCGAACGCCCGTTGCACGCCGGAAACGGCGAACATCGTGGGGTCCGTGACGAGCAGCGCGCGGTCGGCGGCGGCTAGCGCGCCGCGGGTGAGCTGACCCAGCGAGGGCGGGCAGTCGATCAGGACGAGCCGGTACGGCTCGAAGCTCACGCCGCCGACGAGGTCGCCGTCGTCGGGCTCCAGGATCCGTTCGAGCGCGCGGCCCAACCGTCCGAGCTGCGTCCCGCTCGGGTCGGGGTGGTTGTGGCGCTCGGTCTGCTCGGCGCCGACGAGCACGTCGAGGCCCTCGCCCCAACCGCTCGGGACGATCGCTCGACGCAGCACGGCGCGGCGCGGCTCGTCGAGCACATCGGCCACCGTCGCGGTGGTCTGCCCGACGTCCAACGCGATGGTGGCGTTGGCCTGCGGGTCGAGATCGACGAGGAGCGTTCGCACCCCGTGCTGCTGGGCGGCGCCGGCGAGTCCGAGCGCCACCGTTGTCTTACCGACCCCACCCTTGAGGCTCAACGTGGCGACGACCTGCACGGCGATCAACCTACCCTCCGGTCGTGTCCGCCCTTCGACGTCCGCCTCGTGCAACGGCCAGAAGGATCCGTGAGGCGTCGAACCGTAGGCTGCCCGCGTGACGGTGGGTGTTGGTGGGGGTGTCGGGGCAGGGCCGGTGCGTCGTGCTGTGCTCGAGGAGCTCGGCGCGGCCGGTGGCGCCGCGCCGCGTGTGCTCGACGTCGGCGGGGGCAGCGGCGCATGGGCGGTGCCGCTCGCATTGCGCGGCTGCGCCGTGACGGTCGTCGACAACAGCCCCAACGCGCTCGCCGCGCTGCAGCGACGGGCTCGCGAGGCGGGGGTCGCGGACCTCGTCACAGCGGTGCAGGGTGACGTCGACGCGCTCGCCGACGTCGCGCCGGTCGGCGGGGCCGACCTGGTGCTCGGGCACGGCCTGCTCGAGGTGGTCGACGACGTCGAGGCGGCCGTTGCCGCGCTCGCCCAGGCCGCGCGGCCCGGCGGGGCGGTCTCGTTGCTGGTCGCCGGCCGGTACGCGGCCGTGCTCGCCAGGACGTTGGCCGGCCGGCTCGCCGAGGCCCGCGCGATGCTCGTCGATCCGGACGGTCGGTTCGGCCCCGGCGACGCGCTGCGACGCAGGCTCGACGCCCGCGGGCTGCGGACGTTGCTGGAGCAAGGCGGCCTGCACGTCGAGCTGCTGCAGGGCGACGGGGTGCTCGAAGGCTGGGTTCCCGGCGCGGTGCGCGACGGCGGTCCGTCCGACACGAGCGCCGTCGCCGAGCTGGAGTCACTCGCTGTCGCGGAGGCGCCGCTGCTCGACGTGGCGACCCGCTTGCACGCCCTCGCCCGCCGCCCGAGATGATCGTCGTTACACACGAATGACCCGTTTGCCTGATGGACACGACCCCCGCACGGCCTTCTGCGGTACAGATCACACCCGTACGTGGTGGCCATTCGCAGAGATCGACCCGTCCGCTTGACGAGTCCGGGTAGTCGGAAGGCCACGAGACTCGTATCCTCTGGGGTAGACGCCCAATCCCCGGGCGCTTGTCGTGTCGTTCCGGCACCATGGACGATGACCCGACTGGACGACCAAGTGCCGGAGGCGAAGCCATGCCCCTCTCCGAGCACGAGCAGCGGCTGCTCGAACAGATCGAGCGCGCTCTCTACGCCGAGGATCCGAAGTTCGCATCCACCGTGCGCGGTGGACGGCTGCGAAAGCCCACACGACGGCGTCGGCTCCAGGGCGTTGCGGCCTTCCTCGTAGGCCTGGTGCTACTGGTGGTCGGCGTCGCCGTCCCACAGCTCTGGCTGGCTTCCGCCTTCCCTGTCCTGAGTGTTGTCGGGTTCCTGCTGATGCTCGGCGGTGCTGTTCTTGCCGTGACGTCCGTGGGCGCTTCGGCGAAGGCGGGGGAGTCCAAGGAGCAGGCAGAGCCCGACAAGAACGGCTTCACGGGCCGGATGGAGGAACGCTTCCGCCGCCGGTTCGAGCAGGAGTAACCCGAGTTCGTCGCGAAACGGCACCTCGCGGCTGACACCTCGTCAGCCAAGGGGTGCCGTTCGTGTTGCGGCCTTCCGTCCCGCGCTGAACGGCGCCCTCTGCGCCCAGTCCCAGAACAGCTCAACGGGTCCTCGGCCGAACCGGCGCAGCCAGAGCGCGGCGAACGCCATCAGCGCTGCCGAGAGCAGCGCCCATGCTGCGATCGTCCACCAGGGGCGACTCCCGGCGAGCGTCAGCGCGAGCCCGAGGCCCCAGCCGTAGCAGAGGATCGACGCCAGCAGGTTCTGCAGGATGTACCCGGTGAGGGCGGTCCGGCCCAGCGCTGTGACGCCTCGGCGCAGCAGGCCGGGTGCGCCGGACATCCGCAGGACGATCGTGGTGACCATGGCCAGGATCCCGACGGCCACCACCGGCGCGAGCAGGTATCGGCTGATCAGGTTGTTCTGTTGCAGCAGCGTCGCGGCGAAGTTCAGCGGCAGGCCGATCCCGAGCCCGGCAACCGTCAGTCGCTTGCGCAGCGCCGCGCCCACGTGGTCGTCGATGAGGACCCCCGCCCGCCATAGCCGGATCCCGACCAGGAACAGCGTGACGGCCATGGGGAGCATGAGGATCGACTCGGCGCGGTAGACGTACCAGAGGTCGATGCGGTCCTGGACCTGATCGAGGTAGCTGCCCGCGGAGAACAGGTCCGGACGGCTCGTCCGGTTGGCGGGCGGGCCCTGCGCGATGGCCGCGAGCGCCAGCACGAGGGCGGTGTGCAGCCCGCCGGCCGCGTACATCCAGGTGTTGATCGTCTGCAGGGTCCGGCCGACCAGGAAGGCCACGACGACCGACGCAACGGCATACCCCATCAGCACGTCGAACTCGAAGATCAGCACGTAGTGCACGAGGCCCTCGGCGAACAGCAAGGTCGCTCGCCAGAGGTAGCGCCCCGGCCAGCCGGTTCCGCGTCGGCGCGCGGAGCGGTACTGGATCTCCAGGCCGATCCCGAACATGACGGTCAGCAGCGCGATGAACTTGCCGTTGGCGAGGAACGACAGGAACGCCTCGACGCCGTGCGGGAACGAGTCGTACGGGGGCGGGTTGGGCCCGCTCGACGGCCCTGCGGGATCGGTGAACAACCAGATGTTGGTCCCGAGCGAACCGAGGATGGCGATGCCCCGCAGGACATCGAGCGCCTCGACCCGGCGTGATGGCGGTGGTGCTGTCACGAGCGGCTCCTGGGAGTCATATGAATCGCTAGCGATACGAATGTATCACCTGAGATACGGCATACTCCGCAGATGGCGATCACAACCGTCCCGGACGCCCGCCGGCATGCCATCGGGTCCGCGCTGTTGCGCGTGGTCGCCAGGGACGGGCTCGACGGGGTGAGCCTGCGTGCCGTCGCCGCCGAGGCCGCGACCTCGCTGGGCATGGTGCAGCGCCAGTTCGCCACGAAGGACGAGATGCTGCTGTTCGCGCTGCGGCTCTCCGGTGAGATGACGGGGGAGCGCATCCGGCGGGTGCCGTTCCGCGGGCCGGTGCTCTCGACGCTGCGCCGGATCGTCGACGAGCTGCTACCCCTCGACGAGCAACGCATCACCGAGGCGCGGGTCTACCACGCCTTCGTTGCAAAGGCGGCGACGCGGGCCGACTTCGCCGACGTCGTCGAGAAGCAGGACCGCGGCTTCCAGGAGATCCTGGTCTCGGTCTTCGCGACGGCCGAAACAGAGGGCGAGATCGCTCCGGGCCACGATCACGCGGCGCTGGCCCGCCTTTTCAGCTCGGTCCTCGACGGCACCAGCGCGGCCATGCTCGCCAGGCCGCCCGGGGCGCCGACGGCCGACATCACCGCCGGGCTCGACGAGCTGCTGAGGATCTTGCAGCTACCGGAACCGACCTGAGCGAGCCCACGTCGATTCGTCCCTGCCGGGCCCGGGGGCAGGGCAGGAAAGCCACTTTCCTGCCCTGTGAGGGCCGGAAAGTGGCTTTCCTGCCCACGCGTGCGGAACGCACGCATCTGGCTCCGGTCGTCGCGGGGCGGTCGCGGCGACCAGGCGGTGCTGCTACTCGTCCGGTCCGGGGTCACTGCGCTTGCGCCGGAAGCGCAGGAGCGAGCGCGGGATCAGCCGCTCGCGCAGCGTGAGCCCGCTGCCGGCGGTGATGCCCTCGCGAACGGTCTGGACGGGTGCGTCGAGGTCGCCGGGTGCCGGGTGCGCGCCGCCGTACCAGCTCGCCTCCACCGTCCCGACGACCTGGCGCAAGGCCTGTTGTGCGGGCTGATCGAGGCCGTGCTCGCGGACGAGCCGGCGCGCCGCGACCCGGACGGTGTCGCTCTCCTTGCCGGCCGTGCCGCGGTCGGCCGACTCCGCGAGCAGTTCGGCCCACGCCGCCTCCGCGGCTCCTGGCCCACCGCCGGCGGCGGCGGCGAGCCGGCGCTTGCGTTCCCGCGACCGCAGGAGCGTCGGGGAGACCACGACGGCGGCCAGCACGAGCACGACGACGAACGGCCAGATCGGCAGGCTGAACCCTGGCTCGGCGGCCGGCGTCTGCGCTTCCGGGGCGGTCGGCGGCGGGGTTGCCTCGACGGGCTCCGGAGCGACCGGGATCTCCTCCTCGCCCGGCGTTTCCTCGGTGCCGTCCTCGCCGTTGCCGTTGTTCTCGGCCTGCGCTTCGAGCACGTACGGCGGGGTGATCGTGCGGCCGTCGGTGAGCGGGGTCGGGTCGAACGCGGTCCAGCCGACGTCGGGGAACCACGCCTCGACCCAGGCGTGCGCGTCGGACGTCGTGATGGAGCGGTAGTCCTCCGACTCGACGCCCCCGGTGAACCCGACCGCCACTCGCGCCGGCAGCCCCGCTGCGCGCAACATGACGCCCATCGCGGAGGCGTACTGCTCGCAGTAGCCGACCTTCCCGACGGTGAGGAACTCGACGAGCGCGTCGTCGCCGCCGCCGGGTGCGGTCTGGAGGCTGTAGCGGAACTCGCTCTGCGGGCCCGTGAAGAAGTTCTGCAGCGCGAGCGCCTTGTCGAACGGGGTCGGCGCGCCCTGCACGATCTGCTGCGCGAGCGCGATCACCCGCGGGTCGACGCCCTGCGTGTTCAGGTAGTCCGGGCCCGGCGCCGCAGGCCCCGTCGCCGCGCGCAGCTGCGCGACGCTCGGCGTGGCCAGGTCGGTGCGCTCGCGCCACGACCCCTCCTCGCGCGGCCGGGACGTGTACGCGGTGCCGCTGCGGGTGTCGTACACCCACCTGTCGCTGGAGATGTCGGTGATCTCCAGCGGGCTGCCGAAGACCGGGAGCCAGTAGTCCCTGAAGCCGACGTTCTCGACCTGCACGTCGGCGGGACGGGTCCCGCCGCCCGCCGTGATCGTCCCGGGCAGCGCGACGCCGGGATCGGGCCGGGTCGCCTGCCAGCCGGCGTCGGGCACGTAGTCGCGCAACGTCAACGCGCGCAGGTAGGTCGCCTGCGGCAGGCCGCGCACGCGCAGCAGCTCCGACGGGGTGCTCTGGGTGAGCTGGCCGCGCAGCGCCGTGAACGGGCTGAGCCCGATCGCGCTGCCCGAGCCGCCCGATCCCGTCCCGCTGTCGAACCGGCCGGACGTGCCGACCATCCCGGCCGCCGCGCCGACGAGCAGCGCCACGACCGCGGCGCCCGCGACGACCATCGTGCCGTTGGCCGCTTGGCGACGGGCGCCCTCGCGGGTCACGAGCAGCAGTCCGAACCCGGCCGCCGCGCACACGACGGCCCACCACGGCAGCAGGTCGTCGGCGAGCGCGGCGGGTACGGCGAACACCGCGAGCAGCGGCACCCCGGCCGCAGCGGGTGCACCCGCGCCCACCGCGGAGAGGTAGACGGCGACCGCGAGCACGCCGAACGCCGCCGTGACGAGGAAGAGGATCTCCGGCGACGGCGGTACGGGAGCCGTGCCGGTGTTGATCTGGGTGCCTGCTCCAGAGACGAGCGCGCCGAACTCGCTCAGCGCCCCACCCGTCGGGAGCAGCGCGAACACGCCGTCCCCCGCGAACACCGCGGCGAGGAGCACGACAACCGCCAGGCTCTGCGCGAGCGCGACGAGCACCGGCCCGAACCGGTGCAGTGCCAGCCCGACCGCGGTGACCAGCACGGTGATCATCGCGGCGTACCCGACCCAGCCGCCGCCTTGCACGATCGCCCCCACCGGCGCGCCCGCGAGCAGCACGGCCACACCGCTGCCGGCGACCGTGAACCACGGGATGGGCCGCTTCGGGCGCCGCTCGGTCTCCTCGGCCGGCTCGACCGGTCCAGCCGGTCCAGCCGGACCGGCCGGCGCCTGCCGGGGCGGGGCCGGCGCGCTCACGACCCACCCCGCATGGCGTCGGGGGCCGCGCCGGTGACGAGGTCGTCCCACACCCGCTCCGGGGTGGACCGGGCGGTGGCCACCGCGACCCGCCAGCCCGCCCCGCGCAGCATCGCCGCGGTGGCACCCGCCCGGCTGTCGGCGCCGGCCGGGTCCCACGTCGAGGTGTCCAGCAGCACCGCGTGGCCCGGCGCCGTCCGGCGCGCGAGCAGTGCCTCGATCTGACCGGGGCCGACCATGCCCAGCACCGCGAGCACGTCGTTGCCCAGCGCCAGCTCCGGCCCCGCGAGATCCGTGCGGGCCGACGGCCGCAGCGCCGCCAGCGCGTCGAGCAGCGGCTCCACGCTCGTCGTCGTGGCCGGGCCGCCGGTCAACGGGGTGCCCTCCTCGGTCACGATCGCGACCGGCTCACCGCGGCGGATGAGGTGCGCGCAGATGCTCGCGGTCATCGTCACGGCGAACTCGAGGCTCGAGTCGGAGCCGCGCCCGCGGTGCGCGCCGTCCCGCCGGTCGAGCAGCACCGTCATGCCGCCGCGCCACGGGCGCTCCTCCAACCGCACCATCAGCTCGTCGTGCCGGGCCGTGCTGCGCCAGTGCACCCTGCGGATCTCGTCGCCGAACCGGTAGGGCCTGACCAGCACGTCCGACGTGCCCTGCCCCTGGTGGGCGAGCGACGCGCCGGGCGTGCCCTCCCCGGTGCCCAGCGCGGCCGGCTCGCCGCGCAGCGGGACGACCCTCGGCAACGCGAGCAGCCGCTCGGAGCCGTCGAGCTCGCGCTGGAACTCGGCCAGCCCGAGCGGGTCGGTCATGATCCCGGCGAGCGGGCCGACGCGGTGGACGCCGCGCAGCACCGGCCGCAGCGGGTAGCGCAGCCGCGCGCCGCCGCGCCGCGACAGGCGGTGCACGGTGAAGCGGGGAGGGGCCTGCGGTTGCGGGCCTGCGGCGTCGGGCACGGTGTCGACCAGCCGCAACGCCCCGAGCAATGTGGTGCCACGCAGCTTGAGCTCGACGGTGGCCTCGCCGCCGACGGGCAGCCGTGGCGGTTTCAGCTCGCGCGCGACCCGCACGACCCGCCGGGTCCGCGCGGCGAGCAGCAGCGCCAGCAGCGGCAGCAACGCCACGAACACCCCGATCCGCAGCAGGTCGCGCTCGTCGAGCACGATCGCGCACGCCGCGGTCGCGCCGCCGCCCGCCAGCAGGCAGCGCCCCCGCGTGGTGAGGCCCGAGAACCTGCCCGGCGCGCCGCCGCCAGCCATCCGCCCGCGATCCCGGCGGTCAGGCGCCCGGTCGGGCCGGCGCGGGCACGGCCTGCCTGCCGACGAGGGTCCGGACGAGGTCGGACGCCGAACGCCGCGACGCCTGCGCCTCCGGGGTCAGCAGCAACCGGTGGGCCAGCACGGGCACGGCGACCGACTGCACGTCGTCGGGCACGACGAACCCGCGCCCGGCCAGCGCGGCCTGTGCCCGTGCCGCGCGCACCAGCTGCAACGTTGCGCGCGGCGATGCGCCGAGCCGGACGTCTGGGAGGCGGCGGGTGGTGCCGACCAGCTCGACGCAGTACTGCCGGACCTCCGGCCCGACGTGCACGCGGCGCACCGCCTCGATGACCGCGCAGAGCCGGCGCGCGTCGGTGACGGGACGCAGCATGTACATCGGGTCCTGCATCGCGTGCTCGTCGACCATCGCCAGCTCGGCGGCCGCGTCGGGGTAGCCGACGCTGATGCGTGCGGTGAAGCGGTCGCGCTGCGCCTCGGGCAGCGGGTAGGTGCCGTCCATCTCGACCGGGTTCTGGGTGGCGATCACCATGAACGGGTTCGCCAGCGCGTAGGTGGCGCCGTCGACGGTGACCTGGTGCTCGGCCATGCATTCCAGCAACGCCGACTGCGTCTTCGGCGACGCTCTGTTGATCTCGTCGGCGATCACGATGTTCGCGAAGACCGGGCCGGGGCGGAACTCGAACTCGGTGGTCTGCCGGTTGTAGATGGACATCCCGGTGATGTCGCCGGGCAGCAGGTCGGGGGTGAACTGCACGCGGCTCACCGAGCAGTCGATGGACCGGGCGAGCGCCTTGGCCAGCGAGGTCTTCCCGACCCCAGGCACGTCCTCGACCAGCAGGTGCCCTTCGGCGAGGAGCGTGACGAGCGCAAGCCGCACGACCTCCGGCTTGCCGACGATGACCCGCTGGACGTTCGTGGCGATGCGACCGGCCAGATCGGCCACCTCGGCCAGCCCGACGGGATCCCCGTCGACCCCGGGGCGACTGCTCGTCGTGGTCACTCGACCTCCTCGCGCTGCTCGCAGAGCTGTTCTCGGGGCTGTTCTCGGGCTGTTCTCGGCCGTTCCCGGCCCCCGAACTCACCGGGACCAGCGAATAGTCTCTCAAACATCGGCAGTGCCGCTCGCCCGGTCGGCCGGCGCCATTCTGCAGGTCCCCCCACCGTGCCCCACAGCGGCCGTTCGGATGGCCCCACAACCCCCCATTCGCCCGGATTTCGAGGGCTGTAGAGACCTTTTCGGACCGCTACGGAGCGTTCCGGCCGTACCGCAACCGGGTGGTGCCCTGCGGCCCCCCACTTCGCCCCCCTGCCTCTGACCTGCAGGTTTGTTGATCGTCACCTGCCGTTTGGCGGCTTGTTCCGGTTGACGGTGGTGCGAAGTGGGGTAGTGTGGTGATCGCTGGGGCACAACGGAGGCCGCAGGTGGAGGTGGGGCCGGTGTTCCTCGGCACCTACACCCCGAAGCTGGACGACAAGGGGCGGTTGACGCTGCCCGCGAAATTTCGCGACGAGCTGCGAGGCGGGCTGATGATCACGAAGGGGCAGGACCACTGCCTGTACGTGTTCACCCGCGAAGCCTTCACGGAGCTCGCCCGCAAGGTCGCGTCGGCGCCGCTCACGAGCGAGTCGGCCAGGGTCTTCCAGCGCAACCTGTTCTCCGGGACCGACGAGCAGAACCCCGACGCGCAGGGCCGCATAGCCATCACCCCGGAGCTGCGGCGCTACGCGGGACTCACCAAGGAATGCGTTGTCATCGGCGCGTTCACGCGGGCGGAGATCTGGGACGCCGCCGCGTGGCAGCGCTATCAGGACGAGCACGAGGACACCTACGCGCAGGCGCAGGAGGAGGTACTTCCCGGCCTCATCTAGCCGGGACGGGACGCGGGTGCCAGATGGACCCGGCGGTGCCGCCACCCGGTAGCCCTGGCACACCTTCCCCGGTGCCAGGTCTGCCGGGCGGCGGCATCGCCGGTCGGCCCGGCTGGGAGCACGGGCCAGCTGCGGTTCGGCGACACGGGGCAGGGAGGTGGGCTGTGGGGCAGCACGCTGAAGGCGGGAGCGGGCAGGCTGGGGCCAAGCACGTTCCGGTCGCCCTGACCCGCGTCGCCGAGCTGCTGGCGCCGGCCCTCTCCGGCCGGCCGGCGGTCGTCGTCGACGCCACGCTCGGTCTTGGCGGGCATGCCGCCGCGCTGCTCGCCGAGCACCCCCAGCTCACCCTCGTCGGGCTCGACCGCGACCCGCAGGCGTTGGAGCTCGCCGGCCGCAGGCTCGCTGCGCACGCCGACCGGACGCACCTCGTGCACGCCGTCTACGACCGCATCACCGACGTGCTCGACGAGCTGGGCATCCCCGCCGTCGACGGCGTGCTCTTCGACCTCGGGGTCTCGTCGCTCCAGCTCGACGCCGACGAGCGCGGGTTCTCCTACGCCCGCGACGCCGACCTCGACATGCGGATGGACCCGACCACCGGCCCGACCGCGGCGGACGTCCTGAACACCTACGCCGTGCCGCAGCTGGCCAGGGTGCTGCGCGAGTACGGCGAGGAGCGCTTCGCCGGCCGGATCGCCTCTGCGGTCGCACGCAGGCGTGCGCAGGCGCCGTTCCAGCGCAGCTCCGAGCTGGTGGAGCTGTTGTACGACTCGGTCCCGGCAGCGTCGCGGCGCACCGGGGGACACCCGGCGAAGCGCACGTTCCA
Source organism: Pseudonocardia sp. TRM90224 (assembly GCF_021245725.1). GTDB lineage: Bacteria > Actinomycetota > Actinomycetes > Mycobacteriales > Pseudonocardiaceae > Pseudonocardia. The sequence continues at coordinate 182,938 of NZ_JAJGSX010000005.1, read as the reverse complement.
GGCGCTGCGGATCGAGGTCAACGGCGAGCTGGAAGCACTGCGCGGCGCCCTCCCGGCGGCGGTCGACGCGCTGGCGCTCGGCGGCCGGATCGTCGTGCTGGCCTACCACTCGCTGGAGGACCGCATGGTCAAGCGGGTGCTCGCGGAGCGGGCCAGCTCGACCACACCCGTCGACCTGCCCGTCGAGCTGCCCGGCCACGGCCCCGAGCTGCGGTTGCTGACCCGCGGGTCCGAGCAGGCCGGCGAGGACGAGGTGGCGGAGAACCCGCGTGCGGCGTCGGTGCGGCTGCGCGCGGCGGAACGGATCCGGGAGGTAGCAGCGTGAACGACGGCAACTGCCCGGAAGCGGATGTGAGACCGATCGACCAGCGGAAGGAGGGGCGGCCACGATGAGTGCTCCGGTCACAGAGCGCACCGCGCGAGTCACGCGGGCCCGCGCGACGACGATCCCCGCCCAGCGTCCGGCGCGGTCGTCCGAGACGCCCGCCACGACCACCCGCCGGTCCGACCGCGCTGGGGCGGCCGGGACCGGGGCGGCGGGCAAGGCGTACGCGAAGCGCAACGAACGGCTGCGGCGGCTCGTGGGCAGCGCTGTGGGCAGCGCGGTCGGCGAGAAGGTCGTGCGCACCGTCAGCCCTCCCGGGCGCGCGCAGTTCGTGCTGCTGGTCATGGCGCTGCTGGCGTCGGCGCTGGTCGCGACGCTGTGGCTCTCGACCGCAGCAACGGCCGACTCCTACCAGCTCAAGGACGCCCGCGACAACGCGCGTTCCTTGCGTGAGCAGAGCGAGAAGCTCCAGCGCGAGGTCGCCGCGATGCAGTCGGCGCCGGAGCTGGCGCGCCGTGCGTCGGAGCTGGGCATGGTGCGGGTGCAGGACCCGGCCCGGCTGGTCGTCGCCCCGGACGGCAGCGTGACGGTCATCGGGGAGCCGCGTGCCGCCAGCCACCCGGCGCCGCCGGCACAGCGGTCCGCGCCGCCCGTCCAGGATCCGGCAGCACAGGCTCCGCCGGCCCAGGATCCGGCAGCTGTCCAGCCCCCGGCTGTCCAGGACCCGGCCGTGCAAGCGGCGGCCGAGCCCGAGCGGGGTGAGCGTGCGGCCACCAACGGCAATGGCGCTGGTGACGGCGCGGCCGGACAAGGGCAGCCGGACGCCAACCAGGCCCAGCCCGCTGCGCCGGTCGGAGGGCCGGCCGGCGCGGGTCCCGGCTGATGACGTCGGCCCCGCCCCGGTCGAGGGGCGGAGCCCGTAGCCCGGCCGCGGTCCGATCTGCTGCGCCGCGGCGTCCGACCGCGCCGGTTCGCGCCCGCGGTAGGGCGAACAGGTACAAGGTCGGCCGGATCATCATGGTCGTCGTCCTGGCCGTCGCGACGTTGAAGCTCGTCTGGGTGCAGACGATCCAGGCCGACGAGTTGCGCGCGGCGGCGGACCGGCAGACCACCACTCCGGTGACGTTGCTGGCCGAGCGCGGCTCGATCCTCGACCGGCTCGGCTCGCCGCTCGCTTTCAGCATCGAGTCGGCCGCGTTGACCACGAACCCGAAGATCATCGCGAAGCGGGCCGACGCGGCGACGTACATCCCCGAGATGGCGCGCGCGGTTGCGCAGGGCACCGGTCAGGACGAGGCCTCCGTGCTCGCGAAGCTGACCACCGACCGCGGGTACGTGGTGCTCGCGACGAAGGCCGACCCCGAGATCGGCCGTGCGCTCGGCAAGAAGTTCGTGGAGATCAAGGTCGAGAGCCGGGAGGACCGGCAGTACCCGGGCGGGACGCTCGCGGCCAACGTCATCGGCGCCGCCGGGTGGGACGGCGAGCGCGAGACGCTCAGCGGCAGGTTGGGGCTGGAGAGCTCGCAGGACAACGTGCTGGCCGGCGCGCCGGGGAAGCGCGAGGCGGCGACGGCGGAGGGCAGCAACACCGTCATCCCCGGCAGCATCAGGTTCGAGCGCCCCGCGGTGAAGGGCTCGACGATCCAGCTGACGCTCGACTCCGACCTGCAGTTCACCGTGCAGCGCGCGCTCAGCGACTACGTCGCCCGCACCGGCGCGAAGCCCACGTCGTCGGCCGTGGTGCTCGACGCGTCGACGGCGGAGGTGCTGGCGCTCGCGACGGGACACTCGTTCGACCCGCGCAATTATGGCGCGTATCCGCCGGAGCAGACCGGCAACGCCGCGGTGACCAACGTTTTCGAGCCCGGCTCGGTCAACAAGATCGTCACGATGGCGGCCGCGCTGGACATGGGCGTCGCGAAGCCCGACGACGTGCTGACGGTCCCCGGCAGCATCCGCGTCGCGGACCGCACCATCAGCGACGCGTGGGAGCACGGCCCGGAGCGCTACACGCTCACCGGCGTGCTCGCGAAGTCGTCCAACGTGGGCACGCTGATGACCGCGGAGAAGGTCGGCAAGCAGCGGTTCGCGGAGATGCTGGCGAAGTTCGGCCTCGGGACGAAGACCGGCGTCGGGCTGCCGAGCGAGGCGCCGGGCTCGGTGCTGCCGCTGGAGTCGTGGTCGGGTTCGACGTTCGGCAACCTGCCCATCGGGCAGGGCCTCAACATGACCGTCCTGCAGATGGCCGGCATGTACCAGGCCGTCGCCAACAACGGGTTGCGGGTGCCGCCGCGGATCGTCTCCTCGATCATCGGGCCGGACGGCGTGCGGCAGGTCCCGCCGCCACCGGCGCCGGTGCAGGTGGTTTCGCCGGAGACGGCGGCGACGCTGCGCACGATGCTGATCGCGGTCACCCAGGACGTGCGCGGCGCCCAGCGCGGCACCGGCCCGCAGGCCGCCGTACCCGGCTACCAGGTGGCCGGCAAGACCGGCACGGCGCAGCAGATCGACCCGCGGTGCCGCTGCTACTCGAACTCGACGTACTGGATCACGTTCGCCGGCATGATCCCCGCGCAGGACCCGCGTTACGTCATCGCGATCATGCTGGACGCCCCCGGCGGTGGGACGAGCGCGGCACCGCTCTTCCACGACATCGCCACCTACCTCGCGCAGCGCGAGCGGATCCCGGTCTCCAACGACCCGCCGCTCGTCCAGACGCTGGTCGCGCCATAGCCGCAACGCGTCGACAACGACGTAATGGCTGTTCCGCGGGTGCGGAAACAGCCATAACGTCGTTGTCGACGGTCGACCGGTGCCGCGAGGGGCGTGGCACCGCGGCGCCGGTAGCCTTCTGCGTCGTGTCGCCCGCTCGTTCCGCAGCCACGGATGCCGCCGCCCGACCGCGGTCGCTGCCTCCGGTCGAGCTGCGCGCGGTGGCGTCGGCGATCGGGGTGCCCGCGCCCGCCGCGGACGGCTCCCGGAAGGTCTCCGGCGTCACGCTGCGGGCCTCCGACGCCCGGCCCGGGGACCTGTTCGCCGCGCTGCCCGGAGCGCGTGCGCACGGCGCCGACTTCGCCGCCGATGCGCTGCAGGCGGGCGCGGTCGCCGTCCTCACCGATCCCGCGGGCGCCGAGCGCCCCGCGCTCGCCGGGGTGCCCGTACTGGTGCACCCGACCCCGCGCGACGTCGTCGGGGCGGCCGCCGCGCGCGTCTACGGCGACCCCACGGCACGGCTGTCGATCATCGGCGTGACCGGGACGAGCGGCAAGACCACCGTCTCGCACCTGCTCGAAGCGGGGCTCGCCGCGGCGGGCCGCACCACCGGGCTGGTGGGGACCGTCGGCACCCGCATCGACGGCAGGGCGCTGCCCAGCGCGTTCACCACGCCGGAGGCGCCCGACCTGCAGGCGCTCTTCGCGGTGATGGTCGAGGAAGGCGTCACCGACGTCGCGATGGAGGTCTCCAGCCACGCGCTGGCGATGGGCCGGGTCGGCGGTGCGCGGTTCACCGTCGCGGCCTTCACCAACCTGTCGCAGGACCACCTCGACTTCCACCGCGACATGGACGAGTACTTCGCGACGAAGGCCACCCTGTTCGACGGGCGCGCGCAGCACGGCGTGATCTGCGTCGACGACGAGTGGGGCCGCACGCTCGCGAAGCAGCACCCCACCGCGGTGACCGTCTCCACCACCGGCGAGGCCGACTGGCGGGCCGTCGGCGCTGTGACCGCGCCCGACGGGTCGCAGTCGTTCACGGCCGTCACACCCGGCGGCGAGCGGCTGTCCGTGACGATCCGGCTGCCGGGCGCGTTCAACGTCGCCAACGCGGTGCTCGCGCTGGCGTGCCTCGACGCCGCCGGGGTGCCGGCCGGCGTGGCTGCGGAGCGGTTCGCGCAGGTCACGGTGCCGGGCCGGATGCAGCGGGTCGAGCAGGGGCAGCCGTTCCTCGCCGTCGTCGACTACGCGCACAAGCCGGCCGCCGTCGCCGCGCTGCTCGACACGCTGCGGGCGGAGGTGCCGGGCAGGCTGCTCGTCGTGCTCGGCTGCGGTGGCGACCGCGACCGCGGGAAACGCCCGCTCATGGGCGCGGCGGCGGCCGGACGCGCGGAGCTGCTCGTCGTCACCGACGACAACCCGCGCAGCGAGGACCCCGCCGCGATCAGGGCGGCGATGCTGGAGGGGGCGCTCGCCGAGCCGGACCACGGCGAGGTGCGCGAGATCGGCGACCGGCGGGCCGCGATCGCGGCCGCCGTTGCGGCGGCACGGCCGGGGGATGCCGTCGTCGTCGCCGGGAAGGGCCACGAGAGCGGCCAGGAGATCGACGGGGTCAAGCACCCCTTCGACGACGTGACCGAGCTGGCGGGGATCCTGGGGGCGCGCGGGCGGGGCACCCGGTAGTGACGTCCACCCACATGATCGGATACGACCGATGATCAGGACGACAGCATGATCGAGATGCGGCTGGCCGATATCGCCGCCGTGACCGGAGGGCAGCTGCGGCACGCCACCGGCGACGAACGGATCACCTCCGTCGAGTTCGACTCGCGCGCGACCGGCCCCGGCGCGCTCTACCTGACGCTGCCCGGCGCGCGCGTCGACGGGCACGACTTCGCCGACGCCGCGGTCGCGGCCGGGGCGAGCGCCGTGCTCACCGCGCGTGAGCTGGACCTGCCCTCGGTCGTCGTGCCGGCCGCGGCCCGGGCCACCGGCACCTACCTCGACGACGTCGACCCCGACGGCTCCGGCGCGGCCGTGCTGGCCGCGCTGGCGAAGCTCGCCGTCCACGTGCTCGGCGCGCTGCCGGATCTGACGCTCGTCGGGATCACGGGCAGCTCCGGCAAGACGTCGACGAAAGACCTCATCGGCGCGGTGCTCGCGCCGCTCGGGCCGATGGTGGCGCCGCCGGGCTCGTTCAACACCGAGCTGGGCCTCCCGTGGACGGCGCTGCGCGCCGACCGGGACACCCGCCACCTCGTGCTGGAGTACTCCGCACGCAACGTCGGGCACATCGCCGCGCTCGCCCGCATCGCGCGGCCACGGATCAGCGTCGTGATCAACGTCGGCAGCGCGCACATCGGCGAGTTCGGCTCGATCGAGGGCATCGCGCTGGCCAAGGGCGAGCTGGTGGAGGCGCTGCCGGCCGCCGGCGTTGCCGTGCTGAACGGCGACGACGCCAACGTCGTCGCGATGGCCGGGCGGACCGCGGCCCGGAAGGTCTTCTACGGACTCGGGCCGGACGCCGACGTCCGGGCCACCGATGTCGTCCTCGACGCCGGCCGCCCCCGGTTCACGCTGGTCACGCCGGCCGGCTCGGCCGAGGTGGCGCTGCAGCTGGTCGGCGAGCACCACGTCGGCAACGCGCTCGCCGCCGCGGCCGTCGGCCTCGAGTGCGGCGCGAGCCCGGAGGCTGTCGCCGCGGCGCTGAGCGGAGCCACCGCGGCGTCGAAGTGGCGGATGGAGGTGACCGAGCGGGCCGACGGCGTCACGGTGATCAACGACGCGTACAACGCGAACCCCGACTCGATGCGCGCCGCGCTGCGCGCGCTCGCCGCCGTGGGGGAGGGCAGGCGCACGTGGGCCGTGCTCGGGCCCATGGGCGAGCTGGGCGGGGAGACCGTCCCGGCGCACCGCGGCATCGCCGAGACCGCCCGTTCGCTCGGTGCCGAGGTGCTCGCCGTCGGGGCGCCGGACTACCCCGCGCAGCGGTCCGTCCCGGACGTCGAGAGCGCTGTCGTCATGCTGGAGGCGGAGCTCGCGCCGGGTGACGTCGTGCTGGTGAAGGGTTCGCGCGCCGCCGACCTGCAACGGGTCGCGCAGCGCCTGCTCGCGGAAGCACCGGCGGCGACGTGAGAGGCATCTTCATCGCGGCCGGCGTCGCACTCGCCGTCTCGATCCTGCTCACCCCGTACCTGATCCGGTTCTTCGCGCGGCAGGGCTTCGGGCAGGAGATCCGCGAGGACGGCCCGTCGTCGCACAAGAGCAAGCGCGGCACGCCCACGATGGGCGGGGTCGCGATCCTGCTCTCGATCTGGCTCGGCTACCTCGCCTCGCACCTGCTCACCAGCGAACCGGTGACGGCGTCGGCGATGCTCGTGCTGTTCCTCACGACGGCGCTGGGCATCGTCGGCTTCCTCGACGACTTCATCAAGATCCGCCGCGCCCGCAACCTCGGCCTGAACAAGACGTCGAAGCTGGTCGGGCAGATCCTCACCGCGACGATCTTCGGCATCCTGGTGCTGCGCTTCGCCGACGAGCGCGGGCTCACGCCGGGCTCGGCGAACCTGTCGTTCGTGCGGGACATCACCGTGCTGTCGTTCGGCGCCATCGGCTTCGTGCTGCTGGCCAACCTGGTCGTGGCCGCCTGGTCGAACGCCGTGAACCTCACCGACGGGCTCGACGGGCTCGCCGCCGGCACGTCCGCGATGGTCCTCGCGACCTACACGATCATCGCGTTCTGGCAGTTCCGCAACAGCTGCGAGCTGGTCGCCGCGGCCGGCTGCTACCAGGTGCGCGACCCGCTCGACACCGCGCTCGTCGCCGCCGCGGCCATGGGCGGCTGCATCGGGTTCCTGTGGTGGAACGCGGCCCCCGCCCGGATCTTCATGGGCGACACCGGCTCACTCGCCCTCGGCGGGCTCGTCGCGGGCCTCTCGATCGTGACCCGCACCGAACTGCTCCTCGTCGTGATCGGCGGCGTGTTCGTGGTGGAGGCGCTGTCCGTCGCGCTGCAGATCGCCGTGTTCCGCTCGACCCGACGGCGCGTGTTCCGGATGGCGCCCTTCCACCACCACTTCGAGCTGGCCGGGTGGGCGGAGACGACCGTCATCATCCGCTTCTGGCTGCTGGCGGCGATGTGCGCGGCGCTGGGGTTGGGGTTGTTCTACAGCGACTGGCTGAACTACCAGTAGCAGCGGGCGGCGCACCCCGGGGAGGGCAGGAAAGCCACTTTCCGGCCCTCACAGGGCAGGAAAGTGGCTTTCCTGCCCTCGCATGCGGGGAACGCACCAGGTAGACGACGTACGGGGGCGCGCGGAGGGCCTGTCCTGGACGGCGCCAGCCCCTTCGGCGGAAGTAGCGACGACGGCCTCTCTGGCGTGGGCGCTGCCCGCTATCCTTCGGCGCGGAGGGCGTGGGTCCAGTCAGTGGCCGGACACACCTGAGACGCCGGATCACTGACCAGGGGGACGAGCTAGATGGCATCGCTGCAGACGCTCGAGCGTCGGATTCTCGCGCTCGAGGCCCGGTTGGCCGATGTCGAAGGCGGTTACGGCGACACGCTGTACAAGCTTCATAGGGCGAGCGTCAAGGCGGATCTGCGCACGGCGAAGATACTTCAGAGCCTCGGTGTCGCGGACGTCTCCGATGACGAGGTCGACCGCGCGCTGGACGAGGAGTAGGCCGAGCACCTCGGGATGTGGCCTGCGGTCCCGGCCCCCTCGCATCCGCGAACGGGCGGGGATGGGAAGCTTCCGCGTACGCACCGCCACCCATTGAGGAGCACGTCGATCTCGATGCAGCCATCCCAGCTGCGGGGCGCCCGCGTCGTCGTCGCAGGCGCGGGGGTGTCCGGGCTCGCCGCCGCTGAGGCGCTCGTCGCGCTCGGAGCGCACGTGACCGTCACCGACGCGGTGCCGGCGCGGCTGGCCGATCTCCCGTCCGGCGCCGAGGCCGGCACCGATCCCGATGCCGTGCCACCGGGCACGAAGCTGATCGTGACGGGGCCGGGTCGCCGGCCCGACCACCCGCTGGTCGCCGCGGCCGCTGCGGCGGGTGTCCCGATCGTGGGGGAGCCGGAGCTCGCCTGGTGGATCGGGCAGGCCGCGGCGAAGCCGCCCGCGTGGCTCGCCGTCACCGGGACGAACGGCAAGACGACCACCGTCGGCATGCTCGCCTCGATGCTGCGCGCCGCCGGGCTCGACTCGATCGCTTGCGGCAACATCGGGCACCCCGTCGTGACGGCGGCTGTCGACGGCCACGAGGTGCTCGCCGTGGAGCTGTCGAGCTTCCAGCTGCACTGGTCGCCGTCGGTGCTGCCCGCGGCGGGCTGCGTGCTGAACGTCGCCGAGGACCACCTCGACTGGCACGGCAGCATGGCCGCCTACGCCGCGGCGAAGGCGCGGGCGCTGCTCGGGCCGATCGCGGTCGCGGGCGTCGACGACCCGGCGGCGGCCGCGTTGCTCGCCGCCTCGCCGGCGCGGCGCAAGGTCGGGGTCACGCTCGCGGCGCCCGGGCCGGGCCAGCTCGGGGTCGAGGACGGGTTGCTCGTCGACAGGGCGTTCGACGCGGGCGAGCTGATCGAGGCCGCCGCCGTCGTGCCCGGGGGGCCGTCCGGGATCACCGACGCGCTCGCGGCTGCGGCGCTGGCCCGCACCTACGGCGTGCCGGCCGACGCCGTCCGCAAGGGCCTCGAGGGCTTCCGCTCCGGGCCGCACCGAGGCGCGTCCGTCGGCACCGTCGACGGCGTCGACTACCTCGACGACTCCAAGGCCACCAACCCGCACGCGGCGGCCGCGTCGCTGGGCGCGCAGCGGCACCCGGTCGTCTGGATCGTGGGCGGCCTGCTGAAGGGCGCCTCGGTCGACACCCTGGTCGCGGAGCACGCCGGCGGGCTCCGCGCGGCCGTCGTCATCGGCACCGAGCGTGCGCAGATCGTCGCCGCGCTCGCGCGACACGCGCCCGACGTCCCCGTCGTCGAGGTCGCGGCAGGCGACGATGCACCCATGACGACCGCCGTGCGGCGTGCTGCCGCCCTCGCCCGGCCGGGCGACGTCGTCCTGCTCGCCCCGGCCGCGGCGTCGATGGACCAGTTCTCCGACTATGCGCACCGCGGCACGGCGTTCGCCGCCGCGGTCGCGGAGCTGCCGCGAGCGGAGTTGGCATGAGCGGCGCCGCCGGTGCCGACGGCGCGCGGGCCAAGGCGCGACGCGCACCCGCGAAGCGGACCGGCACCCAGGTCACTGGCCTGCGCGCGGCGATCGGGCGGGCCGCGATCGCGTTGGGCGTCTGGCTGCGCCGCCCGCTGACCTCGCTGCACCTGATCCTCGGCGTCTTCGGCCTGCTGACGCTGTTCGGGCTGGTCATGGTGCTCTCGGCGTCGTCGGTGGTGGCCTACGTCGCCGACAACTCGTCGTACTCGGTGTTCGCGAAGCAGCTGATGTTCTGCGTGCCCGGCGTGATCATGTTCTGGATCGGCCTGCGCATCCCGCCGAAGACGCTGCGCTCGCTCGCCCCGGTGACCATGGTGATCGGCATCGGGCTGCTGGTCGCCGTCCTGCTCATCGGCGAGGTCCGCGGCGGCTCGAAGGCGTGGTTCGCGATCGGCGGGTTCACGCTCCAGCCGTCGGAAGGCGTGAAGGTCGCCCTCACGCTGTGGGGCGCGCACGTCCTGGCCGCCCGCCGCGCGGTGATGCACCGGTGGAAGTACGCGCTCTCGCCCGTCGTGCCGGTGACGGCGCTGCTGTTCCTGCTGCTGCTCCTGCAGCCCGACCTCGGCATGACGATCTCGCTCGGCATCGTGCTGATCGCGCTGCTCTACTACGCGGGCACGCCGATGCGGCTGCTGCTGACGCTCGCCGGCGGCGCGGTGGCGGGTGCGATCACGCTGGCGCTGACCGCGAGCTACCGCTCCGCACGCATCACGGCCTTCCTCAACCCCGACAGCCCCGAGGCGCTCAAGAGCATCTACCAGTCGAACCAGGGGCTGTACTCGCTCGCGGCCGGCGGGCTGTTCGGGCAGGGACTCGGCCAGGGCCGCGGCAAGTGGAAGTACGTGCCCAACGTCCACAACGACTTCATCTTCGCGGTCATCGGCGAGGAGCTGGGCTTCATCGGCGCCTTCGCGGTGCTCGCGCTGTTCGCGGCGCTGGCCTACACCGGGCTGCGCATCGCCGCCCGCAACACCGACCCGTGGCTCAAGATCGTCGTCGCCACCTCGACGACGTGGCTGGTCGCGCAGGCCGCCATCAACATCGGATACGTCGTGGGGCTGCTGCCGGTGACCGGGCTGCAGCTCCCCCTGATCTCCTCTGGAGGCTCGTCGCTCGTGGTCACCATGTTCGTCTTCGGGGTGCTGACCAACGCGGCACGCCACGAACCGGAGGCCATCGCCGCGTTGCGGCAGCACGGCCAGGGCCGGATCGCGAAGATGCTCCTGCTGCCGCCCCCGCAGCCGTACAAGCCGGTCGCCACCGCCAGCGTCCCGGTGCCGCGCAAGCCGCCGCAGCGGGGGAGGGCCCGATGAGCCCGCTCTCCGTCGTCGTCGCGGGGGGAGGCTCGGCCGGGCACATCGAGCCCGCGCTGGCCTTCGCCGACGCCGTGCGCAGGGCCGTTCCGGACGCGCGGATCACCGCCCTCGGCACCGCGCGCGGCCTCGACTCCACGCTCATCCCGGCCCGCGGCTACCCGCTCGAGCTGATCCCGCCGGTGCCGCTGCCCCGCAAGCCGAGCGCCGACCTGCTGCGGCTGCCGGGCCGGGTCCGCGCGGCCATCGCGCGGGTCCGCGCGGTGCTCACCGAGACCAGCGCCGACGTCGTCGTCGGCTTCGGCGGGTACGTCGCGCTGCCCGCCTACCTCGGCGCGCGCGGGCGCGTGCCGATCGTCGTGCACGAGGCCAACGCCCGCGCCGGCCTGGCCAACCGGGTCGGTGCCCGGTTCGCCGACGCGGTGGCCGTCGCCGTCGCCGGCAGCGGCCTGCGCAACGAGCAGGTGGTCGGGATGCCGCTGCGGCAGTCGATCACCGGGCTGGACCGGGCGGGGCTGCGGGCCGAGGCCCGGGCCCACTTCGGCCTGCCGGCCGACGGCCGCACGCTGCTGGTCTTCGGCGGCTCGCAGGGCGCCCGGACGCTCAACTCGTCGATCGCGGCCGCGCTGCCGGCCTTCATCGACGCGGGGATCTCGGTGCTGCACGCGTACGGCAAGGCCGGCACGCCGGCCAAGGAGACCCCCGGCTATGTCGGCCTGCCCTACATCGACCGGATGGACCTCGCCTACGCCGCGAGCGACGCCGTGCTCGGCCGCTGCGGCATGACGACGGTCGCCGAGGTCACCGCGGTCGGATTGCCCGCCGTGTACGTGCCGCTCCCGATCGGCAATGGCGAGCAGGCGCTCAACGCCGCACCGGTCGTCGCGGCCGGCGGTGGCGTGCTGGTGGCCGATCCGGAGCTGACCGGCGAGCGGGTGCTCGCCGAGCTACTGCCGCTGCTGACCGACGACGACCGGCTGCAGCTGATGGGCAAGGCGGCTCGCGCCTCCGGCCACGCCGATGCCGACGACAAGCTGGCCGCGCTGGTGCTGGGCGTGGTCGGGACGAGGAGTGGGACCCGATGACGGGGGCAGAGACGCTCGGTGGCCGCGTGCACCTGATCGGCATCGGCGGGGCGGGGATGAGCGGCATCGCGCGGATCCTGCTCGCCCGCGGGGTCGAGGTGTCCGGGTCGGACGCCAAGGAGTCGCCCGCGGTGCTCTCGCTTCGCGCGCTGGGCGCGACCGTCCACGTCGGGCATGATCCGGCGCACCTCCCGCAGGCTCCGGCGACGGTCGTCGTCTCGACGGCCATCCGCGAGACCAACCCCGAGCTGGCCGCCGCCAGGGAGCGCGGCCTCGAGGTCGTGCACAGGGCGCGGGCGCTGGCCGGGCTGACCCTCGGACGCAGGCTCGTGTGCGTCACGGGAACGGCGGGCAAGACGTCGACGACGTCGATGCTGACCGTCGCACTGCAGCACTGCGGCCTCGACCCGTCGTTCGCGATCGGCGGCGACCTCACGTCGTCCGGCTCCGGTGCGCACGAGGGCAGCGGCGAGATCTTCGTCGCCGAGGCCGACGAGAGCGACGCGTCGTTCCTCGCCTTCTCGCCCGACGTCGCGATCGTCACCAACGTCGAGGCCGACCACCTCGACCACTACGGCAGCGCCGACGCCTACGTCGAGGCCTTCGCGACGTTCCTCGGGCGGATCACCCCAGGTGGGGCGCTCGTGGCCTGCGCCGACGACGCCGGTTCCGCCGCGCTGGCCGGGGTCGCGCACGAGCGGGGCATCCGGGTGCTGCGCTACGGCCGCGCTGTGGACGCCGATGCGGACGCCGACGCCGTGCTGCTCGACTTCCGCCCCGACGGCGCCGGTGCCGTCGTGACCTTGCGCCACCGCGACGTCGAGCACACGCTGCGGCTGGCCGTGCCCGGCGAGCACATGGCGCTCAACGCGCTGGGTGCGTTCCTCGCCGCCGTCGAGCTCGGCGCTCCGGTCGAGGCGGCGCTGGACGGGCTCGCCGCGTTCGACGGCGTGCGCAGGCGGTTCGAGTTCCGCGGTCGGGCCGGCGGGGTCGCCGTCTACGACGACTACGCGCACCACCCCACGAAGGTCGCCGCCCAGCTGCGTGCGGCCCGCGACGTGCTGGGCGAGGGGCCCGGCCGGCTCGTCGTCGCCTTCCAGCCGCACCTCTACTCCCGCACGCGGGAGTTCGCCCGCGAGTTCGGCGCGGCGCTCGGCATCGCCGACGAGGTCGTGGTGCTGCAGGTCTACGGCGCGCGCGAGGATCCGGAGCCCGGCGTGAGCGGCGCGCTCGTCGCCGACGCCGTCACGCTGCCGGCCGACCACGTGCACTACGTGCCGCGCTGGTCGGACGTGCCCGGTGTGGTGGCCGGCCTCGCGCGGCCCGGCGACCTGGTGATCACGATGGGGGCCGGGGACGTCACCGTGCTCGGTGCCGACATCCTCCTGCAGCTCGGCGCGGGTCACGTGGACGGCACCAGGGCCACGCCGTGACCCGGACGGGAGCCCGCGGGCCAATGCCGTCGGCCGCCCCGCCGCCGGCGCGGCGCGGTCGCAGGCGCCCGCCCCGCGAGGCACCCCGTGAACGGCCGAGGCGCCCGACCCGCAGCGACTACCGGCGGCGCCGCCTCGCCGCGCTGTTGATCGGGCTCGTACTGATCGTCGGGTTGGGACTGGGCGGTCGGGTGCTGCTCTACGACGCCGGGCTCTTCGACGTCGAGGACGTCGCCGTCGCCGGCACCACCACGATCGCCGTGGAGGACGTGCTGGCCGTCGCGGCCGTCGAGATGCGTCGCCCGCTCGCCGAGGTCGACACCGGTGCCGTCGCGACGCGGGTCGCCACCCTCCCAGCGGTCGCGTCGGTGCAGGTAGGGCGCTCGTGGCCGCACACGGTGGCGATCGACGTGGTCGAACGGATCCCGGTGGCGAGGGTGCAGACCGTCGACGGCGAATCGCTCGTCGACACCCGCGGTGTCGTCTACCGCGGTGTCGTCCCGGTCGAGCTGCCCCGGCTGACGCTCGGCATCGCCGGCCCGGACGACCCGGCGACACAGGCCGCGATCGGGGCGCTCGTCGCGCTGCCCCCGCCGCTGCGCGCTCAGGTGCTGACGGTGGACGTCGCCGTCGCCGCGACCGGTGCGCCGGGCCAGGTGACGTTCGGTCTCACCGAGGACCGCCTGGTCCGCTGGGGTGCGCCGGACCGGGCCGCGGACAAGTCGACCGCGCTGGCCGCGCTGCTCACCCAGCCTGGAAAGGTGTACGACGTGACGAGCCCGGAACTGCCGACTATCCGCCGATAACGCGCAGGTCGACCCGGTCGGGGGGTTGCACGCGCGCGGCGCGCCTGCTGGACCACGCCCGGATCGCAACCTAGCGTTTCCCCTGATGGCCCGGACCCCCGGGGACGGACCCGAGCTTGACTGGAAGGTGCGCCCATATGACGCCCCCGCACAACTACCTGGCCGTGATCAAGGTCGTGGGAATCGGTGGCGGCGGTGTCAACGCCGTCAACCGCATGATCGAGGTCGGCCTCAAGGGCGTCGAGTTCATCGCGGTGAACACCGACGCGCAGGCCCTCCTCATGTCCGACGCCGACGTCAAGCTGGACATCGGGCGTGAGCTGACGCGCGGTCTCGGTGCAGGCGCCAACCCCGATGTGGGCCGCAAGGCCGCCGAGGACCACCGCGAGGAGATCGAGGAGGTCCTCAAGGGGGCCGACATGGTCTTCGTCACCGCGGGCGAGGGCGGCGGCACCGGCACCGGTGGCGCGCCCGTCGTCGCGTCGATCGCGCGCAAGCTCGGCGCGCTGACCATCGGTGTCGTCACGCGGCCGTTCACGTTCGAAGGCAGGCGCCGGGCCGGGCAGGCCGAGGACGGCATCCAGCAGCTGCGGAACGAGTGCGACACGCTCATCGTCATCCCCAACGACCGGCTCCTGCAGCTCGGCGACGTCGGCGTCTCGCTGATGGACGCGTTCCGTTCCGCCGACGAGGTGCTGCTCTCCGGTGTGCAGGGGATCACCAACCTGATCACCACCCCCGGCCTGATCAACCTCGACTTCGCCGACGTCAAGTCGGTCATGTCCGGTGCCGGCAGCGCGCTGATGGGCATCGGGTCCTCGCGAGGTGAGGGCCGTGCCGTGCAAGCGGCGAGCAAGGCGATCAACTCCCCACTGCTGGAAGCGTCGATGGACGGCGCGCAGGGCGTGCTGCTCTCCATTGCGGGCGGCTCCGACCTCGGCCTCTTCGAGATCAACGAGGCCGCGTCGCTGGTGCAGGAGGCCGCCCACCCCGAGGCGAACATCATCTTCGGAACGGTGATCGACGACTCGCTCGGCGACGAGGTCCGCGTCACCGTCATCGCGGCGGGCTTCGAGTCCGGCGGGCCGACGCACAAGAAGCTCGATCCCCCCATGATCGCGTCGCAGAACAAGGGCAACGGCGTGATCGCGCCCGGGGTGAGCGGGACCACCAACGGGAACGGCAACGGGAACGGGGCCAAGCCGGCCGCGACGACCCCGCCGCCCGCCCAGCCGCCTGCTCAGTCACCTGTTCAATCGGCTCCGCCGCCCGTCGCGCCGCCGGCCCAGCCGCCTGCGCCGCCGGTCAGCCAGCCCCAGTCGCAGCCGGCCGCGTACGGGAGCAGCCACCAGAGCGGGACTTTGCCGCCTCCGGCGCCGCCGTACACGCCTCCGGTGCAGCGGGTGCCGCAGCGTCCGGAGCCCGTGGTCGAGTCGCCGGTGCCGCCGCTCTACACCGAGCCGCGCACCGATGCCGACCTCGATTTCGACGACGACGTGGACGTCCCGCCGTTCATGAAGCGCTGACGGTGCCCGCACGGCTGCGTCCCCGGCGGGTGATCACCACCCGCGCCGGGGGGCGTTCCGTCGCACCGTTCGCGACGTTCAACCTCTCCGCAGGTGTCGGCGACGACCCGGCCGCGGTGGCGGCGAACCGCGCACGGGCGTCCCGTGAGCTCGGCATCCCGCTGGTGTTCCTGAAACAGGTGCACGGCACCACGGTCGCGACCGTCGACACCGTGCCGGAGCCGGGCGAACCGGACCGGCCGGACACCGACGCGGTCGTAACCGCGCTGCCCGGAGTCGGGATCGCCGTGCTCGCCGCCGACTGCGTGCCGGTGCTGCTCGCCGACCCCGGCGCGGGCGTCGTCGGGGCCGCGCACGCAGGCCGGGTGGGCGCCGCGGCCGGCGTCGTCCCCGCGACCGTCGCGGCGATGGAGGCGCTCGGTGCGCGCCGCCGCGCCATCGAGGTGCTGCTCGGGCCCGCCATCTGCGGCTCCTGCTACGAGGTGCCGGCCGCGATGCAGGCCGAGGTCGACGCCGCGCTGCCCGGCAGCGCCGTCCGCACCCGGGCCGGAACACCCGGGCTCGACCTGCGCGCCGGGATCTACCACCAGCTCACCGCGCTCGGCGTGGGCAAGGTCGGCGCCGACCTGCGCTGCACCAACGAGGAGCCGACCCTCTACTCGCACCGCGGCGACGGCCCCACCGGCCGCCAGGCCGCCATCACCTGGCTACACCAAGACTGACCGCGCCGCGCCGCCCTCCCCGCGCCCGGCTGCGGCGCCGAACACATTTAGATGTGAGCGTGGGTACCGCAGAACGAGAGCGTGAGCTCGCCGCCCGGCTGGTCGCCGTGCGCGCCAGGATCGACGAAGCATGCGTGGCGGCCGGGCGCGCTCCCGGTTCGGTCGGGCTGCTCGCTGTGACGAAGACGATCCCGGCCGCGGACGTCGCGCTGCTGCTCGATCTCGGCCTCGACACGTTCGGGGAGAACCGCGTGCAGGAGGCCGGGGTGAAGGTTGCCGAGGTCGCCGAGCTGCGTCCGGGGGCGAAACCGAAGTGGTTCTTCATCGGCGGTCTGCAGCGGAACAAGGCGAAGGCGGTCGCTCGCTGGGCCGATCGGGTGGAATCGGTCGACTCCGTCCGGCTCGCCGACGCCCTCGACGACGCCGCCCAGCGCGCGCAGGACACCGGCGAGCGCCTCGCTCCGTTACCGGTTCTGCTCCAGTACAGCGTCGACGGGGACCCACGAAGGGGTGGTGTGCCCCGAACGGACCTGCTGCGCGTCGCCGAGCACGTCGCTGGGTGCGCCGGGCTGCGCCTCGACGGGCTCATGGCCGTCGCTCCGCTCGAGTCCGATCCGGACAGTGCATTCGCCGAGGTCGCGAAGGCTGCCGAAGAACTGCGTGCCGCATACCCGCAGGCCACGACGATTTCGGCCGGAATGAGCAATGACCTGGAAGTGGCAATCCGTCATGGATCGGACGTGGTGCGTGTCGGAACGGCTCTTGTGGGGGAACGCCCGTTAACCTCCCGGTGATCGCTGGTAGCTCGTGGGCGACCGGCCGTCGGGGGCGTCGATGATGGGAGCGCGAATGGGCGCGATGTACCGGCTCAAGGCCTACTTCGGCATGGTGCCCGCGGAAGAGATGGGCGAGTACACCGACGAGCCGGAGCACTACGCACCGCCCCGCAGGTCGGCCCGCGACCCCCGTGGTGACTACCCGGACGAGCGCTGGGACGACCGCTACTCCCGCGACGACGAACGTGATCACTACGACGACGAGTGGGACCGCCGCCCACCCCGTTCCGTGAGCGCCGACCGGCCGCTGTCATCGGTGCGCGACGCCTCACGCAGCCCTCAGCCCCCGGTTCGCGGCGCACTCGCGATCGACCCCGAATCCGCACTTCACGAGCCCGTTCGCCGGCCCGAGCGGCCCGCTGCGGCCACGGCCGTGCCCGAGCAGCGCGACCCGCCGGCGCGCGGCGCGGCCGCGCTCGCGCGCATCACGACGCTGCAGCCCCGCAGCTACAAGGAAGCCCGCACGATCGGCGAGCGCTACCGCGACGGCGTTCCGGTGATCATGAACCTGACCGAGCTGGACGCCGCCGACGCGAAGCGGCTGGTCGACTTCGCGGCCGGGCTGGCGTTCGCGCTGCGCGGCTCGATCGACAAGGTCACCAACCGGGTGTTCCTCCTCACCCCCGCCGACGTCGAGGTGTCGGCCGACGACGCCCGCAAGCTCGCCCAGCGGAGTGTCGGTACGGGACGGGTGGATGCAGAACGCGGGTTCTTACGACAGGATTGATGGCGTGCCCCTCGCCATCCAGTTCGTCGTCTACTACGCGCTGTTCTTCTTCTGGCTGCTGCTCACCGCCCGCATCGTCGCGGAACTCGTGCGCAGCTTCGCTCGCCAGTGGGTGCCCGCAGGGCCCAGCGCAGTAGCACTCGAACTGATCTTCACGGTCACGGACCCGCCGGTGAAGTTGTTGCGGAGAGTGATCCCGGTCGTGCGGATCGGCGGCGTGGGGCTGGACCTGTCGATTATGGTTCTGTTGCTGGTCGTGTTCATACTGATGAACGTGACCCAGCCGACGCAGCTGTGAGCCCCAGTCACGCTGTGCCGCCGCCGAGGACTGCATGAGGTGATCCGATGCCGCTGACGCCCGCCGACGTTCATAACGTCGCGTTCAGCAAGCCCCCTATCGGGAAACGGGGGTACAACGAGGACGAGGTCGATGCGTTCCTCGACCTGGTCGAGGCCGAGCTGGCTCGCCTGATCGAGGAGAACGAGGACCTGCGCGAGCAGGTCTCGGAGCTCGAACAACGCCTCGGGAACGCGCAAGCCGACCTGGAGGAGGCACGCGCACGTCCACCGGCTCCGATGCCGGCGCAGGTGTCGCCGCCGACCCAGCAGATCCGCTCTGTCGAGCCGCCGCCTATGCAGCGCTCGATGTCCGCCCCGCCGCCCGCCATGGGCGACACGGGCGAGCAGGGCGGCGACCACCACGTGCAGGTGGCGAAGGTCTTGAGCATGGCCCAGGAAATGGCAGAGCGGCTCACCGCCGAGGCCAAGACCGAGGCCGACACGATGCTCACCGACGCCCGCACCAAGGCTGAGCAGCTGCTCTCCGAGGCGCGCACGAAGTCCGACGGCCTGGTCAACGACGCCCGCTCGCGGGCCGAGACCATGCTGAACGACGCGAGGACCAGGGCCGAGACCCTGGAACGGCAGTCGCGCGACAAGGCCGCGACGCTGGTCGGCGACGCCGAGCGCAAGCAGGCCGAGATCATCGGCACGATCACGCGCGACAAGTCCGTCCTCGAGAAGAAGATCGACGAACTCCGCACGTTCGAGCGCGAGTACCGAACCAGGCTCAAGACGTACCTGGAGTCCCAGCTCAGGGACCTGGGGGAGCGCGGTTCAGCGGCTCCGTCCGACAGCCGATCCAGCTCGAACGGTGGGTATGCTGCCAGCGGCTACGGCCAGCGTGCCGACGCCGGTAGCTGACCGACCGCAGACCTACACACGGGCGGTGCGGTACGACAATGCCGCACCGCCGCACACGGAGTGAATCGTGCTGCTGCTGGTGCTGATACTCGTACTGCTGGCCTTCGGGCTGCTCGTCGTCGCGTTGCTCTCCAGCACCGTGATGTGGGCGTGGGTCTCGGTGGCCGTGAGCGTCGCTGCCGCCATCGTCCTGCTGATCGACTGGTTGCAACGGCGCGCCGCGGTCAAGGCCGGAGCGCGCTCTGCGCTGGAGAGCGGGGGCCAGAGCTTCGGCCCGCCCCCCGTTCCCGCTGCTGAGCCGCCGGAACCGGTGACCGAGGTGCTCCCGGTCATCCCGCGTCCGGCACCTGCGGTGGCCGAGCGGCCGGCGCCCGACATCGATGCCGATGCAGGCACCGCGCTCGTGCAGGCGGCCGACCCGCCGACGACCGCAGCCGCATTCGACACCGCCTCGGACAACCAGCAGACGGTCATCATGCCGGTCGTCCAACCGTCCGGCTCTTCGGCCCGACCGTCCGGCGCTGAGGACGAGACCACCGCATCGAGGGCAGATTCGTCACCGAGCGTGACCGAAATCGGTTCCGATGCGACGGTCGCCACACCCCGCAAGGGTGACGGTGCGGAGGCTGTCGACGCGCGTGCCGATCGTGCGGAGGGCGGCGCCGATGCCGATGCCGCCGCGACCGTCATGGCGAAGCTGCCCGGCACCGAGCAGTCGGAGCCGGCACCCCCGCAGACCCCTGTCGCCGAGGACGCCGAGCCGGCGCCCGTGGCCGATGACGGTGGCGCGACCGCGATGGTCGACACCCGCAAGGCAGCCCCGGCGGCCCCCGACGCCGAGCCTGCGACGCAGCTCACCCCGAGCGGCGTGAACGGCAGCCCGGAGCCGTTCGATGCGGAGCAGACCCAGCTGACGCCGTCGGGCCAGGGTGGTCAGGGTGGCGCTGCTACACCACCCGCGGCTGACGACGGAGGGCAGACGAGCGTCTTCCAGGCCGGTGGGTCGGGTGAGCAGCCGACGCAGGTCGCTCAGCTGCCCCCGACCGAGAGCGGCGAGCCGCCGGAGGAGCCACGCGACCCGGCCGCGGCCGCGTTGGTGGCCGGCCTCGAGGACGAGGTGATCGTCGTCGACGAGCAGCCCCGCTACCACGTGGTGGGCTGCCGGGCGCTCTCCGGCACCCCGACGATCCCGCTGCCCGCGCGCGAGGCGGTGGAGCTGGGCTTCACCCCGTGCGGCTGGTGCAATCCCGATCGCACGCTGGCGAGCCGGCACCCCGCTGCCGCGCGCTGATCCGGCGCAGCTCCACGTGGGAGCGCCGGGGCGGGCCGCGGAATAACGGCTCGCGCCCCGGCGCTACGCTGGTGTCACAGGCACCGATCCGGCTATCACCGGGGAGCCTCCGGAAGAACAGGCCGTCCTCGACGGCCCCAGTAGAACCGGGCGGGTGCGGCCCGTCATAGCCGTCCGATGAGAGGCCGAGGGTCCACGTCCCACGTGGATGATCGGCAAGCGGGGTGGTACCGCGGCGCCCGCCGTGCAGGTCGACGGGCTGTCGTCCCCGTGCAGGCACGCCCGCCGCACGAGGAGCACCACCGATGGCAGACCCCGGTTACCCCACCGTCCCGGCGCACCCGTCGTTCCCTTCGCTGGAACGCGAGGTGCTCGATTTCTGGGACACCGACTCCACGTTCGTCGCCTCGGTCGAGCAGCGGCCGGCCGGTGAGAACGGCAGCAACGAGTTCGTCTTCTACGACGGCCCGCCCTTCGCGAACGGGCTGCCCCACTACGGGCACCTGCTCACCGGCTACGTCAAGGACGTCGTCCCGCGCTACCAGACGATGCGCGGCAAGCACGTCGAGCGCCGCTTCGGCTGGGACACCCACGGCCTGCCCGCGGAGACCGAGACCGAGAAGCAGCTCGGCCTGAAGAACAAGGCCGAGATCGACGAGATGGGCGTGGCCGCGTTCAACGAGGCCTGCCGCGAGTCGGTGCTGCGCTACACCGGCGATTGGCGCGAGTACGTCACCCGCCAGGCCCGCTGGGTCGACTTCGACAACGACTACAAGACGCTCGACCTGGACTACATGGAAAGCGTCATGTGGGCCTTCAAGTCGCTGTGGGACAAGGGCCTGGTCTACCAGGGCTTCCGGGTGCTCTGGTACTGCTGGCACGACGGCACGCCGCTCTCGGCGACCGAGACCAAGATGGACGACGTCTACCACGACCGGCAGGACCCCGCGGTCACCGTCGGGCTGGCGCTGAACGCGCCCGGCACCGATCTCGACGGCGCCTACGCGCTGATCTGGACGACCACGCCGTGGACGCTGCCGTCGAACCTCGCCATGGCCGTGCACCCGGACGTCGAGTACTCGCTCGTCGCCGCCAACGGCAAGCGATGGGTGCTCGCGTCGGCCCGCGTCGGCGCCTACGCGCGTGAGCTGGGCGAGGAGCCCGAGCTCCTGCGCACCCTGCGCGGCACCGACCTGCTCGGGCTGTCCTACACGCCGCCGTTCGACTTCTTCGCCGGCTGGGAGAACGCCCACCGGGTGCTCTCCGCCGACTACGTCACCACCGAGGACGGAACGGGGATCGTGCACATCGCCCCCGCGTTCGGTGAGGAGGACAAGGTCGTCACCGACGCCGCGGGCATCGAGGCGGTGGTCCCGGTCGACAGCCGCGGCGAGTTCGACTCCCGCGTCGCCCCCTACGAGGGCATGCAAGTGTTCGACGCGAACCCGCAGATCATCCGCGACCTCAAGGACGGCACGGCCCCGTACGTGCAGGGCGTGCTCCTGCGGCACGAGACGTACGACCACCCGTACCCGCACTGCTGGCGCTGCGGCAACCCGCTGATCCAGCGCGCGGTGGACTCGTGGTTCGTGCAGGTCACGGCGTTCCGCGACCGCATGGTCGAGCTGAACCAGCAGATCACCTGGGTGCCGGAGCACGTGCGCGACGGCCAGTTCGGCAAGTGGCTCGAAGGCGCCCGCGACTGGTCGATCTCGCGCAACCGCTACTGGGGATCGCCGATCCCGGTGTGGGTGAGCGACGACCCGGCGTACCCGCGCACCGACGTCTACGGCTCGCTCGACGAGATCGAGCGCGACTTCGGCGTGCGCCCGACCGACCTGCACCGCCCGTACGTCGACGAGCTGACCCGGCCCAACCCGGACGACCCGACCGGGAAGTCCGTCATGCGCCGGGTGCCGGAGGTGCTCGACTGCTGGTTCGAGTCGGGCTCGATGCCGTTCGCGCAGGTGCACTACCCGTTCGAGAACCGCGAGTGGTTCGACGACCACTACCCGGGCGACTTCATCGTCGAGTACAACGGCCAGACCCGCGGCTGGTTCTACACGCTGCACGTGCTGGCCACGGCGCTGTTCGACCGGCCGTCGTTCCGGTCGTGCGTCGCGCACGGGATCGTGCTGGGCGACGACGGGCTGAAGATGTCCAAGTCGCTGAAGAACTACCCGGACGTCAACGAGGTCTTCGACCGCGACGGATCCGACGCCATGCGCTGGTTCCTCATGGCGTCGCCGATCCTGCGCGGCGGCAACCTCGTCGTCACCGAGCAGGGCATCCGCGAGGGCGTGCGCCAGTCGATCCTGCCGCTGTGGAACACCTGGTACTTCCTCTCGCTCTACGCGGGGGCGGCCGGGCGCACGGGCACGTTCCGCACCGACAGCACGCACGTGCTGGACCGGTACGTGCTCTCCCGCACCGCAGCGCTGGTCGACGACGTGACGGCCGCGATGGACGTCTACGACATCGCCGGTGCCTGCGAGCGGGTGCGCGACCACGCGGAGGCGCTCACCAACTGGTACGTGCGCCGCTCGCGCGAGCGGTTCTGGGACGGCGACGTCGACGCGATCGACACGCTGCACACGGTCCTGGAGGTCACGGCACGGGTCGCGGCGCCGCTGCTCCCACTAACCATGGAGCAGCTGTGGCGCGGCCTGACCGGCGGCCGCTCGGTGCACCTAGCCGACTGGCCCACCTCGACGGACCTGCCGCACGACGCCGCGCTGGTGGCGGCGATGGACCGGGTCCGCCAGGTGGCCTCGGCCGCGCTGTCGCTGCGCAAGTCGGCGGGGCTGCGGGTGCGGCTGCCGCTGGCCCGCCTCACGGTGGCAGCCGCCGACGCGCCGTCCCTGGCCCCGTTCGTCGACATCCTGCGCGACGAGGTGAACGTCAAGGACGTCGTGGTCAGCGACGACGTCGAGGCGTACGGCCGGTTCGAGCTCGCCGTCAACGCGCGGGTCTGCGGGCCGCGCCTCGGCGGCGACACCCAGAAGGTGATCAAGGCCGTCAAGGCGGGGGAGTGGACGGCGAACGCCGACGGCACCGTCACCGCGGCCGGCATCCAGCTGCTGGAGGGTGAGTTCAACCAGAAGCTGGTGGCCGCGGAGCGGGCCGGCGAGGCCACCACCACGGCGGCGCTGCCCGGCAACAGCGGGCTCGTCGTGCTCGACACCGACGTCACCCCGGAGCTGGCCGTCGAGGGCACCGCGAAGGACGTCGTCCGGCTGGTGCAGCAGGCCCGCCGCGACGCGGGCCTCGACGTGTCCGACCGGATCACGGTGACGCTCGACGCCGCCGAGCCGGTGCTCGACGCCGTGCGCACGCACGAGACGTTCGTCGCCGGTGAGGTGCTCGCGCGTGCCGTGGCGTACGCACCGGTGCCGGACGCGACCTCGACCGGCTCGGTCTCGGCCCCCGACGGCACCGCCGCCGAGGTGCGCGTGAGCGTCGCCAAGGCCTGACGCGCCACGAACTTCCCCGCCGTTTTGCCAACCTGCGCGCCCTTCAGGGTGTGCAAGTAGGCAAAACGGTGGGGAAGTTACGCCTCGCCGGAGCGGGCTTCGAGTGCGGCGAGGCGGATCTCCAGCCGGTCGACGTGGCTGCGCAGCAGCGCAACCTGCGCTTCGAGGCTGATCTCACGTTCGGCCCGCTTGCGGATGCGGGCGGAGCGTTCGGCCCGCTCCAGCACGGCGTCGAGCGGGACGAGCCGCTGCGGCCCGTGCGGGCCGTCGACCAGCCGCGACGCGACCTCGCCGTTGCGGTACCAGGACCGCAGGGCCGATCGCGAGACGCCGCTTTGCGCCTCGGCCTCCGCGAGCGGCACCCATCGCTCGCCGTCCACCCGGGCGAGCAGGTCCAGCTCCGCGCGCCACGCGTCCAGCCGGGCGTCCCACTCGCTGTCCATCGCAGCCTCCCCCTGTCACTGACCCCCGCCGCTGGCAAGGACCTCTATCCCTATTAATGACACTGTATTGACAGGGTTGCGAGCATGGCTACATGTTCGAGAGATTCACGGGCGAGGCCCGACAGGTCATCGTCGACGCGCAAGAGGTCGCACGCGAGATGCGGCACAACCACATCGGCACCGAGCACATGCTGCTGGGGGTGATGCGGCTCTCGCCGGACGTCGCCGTCCGCAAGTCGCTGACGACGCTCGGGCTCACGCCGGAGGGCCTGTGGGCGGCCGTCGAGCAGGCGGTGGCGCCTGGGACGAGCGACCGCAAGGGGCACATCCCGTTCACCCCGCGGGCCAAGAAGGTGATGGAGCTGTCGTTGCGGGAGTCGCTGCGGCTCGGCCACGACTTCATCGGCCCCGAGCACCTCGTGCTCGGCATCGTGGCCGAGGGCGAGGGGGTCGCGGCGCAGGTGCTCGCCCGCGACGCAGGTGGGCTCGACCAGGTCCGCCAGGCGCTGGCCGTGCCACCCGGGCGGCGCGGCAGCGTCCCGCGGACGCCCGCCGCGGAGCGGATCGTCGCGGTCGCCGAGCAGATCGCGGCGGGCGGGCCCGTCGGCAGCCACCACTTCCTGGAGGCGCTCATGCAGGTCGACACGGGCATGGCGGCGAAGGTGCTGACCCAGCTCGGCGTCACCGCCGAGTCGATCATCGCCGGGGTCGACGCCGGCGACCTCGCGGCCACCAGCGACATCACGCCGGAGCAGGCCGCCGCCTCGACCATGCGGTGGGAGGTCGGCGAGGACACCGCAACCTTGACGATCGGCGACGACGAGACGGTGGCGAGGTTGCGTGCGCTGATCGCCGAGTCCGAAGCGCTCAACGGCGACGGCCCGCTCGCCGGGCCGTTCATCACGCTGCACCGCGCCGTCCACCAGTTCACCGACACCGTCGACGGCTTCCTCCAGCTCAACGAGACCTCGGTGGAGCAGCGGCGCTCGCTGCGCGACCGGCTCCGCAGGCGCGGACGCCCGTGACGGTGACGGCGGCGCAGCGCTGGGCGCGGTTGCAGGACGGCCGCGGGATCCCGCCGGAGATCCTCGCGCAGGCGGAGAGGACGCCGTGGCGGCACGACGTCGACCGGTTCGTCGCTCCCGAGATCGCCGAGGACACCGCGTCGCGCGCCGCGGCGCTCGGGCTGCTCGGCGCCGGCGGCACCGTGCTCGACGTCGGGTGCGGGGGCGGGGCGGCGGCGCTGGCGCTCGCCGGCGCCGCCACGCACGTCACGGGGGTCGACCGTCAGCCGGACATGCTCGAAGCGTTCGCCGCGACGGCTGCCCGCCGTGGTGCGCCGCACCGGACCGTGCTCGGGTCGTGGCCCGATGCCGCAGCGGCCGCAGGCCGCGCCGACGTCGTCGTCTGCCACCACGTGCTGCACAACGTCGTCGACCTACCGCCGTTCCTGGAGGCGCTGACGGCGGCCGCCGGGCGGGGTGTGGTGGTCGAGATGTTCACGCAGCACCCGATGGCCTGGCTGGATCCGCTGTGGCTGCGCTTCCACGACCTGCGCCGCCCACCCTCCGCCACCAGCGCCGACGCCGTCGCCGTGCTGGCGGAGCTCGGTATCACCGCGACGGCGACGGAGTGGGAGCGCCGCCCGTCGATCCGCCAGGACGTCGCCTGGATCACCCGGCAGCTGTGCCTGCCCGCCGGCCGGGCCGGTGAGGTCGAAGCGGCGCTGGCGGAGACGCCCGCTCGCCCCACCACGGTCGCCACCCTGACCTGGTAGTAGGGCGTTCGGACGACGAAGGCGTCTCCCGACGAACCGCGCTGAAACGTGGGACTCGCCCGCGGAGACGTGGGACTCGCGCGCTGAAACGTGGGACTCGCCCGCCGAGACGTGGGACTCGCGCGCTGAGATGTGAGACTCGCCGTGCCGGAAGTGTCGACTCACCGTGCTGGAGGTGTCGACTCATCCGCCTGCTCAGCGGGGGGCCACGCGCACCCTGCCGGCCGACGTCCGTGCGGTGATGGTGTTGGCGGAGCCGGGGTCGGTGGGTACCGAGACCGTCTGGTCTCCGTCGGGCGCCTCGGCCGTCACGCGGTACCGAGAGGCGCCGGGGACGCGGAGGTCGATGTCGCCGCCGGTCACCACCGCGTCGATGAGCTGGGGTGGCGAGAGCAGGTCGAGGTCGACGTTGCCGCTGGCCGTCCGGGTGGTGACGCTCGGGCTGCGCAGCTCCGAACCTCGGATCCCGCCCGACTGCGCGCGGACGTCGATCGTGCCGGCGACGCCGGAGAGCGTGACGTCACCCGTGGTGGTCCGCACGGTCAGCGGCCCGGTCAGCCCGGACAGCCGGACGTGACCCGAGCGGGTCTCGGCGTAGACGGGGAAGTCGGGCGGCACGAGCACGTCGTAGTCGACCTGGCACTCCGCGACGACCACCCCGTCGCACCTCGAAGCGAGGAACACCTCGTCGGCGTTCGCCTGCTCGGTCAGCTCGGGGCGGGTGAGGCCGTACTCGACGGTGGTGCGCACGTGCACGTTCCCGTCGGGGCTCGGCCCGATCTCGATGTCGCCGGTCAAGGCCTCGACGGAGAGGGCCCGGCCTTGCGGCACGATCGTCGTCGACTGCTCGACCGTCGACTCCACCAGGTCGGACAGGGTGTTCACGGTGCCGACGGTGATCATGGCCACGACGAACAGCACCGCGAACACGACTGCGCCGCGTCGCACCGGCGGTGGGCCGGGCGCCACCGCCGGTGTGATGGTCGCCGTGGTCTCCTGCTCGGTCATCGTCACGCCTCCAGGTACCGGAGCACGGCGAGCACCCTGCGGTGTCCTCCGTCGGCGGCCGGCAGGTCGAGCTTTCCGAAGATCCCGCTGATGTGCTTCTCCACCGCGCCCTCGCTGACCGTCAGCTCGTCCGCGATCCCCGCGTTGGAGTGGCCCTCCGCCATGAGCGCGAGCACATCGCGCTCGCGCGGGGTGAGCCCGGCGAGCGGTTCGCTGCGCCGCGATCGCGCGAGGATCTGCGAGACCACCTCGGGGTCGAGCGCCGTGCCGCCTTCGCGGACCCTGTGCAGCGCGTCGACGAACGTGTCGACGTCGGCGACGCGGTCCTTCAGCAGGTAACCGACCCCGCGGGTGTCGCCGGCGAGCAGATCCGTGGCGTAGCGCTCCTCGACGTACTGGGAGAGCACGAGCACGGCGACCGAAGGCCACCGCGCCCGGATCACGAGCGCAGCCCGCAGGCCCTCGTCGGAGTGGGTCGGCGGCATCCGCACGTCCGCGACGACGATGTCGGGCTGGTCGGCGCCGACGGCCTGCAGGAGCTGCTCGCCGTCGCCGACGGCCGCGACGACCTCGAACCCGGCCTCGGCCAACAGCCGGCAGAGCCCTTCGCGCAGGAGCACCGAGTCCTCCGCGACGGTGACGCGCGGAGCGGCGGTGGCGGTCACGGAGCGACCGGCACAGTGGTCGGGGCCGTGCGCGGCAGCTCGACGGACGGTAGCTCGACCGTCAGTACGGTCGGTCCGCCGAGCGGGGAGTCGACGCTGAGCTGGCCGTCGACGCCCGACACCCGGTCGGCGAGGCCGCGAAGCCCGGTGCCGCGGTCCGGGTCGGCGCCACCGACCCCGTTGTCCGTGATCGTGATCCAGACCGGGCCGGTGCCCTCGCGGCGCACGGTGACCGTCGCGGTCGACGCGTTGGCGTGCTTCGCGACGTTGGTGAGGCCCTCGGCGACCACGAAGTAGCCGATCGCCTCGACGGTCGCAGGCGGGCGTTGGTCGAGCTCGACGGTGAGCGTGACCGGCACGGGGCAGCGGGCCGCGATGGCGGAGAGCGCGGCGTCGAGCCCGCGGTCGGCGAGCACCGGCGGGTGCAGGCCGCGGATCAGGCTGCGCAGGTCGGTCACGGTGTCCTTGGCCTGCTTGTGCGCGTCGTCGAGCAGCTCGCCGACCTCTTCGGGGTTCTGCTTGTAGCGCGCCTTCGCCCTGCCGAGCGTCATCGCCAACGAGACGAGCTGCTGCTGGGTGCCGTCGTGCAGGTCGCGCTCGATCCGGCGGCGCTCCACCTCACCCGCGTCGACGACCCGCGCCCGGCTGCGCTCCAGCTCGTCGACCCGGCGTTCGAGCGCGCTCGCGTCGTGTCCGAGCAGCGCGTTTGCCACGGCGACGTCCATCAGCGCCAGCGCCCGGATGATCGCCGGCGCGAGCAGCAGCAGGATCAGGCCGAGGCCCGCGAGGAACGTGCGGCCGGCTGCCGAATCGCCGAACTGCATCCCGAGGATCTCGAACTGCGGGGCGTACCCGACCATCGCCACCACCGGCACCAGCAGCAACGCGAACCCGAGGCAGAGCACGAAGTAGACCGCGCCGGAGGTCAGCAGCCCGAGCGGAGCCGCCAGCACCTGGTAGGCCGCGCGGCGGCGGACCCCGGCGTCGCGCAGCAGGACACCGCCGTACCGCAGCGGGTGCAAGGTGCCCGGCGGCATCGGCCGCACCGGGATGTCGACACCGAGCAGCACCCGGTAGCGGGCCCGCTCCAGCTTCGCCAGCATCGCGCTCACCCAGGCCGTCACGATCCACACCGGCACGCCGAGCAGGGCGAACGGCAGCAGCACCACGCTCAGCATCAACCCGAAGAACAGGACGATGGCGGAGAACCAGCCGACGAAGAAGTCGAGCAGCAGGTGCGCGGTGGCGAGCCATGTCGCGGGCGACAGGAAGGCCCGCACGGGATCGGGCCGCGCGGAGAGCCGTCCGACGTGCGGAGTGAGGACCATGCCGCAAAGGCTAGGGACGGCCGGTCCGTCGGCACCATCCCGTAGGCGCCCGAGCCGGGGGTGGGGCTAACCCGAAGGTCCTCAAGGAGCGCCCTGAACAACTGGGACCTACTGCGCGGCGCCCCAGCTGTTCAGGACCCTCCCTGGGCCGACCTGCAGCCGACGTCCTGACGGATGCGATATGCACTCATCTGGTGGTGATCACCGCATCGATAGAGTTCAGCAGGCGGAGGTGGCATGGCGAGCCTGGAGCTGGTGCTGGGAGCGGGGGCCGCCGTCGTGCTGCTCGGTGTTCTCGCCGTGCGCGTCTCCGTGCGGCTCGGGCTGCCGTCGCTGCTGCTCTACCTGGGCATCGGGGTGCTGATCGGCGAATCCGGGCTCGGCATGCAGTTCTCCGACGCGCCGCTCACCGAGTCGCTCGGGCTCGCGGCGCTCGTGCTGATCCTGATCGAGGGCGGGCTGACCACGCGGTGGACGGCGGTCCGCCCGTCGCTCGGTGTGGGCGTCGCGCTCTCCACCGTCGCGGTGGCCGTCAGCATCGGCGTGGTCGGCGTGGCCCTGCACCTGCTGCTCGACCTGGACTGGCGCACGGCGTTCCTCTGGGGTGCCGTGCTCTCCTCGACCGACGCCGCGGCCGTGTTCAGCGTGCTGCGCGGGGTAGGGGTGAGCAGACGGCTCGTGGGCGCGCTGGAGCTGGAGAGCGGGATGAACGACGCGCCGGTGGTGCTCGCCGTCATCCTGCTCGCCTCGCCCGACCCGCTGACGTGGGTCACCCCGCTGCTGGTCGTCTACGAGCTGGCCGCCGGGGCTCTCATCGGGTGGCTGATCGGCCTCGGCGGGTCGTGGGCGCTGCGCCATGCGGCGTTGCCGTCGACGGGCCTGTACCCGCTGGCGGCGATGTCGACTTGCGTGCTCGCGTACTCGGCCGGTCAGTTCGCGCACGCCTCGGGGCTGCTGGCGACCTACGTCGCCGCGCTCGTGCTCGGCAACGCCGACCTGCCGCACCGCGGGGGTGTGCGCTCGTTCGCCGAGGGCACGGGGTGGCTCGCGCAGATCGGGCTCTTCGTCCTGCTCGGGCTGTACGCGTCGCCGCCGCGGCTGGCAGCGGCCGTCTTCCCGGCCTTGATCGCCGGTGTGGTGCTGATCGTCGCAGCGCGGCCGCTCTCGGTGGTCGCCGCGGCCCTGCCGTTCCGCCTGCCGTGGCGGGAACAGGCGTTCCTGTCGTGGTCGGGTCTGCGCGGCGCCGTGCCCATCGTGCTCGCGCTGATCGCCCTGACCGAGGGTGCCCCGAACGCTCAGCAGCTGGTCGACGTCGTGTTCGTGCTGGTCGTGGCGTTGACGTTGCTGCAGGGCACAACCCTGCCGTGGGTCGCGCGGCTCCTCGGGGTGATCCGGTCCGCCGAGCCGAAGGAGATCGAGGTGGACGCCGCGCCGCTCGACGAGCTCGACGCCGACCTGCTCCAGGTGCGGGTGCCGGTCGGGTCGCAGCTGCGCGGCGTCTACCTCAGCGAGCTGCGGCTGCCGCGCGGCGCGATGGTGAGCCTCGTGGTGCGCGGCGACGAGGCCTTCACGCCGAACGGCGAGACCCGCCTGCGGGAACGCGACCAGCTGCTCGTCGTCACGACATCGGCGGCGCGCGCGGCTGCCGAGGAGCGGATCCGGGCCGTCGACCTGCGCGGCAGGCTGGCCCGGTGGCACCAGGAACGCCGTGAGGGATGATGGAGCGTGTGACCGACGATCCCGCCCCTCCCGCGGCCCCGACCGCCTCGCGTGTGCTGCTGCTCGCCGTGATCGCCGCACTCGTGCTGGCCGCCGACGTCATCACCAAGATCGTCGCCGTTGCGCAGCTGGAGGGCCGCGAGCCCGTGGCGGTGCTCGGCGGGGCGGTGTACCTGCAGCTGATCCGCAACCCGGGCGCCGCGTTCTCGCTGGCGACGGGCTACACGTGGGTGCTGTCGATCGTCGCCGTCGCGGTGGTCGTGGTGATCATCCGGGTGGCTCGGCGGCTGCGGTCGACGGGCTGGGCCGTTGCGCTCGGGCTGGTGCTCGGTGGCGCGCTCGGCAACCTCTCCGACCGGGTCTTCCGCGCGCCGGGGCCGTTCCAGGGGCACGTCGTCGACATGGTGTCGCTCTTCGCGCCGGACGGGCGGGCGTGGCCGGTGTTCAACCTGGCCGACTCGTCGATCGTCTCCGGCGGGGTGCTGCTCGTGCTGATGGCGCTGCTCGGGCGCGAGCTCGACGGCAGCCGCCCGGCCGATCGCAAGGCAGCCGATCGCAAGGCAGCGGAGGCTCCAGCCGGTGAGTGACACGAGGCAGCTGCCCGTCCCCGACGGGCTCGACGGGATGCGCGTCGACGCCGGGCTGGCCCGGCTGCTCGGCCTGTCCCGCACGGTCGTCGCGGCGCTCGCCGAGGACGGCAGGGTCGCGCTCGACGGGCAGGCCGCGGGCAAGTCGGACCGGCTGACCGCGGGGTCGTGGCTGGAGGTGCAGCTGCCGGAACCGGAGGCGCCCACCACGATCGACGCGCCGGTCGAGGTCGTCGCAGGGCTGGAGATCCTGCACGCCGACGACGACATCATCGTCGTCGACAAGCCGGTCGGGGTCGCCGCGCACCCCAGCCCCGGCTGGACCGGCCCAACGGTCGTCAGCGGGCTTGCGGCGCTCGGCTACCGCGTCTCCACGTCCGGCGCGGCCGAGCGGCAGGGGATCGTGCACCGGCTCGACGTCGGCACCACCGGCGTGATGGTCGTCGCGGCCTCGGAGCACGCCTACTCGGTGCTCAAGCGGGCGTTCAAGGAACGCACGGTGATGAAGCGCTACCACGCCGTCGCGCAGGGCCACCCCGACCCGAGCAGCGGGACCATCGACGCGCCCATCGACCGGCACCCGAAGCACGACTACCGCTTCGCAGTGATCGCCGACGGGAAGCCCAGCGTCACCCACTACGACACCATCGAGGCGTTCCGCGCTGCGTCGCTGCTGGACATCCGGCTGGAGACGGGCCGCACCCACCAGATCCGGGTGCACCTCTCGGCGCTGCGCCACCCCTGCGTCGGCGACATCACCTATGGCGCCGACCCCACCCTCTCCAAGCGCCTCGGCCTGCAGCGCCAATGGCTGCACGCCCGGATGCTCGGCTTCGACCACCCCGCCGACGGGCGGTGGGTCGAGTTCGAGAGCCCGTACCCCGCCGACCTGCAGCACGCGCTCGACCTGCTGCGCGACTGACACCTAGGACGTTCTCTCTAGGCCCCTAGATATTTGCTATCTAGGGGGCCTATGGCCTGTGACACGAGGGATGAGGCTGCGCGACGTCACGCGTGCACTCCATGAGCAAGGTTGTCGAGTTCTCTCCGATCGGGGGCGAGCACACGAAATGGGGTTGTCCGTGCGGATCCCACACGGCGAACATCCCGCGACACACGAACATCTCGCCCGGCGTTGTGCGTGACACCATCAAGCGGCTGGAATGCCTGCGGAAGGGGTGGCTGCAGTGACGACCTCGTACAAGGTGACCGCACGGCGATGGGGTAGCTACTGGGAGCTCGACATCGAAGGCGTCGGTGTCACCCAGGCGCGGACGCTCTCCAGAGCCGAGCGAATGGTCCGCGACTACCTCGAACTCGACGGCCACTCCGACGCTGCAACAGCAGCGATCATCGTCACGCACCTGCTCGACGGAAAACCTGGCCAGTGAGGCCGAGGCGGCTCGGGAGGCGGTGCAGAAGGCGGAGAAGGCGCAGGAAGCAGCCGCTGCGCAGTACCGCGACATCGCGCGGCGGCTGAAGGCTGCGGGCTGTCCGGCGCGGACATTGCGGCGGTGCTGAAGGTGTCGACCCAGCGTGTGTCGCAGCTGGTCAACTCGTAGCGGCTGCACGCCCGAGGTCCTCGGCCTCCCCGAACTTCCCCACCGTTTTGCCTACCTACAGACCCCGGAGGGTGTGCGGGTTGGCAAAACGGTGGGGACGTCGGCGCGCGTAGCCTCGCGCCGTGACCACCCGCCGCCGGCTCGCCGTCCTCGGTGCCTGTGCGGTCGTCGCACTGCTGGTCGCCTGGTACGCCGGGTCGCGGTTCGGGCCGGCCGCCCCGGTCGCCGCGGCGGGGACGGTGCGGCTCGGGCCGGAGGCCGGGGAGTCCGTCGCCGGCTACCTCGCCCGCCTGCCAGCCGAGCTCCCGCCGCCGGGTGCGGTGGCGCCGGCGCTCGTCCAGTTCGACCAGGAGCGCACGCCCGCCGAGACCGCCGCCCTTCCGGTGCCGATCACCACGGCCGTCTTCCGGGCGCCCATGCACCGGGTGCAGACGGCGCTGCGGTTCGAGCCGCTCGAACAGGGCGTCCCGGTGCCCGCCGCGCTGGACAACGCCCGGGCCCGCGCCGCCGCGGCGGCCGAGGCCCGACGGGGGCCCGGCCGGTCGGGTGACGTCGCCGCGGCCGAGTCCGGCGCGCTCGCCGACGCGGGCTGCCGCTGCGTGCTCGCCGTCGTCGTCACGGCCGACCGGGCGGCCCTGGAGGCCCTCGCGCGCTCACCCGGAGTCCGCGCTGTGCACGCCGCACCAGCCGGTACGACCCTGCGTGAGCTTGCTCTCTCCCCTTTGTTGCCGGAGCAGACCGAAAGGGCCGATCCGCCTCCTGACGACGGTTCCGTGACACCACAATGACCGGCCAACCGATGTGGTGACGGGAATAACCCGATCAGGCGGATGGGGGGATACCCCCAGAAGGACTCGGTGGAGATCCTGATGTCCGTCTCAGTCCGGAGCTGGCACGGTGATCCCCATGACGATGACCGGGGGGACGGGCCAGGAGCCCGAGAGGCTGTGGCCGGCTGGTGCTTTTGCGCTTGCCGGCGTGCTCGTTGCACTGGTCCCGATGGCCGCTCTCCACGTCATCGGCGACGGCGTCGTCGATCCGCTGTGGCACCCGATCAGCGACTACGTCGTGGTGGGCGGCGGCTACGCGCTGCTGGCCTGGGCGGCGTTCGCGCTGGCCGCGAGCTGCCTGCTGCTCTCGACGGGCTTGCGGATCTCGGGGCTGCCCCGGCCACAGACCCCGGCCCGCGTCCTGATCAGCGCCGCCGCGGCGCTGGTCGCGGTCGCCGTGTTCCCCACCCACCTGCCCGGCACGACGGCCGGGATCGTGTCGAACATCCACCGCGCAGCAGGTGGCTGGGTGTTCGTCGCACTGCCCCTGGCCTGCTGGATGGTGGCCAGGCGAGCCCGTGAGGTGCCGGTCTGGAAGGCGATGGCACCGGTGCTGAGCTGGGCTTCAGGTACCGCCGGTATATTGAGTGCCGTATTCCTGCTCAGTTATGTCCCGATCGTTATCGCCGGTTCATCAGGAATTCCTCTCCTTGGCGGGGTGGAACGTGTTCTGTACGCAGCAGTGATGGTGGGACTGTTCGCTACGATCCGGGCAACCCGGCTGGCGGTCGAGGGCGCGCGGAGCAGCTCAGGCGAGGTCGCACAAGGCGCCACGCCCGCAGAGTTCGGACAAGCCGCATGAGGGAGCTCCTGACCGGTCCAGCGCTGGCGATCGTGCTCGCCGTGGTCGCCTCCGTGTGCTTCGCGGGTGCAGCTGTGCTGCAGCACCGCGCGGTCTCGGCGCAGTCGGACGACGAGCAGGTCAGCGACGAGGGCGGCGTGCTCTCGTTGAGCGGCCTGCGTGCCGTCGCCCGCCGTCCCGGATGGCTAGCCGGTCTCGCGCTGGCCGCGGCCGGCACCACCATGCACGCCGTGGCGCTCGTGCTGGCGCCGCTGTCCATCGTGCAGCCGATCGGCGTGCTCGCCGTGCCGATCGCGGTGGTGCTGAGCGTGGTGCGCACCGGGCGCAGGCCCGCGGGCGGGGTGCTCGTCGGGGTGGCGCTGAGCCTCGCCGGTGTCGCCGCGTTCGTCGCGACGGCCGCGGGGACGGCGGTCAGCACACCGGCCCCGGACAGTGCCACGCTGATCGCTGCACTCATCGTCGCCGGGATCGTCGTCGCGCTCGCCGCGCTCGGCCTCGCCCGCGCCGGCTGGGTGCGCTGCGTCGCCTGCGTCACCGCGGGGGCGGTGGCGTTCGGGCTGGTCTCGGCGCTGATGCGGGCGGTCTCGCAGTCGGTGACGACGGGCGCGGCCAGCCTGGTCGCACCTTCGGTGCTGTTCGCGCTCGTCGGGATCGTCGCCGCCGTGCTCGTCGGCGGCTGGCTCGTGCAGCAGGGCTTCGCGTCCGGACCGCCCGAGGTGGTCGTGGCGTGCCTCACGGTCGTCGACCCGATCGTCGCCGTCCTGCTGGGTGTTGTACTCCTCGGTGAGGGCAACGCCACGCCGCCGGAGACGTGGCTGCTGCTGATCGGCGCCGCGGCGACCGCAACCGCGGGTGTCGTGGCGCTGGCCAGCCACCACCCCGACGCCGTCGGCCAGTCCACTCACCGCGACACCGAGCCCGAGAACAGCGACGGTGGCGACAGCACGGGAAAACGGGGAGGACGGGAAGCGGGTCGTAAGACCGCGAGCCGTCCGATCCCCACTGATCGTCGCGACCACACCGGTCGCACAGGGCGCCGCGGAGGCAGAGCCGGGGCCGGATCCCCCGTCGCCCGCCGCGACCCGACCGCATCGAAGCGGCGCATGCCCTTGCTCCACCGCCGGTGACCCCAGCCGCCGCGCGCCGAACCGAACGCTCGACAGACTCGAGAGGACCTTCTCCAGTGAAGCCGTTGCGCATCATGATCGGTGCAGAGACGTACCCGCCCGACGTCAACGGGGCGGCCCGCTTCGCCGAGCGCCTTGCCACCGGCTTCGCCGGCCGCGGGCACGAGGTCCACGTCGTCGCGCCGTCCCCGGTCGGCCCGCCGATCCGGGAGACCCGCGACGGCGTCACCGTCCACGGCGTGCGCTCGCACCGCTACCTGTTCCACCCCGGCTTCCAGGTGTGCATGCCGTGGGAGGCCGGCCCGGCCGCGGCCGTGCTGATGGAGGCCATCAACCCCGACGTCGTGCACACCCAGGCGCACATGGTCGTCGGCAGGGGGATGGTGAAGGCGGCGCACCGCAGCGGCCGCCCGCTGGTCGCGACCAACCACTTCATGCCCGAGAACCTGATGGCGCACGTCCCGGCGTCGCGGTTCGTCCTGCCCATCGCGTCCAAGATCGCCTGGCGCGACCTCGGGCGGGTGTTCGGGCGCGCCGACGCCGTCACCGCGCCGACACCGCGCGCGGTCGAGCTGCTCGTCAACTCGGCCGGGCTGCGCGACGCGTTCCCGGTCTCCTGCGGCATCGACGCCGACCGCTACCGCTCGGTGCCGGTCCTCCGCAACGAGGTCCCGACCGTCCTGTTCGTCGGGCGGATGGACCAGGAGAAGCGGGTCGACGAGCTGATCAAGGCGTTCGCGGCGCTGCCGGCCGACGTGCCGGCCAAGCTGGAGATCGTCGGCGACGGCGCGGAGCGTGCGGCGTGGACCGCGCTCGCGGAGTCGCTCGGCGTCTCGGACCGGGTGACGTTCTTCGGGTTCGTGTCGGAGGAGGAGCTGCTGCAGGCCTACGCGCGGGCCGACGTGTTCTGCATGCCCGGCATCGCCGAGCTGCAGAGCCTGGTCACGCTGGAGGCGATGGCCGCCGGCACTCCCGTGATCGCCGCCGACGCGATGGCGCTGCCGCACCTCGTGCGCAACGGCCGCAACGGGTGGCTGTACACGCCGGGCGACGTGCCGGAGCTGACCACGCGCCTCGCCGCGCTGCTCGGCGACGCCGCGCTGCGCAAGCGCATGGGCGCGGTCAGCACCGAGATCGTCGCCGAGCACGCGATCGACGCGACCCTCGACACGTTCGAAGGCGTCTACCGCCGCATCCTCGGCGGCGAGCGGGCCTCCATCCGCCGCGTGGCGTAGGCCTCCACAGCGCGGGCGACGCAGGGGCAACCACCGAGCGTGAGCACGGCGGCTTCGCCGCGAGGGCAGGAAAGCCACTTTCCTGCCCTGTGAGGGCCGGAAAGTGGCTTTCCTGCCCTCCTCTGCGGCCGCGGGTGGCTACCGAGAGTGGGTGGCTGCCGCCCGTTCCAGCACGGTGAGCAGCGTGGCGGCCGAGCGTTCCCACGTATAGCGCTCCGCCTGCGCCCGTGCCGCCGCGGAGCGCTTCTCCCACCGCTCGGGGTCGTCGAGCTCGCGGACGGCGGCCACGACGGCGTCCACGTCGTCGGGTGGGAAGTACGCCGCGGCGTCGCCGCCGACCTCGCGGAACACCGGGATGTCGCTGACCACCACGGGCGTGCCGACCCCCATCGCCTCGACGAGCGGGATGCCGAACCCCTCGTCGCGCGAGGCTGTGACCAGCGCTGTCGCGCCGCGCAGGGTCTCGCGGTAGAGCTCGTCGCTCGCACCGTCGTGGAACACCAGCCGCCCGCCGCCGGCCAGCGCGGTGAGCCGGGCCCGGTCGGCCTCGGTCGCGCGGCTCATGAGGTGCAGTTCGTGGTCGGGCAGCCGGGCCATCGCGCGGGCCAGCACCTCGACGTTCTTGTACGGCATGAACGAGCCCATGTAGACCAGCGCGCCCGTCCGCGGCAGCCGCGACGGGTCGGGGGTCGGCTCCGGGGCGTTCGGCACGACCGTCACCGGCCTGCGGGTCAGCCGGTGCCGCGCCATGAGCTCGGCCGTGGTTGCCGACACCGTTACGACGGCGTCGGCCCGGTTCAGCAGCACCCGCTGCGGCCACCACGCGAGGTGGTAGAGCCGCCAGAGCAGCCGGATGGGCCACGCGAACTCCGGCGGCGGTGTCGGGTTCCGGTAGTAGATGAGGTCGTGCAGGGTCAGCACGAGCCCGTACCGGCGGCCCCAGCTGCCCATCGTCTGCATGGGGGAGAAGACGACGTCGGCGCCGATCCGGCGCACCTGCAGCGCGACCAGCGGCTCCCGGATGCTCGTGGGACCGCTGACGACATGGGCGGGGAGGTCCGGCAGCTGCGCGAGCTGGCGCGGGTCGCTGATCAGCAGCTCGACGTCGGCGATCCTGCCAAGCGCGGCGACCAGGCCCGCGGTGTAGCGGCTGATCCCGTCGTGCCGTTCGATGCGCGTGTACCGGCAGTCGAAGAGGATCTTCACGCGAGGAACTCCGCGATGGCGGCGGCGACGGCGGCCGGCGCCTCGTAGTGCGCGAGGTGGCCCGTTCCGGCGACCGTCACCAGCTTGGCGGTCGGGAAGCGCGTCGCGAGCACCGCCTGCGCCGCGAGCGGCGCGATGTCGTCGGCATCGGCGGCCACCAGGAGCGTCGGCGCGGAGACGCCCTGGGCGTACTCGGCCACGTCGTTCCCCACCGATGCGTGGAAGGCCTCCAGCAGCACCCGGCGATCGGCGAACGTCGAGAAGTAGCGGCCGTGCTCCGCGTGGATCCAGCGGCGCAGCGCGCGGTCGGAGGTCGTCGCCATCGCGACGCTCGCCAGCCGCGTGATCACCGGGTTGCGCAGCAGCGACGTGCCGGCCTGCTCCGGCAGCGCCGCCGCGACCTGGTGGTAGAGCACGGTCAGGCGGGTCATCGCGACCCGCGGCCCCGCCAGCGCCGACGTCGCGATGGGGTTGACGAGCACGAGGCCGGGCAGGTCGGGCAGCCCGGCCGCGGTGGCCGTCGCGACGATCGACCCGAACGAGTGCCCGGCGAGCACCGCGCCCGGCTCCGTGGCCAGCAGCTCGCGCGCCCACTCCGTGTAGCCGGCGACGTCGTGCCGGTCGTGCGGGAGCGCGGGGGACAGGCCGAAGCCCGGCAGGTCGGGCACGACCACCCGGACGCCGTCGAGGTGCGCGACGATCGGTTCGAGGCCGTGATGATCACCGCGCAGGCCGTGCAGGAAGACGAGCGTGGTCGCGGCGTCGGCAGGGCCGTACACCCAGCAGTGGGTGAGCCCTCCGCGCAGCTCGAGCGCGGTGCGGCGCACCTCGGTCCGCCCGACGAGCGTCGCGTAGGGAGAGCGGTCGGTCACTCACCCGATACTACGAGCCGGCCTACACCCCGAGGGTGCGCGCCACGCCCGCACCCGGGTCGCGTGAACTGTCGGGGCACGGGGTTAACCTGACTCATCCCTGCGGCTCCCCGTCTCCCTCGTGGCGACGGGCACCGCGTCGATCGAGCGTTGCCCTGCGGGCCGCGCCAGGAGGGAGCTCCCCAGCCCGATGGCCAATTCTTCCGGCGACAGCTTCGTCCACCTCCACACCCACACCGAGTTCTCCATGCTCGACGGGGCCGCCCGACTGGACGACCTGTTCAAGGAAGCCGCGCGGATGGAGATGCCCGCGCTGGCCATGACCGACCACGGCAACGTGTTCGGGGCTTACGAGTTCTGGCGCAAGGCCAACGCCCACGGCGTCAAGCCGATCATCGGCATGGAGGGCTACCTCTCGCCCGGCTCGCGCCACGAGCGCAAGCGCGCGACGCTCGGCGGCCAGACGATCAGCGACGACAACCCGGGTGAGATGTACACCCACATGACGTTGCTGGCGGAGAACACCGAGGGGATGCACAACCTCTTCCGGCTCTCCTCGCTCGCGTCGCTCGAGGGCTACTACTACAAGCCCCGCATGGACCGCGAGCTGCTGGAGACCTACGGCAAGGGGATCATCGCCACCACCGGCTGCCCGTCCGGCGAGGTGCAGCGGCTGCTCCAGCAAGACCGCTTCGACGACGCGTGCCAGGCCGCGAGCGACTACCGCGACATCTTCGGCAAGGACAACTTCTTCTGCGAGTTGATGGATCACGGCATCGAGATCGAGAAGCGGGTCCAGCAGCAGCTTTTCGATCTTAAGAAGAAGCTCGACCTGCCGGGGCTGGCCACCAACGACCTGCACTACACCTACGCCGAGGACGCCAAGCCGCACGAGGTGCTGCTCTGCGTGCAGACCGGCAAGACCCTCGCCGACCCGAACCGCTTCAAGTTCGACGCGCAGGACTTCTACCTGAAGTCGCCCGCCGAGATGCGTGCGCAGTGGGACCCGCAGTTCCCCGAGGCCTGCGACAACACCCTGCTGATCGCCGAGCGCGTGAACGTCACGTTCACCGAGGGCCAGGACCTCATGCCGCGCGCGCCCGTCCCCGAGGGGGAGACGGAGGAGAGCTGGCTGATCAAGGAGGTCGAGCGGGGTCTGCAC
The DNA here is from genome assembly GCF_021245725.1 of Pseudonocardia sp. TRM90224. GTDB lineage: Bacteria > Actinomycetota > Actinomycetes > Mycobacteriales > Pseudonocardiaceae > Pseudonocardia. The sequence goes on along the minus strand of NZ_JAJGSX010000005.1, from coordinate 142,949 downwards.
ATGCGGTTCCCCAGCGGCATCACCGAGCAGTACCGCAAGCAGGCCGAGTACGAGCTGCAGACCATCATCCAGATGGGCTTCCCCGGCTACTTCCTCGTGACCGCCGACCTCATCCAGCACGCGAAGTCGGTCGGCATCCGGTGCGGCCCCGGCCGTGGCTCGGCGGCGGGCTCGCTGGTCGCGTACGTCCTCGGGATCACCGACCTCGATCCCATCAAGCACAAGTTGATCTTCGAGCGGTTCCTCAACCCCGAGCGCATCTCGATGCCCGACATCGACATGGACTTCGACGAGCGCCGGCGCGGCGAGATGATCCGCTACACCACGGAGAAGTACGGCGAGGACCGCATCGCCCAGATCATCACGTACTCCACGATCAAGGCGAAGGCCGCGATCAAGGACTCCGCGCGGGTGCTCTACGGCCAGCCCGGCTACGCCGTGGCCGACCGCATCACCAAGGCGATGCCGCCAGCGATCATGGGCAAGGACATCCCGCTCTCGGGTGTCTTCGACCCCAGCCACAAGCGGTACTCGGAGGCCACCGAGGTCAGGGCGCTGTACGAGGCCGACCCGCAGGTCAAGGAGATCATCGACACCGCGCGGGGGCTCGAGGGCCTCAAGCGGCAGTGGGGCGTCCACGCCGCCGGTGTGATCATGTCGTCGAAGCCGCTGCTCGACGTCATCCCGATCCAGCGCCGCGATTCCGACGGCGCCATCATCACGCAGTTCGACATGGGCGCATGCGAGACGCTCGGGCTGCTGAAGATGGACTTCCTCGGCCTGCGCAACCTCACGATCATCGACGACGCGCTGGAGAACATCGAGCTCAACGGCAAGCCGAAGCTCGTCATCGAGGACGTCGAGCTCGACGACCCGAAGACCTACGAGCTGCTGGCCAAGGGCGAGACGCTCGGGGTGTTCCAGCTCGACGGCGGCCCGATGCGCGACCTGCTGCGGCGCATGGCGCCCACCGAGTTCGACGACATCTCGGCCGTCGGCGCGCTGTACCGGCCGGGCCCGATGGGTGCCAACGCGCACAACGACTACGCCGACCGCAAGAACAAGCGGCAAGAGGTCACGCCGATCCACCCCGAGCTGGCGGAGCCGCTCAAGGACATCCTCGGCGAGACGTACGGCCTGATCGTCTACCAAGAGCAGGTCATGGCGATCGCGCAGAAGCTCGCCGGCTACACGCTCGGCAAGGCCGACCTGCTGCGCCGCGCGATGGGCAAGAAGAAGAAGGAGATCCTCGACAAGGAGTACGCCGGCTTCGCGCAGGGCATGAAGGACCACGGCTACTCGGCCGCCGCGGTCAAGACGCTGTGGGACATCCTCCTGCCCTTCTCCGACTACGCGTTCAACCGCGCCCACTCCGCCGCGTACGGCGTGGTGTCGTACTGGACCGCCTTCCTGAAGGCGAACTACCCCGCCGAGTACATGTCCGGCGTCCTCACCTCGGTGCGCGACGACAAGGACAAGGCCGCGGTCTACCTCGCCGAATGCCGGCGGATGGGGATCACGGTGCTGGCGCCCGACGTCAACGAGTCGGTGCGCAACTTCGCGCCGGTCGGCACCGACATCCGGTTCGGGCTCGGCGGCATCCGCAACGTCGGGGTCAACGTCGTCGACGCGATCGTCGCGGCGCGCAAGGAGAAGGGCAACTTCACCGACTTCTCCGACTTCCTGCGCAAGGTCGACGCGGTGGTCTGCAACAAGAAGGTCATCGAGTCGCTGATCAAGGCCGGCGCGTTCGACTCGCTCGGCCACCCCCGCAAGGGCCTCCTGCTCGTCCACGCCGACGCGATCGACGCGGTGATGAGCACCAAGAAGGCCGCGTCGATGGGGCAGTTCGACCTCTTCGGGTCGATGGACGGTAGCGGCCCCTCCGAGCTCGACTCGGTGTTCGACGTCAAGGTGCCCGTCGATGAGTGGGACCCGAAGCACCAGCTGGCCGTCGAGCGGGAGATGCTCGGGCTCTACGTCTCGGGCCACCCGTTGCACGGCGTCGAGCAGGTGCTCTCGGCGAAGGCCGACACCCCGATCTCCACGATCCTCGAAGGCACGGTCCCCGAGGGCGCGCAGGTCACCGTCGGCGGGATCCTCGCCGGGGTGAACCGGCGGGTGAACAAGAACGGCGAGCCGTGGGCGTCGGCGCAGCTGGAGGACCTCGCCGGCGGCATCGAGGTGCTGTTCTTCCCGCGCTGCTACCAGGTTGTCGGCGTCGACGTGGCCGAGGACGCGATCGTGCTGGTCAAGGCCCGGGTCAACCGGCGCGACGACCGCGTCTCGCTGATCGTCAACGACCTCGCCGTGCCCGACCTCACCCAGGGCGGCAACGGGCCGGGCGCGCCGGTGAAGGTCAGCATGCGCACCGAGCAGGTGACCCCGCAGCGGATCTCGCGGCTGAAGGAGGTGCTGGTCAACCACCCGGGAACGTCGGAGGTGCACCTCACCCTGATCCGCGGGAACGTCAACACCCCCTTGCGCCTCGACGACGCGCTCAAGGTCACCAACTCCCCGTCGTTGATGGGCGATCTGAAAGCGCTGCTCGGGCCGGGCTGCTTGGGCTAGGGCGTTCCGACTTCCCCACCGTTTTGGGCACTTGCGCGCTCGCTGGGCGCGCATCCACCCAAAACGGTGGGGAGATTCGGGGGTCAGACGGCGGTGCGGACGAGGCGCTGCCAGTGCTGCTGGGCGGGCTTGTCCCAGCGGGCGTGGAGGGTGTCGAAGAGGCGGGCGGCGCGCGCGCCCGCCCACTCCGAGGGCAGCAGTTCGCTGGGCAGCTTCGGGTCGAGGAACGGGAAGCGCCGCCAGGTGTGGACGAGGTGGATCTGGTGCGCGAGCACCTCGGCGGGCGACGAGGGTGCGGCGTCGGTGAACGTCTCCAGGAACTCCTCGTAGGCCGACTCGACCTCCGCGAGGTGCCACGCCTGCTCGACGACGGCCCGCTGCTCGCCGATAGGGCCGAACGGGCCGACGAACGAGCTGGTCACGCCGGTGAGCCCGAGGTCGGCGATGACCTCGGCCACCTCGTCGGACTTCGCGGGGTCGGGCGTGACCCACACGCCTGGCGCGGGGGAGCCGAGGCCGGCCCACGCGAGCCGGGTGCGCAGGCGGTGGCGCAGCTGGCGGCGGGTCTCGGGCACGCTGACGAGCAGCACCAACCACCGCCCGTCCCAGGCGCGTGCGGCGGCGCCGAAGCCGTAGATGCGGGACGCCCCGTCGGTCAGCAGCCTGCGGCCCTGCTCCGTGAGCGACCAGCGGACCCTGCGGCCGGCCCGGTCGGACACCAGCAGTCCTTCGGCCGCAGTGCGCGCCAACGCCTGGCGCGCCGACTTGTGCTCCACGCCGAGACTGCCCAGCACGTCGATCAGCACCTGCGTCCAGACGGGCTCGTTGCGGGGCAGGACGAACTCGCCGAGGACGGTGAGCAGCAGCGATCGGGCGCTCGTTGCGCCGAGCTCACGGCGCCGGGAGAGCGCCGGATGAACGGTGAGGGGCTCGGCGGCCGACATGGCCAGTCACATTAGGGCATCTGGCCGACACAGTGAGAGCACGCACTGTCCATTGCGCTGCCGACGATCACCTCGATGTTCCGGTACCGGCTTGCATTGCAGAACGTCTAACGTCGGCTGGTGCCCGCTCCTGAGCTCCCGGCCGGACTGCGCCACCGCCCGCTCCAGGTCGAGGACGCCGCTGCGCTCGCCGAGCTGAGGTTCGCGATCGAGGAGGTGGACCGGTTCGGCGACCACGCCGACGTCGCCGATTGCACACGCGAACTCGGCTATCCCTCCGTCGAGCTGGCGGACGCCAGCGCCCTGGTGTTCGACGGCGCGAAGGCTGTTGCGTACGTGCTGCTCAGCAGCGGGAGCGGGCTGGACGTCGGCCCGTTCCTGCGCGGGCGCGGCGGAGTGCACCCGACCCATCGCGGCCGGGGGATCGGCACGGCGCTGGTGCGGTGGGTCCGGGAGGTGGCTGCGGCGAAGTACGTGACGTTGCTGCTGACGGTCCAGGACGCCGACCCGGCGGCCGTCGTGGTCGCCGAGCGGACCGGGCTGGTGCCGGGCAGGCGGTGGGCCGACCTGACGCGCGACCTCGCGGTTCCCGTGACGCCCGCCCCGGTTCCGGACGGGCTGCGGCTGCTCCGGCTGGGGCCGGGGTACGACCCCGCACGCTGGGACGGGCCGCTGCGGGCGGCGCACAACGCCGCGTTCGCCGACCATTGGGGCTCCCCGCCCATCAGCGCGCAGAGCTGGGTCCACGGGCGGACGGGCAACAGCAACTTCCGGCCGGAGGCTTCCGTCGCCACCATGGCGCCCGACGGCGAGGTCGCCGGCTACGTGCTGGGCTTCGAGTACGACTCGGCGACGGCCCGGACCGGCGTGCGGGAGCTGCTCGTGCACACCGTCGGAACGGTGCCGGCCTGGCGAGGCAGGGGCGTCGGCGCGGCGATGATGGCGTACGTGCTGGCCACGGCCGCATCGCTCGGGTACGAGCGCTCGGGGTTGTCCGTCGACACACGGAACCCCACCGGTGCCGTCGGCGTCTACGAACGCGCCGGATACACCCTGGAGCGAACGGCCGTCGTCTACTCCTCCCGCGCGCTGTGAAATCGGCAGCGTTCTGCAACGGTCGCTGGCTACCGTTGCGGAGTGACGACGTCTGCGCTCCCGCCCGCGCTGCGGCTGCGGCCGCTCCAGATCGACGATGCGGAGCGACTGGCGTCCCTGCGCGGTGCGATCGAGGAGGTCGACAAGCGGGGTTGGCACTACGACGTCGAGGACTGCGCCGAGGAGCTCGCCGATCCCGACATGGACCTCGCGCTCGACACAGTCATGGTGCTCGACGGCGAGGAGCCGGTCGCCTACCAGATCATCTACAAGGGCGAGGGGGCGATGACCGGGCAGAAGGTCATGGCGTTCGCCGCTGTCCATCCCGAGCGCCGCGGGCAGGGGATCGGCACGGCACTGCTGAGCGTCGCCGCGCAGCGTGCCGAGCAGCTGAACGCGATGCTGACCGCGAAGGTGCCGGAGGAGATGGCCGACGCTGCCGCGCTGTTCGCCGACTTCGGCATGGCGCCGGTGCGGTGGTGGTCGGAGCTGAAGCGCGACCTCGCGAGGCCGGTTGCGGCCGTTGCGGTCCCCGACGGTCTCACGCTCAACCCGCTTGGCCCCGAGTACGACCGCGACTGGGACGAGCGGCTCCGCGCAGCCCACAACGAGGCGTTCCGCGACCACTGGGGATCCTCGCCCGACACCGCAGAGGGATTCGCGCACGCGCGGACGTACAGCAAGAACTTCCGCTCGGGCTGTTCCGTCGCCGCGTGCGACGCCGGGGGAGCCGTGGCCGGCTACGTCCTCTCCTACGAGTACGAGGCCGACTTCGCCCACACCGGGATCAAGGAGCTGCTGATCGACACGGTGGGCACCGTCGCGGAGTGGCGCGGCAAGGGCGTCGCCGCGGCACTGCTGGCGCACGTCCTCGCGACGGCGGTCGAGCAGGGCTTCGAGCAGGCGGCGCTCACCGTCGACAGCCAGAACCCGACCGGTGCGGTGGGGGTGTACGAGCGCGCCGGATTCGTGCTGCGGCGGCGCGAGGTTACGTTCGGGCGTAGCGCGAAGGCGTAGCGCATATGCGCTACGATGGCTCTCGTGCCTCGAACCATCAGCCAGCGCGAGTTGCGGAACGACAACGCCGAGATCATGCGGAGCGTCGAGGCCGGCGAGAGCTTCACGGTGACCCGCAACGGCAAGCCGATCGCGGACATCGTGCCGCACGCAGGGGTGCCTGCGAAGCGGCGGATGACGTTCGGCGAATTGCAGAAGCTCAGGCAGAGCCAACCGCCGGTCGACGTCGGGCAGTGGTACGCAGACCGGGCGGCGGACGACGTCATCTTCGGCGACGACCGCATCGAGTACTGAGTGACTGAGCACTACGTCGTCGACACGTCCGTCTACATCGACTTCGGACGTCTGCGGCTCGGCGAGTTCACCGACCGAACTCCGGTGTTGACCGCCGTCACACTGGCCGAACTCGCATTCGGCCTCGGCTTGGGCAACCCTACGGTTCAAGCCGAACGTGATCGGCTCTACCGTGAGGCCCTCGACTTGTTCGAGATCCTGCCCTTCGGAGTCGAGGAGGCAAAGATCTACGGCGTGCTGGCGACACTCGTTCGGGCAGTTGGTCGAAACCCGCGGCCACGACGGCTCGACCTGCAGATCGCGGCGACGGCTGCGGCGGCCAAGCTGCCATTGGTCACATGCAACCCGGACGACTTCGTCGGCATCGACCGACTGGTCGACGTCATCGCCGTCGAGCCCGCGTCCTGAGCGAGGCCGTGCAACCTGTCGCCTCGCTCAGCGGGTGCTTGCTCCGTGAATGCGACTCGATCAGCTCCACCTGCGGGGATTGCGTGCGGTCGGTCTCCGACCATTCGTCCCAGCTCGGGTTCTCGATGATGATGTCGATCAGACCGGTCGAGTCGCCCGGCGTTGCTGCGGGTGGGTTCAGTCACCACGGCTCATGGCCATGATCTCTTCGGTGCTGAGCATGCCGTCGCCGGTGCCTCGGAGAGCGTCGACGACCTGGCGACCGTGACCCCGCGGCTCTGTGGTGGGCACGACGGTCGCCACATCGTCGCGGACGTCGTCCGCCGGTTCGACGTCGAGCGCCCCGCAAACTGGCTCGGGGCTGGATATCCGTCGTTCGGACGTGATCCGCACCGCGGAAACGTACAGCTGTTCCGACATCTCGGATCAGCGTGCGGCGGAGCCGGTCAGCTCCTGCTCCGCAGTGGGTGCCGCCTTGCGCTTGCGGACGTAGCGGACGACCTCCACGATCACGGTGATCGTGACGGCGATGCCGACGCCGAGGAGCAGACCCTTGATCGGGTCGTTCTCGAACGCCGCGCCGCCGATGAAGCCGATCAGGCCGGAGTAGACGGCCCACGACGTCGCGGCGATGGCGTCGAAGAAGGCGAAGGACCGGCGCGGGTAGGCGACCGCGCCCATGGTCAAGGTGCAGGCGGTGCGGCCGCCCGGGATGTAGCGGGCGACGACGAGCGCGAGGCCGCCGCGTTCGGCGAGCAGGCGTTCCGTCCACGCGAACGACTTCGCGGTGCGCTTGCCCGTGCGGAGCTTGGTGTTGGTGGTCCGGCCGATCGTGTAGGCGATGTGGTCGCCGACGAACGCGCCGACCGCGGCGACGGCGATCACGAGCAGCAGGTGCGGCTGCCCGGTCGAGGCCGCGAAGACGCCCGCCGTGATCACGGCCGTCTCCGCGGGCACCACCGGGAAGAACGCGTCGAGCGTCGCGAGCGCGAAGATGGCGAGGTAGAGCCACGGCGAGCTCATCACCGTGGTCAGGATGTCGAGGATGGCGTGTGTCACGCAGATGATGTTGCTGATCGCGGGCGCCGGTGACATCCGGGCGGGCCCCCGAGATCGGACTCAGGGTTTCCCTACCTTCGGATGAACGGCGCGGAACTTCGGTCGGACGGGGCCGGCGAGGGCGGACGGAGCCGGGGGAATCCGACTGCCGGGCGGGGTGCCGGTGGAGGGCAGGAAAGCCACTTTCCTGCCCTGTGAGGGCCGGAAAGTGGCTTTCCTGCCCTCGCGTGCGGGTCGCACGCACCCCGGCGCAGCCCGCCACCCACCCGGAACCTCAATTGAAGCTGTGGTCCACGGCGTAGGCGGTGATCGGTGCCGGCACGGCGCGCAGCTGGGTGAGCAGGCCGGTCTCGCGGGCGAGCATCGCGCGGATCATGCGCAGCCGCTCGGTGGGGGAGGTCTGCTCGAGCAGCTGTTGGCGATCGGCCATCGGGAGCAGGCAGTCGGCCGCGAGCATGTGCGGCAGCGTCGCCGCCTCGACGTCGGCCTCCGGCTCCGACCACTCGCCCTGCTTCCACGCCGTCGCGCAGTAGCGGCGATGCGCGTCGCGCGCGGACGCGATCAGCATGCGGGTGAGGTCGGCGGTGTCGGCGCACTCGGCGTCGGGCAGGTACTCGACGGTGCCCATGAGGTACGGCTTCGTCTCCGCGTCGAGCTCCAGCAGCCGGAACCGCTGCGCGCCGCAGGTGATGATGTCGTAGCGCCCGTCGGGCAGCTTGGTGACGTCGCGCAGCTCCGCGGTGCACCCGATGCCGTGCAGGCCGTCGATGCCGTCGTCGTCGGCGGTCCAGCCTTCGCGCACGGCGATGACGCCGAACTGCTTAGCCGGCGCCGCGCCCGTCACCAGATCGACGGTGAGCTGGCGGTACCGCGGTTCGAAGATGTGCAGCGGCAGCGTCGCACCCGGCATCAGCACGGTTCCCAGCGGGAACATCGGGAGCGTCTCGGCCACGTGACTACGGTACGGCGCCGCGGACGGCCTCGCCCGGCGGCCGGAGAACCGCGAACGCGTCGGTTACGCGCAGCGTGATCTCCGCGAACCGGAAGAGGGCTGCTGGGCGGCCTCCCGACGGCCCGGGCGGCGCGACGGCACCCGTCGGTTCGAGTACTGACCTGCGGGTGAGCACCCGTTGGAGGTTGGTGGCGGAGACCGGATGGCCCAACGCGGCGGTGTAGAGGTCGCGCAGCGCGGAGATCGTGAACTCGCGTGGCGCGAGCGCGAACCCGAGGTTCGTGTAGGAGAGCTTCGCGCGCAGCCGCTCGTGACCCGCCGTGACGATCTCCGCGTGGTCGAACGCCGTCGGCACGGTTCCGTCGAGCAGCGCGGTGATCGGGTGCCAGGCGGTGTCGTCGGGGATCGCGGGCACGGCGTCGGACGGCACGAGCCCGAGGAACGCCGTCGCGATCCGGCGGGCGCCGGGCACGCGGTCGGGCCTGCTGAAGACGGCGATCTGCTCGACGTGGGCGACCTCGCGGACGTCGACCTTTTCGGCGAGCTGGCGAAGCACCGACTGCTCGACGTCCTCGTCGTCGCGCAGCAGGCCGCCCGGCACGGCCCAGCGGCCCTCGTCGGGCGGGCGGGCGCGCTGCCAGGTGAGCGCCTGGAGCACGCCGTCGCGGATCTGGAGCACGGCCGCGAGCACCTCGTGCTCGACGGGACGGGCCATGGCCGGACCTTATCGCCCGCGCCGCGCCCGCTCGGTGCACATGAACGGCGGGTTGCGGGCCGGTGAGGTCCGCGTCACGTCGGTGGGCCCGGCGGGCCGGGAGCGGGTTAGGATCGTGCCAGTTTACGACTAAGAGTCGAAAACAGAGGAGACCACGATGACCGTCTCGGAGCTCGCAACCGCCGGCGCCGATCCGTACCCCGGCTGGGCGGAGGAGGTGCGTGAGCTGGCCCGCCGCCGCAACGCCGTGGTCCTCGCGCACAACTACCAGCTGCCGGCGATCCAGGACGTCGCCGACATCACCGGCGACTCGCTGGCGCTCTCGCGGGCCGCCGCCGCGTCCGAAGCGTCGACGATCGTCTTTTGCGGCGTCCACTTCATGGCGGAGACGGCCAAGATCCTCGCCCCGGACAAGACGGTGCTCATCCCCGACGCGAACGCCGGCTGCTCGCTCGCCGACTCGATCGACGCCGACCAGCTGCGCGCGTGGAAGGCCGAGCACCCCGGCGCGGTCGTCGTGTCCTACGTCAACACGACCGCCGCGGTGAAGGCCGAGACCGACATCTGCTGCACGTCGTCCAACGCCGTCGAGGTGGTCGAGTCGATACCGGCCGACCGCGAGGTGCTGTTCCTGCCCGACCAGTTCCTCGGCGCGCACGTCCGCCGGATCACGGGCAGGGAGAACATGCACGTCTGGGCCGGCGAGTGCCACGTGCACGCCGGCATCAGCGGGCCGTCGCTGACCGCGACCGTCGAGGCCAACCCCGACGCCGAGCTGTTCGTGCACCCCGAGTGCGGCTGCGCGACCTCGGCGCTCTACCTCGCGGGTGCCGGGGCCGTCGCGCCGGAGCGGGTCAAGATCCTCTCCACCGGCGGGATGCTCGACGCCGCGCGCGAGAGCACGGCCAGCTCGGTGCTCGTCGCGACCGAGATCGGGATGCTGCACCAGCTCCGGAAGGCGGCTCCCGAGATCGACTTCCGGGCCGTCAACGAGCGGGCGTCCTGCCGGTACATGAAGATGATCACACCGGAGAGGCTCGTCCGCTCGCTGCGCGACGGCACCGACGAGGTGCACGTCGCGCCCGACCTCGCGGCCCGCGGCCGGGCGGCCGTCCAGCGGATGATCGAGATCGGCAAGCCCGGCGGTGGCGAATGAGCTGGGACGCGCAGGCCGACCTGATCGTCGTCGGGTCGGGCGTCGCCGGCCTGACCGCCGCGCTGGACGCCGCCGAGCTGGGCCTGAGGGTCGTCGTCGTGACGAAGGACGCCGTCGACGCCGGCTCGACCCGCTGGGCGCAGGGCGGCGTGGCCGTGGTGGTCGGCGACATAGCCGGTGACACCGTCGACGCGCACGTCGCCGACACACTCGAAGCCGGCGGTGGGCTGTGCGACGCCGCTGCGGTGGCGTCGATCCTCGCCGACGGGCCCGGCGCGGTGGCCCGGCTGCGGGCCCGCGGTGCCCGGTTCGACCCCGGCGCCGACGGGCGCCTCGCCCGCACGCGCGAAGGCGGCCACTCTGCGTTCCGGGTGGTGCACGCGGGCGGCGACGCGACCGGCGCCGAGGTCGAGCGCGCGCTCGTCACGGCCGCCACCGACCGCCGGTTGCCGCTGCTCACCGACCACGTGGCCGTCGACGTGCTGCGTGACCAGTCCGGTGCCGTCGCGGGCCTCTCCGTGCTCGACGGGAGCGGCCGTCCGGGTGTGCTCGCGGCGCCGGCGGTGCTGCTGGCGACCGGCGGTTACGGGCAGCTCTACGCCTCGACGACCAACCCCTCGACGGCGACCGGCGACGGCATCGCTCTCGCGCTGCGCGCCGGGGTGGCGGCGGCCGACCTCGAGTTCGTCCAGTTCCACCCGACCGTCCTCTACGACGGCCCGGCGACGGGACGGCGGCCGCTGGTCACCGAGGCCGTCCGGGGGGAGGGCGCGGTGCTGCTCGACCGGGCCGGCCGCCGGTTCATGACGGATGTGCATCCGCTGGCCGACCTCGCGCCACGTGACGTCGTCGCGGCCGCGATCACCCGCACGCTCGCCGCGACGGGCGCCGAGTGCGTCTACCTCGACGCGCGGGCGCTCGACGGCTTCGCGCAGCGCTTCCCGACGGTCTTCGCTGCCTGCCGCGCGGCGGGGATCGACCCGGTGCGCGAGCCCATCCCGGTGACCCCGGCCGCGCACTACGCGTGCGGCGGGGTCGTAACCGACCTGACCGGGCGGACGGCTGTGTCCGGCCTGTACGCGGCCGGTGAGGTCGCGCGCACCGGCCTGCACGGTGCGAACCGACTTGCGTCCAACAGCCTGCTGGAGGGCCTGGTGCTCGGCAGCCGGGCCGCGCGGGCCGTCGCGACGGACCTGGTCGGGCGCGACCGGCAGGGCCCCGGCCCGGTCGGCTCCCCGACGCTCGCCGTCGCACCGCGCGGGGTCGTGCAGCGGGCGATGAGCGCCGCCGCCGGCATCGGGCGCGACGCCGCGGGGCTCGCGGCCGCGTCCGACATCATCGAGGCCGCGGCCGTGCCGCGAGCCGTCACCGACCGGGCGGGCGTCGAGGACGCCGCGCTGACCGTGCTCGCGCAGGCCGTGCTGGCCGTGGCGGGCTCCCGCACCGAGAGCAGAGGATGTCACGTGCGTACCGACTTCCCCGATCGCGACGACCGCTGGCAGCGCGCCAGCTCCGTGGTGGTGCTCGACGCCGCCGGCCGGCCCGTCGTGCGCACCGACGCGCTGGTGGGTGCGGCATGACCGCCACCGTTGCCGGGCCCGACCTCGACGACCTGCGGCGCGTCGTGCGCACCGCGCTCGACGAGGACCTGCGCTACGGCCCGGACGCCACCACCGCGGCGACCGTGCCTGCCGACGCCGTCGCCGTCGGCTCGTTCACGACGCGGCAGCCGGGGGTGCTGGCCGGAGTTCCGGTCGCGCTCGCGGTGCTCGACACCGTGCTCGGCGAGGGCACGTACGAGGTGCTCTCCGCGCTGCCCGACGGGCAGCGGCTGGCCGCGGGCGACGTCGCCCTGGCCGTTCGTGCACCGGTGCGCGGGCTGCTCACCGCGGAACGCACGGCGCTGAACCTGCTCTGCCACCTCTCGGGCGTGGCGACGGCGACCGCGGCGTGGGTCGATGCCGTCGCCGGCACGGCCGCGCGCATCCGCGACACCCGCAAGACCCTGCCCGGGCTGCGGCTGCTGGAGAAGTACGCGGTGCGCTGCGGCGGCGGCGTCAACCACCGGTTGGGGCTCGGCGACGCCGTGCTGATCAAGGACAACCACGTTGCCGCGGCCGGCTCGGTCGGCAAGGCGCTCGCTGCGGCCCGCGCGTTCGCCCCGGAGCTGCCCTACGAGATCGAGGTCGACTCGCTCGAGCAGCTCGACGAGGTGCTCGAGCTCGACGCCGAGCTGGTGCTGCTGGACAACTTCACCGTCGAGGCGACCCGCGAGGCCGTCCGGCGGCGGGGGAGCGGGCGCGCGTTGCTGGAGTCGTCGGGCGGGCTGGTGCTGGCGAACGCCCGCACCTACGCCGAGACGGGCGTCGACTACCTGTCGATCGGCGCGCTCACGCATTCCGTCAAGGCCCTCGACCTCGGGCTCGACCTCGGAACGTGACCCGGTGGGGCCCATGAGGTTGGTCGCTCGGCGGTAACCGGAGCGACACGGCGACGTAGGCTGATCCCCATGCTCCGCCGACTCGATCTCCGTTCCGAGCCGCTGCCGCGCACCGCGGCACTGCGCGGCCTGCTGCCGCGCGCCGAGGTGGACATCGACTCGGTGGTGCACCAGGTCCGGCCGATCGTCGACGCCGTGCGCGACCGCGGCGTCGAGGCCGCCATGGAGTTCGCCGAGCGGTTCGAGAAGGTGCGCCCCAGCGCTGTCCGGGTGCCGCAGCAGACGCTCGCGGGCGCGCTCGCCGCGCTCGACCCCGCCGTGCGCTCGGCGCTGGAGGTCGCGATCGAGCGCACCAGGGCGGTGCACTCCGAGCAGCGCCGCGCCGACATCGTCACGGGGGTCGTGCCCGGTGGCACGGTCACCGAGCGGTTCGTCCCGGTCCGCAGGGTCGGGCTCTACGCGCCCGGCGGGCTCGCGGTCTACCCGTCGACCGTCGTCATGAACGTCGTGCCGGCGCAGGAGGCCGGGGTCGAGTCGCTCGTCGTCGCCTCGCCGCCGCAGGCCGAGCACGGCGGGCTCCCGCACCCGACGGTCCTCGCGGCGGCCGCGCTGCTCGGCGTCGAGGAGGTGTGGGCGGTCGGCGGCGCGCAGGCCGTCGCGCTGCTCGCGTACGGCGGCACCGACACCGACGGCGCCGAGCTGGAGCCGGTCGACGTCGTCACCGGGCCGGGCAACGTCTACGTGACGGCCGCGAAGCGGCTGCTCCGCGGCATGATCGGGATCGACGCGGAGGCCGGCCCCACCGAGATCGCCGTGCTCGCCGACCACACCGCCGACCCGGTGCACGTCGCGGCCGACCTGATCAGCCAGGCCGAGCACGATCCGAACGCGGCATCGGTGCTGGTCACCGACTCGGTCGAGCTCGCCGACGCGGTCGACCGCGAGCTGGAGCAGCGCGTCGCCGACACCAAGCACACCGAACGGATCCGCACGGCGCTCACCGGCCCGCAGTCGGGCATCGTGCTCGTCGCCGGCGTCGACGACGGCGTGCGGGTGGTCGACGCCTACGCCGCCGAGCACCTGGAGATCCAGACCGTCGACGCGAGGGCCGTCGCCGACCGCGTCCGCAACGCCGGCGCGATCTTCGTCGGGCCGTGGGCGCCGGTCTCGCTCGGCGACTACTGCGCGGGCTCGAACCACGTCCTGCCCACCGGTGGCTGCGCGCGCCACTCCGCGGGGCTGTCCGTGCAGACGTTCCTGCGCGGCGTGCACGTGATCGAGTACACCGAGGAGGCGCTGCGCGACGTCGCCGACGCCGTGCAGACCCTCGCCGTCGCGGAAGACCTCCCAGCGCACGGCGAGGCCGTGAGCGCCAGGTTCGCGCGGTGACGGCGCTGGCCCAGACGGTTGGTGCGGAGATCACGCTCGACGCGCTGCCGCTGCGCGACGACCTGCGCGGCCGCCGCCCGTACGGCGCGCCGCAGCTGGAGGTCGCCGTCCGCCTCAACACCAACGAGAACCCGTACCCCCCGCCGCCGGAGCTCGTCGCCGACGTGGCGGCGGCCGCGCAGGAGGTGGCGGGGCAGCTGCACCGCTACCCGGACCGCGACGCCGTCGCGCTGCGCACCGACCTCGCCGCGTACCTGACCCGCGTCACCGGCGTGCAGCTCGCAACCGCGAACGTCTGGGCGGCCAACGGCTCCAACGAGGTGCTGCAGCAGATCCTGCAGGCCTTCGGTGGGCCCGGGCGCACCGCGGTCGGGTTCGAACCGTCGTACTCGATGCACCCGATCATCGCCGCCGGCACCCGCACGGAGTGGCTGCCGGCGCCCCGCCGCGCCGACTTCTCCGTCGACGTCGCCACTGCAGCGACGCTCCTGCGCGACCGCGCGCCCGACATCGCGTTCCTGACCAGCCCGAACAACCCGACCGGTCAGTCGCTGGCGCCGAACGAGCTCGCGCAGCTCGTCGACGCGGCACCCGGCATCGTGGTGGTCGACGAGGCGTACGCCGAGTTCTCCGACCTGCCCAGCGCGATCACGCTGCTCGGCACGCACGCGCACAAGCTGATCGTCAGCCGCACGATGAGCAAGGCCTTCGCCTTCGCCGGCGGGCGCCTGGGCTACCTCGCTGCCGCACCTGCCGTCGTCGACGCGTTGCAGCTGGTCAGGCTGCCGTACCACCTCTCGTCGCTCACGCAGGCCGCAGCGCGTGCCGCGTTGCGCCACGCCGCCGCGACCCTCGGCTCCGTCGCGCTGCTGCGCGCCGAGCGCGGGCGGGTCGTGGACGAGCTGGCCGCGATCGGCTACGACGTGGTCCCGAGCGACTCGAACTTCGTGCTCTTCGGTCGGTTCGCGGACGCCCCGAGGGCGTGGCGCTCGTTCCTCGACCGCGGGGTGCTGATCAGGGA
The DNA here is from genome assembly GCF_021245725.1 of Pseudonocardia sp. TRM90224. Lineage (GTDB taxonomy): Bacteria > Actinomycetota > Actinomycetes > Mycobacteriales > Pseudonocardiaceae > Pseudonocardia. The sequence goes on along the minus strand of NZ_JAJGSX010000005.1, from coordinate 127,888 downwards.
CGTCGGCATCGAGGCGCGGCTGCGCGTCACGATGGGGACCCCTGAGGAGAACGACGCGTTCCTGCAGGTCGCAGCGAACGTCTTCGCAGAGGAGGTCACCCGGTGAGTCGGATCGGCCGCGTGGAACGGGCCACGAAGGAGACCAAGGTCCTCGTCGAGATCGATCTCGACGGCACGGGTCGCACCGAGATCAGCACCGGCGTCCCCTTCTACGACCACATGCTGGAGGCGCTGGGCAAGCACGGCGCCTTCGACCTCACCGTCCGGGCCTCCGGCGACGTGCACATCGACGTGCACCACACCGTCGAGGACGTCGCGATCGTGCTCGGGCAGGCGATCCGGCAGGCGCTGGGCGACAAGGCCGGGATCCGCCGCTTCGGCGACGCCTGGATCCCGATGGACGAAGCGCTCGCGCAAGCCGTCGTCGACGTGTCCGGGCGGCCCTACACCGTGCACACCGGCGAGCCGGAGAGCATGGCCGGGTTCGTCGTCGGCGGGCACTACCCGACGGTGCTCAACCGGCACGTCTTCGAGTCGCTCGCCTTCCACGGCCACCTCGCGCTGCACGTGCGGGTGCTCGAAGGCCGCGACCCGCACCACATCACCGAGGCGCAGTTCAAGGCCATCGCCCGGGCCCTGCGCGCGGCTGTCGAGCCCGACTCCCGCATCACCGGCATCGCCTCGACCAAGGGCACGCTCTGACGGGGTGACCGCCCCGCCGGGCGCACGCGCGACGCACGCACTCTTGACCCGGCCGCCTGGCCTTCCGCGTCTGCTACGGAGCGTGTCGGGAAAGGGCGTGCGGCCCCGGGCTATCCTTGACGGGTGTCACGGATCGTCGTGCTCGACTACGGGTCGGGCAACCTGCGTTCGGCCGAGCGCGCGCTGCGACGGGTCGGTGCTGATGTCACCGTCACCGCCGATCCGCAGCTGGCGCTCGATGCCGACGGCCTGGTCGTCCCGGGTGTCGGCGCGTTCGCCGCGTGCATGCGCGGTCTGCGGGGCGTGGGTGGCCCGCGGATCATCGAGCGGCGCCTCGCCGGTGGCCGTCCCGTGCTGGGCATCTGCGTCGGCATGCAGGTGCTGTTCGACCTGGGCGTCGAGTGGGGCGAGCGCACCGAGGGTTGTGCGCAGTGGCCTGGCATGGTCGAGCGGCTGAAGGCCGACGTCCTGCCGCACATGGGCTGGAACACAGTGCGCGTCCCGGCCGGCTCGGCGCTGTTCTCCGGCATCGACGCAGACGAGCGGTTCTACTTCGTCCACTCCTTCGGTGTGCGCCGCTGGGAGATGGAGGAGTCAGAGGTGCTGCGCCCGCCGCTGGTCACGTGGTCGCACCACGGCGAGGACTTCGTCGCGGCCGTCGAGAACGGGCCGCTCGCGGCCACGCAGTTCCACCCGGAGAAGTCCGGCGACGCCGGTGCCGCGGTGCTGCGGAACTGGCTGCGTGACGTCGTCGGCTGAGCCGGCAGGAGCGAGGATCGTCATGGCCCGCAAGCGGCAGCGCGACGAGCCCTACCCGCGCGCCGGCGCGCGCCGCAAGCCCGCGAGGCGCAGGCGGCCGCCGTCGGTCGCGAGCACGCTGGGCACCGCGGTCGGCACGGCGCTCGCCGCGTTGCTGGCGGTCCTGCTGGGCGGCTTGCCGTGGTGGGGCTGGCTGCTGATCATCGTCGTCGGGCTCGGCGTCGGCGCGCTGTGGTCGTCGCGCCGCACCACGGCGTTGCTGCACCCGCCGGAGAAGCCGGCCGCCGACCCGCCCGTCGCAGCCTGAACCACCGGCCAGTGCCGCCCCGATGGGGTGCCAGGAAAGTGGCTTTCCTGTCCTGTGGTGCCAGGAAAGTGGCTTTCCTGGCACTCCCGGGCCCGCGGGGCTCAGCTTCCGGCGTCGGCGAGCACCGGCCCGACGGCGGCGAGCACGGCGTCGAGCAGGCCGGGGAAGCGGGCGGCGAGGTCGTCGCGCCGCAGCCGGACGCGCCGGGAGCGGCCCTCGATCGTCGTGTGCGTGACGCCGGCCTCGCGCAGCACCCGGTAGTGGTGCGAGAGCGTCGACTTGTGCAGGTCGATTCCCGCGCAGGTACCTGAGCAGCTCTCACCGTCGAGGGAGGCGAGCCGGGCGACGATCTCCAGTCGGGCCGGATCGGCGAGCGCATGCATCACCTGCGGAAGCTCGATGTCGGCCGTCGCCGGCTCCCACGGTTCACGCATGGAGGCATCCTACAGCCGGGGTTTGATGGTTGGACGGATATCAATCTGTCCGCTAGCTTGCCCTTGTGTTCCTGCGGCTGTTCCCCCTCGCCCTGGCGACGTTCGCCGTCGGCACCGACGGGTTCGTCATCGCCGGCCTGCTGCCAGCCATCGCGGCCGACCTCGACGTCGGTGTCGCCGCCGCGGGCCAGCTGGTCACGGCGTTCGCCTTGACGTTCGCCGCCGCGGCTCCCGTCCTGGGTGCGGCGACGGCCGCGCTCGACCGGCGCAAGGCGCTGCTCGCCGCGCTCACCGTCTTCGTGATCGGCAACGTGGCCACCGCCCTCGCCCCCACCTACGAGATCGCGCTGACCTCCCGCATCCTGACGGCCGCCGGTGCCGGCATCATCACCTCGACGGCGTCGAGCGCCGGGGCGGCGATGGTGCCGCCGGAGCGTCGCGGCCGCGCGCTCGCGACGGTGATGGGTGGCCTGGTCAGCGCGTCCGCGCTGGGGCTGCCGATCGGCACGCTCATCGGCGGCGCCGACTGGCGGATCACGATGTGGGTGGTCGCCGGTGTCGGTGTGGTGGCCGCGATCGGCATCGCGGTGCGGCTGCCCGCGCTCTCGCTGCCGGTCCCGTCGCTCCGCGACCGCGTCGCCTACCTGGTGCGACCGTGGGTGCTGGTGACGCTCGCGCCGACCGTGGCGGCCATGGCCGGCACCTACATCCTCTACACCTACATCGGCGTCGCGCTCGAAGGCGCCACGGGCGGCTCGGCGGCGCTGCTGACGATCGTGCTGCTGCTCTGGGGGCTCGGCGCGGTCGCCGGCAACACCCTGGTCGGCCGGCTGACCGACCGGTTCGACGCGACCACGGTGCTGGCCTGGAGCATCGCGGCCGCCGTTGTCCTGCTGGCGGTGAGCCCGCTGGTCGTGGCGAGCCTGCCGGCCGCGCTGGCCTGGGGTGCGCTCTGGGGTGTCGCCACCGGCTTCCCGACGGTCGCGCAGCAGCACCGGCTCGTCACCCGTGCGCCGGAGGCGACGCCGATCCTGCTCGGGCTGAACTCGTCCGCGGTGTACGCGGGCATCGCGCTGGGCGGTGCGCTCGGCGGGATCGCGCAGACGTGGCTCACACCGGCGCAGCTGGGTCTGCCGGGGGCGGCGGTGATGGTCGTCGCGCTCGGGTTCGTCCTCGCCGGATCGCGGCTGTCCGGAGCGGCGCCGGTGGCGTCAGCCCAGCAGTAGCGTGTCCAGCCCGCGGGTGACACCGACCCGCTCGCCGACCCGCCGGATCGCCAGCAGGGTGCCTGCGACGTAGGGCGCCGCGGTGCTGCCCGCGTCGTGCCTGATCACCAGGCGCTCGTCCGGCAGCCCGAACACCACCTCCGTCGAGACGACGAAGCTCGGCAGCCGCACCGAGTGCACCTGCGTGCCCGCGATCGTCGCGCCGCGCGCCTCCGGGTGTCCCGCGACGTCGGCCACCGGCACCTCGGCCCGTGGTGTCGCGACGGCGGCCAGCTGCTCGGCGAGCTCCCGCGACGTCCCGCTCGGGGCGTCGGGCTTGCCTGCGGACGCGTAGTCGATGATCTCCCAGCCGGGCAGGTGCGGCGCGACGAGCCGGGCCGCGGCCTGCGCCATCGCTGCGGTGAGCGAGAAGTTGCCGGCAGCGACGACCCCGACCCCCGCGGCCCGCGCCGCTGCGTCGATCTCGGCGAAGTCGTCGGCGCTCAGCCCCGACGACCCGATCACGACGGCCACCCCGCGCTCGATCGCGGCGAGCGTGTTCGCGCGGACCGCGGCGTGGGACGTGTAGTCGACCAGCACGTCGACACCACCGCTTGCACCGTCGAGGGCCTCCGCGACCCCGGCGTGCACGGTGACGCCGACCGGCTCCTCGTCCCACGCGACACCGAGGTCGCTGCCCGCGGTGCTGCGGCTCACCGCGGAGCGCAGCCGCAGGTCGTCGGCCGCGAGCACGGCCTCGGCAACAGCTCGTCCGGTCCATCCCGTGGCACCGGCAACACAAACCGACACGGTCACGGCGTTCTCCTTGCGATCGGGGGCCCCGCTCCGATCATGCACCGTCACGGACGGGTGTCCTCATCGGATGGGTACGCTGCACAGCGTGAGCTTCACGCTGCTGCCTGCTGTCGACGTCGCCGACGGCCAGGCCGTCCGACTGGTCCAAGGGGAGGCCGGCACCGAGACCGGCTACGGCGAGCCGCTCGACGCCGCACTCGCGTGGCAGCGCGACGGCGCCGAGTGGATCCACCTCGTCGACCTCGACGCCGCGTTCGGCCGCGGCTCCAACGCCGAGCTGCTCGCGGAGGTCGTCCGCAAGGTCGACGTCGCCGTCGAGCTCTCCGGTGGCATCAGGGACGACGCGTCGCTGGAGCGCGCCCTGTCGACCGGCTGTGCGCGGGTCAACATCGGCACCGCGGCGCTGGAGGACCCGGAGTGGTGCGCGCGGGCGATCGCGGCGCACGGCGAGCGTGTCGCCGTCGGGCTGGACGTGCGGATCGTCGAGGGCGAGCACCGGCTCGCCGCGCGCGGCTGGACCACCGACGGCGGCGACCTGTGGGAGACCCTCGAACGGCTCGACCGCGACGGCTGCTCCCGCTACGTCGTCACCGACGTGAGCAAGGACGGCACCCTGCGCGGGCCGAACATCGACATGCTCCGCGCGGTCGCCGAGGCCACGACGGCGCCGGTCATCGCGTCCGGCGGGATCGCCGAGGTCAGCGACCTCGTGACGCTCGCCGAGGTCGCGGCGGGCGGGGTCAACATCGAGGGTTCGATCGTCGGCAAGGCGCTCTACGCCGGGCGGTTCACGCTGCCCGACGCGCTCGCCGCCGTCCGGGCCGTCGACGCGGCGGCCGGCCGAGCAGCCGGTTGATGCGCGCTGCCGCCGCGGTGCTCGTCACGGCCGGGGCGCTCGTGCTGGCCGGGTGCTCGACCGCCATGCCCGTGACGCTGCCGGCTACGGCCGAGCCTGCGGCTTCCGCTTCCCCGGCGACGTCGCCTGCCGCCGCGGCGCCGGGCGGGGTGCCGGACACCGCCACTCTGGTGAGCTGTCTGCGCGGCGGCGTGCCGGGCGCCGAGGTCGCCGAGATCGACACCCCGCCCGGCGGCACTGCCGCCGTCGCGGTCGACGTCGCCCGCCCCGACCTGCCGAAGAGGATCAACCGCATCACCGTCATCGCGTTCCCGAGCAAGGCCGACGCCGATGGGTTCCGGTCGGGCGCCGGGGCGTTCGTCAGCGGCACCGGCGGCAGCGCCGAGACCGTCGGCCCTGCCGTCGTCATGTCGACGTTCGCGGGCGACGCCGCCGCCGTGGCCGCGGCGAAGACGTGCGTCGCGGGGTCGTAAGCTCGAAGCCGTGCCCGTAGCAGTCCGCGTGATCCCTTGCCTCGACGTCGACGACGGCCGAGTCGTCAAGGGCATCAACTTCGAGGACCTGCGCGATGCGGGCGACCCCGTCGAGATGGCCGCCGTCTACGACGCGGAAGGCGCCGACGAGCTGACGTTCCTCGACGTCACGGCGTCGTCGGGGGAGCGCGGCACGATGCTCGACGTCGTGCGCCGCACTGCGGAGCAGGTGTTCATCCCGCTGACGGTCGGCGGTGGCATCCGCTCGTGCGACGACATCGACACGCTCCTGCGCGCCGGCGCGGACAAGGTCGGCATCAACACCGCCGCGATCATGCGCCCCGAGCTGCTGCACGAGGCCAGCCGCCGGTTCGGCGCCCAGTGCATCGTGCTCTCCGTCGACGCCCGCACCGTCCCGGAGGGTGGCAAGCCGACGCCGTCGGGCTGGGAGGTCACCACCCACGGAGGGCGCAAGGGCACCGCGATCGACGCCGTCGAGTGGGCCGCGCGCGGCCAGGAGCTCGGGATCGGCGAGATCCTGCTCAACTCGATGGACGCCGACGGCACCCGCGCCGGGTTCGACCTGAAGATGATCGAGGCCGTGCGCGCCGCCGTCGACGTCCCGGTGATCGCGAGCGGCGGCGCCGGCAAGGTGGAGGACTTCGTGCCGGCCGTGCGCGCGGGCGCTGACGCCGTGCTCGCCGCGACCGTCTTCCACTTCGGGCACTTCCGGATCGGCGACGTCAAGACGAGCATGCGTGCGGCGGGGGTGGAGGTTCGATGAGCAGGGTCGACGTGTCGCAGCTGGATCCCGAGATCGCGGCGCGGCTCAAGCGCACCCCCGACGGGCTGGTCTGCGCGATCGCGCAGCAGCGCGGCACCGGCGAGGTGCTGATGGTCGCGTGGATGGACGACGAGGCGCTGCACCGCACGCTCACGACGGGCCGGGCGACGTACTGGTCGCGCTCGCGCGAGGAGTACTGGGTGAAGGGCGAGAGCTCCGGCAACACCCAGCAGGTCCACGAGGTCCGGCTCGACTGCGACGGCGACGCCGTGCTGGTGGTCGTCGACCAGACCGGCCCCGCCTGCCACACCGGCACCCGCACCTGCTTCGACGCGGACGTCCTGCTCGAGGCCTAACCGCCCGAACTTCCCCATCGTTTTGCCAAGCTGCACACCCTCCGGGGTCTGCAAGTAGGCAAAACGGTGGTGAAGTTTGGGCTGCATAGTCGTGTTTGACTAGCGTTTCGTAGTCGTGTTTGACTATGGCCATGAGCAGCGCTCGCCTCTTCGCGCTGAGCGCGCTGGCTCGTCTCGGTCCCGTGCACGGCTACCAGATCCGGCGTGAGGCGCAGATCGACCGCACCGAGCTGTGGACCGACATCAAGCCCGGCTCGCTCTACGGCGTGCTGCACCGGATGGAGCGGGAGGGGCTCGTCGAGGTCGTGCGCACCGAGCGGGAGGGCAACCCGCCCGAGCGCACCGTCTACGGCATCACCGAGCAGGGCCTGCTGGAGCTCAAGACGTTGCGCGACGCTGCGTTGCGGGAGGTCAAGCTGCTGCCGGACCCCGTCGACCTCGCGCTGCAGTACACCCACGACCTCGACGAGGAGCACCTGGCGGGAGCCATCGGCGCTCGCCGGCAGGTCGTCGCGGCGCGGTTGGCGATCCTGGAGCAGGAGTTCCGCACGTCCGGCCCGTACCTGCGCGGGCTGGAGCCGATGGCGATCCAGCACGGCCTCCACCGGCTGCGCGCCGAGCTGGCGTGGCACGACGCGTTGCTGGAGGAGCTGCCGAAGTTGATGGGGGGATCCGGATGAAGATCGTTGTGCTCGGACCGACCGGAGGGACGGGGGAGCAGGTCCTCCGGCAGGCGGTGGCTGCAGGTCACGACGTCACCGCGCTCGCCAGGCGGCCGGAGGCCGTCGCGGAGCCCGGCGTCGACGTCCGGAAGGGGGACGTGCTCGATCCCGCCTCGCTGCAGGGTGTCTTCGACGGCGCCGACGCCGTGCTGTCGGCGCTCGGCGCGCGCAGCGGGCGAGCGCCGACCGAGATCTACTCGCGCGGCATCCGGAACGTCCGGGCCGCCATGGCGGAGGTCGGGGTACGCCGGCTGGTCGTGCTGAGCGCCGTCCCCGCGTCGCGGCCGGAGGAGAAGACCTTCCTCGAACGGTGGGTCGTACACCGGTTGCTGCACCTGCTGTTCGGCGGCGGCTACGACGACCTGCGCCGGATGGAGGCCGACCTGCGCGCCGCCGACGACGTCGACTGGACGGTCATCCGGCCGCCGCGGCTGCTCGACGGCCCGGCCACCGGCACGTACCGCAGCTCCGTCGACGGGCCGCTGCGCGGCGCCGCGGACATCCGGCGAGCGGATCTCGCGGCCGCCATGCTGGACGCGGTCGAGGACCGCGCGCTGCACGGCAAGGTCATGATCGTCGCTCGCTGAGCGGGGTGACGAGGGCGAGCAGCCCGGCGACGGCGAGCGCGAAACCACCGAGCAGCCCGCTCAGCCCGGCCATCCCCGCAAGTGCGTTCGTGCCGTCGAACACGGTGGTGCCCATCATCGTCACAGCCGCCCAGAGCCCCCACGAGAACGGCGCGGCGCTGCCGGCGAAGACGCCGCCCACCGCGAGCCACCTGCGCTCGGCGCGGCCCTTGACCAGCGCGATCATGCCGGCGATCGCGGCCACGCCCAGCCCGGCGTGCACCGCGCCGATGAACGCACCCGACGCCGTCCCGCTCGCCACGCCGTCCACGAGGCGCAGCAGCGCGCTGACGGCGGCGGTCGCCATCCCCCCGACGGCAACCACCGCCAGCACCTGCCCGAGCGGCCCGGACGGCGCTCCCGGCACCCGTACCGCCGCATCCCACCGGCGCCGCGCGTGCAGGACGAACGCCGCGATCAGGAAGACGCCCTGCCACGCGAATCCGCTGTAGACCATGGGCTGCACCCACGACTCCAGCTGCGGCATCGTCGCCGGCGGCGCTTCGGACGCTTCGAGCAGCAGCCCCGGCACCACCGCGATCGCCATCGGTGCGAGGAAGCCGGTGCCGACCCAGACGGGCAGCAGCAACGTCCATGCCGGCAGCCGACGGCCCCACGGGTACACAAGTGCCAAGGCGAGCACGATGACCAGCAGGTCCATCACGGCTGTCACGACGTTGAGCACGAGGACCGACGGGTCGGCGAGCAGCGCGGGGTCGGCGACGCCGGCGTGCCCGCCGAACAGCCAGATGCCCTTGAGCGCCAGGTACGGGACGGTGCCGGCGGCGGCGGCCCAGCCGAGCGCGCGTTCCAGGCCGGCCGGTCCGGTCTCCGTGTGCGTGGTCATGGAGCACACCTTGCGCGCTGCCAGGAGCGCCGACCTCCCGCTGCGGCACGATCCGCGCTCCCTCTTGCAGGGGAGGGCGGCGGCCCGCTGATCTGCGACGATCGACACGTGGAAGACCGGGTTCGGCGCGCGATCGGCTGGGCGGCCACGCCGTTGCGCGCCGGCCTGACGTACCGCCGCTACGTGCACCTCCTGCTGGGCGCCGTGCTGCTCCTGCCGTACCTGGCACTCGGTTGGCTGTTCGTCACGTCGTTCACGACCGGTGGGCTCGACCCGCTTGCCTTCGTCCTGCTGCTCGTCCTGGCGACGCCCGCGGCGATCGGGGTGGCGCTGGTTCCCGGCGTCCGGACGTTGGAGCTGACTGCCGCGCGGGCCCTGCTGGGCATCACGATCCCCGAACCGGACCACGCCACCATCGACGCGTGGCCGGCCCGGCTGCGTGCAGCGGGCTGGCTCGCGGTCAACTGCGTCGCCGGCGGGGTGATCGCGCTGCTGACGCTCATCGCGGTGCCGTTCTCGATCGGGTTCCTGATCGCGCCGGTCCAGGAGCTGCCGCCGTTCCCGACGGGCTGGGGTGCGGCGTGGCTCACGATCGTGGGCGTGCTGATCCCGGTCGCCCTGCTGCACGTCGTCTCGGCCTCGGGCGCCGGGCTTGCCTGGCTCGCCCCGCGGATGATCGGCCCGACCCGCACTGAGCAGCTGGCCGCCGAGCTGGAGGCCGCGCGGCAGTCCGAGCGGACGCTGGCGGAGCGCAACCGGCTGGCCAGGGAGCTGCACGACTCGGTGGGGCATGCGCTCACCATCACGACCCTGCAGGCCGGGGCGGCCGCGCGGGTGCTGGAGAGCGATCCCGAGTTCGTCGCGCGGGCGCTGGAGGCCATCGCCGAGGCCGGCCGCACCGCGCTCGCGGAGCTCGACCACGTGCTCGGCCTGCTGCGCGAAGGCGAGCCGGACCGGGCGTCCCGCGCGCCGCAGCCGGACCTCGCCGACCTCGACGCGCTGCTCACCGGCACCCGATCGGCAGGCGTCCAGGTGGATGCCGAGCTGCTCGGGACCGCCGAGGCGGTGCCGTCGGCGGTGTCGCGCGAGGCGTACCGGATCGTCCAGGAAGGGCTGACGAACGCGCTGCGACACGCCGGCCCGGTGCCCGTCGTGGTGCGGGTTGCGGTGGCCGCCGACGCCGTCGAGCTCGAGCTGACGAACCCGCTCGGAGATCATCCAGCAGGTCAGGGCGGCGGGCGCGGGCTCGCCGGCATGCGCGAACGTGTCGGGATGCTGCGCGGGGATCTCACCGCCGGGCCCGACGCTGGCGTGTGGCGCGTGCGCGCCCGCCTCCCACTGGCACCATGACGCCCGTGATCGGGCTGTTGCTGGTCGACGACGAGGAGCTGGTACGGGCCGGGCTGCGGGCGATACTCGCCGCCGAACCGGACCTCGAGGTGCTGGGAGAGGCCTCGGACGGCGCCGAGGTGCCGGGGCTCGTGCGGCGCCACCGGCCCGACGTCGTCCTGATGGACGTCCGGATGCCGGCGGTCGACGGGATCGCCGCCACCCGCCACCTCGTCGAGACGATGACCGAGCCGCCGCGCGTGCTCGTCCTCACGACCTTCGGCAACGACGGGTACGTCTACGACGCGCTGCAGGCGGGCGCGACCGGGTTCCTGCTGAAGCGGGCCCGGCCCGCCGAGATCGTGCAAGCGGTGCGGACGGTCGCCCGTGGCGAGTCGCTGCTCTTCCCCGCCGCGGTGCGCGACCTCATCGCGACGCAGGGCCAGGCCCGCGGCGACGGCCTGCGCAGCGCGGGGCTCACCGAGCGAGAGGGCGAGGTGCTGCGCCTGGTCGCCCGAGGGCTGTCCAACGCGGAGATCGCGCGCGAGCTGGTGGTCGGCGTCGAGACCGTCAAGACCCACGTCGGCAACGTGCTCGCGAAGCTCGGCGCGCGCGACCGCACCCAGGCCGTCGTCGCGGCGTACGAGTCGGGCTTCATCGACCCCCGCCGCCCGCCCGACTAGCCGTAGAAGTTCCCCACCGTTTTGCCAACCTGCACACCCGAAAAGCCGTGCAGGTTGGCAAAACGGTGGGGAAGTTTGATTACAGGTCGCCGGTCAGGTAGCGCTGCAGGTTGGGGGCGATGGCGGCGACGAGGGTGGCGTGGTCGGCCGAGGCGAGCGGCTCGAGCTTGAGCACGTAGCGCACCATCCCCATGCCGAACAGCTGCGACCCGCACAGCGCCGCGCGCAGCTGGGGGCGGTCGGGCGCGACGGCGCTCACGACCCGTCCGACCAGCACGACCGTGATGAACTCGCGCATCATCCTGGCGGCCTCTTCGTGGCTGGCGACGCTCTGGATGATCGCGGCGAGCGGCCCGCCGCCGGTGGCGTCCCACACCTTGAGGAACGTGGCGACGATCCGCTCGCCGAGCTTCTCGGGATCGCCCGGCAGCACGCTCGTCAGCAGCGCGGCCGGGTCGACGGGCAGGTCGAGCGCTGCCGTGAACAGGGCGTCCTTGCCGCCGAACCAGTGGTTGACCATCGCGGGGTCGACGCCGGCCCGATCGGCGATCATGCGGACGGTCGCGCCCTCGAAACCGCGCGACGCGAACTCGATGCGGGCGGCCTCCAGCAGCTGGGCGCGCGTGTCGGAGCCACCGGGGCGCCGGCCGCGCCTGCGGCCCTTGGAGTCTCCAGTAGAGGTTGCCACCACCGCCCCATCTTCCAGGCAGTTGCCCCCGAGGGCCACCGCGCCCACCGGAACCCCGGTGACACCGGCTGCGACAATGGCGCCCATGACCGTTTCCGCGACCCCTTCCGGGGTGCTCGGTGAGGTCACCCCCAGCCGCGAGGAGTTCCGCGCGCTGGCCGTCGAGCACCGGGTGATCCCGGTGACGCGACGGCTGCTCGCCGACGACGAGACCCCCGTCGGGGTCTACCGCAAGCTGGCCGGTGACCGGCCCGGCACGTTCCTGTTCGAATCGGCGGAGAACGGGCGGTCCTGGTCGCGATGGTCGTTCGTGGGCGCCCGCAGCGCGGCGTCGCTCACGGCGGTCGACGGCGAGGTCGTGTGGACGGGTGACGTGCCGGTCGGGCTCCCGGTGGGCGGCGACCCGATGGCCGCGCTGCGCACGGTCGTCGAGGAGCTGCGCAGCGAGCCGCTGCCGGGTTTGCCGCCGCTCACCGGCGGGATGGTCGGCTACCTCTCCTACGACGTAGTGCGGCGGCTGGAGCGGCTGCCCGAGCACGCCGTCGACGACCTGCGGATCCCCGAGCTGGTGATGCTGCTGGCCACCGACCTCGCGGCGCTCGACCACCACGAAGGCACGATCACGCTGATCGCCAACGCGATCAACTGGGACGCGAGCGACGAGCGGGTCGACGAGGCCTACGACCACGCCGTGGAGCGGCTCGACCGGATGACGGCCGAGCTGGCCGCGCCGGCGCCCTCGACGGTGGCGGTGTACCGGCCGGCCGAGCCGCGGTTCGTCCGCCGCCGCAGCCCGGCCGAGCACCACGCTGCCGTCGAGGTGGCGAAGGAGCAGATCAGGGCGGGCGAGGCGTTCCAGGTGGTGGTCTCGCAGCGGTTCGAGACCGAGTGCTCGTCCGACCCGCTCGACGTCTACCGGGTGCTGCGTGCGACCAACCCGAGCCCGTACATGTACCTGCTGCGGCTGGCCTCGGCGGCCGGCGAGCGGTTCGACATCGTGGGTTCGAGCCCCGAGGCCCTGGTGACCGTGCGCGACGGCGTCGCGACCACGCACCCCATCGCCGGCACGCGGTGGCGTGGCGCCACCGAGGAGGAGGACCTCCTGCTGGAGAAGGACCTGCGCACCGACGAGAAGGAGCGGGCCGAGCACGTCATGCTCGTCGACCTCGGCCGCAACGACCTGGGCCGGGTGTGCGAGCCGGGCAGCGTGAAGGTGCGCAGCTTCTTCTCCGTGGAGCGCTACAGCCACGTCATGCACCTGGTCTCGACGGTCACGGGGGTGCTGCGGCGCGACCGCAACGCGTTCGACGCCGTGGCGGCATGCTTCCCCGCCGGCACCCTGTCCGGCGCCCCGAAGCCGCGCGCGATGGAGATCATCGAGGAGCTCGAGCCGACCCGGCGCGGCCTCTACGGCGGGATCGTCGGCTACCTCGACTTCGCCGGCGACGCCGACACCGCGATCGCGATCCGGACCGCGCTGGTGCGCGACGGCATCGCTTACGTGCAGGCAGGCGGCGGCATCGTGGCCGACTCCGACCCCGTCGCGGAGGACACGGAGTGCCTCAACAAGGCACGAGCGGTCCTCTCGGCCGTCGCAACGGCGGGCACGCTCGCCGAGCCGCGGTCCGCGCGCTCGACGTCGTGACGCCGGGCCGGCTGCTCGTCGCGGCCTGCGCGGGGCTCGCCGCATCCGCGGGCGTGCTGTGGGGGGCCTCCGCCGCCGCGTGGCCGGCGGGGGCCAACGGGAGCGGGCTGACCGGGCCCGCGCTGCTCGCGCTGGCCGGCGTCGCCGGGGTGGTGGCGGCGAGCGGGGTCGTGCGGCGCGGGCTGGGCGTCCTGCTCGGGCTGGTCGGGGTGCTCGCCGCCGGGGTCGGGGTGGCCGGGGCCGGCGCCGCGCCCGGGCCGTGGCTCGCGGTCGGGGGAGGGGCGCTCCTGGTGGTGACCGGCACGTTCGTGATGCTGCGCGAGGCGGCGCTGGCCCGGTTCGGGGCCCGCTACTCGGCCGCTGGCTCGCAGGCGGCGCAGCGGGATCCGGACCGTGCTGCGTGGCAGGACCTCGACGCGGGGCGCGACCCCACGGCAGGCCCCACCGGTGACCCGCGGTGAGCCTGGCGGCAGCCGCCCAGGTGGTCCCCTCTAGCATCAATCCATAACGGCCCGGCAACATCGGTAGAGGAGGACCACCGCATGGAGCGCAGCGGGGGCAGTGTCCTCGATTCCATCGTGGACGGAGTCAGGGCGGATCTCGCCGCCCGCGAGGCCGTCGTCGACTTCGCCGAAATCAAGCGGAGGGCAGCCGCGGCGCCGCCACCGCGCGACGTGATGGCGGCACTGCTGGCACCTGGTGTCGGAGTGATCGCGGAGGTCAAGCGGCGCAGCCCGTCGAAGGGCGACCTGGCGACGATCCCGGATCCCGCGGAGCTGGCGGCGTCCTACGCGGAGGGTGGCGCGCGCGTGATCAGCGTGCTCACCGAGCAGCGCCGGTTCGGCGGTTCGCTCGCCGACCTCGCCGCGGTGCGGTCCGTCGTCGACGTGCCGGTTCTGCGCAAGGACTTCGTGGTGAGCCCGTACCAGGTGCACGAGGCCCGCGCGTTCGGCGCCGACCTCGTGCTGCTGATCGTGGCGGCGCTGGAGCAAAACGTGCTCGACGCCCTGCTCGACAGGGTGGAGTCTCTCGGCATGACGGCGTTGGTGGAGGTGCACACCGAGGAGGAGGCCGACCGCGCGCTGGAGGCGGGGGCCAAGGTCATCGGTGTCAACGCCCGCAACCTGCACACCCTCGAGGTCGACCGGTCGATCTTCGGCCGGATCGCGCCCGGGCTGCCGAGCGACGTGATGCGCGTCGCGGAGTCGGGTGTGCGTGGGCCGGGCGACCTGCTCACCTACGCCGGATGGGGCGCCGACGCGGTGCTGACCGGCGAGGGTCTGGTCACCAGCGGCGACCCGCAGGCTGCGGTGCGCAGCCTGGTGGCTGCGGGCTTCCACCCGTCGTGTTCGAGGATGGTGCGTTGACAAGCAAGGCGAGTGACGGCATCTCGGAGCCGTCAGGGCACGAGCCGGATGAACGTGGGCACTTCGGGAAGTACGGCGGGCGGTACGTCCCCGAGGCGCTGATCGCGGCGCTCGACGAGCTGGAGACGGCGTACGAGAAGGCGCGCACCGACCGCGACTTCCTCGACGAGCTCGACCGGCTGCACCGCGACTACTCCGGGCGGCCCTCCCCGTTGACCGACGCCCCGAAGCTCGGTGAGCACGCGGGCGGCGCGCGGATCCTGCTGAAGCGCGAAGACCTCAACCACACCGGCTCCCACAAGATCAACAACGTGCTGGGGCAGGCACTGCTCACCAAGCGCATGGGCAAGACGCGGGTGATCGCCGAGACCGGTGCGGGCCAGCACGGCGTGGCCACCGCGACCGCGTGCGCGCTGCTCGGCCTGGAGTGCGTCGTCTACATGGGCGAGGTCGACACCGAGCGGCAGGCGCTCAACGTCGCGCGGATGCGCCTGCTGGGCGCCACCGTGATCCCGGTGAAGACCGGCTCGCGCACGCTGAAGGACGCGATCAACGAGGCCCTGCGCGACTGGGTCACCAACGTCGCCGAGACGCACTACCTGCTCGGCACGGTCGCGGGGCCGCACCCGTTCCCGATGATGGTGCGCGACTTCCACCGCGTGATCGGGCTGGAGGCCCGCGAGCAGGTGCTGGAACGGGTCGGGCGGCTGCCCGACGCGATCGCGGCCTGCGTCGGCGGCGGGTCCAACGCGATCGGGATCTTCCACGCGTTCATCGACGACCCGGGCGTCCGGCTCGTCGGCTTCGAGCCCGGTGGCGACGGCGTCGAGACCGGCCGCCACGGCGCCACCCTCTCCGAGGGCACGCCAGGCGCGCTGCACGGTGCGATGTCGTACCTGCTGCAGGACGAGGACGGGCAGACGGTCGAGTCGCACTCGATCTCCGCGGGCCTCGACTATCCGGGCGTCGGGCCCGAGCACGCGCTGCTCAAGGACATCGGGCGGGCCGAGTACTCGCCGGTCACCGATGCCGAGGCGATGCAGGCGTTCGCGCTGCTCTCGCGCACCGAGGGGATCATCCCGGCGATCGAGTCGGCGCACGCCGTCGCCGGCGCGCTGCGGCTGGGCCGCGAGCTCGGCCCGGAGGGCGTTGTGCTGGTGAACCTCTCCGGCCGCGGCGACAAGGACGTCGACACCGCCGCCAAGTGGTTCGGCATGATCGCCGAGAACGAGAGTGCGGAGGACGCGAGCGGCACGGCCATAGCCGAAGCGTCGCTCACTGAAGGGGCCCCGGCATGAGCGTTGACTTGAGTGTTGACGGGGTCTTTGCGAAGTGCCGTGCCGAAGGTCGCGCCGCGCTCGTCGGCTACCTCCCCGCCGGCTACCCGACGGTCGACGGCTCCGTCGAGCTGATCAATGCGCTGGTCGAGGGCGGGTGCGACCTGCTCGAGGTTGGCATCCCGTACTCCGACCCCGTGATGGACGGCCCGACGATCCAGGCGGCCGCGCAAACGGCGTTGGACGCCGGGGTCCGGTTGCGTGACGTGCTCTCGGTCGTCGAGCGGGTCACCGCTGCCGGCGGCTCGGCCGTCGTCATGACCTACTTCAACCCGATCATGAGCTACGGCGTCGACGCGTTCGCGCGCGACCTCGCCACGGCCGGCGGGTTGGGCATGATCACGCCCGACCTGATCCCGGAGGAGGCCGGCGAGTGGATCGCCGCCTCCACGGAGCACGACCTGTCCCGGATCTTCCTGGTTGCGCCCTCGTCGACGACGGCCCGCCTGGCCTCGACCACGGCGGCCAGCAGCGGGTTCGTCTACGCGACCTCGCTCATGGGCGTCACCGGGGCCCGCGACAGCGTGGCGTCGGCCGCGCCGGAGCTGGTCGCCCGGTGCCGGCCGCTGACGTCGCTGCCGATCGGCGTCGGGCTCGGGGTGCGGTCGGCGGAGCAGGCGGCCGAGGTCGCGGGCTTCGCCGACGCCGTGATCGTCGGCTCGGCGTTCGTCACGGCCGCGGAGCAGGGCGGCCCCGACGCCGTCCGCGCGCTGGCCGCGGACCTCGCCGAGGGCGTCCGGCGGGCCACCCGCCCCGCCCCCGCACACACCTGACCCCCAACTTCCCCACCGTTTTGGGTGGATGCGCGCCGAAACGGCGCGCAAGTGCCCAAAACGGTGGGGAAGTTCGGGGCGATACCGTGGCTGGGTGAGCACTGCCGCCGCCACCGTGCTGGCCTACCTCCCGAGTCCCGACCGCGGGGTCTGGTACCTGGGTCCCGTCCCGATCAGGGCGTACGCGCTCTGCATCATCGCGGGCATCATCGTCGCCGTCGTCTGGGGCGAGCGGCGGATCGTGGCCCGCGGCGGGCCGGCCGGCGCCGTCACCGACATCGCGGTGTGGGCGGTGCCGTTCGGGCTGGTCGGTGGCCGGCTCTACCACGTGATCACAGACTGGCAGACGTACTTCGGGCCGGGCGGCAACCCGATCAGCGCGCTCTACATCTGGCAGGGCGGGCTCGGGATCTGGGGCGCGGTCGCGCTCGGCGCTGTCGGGGCGTGGATCGGGTGCCGTCGGCGCAACATCCCGCTGCCGTTCTTCGCCGACGCCGTGGCGCCCGGGATCGTCGTCGCGCAGGCCATCGGGCGGCTCGGCAACTGGTTCAACCAGGAGCTGTACGGCGCCCCGACGACCGTCCCGTGGGGCCTGGAGATCTACCGCAGGGTCGACCCGTCGACCGGCATCGCCGACCCGCTCGGCGGCGTCGCGATCGACCACACGGCGATCGAGATCGTGCACCCGACGTTCCTGTACGAGCTGCTGTGGAACCTGCTCGTCGCGGCCGTCGTCGTCTTCGCCGACCGCCGCTTCCGGCTCGGGCACGGCCGCGCCTTCGCGCTGTACGTCGCCGGGTACACCCTCGGCCGCTTCTGGATCGAGCAGATGCGCACCGACTTCGCCACCAGGGTGTTCGGCGACCTGCGCGTCAACGTCGTGGTCTCCGCGGTCGTGTTCGTCGGGGCCGTGCTCTACATGGTGATCGTCCGCAAGCCCCGTGAGGAGCTTGCGCCGCCGCCCGAGGCCGACGACAGTGCCGACGCCGATGCCGACCCCAGCTCTGTCGATCTGAGCAAGGGTGAGCCCGAGCCGTCGCTCGCGGGGAAGTCGGCCGAGCCCGAGCCCGACGCGGAGCGGTCGCCGTGACGTTCACCGGCTTCGGCGACGGTGCCGTCGAGTTCTACGACGGGCTGGAGGCCGACAACTCGAAGGCGTACTGGACCGACCAGCGCGAGGTCTACGAGACCGACGTCAAAGCGCCGATGACGGCGCTGCTGGCCGAGCTCGAACCCGAGTTCGGCCGCGCGAAGATCTTCCGGCCGTACCGCGACATGCGCTTCTCCGCCGACAAGACCCCGTACAAGACGCACTGCGGCGCCATCAGCGGCCACTTCTACGTGCAGGTCGGCTCGGACGGCCTGATGGTCGCCGCCGGCGCGTACTGGATGGCGTCGGACCAGGTCGCGCGCTTCCGCACGGCCGTGGCCGACGACCGCCGCGGCGAGGACCTCGAGAAGCGCATCGCCGCCGTCGAGGCCGAGGGCATCACGATCGCGGGCGAGACGCTCAAGACCCGCCCCCGCGGCTTCGACCCCGAGCACCCGCGGATCGAGCGGCTGCGGCACAAGTCGCTCTACGGCACCCGCACGTGGCCGCCGGACGACACCCTGCACGAGCGCGGCGCGCTCGACCGCGTCGTGAGTACCTGGCGCGCCCTGCGCCCGCTGACGGAGTGGCTCTCCGACCACGTGGGCGCGAGCGACCAACCACGCCGCTAGCCGAAAGTTGCCCACCGTTTTGCCAACCTGCACACCCTGAAAGGCGTGCAGGTTGGCAAAACGGTGGGGAAGTTCGGGCTACACGTGGGTGACCGCGCGGAGCATCGTGTTGTCGGTCCCCGTCGCCATGTAGAACGTGCCGGGCACCGCGGTGGTCGGCTGCCTGCCGTACTTCTCGGTGTTCTCCAGCCGGAGCTTCCAGCGCTCCTCGCCGGTGTCGGCCGCGTAGGCGTAGGCGAAGTACCGGGCCGGCGTGCCGATCCCGCCCGTCTCCCCGGCCCGGTAGATCGTGCCGGCGGCACCCGCGATGAACGTCCCGCTGATCGGGAAGTCGAGGTCGCCGATGCCGCCCTTCTGCCAGCGCTGCTCGCCGCTGGCCATGTCGAGCGCGACGAGCGAGTTGTAACCGCCGCCGATCACCGAGCCGCCCTCGACGGTGAGCGTGCCGGGGTTGTAGCTGCCGTCCGCGGTGCGCCGCCACCGCTCCTGGCCGGTCACCGTGTCGATCGCGACCACCGTGAACTTCCCGGTCTCCGTCGTGACGTAGAAGAGCGTCGTGTCGACGACGGTGATGTCGTACGCCTCCGCGCCGAGCCCGACGGTCGCCTTGGTCAGCTGGTGCTCCCACCCGCGCGACCCGTTCGCGGCGTCGAGGGTGAGCAGCGACCCCTCCAGCTTGACGTGCACCTTGCCGCCGCTCACGACGGCGTCGTTGATGCCGATGCCGGACTGCTTGCCGACGGGGGACCGCCACCGCTCCTGCCCGGTCGCCGGGTCGAGCCCGATCACGTCGTAGTTGTCGTACGACCCCGCCGTGGTGGCCTTGCCGACGACGAGGTCGCCGCCGCTGCCCAGCATCCACACCTTCTCGTTCTCCCAGCGCAACGCGCCGGTGGCGGCATCGACGGCGGTCGTGATGTAGCTGTCGCTGACCAGCACGGCCCCGCCGTCCGCGAACTGCACCGGATCGCGCAGCGACTGCCGCACGGCGTAGGTCCACTTCGGCCGGCCGGTCGCGGGGTCGAGCGCGTAGATGCTGGCGTCGTCGCTGCTGACGTAGACGGCGCCGGCGTCGGCCGCGAGCGCCTGCACCTTGCCGCCCGGGGTGACCGTCCACAGCTCCCTCGGCTGGCCCGACGGCAGCGCCGCCGGTCCGGGCCCGTCGGTGGGAGCCGTCGTCGTGCTCGACGTCAGCGCCGGGATGCCGAACCCGGCACCCGCACCCACCGCAACCGCCCCGATCGCGCCGGCCCCGATCAGGAACCTGCGCCGCGAGGTCTTGGGTTGCGCGTCGACCGGCGGCGCCCACCCGCCCGACGACGGCCCGCTGGGCCCCGTCGCGAACTGCGGCCCAGAGACCGGCCCAGAGAACGGTCCGGAGACCGGCCCGGAGAACGGCCCGGAGACCGGCCCCGGCACTGGCGGCGGCTCGGCCGCCGCGGCAGCGCTGATCATCGGCTCGCGCGGGAGCGGCGGCGGCAGCAGCGCGGCGATCCCGCCCGGCATCCAGCCGCCCGCCAGTGACGACGGGAGTGGCTCCAGCGCGTCCGCGAGCTGTGCCGCTGTCGGGCGGGCATCGGGGTTGCGCGCGAAGCACGCCGCGACGAGCTTGCGCACCGGTTCGGCGAGATCACCGAGCTCCGGGGTCGCGTAGAGCACCTTCCTGATCATCGAGAGCGGCGTGCCCGAGCCGAACGGGCCGCGTCCCGTCGCGGCTGTGACCAGCACCGACCCCAGCGAGAACAGGTCGGACGACGTGCCGATCCGGCGGCCCTCCGCCTGCTCCGGCGACATGTAGGCCGGGGTGCCGATGGTGGCGCCCGTGCCGGTCATGCGGGTGCCGTCGAGCGCCCGCGAGATGCCGAAGTCGATCAGCCGCGGCCGGTCGGCGGCCAGCAGCACGTTGGCCGGCTTGACGTCGCGGTGCACCAGACCGGCGGCGTGGATCGTGGCGAGCGCGCGGGCCAGGTTCGAGGCGAGGTAGTGCACCGCCGCGGGCGGGAGCGGGCCGGCCCCCCGCACGGCGTCGTCGAGCGGGACGCCCTGCACGTACTCGGTGGCCAACCACGGGACGTCCGCCTCCGGGTCGGCGTCGAGCACCGCCGCGGTCCACGGCCCGACGACCTTGCGGCTCGCCTTCACCTCGGCCGCGAAGCGGGCCCGGAACTGCTCGTCGTGCGCGAGCCACGCGTGCACGACCTTCACCGCCACCGGTCCGCGCGGTCCGGTCGCGGCGAACACCTGCCCCATCCCGCCGGATCCGAGCCTGCCGAGCAGCTGGTACGGCCCGATGTGGCGCGGGTCGCCCGCCTGCAGTGAGTCCACCTGCTGGGCATCCATCTGCGCCCGCTCCCCGATCTGGTTGCTCGTCATGATCACTTGCCTCCGTACGCGACCATCGACCCGTCCGACCGGATGACGACGACCTGGCGGGGGTCGGCGGCGATCTGCGCGACGCCGTTCAGCCCACCCGTCCCGGTCACCGACCACAGCTGCTTCCCGGTCGCCGACTCGAGCGCGTAGAAGCGCCCGTTGTTGCTGCCCACGTAGACGGCACCGGCGGCGGCCGCGGTGGCCGACTGGACGGTGCTGCCGCCCGCCGAGCGGTCGGGTCCGACCCAACGCGCGACGCCCGTAGCCATGTCGAGCGCGTGCACCTGCTCGTCGAATCCCAGCACCGAGACGATCCCGTCGGCGACGGCGGGCGCCCCCTTCGGGTCGGCGCCGCCCTCCCCGGCGTCGCCCTGCCAGCGGACCTTCCCGGTGGCGAGCTCCAGCGCCGTGACGGCCAGCCCGTTGATGCACATGTACACGCTGTCGTCCACGACGGAGATCCTCGTGGCGCGGCCCTCTCCGGTCGCGTACTCCCAGACGACGGCGCCCGTGCCCAGGTCGAGCAGCGCGGCGCTGCCCTCGTACGGCACCAGCACCCGGTTGCCGACGACCAGCGGCCCGTTGGCGAAGTTGCTGGCGACCGTGTAGGTCCACCTGGTCTTGCCGTTCGCGGGATCCACCGCGGTGACGGTGCTGCCGATCGTCATGAACGCGGTGCCGCCGCCCGCGCCGACGTCGGGGCCGACCAGCGACTGGTACTGCGTCGCCGCGGTCAGCGGGACGGCCCACTTCTTCGCCCCGCTCGCGGCGTCGAGCGCGGTGACGGCGCCGCGGGTCGCGAGGTACACCGCGCCGTCGGCCACGGCGAGGTTCACCGAATCCGGGTCGAAGCCGGTGCCGCCCTCGGGGGCGGTGAACTGCCACCGCCGCGCCCCGGTGCGCGCGTCGTGCGCGGCGACCCCGCCCGATCCGCCGACATGGATCGTGTCGCCCGCGACGATCAGCGCCCCCGGGTTCTGGACCCCGGAGTCGACCGACCACAGCGACGCGGGCGGTGCGCCCGCCGCCGGTGGTGGCGGCGGCGCGGACGTTCCCGGTGCCGCCACCGGGGTGGGGGCAGGCGCCGGCTGCGAGCGGCTCGTCGCGTACGCGATGCCACCACCGGCGGCCGCGGTCACGCCCAGCGCCGCCAGCCCGCCGAGCAGCGCCCGGCGGCTGACCGGCCGCCGCCCCGGGATGCCGGACGGGAGCAGCACCGACCCCGGCCGCACCTGGTGCGCCGACGGGCGGTCGAGGTGCGGCGGCGTCAGGTCGAGCGTTGCCAGCGGCCCCGGCAGCCAGCCCGGGCCCGGCGGGGCGGTGAGCGGCATGAGCCCGCGCGCGAGCTCCGCGGCGGACGGCCGCGCCGCAGGGTCCTTCGCCAGGCAGGCCAGCGTGGCCTCGCGCAGCGGGCCGGTCAGCATGCCCACGTCCGGCGGGTCGTCGACGATCCTGCGCAGCACCACGAACGCCTCGCCCTCGCCGAACGGCGAGTACCCCGAGACGGCGAAGGCGATCACCGCCCCGAGCGAGAAGACGTCGGACGCGGGGCCGACGTCGAGGCCGTCGGCCTGCTCCGGCGACATGTACGACGGGGTGCCGATGAGCTCGCCGGCGCTGGTGAGCTGCGTGGCGTCCATCGTGCGGGAGATGCCGAGGTCGATGAGCCGCGGGCCGTCGGCGGCGAGCAGCACGTTGGACGGCTTCACGTCGCGGTGCACTAGCCCGGCGGCGTGGATCTCCGCGAGGGCGCCGGCCAGCGCCGCGGCCATGACCAGCACCGTCGGGCCGGGCACCGGTCCGTGCATCTGCACGGCGCGTTCCAATGAAGGGCCCGGGACGTAGGCGGTGGCGAGCCACGGCATCGGGGCCTCGGGGTCGGCCGCGATGAGCGGCGCGGCCCAGGGACCGCCGAACTGCCGCACGTTCGCCACCTCGTTGCGGAACCGCGAGCGGAACTGCGGGTTGCGGGCGAGCGCGGCGTGCACGATCTTCACGGCGGCCAGCCCGCCGCCCGGCCACGAGCCGAGGAAGACCTGTCCCGTCCCGCCAGCGCCGAGCCGCCCGTGCAGCTCGAACGGGCCGACCCACCGCGGGTCGTCGGCTCGCAGCGCCTGCATGGTTCCTCCTTCACGTACCGGTCTGCGGCGTCACCGATGGGGCTCGACCGCGGTATTGCTCATGAAGACCCGCACGGGGCGGAAAAGGTTGGGGGCATCTTCGCCGATCTTTCCGAAAGAACGACTGCATCGTCCGCACCGTGCGTATCCGTCCGTCACGCTGATGATCGTCGACCGAAACGGTGTCGCTACGTGCAGCGACGGCAGAGGAGCGGCGGGTGAACGGGACGATAACGTTCCGGGACCACCCTTCCGTATCGTTCCAGTACACGCGCTACACTCACGCTCTGTGAGCCGTCGCACAAAGATCGTCTGTACCATCGGTCCCGCCACCGCCTCCCCGGACCGCATTCGGGAGCTCGTGCAGGCGGGCATGGACGTCGCCCGGCTGAACTTCAGCCATGGCAACCGGGACGACCACAAGCACGTCTACGAGATGGTCCGCGAAGCGGCCGACGCCGAGGGGCGCGCCGTCGGGATCCTCGCCGACCTGCAGGGCCCCAAGATCCGGCTCGGCCGGTTCGCGGCGGGCCCGGTCGAGTGGCGCACCGGCGAGGAGGTGCGCATCACCGTCGAGGACGTCGCCGGCACCCACGACAGGGTGTCCACCACCTACAAGGGTCTTGCCGACGACGCGCGCGTCGACGACCGCCTGCTCGTCGACGACGGGAAGGTCGGCCTCCGGGTCACCGGCGTCGAGGGGCTCGACGTCATCTGCGAGGTGACGGAAGGCGGCCCGGTCAGCGACAACAAGGGCATCTCGCTGCCCGGCATGAACGTGACGGTCCCCGCGCTGTCGGAGAAGGACATCGCCGACCTGGAGTTCGCGCTCGACCTGCGGGTCGACGCCGTCGCGCTCTCGTTCGTGCGCAGCCCGGCCGACATCGACCTCGCGCACAAGATCATGGACGCGAAGGGCGGGCGGCTGCCCGTCATCGCCAAGCTGGAGAAGCCGGAGGCCGTCGACAACCTCGAGGCCATCGTGCTCGCCTTCGACGGTGTGATGGTCGCCCGCGGCGACCTCGGCGTCGAGCTGCCGCTCGAGCACGTGCCGCTGGTGCAGAAGCGCGCCATCCAGATCGCACGGGAGAACGCGAAGCCGGTGATCGTCGCGACCCAGATGCTGGAGTCGATGATCACCAACTCGCGCCCGACCCGCGCGGAGGCGTCCGACGTCGCCAACGCCGTCCTCGACGGCGCCGACGCCGTGATGCTCTCCGGCGAGACCGGCGTCGGTCGCTACCCGATCAAGACCGTGCAGACGATGGCGCAGATCGTCGAAGCCGCCGAGGAAGGCCCCGTCGGGGTGCCGCCGCTGAACCACGTCCCGCGCACCAAGCGCGGCGTGCTCTCCTATGCGGCCCGCGACATCGGCGAGCGGCTCTCCGCGCGGGCGCTCGTGGCGTTCACGCAGTCCGGCGACACCGTGCGCAGGCTCGCCCGCCTGCACACGCGGCTGCCGCTGCTGGCGTTCACCCCGACCCCCGACGTGCGCAGCCAGCTCTCGATGAGCTGGGGCGTCGAGACCTTCCTCGTCGACTTCGTCGAATCGACCGACGCCATGGTGCGCCAGGTCGACCACGCGATGCTCGCGCTGGAGCGCTTCCAGCCCGGCGACCTCGTCGTGATCGTCGCCGGCTCACCGCCCGGCACCGTCGGCTCCACCAACCTCATCCGCGTGCACCGGCTGGGCGAGGAGGACCACGCGTAGCCGACGCTAGGTGAGGACTGCGGGCACGGCCGCCAGCATGCTGCCGTGGATCCCGGCGTCGACGCGTTGCAGATCGGCGTACGGGACGGCGAGTCGCGCCCGCGGGAACCGCTCCCGCAGCACCCGGACGAGCGTGGTCAGTTCCAGCTGAGCGAGGTGCGAGCCGACGCAGAAGTGCGGCCCGGCGCCGAACGTCAGGTCCTGCGGTCCTGACCGAGCGGGGTCGTTGTTGATCCCGGCGATGTCGACGAGCACGCCGGACCGCGCCGGGATCACTACGCCGCCGAGATCCACGTCGGCCGTCGTGAACCGCCAGAGCGAGACGACTGCCGGCGGGTGCTCGCGCAGCGTCCTGCGCACGACGTCGTCGATCCCGTCGGGGTCCATCGGGGTGATCCCGCCGTCGAGCACACGCGCGAGCAGGAACCCGAGCACAACCGTCGTGGTCACCTGACCGGCGAAGATGAGCCCGGCGAGCACGTAGTGCAGGTCGGCGTCCGGCATGTCGGGCAGACGCTCGCGCAGGTCGCGGGCCAGCCCCTGCCGGCCGTCCACGAGCGCGGTCGCGGCCAGCTCACCGAGCGCGGCCATCATCGCCGCCCCGCTGTCGGACGTCCCGGCGAACACCTTCCGGCACGCCGCGGTGGCTTCGTCCACGGCGGTGGTGTTGCCGTCGATCGGCACGCCGAGCACGTCGCAGACCACGGCGAGCGGGTAGCGCATGGTGAAGTCGGCGGCGAGGTCGACGGGCCCGGCCGGCAACTCGTCGAGCAACGTATGGGCGATCTCGGCGACGCGGGCGGCGTGCTCCTGCATGCGGCGGTTCGTGAACAGCGGGTTGTGCGCCTGCCGCAGCAGTTGGTGCGCCGGCCCGTCGAGGGTGGTCAGAGACGTGCGCTCGGCAGCCGTCGGCTCCAGGCCGACGGCGCCGCGGTCCCAGTGCTCCGGTGCGTACGCCGGGTCCTTGACGATGCGCGGGTCGAGCAGCGCCCGCCGGGCGAGGGTCTCGTCGGTGATGACCCAGACGTCGCCGCCCATCGGCACCGGTGTGCGGACGACCGGGCCCGCGGCGCGCAGCTTCTCCGGCAGCGGGTTGGGGTGGGTGATCGGGCAGACGCCCGTCGCGTAGACGTCGACGTCGGCCACTGGGGTTTCCACGTACTTCCTCCAAAGTCGCTAGGGAGCCTAGCGACTTCAGGTTAGTAAGCTCGGCAGCCTGATGTCCAGGCATCCGAGGGAAAGGTTTCCATGGCGGAGTACGACGAGGTCGAGACCAGGGAACGCCGCGGGTGGCGCAGCGCCGAACCGTCGTGGGCGCTCTGGGAGGTCCAGCGCACCGCGGCCGTCGTCGGCCCGGTGATCGCGGCCCGGATGGGGATGTCCCTCAACGACGTGCGGGCGATCGAGCTGCTCGTCGAGGCCACCTCGCCGGTCGGCCCGGTCGAGCTGGGCAACAAGCTGGGCATGCGGTCCGCCTCGGCGACCGAGCTGGTCGACCGGCTGGAAGCGGCCGGGCACGTCCGCCGCGCCCCGCACCCGCACGACCGGCGCCGGGTGGTCGTCGAGCTGACGGAGGCGGGCCACCACAACGCGCTCGCCGCCATCGGGCCGCTGTTGCGGCGGATCGACGGCGTCGCGGAGCGGATGAGCCCCGAGGCGCAGGAGACGGTGGCCGCGTACCTGCGGGCGGTCGCCGCGGAGCAACGTGCCTTCTGCGAGGAAGGCAGCGCCCACCCCACCCCGGGTGAGTCGCCACATCCAACCCGGTGAGTCGACGCTTCTGGCACGGTGAGTCGACACTTCTGGCACGGTGTGTCGACACCTCTAGCACGGTGAGTCGACACCTCTAGCACGGTGAGTTGTCACTCCCTGCACGGTGAGTTGCGGGTTCGCGGCGAGCCGCGCGCGCCAAGGGCGTCGACTCACCGTGCTGAAAGTGACAACTCGCCGTGCTGAAAGTGTCGACTCACCGTGTCGCGGGTGTCGACTCACCGTGCCGAAAGTGGCGACTCACCTGGTGGGGCGGGTCACGTGCCGGTGGGGGCGGTGCGCACCCCGTGGTGCTGAGAGGATGCCCGGGTGAGCACTCCCTCGACGACCCGCCCCGAGCCCGACCTCGCTGCCGACGGCGCACCGCGCGGCCAGGCCGTGCTCGACGGGCTGGTCGAGCTGCTCGACCTGGAGCAGCTGGAGGTCAACCTGTTCCGCGGGGTCAGCCCGCCGCAGAGCCCGACGCGCGTGTTCGGCGGCCAGGTCGCCGGCCAGGCGCTCGTCGCGGCGGGTCGGACCGTGCCGGAGGACCGGCAGGTGCACTCGCTGCACGCCTACTTCATCCGGCCGGGCGATCCGCGCGTCCCGATCGTCTACGAGGCGGAGCGGGTGCGCGACGGCCGCTCGTTCACCACGCGGCGGGTGCTCGCGATCCAGCACGGCGAGGCGATCTTCTCGCTCTCGGCGTCGTTCCAGCTGCCGGAGGAAGGGCTGGAGCACACCGAGCCCGGCCCGGTCGACGTGCCGGCCCCGGAGACGCTCCCCGACATCGGCCAGCGGATCGCCGAGGGCGGCCGCGGCGGGTGGCTGGCCAGGGCGCCGCGCCCGATCGACATGCGGTTCGTCGACGAGCCGACCTGGTCGACCGCGCGCACCGGGGCGTCCGACGGGCCGATGCGGGTGTGGATGCGCGCCGACGGCACGCTGCCGGCCGACCGGTTGCTGCACGTCTGCCTGCTCACCTACGCCAGCGACATGACGCTGCTCGGCTCGGTGATCGCCCGCCACGACCTCGGCGCGACGCAGCTGCAGATGGCGAGCCTCGACCACGCGATGTGGTTCCACCGGCCGTTCCGCGCCGACGAGTGGCTGCTCTACACCTGCTACTCGCCGACGGCCTCCGGCTCGCGCGGGCTCGCGACCGGCAGGTTCACGACGCAGGACGGCACGCTCGTGGCGACAACCGTGCAAGAAGGGCTGGTTCGGCTGCCCCGTCGATGACGGGGGAGCGCTCGCGGCAGTAGCGTCGCCGTCGTGCAGCATGAGATCGAGTTCACCGCAGGCGACGGCGTCACCCTCCCCGGCGTGCTGACGACGCCCGACGACGCGACGGGGCCCGTGCCCGGCCTCGTGATGATCTACGAGGCGTTCGGGATGACCGACGAGATGCGCAGGGTCGCGCGCGACCTCGCCGACGACGGGTACGCCGTGCTCATCCCGGACCTGTTCGCGCGCGGCCCGGTGCGCCCGATCTGCGTCGCGAGCGCCATCCGCACGACGATCCGCGGCACCGGGCGCGAGCTGGACGACATCGAGGCGGCGCGGCGCCGGCTCGCCGACGACCCGGCCGTCGACGGCGAGCGGATCGGCGCCATCGGGTTCTGCATGGGCGGCAGCTTCGCGCTGCTGCTCGCGAAGACCGGCCTCTACAAGGTGTCGGCGCCGTTCTACAGCATGCCCGTCGAGATGGACCGCGCCTGCCCCGTCGTCGCGAGCTTCGGTGGGCGCGACCTCGCCAACCGCGGCTTCGCCGAGCGGCTCACCACCGACCTGGAGGCGCTCGGCGTCGCGCACGACGTCCAGATCTACCCGGAGGCCGGGCACTCGTTCTACACGCGGACCCCCGGGCTGATGGGCCGGGTCTTGCCGTACACCCCGATCCGGGGCGAGTACCACGAGGCCAGCGCGGCCGACGCGCACCGGCGCATCGTCGCGTTCTTCCGCGAGCACCTCGACGCCTGAACGATGGGGAAGTATGGGGGCATGACCGACCGCAGCTGGGGTTTCCGGACGCGCGCGGTGCACGCCGGCGCCGTGCCCGACTCCGCAACGGGCGCCCGCGCGACGCCGATCTACCAGTCCACGAGCTTCGTCTTCGCCGACACCACCGATGCGGCGAGCCTCTTCGCGCTGCAGAAGTACGGCCTGATCTACAGCCGCATCGCCAACCCGACGGTGTCGGTTCTGGAGGAGCGGATGGCGAGCCTCGAGGGCGGGATCGGCGCGGTCGCGACGGCGAGCGGGCAGGCCGCCGAGTTCTTGACGTTCGCCAGCCTCGCCGGAGCCGGCGACCACATCGTCGCCGCCGCCGGGCTCTACGGCGGCACGATCACGCAGCTCGACGTCACGCTGCGCAGGTTCGGGGTCGACACGGCCTTTGTCCCTGGCAGTGATCCAGCCGCGTTCGCCGCCGCGATCAGGCCCAACACGAAGCTGCTCTTCGCGGAGATCGTCGCCAACCCGTCAGGCGACGTCGCCGACATCGCAGCGCTCGCGGACGTCGCGCACGCGGCCGGCCTGCCGCTCGTCGTCGACGCGACGATGGCGACGCCGTACCTGTGCCGGCCGATCGAGCACGGCGCCGACATCGTGATCCACTCGGCGACGAAGTTCCTCGGCGGCCACGGCACCACGCTGGGCGGGGTGGTCGTGGAATCGGGCCGGTTCAACTGGGGCAACGGCAACTTCCCGCAGATGACCGAGCCGATCCCGTCGTACGGCGGGCTGAGCTGGTGGGGCAACTTCCAGGAGCTCGGCTTCCTCACGAAGCTGCGCGCCGAGCAGCTGCGCGACGTCGGCGCGACCCTCTCGGCGCACTCGGCGTTCCTGTTGCTGCAAGGTGTGGAGACGCTCCCGCAGCGGATGGCGGCGCACGTCGCCAACGCGCGGGCCGTCGCGGAGTGGCTGCAAGCCGACCCGCGGGTGTCCTACGTGAAGTGGGCGGGGCTGCCCGATCACCCGCACCACGCGCTCGCCCAGCGCTACCTGCCGCTCGGGCCGGGTGCCGTGTTCTCCTTCGGTGTCGACGGCGGCCGGGAGGCCGGGCAGCGGTTCATCGAGTCGGTGCAGCTGTGCAGCCACCTCGCCAACATCGGCGACGTCCGCACGCTCGTGATCCATCCCGGTTCGACGACCCACCAGCAGCTGACGGACGACCAGCTGCGCGACGCGGGCGTGCCGCCCGACCTGGTGCGGATCAGCGTCGGGCTGGAGGATCCGGAGGACATCATTTGGGATCTCGACCAAGCGCTCGCCGAGGCGGGGAAGGTGTCGGCATGAGCGACTGGGAGAACCCGTCGGCGGCACGCCGCCAGCAGATGCTGCAGTCCACGCGCACCGTCGCGATGGTCGGTGCGTCGCCCAACCCGGCACGGGCCAGCAACTTCGTTGCGACCTACCTGCTCTCCAGCACCGACTACGACGTGTACTTCGTCAACCCGAACGCGACGAAGATCCTCGGCCGGCCGGTCTACGCCACGCTGGCCGACCTGCCGGTGGTGCCCGACATCGTCGACGTCTTCCGTCGCCAGCAGGACCTCCCGGGCGTGCTGGACGAGGTGCTGGCACTCCCGCCAGGGGTGAAGACGCTGTGGCTGCAGTTCGGCCTCTACGACGTCGACCTCGCCCAGCGCGCCGAGGCGGCCGGGCTCGACGTCGTCATGGACCGTTGCCTCAAGGTCGAGCACGCCCGCTTCCACGGCGGCCTGCACCTCGCCGGGTTCGACACCGGGGTGATCAGCGCGCGCCGTCGGCAGGGGTGAGCACGCGCTTGCCGTAGGTGAGCCGGCGCAGCACCACCTCGGCGGGGCCGCGCAGCCCGGCGCGGGCGGTCAGGTGCGCGACGACGAGGATCACCGCCCAGGTCCCGATGCCGACCAGCGCCGTCTGCCAGAGGTGCGCGCCGCCGCCGAGTCCGAGCGACCACGCCGGCAGCAGCAGGGCGAACGCCACCGATTGCGCCAGGTAGCAGGACAGCGACCGCTGACCACACGACCGCAGCGCGTCCGTGAACACCCCCGGGGTGCGCCGCGCGAGCCGGATCGCGATCAGACCGAAGAGGGCGGCATATCCCAGCCCGCCGAGGTAGCCGCCGATCGCGTGCACCGCGCCGGCGGCCAGCACGAGCCCGAGCGGTGCCGGCGAGCCGGCGACGGTGAGCAGCGCGAGCGGCAGGCCGAGCAACACGGCCGTTCCGAGGCCGCCGACGGCCACCCGCTGCAGGAACCTGCGGTGCCGCTCGGGCTCGTCGAGCAGCCGTCGCCGCGCGGCCCACGCCCCGAGCGCGACGGCGCCGAACACCGAGAACATGGCGGAGAACAGGCCGATCCCGGCCCACTCGATCGCCCTGAGCAGCAGGCTGAGGGCGTAGCTCGCGGTCCCCATCGAGGGCAGCAGCGCCGACGACTCGTCGGGCATCGGTATCGAGGCCGCCGCGTAGAGCAGCGCGCTGCAGAACAGCCCGATGCCTGCGGTGATGAGCAGCGCCCGGTTCGATCCCGCGACGAGCAGACCGGCCATGAGCACAGCGAGCAGCCCGTAGGCACCGACGATGTCGCCGGCCCAGAGCAGCAGTCCGTGCAGGAAGCCGATCAGGAGCATCCACCCACCGCGGCGCCGGACCAGCCGGGTGACCGCACCCACCGGCATGCCCACCGTTCCGCGCCTGCTCGCGAGCTGCACGATCCCGTAGCCGAACAGGAACCCGAAGAGCGGGTACGCGCGCCCGTCGACCAGCAGCAGCTGCACGATCGTCACCGCCGAGTCGGCGCTGTCGAGCTGGGCGGGGTAGCCGCGGACACCCGTCTGGTGGTCGTACGTCCAGAGGTGGACGTTGGCGAGGGCGATGAGCAGGAGCATGCCGCCGCGTGCGATGTCGGGCGCTAGCGCTCGCGCGGACGTTGCGATGGCGCCTGGGTCGACCGGCTGCGTCATGCCCCCAGATTATGAGAAACCGGACTTTCTGGGCTCCGTCCAAAGTTGCCGAAGCAGCGTCGATCGGTTGATGGTGCGTAGCCGATCGGACGGTCAGCCTTGCGAGAAGTCGTCGAAGGGGCGCACCTCGACCGGGCCACCGCACGCCTCCGCGCATTTCTCGGCCCAGGCCAGCGCCGCGTCGAGGTCGGGGACGCGGATCACCCAGAACCCCGCGACCTGCTCCTTCGTCTCGGCGAACGGCCCATCGGTCATGGTCGTGGCGCCGTTCTGCACCCGCACGACGGTCGCGCTGTCGGACGAGCGCAACCCGCCGGCGAAGACCCAGGCGCCGCTGGCCTCGATCTCGCGGTTGACCCGTGAGACCCGGTCCATGGAGGCGAGCGCCATGGCCTCTCGGTCCGCCTCGGGCGCACTCTCGTCGGACTGGAGGGACAGCAGGTACTGCATGGTCGATCGCTCCTCGTGCTTCTCGGACTTGTTGTGTTTGTCGGGGTCTCAGGCGCGCAGGCGGCGGGCGACTGCGGGCACCACGATCGCAGCGGCCACGACGTGGGTCAGCATCAGCAGGGCCTTGGTGCTGGTGTCGGCGTCGACGAGGAGGTCGGGGACCAGCGAGAGCACGGTCAGCGCGACGGTGGTGCGGATCCACGTGGTGCGCGGGCGGCGGGCGAAGCGGCGCAGCCCCAGCGCGATGAACAGCCCGACCACCGAGAACATCACGGTCAGGGTCGCGAATCCGGACGTCGGGACGGGCGCACCGGCGAGCGCGGTGCTGATCCCGGCGGCCTGACCGGCGGCGGCGACGGCGGCCGTCGCGCCCGCGGCGAGCACGGCCGCGGCGGCACCGTCGCGCAGCAGCGCACCAAGAGTCGGGGTCGGGGTCGGGGCGGCCGAGGTGGTGGCGGTACGGGCGGCGGTGGTGGTGGTGACGGACATGACGGCCTCCGGGGCGCTGTGTCGACCGGCTCCGTACCGGTCTCTCACCCTGGCTACGAACGGCCTCGACACCGTTCGACATGTTCCCGGAAAAATCTTCGAAGATTTTCTGGAGGTGTTTGGGCGGTCGAGCGAACCACGTCTCACTGTGCTCCCCGTCGCGGCGCCGGGGCACGGCGAGGTCTACATTCCACCCCGTGCCTTCACCCGTCACCGTCACCGTCACCGGAGCCGCTGGCCAGATCGGCTACGCGCTGCTCTTCCGTATCGCGTCCGGTCAGCTGCTGGGCCCCGACACCCCCGTCCGGCTGCGACTGCTGGAGATCCCGCAGGCGGTGAAGGCTGCCGAGGGCACCGCCATGGAGCTCGACGACTGCGCGTTCCCGCTGCTCACCGGCATCGACATCACCGACGACGCCACCGCCGCCTTCGACGGCGCGAACGTCGCGCTGCTCGTCGGCGCCCGCCCCCGCACCAAGGGCATGGAGCGCGGCGACCTGCTCGAGGCCAACGGCGGCATCTTCGCCCCGCAGGGCCGGGCCATCAACGCCGGCGCGGCCGACGACATCCGCGTGCTCGTCGTCGGCAACCCGGCCAACACAAACGCGCTGATCGCGCAGTCGGCCGCACCGGACGTCCCGGCCGAGCGCTTCACCGCCATGACGCGGCTGGACCACAACCGTGCCGTCGGGCAGCTGGCGAAGAAGCTGTCGGTAGCCGTCACCGACATCCACAAGCTCACGATCTGGGGCAACCACTCCGCCACCCAGTACCCCGACCTCTTCAACACCGAGGTCAACGGCAAGTCCGCCGCTGAGCAGGTCGACGAGGCCTGGCTGCGCGACACGTTCATCCCGACCGTCGCCAAGCGCGGCGCGGCGATCATCGAGGCCCGCGGCGCGTCGTCCGCTGCATCGGCGGCCAACGCCGCCATCGATCACGTCCACGACTGGGTCAACGGCACTGCCGAGGGCGACTGGACCTCCGCCGCCATCCCGTCGGACGGCTCCTACGGCATCGCCGAGGGCATCATCTCCAGCTTCCCCGTGACCTCGAAGAACGGGAAGTGGGAGATCGTGCAGGGGCTGGAGATCAACGAGTTCTCCCGCGAGCGCATCGACGCCACCGTCGCCGAGCTGGTCGAGGAGCGCGAGGCGGTCAAGGGGCTGGGCCTGCTCTGAGCCGGCGCTGAGCCCGTTCGCTGCCGGCCGGCAGCCCGACCCGGCGGGCGGGCGGGCGTGCCTGGAAAGCCACTTTCCCGGCGCCACAGGCCGGGAAGTGGCTTTCCCGGCAACGTGTGCGTCCCCGCACCCATCCCGTCTGACGCCCAGCTCTGGGCCGGCTGCTGTTGCGGGGCCTCCGGTCGGCGGGGATGCGTGCGTTCCGCATGCGAGGGCAGCAAAGCCACTTTCCGGCCCTCACAGGGCAGGAAAGTGGCTTTCCTGCCCTCCTCCCGCGCCTGGTGGGCGGCGACGGTAAGGCCTGTCACTCCGGGCGCTCGGCGACCCACATCTGATCCGGGTCCGTAGGCGGTGCGGGAGCCCCGTCCGGGAAGTCGTGTTCGACGTAGAACCGCACCCGGCCGCGGACCCGCCGGTAGCCCAGCGCGGTGACGTGGTTGCGGTCGAGCCCGTGCGTCGTTTCCAGCTCTTCCATGAGGTTGATGTTCGTCAGCGACAGGGCTTCGGTGAACGGGTCGGACGCCGGGTAGCCGAGCTTCCCCGCCAGGTCCTGGAGGTACTCCAGGAACAGGTCGGCGGGGATGGTGAGAACCGGCTGCGCTGGCAGGGCGTCGCCCCTTTGCGAGACGATGCGGTAGCGCCCGGCCCCGTCGGCGCGGCAGTCGAAGCCGTCCGCGGCGAGGTGCCTCATGATGGCCGCGACGGCCTCGTCCGCTGAGTGGCTCATCATCCGACCCGGACGATCGCGAACCTCTCCGGCCCGATCGTGATGGCGTCGTCGGCCCCTTCGACCGGTTCGGACGCGAGGAGGATGCGGGTCACCGGCCCGCCGAGTGCGATCGTCGTTTCCTCGCCGCCGAGGTTGCACACCACCCGCAGCGCGCCGCGGTGCACGACGATGGTGCGCTGCGCGTCGTCGATCTCGACCTCGACCTCGTCGAGCCACGGGTTCGTGAGGTCGGGCCACGCCTTGCGCAGCGCGATGAGCTCGCGGTGCATCTGCAGCAGCGTGGCGTGCGGCTCCTGGGTGGGCTCGTCCCAGTCGAGCTTGGAGTCGAGGAACGTGCTCTCGGCGTTCGGGTCGGGCACCTCGGCGTCGCCCCAGCCGTGCTCGGCGAACTCAGCGGTGCGGCCCTCCCGCACCGCGTCGCGCAGGGCGGGTTCGGGGAAGTAGGAGAAGAACTGCCACGGCGTGCGCGCGCCCCACTCCTCGCCCATGAACAGCATCGGCGTGAACGGCGAGGTGAGCACGAGCGCGGCGCCGCAGGCGAGCAGGCCGGGGGAGAGGCTCTCGGTCAGCCGGTCGCCGGTGGCCCGGTTGCCGATCTGGTCGTGGTTCTGCAGGTAGGCGAGGAAGCGGTGGCCGGGGATCCGTCGGGTGTCCACGGGCGCGCCGTGGTTGCGGCGCCGGAAGCTCGACCACGTGCCCTCGTGCAGGAACGCCCTGGTGAAGACGTGCGCCAGGCCCGCCAGCCCGGCCGCGGCGAAGTCGGCGTAGTAGCCCTGCGCCTCACCGGTGAGGGTCGTGTGCAGGCAGTGGTGGATGTCGTCGCACCACTGCGCGTGCAGGCCGTAGCCCACGCCCTCCCGCGCGGTGACGATCTTCGGGTCGTTCAGGTCGGACTCCGCGATCAACGACAGCGGACGCCGGACGTGCGCCGAGAGCGCGTCCACCTCAGCCGCCAGCTGCTCCAGCACGTGCGTCGCCCCGCCGTCGCGCAACGCGTGGATCGCGTCGATGCGCAGCCCGTCGACGTGGAAGTCGCGCAGCCACATCAGCGCGTTCTCGATGACGTACCGGCGGACGTGCTCCGACTCGGCGCCGTCCAGGTTCAGCGACGGGCCCCAGATGTTGCTCCCGGCGAAGTACGGCCCGAACCGGTCGAGGTAGGCGCCGGACGGCCCGAGGTGGTTGTAGACGACGTCGAGCACCACACCCATGCCGCGTGAGTGGCAGGCGTCGACGAACCGCTTGAACGCGTCGGGACCGCCGTAGTTCTCGGTCACCGCGTACCAGCCGACACCGTCGTAGCCCCAGTTCCGCGGGCCGTCGACGGCGTTGACCGGCAGCACCTCGACCAGGTCGACGCCCAGCTGCGCGAGGTGGTCGAGCCGCTCGATCGCGGCATCGAACGTGCCCTCGGCGGTGAACGTGCCGATGTGCAGCTCGTACAGCACGCTGCCGGGCAGCTGCTTCCCGGTCCACGCGTGGTCGGTCCACCAGAAACCGTGCTGGTCGTACACGCGCGACGCGCCGTGCACACCGGTGGGCTGCCACAGCGAACGCGGGTCGGGCAGCGGGGTCTCGTCGTCGTCGAGCAGGAAGGCGTAGGCGGTGCCGGGGGCGACGTCACGCACCTCGGCGCGCCACCAGCCGGCGTCGACCCGCTCCATCGGGTGGGTGGCGCCGTCGACGAGCACCCGTACCTTCTCCCGCTGCGGTGCCCACACCGCGAACTCAGCCACCGGACGATCCTCCCGTGCGCCGCAGCGGGACGCACGGCGCGGCGGTGTGATCTCCCCGTTTCGTGATCAGGATCGTGATCACGGCATGTACGCCACGACGTCGGCTGTCCCGATCGTGACGAACCCGCCGGTCACCGGGCTGAAGCTGGTGCCGTCGGGGCCGGCCGCCCCCGGCACCCGCCAGCGTTCTTCGAGGTCGGGCAGCCCGCGGGCGACGACGTCGTCACCGTCGGCGCCGTAGACCGCCCCGCCGGCGACGGTGAACCGCTCGTAGCCGCGCATCGGCACCGTCACGAGGTCGGCGCCGGTGGTCGCGTCGAGAACGGTGATGTTGTTCTCGCCCACCTCGAGCGGGGTCGGGACACCGCCGACGGTCAGCACATCGGTGACGACGTGCTCGCCCTCCCAGCGCACCGCACCGGTCGCCCGGTCGAGCACCGCTGTGTTGCCGCCGGACTCGCCGCCCTCGAGGATCAGCGCGTCGGCGCCCGATGCCGCAACGGACGATCGCCCCACCCGCGGCAGGGATGCCGGCGCCGTCCACCGCGGCTCGCCGGTCGTGGTGTCGTACGCCATCGCCGAATCGCGGGCGCCCTCCTCCTTGCGGGTCACGACGACCAGGTCACCCACGACGGAGGCGTCGCCGAACGGCTCGCCCGTGTGCTCCCACAGCGGTTCGCCGGTCGCGAGGTCCAGCACCCCGAACGTCGAGTGCTTCGGCTCCTCCACGAGCAGCGCACCGTCCTGCAGCCGCACGTCGCGGCGGGTCCGCCAGCGCTCCTCGGTGGAGGCGCGGTCGATCCCGACCTGCCCGCGCGGCGTGTCGACGATCAGCATCTCCGCGGTCGCCGAGACGATCGGGAGCGGCGCGTCGGCCTCGCCGTCCCACAGCGGCCGAGCGTCGGCGCCGTCGATCACCGTCAGCGCCAGCTCCCGTCCCGGGACTGCGACGGCCACCGCGACCGCGGGCGCCGAGTCGGGTCCGACGATCTGCAGCGCGGCGATGCTCCCCGGAGGTGCCTGCGCGGTCCACATCGTGGCGCCGGTTTTCGGGTCGAGCCTGCGGACGGTCGTCGGCTCGGCCGTCTCCACCTTGCCCGGCTCGGCCGTGGCGATCACGGAGCCCTGCACGCGTGCGGTCCCACCGGGGGCGAGGGCGACGCGCCACCGCTCGACGGGGGCCGTGGCGGGCGCGAGCGGCAGGTCGACCAGGCCGAAATCGGCGCTCCAGGTCTGGCTGGGGACCGGCGGGGGCAGCGGCGCGCGTGATCCCAGCATCCCCGAGCACGCAGTAGCGCCCGTCAGGACGGCAGCGATCACCACGGCTGACGTTCGGCGCATGAGCGAAACCGTAAGGCCGGGTGGTCCTACGCGGTCAAGCCGGTCGGACGAGGAGGGCCACCGGGTAGCGCGCGAGCAGCGACGCGAGAGCGGGGGCGGAGCCGTCGACCTCGGTGTCGGTGATGATGTCGTGCCAGTCGGATGCGCCCTCCGGGAGCGGGAGCACCGTCGAGGCGTCCCACCCGCCGCGCGCCGCCAACCCGACCGGGAGCCTCGTCGCCACCGCGACCAGCGACGACGACCGCGCGAACGCCACCGCGTGGGCGGCCGCAGGACCTTCGGCGTGCAGCGGCCGGTAGCCGGTGAACACCTCGGGCCGGTACCGCCGCAGCCGCAGCGCGCTGAACGTCACGAGCAGCTTCGCCGCTCCCTCGGCGTCGACCGGCGGCAGCCAGCCCTCGTCGAGGCGGGTCAGCAGCTCCTGGCGCAGCGCGAAGTCGACGGGCCTGCGGTTGTCCGGGTCGACGAGCGAGTACTCGAACAGCTCCGTGCCCTGGTAGACGTCGGGCACGCCGGGGCCGGCCAGCTGCAGGAGCTTCTGGCCGAGCGAGTTTGACCAGCCCGGGCCGCTGATGCGGGCGACGAACTCCTCGATCTCGGCGCTCACCACCGGATCCGCCATGACCGCCGCCGGCCACGCG
Source organism: Pseudonocardia sp. TRM90224 (assembly GCF_021245725.1). Classification (GTDB taxonomy): domain Bacteria; phylum Actinomycetota; class Actinomycetes; order Mycobacteriales; family Pseudonocardiaceae; genus Pseudonocardia. The sequence continues at coordinate 89,983 of NZ_JAJGSX010000005.1, read as the reverse complement.
GCGACCGCCTCGTCGACCTCGGCCACGGGCTCGACGTGGCTGGTCGCGAGCTTGGCCTCCTTGGAGGCCTTGCCGAGGTACGCGGCCATCCGCTCGGGGGTGATCGGCCACGCGCCGACGAGGTTCTGCCACGCCATCAGCTCGAGCGACCGCTCGGGCAGCGGGTGCGCGGCCGCCCAGCGGCGCATGCGCTCGGCCCACTCGGCCGGGATCTCGGCGAGCACGGCGAGGCGGGCGCGGACGTCCTCCGACCGCTTGGTGTCGTGCGTCGACAGCGTGGTCATCGTCTGCGGCCACGACGCCTCGCGCGCCGCCAGCGCCGAGTGCAGCTCGGCCGGCGCGACCCCGAAGCGGGACGGGTCGCCGCCCACCTCGTTGAGCGCGACGAGCCGGTTCCAGCGGTAGAACGTGGTGTCCTCCACGCCCTTCGCCATCACCATCCCGGACGTCTGCTGGACGCGGGTGGCCAGCTCGCCCTGCGGCTCGGCCAGCATCGCCGCCGAGATCGTCGCCAGCTCCTCGCCCAGGTCGGGGCGGTGCGTACGTGCGACCGACACGGCGGTGTCCAGCGCGTGGCGGCCTTCGGGGAGGTACGAGCGGTAGACCGGGAACCCGCAGAGCAGCTCGGCGACGGCCTCGCGCAGCCGCTCGGGCGTCACCTGCGAGAGTGCAGGCAGCTCGGCAGCGACCCTGGCGATCCGGTGCACCTCCGCCGCGAGGATCGTGCCGGCCACCTCCTGGCGCGCGGCGTGCTCGGCGGAGTGCAGCGACTCCTTCCGCCCGATGTGCTCGGCGGTCAGCTGGGTGAGCAGCCCCGCGCCCGCGGGGTCGACGAACACACCCTGGAGCTCGCGCAGCGCCTCGTACCCGGACGTGCCGTTGACCGGCCACGACGGCGGCAGCTCCTCGCCGACGCCGAGGATCTTCTCCACGAGCAGCCAGCGCCCCGGACCGATCGCCGCGCGCAGCCTGCGCAGGTAGGCGCCGGGGTCGGACAGGCCGTCGGGGTGGTCGACGCGGATGCCGTCGACATCGCCGGCCTCGACCCAGCGCAGCACCTCCCGGTGGGTGGCCTCGAACACCTCGGGGATCTCCACCCGCACCGCGGCGAGCGTCGAGACGTCGAAGAACCGGCGGTAGGTCAGCTCAGCCGCCCCGCGCTTCCACGAGACGAACCGGTAGTGCTGCCGCTCGTGCACCTCCTGCGCGGTGCCCTCGTCGCCGGTGCCGGGCGCGACCGGGGCTGCGTGCTCGTAGTAGCGGAGCTCGGAGCGGTCGTCGGAGAGCGACAGCTCCGAGAGCGCCTTCTCCTCGTCGGCGTCGAGCACCGGCAGCAGGATCGGGCCGGCCGCCCACTCGATGTCGAAGAACCCGGCGTAGGGGGACTCCGGCCCGTGCGCGAGCACGTCCCACCACCACGGGTTGGCCTTCGCCAGCGCGACGCCGACGTGATTGGGCACGATGTCGAGCACGAACTGCAGGCCGCTCTCGCGCACGGCCGCGACGAGCGCGCTGCGCCCCTCCGGCCCACCGCGCTCCGCCGACACCCTGGTCGGGTCGACGACGTCGTAGCCGTGGTTGGAGCCGGCGCCCGACTCCAGCAACGGCGACGCGTAGAGCGCACCGACCCCGAGCGCGCTCAGGTACGGCAGCAGCTGTGCCGCCTGCTCGAACGTCATGTCCTTCGAGAACTGCAGGCGGTAGGTGGACGACGGGGCGGGCACCACGGGTCTCCTCGTCGGGCTGTGGGTGCGGGGGATCAGGGAATGCGCTGCAGCACCAGCACGGACCGGGCGGGCGCCACCAGAGCGGCGCCGTCGCCGATCGTCGGGGGCTCGGCCGCGACGATGCCGGGCCCCGAGGCGAGGTTGACGACCTCACCCTTCGCGGAATCGACGACCACCGCCCACCGCGCGCCGTACTCCGGCCCGGGCAGGGTGACCTCGATGTCCTCGTAGTGCGCGTTGAGGCACAGCAGGAACGAATCGTCGGTGACCCGCTCGCCCCGGTTGTCGATCTCGGTGATGCCCTCGCCGTTGAGGAACGCCAGCACGCACTTGCCGAAGCCGGAGTCCCAGTCGTGCTCGGTCATCTCCTCGCCCGACGGGGTGAACCAGGCGATGTCCGCGATCGGCGCGTCGACGTCGGAGCGGCGGCGCGGGCGGATCGGGCGGCCTGCGAAGAACCGGCGCCTGCGGAACACCGGGTGCGCATGGCGCAGCGCGATGACGCCGGCGGTGAACCCGATCAGGCCGGCGTTCTTGTCGGCGAGCGACCAGTCGACCCACGCCGTCTCGTTGTCCTGGCAGTACACGTTGTTGTTGCCCTGCTGGGTGCGGCCGAGCTCGTCGCCGTGCAGCAGCATCGGGACGCCCTGGCTGACCAGCAGCGTGGTGATGAAGTTGCGCTGCTGGCGGGCCCGCAGCTCCAGCACGGCGGTGTCGTCGGTCGGGCCCTCCACACCGCAGTTCCAGGAGCGGTTGTGGCTCTCGCCGTCGTTGCCGCCCTCCTGGTTGGCCTCGTTGTGCTTCTCGTTGTACGAGACGAGGTCGGCCAGGGTGAACCCGTCGTGCGCGGTGACGAAGTTGATCGACGCGAACGGCTTGCGGCCGTCGTCCTGGTAGAGGTCGGAGCTGCCGGTGATGCGGGAGGCGAACTCGCCGAGCGTGCCCGGTTCGCCGCGCCAGAAGTCGCGGACGGTGTCGCGGTACTTGCCGTTCCACTCGGTCCACAGCGGCGGGAAGTTGCCGACCTGGTAGCCGCCGGGCCCGACGTCCCACGGCTCGGCGATCAGCTTGACCTGGCTGATCACCGGGTCCTGCTGGACGAGGTCGAAGAACGTCGAGAGCCGGTCGACGTCGTAGAACTCGCGCGCCAGCGTGGAGGCGAGGTCGAAGCGGAAGCCGTCGACGTGCATCTCGGTGACCCAGTAGCGCAGCGAGTCCATGATCAGCTGCAGGGTGTGCGGGTGGCGCACGTTGAGCGAGTTGCCCGTGCCCGTGTAGTCCATGTAGTACCGCGGGTCGTCCTCGACGAGCCGGTAGTACGCGGCGTTGTCGGCGCCCCGCATCGACAGCGTCGGGCCCATCTGGTTGCCCTCGGCCGTGTGGTTGTAGACGACGTCGAGGATCACCTCGATGCCGGCGTCGTGCAGGTCGCGGACCATCGCCTTGAACTCCTGCACCTGGTTGCCCGGCCGGTTGCCGGGCATGGCGTAGGCGTGGTGCGGGGCGAGGAACGCCATCGTGTTGTAGCCCCAGTAGTTCGAGAGGCCCTTCTCCTGCAGGTGGTGGTCGTTCAGGAACTCGTGCACCGGCATGAGCTCGACGGCCGTGATGCCGAGGTTGGTGAAGTGATCGATCATCGCCGGGTGCGCGAGGCCGGTGTAGGTGCCCCGCAGGTCCTCGGGGATGGCCTTGTTGGCGATCGTCAGGCCCCTGACGTGCGCCTCGTAGATCACCGTCTCGTGGTAGGGGATGCGCGGCGCGCGGTCGGAGCCCCAGTCGAAGAACGGGTTGACCACCACCGACTTGGGGACGTACGGCGCCGAATCGGTCTCGTTGACGGCGTCGCCGTCGCCGAACGGGTAGCCGAACACGGCCTCGTCCCACTTGACCGGGCCGTCGACGGCCTTCGCGTAGGGATCGATCAGGAGCTTGTCGGGGTTGCAGCGCAAGCCGCTGGCGGGCTCGTACGGGCCGTGCACGCGGTAGCCGTAGCGCTGCCCGGGCTCGATGTTGGGCAGGTACCCGTGCCACACGAAGCCGTCGACCTCGAGCAGCCTGATGCGCCGCTCCTTGCCCTGCTCGTCGAAGAGGCAGAGCTCGACCTTGTCGGCGACCTCGGAGAAGATCGCGAAGTTGGTGCCGGACCCGTCGTAGGTGGCGCCCAACGGATAGGCGTGGCCCGGCCACGGCCGCATGACTGCCTCGATTTCCCGGCCGCGGCCGCTCTTCAGAACCGATCCCGACAACGCGCAAAGGCTACCGGGGTGCCCCGACAGGCTGCCCGCTGTGGCAGCGCGTTACACAAGTCGCGAGGGGAAACCCCCGGTCGCGACCGGTCCCCACCGCGTCGGGGTGATCCTGATCAACGCCTTGCCCTGCGTGGTCATCGCGGAGCGGTACTCGTCCCAGTCGGGGTGCTCGCCGGAGATCGACCGGAAGTACTCGACGAGCGGCTCGAGCGCGTCGGGCAGCGTGAGCAGCTCGGCGTCGCCGTCGACCTGCACCCACGGGCCGTTGAAGTCCTCGGACAGGACGATGACCGACGCCTTGCCGCCGCGGGCGACGTTGGCGGCCTTCGCGCGCTCGGGATAGGTGGAGACGACCACCCTGCCCGCGGAGTCGACGCCGGCCGTGACGGGGGAGCCCTGCCAGCCCCCGTCACGGCGCGGCGTCAGAAGGATGACGTGGTGGCGGGTGCTAATGAACTCGGTGAGCGCCGCGCGGTCCACGGTCGTGTTGGTCGCGATGGTGCGTGCCATCGGTCGAGCCTACGGGCGGGGCGCCTTGCGGAAGAACGGCGCGGAGCGCGGGTGGAACATCAGCGCGAGCGCGGTGAAGACGGCGAGCACGTGCAGCGCGCGCAGCGCGGTGATCGCGAGCGTCGGCCCGTCGGCGGTGGCGAGGAACTCCACCGGTGAGCCGCCGGCGAGCCACCAGGTGATCGGCTCGAGGATCAGCGAGAGCGTCCCCACGACGCCCAGCCCGATGGCCAGCGTCCAGCGGACCGGGTTGTAGCCGGTGCGCAGCGCCAGCACGATCGCGACGACGACGGCGTAGATCCCGAAGCGCATCGCGAGCGCATCGAGGGTCGGCGCGTCCGGGAGCTGCATGCGCACGACCGCCTCCCCGACGCCCGCGGCGACGGCGAACAGCCAGGTCAGGACGGCGAGGTTGACGGTGGCGGGCACGGTCTTGCGGGTGATCGTTGTCATGCGGAGAAGTGTTCGCCTGCGGCGGGCGGCGGGCTGCCGTGCGCGCCCCCGGGTGTGGGTAGGGCAAACCCGACTGACGAGGCGCCGGGCAGGGCAGGAAAGCCACTTTCCTGCCCTGTGAGGGCCGGAAAGTGGCTTTGCTGCCCTCTCGCGCGGAACGCGTACATCCCGGCCGACCGCCGCGAGCGGTCGATCGCCGACTAGTGTCATCCCCGATGAGCACCGTGTTCTCGAAGATCATCGACGGCGACCTGCCCGGCCGGTTCGTGTGGGCCGACGACACCGCCGTCGCGTTCCTGTCGATCAACCCGCTCGGGCCGGGGCACACGCTCGTCGTCCCGCGCGCGGAGATCGACAAGTGGGTCGACGCCGAGCCTGCGCTGCTGACGCACCTCATGAGCGTGTCGCACGCCGTCGGCGCCGCGATCGCATCGGTGTGGCAGCCGCCGCGGGTCGGGCTGATGGTGGCCGGCTTCGAGGTGCCGCACCTGCACGTCCACGTCTTTCCCGCATCGGACATGGCGGCCTTCGACTTCGCCAACGCGGCCCCCTCCGTCGACGCCGCGGAGCAGGACGAGATCCGCGACGCGCTGCGGGCCGCGCTGCGCGACGCCGGGCACGGCGCGAACGTCCCGGACTGACCGGGTGCAGCTCGTACTCGTCAGGCACGCGCTGCCGGAGCGCATCCACGGGTCAGACGAGCGCGGCCCCGCCGATCCGCCGCTGACCGAGCTGGGGGAGCGGCAGGCGAAACGGCTGGTCGAGGCGTTGGGGACGGACATCGCGGGCCTGTACTGCAGCCCGCTCGCCCGGGCGCGGGGCACCGCCGCTCCGCTCGCTGCCGCGATCGGCCGCGAGCCGGAGATCGTCGACGACCTCAGCGAGTACGACCGCACGTCGGCGAAGTACGTCCCGGTGCACGAGATGGCGCGGCTCGATCCCGCCGCGTGGGAGCGGATGCTGGCCGGACTGCTGCCGGCGGACATCGACGTCTCCGCGTTCACCGGGCGCGTCGATGCCGCGCTGGAGGCGATCGTCGCAGCGCACCCCGGCCGGGAGACAGCCGTCGTCGTCGCGCACGCCGGCGTGATCAACGTGTGGCTCGCGCACCTGCTCGGGCTGGCCCGGCCGCTCACGTTCCCGCTCGACTACACGGGCATCACCCGCGTGATCGCCGGCCGCGACGGACGACGCGCGGTGCGCACGGTCAACGAGATCGCGCACGTGGCGGACCTGCTGCTGCCGGCCTGACCCGACCCGACCCGACTACCCGCAGTCGCGACACCACGGGCCGGGGTTGCCTGGAAAGCCACTTTGCAGGCGTCTGGTGCCGGGAAAGTGGCTTTCCAGGCAACCTGCGGCCGCCGACGTGTCACGGGCTGTCACGGTGCGGTTTAGGGCAGGATCGGTGGATGTCGACGAAGCAGGTCGTGGGTGTCCCGCGCGAGGTCAAGAACCACGAGTACCGGGTGGCTCTCACCCCGGCCGGCGTGCGCGAGCTCACGAGCCGCGGCCACGACGTTCTCGTCGAGCACGACGCGGGCGCCGGAGCGGGCCTGCCCGACGACGAGTTCGTCGCGGCGGGCGCGCGGATCGTCGCCGACGCCGACGAGGTCTGGGGCGCGGCGGGGATCGTCCTCAAGGTCAAGGAACCTGTCGCGGAGGAGTACCACCGCCTGCGCCGCGACCTGGTGCTCTTCACGTACCTGCACCTCGCGGCGTCGAAGGAGTGCACCGACGCGCTCGTCGACGCCGGGACGACGGCCGTGGCGTACGAGACGGTCCGGCTGCCCGACGGCACGCTCCCGTTGCTGGCGCCGATGAGCGAGGTGGCGGGTCGGATGGCGCCGCAGGTGGGCGCGCACCACCTGCAGCGCACGGTCGGTGGGCGCGGTGTGCTGCTCGGTGGGGTGTCCGGGGTGCCGGCCGGCAAGGTCGCGGTGCTCGGCGCCGGGGTCTCCGGGATGAACGCGGCGACGATCGCGCTCGGCTTCCAGGCCGAGGTCGTCGTGCTCGACACCAACATCAACCGGCTGCGCCAGATCGACTTCACCTACCGCGGCCACCTGCAGACGGTCATGAGCAACGCGTTCGAGGTGGAACGGGCCTGCCTGTGGGCCGACCTGGTGATCGGCGCCGTCCTCGTGCCCGGCGCGAAGGCGCCGACCCTGGTCACCAACGAGCTGGTCTCGCGGATGCGGCCGGGTTCCGTGCTCGTCGACATCGCGATCGACCAGGGCGGATGCTTCGCCGACTCACGTCCGACCACCCATGACGACCCGGTGTTCCGGGTGCACGACTCGATCTTCTACTGCGTCGCGAACATGCCCGGCGCGGTGCCGAACACGTCCACCCGCGCGCTGACGAACGTCACCCTGCCGTACGTGATCGCTCTCGCCGAGCGCGGCTTCGAGGCCGCGGTCGAGGACGACCCCGGCCTCGCGGAAGGGGTCAACACGGTGGCGGGGCAGGTCGTCCAGCGCGAGGTCGCCGCGGCACACGGCATGGCCGCCACCCCGCTGGCGGACGTGCTGGCGCAACGCCGGGGCTGAGCCGCCCCGGCCGTGAATGGGGCTGCACGGACGGAGGCAAGCCTGCCCTCCGCTGCGGCCACCAGGGGAATGTTGATCACCCGCCATGCCTCCGTTCGCCTGGACGCAGTGCATCGTTCGGGCGATGGGTCGTAACGCCTGCTGACTTGGTGCGTACGACTGCCTACTCTGAGTTGACGTCCGTAGTGGCCGTTAGGCTCGGGTCGAGGGGGCGCGACCGGATGAGACGTGCGGGAACAGGTATGGCGCAGGTCTTCTCCGTCCCCGAGTTCCGCGTGATCTGGGCCGCCGAGCTGCTCTCGGTGGGCGGCGACCAGCTCGCCCGCGTCGCGCTGGCCGTGCTCGTATTCGGCCGCACCGGCTCGGCGACGCTCGCCGCGACGACGTACGCGCTGACGTTCCTGCCCGCCCTGCTCGGCGGCGTGCTGCTCTCGTGGCTCGCCGACCGCTGCCGGAGGCGCGAGGTCATGGCCGCGACCGACGTGGCACGTGCCGGGCTGCTGTGCGTGATGGCCGTGCCCGATCTGGAGCTATGGGCGCTGTCCGGCCTGCTCGTCGTGGTCGTGCTGCTCGGCGCGCCGCACTCCGCGGCGCAGGGCGCGCTGATGCCGCAGGTGCTGGAGGGGGAGCTCTACGAGCGCGGGCTCGCCGTCCGGCAGATCAGCAACCAGACCGCGCAGCTGGTCGGTTTCGCCACGGGCGGCCTGCTCGTCGCGGCCATCAGTCCGTCGACCGCGCTGCTGGTGGACGCCGCGACGTTCGCGCTCTCGGCCGTCGTGGTGCGGTTCGGGCTGCGCAACCGGCCGCCTGCGGCCGCAGGTGCGGCAACGGAGTCGTCCGGCGGGTTCCGCGGCGTCGTCTCCGGCGTCGTCGCGATCGTGACCGACCCGCGCCGGCGCGCACTGGTCTTCCTCGCCTGGCTCGTCGGCTGCTACGTCGTGCCGGAAGGCCTCGCGGCGCCATACGCCGACCAGGTCGGCGCGGGCACTGCCGTCGTCGGGCTGCTGATGGCCGCCGACCCGCTCGGCAGCGTCCTCGGCGCCTGGCTCTTCGTGCGCTACATCCCGTTCGCGGTGCGGGAGAAGCTGGTCGGCCTGCTCGCGGCGGCGGCCGGCCTCCCCCTCCTGCTGATGCCGCTGAACCCGGGCATCCCCCTCACCCTCGTCCTCTGGGGCATCTCCGGGATGTTCTCCACCGCGTACCTGCTGCAGACGCAGGCGAGCTTCGTCCGCGCCACCCCCGACGCCGGCCGCGGCCACGCCCTCGGAGTGGCCGCCTCCGGCATCGTCGCAGGTCAGGGCGTCGCGGTGTTCCTCGGCGGGCTCCTCGCCGACACCTGGACGCCCTCGGTCGCCATCGGCGCGTTCGGGGTGATCGGGGTGGTGCTGTCGCTCACCGGTGCGGTGGCGTGGTGGCGGGCGAACGGCGAGCGGGCACAGCAGTTTGAGCAACCGGCGGCTGCGCTCCGCGGTGCGTGACACCCTCTGCGCGGTGTCCTCTGCATGAGTGTTGGGTCGCATTCCACGCTGGTACTCAGGCGTGCACAATGGATCTCCGCGTCGTCGAGGGAGATCATGGCCGTGGCATCGAGTGCTTCGGACAGGCCGGGACCGCCGGGCGGTAGGTCGGAGAGGACGAGGGACTCCACCTTCGGTGGCCTGCCCCTCGGGGCGATCGCCCTCGTCGTCGCCGTCGACGTGGTGGCCGGTGTCGCGCTCGTCATCGCTGTTGTCGTGACGGTGCCCGACGGCTTCGAACCGACGCAAATCGGGTGGACCGCGATCCTCACGGCGCTGGGGCTCTTGCACGTCGAGTTCGGTCTACGCATCGAAGGGTACGAGCGCGCGCGGCGGCGGACACCCGACGTGGTCTTCATCGATCTGTTGTCGGTCTGGACCTTCGCGGCGAGCCTTCTGCTTTCCCCGCTCCTCGCCGCCGCGCACGTGGTGGTCGTCGACCTCTACAGCTGGTGGCGTCGCGGTCGGCTGCGGCCGCGGTACCGCCAGCTGTTCACCGTTGCGACGATCGTCCTCGCTGCGCTCGCGGCCGGCGCCGTCGCCAGGTGGGCGGGGACAGGGACCCCGAACGGCTCGATGCCGGTGTTCGCATCCGGCCTCGCGATACTCGTCTACACAACGATCAACACCGGCCTCGTCGCGGGCGCCATCGCTGTCAGCTCGCCGCGTCCGACCCTCGCCACGACGCTGGGGCGGTGGGACGAGAACCTGCTGGAGATCTGCGGTCTGGTACTCGGCGCACTCGTAGCCGCGGCGATGACGCTACAACCGCTGCTGGTGCTGTTCGTGTTGCCACCGTTGCTCGTCCTGCACCGATCTGTGCTCGTGCGCGAGCTCGCCGAATCGTCCAGGACCGACCCGAAGACGGGCCTGCTGAATGCGCAGGCGTGGCAGGCGGACGCGGCGCAGCTCGTGCGGGGTCCGTTGCCTCGCGGTGGCCGCCGCGCCGTGCTCGTGCTCGATCTCGACCACTTCAAGGCGGTGAACGACACGCACGGACACCTCGTCGGTGACCATGTGCTCGCCGCCGTGGCCGCAGCGTTGCGCGGCGAGCTTCGCCAGCAGGATCTCGTCGGGCGCTTCGGAGGTGAGGAGTTCGTCGTGCTCCTCGGCACCACGCCCAACGGCGAGCCGTTCCCGCTCGCGGTGGCCGAGCGGATCCGGCGACGGCTCGCGGCGCTGCGGGTCGAGTTCGACGCTCCGGACGGTCCGGCGGCGCTGCCGGGCCTGACCGTCTCCATCGGTGCAGCCGTTCAGCACGAGGACGGCGTCGATCTCCGGTCGTTGCTGCAGCGGGCCGACGCCGCCCTCTTCGCGGCCAAGAGCGCCGGGCGCAACACCGTGCGGATCAACGCGCCGGCGTGAGCCGGGCGCCGATGCCGTTCGTGGACCGCTCGCGCGGGGAGCGGTCCACGCTCAGTGGGTGGAGGCTCATCCCCAGTCGTGTCCGCGCATGGCCGGCTCCTTTCCGTAGTCGTTGGTAGCGGAGTGTTGCGACCGAATCGGCCATGTGTGTGCGTCGGACGAATTTCAGCAGATTCGACGAATTCATTGTCACTCATCGAAGCCGATCCAATCCATCGTGTGACTGGGTACGCAAATTGGACTACGCTCGCCCGACATACCTCCGAAGTAGGGTCCAGATGTCGCAAGAGCCAGCCGAACAGCGCATAGCGAAGAACCCCGATCGGCCCTGGCGGGTCCACGCCTGGTCGATCTGGGAGATGCCGCTGCACCTGGTCGTGTCGATCGTGCTCGTCGAGCTGGTCGCGCTGGGCCTCACAGCGCTGCACGTCGTGAGCGGTAGCGCCCCCGAGTACGACGACCTGTTCAGGGGGGCGCTGCTCGTCGGGCTCGGCCTCGTGCATACGGAATGCGTCGCGCGCACCGAACGCGTGCGGCGGCGGGTCTCGATACCGCACTACATCAACATGACCTCGGTCTGGATCTTCGCGGGCGCCCTCGTTCTTCCGCCGGTGCTCGCCGTTCTGCTGGCGGTGGTGCTGCAGCTCCATATTTGGATCAGGACCGCTCGGCCGCGGGTTCCCTACTACCGGAACGCATTCACCACCGCGACGATGGTCCTGGCCTGCCTCGCGGCCGCCGGTGTGACGGAGCGCATCCACGAGCGGGCGGAGCACGTCGACCCGGATCTGCTCGGCATGCTGCTCGCCCTGCTCGTCTTCACCGCCGTGAACACGGCGCTCGTTGCCGGCGCGATCGCGTTGAGCACGCCCGATCCCTCAGTCTCGACGATGGTCGGGCATTGGGACGACAACGTGCTCGAGGTCGCCATGCTGTCGCTCGGAGCGCTGGTGGCGACCGTTCTGATGGTCAATCCCTGGCTCGTCCTGCTGGTCCTGCCGCTGCTCCTCGTGCTGCACCGGGCCGTTCTCGTGCGCCACCTCGAAGAGGCGGCGACGACGGACGGCAAGACCGGGTTGCTCAACGCTGCTGCCTGGCACACTCGAGCCGAGCAGCGCCTGAGCAAGCGGTCTCGGCGGGATGAGATACGTGCCGTGCTGGTGCTCGATCTCGACCACTTCAAAGAAGTCAACGACTCGCACGGCCATCTCGCCGGAGATCAGGTGCTCGCGGCCGTTGCGAGCGTTCTGCAAGCCGAGGTCCGTAGCCAGGACCTGGTGGGTCGGTTCGGCGGTGAGGAGTTCGTCGTGCTCCTCACCGCCGCGGCGGACGCCGAGCAGGAACTGGCGTTCGTCGCGGAGCGGATCCGGCGGCGGGTCGCGGATCTGCAGGTCGAGGTTCCGACGGCGGACGGTCCGCTGACCGTCGAAGGTCTCAGCGTCTCCGTCGGCGGCTCCGTCCATCCGCGAGACGGGCATGACCTGCGCGCACTGCTGCAGGTAGCAGACTCGGCGCTGTACGCGGTGAAGCGGGCCGGACGCAACGCCGTCCGGATGAGCACGACCGGACCGCCGCGTTCATGGACGGGCGAGGACGTGCGCTTCGGCCGCTGACGACCGTGCACAGCTTCGATGGCCCGTGCACACGTTGGATCATGTGCACGGAGCGACGAAGCTGTGCACGGCTGTCTCGCCGGCTTTCGTGGTTGTGATGGGTTGTCTTCAGCCCCAGCCGTGTCCGCTCATGGCGTTCTCCTTCCGGTTCGTCGGTTCGGGTGTGATGTGTTCAGCCCCAGCCGTGTCCGCTCATTGCGCTCTCCCTCCGGTTCCGTAGGTTGTGTGGCGTGGTCGAGCTCAGCCCCAGCCGTGTCCGCTCATGGCGTTCTCCTCTCCTTGATCTGGTCGCCGAGAAGCATCCGATTCCCGACGCGGGTGCGTGGTGACCCGTCCCCAGCAACGTGGCTGGCCGCCGGCCTCGTCGGCGCGCCCCTGGGCGGCAACGTGGGCAAGATCACTTTATTTGTATAGAACGTCGTCATATTGTCACGCGGCGGCACTGACCGATTCGTCGCAGTGACGAACTGCGCCCCGTGCATTAAGATCGCCGTCGACGCTCTCCCGGGTTAGGGTTCACATGCCGCACGATGCCGCCGATCAGTCGAGATCGAATGCGCCCATTCGTTTCTGGCATGCCCGCAGCTGGCCGATCTGGGAGATGCCGCGCCACCTCGTCACCTCGATCCTGCTGGTGGAGCTGACGACGGTCGGGCTGATCGCCGTCGCGGTCCTCGCACGGCCCCTGTCCAGCGGCGACGACCTCATGCGTGCAGGGCTGCTCCTGGCGCTCGCACTGGCGCACACCGAGGGCGCGATGCGGGTGGAACGGACGAGGCGGCGTATCGCGCTACCGCACTACATCGACCTGAGTTCGGTATGGATCTTCGCTGCGGCGCTCGTTCTGCCACCGGTGCTCACGGTCCCGATCGTGATCATCGTTCAGTTCCAGATTTGGCTCCGCACCGGACGACCGCGGATTCCCTGCTACCGGAACGTCTTCACCACTTCGACAATGGTGCTCGCGGCGCTGGGGGCGTCCCTCGTCTCCGCCAACATCAGCAACGGGGCCACCTTCGCGGGTGCGGACATATTTGCGATCGTGTTGGCATTGCTGTGCTTCACGACGATCAACACGGCGCTGATCGCCGGAGCCATCGCGATGAGCAGCCCGCAACCGAGGCTCAGCACGATGGTCGGGCACTGGGACGACAACCTCTTGGAGCTCTCGACCCTAGCGCTGGGTGCGCTCGTCGCCACCGCGCTCGTCATCAACCCGTGGCTCGTCCTGCTCGTCCTTCCACCTTTGCTCGTCCTGCACCGCTCCGTGCTCGTGCGTGAGCTGGAGCAGGCCGCCAGCACCGACAGCAAGACCGGCCTCCTGAACGCCGCGGCCTGGCACCGGGAGGCGGAGCGGGAGCTGCGGAAGGTGACCCGCAAGAGCGATCTCCGTGCCGTCCTCGTGCTCGACCTCGACCACTTCAAGATGGTCAACGACACCCATGGCCACGTGGCGGGCGATCATGTGCTCGCTGCGGTGGCGGACGCGTTGCGCGCCGAGGTGCGCGACCAGGATCTGGTCGGCCGGTTCGGTGGGGAGGAGTTCGTGGTGCTCCTCGCTGGATTGGAGCACGGGGAGCGTGACCTCTCCGTCGTGGCCGAGCGGATCCGGCGGCGGGTGGCGGGGCTGCGGGTGGAGATCCCGACGGCCGACGGGCCGCTCACGGTGGCGGGACTGAGCGTCTCGGTCGGGGGAGCGGTGCATCCTCGCGACGGCGCTGACCTGCGCTCATTGCTCCAGCTCGCCGACGCCGCCCTCTACACGGCCAAGCGTGCGGGCCGCAACGTCGTGCGGATGAGCCACGACGTCCCGGCCAAGGAGCACGCTGTGCGGCCCCCGTTGCCGGGTGATGTCGCCGAGCACACTGTTGACGGACAGTGACTGCACGTGCACTCATGTCCACCCCGATGAGCGATCAGATCCCCCCTGACACACCTCGTGGGGCTCACTAACCTCGCCGAGTAACACCGTTGCAAGTCGGGAGGAGGGACGCGGACGTGAGCGCTCCGGCGGTCCCTGTCTCCCCGGGTTGGGCACTCTGGAAGCTCCCCATGCGCGCTGTCGTGGGGGTCCTCGTCGTCGAGGGCGCCGCCATCGCGGTGATCGCGGGGGAGGCCCTCGCAGCGCCGCCGACGGCCGGGTTCGCGCTCGCCGCGTTCGTCGCGCTGCTGAGCATCGTGCATACGGAGCTGGCCACTGGCATCGAGCGCATCCGCAGGCGGACGGCCGAAACGTCCTACTTCGACCTCAGTTCCGTCTGGACTTTCGCCGCCGCGCTGCTGCTCCCGCCGATCCTCGCCTCCGCAGTGATCATCGTCGTCTACGCGCACCTCTGGCAGCGTGTGTGGCGGCCCGCGAAGGTCCCGCTCTACCGGCACGTCTACACCACCGCGACGGTCGTGCTCGCCGCGACCGCGGCCCACACGGCCGTCGAGCGGGCGGGTGGGCTGCCGGGCGACCCGACGGACATGGCGGGCGTTCTGGGCGTCTGCGCCGCCGTCGTGATCTACGTCGGGGTCAACACCGTGCTCGTCGCGGCCGCGATCGCGCTCAGCAGCACCGAGGGGGTGAGCGTCCGCGACCTCATCGGCAGGCTCGACGACAACGCGCTCGAGATCGCGACCCTCTGCATGGGCGCGCTCGCCGCCGTCGCGCTCCAGGCGACGCCCGGACTGATCGTGATGGCGCTGCCGCCGATACTCGTGCTGCACCGGGCGGTGCTCGTGCGGCAGCTGGAGGAAGAGGCCAGCACCGATGGCAAGACCGGCCTGCTCAACGCCGCCGCGTGGCAGACCCAGGCCGCGCGGGCCGTGCGCCGGGTCCAGCGCGGTGTTGGCGGCGCCGCGGTGCTGATCCTCGATCTCGACCACTTCAAGCACGTCAACGACGACTACGGCCACCTCGCGGGCGACGACGTGCTCGTCGCGGTCGCGTCGTCGCTGCAGTCGGTGGTGCGCGAACAGGACGTGGTCGGCAGGTTCGGCGGCGAGGAGTTCGTCGTGCTGCTGCCCGACCTGCCCCTCGGCCCGCCCGGGCGCGCCGAGCTGGCGAAGGTCGCCGAACGCCTCCGCGCGACCGTCGCTCGCCTCGACGTTACGGTCGACACCGCCGACGGCGCGCTGACGATCACCGGGCTGTCGATCTCGGTCGGCGGCGCGACCGTCCCCGCCGACGGCACGGCGCTCGACCAGGTGCTCAAGGCCGCCGACGCGTCGCTGTACGCCGCGAAGCGGGCCGGCCGCAACCTCGTCCGCATCGCCGGTGCGGCCGAGATTCCCGTGCAGCGCACGGGAGAGGCATCGCGAGCGGCAACGAGCTGAGCCGGGAGTTGATCACCGCAAGGGCCGCGACCAGGCTGAAGACCGCGGGAACACCGGAGGAAGGCCTGCGCTCGGCGACCTTCCGTAAGCTGGGCGGGTGATGGTTATGCGATCCGTTCTTGGGCCGGCCGACCTGAAGAAGCTCGATCTGGAGCAGCTCGTCACGCTCGCCGCCGAGATCCGCCGCAAGCTGATCAATTCGGTGGCCCGCACCGGCGGGCACCTCGGCCCCAACCTCGGCGTCGTCGAGCTCACCATCGCGCTGCACCGGGTCTTCGACTCTCCGCACGACACGCTGATCTGGGACACCGGCCACCAGGCCTACGTCCACAAGATGCTCACCGGCCGCCAGGACGGCTGGGAGCAGCTCAAGAAGACGGGCGGGCTCGCCGGCTATCCCTGCCGCGCCGAGAGCGAGCACGACCACGTCGAGAACAGCCACGCGTCCACCTCGCTGTCGTGGGCCGACGGCATCGCGCGCGCCTACGCCCTCACGAACCAGGACCGGCACGTCGTCGCGGTGATCGGCGACGGCGCGCTGACCGGCGGCATGGCGTGGGAAGCGCTGAACAACATCGCCGCGAGCCGCGACCGCAACGTCGTGATCGTCGTGAACGACAACGGCCGCTCCTACGCCCCGACCATCGGCGGTGTCGCCGACCGCCTCGCCACCCTCCGGCTCCAGCCCGGCTACGAGCGGGTGCTCGACGCCGGCAAGCAGGCGCTGCGCCGCACCCCGGTCGTCGGCAGCGCGCTCTACGCGGGCGTGCACGCGGTCAAGGCGGGCGTCAAGGACGCGCTGAGCCCGCAGGAGCTGTTCTCCGACCTCGGGATCAAGTACTTCGGCCCCATCGACGGCCACGACATCAGGGCCATGGAGTCGGCGCTGCGCCGGGCGAAGCGCTTCGGCGGGCCAGTGATCGTGCACGCCGTCACCCGCAAGGGCAACGGCTACCCGCCGGCCGAGAACGACGTCGCGGAGCAGATGCACAGCCCGCCGGCGTTCGACCCCGAGACCGGGCTGCCCACCGCGCCGCCCTCCGTCGGCTGGACGAGCGTGTTCGCCGAGGAGATGGTGAAGATCGGCGCCCGGCGCCCCGACGTCGTTGCGATCACCGCCGCGATGCTCGGCCCGACCGGCCTCGTGCCGTTCTCCGAGGCCTACCCCGACCGGTGCATCGACGTCGGCATCGCCGAGCAGCACGCGCTCACCAGCGCGGCCGGGCTCGCGCACGGCGGGCTGCACCCGGTCGTGGCGCTCTACTCGACGTTCCTGAACCGGGCGTTCGACCAGCTGATGATGGACGTCGCGCTGCACCGCCAGGCCGTCACGCTGGTGCTCGACCGGGCGGGCGTCACCGGCAACGACGGTCCCTCGCACAACGGGATGTGGGACCTGTCGATCCTCGGGGTCGTGCCGGGCATGCGGGTGGCCGCGCCGCGCGACGCCGGGACGCTGCGCGAGGAGCTGGCCGAGGCCGTCGCCGTCGACGACGGGCCGACAGCCGTGCGGTTCCCGAAGGGCGCCGTGATCGAGTCGGTGCCGGCGATCCGCAGGGTGGAGGGCGTCGACATCCTGCACGAGCCCGTCGGCGAGGACGAGTCGACCGTGCTGATGGTGTGCGCCGGCGCGTTCGGGGAGCTGGGGGTCGCGGCGGCGCAGCGGCTGGCCCAGCAGGGTGTTGCCGTCACCGTCGTCGACCCGCGGTGGGTGCTGCCCGTGCCGCAGGTGCTCGTCGACATGGCCCGGTCGCACCGCCTGGTCGTCTCGATCGCCGACTGCGGGCGCCACGGCGGCTTCGGCTCCGCGCTCGCCGACGTCCTGCGGGCCGCCGAGTGCGACGTCCCGATGCGGGACATCGCGATCCCGCAGGAGTTCCTCGACCACGGCAGCCGCGCCGACGTGCTCGCCGCGGCCGGGCTGACCGCGCAGGACGTCGCGCGGCGGGTCACCGAGTGGGCGGCCGCGATCGCGTCGGTCCGCGAGCACGACTCGGAGCAGGCCCGCTGATGCGCGTACTGGTCGTCGAGGACGAGCAGCCGCTCGCCGACGCCGTCGCCCGCGGGCTGCGACGCGAGGGGATGGCCGTCGACGTCGCCTACGACGGCGACAGCGGCCACGAGAAGTGCGTAGTGACCAGGTACGACGTCGTCGTGCTCGACCGCGACCTGCCCGGTATGAGCGGCGACGAGCTGTGCGGCCAGATCGCTGCCTCCGGCTCCACCACCCGCGTGCTGATGCTGACCGCGAGCGGGACGCTCGCCGACAAGGTCGACGGGCTCTCCCGCGGCGCCGACGACTACCTCGCCAAGCCGTTCGACTTCCCGGAGCTCGTCGCGCGGTGCCGCGCGCTGGGCCGGCGAGCGACCCCGGCCGTGCCGCCGCTGCTCGTCGCGGGCGACATCGAGCTCGACCCCGCCAAGCGCACCGTCCACCGGTCGGGTCGGCCCGTCGAGCTGACCCGCAAGGAGTTCGGGGTGCTGGAGGTGCTGCTGTCCGCCGCCGGGGCGGTGGTGAGCAGCGAGGAGCTGCTGGAGCGGGTATGGGACGAGAACGCCGACCCGTTCACGACCACCGTGCGGGTCACCGTCATGACGTTGCGCAAGAAGCTCGGTGAGCCCGGGATGATCGAGACCGTGGTCGGCGCGGGGTACCGGGTGCCGGCGGCAGGCTAGGTTCTCGGTGTGACGGGCCGAACCGGGCTCCGCCCTCGCCTCACGCTGGTCAGCACCGCGCTGGTGGCGCTGGTCAGCGCGCTGCTCCTGTGGCTCGGATGGCTGCTCGTGGGCGGGGTGGCGGGGTCGTTGCCGTCGCTGCCGGCGGGCAGCACCGTGCGGGTCGGGGATGTCGTGGTGCCTGCCGAGCAGCTCTCGCAGGCGGTCGGCGCGGCCGCGCGCAACGACGTGCTCAGGGCCGGCCTGGTGGCGTTCCCGCTCGTCGTGATCGCCGCGGCGGTGGTCTCGTGGTGGCTCGTCGGGAGGGTGCTCGGGCCGCTGCACGCCGTGACGGCGACGGCGCGGCGGCTGACCGTCGAGTCGCTGGACACGCGCACCGGGCTCCGCGACGCGCGCGGCGAGGTCGCCGAGCTGGCCGCCGGTTTCGACGCGATGCTCGACCGGTTGCAGGCGGCGTTCGACGCGCAGCGGCGGTTCGTCGCGAACGCGAGCCACGAGCTGCGCACGCCGCTCTCCGTGCTGCGCACCGAGGTCGACGTCACCCTCGCCGATCCCGACGCCGACATCGAGGAGCTGCGCCGGATGGGCGCCGTCGTGCGCGACGCGACCCGCCGCGCGGACGACCTCGTCGCGGGATTGCTGCTGCTGGCGCACACCGAGGGCGCCGAGCTGACGTCGGTGGAGCCCGCCGACCTCGCGGACATGGTCGTACGGCCGCTGGGCGCGATCGGCTCGGAGGCGGCGCAGCGGGGCATCAGCGTGCTCGTGCGGACCGCGCCCGCACCGGTGCGCGGCGACGCCGTGCTGCTGGAACGGGTGGCGGGGAACCTGCTGGAGAACGCCGTGCGGCACAACGTGCCCGGCGGCTGGATCGAGGTCACGACGGGGCAGCTCGAGCAGACCTGCGAGCTGCGGGTGGCATCGAGCGGCGCCGAGATCCCCGCCGACCGGGTCGCCGAGCTGTTCGAGCCGTTCCGCCGCGGTCCGGTCGAGCGGACCGGACCGGTGCCCGGCTCGGGCCTCGGCCTCTCGATCGTCCGCGCGATCGCCGTCGCGCACGGGGGAGCGGTGCACGGCGAACCCGTCCCCGGTGGCGGCCTCGCGGTGACGGTCCGCCTCCCCGCCACCCCCTGACGCGAGTCCCCCGCCCCAACGTCAGCGGGCGTGTCCCACGTTTCGGCGCGCGAGTCCCACGTTCCATCGCGCGAGTCCCGCGCTGCAGCGGGCGAGTTCCACGTTCCTACGGGCGAGTCCCACGTTCCTGCGGGCGTGTCCCGCGTTCCTGCGGGCGTGTCCCGCGTTTCGGTAGGCGTGTTCCGCGTTTTGGCGGGCGTGTTCCGCGTTTCGGTTGGCGTGTCCCACGTTCCTGCCGGCGTGTCCCGCGTCTTGGTGGACGTGTCCCGCGTTGGCGGATGACCGAAACGTGGCACTCATTTGCCGAAACGTGGGACTCGCCGGCCGAGGCGTCGGACTCGCCCCTCCAAACGTGGGACTCGCCCCTCCAAACGTGGGACTCGCCGACTGAGACGTGGAACTCGCCGTGCTGGAACTGTCGACTCACCGTGCTGGATGTGTCGACTCGCCGTGCTGGATGTGTCGACTCACTTGGCGGTGGTGTGGAGGGCGGCGTCGAGCTTCTCGGCCAGCAGCTCGATCTGCCACTCCCGGGCGCCGCCCTTGCGGAGGGCGGTGGGGATGTCGCCGTCGGGGGGCGGGGTCCAGCAGAGGCGTCGGAGCAGGTCGGGGAGCAGCAGGTTCTCGACCGGGACGGATCGTTCCTCGCTGGTCGCGAGCAGGACGGCCCGGGCCGCGGCGAGGCGCGCGGCGGCGTCGGGGTCGCGGTCGGCCCAGCGGGCGACGGCCGGCGGGCCGTCGTTCGGTGGGCTGGCGGCGGGCAGCCCGCTCGGTTCGAGCGCGGCGGCCTGGGCGAGCGCAGCGAACCAGTAGTTGGTGAGCCGGCGCTGCGACCGGCCGCGGAACACCGGCATCGCGGCGAGCGCCTGGGCCGTCGGCGGCGCGGAGAGCGCGGCGTCGACGATCGCGGCGTCCGGGAGCACCCGGCCCTGGGCGATGTCGCGTTCGGCGGCGAGCTTGTCGCGCGCCTCCCACAACGCCCTGACGGCGGCCAGCGCCCGCGGCTTGCGGATCTTGTGGATGCCGGAGACCCGCCGCCACGGCTCCGCGCGCGGCGCGGGCGGCCCCGCGGTGCGCACGGCCTCGAACTCCTGCTCGGCCCACTCGAGCTTGCCCTGCTCGGCGAGCAGCCCGGCCAGCACGTCCCGCAGCTCGACGAGCACCTCGACGTCGAGCGCGGCGTACACGAGCCAGTCCTCGGGGAGGGGCCGGCGCGACCAGTCGGCGGCGCCGTGCCCCTTCTCCAACGTCAGCCCGAGCAGCTGCTCGACCAGCGGCCCCAGCCCGACCCGCGGCAGGCCGGCGAGCCGCCCGGCCAGCTCGGTGTCGAAGAGCCGTTCCGGCTGGATGCCGACCTCGGCGAGGCAGGTCAGGTCCTGGCTGGCCGCGTGCAGCACCCACTCGGGACCGGTGAGCGCCGGGGCGAGCGGCGACAGGTCGCCGCCGAGCGGAATCGGATCGACCAAGGCCGTACCCGCACCGGCTCTACG
Source organism: Pseudonocardia sp. TRM90224 (assembly GCF_021245725.1). Lineage (GTDB taxonomy): Bacteria > Actinomycetota > Actinomycetes > Mycobacteriales > Pseudonocardiaceae > Pseudonocardia. The sequence goes on along the minus strand of NZ_JAJGSX010000005.1, from coordinate 69,376 downwards.
CAGTTGTACGAGGTAGGCGCGTTGCGAATAGCGAAAGCCCGAGGCCCGTTCCGCGTCGACGGCGATCGGTCCGTCACCGGCCGCGAATTCCTGCGCGGTCCGGTCGAGCTGCGCGCGGTCCTTGACGACAGCGGGCAGCCCGTCAGCCGGTCGCAGCAGCGGGACCGGTGAGGCGGGAGCGTCCAGTAGTTCTTCGGTCAGCGGATGACCCCGGCACGCATCGCCAACGCCACCATCTGGGCGCGGTCGCCCGTGCCGAGCTTGCGCCCGATCCGGGAGAGGTGGCTCTTCACGGTGAGCGCGGAGAGGCTCAGCGCCTCGCCGATCTCCTTGTTCGACTGCCCGTCGGCGACGAGCTGCAGCACCTCGACCTCACGCGCCGACAGCTCGCGCGGGGTGTTGTCGGTGCCGGGCACCCTGGTGCCGGTGGCGAGCAGCGGCGCGACCGTCGGGTCGGCGTAGACGCCGCCGTCGAGCACGCGCTTCACGCCGTCGGTCACGATCGCCGCTGACGCCGACTTGAGCAGGTACGCCTGTGCGCCGGCCTGGAAGGCCGAACGGACGGCGTACGGGTCGTCGGACGATGCCAGCACCACGAGGCGGTTCCAACCGAGGGAACGCAGTTCGGTCACGAGATCGAGACCACTCCCATCGGGGAGGCCCAGATCGAGGATCGCCAGGTCGCACGGGCCGTTGGCATGTGCCCTGGCCCTTGCCTCGGCGACCGAGGACGCCTCGTAGACCGTGCCTGCGCCCATCGAGCGCAGTCGCGCGGCGATCGCCTCGCGAAGGAGCGGGTGGTCGTCGACCACCAGCACCGAGAACAGCTCTTCCCGCGGGTGCGGAACCATCGCGGGCGACAGCACTGCACCTGGTGTACCGCGCACGGGTGCGCCCTGGCCCACAACGGCCACGTCACTACCTCCCTGGAGTCGGTCGTTGCCCCCCGACCCGCACCAGTACCTCGTGCGGTGAGAGGTGACGTCCGGCCGCTCGAGGAGGTGTCGTGGAGGAAGCCTAGCCCCCCAAGCGGTCTAACGTCGTGTATCGGATCGAACTTGGCCGGGTGAAAGTTACAGCCTTGTCGATACCGATCCACCCGACCGGGTGAGCGAAGTGATCACGGCGAGCGCTGAAAGTGCTGGTGAACACGGCGATTCAGACGGATCGGTGGATCAACGGAATCGCGCCGGCCGGTGGCAGCCCCGCGGCGGCGGCGACCATCTCGCAGAAGGCCTCCGCGTGTGGCGCGAGGTCTTCACCCGTTGGTGTCCACGAAGCGCGCAGTTCGACGTCGTCGTCGCGTCGCGGTCCCGCGATGTCGCCGAACCGCACCGACGACGTCTGTGTGACCGTGCCGCCCAGCGCCACGTACTCGGCGCCGGCGTGTTCCAGCGCCTCCGTCAGCCACGACCAACCGACGACGGGTAGCATGTCGTCGCCGAGCTGCTCGGGTTCCAGCCGGGCCTGGACGAAGCAGACGAATCGGAACGTCCCTTCCCACGCGTCCTGACCTGCGGGGTCGTGCAGCAGGATCAGGCGGCCGGACGTGTCGGGCTCGTCGAGGTCCGCCCCGGGCGTGCCGGCGTCGGCCTCGACGCTGAACGCCCACGTGTAGGGCGCGAGCCGGGGCGGAGCGTCGAGCGCTGAGACGAACAGTTCGGGTCGTGGGCGCATCGCGTTGATCGATTCGACTGCGCGCCGGAACTCGGGTGGTGGGGCGCTCGCGTCGGACACGAGCCGGGACTCTAGGTCGATCGTGGTGCTGGGACCGGCAGGCGCGCCGGGATGGCCGCGACCGGGCCGCGGCCGGGTGCGCCGCCGTGGAATGATGAACAGGCCATGGCCACATTTGCTGCTCCGCCCGCCACCCGCCGCTCGCTCGAGACGGCTCCGCTACTGGTCGCGGCGCGCGGGGGCACCCCGTCGCACGTCCCGGTGTGGTTCATGCGCCAAGCGGGCCGGTCGCTGCCCGAGTACCGCGCGCTGCGCGCGGACACCGGGATGCTGCAGGCCTGCTTCACACCCGAGCTGGTAAGCGAGATCACGCTGCAGCCGGTCCGCCGCCACGGCGTCGACGCCGCGATCCTGTTCAGCGACATCGTCGTGCCGCTTTACGCCGCGGGGGTCGGGGTCGACATCGTGCCCGGGACCGGGCCGGTCGTCGCGCGCCCGATCCGCACGTCGGCCGACGTCGCCGCGCTGCCCGAGCTGTACGCCGAACAGGTCGCGCCGGTCGTCGACGCCATCGGACTGCTGCTGCGCGAGCTGGGCGGCACACCGCTGATCGGCTTCGCCGGCGCGCCGTTCACGCTGGCCTCCTACATGATCGAAGGCGGTCCGAGCCGCAACCACGAGCGCACCAAGGCGCTCATGCATGCCGCTCCCGATGCGTGGCACGCCCTGATGGGCCACCTCGCCGAGACCACCGCGACGTTCCTGACCGAGCAGATCCGCGCGGGCGTCGACGCCGTGCAGCTCTTCGACTCATGGGCGGGCGCGCTGTCGGAGCGCGACTACCGCGAGTACGTCATGCCGCACTCCGCCCGGGTGCTCGCCGCGGTCGCCGACGCCGGCGTGCCGCGCATCCACTTCGGGGTCGGCACCGGCGAGTTGCTCGCCGCGATGGGCGAGGCGGGCGCCGACGTCGTGGGCGTCGACTGGCGGATCCCGCTCGACGAGGCGGCGCGCCGCACCGGCAGCCGGTATCCCGTCCAGGGCAACCTCGACCCGGCTCTGCTGTTCGCCGACCGCGCGTCGATCGAGGCGGAGACCCGCCGGATCGTCGCCGAAGGGCGCCACGCCCCCGGGCACATCTTCAACCTGGGCCACGGCGTGCTGCCGACGACGGATCCGGACGTCCTCACCTGGCTGGTCGAGCTGGTGCACAGCCTCACGCCGTGAGCGCACGCGTCGCGGTCGTCGGGGCCGGGATCTCCGGGCTGGCCGCCGCACACCGGTTCCGCACGCTGCTCGGGCCCGACGCCGAGATCGTCGTGCTCGAGCAGCGCGACCGGGTCGGCGGGGTCCTGCGCACGGTCGAGCTCGCCGGCATGCCGTTCGACGTCGGCGCTGAGGCGTTCCTGGCCAGGCGACCCGAGGTGCCGGCCCTGCTGCGCGAGCTGGGTCTCGACACGCTGCAGACGCACCCGACCGGCGCGGCCGCCTCCGTGCGCGCAGGCGGGCGCACCGGGCCGCTGCCGCCCGGGACGTTGCTGGGGGTGCCGACGAGCGCCGCGCGGCTCGACGGGCTGCTCTCGACGGCCGGAATGGCCGCTGTTGCGGCCGAGCCCGGGCTGCCGCTGAGCTGGGAGCCGGGTTCCGACGTCGCGCTCGGCGGGTTGCTGCGCGCCCGCTTCGGCGACGAGCTGCCCGACCGGCTCGCCGACCCGCTGCTCGGCGGCGTGTACGCGGGCCGCGTCGACGCGCTCGGCCTGCGCGCCACGATCCCGGCGCTGGCCGCGGCCCTGGACGGGGGCGCGACCAGCCTCACGGCGGCCGCCGACACCGCGAGTCGGGGCACCCCCGCGCGCGAGTCGGGCTCGCCGAGCGCGCGAGTCGGGCCGGACACGCGGGCGAGTCGGGGCGAGGAGGTGGCGCCGGGAACGTCGGGCACGCCGGTGTTCGGCGCCGTCCGCGGCGGCTACCGGGTGCTGCTCGACGCGTTGCGCGAGGCCGCGGCCGCCGACGTCCGGCTCGGCACGACGGCCCGCGAGCTGCACCGCACCTCGAGCGGGTGGCAGCTCGTGCTCGGCCCAACGACGTCCCCGGAGCTGCTCGATGTCGACGCCGTGGTGCTCGCCGTGCCGGCGCCGGCCGCAGCGAAGCTGCTGGCCGGCGTCGCTCCCGGCGCGGCCGCCGCTGCGGGGGAGGTCGAGCTGGCGTCGTCCGTCGTGGTCGGGCTGGCCTACCGCGCGGCCGACGCGGCGTTGTTGCCGCCGACGTCGGGCCTGCTGATCGCGACGGGCGAGCCGCTCGCGGCGAAGGCGTTCACGCACTCGTCGAACAAGTGGGCGCACCTCGGGGCGGACGGCACGGTGCGGCTTCGGGCGTCGCTGGGCCGGTTCGGCGAGGCGGCGTCGCTGCAGGTCGACGACGCGGAGCTGGTCGCGCGGGTGCGCAAGGACCTCGCCGCGCTCGCCGGGATCACCGCCGAGCCCGTCGACGTGCACGTCCAGCGGTGGGGCGGCGGGCTACCGCAGTACGGCGTCCACCACCTCGACCGCATGCGCGCCGTCGAGGACGGCCTCCCCGGCGGCCTCGCGGTGGTCGGCGCGGCGTTGCACGGGGTGGGTGTGCCGGCCTGCGTGGCGACGGCTCGGGGCGCGGCGGAACGGCTTGCTGTGTCACTCACGACCGTGGGGTGAGCGGCGCGGCGCGGAGTGGCAGCATGGTGCCATGGCTCGACTCGACTACGCCGCACTGAACGACACCATCCGCTACACCATGTGGTCGGTCTTCCGGGTCGAGCCGGGGCGGCTGGGCGACGACCGCACCGAGGCCACCGCGCAGGCCACCGAGTTCTTCGAGGCGCTCGCGGGCAAGGACGTCACCCTGCGCGGGATCTACGACCTGGCCGGCATGCGCGCCGACGCCGACTACATGATCTGGTGGCACGCGGAGCACGTCGAGTCGCTGCAGGCCGCCTACGCGTCGTGGCGGCGCAGCACGGCGCTGGGGCGGGCGAGCGCGCCGGTCTGGAGTCAGGTCGCGCTGCACCGTCCCGCGGAGTTCAACAAGAGCCACCTGCCCTCGTTCATCATGGGCGAGGAGCCGAAGGGGTACGTGTGCGTGTACCCGTTCGTCCGCTCGCTCGACTGGTACCTGCTCCCCGACGAGGAGCGCCGCACGATGCTCGCCGAGCACGGCAAGGCCGCTCGGGGCTACGCGGACGTACGCGCCAACACCGTGCCGGCGTTCGCGCTCGGCGACTACGAGTGGATCCTCGCGTTCGAGGCCGACAAGCTCGACCGGATCGTCGACCTCATGCGCGACCTGCGGGCCACCGACGCCCGCCGGCACGTCCGCGAGGAGACGCCGTTCTTCACCGGGCCGCGCGTGCAGCCCGGTGACCTCATCGCCCAGCTGCCCTGATCGCAGCTGCCCTGATCACTGGAGCGTCGCCAGCTCCTCGGGCGTGAACGGCCGCAGCACGCAGAACTCGTTGCCCTCGGGGTCGGCCATCACGACGAACGACGCATCGTCGGGCTGACCGACGAAGGTTCGTTGTGCGCCGAGTGCCTCGACCCGGGCGACCTCTGCCGCTTGGTCGGTCGGGCGCAGGTCGAGGTGGAGCCGGTTCTTGCCGGCCTTCGACTCGGGCACGCGCACGAACAGCAGGTCAGGGGAGACGCCATCCTCGGGGCTGCCGGCCGGCGGCTCCAGCGCGACCTCGTCAGGGGTGTCGTGCGTGCGCCGCCAGCCGAGCACGTCGGCCCAGAATGCGGCGTGCTTGTCGGGGTCGTTCGAGTCGACGACGACGCACTGGATCCGAATGCTCACGCAGGCACCAGCCGGATCGAGATCGAGTTGATGCAGTAGCGCAGGTCGGTCGGGGTGGCGTAGCCCTCGCCCTCGAAGACGTGGCCGAGGTGGCTGTGGCAGTTCGCGCACAGCACCTCCACGCGCTTCATACCCATGCTGATGTCGGTGCGCTCGATGACGGCGTCGCCGGCGAGCGGGGTGAAGAACGACGGCCAGCCGCAGTGCGAATCGAACTTCGTCTCGCTGCGGAAGAGCTCGAAACCGCAGGCGCGGCAGGTGTAGACACCCTGGGTCTTGGTGTCGGTGTACTCGCCCGTGAAGGGGCGCTCGGTGCCTGCCTTGCGCAGGACCTGGTATTCGGCAGGGGTCAGTTGCTCGCGCCACTCGTCGTCGGACTTGACGACCTTCGCGGCGGGCTCGGCGACGGGATCCATGCCTTCCAGACTATGTCCGAACGCGGCCGGATCACGGGGACGTTCGTGGTTCTTCACATCTACGTAGTCCCCCGCATGTCCGGCTGCTGCCCGGTTCGCATACTGGCGCCCGACGGAGGGGGAAGTGCATGGAACCGGACGGGCTGACGCCGGAGGAGCGGCGCCGCCGCGAGGAGGAGCGCAGGCGCCGGCAGGAACGCCGCGAGGAGATCAAGGACGAGCTTAAGGAGACGGCGACCGAGTCGATGTCGGACGGGGTCAACATGCCGAGCTTCGGCAAGTCGTCCGGCGGCGGCAAGGGCGGTGACGGGCCCTCGGGGGGCGGCTCGTCGGGTGGTTCGGGTGGTTCGTCAGGTGGCGGGAAGGGCGGCGACGGCCCGTCCGGTGGCGGTGGGAGCGGGGGTGGCGGCGGCAAGGACGGCTGCGACTTCTGCGACTGCGACTGCAACCCGTTCCTGCTGCGGGTCTCGGCGCTGCTGGTGCTGGCCGCCGTCGTCCTGCCGGAGAGCCGTGGCCGGCTGACGACGGCCGCGATCCGCGGCTACCAGCGCTGGTTGAGCCGGTTCACGCCGCGCTGCCCGAGCACGCCGAACTGCAGCAGCTACGCCCTGACCGCCGTCGAGACGCTGGGCGTCCGGCGGGGTCTGCGCGCCGCCGCCGAACGCGTGCGGGCCTGCGGCCGCGGGTAAAGGGCCGAACTTCCCCACCGTTTTGCCAACCTGCACGGCCTTGAGGGTGTGCAAGTTGGCAAAACGGTGGGAAGTTCGGCCTACAGCCAGGTGGTGACGACGAAGACGAGCGAGTTCCACACGAGGTACGCGGCGACGGCGAGCAGTGCGAGCACGATCAGCACGGCGGCCCACCGGCGTCCGCCTTCGGCGCGGTTCGCGGAGTCGGCGAAGTCGCCGACACCTTCGAGGTAGCCCTCCACGGTGAACGCGGGGGTCTGGCGTTGCATGCGGTCGAGGTGCTCGGCGAACGCCTGCGCTTCGGGGTCGTCGGGGTCGAGGCCGATCAGCTCGTCGTCGAACTGCTCCGACCTGGACTGCTGTGACCTACCCGTGGGATCGGCGTCGTGATGTTCGGCCACGTGGGGAGGGTAACCGGTACCGTCCGCATCGTGGCGAGCAAAGCACCCGTGGAGCTGGTACCGGTCGGAACCCGCGAAGTGCGGCTGACCAGCCCCGACAAGGTGTACTTCCCGGAGCGGGGGATCACGAAGCGCGAGGTCGTGCATTACTACGCCGCGGTGGCCGAGCCGCTGTTCGGCGTGCTCAGGGAGCGTCCGACGAACCTCAAGCGCTACCCCGACGGCGTCGAGGGCGAGCCGTTCTACGCCAAGCGGCTGCCGAAGGGCGCGCCGGACTACGTCGAGACCGCGAAGGTGACGTTCCCGAGCGGGCGCACCGCGGAGTCGCTCTGCCCGACCGAGCCCGCGGTGCTGCTGTGGGCGGCGAACATGGGCACGTTCGACTTCCACCCCTGGCCGGTGCGCCGCGCCGACACCGACCGGCCGGACGAGCTGCGCATCGACCTGGACCCGCAGCCGGGCACCGATTTCGCCGACGCCGTCGCCGTCGCGGCCGTCCTGCACGAGGTGCTGGACGAGGCCGGGCTGGTCGGCTGGCCGAAGACGTCGGGTGGTCGCGGCGTGCACGTCTTCGCGCGGATCCGCCCCGAGTGGTCGTTCGTCGAGGTCCGGCACGCCGTGATCGCGATCGCGCGGCGGGTGGCCGAGCGGCTGCCGGAGCGCGCGACCGTCGACTGGTGGAAGGAGGAGCGCGGCGAGCGCGTGTTCATCGACTACAACCAGGCCGCCCGCGACCGGACGGTGGCCTCGGCGTGGTCGGTCCGCGGACGCCCCCGCGCGACCGTCTCCATGCCGCTCACCTGGGAGACGCTGCCGGACGTCGACCCCGAGGACTTCGACGTCCGCACGGTGCCCGCGCTCTTCGCCGAGAAGGGCGACCCGCACGCCGACATGGACGGCGCCGTGGGCGGGATCGAGGCGGTGCTCGACTGGTACGCCGCCGACGAGCGCGACCGCGGGCTCGGCGACCTGCCCTACCCGCCCGAATACCCCAAGATGCCGGGGGAGCCGATGCGGGTGCAGCCGAGTCGCGCCCGCCCGCAACCCGCGGAGTAGCGCCGCGCCCCACCCCTGCTTGGGGGAGGGCAGCAAAGCCACTTTCCTGCCCTGTGAGGGCCGGAAAGTGGCTTTGCTGCCCTCGTGGCGCCCGAAGGGCATGGCCGGCTTTTCTGGCCCCCGGCGGAGCCGGCGGCGGCCGGGCGCGAATGTGGCCGAGTTCTGACCGCATCTCGCCATAGCGTCGCTGCCATGGCTCATGATCGGATCCGCGTGGTCGGCGCCCGGCAGCACAACCTGCGTGACGTCACGCTGACGGTGCCCCGCCGCGCCATCACCGTGTTCACCGGGGTCTCGGGCTCCGGCAAGACGTCGCTGGTGTTCGACACGATCGCCGCGGAGGCGCAGCAGCAGCTCAACGACACGTTCACCGCCTTCGTGCGCAACCGCATGCCCAGCTACGGCCGGCCGGACGTCGACATGATCGAAGGCATCTCCCCGGTCGTAGTGATCAACCAGCGGCGCCTCGGCGGCGGGGCCCGTTCGACGGTGGGCACGGTCACCGACATCGCGCCGCTGCTGCGGCTGCTGTTCTCCCGTGCGGGCGAGCCGACGATCGGGGAGTCGAGCGCGTTCTCGTTCAACGACCCCGCAGGGATGTGCCGGCGGTGCAGCGGCATCGGCAAGGTCGTCACCCCTGACGTCGGGAAGTTCCTCGACCTGCGCAGATCGCTCGCCGACGGCGGCATCCTGCTGCCCGGGTACGCCAACACGCAGTACTGGTACCGCCAGTACGCCGACATAGGGGTGTTCGACCCGGACGTCCCGCTCGGCGAGTGGTCGGAGCGCGAGCGCCGGCTCCTGGTGCACGGCGGTGACGACGCCCGGCTGCCGAAGGACTACGAGGGCCTGCTGGAGCGGTTCACCCGCATCTACATCCACTCCGAGGGCGAGTCGGCCGCGCGCAAGCAGGCCGTCGTCGAGCGGTTCAGTGCAACCTCCGTGTGCCCGGAGTGCCACGGCGCCCGGCTGAACGAGCGCGCCCGCGGGGTCACGGTGGCGGGGCGCACGATCGTCGAGTGCGCCGACATGGAGGTCGCCGACCTGATCGCGGTGATCAAGGGCGTGCCGGATCCGGCGCCGGTCGTCGACGCGCTGGTGGAGCGCCTGGAGGCGCTCGACGGGACCGGGCTCGGCTACCTCACGCTGGCCCGGCCCACCGCAACTCTCTCCGGCGGCGAGTCGCAGCGGTTCAAGCTGGTGCGCCACCTCGGCAGCAGCTTGATCGAGATGCTGTACGTGTTCGACGAGCCGTCGATCGGGCTGCACCCGCACGACGTCCGGCGGCTCACCGAGCTCCTGCGCAGGCTGCGCGACAAGGGCAACACCGTGCTCGTCGTCGAGCACGACCCCGACGTGATCGCCATCGCCGACCACGTCGTCGACATGGGTCCCGGCGCGGGCGCGGCCGGCGGCGAGGTCGTTTTCGCCGGCACCGTCGACGAGCTCGCGCAAGCCGCGACGGCGACGGGTCGCGCGCTGCGCGAGCGGACGCCGATGCGCACCGAACCGCGCGAGCCGACGGGCACCGTCCCGATCGCCGGGGCGGCGCGCAACAACCTGCGCGGGATCGACGTCGACGTCCCGGCCGGCGTGCTGACCGTGATCACCGGCGTCGCCGGTTCCGGCAAGAGCAGCCTCGTGGACGTGCTCGTCGAGCAGCACCCCGAGGCACTGTGGATCGACCAGACGGCGCTCTCGGCGGGCCGGCGCTCCAACGCGGCGACCTACACCGGGATCGCCGCGCCGCTGCGGCAGCTGTTCGCCGAGGCCAACGGCGTGAGCGCAGCGTTGTTCAGCGCCAACTCGGCCGGGGCGTGTCACGACTGCCGCGGCCTCGGCGTCGTGTACACCGACCTGGCGTTCATGGAGAGCTACGCCGCGGTCTGCCCGACGTGCAAGGGGCGCCGGTTCACCGCGGAGGTGCTCGAACACGCGCTCGACGGCCGTTCGATCGCCGACGTGCTCGACGCCACCGTCGACGAGGTACGCGGGTTCCTGCCCGACGGGCGGATCGCGCCCGTGCTGGCTGCGCTCGCCGAGGTGGGGCTCGGCTACCTGACGCTCGGCCAGCCGGTGAGCACGCTCTCGGGAGGGGAGGGCCAGCGGCTCAAGCTCGCCACCGAGCTGCACCGGACGCCCACCGGCGCGCTGTACGTCATGGACGAGCCGACCACCGGGCTGCACATGGCCGACGTCGGGCGGCTGGTCGCGATCCTCGACCGGCTCGTCGATGCGGGCAACACCGTGGTGGTCGTCGAGCACAACCTGGACGTCATCCGGCGCGCCGACCACGTGCTCGACCTCGGCCCCGGCGCCGGTCGCGACGGCGGTCGCCTGCTGTTCAGCGGCCCACCGGCCGCCCTGCTGGCCGAACCCGGCGCCGAATCCGGCTCAGTCACGGCCGAGCACCTGCGCGCCGGCCGCTAGAACCGCCGCAAGTTGCCCACCGTTTTGCCAACCTGCACGGGCTCCAGGGTGTGCAAGTTGGCAAAACGGTGGGGAAGTTGGGTCAGTAGGGGGGTGTGAGCGGGGTGGTGGCCGTGGCGACGGTGCGGGCGACGATGGCGTCGATCGCGAACGCCGTGCTCTCTGCCAGGTCGAGGGCGCCGGGGTCGAGCAGCCACTGGCTCTGCAGGCCGTCCATGACGCCGATGATCGCGCTGGCCGCCCTCGTGACGACCCCGTCGACGAGGTCGTCGTCGACGGGGTTGTCGGTGACCTCGCTGATCAGCTCGCGCAGCGCGTCGGCGATCTCCCTGCGCAGCGTCGCGAACCGGCCGCGCGCCCAGCCGCTCGCCGGGTGTCCCTCCGTCACGGACTCGCCGGTGAGCACGGCGTAGGCCTGGACGATGCCGCGCCGCTCGGCGTTGATCTCCGCGGTCTTGACGAGGTGGCGGAACAGGTCGCGGCCGCCGGGGATGTGCTTGCCCTCCAGGTGCTCGACGTCGACCCGATCGCGGAACTGCAAGGTGGCGATGAGCAGCTGGTTCTTCGACCCGAAGTGGTGCAGCACGCCGGCGTGGGTCATGCCCACCTGCTCGGCGACCTCCGTCAGCGACCCGTTGTGGTAGCCCTTCGAGCCGAACGTCCTGATCGCCGCGCGCAGGATCTCCTCGCGCCGCTCGGCCGTGCCGCGACGGAGCCGGTGGGGACGTCCGCCGTCGGATGCCGTTGGTCGCATCCCAGCATTGTCCGTGACGGACCGCGCTCTGCTTCTTGCCCCGCTCATGGCTCCCCATTAGTGTGACGGCACTCGCTTACTGACAAGTCAGTAAGTCTTTGCACCCTAACGGACTGGGGCACAGTTGGAACCCGATATTCGCCGGCTCGTGGCGACGCTGACCGTTGAGGAGAAGGTCCGGCTCGTCGTCGGCGCGGACATGTGGACGACCATCCCGATCGAGCGCATCGGCCTGCGGCCCGTCGTGTTCTCCGATGGCCCCGCCGGCGTCCGCGGCACCGGTCGGGTGGAGGGCGAGACCTCCGCGAGCTTCCCCGCCCCGAGCGCGCTCGCCGCCACGTGGGACGTCGAGCTGGCTGCCCGCGCCGGGGCCGTGTTCGCGGGCGAGGCCGCCCGCCACGGTGTCGACGTCGTGCTCGCCCCGCAGGTCAACCTGCAGCGCACGCCGGCGGCCGGACGCCACTTCGAGTGCTACTCCGAGGACCCGCTGCTGACCGGCGCCATCGCCGTCGCGCTGATCCGCGCCTCGCAGGACCGCGGGGTCGGCATGTCCGTCAAGCACTACGTCGCCAACGACTCCGAGACCGACCGCACCCGCTACCGGTCGATCGTCGACGAGCGCACGCTGCGCGAGTGCTACCTCGCGCCGTTCGAGCGCGCGGTGCACGACGCCGGCGTCTGGAGCGTCATGGGCGCCTACAGCGGCGTCGACGCGCTGGGTGCCGCCGCGCCGGTGCTCGAACACGCGCCGCTGCTCACGGGCCTGCTCAAGGACGAGTGGGGGTTCGACGGTGTGGTGGTGAGCGACTGGCTCGCCACCCGCTCGATCGGCGCGGCCGTGCGTGGCGGTCTCGACCTGCAGATGCCCGGCCCCGACGGACCGTGGGGCGAGGGGCTGCTGGCGTCGGTGCGGCTCGGTGCGATCCCGGTCGAGCTGCTCGACGACAAGGTGGCCCGGCTGTTGTTGCTGGCCAGGCGGGTCGGGGCGCTCGGGGATGCGCCTCGGCCCGAGCCGGGGACGCCCGAGCAGGCCGCCGTGTTCCTGCGTGAGATGACCGCGCGCTCGGTCGTCGTGCTCCGCGACGCGGCCGGCCAGCTGCCGCTCGCGGTGCCGGCCGACCGCCCGTTCACGGTGGCGCTGCTCGGTCCGGCCGCCACCGACCCGTTCATCCAGGGCGGCGGCTCCGCCTACGTCCGGCCGGACCACATCGCGCTGCCTGCCGATGCGCTGCGCGAAGCGCTCCCGGCGACCGCCGAGCTCGTGGTGCACCGCGGCGCGCGGGCGCGGCTGAAGCCGCCGCCGCTCGACGTCGCCGACCGCTGCACCGACCCCCTGACGGGGGAGCGCGGGATCCGCGTCGAGCTGCTCGACGCCGCCGGTGACCTGCTGGAGAGCTGCACCGCCGCGGAATGGAACGGGTGGCTGGCCACCCCGATCCGGACGGACGCGGCGACGGCCCGGCTGAGCACCACCGTGCACCTCACCGAAGCCGGCGACCACGAGCTGGGCTTCGGCACGGTCGGCCGCCACGAGGTCCTGATCGACGGGCGGGTCGCGTCGGCGTCCGACGGGCTCGTCGGCGCCGAGGTCATCCTCTCCTCGGTCTACAACCACCCGCCGATAGGCACCGTCACCGTCAAGGTCGACGAACCGGCCGACGTCGACATCCGCGCCGATCTGCAGGTCGTCCACCCCGTCGGGTACGCGTCGTTCGCCCGCGCGCTGATCACCCACCGCAGGCCGGGGCCGTCGGCGGAGAGCGAGCTGGCCGAGGCCGTCGCCGCCGCGGCCGCCGCGGACGTCGCCGTCGTGATGGTCGGCACGACGTCGGAGATCGAGTCGGAGGGCTTCGACCGGACCGGGCTCGGCCTGCCCGGCAACCAGGACGAGCTGGTCAGAAGGGTCGTCGGGGCGAACCCGCGCACGGTCGTCGTGGTCAACGCCGGTGCGCCGGTGCTGCTGCCGTGGCTGCCCGACACCGGCACGGTGCTGTGGGCGTGGCTGGCCGGGCAGGAGTGCGGGACGGCGCTGGCCGACGTGCTGCTCGGCGTCACGGAGCCGGCCGGCCGGCTCCCGTGGACGCTGCCCGCCCGCGCGGAGGACGTCCCCGTGCCCGACGCGGTGCCGCGCGACGGCGAGATCACCTACACCGAGGGCCCGCACATCGGCTACCGCGGCTGGGAGCGCTCCGGCGCCGAGCCCGCGGCCTGCTTCGGCCACGGCCTGGGCTGGACGACGTGGGAGCACGAGCAGGCCGAGGTGACCACCTCCCCGGACGGCGCGACGGTGCACGTCACCGTCCGCAACACCGGTGCCCGCGCCGGCCGCGAGGTCGTCCAGGTCTACGTCGAGCCGCCCGCGCCCGACCCGGAACGCCCGGTCCGCTGGCTCGGTGGCTTCGCCGTCGTCGAGGTCGAGCCCGGCGCCACCGCGACGGTCGCCGTGAACGTCCCGCGCCGCGCGTTCGAGGTCTGGGACACCGCCGCCCGCGACTGGGCACTGCCGCCGGGTGAGCACGTGCTCCGCATCGGCCGCTCCATCCGTGACCTGCGGCTGCGCCGCGCCTGCCCACGTTCGCCCCTGACCCGGCCTGACCCAGTCTGATCAGCCCCATCCCTCGCAAGGAGGCAAGGATGCGGTTCCGCACCTTCCGCGCCGCCGCCGTCGGTATCGCGGTAGCAGCGCTCGTTCTCACCGCGTGTTCCGGCGGTCCGCCGCGCCCGGCCGCACCGACGGGCGGTGGCCCGCTCACGATCGGCATGCCGAACGGGCCGCAGACCAACAACTCGAACCCGTTCCTGACGACGTCCTCCGCGCGCTCGCTCGGGTACGCCTACGCGATCTACGAGCCGCTCGCGCAGGTCAACGCGGTGCGCCCGGCCGACAAGCCGACACCGTGGCTGGCGTCGGAGTGGGCATGGAACCCCGAGTACACCTCGCTCTCCATCACCGCGCGCGACGGCGTGACCTGGTCGGACGGCAAGCCGTTCACGGCCGAGGACATCGCGTACTCGTTCCAGATCCGCAAGGACAACAAGGCGCTCAACGCCGACGCACTGCCCTTCGGCGACATCGTGACCGCCGGCAACAAGGTCACCGTGACCTTCTCGTCGGGGCAGTTCGTGAACCAGAACAAGGTCATCGACGACTTCATGGTGCCCAAGCACATCTGGTCGGCCTTCGCGAACCCGGCGACGGAGCTCAACCAGCAGCCGGTGGGCACCGGCCCGTACACGCTCAAGTCGTGGACGCCGCAGGCGGTGATCCTCACCCCGCGCCAGGGCTACTGGGGCGGCCAGCCGCAGGTCCCCGAGCTGCGCTACACGTCGTACAACGACAACAACGCGCTCACCAACGCGCTGGTCTCCGGCCAGGCGCAGTGGGGCTGGACGTTCATCGCCGACTTCGAGCGCGTCTACATCGCACCCGACCCGGCGAACAACCACTTCGTCGCACCCACCGGGCTCAGCGTCGACGCGCTGTTCCTCAACCACGAGAAGGCGCCGTTCAACAACGTCGCCGTGCGCAAGGCGCTCGACATGGTGATCAACCGGCAGGACGTCTCGACGCTCGCCACCGCGGGCGCGTTCAAGCCGCTGACCAACGTCACCGGCCTGCCCGAGCCCGCCGGCAAGGACTTCATCGCCGCGCCGTTCGCGGGCAAGGGCTACAACGTCGACGTCGAGGGCGCCAAGAAGGTGCTCGCCGATGCCGGCTACACGCTCGACGGCGCCGTGCTGAAGGACCCGGCGGGCGCCCCCGTCGAATTCACGCTCGTCGACCCGGCCGGGTGGTCGGACTACCTCACGACGCTGCAGTTGATCGCCGACGCCGTGAAGCCGCTCGGGATGAACGCCAAGGTCGAGACCATGACCACGGAGGCGTGGACGAACGCGGTCAACCAGGGCAACTTCCAGGCCACGCTGCACTGGACCAACGGCGGCAGCACGCCGTGGGACATGTACTCCAACATGTTCGACGGCGCGCAGTACCGCGCGATCGGGGAGAGCGCGACGTGGAACTTCGGCCGCTTCCGCGACGACGAGTCGACGAAGGCGTTCGAGACCTACGCGACGTCGTCCGACCCGGCCGCCCGTGAGGCCGCGCTCGCGACGCTGCAGAAGACGTTCGTCGAGAAGGTGCCCGCGATCGCGATCATCGCCCGGCCCAACGCCGCGGAGTACTCGACGAAAAACTACGTCGGCTGGCCGTCCGACCAGGACCTGTACTCGTCGCCGCAGCCCACGGGCATCCAGGCGTCGATGATCCTCATGAAGCTCCGGCCGGCGGGGTCGTAAGGCCATGTCCGCTCACGTTGTGGAACCGGTCGTCAAGCCGCCGGGCGAGGTGGTGCTGGAAGGCGTCGGGCTGACCAAGCACTTCCAGCTCGGGCGGGGCACCGCCGGCACCGTGCACGCCGTCGACGGGGTCGACGTCGCGCTGCGGGCCGGGCAGGTGGTCGCGCTCGTCGGCGAGTCCGGCTCGGGCAAGTCGACGGTCGCGCGGCTGCTCGCCAGGCTGCACCTCCCGACCGGCGGGCAGGTGCGCCTGCGCGGCGAGCAGGTGACCGCGCGGCGCGGCAGGGCGTTCCGGGCGTACTGCCGGCGGGTCCAGATGATCTTCCAGGACCCGTTCGCCTCGCTCAACCCGGTCCACACCGTGCGCTACACGCTCACCAGGTCGTTGCGGATCCACCAGCCGCGGCTGCGCGGGGTCGAGCTGGAGGCCGCGCTGCGGTCGCTGCTCGACCGCGTGCAGCTGCAGCCCGACCGGTACGTCGAGAAGTTCCCGCACGAGCTGTCGGGGGGCCAGCGCCAGCGTGTTGCGATCGCGCGGGCGCTGGCCGCCGACCCGGACGTGCTGCTGGCCGACGAGCCGATCTCCATGCTCGACGTGTCGATCCGGATCGGGATCCTCAACCTGCTGCAGGACCTTCGCGACCGGCTCGGCATCGCGATCCTCTACATCACCCACGACATCGCCTCGGCCCGCTACTTCGCCGACGTGATCCACGTGCTGTACGCGGGGCACGTCGTCGAGTCGGGCGACGGCGAGTCGCTCACGCAGCAGCCCGCGCACCCGTACACGCAGCTGCTCGTCCGGTCGGCCCCCGACCCGGAGCAGCTCGGATCGACCGCGCCCACGGGCGCCCGCGGTGAGCCGCCGAGCATGGTGCGGCCGCCGTCGGGCTGCCGGTTCCACCCGCGCTGCCCGTTCGCGACCGACCTGTGCAGCGCGCGGGAGCCCGAGGCGTTCCCGATCGCGCCGGGCCGCAGCGCCGCCTGCTGGGGCTACGCGCCCGACGGCACGGCCGACCGTCCCGATCTCGGTGCCGCGAAGGTGGAGGTCGCGCCATGAGGTTCGTGCTGCGCCGCTGCATCTTCTACCTGGTCACGGCATGGGCCGCGGTCACGGTCAACTTCGTCATCCCGCGCGTGATGCCCGGCGACCCGGTGCAGGCGCTGATCAACCGCTACCAGGGGCAGCTGTCCACCGACGCCGTCGAGTCGCTGTACGCCCTGTTCGGCCTGGATCCGGATGCGAGCATCTGGAGCCAGTACGTCGACTACTGGGGGCGGCTCTTCGCGGGCGACCTCGGGCTCTCTTTCACGTTCTTCCCGACGCCGGTCGCGGACGTCATCCTGCAGTCGCTGCCGTGGACCGTCGCGCTGGTCGGTGTGGCCTCGGTGCTCAGCTTCGCGGTCGGGACGCTGATCGGGGTCATGATCGGCTGGCGGCGCGGCACGTGGGCCGACGGAATACTGCCGGTCACGGCCTTCCTCTCGGCCGTGCCGTACTTCTGGCTCGGCCTGATCGCGATCATGCTGCTGGCCGTCACGTGGCCGGTGTTCCCCACGTCCGGCGGTTACGACGGCGGGCTCGTCCCCGGGCTCTACCCGGAGTTCATCGGCTCGGCGCTCTGGCACTCGATCCTGCCTGCCGGGACCGTCGTGATCTCGTCGGTGGCCGGCTGGATCCTCGGCATGCGCAACATGATGGTGACCGTCTCCTCCGAGGACTACGTCACCGTCGCGCAGGCCAAGGGCCTGCCGGAGCGGCAGGTGATGTTCGGGTACGCCGCGCGCAACGCCGTGCTGCCGCAGGTCTCCGGGTTCGCGCTGTCGCTCGGCTTCATCGTCTCCGGGACGCTCGTCATGGAGATGGTCTTCTCCTACCCCGGCGTCGGGTTCGTGCTCTACCAGGCGACCGGCGGCCAGGACTACCCGCTCATGCAGGGCATCTTCCTGATCATCACGCTGGCGGTGCTCGTGGCGAACATGCTCGCCGACGTCGCGTACGTCCTGCTCGACCCGCGAACCCGACAGGAGGCGTGAGCCGTGTCCGTCATCCCCGTGGACGCCGCCGCGGCGCCCGTCGACCCGGCGGCCGTCGCCGCCACCCGGCGCAGGCTGCTGTTCCTGCGCAACGGCAAGTCCCGGCTCGGCATCGCGATCCTGCTCGGGTTCGCGGTGCTCGCCGTGATCGGGCCGTGGATCGCGCCGTACGACCCGAGCGCGCTCAGCCGCGACGTCCTCCAGGCGCCCAGCGGGGCGCACTGGATGGGCACCACGCACACCGGCCAGGACGTCTTCTCGCAAATCCTCGTCGGCACCCGCGGTGTGCTCGTCGTCGGCATGATCGCCGGCGTCGTCGCGACCGCGCTCGCCGTGCTCGTCGGGGTGAGCTCCGGCTTCCTCGGCGGGCTGGCCGACGAGATCCTCTCGGCGCTGGCGAACATCTTCCTAGTCATCCCCGCGCTGCCGCTGGTCATCATCATCACCGGACAGCTGCCCGACGCCGGTGGGATCACCGTCGCGCTGGTGCTGGCGTTCACCAGCTGGGGGTGGGGTGCGCGGGTGCTGCGCGCGCAGACGCTCTCGCTGCGCAAGCGCGACTTCGTCGAGGCCGCGCGGGCCAACGGCGAGTCGACGTGGCGGATCGTGTGGTTCGAGACGCTGCCCAACCTCACCGCCGTGATCGCGGCGAGCTTCGTCGGCACGGTGACGTTCGCGATCCTCTCGCAGGTCACGCTGGCGTTCATCGGCGTCACGTCGATCTCCGACTGGAACTGGGGGACGATCCTGTTCTGGGCGCAGTCCAACCAGGCGCTCGCCCGCGGCGCGTGGTGGTGGTTCGTGCCGGCGGGGCTGTGCATCGCCCTGCTCGGCACGGCGTTCACGCTCATCAACTTCGGGATCGACGAGTTCGTCAACCCGCGGCTGCGGCTGGCCGGGGCGAGCGCGCGCTCGCTGCGCAGGCGCGGGATCGTGCCTCGGATCGGGTTCACCGCCGTCGTCCGGGACACCGGGTGTCCTCCATCAGGGCCGGCGCTCGACCGCCCCGCGCTCGCGCTCTCGAAGGAGGCGACCCGATGACCCCCGAACCGGTGCTGGAGATCCGCGACCTCGCCGTCGACTACGGGTACGGCGCCAGCCCCGTGCACGCCCTGCGGGGTGTCTCGCTCACGCTGCACAAGGGTGAGGTGCTCGGCATCGCGGGGGAATCGGGGTGCGGCAAGTCGACGCTGGTGTACGCCGCGACCCGGCTGCTGCCGCCGCCCGGCGTGATCGTCGGGGGCGAGGTGCGCTTCCACGGCGACGATGGACCCGTCGACATCCTGCGGATGACCGACCAGGAGCTGCGCGCCGCGCGGTGGCAGGACACCGCGATCGTGTTCCAGGGCGCGATGAACTCGCTCAACCCCGTCTACCGGGTGGGCCGCCAGCTCACCGACGCGATCGCCGCGCACCGGCCCGGGTCGAGCCGCGCCGAGCGGGAGGAACGGGCCCGCGAGCTGCTCACGATGGTCGGGATCGCGCCGGAGCGGATCAGGGCGTTCCCGCACCAGCTCTCCGGCGGCATGCGGCAGCGCGTGATGATCGCGATGGCGATGGCTTTGGAACCGAAGGTGCTGATCCTCGACGAGCCGACCACAGCGCTGGACGTCGTCATGCAGCGCCAGATCCTCGAGCAGGTGATGGAGCTGCGCGACCGGCTCGGCTTCTCGGTCGTCTTCATCACCCACGACGTCTCGCTGCTGATCGAGGTCGCCGACCACATCGCGATCATGTACGCGGGGGAGATCGTGGAGCAGGCGCGGGCGTCGGAGGTGTACCGGCAGCCGCGGCACCCGTACTCGCACGGGCTGCTGCACTCGTTCCCGCCGCTGCACGGGCCGCGCCGGCCGCTCGCCGGCATCCCCGGCTCGCCGCCCGACCTGCAGGCGCTGCCGAGCGGGTGCCCGTTCAGCCCGCGGTGCCCGGAGGCGATGGACGTCTGCACCGACGTCCACCCCGACCTCGGCCCCACGGCCGCCGCCGAACCCGGCCGTCGCGTGGCGTGCCTCTTGCACACTGAGGGACGGACGCTCCCCGCGTCCCTCAGCGTGTAGCCGTGGTCAGGTGGGGCGGGGGACCAGTGCGACCAGCTTCTGCGGGGCGAGGGTGCAGTAGCTGTCGGTCAGCAGCTCGCGGACCTCGGTCCAGTCCGTGCCCTCGTCCAGCTGCATGCCGACGATGTCCGGCGCCCACGGCGGGCGGAAGAACGGGTGGCCGGAGCTGCCGAGCACGTCCAGCTCGGGTGGCTCCGAGCGGAACGTGATCACGCACGCCGGCCCGTCGGTGCCGGCGGCGCGCGCGTAGGCGGGCGGCCAGCCGGCGTCGATCACGACGGCGTGCGCGAACGTCTTCTTCCGCACGCACCAGCGGGTGCCCGTCCAGGCCTGCTCCTGGTACGCCTCCGGGAGGGCGAGGCAGATCGCCCGCAGCCGTTCCACGACGTCGGCGGGCACCTCGCGGCCGGTCATCGACCCAGTACGTGTGCGGCGTCGCGGACGGTCGTGCGGATCCGGTACAGGCTGGTGGTGGCCGTGACGTAGACCGTCCTGCCGTCCGGCCCGCCGAAGCACAGGTTGGCGATCGTCTCCGGCACCATCACGCGTTCGATCCGCTGCCCGGACGGGTCGAAGACCTGCACCGAATCGGCGCTGGAGGTCCAGACGTTGCCGTGCTCGTCGACGCGGAACCCGTCCGGCAGGCCCGGGTCGACCTCCACGAACTCGCGCCCGTTCTTGCACAGCCGCCCGTCGAACACGTCGTAGACGTGGATCGAGTGCCCGCCGGGGCGGTCGGGCGGCCGCACGCCGTCGGGCGGGGAGATGCCGGAGTCGGCGACGTAGAGCAGCGACTCGTCGGGGGAGAACGCGAGCCCGTTCGGCGTCTCGACGTCGATCACCACCGGCACGACGGAGCCGTCGCGCGGGTCGAACCGGAAGACGTAGTGGTCGCGGTACTCCAGGTCGCCGGGATGCCCCTCGGTGGGCTTCTTGATGCCGTAAGACGGGTCGGTGAACCAGATCGTCCCGTCGCTCTTGACGATGACGTCGTTGGGGGAGTTGAACCGCACGCCGTTCCAGCGGTCGACGAGCGTCTCCACCTCACCGTCGCGATCACGTTCGACGGACCGGCCGCCGTGCGAGCACTGGATCACCGATCCGTCCAGGTCGAGCGTGCGGCCGTTGGTGAAGTCGACGCCAGCCTGGTACGTCGTCAGCTCGCCGGTGGCCTCGCTGAACTGCAGGATCCGGTTGTTGGGGATGTCGCTGAACCGCAGCGTCGCGCTCGCGGCCACCCAGACCGGCCCCTCGGCCCAGATCGCGCCCGTCGCGACCTTCTCCAGCTGGGCGCCGGGTTCGAGCAGCTGCGTCATGGTGCCTTCTCCTTCACGACGGCGACCGTCTCGGTCATCCTGGACAGCGGGATCAGGCCGAGCAGGCAGATCGCGGCGAGCACGACGTAGTGCACGCCGAAGCCCCAGGTGTCGATGATCCACCCGGAGATTGGAGCCGCGAGCGCGCCGGAGACGCCCAGCGCCAGGCCGATCATGATGCCCATCGCGGTACCGGCCGACTTGGGGACCGAGTCGATCAGCAGCGCGTAGACGACCGGGAAGGGCGCGTTGCGGAACAGACCCCAGGCCAGCAGCACGATCCACGCGCTGCCCGGGCTGGTGATCAGGATCATCGCGAGCAGCGTGATCGACCACCCGATCACCAGGAACCGGATCGCGAACTTGCGCCCGGCGTGGTCGGACCACGCACCCCACACGACCTGCCCGAGCCAGCCGGTCAGCCCGGAGACGCCGGAGAGGAACGCAGCGAGGGCGAAGCTCATGTCGGCCTCGACGAGCTGCACGGTCAGGAACGTGACGGCGCCGGCCTCGGCCCAGAGGAACAGGAAGATCAGCACGACCGACCAGCGCACGTTCGCGTTGCTCAGCGCCTCCTTGACCGGCGCCAAGACGCTGCCCTCCAGCCGCGTCGAGAGCTCCGGGAGCGGGCGGGTGTAGCCGTTGCGGTCGATCCAGTCGTAGACCCTGGCCTGGTTGCGCGCGGTGCCGACGAACGCCTGCGCCACGATGATCGGGATGCCCAGCAGCGGGATCAGCAGGAACGCCTCGCGCCAGCCCGCGACGCCCAGGACGGCCGCGATGAGCGCCCCGGTGAGGAACTGGCCCAGCGGGAAGCCGGTGTGGTGCACGCCGATCGCGAAACCGCGGTACTCGCGCGGCCACCACTCGCCGACGAGCGCGACGTTCACCGGCTCCGACCCGCCGCGGCTCATCCCCATGGGGATCCGCAGCAGCAGGAACGCGACGAAGCTGCCGGCGAACCCGAACGTCAACGCGCCGCCGAGGATGCCGATCGCCATGGCGACGTTCCAGGTCCAGGTGCGCCGGTAGCCGGTGCCGATGCGGTCCGACAGCCAGCCGAAGAGCAGCGCACCGACGATCAAGCCGAGGAAGAACACCGTGTTGATCGAGCCGGCCTGCGCGGCGTTCAGCTCGAACTCCTGCTGGATGGCCGGCAGCACCGCGGGCAGGATGCCGCCGTCGACCGCCGTCATCAGGATCGCGCCGGTGGTGACGGCCAGCGTCACCCAGGACAGCGGGTGCGCTCGCGGCACCCAGGAGATCTTCGCCATCGTCGGCCCCCCATCGCTGGTGGCGCCATTCTTGGGGGCGGGACGACGAAGGTCAACAGCTCATCAGATATGTGTGCGGGGGTGGTGGCTGGGGGAGGGCAGGAAAGCCACTTTCCTGCCCTGTGAGGGCCGGAAAGTGGCTTTCCTGCCCCCCGGCGGAGCCGGACGAGCGGTCGCGCGCGTCAGCGCGGGTGGTCTCGCTCCCACTGGCGGAACGCCTCCACCGCCGTCGGGAGCGTCATGAACACCTTGTCCTCGCCGATCGTCGCCAGCAGGCCGGCGCGGACGAGCACGTCGCGCAGGTCCTGCTTGACCCGTGCCATCGCGAAGACGACCCCGCGGCGGCGCAGCTCGGCGATCAAGGCGTCGAGCGCGTCGGCCGCAGTGATGTCGATCTCGACGTTCGCCTCGGCGTTGAGCACGAACCAGCGCGGATGCTCGCCGCTCTCCAACGCGACGAGCGCGGAGCGGCGGAAGTCCTCGGCGTTGGCGAAGCACAGCGGCGCGTCGTAGCGGTAGACGACGAGGCCGTCGACCGGCTTCGCGTCGGGGTAGTCGGCGAGGTCGTGCATGCCGGCGACGTCCGGGACGAACCCGAGCACGGCGTCGTGCGGTCGCGCGAGGCGGCGCAGCAGCTCGACGACCGAGACCGCGATCGCGGCGAGCACGCCGTAGAGCACGCCGAAGACGAGCACCGCGACGGTTGTCGTCAGCGCGAGCACCAGCTCGGAGTTGCGGAAGCGCGCGATCCGCCGGAACGCGGCGATGTCGATCAGGCGCAGCGCCGCGTAGACGACGACGGCACCGAGCGCGGCGGCGGGGAACCCGGCGAGCACGTCGCGTCCGAACAGCAGGATCAGCACCACCAGCGCGACCGCGACCAGCGAGTGCAGCTGCGTCCGGCTGCCCTGCGCGTCGCCGATCGCGGTGCGGCTGCCGCTGCTGCTCACCGGGAACCCGCGCACGACCCCGGCGACGATGTTGGCCGCGCCGAGCGCGACCAGTTCGGTGTTGCCGTCGACGGTCTCGCCCTTGCGGCTCGCGAACGACCGCGCGGTGAGCATGTTGTCGGAGTAGCCGACCACCGCGATCCCCAGCGCCGGCAGCAGCAACGCGCTCCAGTCGGCGAGCCCGATCGTCGGGAGGGCGGGCGCCTGCAGACCGGTCGCGGCCTGTCCGACCACTGCGATCCCGAAGCGTTCCTGCATGTCGAAGAGCGCCACCGCGGCCGCGGCGAGCAGCATGCCGACGAGCGCCACCGGCCACCGCGGGAATAGTCGCGCCCCGACCAGCAGGAACGTCAGCAGCACGGCCGCGAGGATCGTCGTCGGGACGTGCAACGCGCCCAGGCCGCCGATGAACGACGCCACCTCGGCCGGCACCGAGTCGCCGTCCACCGGGACACCGGTGACCTTCTCCATCTGGCTGACGATCATGTTGAGCGCGACGCCCGTGAGGTAGCCGACGAGCACGGGCATGGAGAGGAGGTCGGCCAGCGCGCCCGCCCGCGCCACCCGCGCGAGCAGGCAGATCACACCGACCAGCACGGCGAGTCCGGCCGCGAGCATGCCGTACCGGGCCGGGTCGCCCGCCGCGAGTGGCGCCACCGCGACCGCCGTCATGAGCGCGGTGGTCGACTCGGGCCCGACCGACAGCTGCCGCGACGAGCCGATCACGGCGTAGACCAGCAGCGAAGCGCAGATGGCCGCGAGCCCGGCTGCCGCGGGCACCCCGGCGATCTCCGCGTACGCCATCACCTGCGGCACCAGGTACGCCGCGACGGCGACGCCGCCGAGCAGATCGCCGGTGAGCCACGAACGGTCGTAGCGGCGCAGCACTCCGATACCGGGCGCGACCCGATCGAGCGTCACCCGCGGACGCTACCGCGCCGGCGCGGCCCGACGTTTCGGCTCGCCGGGGTGCCTGGAAAGCCACTTTCCCAGCGCCAGGCGCCTGCAAAGTGGCTTTCCAGGCACTGGCGCCGCCGCAGCGAGCTGCTGGGTTTCATCGTGAGACCCGGTACTGTCGCCGCATGAGGCGCACCTCCTTCGCCCAGTGGCCCTGCTCCGTCGCGCGCACGATGGACCTGCTGGGCGACTGGTGGACGCCGCTCGTGCTGCGGGAGGCGTTCTACGGCATCCGCCGGTTCGACGAGTTCCAGAGCGGGCTCGGCATCGCCCGCAACACCCTCACCGACCGCCTCCGCCGCCTCGTCGAGGAGGGGTTGCTGGAGAAGCGGGAGTACCAGCGCGACCCCGTGCGCTACGACTACGTCCTCACCGACAAGGGCCGCGACTTCTTCCCCGTCCTCGTCGCGATGGCGCGCTGGGGCGACACGTGGCTCGCCGACGAGGCCGGCCCGCCGGTGACGTTCCGCCACGAGAGCTGCGGCCACGACACCCACGCCGAGGTCGTCTGCGCCCACTGCCGCGAGCCGCTGCAGGCCCGTGACACCCGTGCGCTCATGGGCCCCGGCTTCCCGCCGAAGCTCGTCGAGCGCCCCGACGTGAAGCGCCGCTTCGCCGTCTGAAACGCGCCACACGCCCGCCGAAACGCGCCACACGCCCGCGGAAACGTGGGACTCGCCCGCGGAAATGTGGGACTCGCGCGCTGGAACGTGGGACTCGCGGCCTCGGTGGGCGTGTCCCGCGTTTCGCCAGGCGAGTCCCGCGTTTCGGTGGACGAGTTCTGCGTTTCGGGCGTTGACAAGGTGGGTCTATCTACACAACTCTGGTGCTCAGAAGCCTGAGACGAGGAGTGTGGCCACGATGGAGTGGACCGGCGCCCGCTACGCCGACACCCCCACGGTCGAGGTGGAGACGTGGGTGGCTGCCAGTCCCGAGCAGGTCTGGGCGGTTGTGTCGGACGTCGAGCTGATGCCGTCGATGAGCGCCGAGGTGCAGCGGGTCGAGTGGCTGGACGGCGCCGCCGGGCCCGCGCAGGGCGCCCGGTTCGTCGGCTACAGCAAGCACGACGCGTTCGGCGAGTGGTCCACCACCTCGCACATCGTCGAGTGCGAGGAGCCCAAGGTCTTCGCCTGGGCCGTCGCCGACGTCGAGCACCCCAGCTCGGTCTGGCGCTTCACCCTCGAACCCCGCGACGGCGGCACCGCGCTGCGCCAGTGGATGCAGATGGGGCCGGGCCGCTCCGGCTTGAGCTACGCGATCGACCGCATGCCCGAGAAGGAAGAGAAGATCGTCTTCGTCCGGCTGCGCGAGTTCGAGCAGGCGATCACCGGCACGCTGGCCGCGATCAAGCAGCGGGTCGAGGGCGCCTGATGCGCACGGCCACCACGATCGAGGCGTCGGGGCGCACCTGGCGCGAGACCGTCGACTTCGTCGTGGAGGCCGAGAAGCTGGGCCTCGACGTCTGCTGGGTCGCCGAGGCCTGGGGTTCCGACGCGCCGTCGGCGCTGGGCTACCTCGCGGCCCGCACCGACCGGATCCTGCTCGGCTCCGGGGTGATCCAGCTCGGCACCCGCACGCCCGTCGCCGTCGCGCAGGCCGCGCTCACCCTCGCCGACATGTCAGAGGGACGGTTCCTGCTCGGCCTCGGCCCGTCCGGCCCGCAGGTGATCGAGGGCCTGCACGGCGTGCCGTTCGCGCGACCGCTCGCGCGCACCCGGGAGACCGTCGAGATCGTCCGGCAGGCCTTCGCCGGGGAGAAGATCGCGCACGAGGGCGCCGCGTTCCGCATCCCGCTGCCCGGCGGCGGCGGCCGCCCGATGCGCCTGTCCACCCGAGCCAACCCGGACATCCCGATCTACCTGGCGACCATGTCGCCGAAGCTGCTGGAGCTCACCGGCCGGGTCGCCGACGGCTGGCTCGGCACGAGCTTCGTCCCCGAAGGCGCCGCCGCCTACTTCACCCACCTCGACGCCGGGCTCGCCGCTGCCGGCCGCACCCGCGCCGACCTCGACGTCTGCCAGGGCGCGGAGGTCGCGTTCGCCCGCGACGAGCACCACCTTGCCGCGATGGTCGCGAGCCGCAAGAAGGAGCTGGCGTTCAGCCTCGGCGGCATGGGCTCGGCCACCACGAACTTCTACAACAGCGCCTACAGCCGGCAGGGCTGGGCCGACGTCGCGGCGCAGGTCCGGGAGCGCTGGCAGGCGGGGGACCGCGAGGGCGCGGCCGCGCTCGTCACCGACGAGATGGTCCTCGCGACGACGCTGATCGGCAGCGAGGAGATGGTGCGGGCCCGGCTGCGGGTGTGGCGCCACGCCGGCGTCGACACCGTCCGGCTCTACCCGGCAGGCGAGACCCTCGACGAGCGGTTGACGACGCTCGCCCGTGCATTGGACCTGGTCAAGGAGTTGTCGTGAGTGAGTGGCACAAGACCGCGTGCAGCCTCTGCTACCTCAACTGCGGGCTGGAGGTGCAGCTCGACGGCCGAGCGATCACGCGCGTCCGCGGCGACAAATCGCATCCGCGGTCGGAGGGCTACCTGTGCCAGAAGGCGCAGCGCCTCACCTGGTACGGCAACCACGGCGACCGGCTGACGTCACCGCTGCGGCGCCGGCCCGACGGCACGCACGAGCCGATCAGCTGGGAGGACGCGCTCGCGGAGATCGCCGAGAAGCTGCACACGATCCGCGACGCCGACAACGCGGCCGGGCGGCCCGGCTCGTTCGCCTACGTCGGCGGCGGGGGACAGGGCAACCACTCCGGCGGCGCGTACGGCACGTCGCTGATGAAGTGGATGAACTCCACGCGCTACTTCAACGCGCTCTCCCAGGAGAAGACCGGCGACTTCTGGGTCAACGCGCAGATGTTCGGCTCGTCGATCTGCCACACCGCCGAAGGCATCGAGGACTGCGACCTGCTGCTGGTGATCGGCTGCAACCCGTGGCTCGCGCACGGCTTCACCAACGCGCGCAGCGCCCTCAACACGATCAAGAAAGATCCCGACCGCAAGATCGCCGTCATCGACCCGCGGCGCACCGAGACCGCGGACGTCGCCGACCTGCACCTCGCGCTGCGCCCCGGCACCGACGCGTTCCTGCTTGGCGCGATGCTCGCGATGATCGTCGAGCGCGGCGGGCAGGACGCGGAGTTCCTCGCCGAGCGCACGGAGGGCTTCGACGAGGTCGCGGCGGCACTCGCGGACGTCCCGGTCGACGAGTGGATCGCGCACGCCGAGGTCGAGCGGGCCGACGTCGAACGGCTCGTCGACATGATCCTCGAGGCCGACGCCGCGGTGGTGCGGGTCGAGCTGGGCATTCAGCAGGGCCGCCACTCGACCCTCAACAGCTACCTGGAGAAGCTGCTCTTCCTGATCACCGGGAACTTCGGTCGGCGAGGCACGAACAACCTGCACTCCTGGCTGCAGCCGCTGTGGGCGAACTCGAAGGGGCAGCGCTCGGAGATCAGCGGCTACGAGTACATCGGCGGCCTGCTGCCGTCGAACACGCTGGCCGAGGAGATCCTCGCCGATCACCCGCACCGGGTTCGCGCGCTGTGGGTCGAGTCGTCCAACCCGGCCAACACCTACGCCGACACCACCGCCGTCGAGGAGGCGATCCGGGCCTGCGAGCTGTCGGTCGTCGTCGACATCGCCTATACCGAGACGGCCGCGCTCGCCGAGTACGTGCTGCCCGCTGCGTCGCAGCACGAGAAGTGGGAGTTCACGCTCTTCAACCTGGAGTGGCCGACCAACTACTTCCACGTGCGGCGCCCGCTGTTCGAGCCGCTGCCCGGCACGCTCGTCGAGGCCGAGATCTACGCGCGCCTGTTCGAGGCGCTGGGTGCGCTGCCCGACGCCGCGACGCTGGCGGCGCTCACCGAGACCGCCCGGACCGATCGCGGGAACCTGCTCCGCGCGGCCGCACCGGTGCTGAAGGGCGCCCGCGAGCTCGCGCCGGTGCTGCTCTACCTGACGCTCGGCGCGACCCTGCCCGATGGCGCCGCGCCGATGGCGCCGCTGTGGGTCGCGTGCCACCGCGCGGCCGCCACGATGACCCGCGCCGTGCAGCGCGCGCTCGACACCTCCACGGAGCCGCCCCAGCTGGGTGAGCTGCTCTTCGAGCGGATCCTCGACGGCGAGAGCGGCACGGCGTTCACGGCGCACGCCGACGACGAGGTGTGGGAGCTGGTGCGGCGCGAGCGCGTGCAGCTGGCCGTTCCCGAGCTGCTGGAGTGGCTCGGCCGGCTCGACCCGGCCGCCGAACGGCCCGATCCGCGGTTCCCGTTCTCGCTGGTCAACGGGCAGCGGCGGAGCCACAACGCGAACCAGATCCTGCGCCCGCCCGCGTGGCGCAAGACCGACCCCGAGGGTGCGCTGCGGGTGCGGGCCGCGGATCTCGCGACGATCGGGGCCGATGCGGGCGAGTGGGTCGCGGTCGTCACGCCGACCGGCCGGATCGTCGCGCGCGCAGAAATCGACGAGAGCCTCCGGCCGATGCAGGCCGCGCTGCCGCACGGGTTCGGCATGTCCTATCCGGACGGCCGCGGCGGGCGGGTCGTCAACGGGCCGCGGATCAACCTGATCACCGCCGCGCGCGACCGCGACCCGATCGCCGGCACACCCCACCACAAGGACGTCCCGGTCCGCCTGGAGCCGGCGACGGAGGCCGAACGCCAGGCGGCCGAAGCGGCCGCCACCCGCACCCGCGAGACCGTCGACAACGACGTCATGGCTGTTGTGAGCGCTAACAAACGACCATGACGTCGTTGTCGACGGTGGCTACGTGAGGCGGACGTCCGTGCCGGCGGCGCGGTACGCCGCAAGCGTCGTGGGGTCGGCGCCGTCGTTGGTGATCAGGACGTCGACGGCGTCGGCGCCGCAGACGGGCAGCAGGCCGGTGCCGGGGAACTTGCCGCGGTCGGCGAGCACGACGGTCTGCTCGGCCGAGCCGATCATGGCGCGCTTCACGGGGACCTCGACGAGGGTGGAGTCCATGACCTGCCCGTCGACGCCGATGCCGCTGGTGCCGAGGAAGAGCCGGTGCGCGCGGACCTCGCGCAGCGCCTGCTCGGTGAGCATCCCGACGAACGAGAGGTAGTTGCGGCGCAGGATCCCGCCCAGCACCAGCAGCTCGACGGTGCTGTCGTGGCGCAGCTCGTCGACGACGGCGAGGCTGCTGGTGATCACGGTGATGCGGCGCCCGCGCAGCAGCCGGGCCAGCCGTGCGGTGGTGGTGCCGATGTCGAGCAGCACGACGTCGCCGTCGCGGACGAGCTCGGCGGCGCCGCGGGCCACCCGCTCCTTGTCGTCGGTGGCGACGGTGGCGACCTCGTCGAACGGCACCGGGTCGTCGTCGGCGATGCAGCCGGCCCCGCCGCGCACGCGCCGCAGGATGCCGCCCGCGTCGAGCGACTGCAGGTCGCGCCGGATCGTCGAGGGGCTCACCCCGAGCCCCTCCGCGAGCGCCTCCACCGACACGAGCCCGGATGAACGGACCATCCGGATGATCTCGCCGTGACGCCGAGCCGGGAGCACGTGCTCACGGTAACGCACCACTCGACTACCAACAATCACCTTCGAGCAGAACTGCGCAGGAACGCGCAGAATTGGTTGCAAAACGGGCGAGAGAGCGGGCACTATCCCCGGATAGTCCGGGGGATGGAGGGATG
Organism: Pseudonocardia sp. TRM90224; assembly: GCF_021245725.1. Taxonomy (GTDB): domain Bacteria; phylum Actinomycetota; class Actinomycetes; order Mycobacteriales; family Pseudonocardiaceae; genus Pseudonocardia. Next base: position 39,574 of record NZ_JAJGSX010000005.1, on the reverse strand, counting down.
GCGTGTCCAGCGCACTACGGGAGGCCCAGGACCCGTTCGCGGTGCCGCACGAGGAAGTTCTGTGGGATCCGCTCGTCGATGTCCGCGACGAGAACTGGCCGTCGGTCGACGTGTTCATGTCCGGCACCGTGTTCCTCGACATCGTGTTCACCGGCCTGCCGAACCCGCCGTCGGCCGGCACCGAGGTGTGGGCCGCGGGCATGGCGTCCTGCCCCGGCGGCATCGCGAACCTTGCCGTCGCGGCGTCGCGTCTGGGTCTGCGGACCTCGCTCGCCGCCGGGTTCGGCGACGACGTCTACGCCGATTTCTGCTGGCAGACGCTCGAGGAGCAGGAGCACGTCGACCTCTCCCGCTCGCGCCGGTTCGCCCAATGGCATTCGCCGGTGACGGTCTCGATGGCGGTCGAGCGCGACCGGAGCATGGTCACCCACGGGCACGAGCTCCCGATCGGCGCCGACGAGCTGATCGGCACGCCGCCGTCGTCGCGCGCGGTGCTCACCAGCATCGGCGAGGGCGCCGCCGACCGGACGCTGCCGTCGTGGGTGGAGGGTGCGCGGTGCCGCGGCGCGCTGGTCTTCGCCGACGCAGGCTGGGACCCGACGGGCGCCTGGGACCGCAGCCTGCTCACCACGCTCGCCGGCTGCGACGCGTTCATGCCCAACGCCGTCGAGGCCATGAGCTACACCCGCACCGACAGCCCGCGCGCCGCGCTGCACGCGCTCGCCGAGCACGTCCCGCTCGCCGTCGTGACCTGCGGCGCCGACGGCGCGATGGCGATCGACGCGACGACCGGCGAGGAGGCCGACGTCTCCGCGCTCGTCGTCGACGCGCTCGACCCGACCGGGGCCGGCGACGTCTTCGGCGCGGCGCTGGTGCTCGGCACGATCGCCGGCTGGCCGCTGGAGCACCGGCTGCTGTTCGCGGGTGTCTCCGCCGGGCTCGCCGTGCACGAGTTCGGCGGCTCGCTGGCGGCCCCCGGCTGGGGCGACATCCGCGACTGGTGGCAGGGCGTGCGAGCGCGTGCCGCGGCGGGGGAGCCCGACGCCGCGGGGTTGCGCGGCCGCTACGGCTTCATCGACGATCTTGTTCCGCGGACGCACGTCTGCGGCGTCCGCAGGGCCGCCGCGACGATCGCTCGCCGCTCCGACCTCACCAGGCCGGCCTGAGCCCGCCACCTGCAAGAACCTGCCGAGCCAAGAACTGTCGAGGGAGCTCCTGATGCTTCGCCGTCCCGCTGTCGTGACGCTGGCACTGCTCGCCGTCCTGCTCGCGGCCTGCACACCCGGCTCGGAGAACGTCGGCGCCCCGCCGCCGGCCGACCGGACGGTCCAGACGGACATCGCCGCGCTCGGCCCGGTCACGCTGACCGTCTGGGACCAGGAGGTGCGCGGCGGGCAGAACGCGCAGATGGAGCGGCTGAACGCGGCGTTCCAGCAGAAGCACCCCAACGTCAAGATCGACAGGGTGTCGCGGTCGTTCGAGGACCTCGGCACCACGCTGCGGCTCGCGATCAGCGGCAACGAGGCCCCGGACGTCGTGCAGTCCAACAACGGCCGCTCCGACATGGGCAACTTCGTCGCGGCGAACCAGCTGCTGTCGCTGGAGCCCTGGGCGAAGGCCTACGGGTGGAAGGAGCGCTACCCGGCCGCGGTGGCGCAGTACGTCAGCTACACACCCGACGGCAAGACGTTCGGCGAAGGCAACCTGTACGGGTTGCCGCAGGTCGGTGAGGTCGTCGGAATCTACTACAACCAGGCGGAGCTGACCCGCCTCGGCATCGCCGTCCCGAAGACGTGGGAGGACTTCGAGGCGGCGCTGGCCACCGCGAAGGCCGCCGGCGCGACGCCGATGCAGCTGGGCAACGTCGAGAAGTGGCCGGCGCTGCACGTGCTCGGCATGGTGCAGGACCAGCTCGTCGCCCCCGAGCAGGTCACCACGCTCGCGTTCGGGCGCAAGGGCGCGGCCTGGACGACGCCGGAGAACACGCAGGCCGCGCAGAAGCTCGCAGAGTGGACGCGGGCGGGCTACTTCAACGAGGGCGTCAACGGCATCGACAACGACCAGGCGTGGCAGGCGTTCTCCCGCGGCGGCTCGCCGTTCCTGATCGGGGGCACCTGGCTGGCCGCGGACCTCGAAGCGGCGATGGGCCCGAACGTCCGGTTCATGGCCCCGCCGCCGCGCGCCGGGCAGCCGGTGTCGGCGACCGGTGGCACCGGCCTGCCGTTCACGATCACCAGCGGCAGCGACGCACCCGACGCCGCCGCTGCCTACCTGGACTTCATCACCAACGCCGACGCGATGAAGGTGCTCACCGAGACCGGCAACCTGCCCGTCGTCGAAACGGCCGCCCAGCAGCCCGCGCAGCAGCTGTCGAAGGACGTCTTCGCCGCGTTCTCCGCGGTGTCCGACGGCGGCGAGCTGCTGCCGTACCTCGACTACGCGACGCCGACGATGGGCGACACGATGGGCGCCGCGCTGCAGGACCTGCTGGCGGGCGTGCAGACGCCGGAGCAGTTCGTTGCTGCCGTGCAGGCCGACTACGCGGCGTTCGTCGAGAAGAATGGGTAGCGGGAGCCGCAGCCTGGGGCCTTCGCGGTGGACGGCGCTGGCGTACGTGCTGCCGGCGCTGGTGGTCTACGCGGCCTTCCTGCTCTACCCGCTCGGCCGGTCCGTGCACCTGTCGCTCTTCGACTGGGACGGGCTGAGCCTCGCAACGTTCGTCGGGCTCGCGAACTACGTCGAGGTGGTCACCGACGAGGGGCTGCGGGCCGCGTTCGGCCACGCACTCGTCCTGATCGTGTTCTTCGCCGGGCTGCCGACGGTGATCGGGCTGGCCGTCGCGGCCGTGCTGAACCGGGCGAAGGTGCGCGGCCTGCCGTTCTTCCGGACGGTCGTGTTCCTGCCGCAGGTGCTGGCGATGGTCGTCGTCGGGGTGGCGTGGCGGCGCATCTACGCGCCGGACGGCTCGGTCAACGCCGTGCTGAGCGCCGTCGGGCTCGGCGACCTCGGCCGGGCGTGGCTCGGCGACACCGTGCTCGCGCTGCCGGCGGTCGGCGTGATCGGCACGTGGGTGCAGACCGGGCTGGTCACGGTGCTGCTGCTGGCGGGGATGAGCCGGGTGCCCGGCGACCTGTACGAGGCGGCGCGGCTCGACGGCGCCGGCGCGGTGCGGGAGTTCTTCTCGATCACGCTGCCCGCGGTGCGCGGCGAGCTCGCCGTGGCGCTCACCTTGACGGTGATCGCCGCGCTCAAGACGTTCGACCTGGTCTACATCACCACCGGGGGCGGGCCGGGCAACCGCACGTCGGTGCCGGCGTTCGAGGTGTACAACCGGGCGTTCCGGCTGGGTGAGGTCGGTTCGGCGGCCGCCGTCGGGGTCACCCTCACGATCGTGATCTTCGTGATCAACCTCGCCGTCGCGCGGGTGGGGAGGCAACGCACGTGATCTCCCGGGTGGAACGCGGCGCCAACTACGTGCTGCTGCTCGTCTTCGCGACGTTCGCGCTGTGGCCGGTCGGCACGATCGTCGTGGCTGCGCTGGGCAGCGACGGCGCGCCGGGCGGCTTGGCGAACTTCGCCGCGGCGTGGGAGACGGGCCGGTTCGGCTCGTCGATGCTGACCAGCGTCGCGGTCTCGGCGTTCGTCGTGGTCGTCGCGGGGGTGTTCTCGCTGATGGCCGGCTACGCCTTCGGCACGATGACCGTGCCGGGCGGGACCGTGCTGTTCGCGCTGTTCCTGCTCGGGCTCACGGTGCCGACCGAGGTGATCGTCGTCCCGCTGTACTTCGACCTGCGCACGTTCGGGCTCACGAACACGTTCTGGGCGATCGCGCTGCCGCAGGTCGCGCAGTCGCTCGCGTTCGGGACGTTCTGGATGCGGGCCTACTTCCGCTCCAGCCCGACCTCGATCGTCGAGGCCGCGCGGCTCGACGGCGCCGGCACGTGGCGGATCCTCTGGCGGATCCTGGTGCCCGCCGGTCGGCCCGCGATCGTGACGATGATCGTGCTGACGTTCATGTGGACGTGGAACGAGTTCCTCATCCCGCTGGTGATGGCCAGCAACGGGCAGCTGCGCACCGCGCCGCTCGGGCTGGCGTTCTTCCAGGGGCAGTACAGCTCCGGCTTCGCGCTGCTCGCCGCCGGCGCCGTGATCGTCGCGTTGCCCGTCGTGGTGGTGTACCTGTTCCTGCAGCGCCACTTCCTGCGCGGGATGCTGGACGGCGCCGTCCGCGAGTGACTTCCCCACCGTTTTGCCAACCTGCACGCCCCTGCGGGTGTGCAAGTTGGCAAAACGGTGGGGAAGTTCGGGCTGCGTGGACCCGTGGGCGCGGGCGCCCGTCGTCCTGTCGGAGGTGATCGGTAGGACGGGACGTGCAAGGGTTCGTAGCGGGAGAACGGGGATGCGGATGAACGACCTGCGCGGTGTCCTGCAGGGCCACGTCGACAGCGGCATCGTGCCCGGCGCCGTGGCGTTGGTGGCCCGGGGCGATGACGTCGAGGTCGAGGCCGTCGGCAGCATGGACGTCGAAGGCAGCGCGCCGATGGCCCGCGACTCGATCTTCCGGATCGCGTCGACCACCAAACCGATCTGCGCGGCGGCGGTGATGGTCCTGGTCGAGGACGGCCGGATCGCGCTGGACGAGCCGGTGGACAGGTGGCTGCCGGAGCTCGCCGCACCGACGGTGGTGCGCACTCCGAGCAGTCCGGTCGACGACGTCGTTCCGGCCGAGCGGCCGATCACCGTGCTCGACCTGCTGACGTTCCGCTCGGGCTACGGCTTCCCGTCGAACTTCTCGTTCCCACAGGTCCAACAGCTGTTCACGGTGCAGACCGATGGGCGTGAGGTGCAGCTGCGGCCCGATCCGGACACCTGGATGGCCGCGCTGGGGCGGATTCCGCTGCTGCACCAGCCCGGTGCGGCGTGGCTGTACGACACGAGCGCCGATCTGCAGGGTGTTCTGATCGCCAGGGCGAGTGGCCGGTCGTTGCCGGAGTTCCTCGCCGAGCGCCTGTTCGAGCCGCTCGGCATGGTCGACACGGCGTTCGAGGTCCCGGCGAGCAAGCGGCACCGGTTCACCAGCTACTACAAGCCCGGCGCCGACGGTCGCCTGGAGCTGGCGGATGGGCCGGACGGGCAGTGGAGCAGCGTTCCGGCGTTCCCCGCCGGCTCGGGTGGGCTGGCGGGCACGGTCGACGATTGGCACCGGTTCGCGCGGATGCTGCTGGACGAGGGGATGGCCGCCGGTGGGAAGCGGGTGCTGTCCGCGGAGTCGGTGCGGCTGATGCTGACCGATCAGCTCACCGCCGCCCAGTGCGCCGCGAACCCGTTGTTCCTGGAGGGGCAGGGTTGGGGCTTCGGGGGCAGCGTGGACGTCGAGCCGACCAACCCGTGGAACGTCGTGGGCCGCTACGGGTGGACGGGCGGTACCGGCACGGCCGCGCACGTCGTCCCTTCCGAGCGTGCCGTCCACATCCTGTTCACGCAGCGCGGGGTGGTCAGTCCGGTCACTCCGCAGCCGACGCTGGACTTCTGGCGCCACGCCGCCGGCGGGGGAGCGGCGGAATAGCCCTGGTCACAGCCGGATCAGAGCCGGATCAGGTCGGCCACCTCTTCCGGCAGGCCGGGTGAGGTCAAGGCGTGGCCCATCCCGGGCACGACGTGCAGCTCCGCGCCCGGGATCGCGGCTGCCAGTGCTTCACCGTGGGCCAGCGGGTTGACCGGGTCCTGGTCGCCGTGCACGACCGAGGTCGGCGCGGTGATCGACGTCAGCGGGACGAGCAATGTCGGGTCCTCCAGCCAGACGGCCCGGTGGTGGTTGGCCGCGGCCGCGGGGTCGGTGGCCCGCGACTGCGCCAGCTCCAGCATCGCCCGGGCGGCGGGCTCGTCGAACGGCCGGACCGGCCCGTTGAAGACCCGGAACAAGGCCAGGTCGGACTCCACGCCCGGCGGCAGCCCGGCGGCGAGGTGCGCGAGGAACGCCGGTGCCGGCGGCGGCAGGTCGTCCGGGTCGGCCGGCTCCCCGGCGCGCGCCCGCGCCCAGGCCGGACCCGGATCGTGGTTCATCGGCGAGCTGGACAGCAGGGTGAGGGACCGGACCCGGTCCGGCGCATGCACGCCGAGCCATTGCGCGAGCATGCCGCCCAGCGACGCCCCGGCCACGTGCGCGGAGTCGAGCCCGTGCCCGTCCAGCACGGCCAGGCAGTCGCGGGCCATGTCCCCGATCGTGTACGGGTGGGCGTCGAAGTCGACGGCACCGGACCGGCCGGTGTCCCGATGGTCGTACCGGATCACGCTGACCCCGCGCTCAAGGAGCCGTCCGACCAGCGCGTCCGGGCAGCTCACACCTTGGGCGGCCGATCCCATGACCATGAGGACGGCGGGGCGACTGGCGTCCCCGATCCGTTCGGTCCAGATCCGCAGCGGCCCCGAATCCACGAAGAGCTCATGTGCATCCAACACGCGGGCACGGTAGCGGCGGCGGGCCGCCGGGCGCCGGTGCTTTTCGCCCGGCCCCGAGTTCCCCACCGTTTTGCCTACTTACACACCCAAAAGGGCGTGCAGGTTGGCAAACGGTGGGGAAGTTCGGGCTGCGTCGTGCTCCTAGACGGCGGCGCCGCGGAGCGAGCCGGTGAAGGGTGCGCCGCTGCGCTGCTCCGGCCGGCAGATGATCTCGCGGTCGCCGTCGGCCCACGTCGACTCCGACGGCCGCCACCAGGTGATGTCGAGCTTCGTCCGCGCGGCCGTGACACCGACGTACGCCTCGAACTCCGGCCCCGAGCAGAGCCGTTCGGCGGCGGTGTCCATGGCGTCGATACCCGGCCAGCTCGCCCCGGTATACCGCACCAGCGCGAAGACCTCGTCGTTGTGCGGCCCCGAGCACGGGACGACCGTGACGGTGGTGACGTCCGACTCGTCCGCATCGATCGTGCACTGGCCCACCGCGAGGTCGTCGACGTCGATGGTGACGCCGCTCGCGCATGCCGTCAGCCCCGCGGTGATCACCACCGTGATCGCCGTAGCAGCTACCACCGCGAGCGCGTGCCCCCTGCCGCGAACACCCACGGCCCCTCCTCAGGTCCGCGGTCCGGACCCGTCCGGACCGTCCGCGGACCACTGTCGGCGGGAACCGTTTCACCGGCGTCGCAGTGTCATCTCATGGGTCATCTCATGGGTCGTCTCACGGGTCATCTCACCGGCCGTCTTTCGGCTTGTCGGTGGTGATCGCGTGCCACTTCCCGCCCACGCCGTCGCCCTTCACGTCGGACGGCGCGGTGTCGGCGGCGTGCCGGTAGAGCGGCCAGCCGCCCAGCGTGAGCTGCTGGGTGCCGTCAGGCCGCCCGACGGTGCCGACGAGCTCCGGCGGCACCCCACGCAGCTCCGGCACCCCGTCGCCGACCAGCGGCGGCCACTGGCGAGCGCACTCGCCGGCGCACGTCGACCGCGACGGCTCGCGTGAGTCGCCGTCGAACCGGTAGACCGTGAAGCCGTCGCTGGTGATGACGGTGCCGATCGGGGTGACCTGCGTGGCCAGCCCGCCGGGCGAGAGCGGGACGGCCGCCGTGTAGCCGAGCGGGCGGGCCTGCGACGCCGGCACCAGGTTCATCGAGCTGCACGCCGCCGCGGCGCCGAGGACAGCAACCGCGGCGGCGGCTCGCAGCACGTTCGTGAGCCGGCGAGGCATCGACTTTCCCTTCGAACTGGCGATAGAGGACTGGGGGAACCGGATGCCGCCCACCGCGTCAGGGGGCAGTGCACGGCGGACGGCACCCGGCGATGGACAGTAAGGACGACCGCTCGCCGCCTATGCGTGCCTGAATGGTCACGCCGCTGTACGGCCGTGTGGGCGCGACGGGCGGTGCCCGTATCCGCTGATCAGCGCAGTGTGCTGGGCCGAATGCCGGCACCAGCTCTCAGCGCTGCACCGGAACCGTTCGCCCTCCCGTCGCCAGGTCACGTGCGGTGACCGGTCGCCGCCACTCTGGGTGATCTCCAGGAAACGTTCCGCCGATCGCCCAGTGGGCGTGGCGTACGGCTGACCGTGCCCGCTCGATCACTCCCTGAGTGGGCTCCAAGGGAGTTCGGCCGAAAAGCTGCTCTGAACGGCCTAAGAGCCGACCACTCGTCGCGTCAGCCATGGCTTCGGGCCCACGGAGCTCTCAGGTTCGCAACCCCCGCCTGACCCGGACTCTTACCGTCTCGGCCCATGAGTGAAGGGCTCCAACGAACCACATGGCTGGCCGTGCTCGGCGCAGCCATCGTCGGCCCCGCGCTGCTGTGGCTCGCCACCGCGCCGGCCGAACCCCTGTGGACCCGCCTCTCGGTCATCAGTGGGCTTTTCGCGCTTTCCGCGCTCGTCTGCGCCGCCGTGCTCCCCAGCAGGTTGCGGTCGCTCAACCGGGCGTTCGGCATCGAGAGTGTCATGGAGGTGCACAGGTTCCTCGGCATCATCGCCGCAGTGCTCGTACTCGCACACCTGGCCTGCGTCGTCGCGGCCGATCCCACCAACGTCGCACTGCTCGACGTGCCACGGGCCCCCGGCCGTGCCGTCGCCGCGGTCGGCGCCACCGTCGCGATCATGCTCCTGATCGGGGCCGCCATCCTGCGGCGCCGCCTGCGCCTCTCGTACGAGGCATGGCGGTGGACGCACATCTCGCTCGGCGGGTTGGTCGTCATCCTTTCCGCGGCCCACGTGTGGGGCCTCGACAACGTCGTCCGCAACGCCGTCATGAACCTCGTGCTCACCATCTTGATCGCGACGTTCCTCGGTGTGGTCGTCTACCGCTGGATCTGGCGGGCGCTGCTCGACCCGAGCACCGAGTTCTTCGTGCAGGAGGTCAGGGCGGAGAGCCCGACCGTCTCGACGCTCGTGCTCGCGCCGAAGGCCGTCGGCAGCGGCCGGCACAGCGACGGCGAGGCGTGGACGTTCGCGCCGGGCCAGTTCGCGTGGCTGCGGCTCGACCGGACGCTCACCGCGGAGGAACACCCGTTCACGATCGCGTCGAGCCCGCACATCGACCGGACCGAGTTCACCGTGCGCCACGACGGCGACTTCACCCGGGCGCTGCGGTCGCTCCCGCCGGGCAGCCCGGTGTGGGTCGACGGCCCGCACGGCGCGTTCACCAGCGACATCGGGCGCTGCGGCGGGTTCGTCCTGATCGCCGGCGGCGTGGGCATCACCCCGATGATGAGCATGCTGCGAGCCGCGGCCGACCGGGGTGACCGGCGCCCGTACCGCATGATCGTGGTGGCCCGCTCGCCGGAGGACCTGCTGTTCCGCGAGGAGCTGGGCTTCCTGCGCCAGAGCATGGACCTCGCCGTCACGGAGGTGCTGCGCCGTCCGGCCGACGGGTGGGACGGGCACACCGGCGACCTCGGCGTGAGCCTCCTGTCGCTGGTGCTGCGGTCCGTCGCGCACCCCGACGATCTCGATTACTTCATCTGCGGCGCCCCTCGACTCGTCGAGGACGCGCTGGACGTGTTGGACGTCCTCGAGGTCCCCCCGGCCCGCGTCCACACCGAGCTCTTCGACTTCGTGTGAAAGAGGTACCCGTTCCATGCTCCGCCGGATCCCCAGGTTCCTGCGATTCTCCGTACTCGTCGTCGTAGCGCTTGCTGTGAGCATCTCCGTCTTCCAATCGTGGGCCTCCGGCACACCCGGGACCGGCGGCTGGGTGCAGACGCAGTGGGGCCCGCTCGGCCCGGCCGACCGCGACCTCCTCGTGAAGGTCCGGTTGGCCGGGCTGTGGGAAGGCCCCACCGGGCAGCAAGCGATGCAGCAAGCCAGCAGTGCCGAGGTGAAGGAGATCGGCCGGATCATCTCCACCGAGCACGCCGCCCTCGACCTCGAAGTGCGCAATACGGCCGACCAGCTCGGTGTCCTGCTCCCCACCAGCCCCAGCACGCAACAGCTCGCCTGGATGAGCGAGATCTCTGCGAGCACCGGGCCCGACTACGACAGGATCTTCGTCCAACGCCTGCGTGAAGCGCACGGCATCGTGCTCCCCCTGATCGCGGAGGTCCGCGCGAGCACCCGCAACGAGCTCGTGCGCACCTTCGCAGCGACCGCCGACAGGTTCGTCACCGGCCACATCCAGCACCTCGAAGGCAGCGGCATGGTCAACTACGCCGAGCTGCCCGAGACCCCCGGCCCGGGACTGCTCTCCGGTGAACGCACCCCGACCGACCTGATCGTCCCGATCCTGGTCTTCATGGCGGCGGTCCTCGCCGCGCTCTGCCTCGTCACCGCTCTGCGGAAGAAGTCGACGGGACGTCCCCAGCGTCTCGCGTCGCCGGTCTCCGGCGGACCCGCCACGACCGCGGTGGCCATGCTCCCCGCTCCCCGCGCTCCCCGATCCGAAAGCACGGGATCACACCGGATCCCGACCGACGTCCGAACCACCCCGCCCGGTGAGACCACCGCACCACGGCACGTCTACGCGAAGGCCGGCGTCGCCCCAGGTGAGACGACCGGCCCGCGCCACTCGATCCGGCGCTGACCCCAGCCGCTCCCCGCGACACCGGATCCCCGCCGGTGGGAACCCCCAGCCCACCGGTCCGCTCCCCGAACCCCGATCGGAAGCCTCATGTCCCCCTCTCATCGAGACCGAACCGCGAAGGCGTCTGCCTTGCGCAGGCGCACCGTGATGGAACGGCTCGGCGCCGAGCAGCGTCAGCGCTCCTCCCGGCGCCAGCTCACGATCCTCGCGGTGGTGCTGCTCGCACTCGCCGTCCCCGCCGCCTATGCGTACGGGTCGACCGACGCACCCCGCGACAACAGCGGGCTCGTCGCCTCCCTGGCCGGGCACAGCTCGCACAACTCCGCACCGCAGCCGGACAACGGCGAGGGCGCCGACACCGGAGCGCCCCCGACCGAGAACCCCGGCACCGAGAATCCGGGCACAGAGAACCCCGGCACCGAGAACCCCGGCACCGAGAATCCCGGCGAGAACCCGCCCCAGAATCCCGGCGAGACCCCGGGTAACGAGAATCCCGGCAACGAGGGCGCCGGGAACGGTGACCCTGGTCAGCAGATCGACGCCAACCGGCGTGGGCGTGGGCGTGGCAACGGGAACAACGGCAACGGGAACGGCAACAACGGCGGTGGCCAGCAGAACAACGGTCTCGACGTGCTGGGCCGCGACTGCCGCAACAGCGACCTGGACCGCCACACCGGCTTCCAGGTGGCGCCCGCGTGCGTCGACACCGCGTTCGGCGAGGTGGCCGACGAGGACAAGAGCCCGTCGCTGCTGATCACCGAGTCGCCCGACCGCGTCGGGGTGGGCGAGGCGTTCAGGTTGCAGGTCAGCACGCGCAACCTCGTCCGCGACCGGTTCCTCGGTGCCGCGGCCGGCGGCTACTACCTGGAGAGCTCGTTCCTCAACGATCAAGGGCTGCAGCGCGGCCACTTCCACACGGCCTGCCGCATGCTGCCCAACGCCAACGAGGCGCCCGACTCCGCGCCGGCACCCGAGTTCTTCCTCGCCACCCAGGACAACCGCGGTGGCGCCGAGCCCGACACCGTCACCATCGATGTCACCGGGATGCCGTCCGCCGGCCAGGCGCAGTGCACCGTGTGGGCCGGTGACGGGTCGCACCGCCTCCCGATGATGCAGCGCGCCAACCAGACCCCCGCCGTCGACTCCGTCCGGATCGATGTCGGATGAGCACCGCCGCTCCGGAGGCGGGCGCCGCGGCCGCGCTCGCCCCGATGGTCGAGGTGTGGTTCCGGATGCTCGAGGAGCACGTCCCCGACGCCGACAACCGCTGCACGGCCTGCACCGGGGTGCGCAACACCCCGTGGCCGTGCGCGCTGCACGCCGTCGCCGAGCAGGCGAGGCAGTGGCACGCGTCGCGCACGATCCCGATGCCGCGCCGGTCACCGGAGGGACAGCGGGATGCAAGCCCGCGACGGCCGCGGTGGCTGCGTGGCAACCGCCGCCTCCCACGCCCGCTGACCCCGCGCGAGCAGGAGTTCCTCCAGCTCGCCGCGAACGGTTACGGCGACACCGAGATCGCGGCGCGGCTCGACGTGCCCGAGCGGACGGTCGGCACCAGCCTGCGCCGCATCGGGCACGCGCTGGGCGCGCCACAACGGTCGGATCTCATCGTGCTCGCGATCCGGGAGGGGGTGATCATCTAGGAGCCGGCAACAGACGCGGGTGATCGTTCAGTAGGGCGGCCCGCTCGTCTCACGGGGGACGAGCGGGCCGTCCGCATGCCAACTTCCCCACCGTTTTGCCAACCTGCAGACCTCCGGGGCCGTGCAAGTTGGCAAAACGGTGGGGAAGTTCGGGTGGAGCGCCGGGTTAGTGTGGCGGCGTGGAGGAGTTGATCGGCAGGTTGCGGGCTCGGGTGCGTGCGGAGGAGCGGCTGCTCGTCGCGTTCTCCGGCGGGGTCGACTCGGCGCTCGTCGCGGCGGTCGCCGCGCAGGAGCTGGGGGAGCGGGCGGTTGCGGTCACGGCCGTCTCGGCGAGCCTCGGCGCCGCGGAGCGGGCTGCCGCGCGTGCGTTCACCCGCGAGCGCGGCATCGCGCACGTCGAGGTGAGCACCGACGAACTGGAGCGCCCCGAGTACGTCGCCAACGCGGGGGACCGCTGCTACCACTGCAAGTCGGCGCTGTTCGACGCCGTCGCACCGCTGGCAGCGATGAGCGGGGCCCGGATCGCGCTCGGCACGAACACCGACGACCTCGGCGACCACCGCCCCGGCCAGCGCGCCGCGGCCGAGCGGGGCGCGATCGCCCCGCTGCTCGACGTCGGGTTCGGCAAGGCCGAGGTGCGGGCGGCCAGCGCCGCGCTCGGGCTCTCGGTCGCGGAGAAGCCCGCGGCGGCCTGCCTGGCGTCGCGCGTCGCGTACGGCGACCCGGTCACGGCGGAGGTGCTGCGCCGCATCGAGCTGGCCGAGGACGCCGTGAAGGCGCTCGGCTTCCCGGTGTGTCGGGTGCGGGCGCACGGCGGCGGGACGGTCGCGCGCGTCGAGGTCCCCGCCGCCGACGTCGCCCGCGCGGCCGATCTGCGCAGCGAGCTGGACGCCGCCGTCCGCGGCGCCGGGTTCAACTTCGCGGCCCTTGACCTGCAGGGATTCGCGAGCGGCCGGATGAACGTGATGCTCGGGATCCCGGCCCCGCGCTGACCCGTAGGCGGACGAGAAGGATTCCGTAAGGGCCGCGCCGCACGCTCTGCGGCATGAAGAAGCTCATCGCCGCACTCGCCCTCACCGCGACCCTCCTGGCCCCTACTGGCTGCGCGGCCGCGAGCGAACCGGCCGCCGCGCCGTCGCCCGGCCGTTACGCCGACGTCAACGGGCTGCACATGTACTACGAAGTGCACGGTCCCGACCAAGGCAGACCGCTCGTGCTCCTGCACGGCGCGCTCTCCGGCATCAACACCGACTTCGGCGAGCTGCTCCCCGAGCTCGCGAAGACCCGCCGCGTGATCGCGATCGAGCAGCAGGCGCACGGCCACACCGCCGACATCGACCGCCCGTTGCGCATGCAGCAGATGGCCGCCGACACCGTCGCGCTGCTGCGCTCGATCGGCGTGCAGCAGGCCGACTTCTTCGGCTACAGCCTCGGCGCCGGGATCGCGTTCGAGATCGGCGTGACCAACCCAGACCTCGTGCACAAGCTCGTGCTGACCTCGCTGACCTTCTCGACCGACGGTCTGCACCCCGGCCTGCTCGACGGCCTGCAGTCCGTCACTCCCGAGATGATGCACGGCTCGCCGTTCCACGAGGGCTACCTGGCCACCGCCCCGCGCCCGCAGGACTTCCCGAAGCTGATCGAGAAGAACAAGGACATGCAGCTCAACCTGCCGTCGTGGTCGCCCGAGGTGGTCAAGGCGCTCGCCGCGCCGGCGCTGATCGTGATCGGCGACTCCGACATCGTCCGCCCCGAGCACTCCGTCGAGTTCTTCCGCCTGCTCGGCGGCGGGGTCGTCGGCGACATGGTGGGGCTGCCGAAATCGCGGCTGGCGATCGTCCCCGGCGCAACGCACGTCACGGTCGTGCACCAGCCGGCCGTCCTGCTGGCGATCATCCCGCCGTTCCTCGAGGCGGCGTAGGCCGGCGCACCCGGCGAGACCCATCGCCTTCCTGACGTCCCCGACCGGACCACCGCAAAGAGCGACCTACAGTGACGTCCGTGCGCGGTGGCGATCATCCAGGGTTCGAGGATCTCGGGTACGCGATGCCCGACACCGATCGGGAGCGCCGTCTCGGTGTTCCCGAGGTCGTCTACGGGCCGGGCAAGACGGTCGAGCAGATCGTCGGGGTCGTTCGGTCGCTGCTCGCGGCGAACGAGGGGCCGGTGCTGGTCACGCGGGTCGGGCCGGACACGGCCGGCGCGGTGGCGGCCGAGGTGCCCGGTGGCAGTTACGACGCGACGGCGCGGCTGATCGTCTGGCGGCCCGCGGCGCAGCGGATCTTCGAGGTGGCGGTCGTTTCTGCTGGCACGTCCGACGCGCCGGTCGCCGCGGAGGCCGCCGCGGTCGCGTCGGCGCTCGGCCTGGTGGTGCGTGAGGTCCGGGACGTCGGGGTGGCCGGCATCCACCGCCTGCTCGCGCGGGTCGACGAGCTGCGCTCCGCCGACGCCGTCATCTGCATCGCCGGGATGGAAGGCGCGCTGCCGAGCGTCGTGGGCGGGCTGGTCGGCTGCCCGGTGATCGCCGTGCCGACGTCCGTCGGGTACGGCGCGACGCTGGAGGGTGTGACGCCGCTGCTGGCGATGCTCAGCTCGTGCGCCGCGGGGGTGGTCGTGGTCAACATCGACTCCGGCTTCGGCGCCGCCGTCGCCGCGCACCGGATGGCTCCCCGATGACGCACAAGCTCTGGCTCAACCCGTTCAGTGGCATCTCCGGCGACATGTTCCTCGGCGCGCTGCTCGACCTCGGCGCCCCGCTGGACGACGTGCGCGCCGCCGTCGCGAGCACCGGGCTCACCGGCTGGAGCCTCGACGCGCAGCGCGTCACCAGGGCCGGGATCAGCGCGACCCGCGCCGTCGTCACGGTCGAGGACACCGCGACCGAACGGCGCGCGGCCGAGCTGCTCGCCCACATCGAAGGCTCTCCCGACGCGACGCTCGCCGCTGCCGCGGTCCGCGCGATCGCCGAGGTCGAGGCCGCGATCCACGGCAGCGACCCGGCCGAGGTGCACCTGCACGAGATCGGCGGGCTGGACACCGTCGTCGACACGGTCGGGGTCGCCGCGGCGCTGCGGCTGCTCGACGTCACCGAGGTCGGCAGCGGGCCGCTCGCGCTCGGCACGGGCACCGTCGAGACCCGCCACGGGACGCTGCCGCTGCCGGCCCCGGCCACCGCCGCGCTGCTGGCCTCGGCCGGCGCGCCCGTGACCGGCGCGGGGGAGGGCGAGACGGTGACGCCTACCGGTGCCGCGCTGCTCGTCGCCGCCCGCACGACGTTCGGCCCGGTGCCGGCGATGACGCTGCACCGGGTCGGCTACGGCGCCGGCGGGCGCGATCCGGCCGGGCGGGCCAATGTGTTGCAGGCGCTCATCGGCGAGCCGCTCGCCGCATCCGCAGGCATGACGCTGCTGGAGACCAACGTCGACGACGTGACCGGCGAGGTGCTCGGCCACCTCGTCGAGCGGCTGCTCGCGGCCGGTGCCGGCGACGCCTGGCTCACGCCGATCGTGATGAAGAAGGGCCGGCCCGCACACACCGTGCACGTGCTGGCGGCCCCCGAGCACGCGGCCGCCTGCGAGCGGATCGTGCTCGCCGAGACGGGCAGCCTCGGCATCCGCCGCAGCCACGTCGACCGGCTCGCCCTGCCCCGCCACCACACGACCGTCCAGGTCGACGGCCACGAGATCCGGGTCAAGCACGGTCCGTGGGGCGCGAAGCCGGAGCACGACGACGTCGCCGCTGCCGCCGCGGCGCTGGGCCTCCCCCTCCGCGAGGTCGCCCGCCGTGCGGTGGGAGGGCAGGAAAGCCACTTTCCGGCCCTGTGAGGGCAGCAAAGTGGCTTTCCTGCCCTCCCCGGCACCCTCTTGGAGCAGACATCTGATGAGCCGTTGACACCAGCTCACGCCCGCTCCTAGCCTCGATGGCGTTCCCGCCAATCATCGGAGGTCTCCGGTCGCCGTGCCACGCGCCTCCCTCCGCCGGCTCGCCGTTGTCGCCGACGACCTCACCGGCGCCGCCGACGCGGCCGCGCCGTTCGCGGCGCGCGGGCTCGCCGTCTCGGTCGCGCTCGACGGGCCGCCGCCGCAGGTCGACGTGCTGGCGGTGCTCACCGACAACCGCTGGCGCCCCGCCGACGAGGCCGCGCGGCGGATGCGGGCCGCCGTCGAGGCCACCCGGGCGTGGGGCGCGGAGTCGCTCTTCATCAAGATCGACTCGACGCTGCGCGGCCGCGTCCACGACGACGTCGCGACGGCGCTGTCCGCGTGGCCGGGCAAGGCGGTCGCGACGCCGGCCTTCCCCGCGCAGGGCCGGGTCGTGCGCGGCGGTGCGCTGCTCGTGCACGGCGAGCCGACCGTTGCGTTGGTCGCCGAGTGCTTCCCGCCGCATGTCGACGTGCTCGACGCCGCCACGCACGACGAGCTGCTGGCGATCGCGGCACAGGTCGTCGCGGACGACCAGGTGGCGATCGGCTCGGGCGGGCTGTCGCGTGCGCTCGCCGAGGTGCTCGTCCCGCAGCCACGGCTGCCTGACCAGCGTGAACCGTCGACCGCAGGCGTGCTGGTCGTCGCCGGAACGCCGCATCCCGTCACGCGGGAGCAGGTGCATCGACTCGCCGCCGGGACCGACCCCGCCGCGCTGCGGGCCGGCCGCCGGGTCGTAGTCACGACTGACCTCGACGGCGAGCTCGACCCGGACGGCCCGGAGGCCGCCGCGCACGCCGCCGAGCTGGCGGCGACGGTTCGTGGCATCGTCGACGAGGTACCCGGGGTGCGGCTCGTGCTCACCGGCGGGGCGACCGCGTTGGCGGTCGCGAACGCGCTCGGCGCCACCGAGCTGCGGCTGCACGGCGAGGTGGCGCCCGGCCTGCCGATCGGTGAGCTGCTGACCGCGGACCGGGCGATCCCGGTCGTGACCAAATCGGGCGGGTTCGGCGCTCCCGATGCGCTGTGCCGCGCCGTCGAGGCCTTGGAGGTCCACGCATGACGCCCCTGCTGGCGCTGACCGTCGGTGATCCCGCCGGCATCGGTCCCGAGATCACCGTGAAGGCCGCGCGCGACCCCAGGGTCGACGTCGCGCGCCTGCTCGCGATCGGCAGCGTCGAGGCGTTGCGCGCCGCCACCCGCCTCGTCGACGATCCGCCTGCGCTGCGCGAGGTCGGCTCGCCGGCCGAGGCGCGCTTCGAGAAGGGCACGCTCGACGTGCTCCCGGTGCCGTCCGATGTCGCCGTCCCCACGGGGAAGCTCTCCGCCGAGGCCGGGCAGATCGCGTTCGAGGGCGTCGAGCGGGCGGTGGCGCTGGCGCTCGCCGGCGAGGTCGACGGGATCGTCACCGCGCCGCTCAACAAGGAGGCCATCGCGCTGGCCGGGCACCGCTACCCCGGCCACACCGAGATCCTCGCCGAGCTGACCGGCACCAAGGACTTCGCCATGATGCTCACCGCCCTGAAGCTGCGGGTGGTGCATGTGACCACGCACGTCGGGATCAGGGCGATGCTCGACAAGGTCACCGAGGAGCGGGTGCTGACGACGATCCGCCTGGCCCACAATGCGCTGCGGGACATGGGCTTCGACGAGCCGAGCGTGGGGGTCGCCGGCCTCAACCCGCACGCGGGGGAGGGCGGGCTCTTCGGCGACGAGGAGCAGCGCGTGATCACCCCCGCGATCGAGCGGGCCAAGGCGGAGGGCATCGCGGCGAGCGGACCGTGGCCCGCCGACACGCTCTTCGGCCGCGCGGTCGCGGGCGACTTCGACGTCGCGATCGCGATGTTCCACGACCAGGGCCACATCGCGGTGAAGGTCCTCGGGTTCGAGACCGGCGTCAACGCGACGATCGGGCTGCCGATCGTGCGCACGAGCGTCGACCACGGCACGGCGTTCGACATCGCGGGCACGGGCAAGGCCGGGCACGACAGTCTCGTCGAGGCGATCACGGTGGGGGCGGCGATGGCGCAGGCCCGTCGCGTGGCGAAGGAGCAGACATGAGTTTGGGCCCGTTCGAAGGTGTCCGGGAGCTGCGGTACGACGCGCCGTTCCCGGCGCTGGTGCCGGTGCGCCAGAAGCTCGACGCGAGCCGGATCCCCGACGTCGCCGCCGCCACCGCGCAGGCGCTGGAACGGCTGCGCGGGCGGATCACGCCCGGCATGACCGTGGCGATCACCGCGGGCAGCCGCGGCATCCACGACAAGCCCGACGTCGTGCGCGCGGCGGGGGAGTGGCTGCGCGCGGCCGGCGCCGAGCCGTTCGTGGTGCCGGCGATGGGTTCGCACGGCGGCGCGACCGCGGAGGGCCAGGTCGAGCTGCTCGCCGACCTCGGCATGACCGAGGCGTCGCTCGGCATGCCGATCAAGGCGACGATGGACACGGTCGAGCTCGGCACCGTGCCCAACGGGCCGGCCGTGCACCTCGACGCCAACGCCGCCGCGGCCGACGGCATCCTCGCGATCAACCGGGTGAAGGCGCACACCGACTTCCAGGCCGGCGTCGAGAGCGGCCTCGGCAAGATCATCGCGATCGGTCTCGGCAAGCAGCGCGGCGCGGAGGGCATCCACCGGTACGGGCCGGCCAACCTCGGCGTCTGGATCCCGCAGGTCGCGCGCACGACCATCGGCACCGGCAAGATCCTCGGCGGGCTCGCGATCATCGAGAACGCCTACGACCGCGCGGCGCGGATCGAGCTGGTCGAGTCGGACGACATCGCCGGGCCCGTCGAGGAGGAGCTGCTGCTCGACGCGAAGAGCCGGATGGCCCGGCTGCCGTTCGAGGACATCGACGTCGCCGTGATCGACGTGATGGGCAAGAACTTCTCCGGGTGCGGCATCGACACCAACGTCATCGGCCGGATGATGATCCGCGGCAGCGCCGAGTTCGAGCGCCCGCGCATCCGCAACATCGCCGTGCTCGACGTCAGCGACGCCTCCCACGGCAACGCGGTGGGCCTCGGCCTCGCCGACTTCGTCCCGTTCCGGATGCTCGACAAGATCGACATGCGCGCCGTCTACATCAACGCGATGACGTCGGGGCTGGGCGGGCCGCAACGCGCGCAGATCCCGATCGCGCTGGTCGACGACCGCAGCACGATCGCCGCGGCGATCCTCACCTGCGGGCGCGCCGACCCCACCACGATCTCGCTGGTGCGCATGCGCAACACGCTCGACCTGGAGCACCTGCTGGTCTCGGAGTCGCTGCGCGACCAGATCGTCGAGAACCCGACGCTGGAGATCACCGGCGAGGCCGTGCCCATGACGTTCGACGAGCAGGGGCAGCTGACCGGGTGGGAGGGCTGAGATGACGGACTTCGTGCGGCTGCATGCCGATGACAACGTGGTGGTCGCCTCGCGCGACCTCGACCAGGGTGCCGACGTCGCGGGCGTGACGCTCGGCCAGGCCGTCCCGAGCGGGCACAAGATCGCGACCGAGGCGGTCGACGTCGGCGGCCCGGTGCGCAAGTACAACCAGATCATCGGGTTCGCGACCGTCCCGATCGCGGCCGGCGACCACGTGCACACCCACAACATCGAGTTCAAGACGTTCGAGCGCGAGTACGCCGTCGGCGCCGACGCGCACGAGATCCCGATGGTGCCCGAGCCGGAGCGGGCGACGTTCCAGGGCATCGTCCGCGCCGACGGGCGGGTCGCGACCCGCAACTACATCGGCATCCTGACCTCGGTGAACTGCTCGGCCACCGCCGCCAAGTTCATTGCCGAGCAGTTCCGGCGGCCGGGGCTGCTCGACGACTTCCCGAACGTCGACGGCGTCGTCGCGCTGACCCACTCGACGGGCTGCGGCATGGCGGGCGACGGCGACGGCATGGCGGTGCTGCAGCGCACCCTGACCGGCTACGCCGAGCACCCCAACTTCGCCGGGTTCCTGCTGCTCGGGCTGGGCTGCGAGGTCAACCAGATCAGCGGGCTCACCGACGGCTGGAAGCTCGACCCGGAGACGATCGTCGAGACGATGACGATCCAGGAGCAGGGCGGTACCGCGGCCACCGTGCGCGCGGGCGTCGCCGCGATCCAGGAGATGCTGCCCGTCGCCGACCAGGTCGAGCGGGTCCCGGTGCCGGTCAGCGAGCTGGTGCTGGGCCTCAACTGCGGCGGGTCCGACGCCTACTCCGGCATCACCGCCAACCCGGCGCTCGGCGCGGCCGTCGACCTGCTGGTGGCGCACGGCGGCACCGCCGTGCTCGGCGAGACCCCGGAGATCTACGGCGCGGAGCACCTGCTCACCCGGCGTGCGGTGAGCCAGCAGGTGGCCGACAAGCTGATCGAGCGGATCAAGTGGTGGGAGAAGTACACCGCCGACAACAACGGCTCGATGGACAACAACCCGTCGCCGGGCAACAAAGCCGGCGGGCTCACCACGATCCTGGAGAAGTCGCTCGGCGCCGTCGCGAAGGGCGGCACCACCAACCTGACCGGCGTGTACGCGTACGCCGAGAAGGTCACCGCCAAGGGCTTCACGTTCATGGACACGCCCGGGTACGACCCGGTCTCGGTCACCGGGATCGTCGCGGGCGGCGCGACCGTCATGTGCTTCACCACCGGCCGCGGCTCGGTGCTGGGCTGCAAGCCGACGCCCAGCGTCAAGCTCGCCACCAACACCGAGATGTACACGCGGATGGCCGGCGACATGGACCTCAACTGCGGCGTGATCATCGACGGCACGTCGACCGTCGCGGAGGTCGGTCAGGAGCTGTTCCAACTGATCATCGACACCGCGTCGGGACGCAAGACCTTCAGCGAGGAGCTCGGGATCGGACAGGAAGAGTTCGTGCCCTGGCAGCTCGGGGCCGTGATGTGAACGGGAATGTGATGGGAGCGGATTTGCTGGACTTCAGCGGTCAGGTCGTGCTGGTCACCGGCGGTGGGACGGGCATCGGTGCCGCCGTCGCGCGGGGCTTCGCCGCCTGCGGGGCGCAGGTCGTCGTGCACTACAACCGCAGTCGTGAGGCGGCGGAGAAGGTGGTGGCCGCGATCGTCGAGGCCGGCGGGAACGCGTCGAGCGTTTCGGCCGACCTGACGCAGCCCGGCGCGGCCGACACGCTCGTCGACGGCGTCGTCGCGCAGCACGGGCGGCTCGACGTGCTGGTCAACAACGCCGGCGACCTGCTGCGGCGCACCCCGACCACCGAGATGACCGACGAGCAGTTCGCGTCGGTGCTGAACCTCAACATGACGTCGGTGTTCGCGATGTGCCGCCGCGTGGTGCCCGTCATGCGCGGGCAGGGCGGCGGCGCGATCGTCAACGTCACCTCGATCGCCGCGCGCACCGGCGGCGCGGGCGGCTCGGTCGTCTACGCCACCTCGAAGGGCGCGGTCAGCACGTTCACGCACGGGTTGGCGAAGGAGGTCGCGCCCGACGGGATCAGGGTGAACGCGATCTCGCCCGGCGTGATCAGCACGCCGTTCCACGAGCGGCACACGAGCGAACCGATGATGGACGCGATGGTCGCGACCATCCCGATGGGTCGCACCGGGCTGCCGGAGGAGTGCGTCGGCGCGACGCTGTTCCTCGCCTCGCCCGCGATGAGCGGGTACATCACCGGGCAGGTCTTGGAGATCAACGGCGGGCAGCTGACGCCATGACCCGCCTTCGCAGCCAGGAGTGGTTCGACAACCCCGAGAACCCCGGCATGACCGCCCTCTACATCGAGCGGTACATGAACTGGGGCCTGACCCGCGAGGAGCTGCAGTCGGGCAAGCCGATCATCGGGATCGCGCAGACCGGCTCCGACCTCTCGCCGTGCAACCGCCACCACATCGAGCTGGCGAACCGCACGCGGGAGGGGATCAGGGAAAAGGGAGCGATCGCGTTCGAGTTCCCCGTGCACCCGATCCAGGAGACCGGTAAGCGCCCGACCGCCGCGTTGGACCGCAACCTGGCCTACCTCGGGCTCGTCGAGACGCTCTACGGCTACCCGCTCGACGGCGTCGTCCTGACCACCGGCTGCGACAAGACCACCCCCGCGTGCCTGATGGCGGCCGCGACCGTCAACATCCCGGCGATCGTGCTCTCCGGCGGGCCGATGCTCAACGGCTGGTACAACGGCGAGCGCACGGGCTCCGGGACGATCGTGTGGAAGGCCCGCGAGATGCTCGCGGCGGGTGAGATCGACCAGGCCGAGTTCGTCGAGATGGTGGCGTCCTCGGCGCCCTCACCCGGGCACTGCAACACCATGGGCACGGCGTCCACGATGAACGCGCTGGCCGAGGCGCTGGGGATGTCGCTGCCCGGTTGCGCGGCGATCCCGGCGCCGCACCGCGACCGCGCGCGCATCGCGTACGAGACGGGGCGGCGGATCGTCGAGATGGTCCACGAGGACCTCAAGCCGTCCGACGTGCTGACGCGGGAGGCGTTCGAGAACGCGATCGTCGTCAACTCGGCGATCGGCGGCTCGACGAACGCGCCGATCCACCTCACGGCGGTGGCCCGGCACATGGGCGTCGACGTGCCGCTGACCGAATGGGAGCGGATCGGGCACCGGGTGCCGCTGATCGTCGACCTGCAGCCGGCCGGGAAGTACCTCGGCGAGGAGTTCCACCGCGCCGGCGGCGTGCCCGCCGTCGTCCACGAGCTGCTGCGGCACGGGCTGGTGCACGGGGACGCGCGGACGGTGAACGGGCGCACGATCGGCGAGAACTGCAGCGCGGCCGAGGCGAGCGACCGCGACGTGATCCGCACGTTCGAGGACGCGCTGGTCGACGACGCCGGGTTCATCGTGCTGAGCGGCAACCTGTTCGACCAGGCGATCATGAAGACCAGTGTGATCTCGGACGAGTTCCGCGAGCGCTACCTGTCCGACCCCGACCACCCGAACGTCCTGGAGGGGCGCGCGATCGTCTTCGACGGGCCGGAGGACTACCACCACCGCATCGACGACCCAGGGCTGAAGATCGACGAGCACTGCCTGCTGTTCATCCGGGGCGCGGGGCCGCTCGGCTACCCCGGCGCGGCCGAGGTGGTGAACATGCAGCCGCCGGCGGCGCTGATCAAGCAGGGCGTGCACGCGCTGCCGTGCGTGGGGGACGGGCGGCAGTCCGGGACGTCCGGCTCGCCGTCGATCCTGAACGCCTCACCCGAGGCCGCGGCCGGCGGCGGGCTCGCGATCCTGCACACCGGCGACCGCGTGCGCATCGACCTCAACACCGGCAGCGCCGACATCATGGTCGACGACGCCGAGCTGGCGGCGCGGCGCGAGGCCCTGGAGGCGGCCGGCGGCTACCCGACCCCCGCCTCCCAGACCCCGTGGCAGGAGATCCAGCGCTCGATGGTGGAGCAGCTGAACGCGGGCATGGTCCTCGGGCCGGCGGTGGCGTACCAGCGCGTTGCGCAGTCGAAGGGGATACCGAGGGACAACCACTAGCGTTTGCGGGGCTTCATGCCCTGGCGAGGGGCGGAGGAGGGCAGGAAAGCCACTTTCCTGCCCTGTGAGGGCCGGAAAGTGGCTTTCCTGCCCATGCGTGCCGAACGCACGTAACTCCGTCCGCGGGATCCCGGTCATGCACTGGGGGCGGGTAGGAGCCGGGACGCAGAGGCACCTCCGCTCGCCGGCTGGTGCCAGCTCAGTTCACCGGCGTCCGCGCGCTGCCCGTCTCGAACCACGTCTCCAGGTTCGCGACCACCAGCTCGCCCATGCGCCGCCTGGTGGGTTTGCTGGCGGACCCGACGTGGGGGAACAGGACCGTGTTCTCCAGGTCGATGAGCTCCTGCGGCACGCGGGGTTCGTCCTCGAACACGTCCAGCCCGGCCGAGCGGATCGTGCCGTCGCGCAGCGCGGCGATGAGTGCCTGCTCGTCCACGACGGTCCCGCGGCCCACGTTGACCACCACCCCGTCGGGCCCCAGCGCCCGCAGCACCTCGGCGTCGACGAGGTGGTGGGTGGCCGCGCCGCCGGGCACGACGATCATCAGGGTGTCGACGTCGGCAGCCATCTCCAGCAGCGTCGGGTAGTAGCGGTACGGGACGTCCTTCTGGCTGCGGTTGTGGTAGCCGACGGTCATCCCGAACAGCTCCGCGCGCTGCGCGATGGTCTCACCGATCCGGCCCAGCCCCAGCACGCCGAGCTTGCGGCCCTCGACGGTCGACGCCGTCAGCGGGTAGGCGCCCTCGGCCGGCCAGCGCCCGGCACGCAGGTAGCGCTCGGCGCGGTTCAGCTCGCGCACGGACATGAGCAGCAGCGCCATCGCGGTGTCGGCGACCTCGTTGTCGAGCACGCCCGGCGTGTTGGTGACGACGATCCCGCGCTCCGTGGCCGCCGTGACGTCGACGCTGTCGTACCCGACGCCGAAGTTCGCGATGATCTGCAGCTTCGGCAGCCGGTCCATGAGCGCACCGTCGAGCTTGCGTTGCCCGCCGGTGGCGACGCCGAGCACCTCGGGGCCACGCTCGGCGAGGAGGGCGTCCTCGTCGTCGGCGAGCCACAGTTTCACGAGGTCGAACCGCTCCTCGCAGCCTTTGATCACCACCTCGTGCATCGGGGCGGGCATCAACACGGTGGGACGCATAAGAACTATCTCCGATTCGTTGTTGACGGCACGGCATGGGCACCCTTGACTGTCCGAACTCTGCCCGAGTGACCCAGGTCATGCCGAGAAGGGCCAATGATGGCAACTCCCCCGAGCAGCGGCTTCACCCTCTCTACGAAGATCCTCCCTGCCGCGGAGGTCCGCGAACTCCCCGAGCCCCCGCACCAGACCTGGAAGATCATCGGACCCGGTGTCGTTGGCGCCGGGGTAGGGCTCGCGTCCGGCGAGTTCATCCTCTGGCCCTACATCGCGACGCAGATCGGGCTCGCGTTCCTCTGGGGCGCGGTGCTGGGTGTGTTCACCCAGTGGTTCATCAACATGGAGATCGAGCGCTACACCCTCGCGACGGGGGAGACCGCGCTCACCGGCTTCAGCCGCATGTGGCGGCACTGGGGTCTGGTCTTCGTGGTGATGACGTACTTCGCGAACCTGTGGCCGGGGTGGGTGACCAGCTCGGCCACGTTGCTGACGTTCCTGTTCGGCGGCGGCAGCGCCAGCCTCATCGCAGTGATCATGCTCATCGTGATCGGCATCTCGCTCACCCTGGCCCCGGTGATCTACAGCGCGGTCGAGCGGATCATCTTCATCAAGGTCGCCGCGATCGTGCTGTTCGTCTTGGTCGCCGCCTTCGCCGCCATCAGCGCGTCGACGTGGGCCGACCTGTCCAGCGCCGTGACGACCTTCGGGCAGGTGCCCGTCGATCTCGGTTGGTCGCTCGTGCTCGGCGCGGTGGTGTTCGCCGGCGCGGGTGGCGGTCAGAACCTCTGCCAGAGCAACTGGATCAGGGACAAGGGATTCGGCATGGGCGCGCACGTCCCGCGCCTGGTCAGCCCGGTGACCGGCCACGAGGAGGCCGCGCCGTCGACCGGCTACGTCTTCGAGCTCACCGAGACCAACATGGACCGCTGGAAGCGGTGGTGGAAGTTCGCGAACTGGGAGCAGATGCTCACGGTCCCGCTGATCACCATCGTGACCATCACGTTCATGTCGATGCTCGCGGCCTCCACCGTGCAGGGGCGGGAGGGGCTGAGCAACAGCATCGCGTTCCTCCGCGTCGAGGCGGAGGCGCTCGGCGCGTCGGTCGGGCCGTGGTTCGGGGCGTTCTTCCTGATCATCGGCGCGTTCTCGCTCTTCGCCGCGGCGATCGGCATCGTCGACTACACCAGCCGGCTCGCCGCCGACCAGCTCAAGACCGTCTACTTCCGCTCCTCGACGATCAGCGAGAACAAGATCTACTTCGCGCTGGTGTGGGGACTGGTCGTGCTCGGCATCCTCGTCCTGCTCGTCGGGCTCAACCAGCCGCTCGTGCTGCTGGTGCTCTCGGCGTGCGTCGGCGGGGTGATGATGTTCATCTACTCGATCCTGCTGCTCGTCCTGAACCGCAAGACGCTCCCGGGGCCGCTCAAGGTCAAGTCCTACCGGATCGCCGCCCTCATCTGGTCGATCCTGCTGTTCGGCGTGCTGTCCGTGATCACCGTCATCGAGCAGGGGGCGAAGCTCTTCGGCGGGTCGTGACGCGGGGCCGTCTTGCGTGCGATCCTGCCCTCACCGCCGCTGCCGTCCCGTGCCGGAACGCGCGACTCACCGCCCTGGAACGCGTGACTCACCGCTCTGGAACGTGGGACTCGCCGTGCCGGAAGTGTCGACTCACCGTGTTGCGGGTGGCGACTCACCTGGAGAGCCAGCCGCCGTCGACGGCGAGGACGTGGCCCGTCACGTAGTCGGCGGCGGGGGAGGCGAGGAACACCGCCGCCCCGCTGACGTCCTGCGGTGTGCCCCAGCGTCCGGCGGGGATGCGGGAGAGTATCTCGGCGTCGCGGGCGGGGTCGGCGCGCAGCGGGTCGGTGGTGCGCGTGGTGATGTATCCGGGGGCGATGGCGTTCACCTGCACGCCCCGCGCCGCCCACTCGTTCGCCAGGGCCTTGGTGAGCCCGACGAGCCCGTGCTTGCTCGCCGCGTACGACGTCACGAGCGCCCCGCCCTGGAAGCTCAGCATCGACGCGATGTTGATGATCTTGCCGTGGCCGCGGGCCAGCATCGGCCCGCCGAGCAGCTTGCTCAGCGTGAACGCCGCGGTCAGGTTGACGTCCAGCACCGACTGCCAGTTCTCCGCGCTGAACTCCGCAGCGGGCTGGCGCCGGATGATGCCGGCGGCGTTGACGAGGATGTCGAGCTGCGTCCGGGCCAGCAGCGGCGCGACGGCGGGCTCGATCTCGGACGTCCGCGCGAGGTCGAGCACGATCGCCTCGGCCCGCCGCCCGCGCTTCTCGACCATCTCGATCGACTCGTCCATCGACGGCACGTCCGAGAGCAGCACGATGTCGGCGCCCGCCGCGGCGAGTCCGTCGGCGATGGCCTGCCCGATCCCGCTGCTGCCACCGGTCACCAAAGCGGTGCGGCCCGTCAGATCGAACGGCCCGGCCATCAGTACGCCACGTCGGGACCCGTGATGCCGAGCTCGGCGCAGTGGTCGAGATAGCGGCGCAGCTTCGTCTCGGCCGTCTCGACGTAGCGCAGGTCGCCGTTCTCCTCGACGTACTCGATCGAGCCGTGGATGGAGAACAGCGTGAGCATCGGGTTCTCCTCGTCGGCGTCGTCGGCGACGAGCGTGTGCACGTCGCCCGGCGGCTCGAAGACGAAATCGCCCGGCCCCGCCGACCAGTCGTGCTCGATGTAGTGCCACCGCCCCTGCAGCACCCAGCCCTCGACCTCGGCCAGGTGGCGGTGGCGGTTGACCACCCCGCCCGCGGTGACCTTGAGGATGTTGACCCAGCGGTTCTGCGCGACGGAGATCCGCAGGGGCTTGAACCACACGCCGCCCGAGCCCTGCGGCACCCAGGGGATGTCCGCGGAACGCGCGACGACGTCGCTGACGGGATGCGTTGTGTCACTCACGCTTGGCGACGTTAGGTCGCTCAGCAGGGATTTGTGAATCGCGCTCTGCGCATGGGCGTCATCCGCGCACCGGATGAACTGCCGTATATGCGAGGCGGATAGAGAGTAGTCGAATTCCGTGTTTGACCCGCTTTGTCTGCACTGCCCATCATCGGGCACCCGCCGATCACCCAGGAGACTGGAGCCACATCGATGCTGATGTCCCGGCGCGCTCGCATGGCAATACTTCCCGCCGTGCTGGCGCTGGTCGTCGCCGGGTGCGGCGGCGGGGGTGGGACCGGTTCGGCGCCGCAGGCCGCTGGGGCGGGCTGTGATGCGGCGCCGAACTACCCGCGCGGGCCCGTCGAGATGATCGTGCCCTGGGCCGCGGGCGGCGGGACGGACAGCGTCGCCCGTTTCGTCGGCGACCAGCTCGCCAAGAAGCTCGACACCCAGGTCAACGTCGTCAACCGGACCGGCGGCAGCGGCGTCGTGGGGCACAGCGCGATCGCCGCCGGCCGCAAGGACGGCTCGGTGATCGGCATGGCCACCGTCGAGCTGACGATGATGCACTGGCAGGGCCTGACCGACCTCACCTACGAGAAGTTCACCGCCATCGGCATGGTCAACTCCGATCCGGCGGGGCTCACCGTCCGCGCCGACGCGCCGTGGCCCGACGCGCAGGCGCTGCTCGGGCACGTCCGCGCCAACCCCGGCGCCACCAGGGCGTCCGGCACCGGCCGCGGCGGGATCTGGGACCTCGCCCGCGCCGGCGCCTCGATCGCGGCGGGCCTGCCGCCCGACTCCATCCGCTGGGTGCCGAGCGAGGGCGCGGCGCCCGCACTCCAAGAGCTGGTCGCGGGCGGTATCGAGCTCTCGACGGCGAGCCTCGTGGAGAACCAGACGATGATCCACGCTGGCCGCGCGAAGGCGCTCGCCGTGATGGCCGACGAGCGGCTCGCGAAGTTCCCCGACGTGCCGACGCTCAAGGAGCAGGGCGTCGACTTCACGATGTCCGCGTGGCGCGGGATCGCAGGCCCGGCCGGGATGCCGGAACCGGTGGTCAAGGAGCTGTCCTGCCACCTCGATGCGATCGTGCACAGCCCGGAGTACGCCGAGTTCCTCGCCAAGACCGGCTTCGGCCTGGCGTGGCGCGACGCCGCGGGCTTCGGCGCGTTCATGGCCGAGCAGGACGCGCAGAAGGGCCAGATCATGAAGGCCGCCGGTCTGACGCCGTGACGGCCGAGAACGCGCCTGCGACCGGGGCCGCGGATGGGCCCGGGTCCGGGATCGGGCCTACGAACCGGCCCGACCTGGTCGCCGGCCTGCTCGCGACCGCGCTGGGCGTTGCGGTCGTGCTGCACGTGCGCACGTTCCCCGGGCTGCCGGACGGCCAGCCGGGGCCCGCCCTGTTCCCCGGCCTCGTCGGCGGGCTGCTCGTCCTGTTCGGGCTGGTCCTGGCCGTGCGCAGCGCGGTCCGGCGGCGGGAGGACGCGGCCGGGGCGCAGGACGTCCCGCCGGACAGCACGCCGCGCAGCCGGTTGAACGCGCTGGCGGTGCTCGGCTACATCGTCGCCTACCTGCTGCTCGCCGACCTGCTCGGCTTCGCGCTGACGACGGCGCCGCTGCTGTTCCTGCTGATGTGGCTGCTGGGCGTCCGGCCGTGGGTGGCGGCGCTCAGCGCGGTCGCGACGACGGTGCTGGTGGTGCTGATGTTCCAGCAGCTGCTGCTGGTGCCGTTGCCGACCGGCCCGCTGGGCGTCTGATGGGCCAGGACCTCTGATGGCCCAGGACCTCGCCGCCGCGCTGGCGTCGCTAGCCGACCCCACGCTGCTGCTCGTCGTGCTCGCCTGCGGCGTGTACGGGCTGTTCATCGGCGCGATCCCGGGGCTGACGGCAACGCTCGCGACCGCGCTGCTGGTGCCGTTCGCGTACTTCCTCGACCCGCTCCCGGCAGTCGCGTCGATCATCACGATGTCCGCGATGGCGATCTTCGCGGGTGACCTGCCCTCGGCGCTGGTCCGGATGCCCGGTACCCCCGCCAGTGCTGCCTACACCGAGGACGCCTACCGCCAGACCCAGGCCGGGCACGGCGCGCTGGTGCTCGGGGTGGGTCTTGTCGGCTCGGCGATCGGCGGCATCGTCGGGGCCGTCGTGCTGATCGTGGCAGCGCCGGCGCTCGCCGAGTTCGCGCTGACCTTCACGTCGTACGAGTACTTCTGGGTGGCCGTGCTCGGCCTCACCGCCTCGGTGATCATCTCGCAGGGCTCGCAGGTCAAGGGCGCGATCGCGCTGCTGCTCGGGCTGCTGTTCTCGACGGTCGGGATCGACGTCGCGCTGGGGTACTCGCGGTTCACGTTCGGCAGCGAGCTGCTGCTGGCGGGGATCAGCTTCATCCCGGCGATGATCGGGCTCTTCGGGCTCTCCGAGGTGCTGCGCAACGTGCTGCACCCGACGGGGCGGCTGCGGGTTGCCCGGATCCGCACCGCAGGCATGTTCCGCGACACCTTCCGCACGTTGTGGCGCTACCGCAAGGGTGTGGTCAGCGGCAACCTGATCGGCGGCGCGATCGGCGTGCTGCCGGGCGCGGGCGGGGACATCGCGGCATGGGTGTCCTACGCCGCGACGAAGAACGCGTCGCGGGAGGGGCACCTCTTCGGCAAGGGCGAGGGGCACGTCGAGCCGGTCGTCTCCGCGGGCTCGGCGAACAACTCCGCGCTGGCCTCGGCCTACGTCCCGACGCTGGTGTTCGGCATCCCCGGCGACACGATCACGGCGATCCTGCTCGGCGTGCTGCTGGTGAAGGGCGTGCAGCCGGGGCCGGAGCTGTTCTCGACGCAGGCACCGCTGCTCTACGGCATCTACCTGATCTTCATCGTGGCCAACCTGCTCATGCTCCCGCTGGGCTACCTGGCGATCCGCGGGAGCGGTCAGCTGTTGCGGGTGCCGCCCGGGGTGTTGATGCCGATCATCATCGCGTTCTGCGTGGTCGGCGCGTTCGCCATCAACAACGGCTGGTTCGAGATCGTCGTCATGCTGGCGTTCGGGCTGCTCGGCTACCTGCTGGAGCGCTACGGTTTCCCGCTCGCGCCGGTCGTGCTGGGGCTCGTGCTCGGACCGATCGTCGAGAAGAACTTCATGCAGAGCGTCATCAAGACCGACTGGGACCTGTTGCAGTTCCTCACCCGGCCGGTCAGCGCGATCCTGATGATCGTGACGGTTCTGGTACTCGTGTATCCGATGCTGCGCTCGGTGTGGCCGCGACGAAGGAGGGGTACCGGTGCAGGTGCTGGTGTGGAACGGGCCGTGGGACCTGACGGTCGAGACGAAGCCTGACCCCGTCGCCGCTGCCGGCGAGGTGCTCGTCACCGTCGCCGCGACCGGCATCTGCGGCTCCGACGTGCACGGCTTCACCGGCGAGAACGGGCGCCGGCACCCCGGGCAGGTGATGGGCCACGAGACGGTGGGGCGTGTCGCGGGTGTCGGCGAGGGCGTGGTCGGGTTCACCGAGGGCGACGTCGTCACGGTGAACCCGCTGATCGCGTGCGGCGCCTGCACGGCGTGCGCGGCCGGCGCCGAGCAGAGCTGCGCGCGGCGACGCGTGATCGGCGTGCACCCGGAGATCGTCGCGGCCTTCGCCGAGACGATGGCCGTGCCCGCGACGAACGTCGTCGCGCTGCCGGCCGGCTTGCCGCTGGAGTACGGAGCGCTCGTCGAGCCGCTCTCCGTCGGCTACCACGCGGCGCGCCGCGGCGGCTGCGGGCCGGACGACCGCGTGCTCGTCATCGGCGGCGGACCCATCGGACAGGCGTGCATCCTCGCGGCGCGGCGGCTGGGCGCGCACGCCGTCGCCGTCACCGAACCCGCCGAGCACCGCCGTGAGCTGGCCGGATCGCTCGGGGCCACCGCGCACGCGCCCGACGGTGATGTCGCCGGTGCGCTCGGCGGCCCGGCGACGCTCGTGCTCGACGCGGTCGGCTCGACGGCCTCGATCGCCGGCGCGGTCGCCCACTCGGCGTTGGGGGCGCGGATCGTCCTCGTCGGCATGAACGCGCCCCGCATCGACCTGCCCGCCTACGCCGTGAGCACCGAGGAGCGCACGCTCATCGGCAGCTTCTGCTATTCGGCGCAGGAGTTCCGTGAGACGGCGCAGTGGGTGGGTACCCGCCCGGCAGGGCTGGAGCGGCTCGTCGACGGGCGGGTCGACATGGCAGGTGCGCCCGGCGCCTTCACGTCGCTGGCCGACGGGTCGGCGCTGAACAGCAAGGTCCTGGTCTATCCGCACGGAGTACCCGACATCGACCGGTGAGGGAGCCATGGCAACGACGCCAGAAGCCGAGAAGGCCGATCCGTACACGCTGACCCCGGAGGGGATCAAGGAACCGCCGGTCGGCTGGAAGGCCAGCTTCCGGTACCTCGGACCGGGGCTGATCCTCAGCGCGTCGATCGTGGGTTCCGGCGAGCTGATCGCCACCACGACCCTCGGCGCGCAGGCCGGGTTCGTGCTGCTCTGGATGGTGATCATCAGCACCCTGGTGAAGGTCGCCGTGCAGGTCGAGCTGGCCCGCTGGACGATCGCGACCGGCAAGCCCGCGCTCACCGGCTACAACGACGTCCCGCCGAAGCTCGGCCGGCTGGGCTGGGTGAACGTGCTGTGGCTGTTGCTGGCCCTGAGCAAGTTGCTGCAGGTCGCCGGGATCATCGGCGGCACCGCGGTCGCGTTCAGCATCATGATCCCGATCGGCGGTGATCCGCTCGGGTTCGTCTCGCTCGTGAGCTGGACGCTGTTCCTCGTCGTCGCCAGCATCGCCTTGCTCTACTCGAACAAGTACTCCTTGATCGAGCGCGGCGCCGTGCTGCTGGTCGTGGTCTTCACGTTCGTCACGGTGCTGATCGCGCTCGGGCTGCCGTTCACACCGTTCGCCTACGGCGGCGACGACGTGCTCACCGGCCTCACGTTCCTGATCCCCGCCGGGACGGTGGGCGCTGCCGTCGCGATGTTCGGCATCACCGGCGTCGGCGCCGACGAGATCACCTTCTACACCTACTGGTGCCTGGAGAAGGGCTACGCGCGCTGGACCGGCCCGAACGACGGCAGCGAGGAGTGGGCGCGCCGGGCCCGCGGGTGGATCAGGGTGATGTACAAGGACGTGTTCGTGTCCTGGGTGATCTACACCTTCGGGACGCTCGCGTTCTACCTGATGGGCGCGGCGGTCCTGGCGCCGCAGGGGCTGGTGCCGCAGGGCAACAGCATGATCACCACGCTCTCCCGGATCTACACCGACACGCTCGGCGAGTGGGCGAGCATCCTGTTCCTGATCGGCGCGATCGCCGTGCTCGGCTCGACGATGTGGGCCGCGATCCCCAGCTGGGCGCGGATGTACACGAACCTGCTCGCGATGTTGGGCGTGCTCGACTGGCACGACCAGGACGCGCGGCTGCGCTGGATCCGGATCTTCACCGTGGCGCTGCCGATCGTGTGGGGCGTGCTGTACCTGACCATCCAGTCGCCGGTGGTGATGGTGCAGATCGGCGGCGTGATGACGGGCATCTTCCTGCTCGCCGTCGTCGTGGCGGTCTGGTACCTGCGCCGCACCGAGACCGACCCGCGCCTCTACGGCGGCAACGCGTACACGACCACGCTCGTCGTCAGCAGCATCGCCATCGGGCTGCTGGGGGTGTACACGATCCTCCAGGTCTTCGGGGTGAAGATCGCCTGAGCGAGGGCACCCCCGGGCACGCCGGGGGTTGCCAGGAAAGTGGCTTTCCTGTCCTGTGGCGCCAGGAAAGTGGCTTTCCTGGCAACGCGTGCGGGACGCACGCGTGGGGGGTGCGGGTGCCGGGGGCGCTTCTACGGGTGCGTGGAGGTGGTCCGGAAGTACTGCTCCAGGTCCTCCTCCGTCTGCACGAGGTGGGCCTGCATCGCCGTGCGGGCGAGCTGCGGGTCGCCGGCCTCGACGGCGCGCAGGATCGCGGCGTGCCGGTCGAGGGCGTGGCTGCGGAACTCCGGCACCGACGACGTCTCGCGGCGCAGGCTGCGCAGCACCGACGACAGCGGCTCGAACAGCGCGTCGAGGAACACGTTGTCGGCGGCCTCGAACAGGAGGTTGTGGAAGGCTAGGTCGGCCTCGGCGGTCGCGGGGACGTCGCCGCGCGCGTCGCCCTCGACCATCTCCTGGTGCAGCGCCCGCATCCGCTCCAGGTGCTCCGGCGTGCGGCGCAGGGCGGCGAGCTCGACGATCGCGATCTCCACCGCCCGCCGCGCCTCCAGCAAACGGCGGGGCAGCAGCAGCGGGTCGGCCTCGGCGCGGCTGCGGGCCAGCAGCAGCCGCCCGTCGAGCGCCGACCACTTGTGCGCCGGGTTGACCAGGCTCGACCGCCCCTGCTGGACGTCGATGACGCGGGAGGGGGCGAGCGAGCGCATGGCCTCCCGCACGGTGAGGCGGCTGACGCCGAACCGCACCGCGAGCTCCGTTTCGCTCGGCAACGGTTCGCCGATCGGGAACGTGCCGTCGAGAATCAGGCCGAGCAACTGCTCGGCCACGTCATCGGCCCGGCCTCGGCGCATGTGATCAGCTTAGCCGCACCTTGCTTGCCCTCACGCCGCCCGGTTACCCGGGAGGTTCGTACCGGCCGTCGACGGCCGTCCAGCCGCCGTCCACGGTCAGCACGCTGCCGGTGACGAAGCTCGCCGCGTCCGAGGCCAGGTAGACGACGGCGCCGGCCATCTCGTGCGGCTGCGCCCACCGCCGCAGCGCGCTCTTGGCGGCGTACGCGCCGTGCCAGGCCGGGTCGGCCTTGATCTGCGCGGTCAGCGGCGTCTCGACGACCCCCGGCGCGACGGCGTTCACCCGCACCCCGCGTGGCCCCAGCTCGGCGGCGGCGGTGCGCAGCAGCTGCACCAGCCCGGCCTTGGTGGCCGCGTAGACGCCCTGCCCCGGCTCGACGGTGACGGCGCGGATCGAGGAGAACCCGATGATCGAGCCGCGCCCGCGTTCGGCCATCGGCCCGCCGAACGCCCTGACCAGGTCGAACGATGCCCGCAGGTTGAGGTCGACCACCCGGTCGAACTCGTCGTCGCCGTAGTCGAGCAGCCGCTTGCGCACGTTGGTCGCCGCCGTGAACACCAGCACGTCGACGGGCCCGAGCTGCACCGCCGCCGCGCGGACGGCGGCCCGGTCGAGCACGTCCAGCTCGAACGACGTCGCGGGGACGTCGGTTTCTATGCCGGCCGCGGTGTCCGTCGCCGCGTCCGCGTCGCGGTCGGCGCACACGACCGTTGCGCCCTGCGCGGCCAGCGCGCGTGCGGCCTCGCGCCCGATGCCGCTCCCGGCGCCGACGACGACGGCCCGCTTGCCGTCGAGCCGGAACAGCCG
Organism: Pseudonocardia sp. TRM90224; assembly: GCF_021245725.1. GTDB lineage: Bacteria > Actinomycetota > Actinomycetes > Mycobacteriales > Pseudonocardiaceae > Pseudonocardia. Next base: position 4,662 of record NZ_JAJGSX010000005.1, on the reverse strand, counting down.
CCGGTAGTCGATCTCCCCAACCGTCACGGCCGGATCACCGCCATCCGCGTCACCGTCAGCTCCTCGACCGCGAACCGCGGCCCCTCACGGCCCGCCCCCGAGTCCTTCACCCCGCCGTACGGCATGGTGTCGGACCGGAAGCCGGGCACCTCGTTGATCACGACCCCGCCCACGTCGAGCCGGTCGACAGCACGGAACGCCGAGGCCAGCGAGCGCGTGAACACGCTGGCGTGCAGGCCGTAGCGCGACGCGTTGACCTGGTCGAACGCCGTCTCCAGGTCGGGCACCGAGCGAACGCACACGACCGGCCCGAAGATCTCCTCGTCCCACGCGAGCACGCCGTCGGGCACGTCGACAAGGACTGCGGGGACGTCGCCGATGCGCCGGGCGCCCGCCGCGACGGCCTCGTCCACCCACGCCGCCACCCGGTCCTGCGCGGCGGTGTCGATCAACGCCGAGACGCGCGTCGCCGGGTCCCGCGGGTCGCCGACCACCACCTCGGCGAGCCCCTTCTCCAGCCGCGCGACCAGCTCGTCGGCGACCGGCTCCTCGACCAGCACCCGCTGCACCGAGATGCACGCCTGCCCGGAGGCGTAGAAGCCGCCGCGCAGGATCGCGGCGGCCGCGGCGTCGAGGTCGGCGTCGGCCGCGACGCACAGCGCCGCGTTCGACCCCAGCTCCAGCAGCACCTTGCGCGGGGCGGCGTCGCGGGCGATCCGGTGTCCGACGGCTGCCGAGCCGGTGAACGACACCGCGCCGATCCGCGGGTCCGTGACCAGCGCCGACCCGACGTCGGCCGCCCCGGTGACCAGCTGCACCATGGCTCGCGGAGCTCCGAGCGCGGCCGCGGCCTCGCGCAGCTCGTGCACGAGCCACAGCGTCGCGAGCGGGGTCTGCGGCGCCGGCTTGACGATCACCGGGCAGCCCGCGGCGATCGAGGGCGCGACCTTGTGCGCCGCGAGCAGCAGCGGGTAGTTGAAGCCGGTGATCCCGACGACCACCCCGATCGGGCGCCGCGTCCAGAACCCGATCAGCCCGTCGCCGGAGGGCAACAGGTCGAGCGGCACCGTCTCGCCGTGCAGCCGCGCCACCTCCTCGGCCGCTGCCGCCAGCGTGACGAGCGAGCGGTCCACCTCGACCCGGCAGTCGACCAGCGGCTTGCCCGTCTCCCGCACGAGCAGCTGCTCCAGCTCATCGCGGTGCGCGGCGAGGGTGTCGCGGGTGCGCAGCAGGACGTCCCGCCGCGTGCGCGACGGCAACGCCGCCACCTGCGCCTTGACCGCCAGCGCGGCCTCCAGCGCGGCGTGGGCGTCGGCGACGGTGCCGACGGGCGCCTGCGCGACGACCGAGCCGTCGTACGGGAAGCGCACGTCGGCCTTCGCCGCGGGCGTCCAACCCTCGCCGATCGGAAGCCCTTCCGGGAAGGCGTTCACGACGACAGGAAGCGGTAGGCGGCTTCGGCGTAGACGTGGGTGCAGCGCACGATGTCGTCGACCTCGACGAACTCGTCGGCCTGGTGCGCGATCCACTTCCCGCCCGGCCCGTAGACGACGGTCGGGATGCCGGCGTCGCGGGTGAGGATCGTGCCGTCGGTCGCCCCTGGCACACCGCCGTAGCGGGCAGGCTCGCCGGCGACCTTCTCGTGCGCCCCGGCCAGCGCCACCACCAGCGGGTGGTCCTGCGCGATCTCGACGACCGGCCGGTCGTCGACCACCGTGAGCTCGGCGGTCACCCCGTCGGGCCGGCCGGCCTCGACGGCGAGCTCGCGCACCCGCTCGACCAGCGCGGTGTGCTCGACGCCGGGGATCGTGCGGATGTCGATCGCGACGGTCGCCCGCGCGGGGATGACGTTGATCTGGCTGAGCGAGCCGGCCACGGCGACCGTCGGCGTGATGTAGAAGTCGCCGAGGTGCTCGTGCGTGCCGTGCCGGGCCTGCAGGCTCGCCTGCTCCTCGGCGAGCGCGGCGAGCAGGCGCCCGGCCGCGACCACCGGGTTGCGGCCGTGCTGGGGCATCGCGCCGTGCGCCATCGCGCCGAGCAGGTCGACCCTGATCCGCACCGCGCCCTTCGCGGAGGTGCAGATCTCGCCCTCCTCCGGCTCACAGATGATCGCGCCGTCGACGCCGGCCGCCTGCGCGGTCGTGGCGAAGTGCTTGGCGCCGAGCATCATCCCTTCCTCGTCGACCAGCGCGCCGACCAGCACCTTCCCCGGGAACGGGCCGGCGAGCTGCAGCGCCCTGGTCGCGTGGATCATGGCCGCGACCCCGGACTTCATGTCGGCCGAGCCGCGCCCGTACAGCTTCCCGTCGCGGATCTCGGCGCCGTACGGGTCGACGGACCAGCGGTCGAGGTCGCCCTCGGTGACGACGTCGGTGTGGCCCTCGAACATCAGCGTCGGGCCGGGGAGACCGCCGTCGACGACGGCGACCACATTGGGCCGGCCGGGGGCCACCTCGGTGACCTCCGGCGACCAGCCGAACCCGCGCATCGTCTCGGCGACCAGCTCGGCCGCGGCGACCTCGCCGGCGCCCGGCTCGTTGACGGTGCGCAGGCGGACCAGCGCGCGGGTCAGCTCGACGACGCCCTGCTCGTCGACGGGGAACGTCACGACTTCTCGACCTCCAGGTGTCCGCGGGCGAGGTCGGCGGCCGTGCGGCCGGCGAGCGCGCCTCGGATCGTGGGAACGGCGGCGACCAGCCGCCGGGTGTAGGGGTGCTCCGGTGCGTCCGCGATGCGGGCCGCGTCGCCGAGCTCGACTATCTCGCCGTCGTGCATCACCGCGACGGTGTCGCAGACGTGGCGCACCACGGCGAGGTCGTGCGAGACGAACACGAGCGTGAGCGAGTAGGCGTCGACGAGGTCGGCGAGGAGGTTGAGGATCTGCGCGCGAACCGACACGTCCAGGGCGCTCACCGGCTCGTCCGCGACCAGCACCGACGGGCGCGGCGACAGCGCGCGGGCGATCGAGATCCGCTGCCGCTGGCCGCCGGAGAACTGGTGCGGGTAGCGACCCGCGGCGTCCGGGGGCAGCCCGACGGCGTCGAGCAGCTCGCGCACGCGCGCCGGCACGTCGACGCCGGTGGCGCCCGCGAGCGGCTCGGCGACGATGTCGCGCACCCGCATCCGCGGGTCGAGCGAGCCCATCGGGTCCTGGAACACCACCTGCAGCTGCTCGCGCAGGAACCGCAGCCGGCGCTCCGGCTGCCCGCCGACGTCGCGGCCGCCGAGCGTGATCGTGCCGGCGGTGGGGGAGTCGAGGCCGGCGAGCAGGCGGATCAACGTCGACTTGCCCGAACCCGACTCGCCGACGATCCCGAACCGCTGACCAGCGGCGATGTCGAACGAGACACCGCGTAGGGCATGCACCTCGGGGCGTGGGCCGAAGAGCGTGGCGCGCGGGCGGCGATAGATGCGTTGCAGGTCGCGGACGCGGATGAGGGGCTCGCCGGTCCCGTGGTCGGGAAGGGCAGGAAAGCCACTTTCAGGCCCTGTGGGGGCAGGAAAGTGGCTTTCCTGCCCTCCCGGCGCCGACGGGGGTGCGTGGTCGGAGGTCATGCCGCGCCCTCCGGGTGCCAGCACGCGTAGCCGCCGCCGTCGTGCTCCGTCCACGCCGGCAGCTGCTCGCACTGCGCCGTCGCCTTCGGGCAGCGGTTGCGGAAGACGCACCCCGCCGGGAAGCGGCCGGCGGCCGGGACCGTGCCGGCGATCGTGCGCAGCCGCCCGCCGTCGGTGAGCTCGGCCAGGTCGGACGTCTCCAGCAGCCCGCGCGTGTACGGGTGCCGCGGCCGGGTGAAGACCTCCTGCACGCTGCCGGCCTCGACCACCCGCCCGCCGTACATCACCAGCACGCGCTCGCAGACGGTCGCGACCACCGCGAGGTCGTGCGTGATGAACAGCAGCGCCGACGAGCGCTCGGCGACGCCCGCGAGGATCAGCTCCAGCACCTGCGCCTGCACGGTGACGTCCAGCGCGGTCGTCGGCTCGTCGCACAGCAGCACCGCCGGGTCGTTCGCCAGCGCGATCGCGATCATCACCCGCTGCCGCTGCCCACCGGAGAGCTGGTGCGGGTAGGCCCGCGCCGCTCGCGCCGGCTCCGGCAGCCGCACCCGCTCGAGCAGCTCGACGGCCGCTGCGCGGGCGGCCCGCCGGTCGGGCCGCGTGCCGTGCAGCAGCATCACCTCGGCGACCTGGTCGCCGACCCGCATCACGGGGTTGAGCGCGGTCATCGGCTCCTGGAAGACCATGGTCATCGCCGCGCCGCGGACGTCGGCCATCCGCCGCTCGCTCGCGCCCACCAGCTCGTGCCCGACCTTGTCCAGCCGCACCGACCCGGTCGCGCGAACGCCCTCGGGCAGCAGCCCGACCAGCGCCAACGCCGTCAGCGACTTGCCCGACCCCGACTCGCCGATCAGCCCGACCCGCTCGCCCGGCGCAATGCCGAACGAGACATCGGAGACCAGCGCGAGATCGGCGGTCGACACCGAGAGGCCCTCGACGGTGAGCACGTCGGTGCTGTGCCGATGATTCGCTCGCTGCCGCTCGCTCATCGCTCGTCCTCGCTGGCGCTCGGCCGGCGCTTCGCGCAGGTGCTGTGCCGATGATTCGCTCGCTGCCGCTCGCTCATCGCTCGTCCTCGCTGGCGCTCGGCCGGCGCTTCGCGCA
>NZ_JAJGSX010000049.1 GCF_021245725.1 Pseudonocardia sp. TRM90224 | reverse complement strand
TATTTCCTTGCCATTCCTGCATCACCTTCCGGACTAGATCCTATGGGATCCGGGTCCGAGATCTTCGTAGCACCTCAAGATCCATGCCACGGAATGGGTCGTCCGAATAGCGGATGGGCTACCGGAGTTCATTCCGCCCAGGTGGGTGGACCCCGACCAAATACCCCGACGAAGTCCGGGTCATGTCTTCGCGGCCTGAACCGTGTGCCGCTGCAGCACCCCGTCAAGCGTTGCAGCGAGGCGCACCGCCGTGTCGATCTCGGCGCGCCGGTTGGAGATGCTCTCGACGTTCAGGCCGAACGGGGCGCCGAGCCGCCTGCAGTACGTGATCAGGTCGGTCGCGCTCTCGACCGCCTTCTCGTACGACTCGAGCAGCGGGTCGTCCGAGTACTGCAGGTCGTTGTGGATCCAGCGCGGCACGTCGACGCCGAGCCACTGCAGGAACTTCAGGGTCTTCATCGATCCGACGACGGTGAAGGTGAAGACGATCGGGACCGGCTGGACGCCGCGGGCAGTGCATTCGAACCAGTAGTCCGAGACGAGGTTCTTCGCGGCCTCGACGTCGTAGATGATCTGGGTGACGAAGAACGAGCAGCCGGCGTCCTGCTTGGCGTGCATGCGCAGGTGCTCGTCGCCGCGGCGGGTGTGCCGCTCCGGGATCGCGACGCCGCCGAGCAGGAGGTTCGGCGCGGTCTCGGCCCGCAGCTCCTGGGCCCGGCCCAGCGGCGTGGCCACCGGCTTGTCGTGGGAGGAGGCGCCCACGAAGACCGAGAGCACCCGCTCGGGGTCCTGCTCGCCCAGCCACCGACCCAGCGTGTCCTCGGGGTACTTCCCGGTCACCCGGTACAGCACGGTCGGGGTGGTCCACGCCGCCAAGTGGTTCTGCAGGTAGTCGGCAGGGTCCATCGTCGGGAGGAACGGAAACGGCCGCTCCTGCTCCGTCCGGTCGCTCTCGTTGTCGAGGTCGTAGAGCACGAGACCGTCGAGGTCCAGCGGGCGCAGCCGGTCCATCGTGACGTCGGCGATCTGCTGCGCGTCCGCCTCCGAGGTGGCCAGCCGGGGCGGGGTCAAAGCGAAGAGCAGGAACTCCCCGCTCCGCTCGACGATCTTCTTTTGCAACGTCGTCCGTGGCACTGCCTTCTCCTCCTGGTGGGCCCGCCCTCGAGGCCGCGGAGCAGCGCGCGCCGGCGGCGCACGCACCGACGGCAGGTCTTCGGACTCGCGGGCGCGCACACCGCGTGCACCTACTGGCCGTCGCTTCCCGGGCGTCGATGCCCAGTGCTCGTGACGGCGGTCGTTCCCACTCACCGCTGCGGGGCAGCCCCGGATTCACACCGGGTTCCCTCTTGCCTCGGACGCGTCGAACACCCGCGCCCGAACCGTCGGCGCTCCGAGACTAGTGGTTCGAGGCAGCCCGCGCCCTTGACGGGGGTGCGGCAGTACGTTCCCTGCGTGCAGGACGTTCAACCGCCCGACGACCTGCGCCTCGTGGACGTTTCGGCCGTCCTGGAGCACGTCCAGGCTGATCTCGGCACGCGGTTGGACGAGGTGCGCTGCAAGCGCCGCACCGTGAGCGGCCGGACCGATCGCGGCACCTGGCTGCGGATCGAGTGCCGTACCGACCAGCGGGTCGAGGTCCACGGGTCGGGCGGCATCGAGGCTGCCGCGGCGCTGGCGGGGGTCCGGATGCCCGCGTGGATCCGCGCCCTCTCATGGCGTGACCCGGCGCACGGGGTGTGGTGGCGGGCCGACGAGACCGCGCTGGTCGTCGAGCCGACGGTCGCGACCACGGCGACACCGACCTTCGACCCGGGGCTGGACGCCGAGTGGTGGCGGTCGTTGCGGCAATCGCTGTCGGCGCTCGCGACGCATCCAGCACCTCGGTTCGCCAAGCTGGGGGCGGGGACCACGGCGCAGGAGCACCTGGTCGAGCTGGTGCGTAGGTCCGCTCAGCTGCTCGACGTCGTCGCGCCGGACTGCCATGTCGCCGAGTGGACGGCCGCCCACGCGGATCTGACGTGGGCGAACGTCACCGCGCCGCGGTGCTGGATCCTCGACTGGGAGGACTGGGGGCTCGCCCCGCGCGGGTTCGACGCCGCCACGATGCTGCTGAACTCGCTGGGCGTCCCGCCGCTGGCCGACCAGGTGCGCCGCAGCTTCGCGGCGGACCTGGTCTCGCGGTCGGCGCAGGTCGCTGTGCTGGCGTTGGCCGCGGACGTGCTGGCGTTCCCCGACGCCGCGGGCCCGCTGCTGGCGCCGACGCGCCGGGAGGCGCTGCGCGCCGTGGCCGCACTGGCCCGCTGACGGCCCTCGGGATCAACCATCTGCGTGGTCGCGGCTGACGGCGACCTCGCGGACCGCGTCGGCGACAGCCCGGAAGTCCTTGCGCAGGATCTTGCTGTGGTTGCTGGCGACGGTTGTGCTCAGCTGGATGTTCGGGTTGCGGGCGAACACCCCGTCGAGGTTGGTGCGGATCTTCTCGATCAGCTCCTCCTGCGCGCCGAGGTTGCCACCGGAGGCCAGGACGTACCGAACCGGCTCGGAGAGGCGGTCGAGGAGCGGCTCCAGCAGCGCCGGCGCCATGAGCTCGTTGATCTCGATGTTGATCTCGGCGTGCTGGGCCGCCGACATCCGCGCGGCCAGTCCGAGCGGGCGGGCGATCGGGAACAGCGGGCTCAGCCGGCGGAACAGCTTGCGGATCTGCTCGCGGGCGGCGTCGTCGAGCCAGTCGTGCGGCATCGCGCCGTCGACGGACACGACGCCCTGCGCGCGGCCCGGGTTCCGGTCGGCCCAGTGCACCGCGATCATCGCGCCATACGACCAGCCGACCAGGATCGGCCGGTCGACGCCCCTCGCTTCGAGCACGGCGTCGAGGTCGCGCATGCACGCCTCGAAGGTGTAGTCGGCTGAACGCTTCGACCTGCCGCGGGCACGCTCGTCGTAGCTGATGTGCCGGAAGTCGCCGCCCAGCTCGGCGATGACCCGGCGCCAGTGCGACTGGTCGGCGTAGGAGCCGTTGAGGTAGACGACCGGTTGGCCGGCGCCGCCGGTGTCGGTCACGGCCAGCGCGGTGTCGTCGACGGAAACCATGCCGGACCAGGCGGGTTGCGCGTTGTTCATGGTTGGTGATCTCCAAGGTCGGTAGCACTTCAGCGTGATGGCGCCACTATGGCACCAAAGTGGCGCATCAGCAACTGAGATTGGCACCACGTTGCACGTGGTCGTGGGTCGCCTACTCGTGGCTGGCCAACGTCGCCAAAGCCGACGAGGGGCTGATCCGGCTAGGCATGTTCATCGCGATGATCGCGGTGTTCGTCGGCGCGATCACCCTCCCCGAGGCGTTCGACGACCTGCCGGGCGGGCTGTCCGGGGCGGTGGTCTTCGCCGTCGCCTACTTCGCCGTGCGGCTGGTGCACCTGGCGATGTACTGGGTCTGCAGCCGCGAGGACCCGCAGCTGCGCGGGCAGATCGTGCGGGTCGTGCCGTCGGCGGTGCTGGGGACGGCGCTGCTGCTCGGCATTCCGCTCGCGGCGCTCTACGGCGGTGCGGTGCTGTACGTGCTCGCGCACGTCGGCTTCACCCGGTACGTGCTGCGCACCGCCAACCCCGTCCGGCTGGTCGTCGGGGTGGCGCTCCTGCTTGCGATACCGCTGGTCTCCGGGCTGCCGGCGATCGTTTCGCTGGGCATCCTCGCCGCCGTCCTCGTTGCGCTGGTGGGCTACGAGGTGCACCACTACCGCGTAGGTGCGGTACCGGATCCGGTACGGGCTGACCTAGCCGAGGCGCTCCGCGATCCACTCGCGCACGGCGGGCCAGATCGCCGGGTTGGCGGGATCGACGGTGTCGAAGTGGCGGGCCCCGGCGTACTCGACGTACTCGACCTGACCGCCCTGCGCCGTGATCGCCTCGGCGAACGCGCGGCTGTAGCTCGCGGGCACCGCCTCGTCCGCGTCGCCGTGCACGGCCAGTACCGGAACGTCGCCCGCCCGCATGTGCGCAGGTGACGTGCCGGCCATCCGCTCGGCGTCCTCGCGGGCATGCGCCCCGACCAGCAGCGGGACGATGCCGTCGGCCACCGCCGCGGCGACCGCGGGCCACGCGTCCGGACGGGCGGGCGGTGGCGCGCCCCAGATCGGCTCGGCATCCATGTCCTGCAGACTGATACCGAACTTCTCGTCGTCGGCGGCGACCAGGTCGAGCACCCCCGACAGCGACACCACCCCGACCGGACGAGCCACCGGGTCGGCGCCGACGGCACCGGCCGGCAGCCCCGCGCGCAGCCCGGCCCACGCCGCGAGGTGGCCGCCCGCCGAGTGGCCGACGATCACGATCCGCTCGGGGTCGACCGCTGGATCGATGCCGGCCATCGTGTCGACCGCGGCGGCGATGTCGAGGAACGTGCCCGGCCAGCCGCCGCCGTCCTCGCCGATGCGGCGGTAGTCGACGTTGTAGACCGCGATCCCGAGCGAGAGCAGGTCGACGACCACCGCCAGGATCTGGCGACGGTCCCACATGGCGGTCCAGAACCCGCCGTGGACGAGCACCACACCGGGGAACGGGCCCTCGCCTTCCGGCAGGTAGAGCTCGCCGACCTGCGAGGGGTGCGGCCCGTAGGGCACGGTCCGCACGGCGCGGGGCCCGTCCTCGGCGTCGTCGTAGCGCGTGCCGCGGCGGGCCTCGACGAGAGCGTCGATCGTCCCGAAGAACGCGGCGATCTCGGGCAGGTTGGCGCCCTTGGCCGACGACTCGTCGTAGGCGGCGTCGTCGGTCCACTCGACGGAGTCGAGCCAGGTGTGCTGGTCGAGGCGGATCAGCTTGGCGGCGACGAAGCCGCGGCGGTCGGCGCGGAAGGCCTCGACCATGGCGTGCCGCGCCGCCAGCATGTCGTGGACGCGGTCGTCCGCGACGGTGAACGTGGTGAGTTCGATGACGGACACTGCTGCGCTCCTGTTGCTTTGACGGTTCAGCTCTTGCTGAGTGCCTGCGCGACCTGCCCCACCAGCACGGCGAAGGGCATGTCGAGTGCTCCGTAGACCTCTCCGGCCAGCGGGTCGGCGTTGTCCGCGAGGATCTCGACGATCGCGCTGGCGTAGTCGATCGGGATGACGCCCGCCTGCTGCATCCGCAGGAGACCGGCCTCTCGCTTGGTCGCCGAGAAGGTGCCGGCGGCGTCGACCGCGGCGTACGCGGCGAAGCCGTCGGCGGTGGCGCTGATCGCCGGGAAGGCCAGGCAGACCTCGGTCGAGATGCCGGTGACGATGAGCTTCGTGCGTCCGGTGGCCCGGACCGCCTCGACGACCCGCGGGTCGTCCCACGCATTGACCGTGAAGCGGTCGATGACGGCCAGGTCGGCTGGCAGCACCGCAGCCAGCTCCGGGACGATCGGACCCCACATGCTGTCGGCTGCCGTCGTCGTGACGATGATCGGCAGGCCCAGCACCTGCGCGGCCTTGGTCAGCGCCACGACGTTGTGCTTCAGCTCGGCGAGCGCGATGTCGCGGACGCCGGTGTAGAGGCCGACCTGGTGGTCGACCAGCAGGAGCGCCGCGTTGTCGCGCGTCAGGCGCTCGCTGAACTTGGTGGTGCTCACGTCGTCCTCCATGACCGTCGGCCGATGCCATCGACTTTAGTCACCGATCAGGACGGTCATCAACTATTACTATCTTCTGACGGCGGAACGTGACGAACGCCATGGGTGTGTGGGCTCAGAGCTCTTCGGTGGCGAGTGCGTCGTGCGACTTGGCGGCCCGCTGGTGCTCGACGACGGTGCGGAAGTCGCCGAGGAACCGCGTATAGGCCTCCTGGCCGAGCGAACGCCGGTGCCGCTCGGCGATCTCGGCCATGATCGCGTCGGCGGCCTTCATCTGCGCCCGCCCGCGTTCGGTCGGCACCACGAGCTTCGCCCGCCGGTCGTCGGGGTCGGGCCGGCGCTCGACGTAACCCAGCGCCTCCAGCTCGTCGAGGTACTTGCCGATCACCTGTTTGTGCTGGCCGGATAGGCGGGCGAGCTCGGTGGCCCGGATGCCGTCGACGTGCAGGTAGGCGAGGACGGATCCGTGGCGCGGCGCGATGTCGGCGAAACCCTCCCGGCCGAGGCGCCGGAAGAGCTCGCCCTGCACGGAGAAGAGCAGCCTGCCGGCGAGGACGCCGAGGTCGGTCGCGGCGTCCCTGCGCTCCCCGTTCACCGTTTCCTCCCTGCGTACTGGTGGAGCACCCTACAAGGTCGAACCGGACGGAGCGGCATGAAGCGCGGCTGAATCGGCCGTGCAAGCCGGCGTGGGCACCGTCGCGGTATGGGATTGGGACTGCTGGACGGCAAGGTCGCGCTGATCACCGGTGGGGCGCGCGGGCAGGGGAGAGCGCATGCGGTGACCTGCGCCCGCGAGGGCGCCGACGTGATCATCGTCGACATCACGAAGCCCGTCGCCGAGGTCGAGTACCCGCTCGCGACGGCCGAGGACCACACCGAGACAGTGCGCCAGGTCGAGGCGCTGGGGCGGCGGATCGTGGCCGTCGACGCGGATGTGCGGGACCAGTCGGCGATCGACGCCGCTGTCAGCCGCGGGATCGACGAGCTCGGCAAGATCGACATCCTGATCGCCAACGCGGGGATCTGGACGCACAACCCGTTCTGGGAGATCACCGAGCAGCAGTGGGACGAGATGGTCGGCATCAACCTCACCGGGGTGTGGAAGTCGGCGAAGGCGGTGGCGCCGCACATGATCGAGCGCGGGTCGGGCTCGATCGTGATCACGTCCTCGGCGAACGGGATCGAGCCGGGACCGAACAACGCGCACTACGTCGCGGCCAAGCACGGTGTGCTCGGGCTGATGAAGAACATCGCGCTCGAGCTGGGCCCGCACGGGGTGCGCTGCAACGCGATCAGCCCGGGTGCGACCCGCACCCCGATGACCGACTTCCAGGCCGCCCGCGACATCTTCGCAGGTCACGAGGGCGGCACCGAGGCGGAGCTGATGGAAGCCGGGTACCGCTACGGCATCCTGCGCAACACGACCTGGCTGGATCCGCAGGCCATCGCGGACACCGCGCTCTACCTGAACTCGCACCTCGCCGCGAACGTCACCGGCGTGACGATCCCGGTGGAATCCGGCCACCTTCTCATCGCGGGGGTGAACGACAACCCCGTGCGGGAGTGACGGAGGGACCTACTTCGGGCCGGGCTTGCCGAGCGGGAAGCACGGCGGGCCCGGCGCGTCGTAGAGCAGCACCTTGACGACGGGGCCCGCCTTGCCTGTCGACTTGGGTTCGAACGCGGTCAGGCCGAGCACGTGCCCGTCGGGCATCGCCGACGGGTGGATGCGGACGCTGCCCTCGTCACCGCCGACCGGCCATTCCAGCAGGTCGGACGGGGCGCGCGCGCCGACTGTGGTGTCCTCGCAGTCGGCCCGGGCGGCCCGGACGACGGCGGGCACGCCGGCCTCGTTGAGCGCGCTGGTGGCGGCGTCGAGGTCGCGGAGCTCCTTCAACGTGAACGTGATCGAGCCGTCGGGTTCGGTGGTCATGGCGTAGGCGGCGCCGGTGCCGAGCAGTCCCGGCAGGGCGATCGCGCCGGCCGCGAGCACGGCGACCGCGCTGACCGAGGCGGCGACCGGGATAGTTCGGCGGCGGGGCGCGGGGCGGTGGTTGTGCAGCTCGACGAGGAGCCGGTCCTCAAACGTCGACATCGGATGGTCCTTTGCTGGTACGGAGGCGGGTGTGGGCACGATGGCGGCGGATCCGCACGACGCCCGTCGTGACGCCGAGCGCCTGCGCGGCCTCGGCGGTGGTCAGCCCGGCGCGGTCGACGAGCTCGACGACCTCACGTTCCCGGGCGCTGAGCCGGTCGAGGTCGCCGAGCAGGCGCTGCGCGCGCCGTTCGGCGTCGATCCGTTCTTCGAGCCGGTGGATGTCGGACGTGTCGAGCAGTCGCCGTCCGGAGATGCGGGCGACGGCACGCCGCTCGGTGGCCCGGGTGCGGAAGTGGCGCAGCAGCACGTGCCGGGCGACGCCGAGCAGCCACGCGACCGGCCGGCCGCGGCGCGGGTCGAACCGGTGGGCCGTGTCGATGGCGGTGACGAACGTGTCGGCGGTCAGGTCGGCGACGTCGTGCGGATCGGGGCAGCGCCGGGCCAGATAGCTGATCACGTCGTCGACGTGGGCGCGGTAGAGCTGGTCGAGCGCGTGCCGGTCGGAGCCGATGCGGGCGACCGCAGTGTCCGGGAAGGCGGGGTCGAGGACGGCCGGGTCGGGAGGGGAGCGGTCCCACCCTGCGCGGGGCATGGCTCTCTCGGTGGTCATGCCCCTCCTTGCCGCGGGAGGAGGTCGACGTTACGTCCTGTTGTGGTGCTGGGCTTGCATTCGGTACCCGGGTACGGGCTTAACGTTGCTGTGTCGGTGCGGTCGAGGTGGAGGTGGGCGATGGATGTCGAGGTTGGAGCCCGTGGAGCGGGTTGGGTGCCGGGGGACGCGTGCACGTTGCCGACCGCCGAGCGGCCGCTGCGGCAGGCCGAGTTCAGCGACCTGTTCCGGTCGGTGCGAGAGGTCGATTGGGTGGGTGCGACGCGGCTGCGGCTGGTGCTCGACGAGACCGGCGGCATCGAGGGGTGGGCGCGGGACCTGACGGCGCGGGAGAGCGAGTGCTGCTCGTTCTTCGACTTCGACGTCTCCTCCGACGGCGGCCGGGTCGTCGTGGACGTTCGGGTGCCCGAGAGCCGGGTGGACGTGCTCGACGGGCTCGCGGCGCAGGTCGGCTGAAGGAGCCGATGCATCAAGGCTGTCTATCGGTTTCCGCCGGACTTGGCATTGGACGCATGTTCCGCCGCGGTGCACCGTTGGGGCATGGCTGTTGCTGAGGATCTCGACCGCGCCACCGACTCGAAGTGGGACTGGGTGGCCGAGCACGTCCGCAAGTACCTGGCCTCGGGCGGGACCGAGGGGCACGAGTCGGATGGCATGTACACGCTCGTGCTCGTCACGACCGGACGCCGGACCGGCGAGCCGCGCCGCAACGGGCTGATCTACGGCACCTCCGGTGACGACTTCGTCGTCGTCGCCTCCAAGGGCGGCGAGGACGACCACCCGGCGTGGTTCAAGAACCTCGAGGCGAACCCGAACGTCGGGGTGCAGGTCGGCACCCGCCGGTTCGACGCCCGCGCCCGGGTGGCGTCGCCGGCCGAGCGCGAGTCCCTCTGGCCGCAGATGGTGGGCATCTTCCCGCTCTACGCCGAGTACGCGCAGAAGACCGACCGCGAGATCCCGATCGTTCTCCTCTCCCCGCAGGATTGACCCGCCACCCTCACTGGATGATCACGTCCTCGGCGCGTCGGCGCGGGCTGCGCAGCGGGTCGGTCGTGGGGTGGCCGATGCGGAAGGTGAAGACGGCGTGCCCTCGCGGCACCAGCTCCGCCATGGCGGCGGTGAACTCCGGGGGCAGGCCGGCCGCGTGCTCGCGGTCGACCCGTTCCTCGATCTGGTTCATCGGCTGCATCGCCAGCCCCTTGGTGGTCGCGAGCAGGTGCAGCCGCTGCCAGGCGCGGCCTGCCGCCACGCGCTGCAGCGGGTCGAGCGGGTCGGCCACGACGAGCGCGCCGATCGCGGCAGCGGTCGGGAGCTGGACGTCCTTCGTCGACCGGAACCAGTAGTCGTTGTAGACGTCGTGGGAGCCGGGCAGGATCTTGGCGACCGAGCGGATCGCCGCCGACCGGCCCGCGGTGTCGACGGCGGTGCCGTCCTTGCGGGCCTGCAGCTCGTCCCAGTCGTTGCGGTACCAGGCGTAGTCGTCGCGCGCCTGCTCCGGGTCGTCGATGATCGCCCGGGTGGCCCGGACCGTGAGCTCTGCGAACCGGGCCGGGTCGAGCCAGTCGAGCCGGACGGGGCCGTCGGCGGCGGCGACGAGCTCGTCGAGCGTCGCCGGCTCGACCGGACGCTCCGCGTAGGCGGCCCGGTCGGTGTGCCGGTGCGGGATCGCCTCGAACAGGGCCGAGGTGCGTGGGGTCGACCGCCCGAGGTGGACGGTCCAGCCCTCGACGCGGGGCGCGCGGCCGCGGTGTTCGGCGGCCAGCACGAGGTTCTCCAGCGCGCAACCGAGCGAGATGTGCAGCTCGCGGCGCAACGGGTCGAGCGTCCCGATGTTGCGCGCGGCGTCGGGGACGACGTCGATCCGGTCGGGTGCGAGGCGGAACAGCCAGGGCTGCGTGTTGTGCGCGCTGGGGGCGAGCACCGCGGCCCGGACCAGGTGCATGACGTCGTCGCCGGGCGGGTTCCATTCGTCCCACGCCGTGAATGCGCCACCCGTCCCCGCCGCGAACACGCCCTGGTCGACCGCACGCCAGGTCACCGCGCCCGTCCCGGCCACGGTGAGCGCGCCCAGCGCGGTGAGGAACCGCCTGCGGCCGATCATGTGAACTGCCGCCGTCCGTGCTCAGTGAGGTAGGGCTCGAGCGCGACCATGATCAAGTCGCGGCCGCGGGCGACCTGATCGGGGTCGTCCGGGTCGCCGGTGAGGTCGAGGAACGGCAGCCAGCTCTCGGAGATCAGCCAGACCGCGACCGCGAGGTCGTTGATCGTGCGCGGCGGCCGCGGCGGCACGACCACGCCCTGCTCGACCAGCTGCTCGGCGAACGCCTGCACCTCGGCGAGCCGGCGCCGGTAGACCTCGGTGTACCGGTCGCGCAGCTCGGGATCGGCCCGCAGCAGGACGAGCAGCTCGCGTTGGAAGAAGCGGTGTTCCCAGGCGAGATCCGCGGCGACCGTCAGGTTCTCGCCCAGCGTGGCGAGGTTCCGGTCGGCGTCGCCCTGCGGGCGCCACCGGTCGTCCAGCGCGGCGGCGTACCGGCCGAACAGCTCCCGGATGATCGCCTGCTTGTCGGTGAAGTGGTAGTAGAGGTTGCCCGGGCTGATGCCCGCGCCGGCCGCGATGTGGTTCGTGCTGACCGCCGCGGTGCCCTGCTCGTTGAACAGCGCCCGCGCCGCGTCGAGGACCCGGCCACGGGTCTGGGCGGACCGTTTAGAGCTCATGCTCTAATTAGAGCACGAACTCTAACTCGAGTGCTGTCACAAATCCGCGAGCTGCCCTGTCCTTGCTCGCGAACCTGCAAGTCGGATGAAGGGGAACGTCGTGAAGGTCGTTGTGCTCGGTGGGACAGGACTGATCGGGTCGAAGCTGGTGGCGAGGCTGGGCGAGCACGGCCACGAGGCGGTCCCGGCCGCTCCGAACACCGGTGTGAACACGCTGACCGGGGAGGGCCTCGCCGAGGTGCTCGCCGGGGCGGACGTCGTGGTGGACGTGACGAACGCGCCGTCGTGGGAGGACGACGCAGTGCTGAACTTCTTCAGGACCTCCACCACCAACCTGCTCGACCACTCCGCGAAGGCCGGGGTCGGGCACTACGTGGCGCTCTCGGTGGTCGGGACCGACCGGCTGGCCGAGTCGGGGTATTTCCGCGCGAAGATCGCGCAGGAGAAGCTGATCCGCGAATCGGGGCAGCCGTACTCGATCGTGCACGCCACCCAGTTCTTCGAGTTCGTCACCGGACTCGCCGACATCAGCATGGCCGAGGACGGCACGGTCCACCTCCCGCCGGTGCTGTGGCAGCCGATCGCGGCCGACGACGTCGCCGCGGGCGTCGGGCGCGTTGCGGTGGGCGAGCCGCTGAACGGGATCCAGGAGATCGGCGGGCCCGAGCAGTTCCGGCTCGACGAGCTCGTGCGCACGGGCCTCGCGGCCAAGGGCGACCCGCGCAAGGTCGTCGCGGATGAGCAGGCCCGCTACTCCGGGGCGCTGATCGGGGAGCGGACCTTGGTGCCGGGGTCGGACGCGCGGCTCGGGGAGATCACGTACGAGAAGTGGCTCGCGCAGCAGCAGTAGGCGCCGGGGGCCCGGGGGAGGGCAGGAAAGCCACTTTCAGGCCCTGTGAGGGCAGGAAAGTGGCTTTCCTGCCCTCGTGGCGCGGGAGGCGGCCCTCAGAGGATGCGCGGCTCCAGGTCCGGGTCGGGCATGTCCGCGTCGAAGGGGAACGTCGGGCGGCGGATGCCGTGGTGGCCGAGGCGCAGGAGGTCCTGGTCGACGCCGCCGGGGGTGAGGGCGAGCAGCCAGTTGGCGGCGATCGCGTACAGGCCCGGCTCCAGGTAGCCGATCTTGGTGACGACGATGTCGTAGGCCGTCACGTCCAGCCCCACCTCGGCGAACTGGGCCGGGTCGTGGAACGCCGTGCGGCGCGCGGTGATCACCGCGTCGAGCCCGCCGACCGTGATCACCGCCGCGGTGGGGGAGACGAACCGCAGGCGGCCGTCGAGCTTGACCTGGCCGAGCCCGCTCCCGAAGGCGTCCCCGACGGTGACGCCCACGTCGTCGCCGACGGCGTGCTCCTGCAGTGCCGCTACGGCGTCCGGGTCGGTGACGCTCGCGCAGACCGCCGAGGGCAGGTCGCGCGCGAGCAGCCGCCCGAGCGTCCAGGCGACGTCGTCGGCGCCGCCGGCGCCGGGGTTGTCGCCGGAGTCGCTGATCAGGAACGGGCGGGCGGGGCTCGCCAGCGCCGCGTCGACGCACTCGTCCAGCGTCCCGGTCGGGGCGACGAACGTGAACTCGTGCCGGACCCGCCAGTAGTGCTCGGCCAGCTCGCGGGCCCCGGCCCGGACGGCGTCGGCGTCGTACCCGGTGACGACGACCGCCGCGTGGCAGCGCGGCTCGTCGGCCCACGCGTACCCGACCCACACCGCGGCGTCGAGCACACCGTCCCTGGCCTCGATCCCGGGCACCGCCGCGTAGAGCGCCGCGGCCGGCTCGACCCGAGTGCTCGTCTTCTCCCCGGGCAGCAGCACCGGCACCGGCACCCACGCCTTGACCGGGCGCGTACCTGCGCGGAGCGCGGTGACGAGGTTCCGCGCGGCCCGCTCGCGCGTCTCCCACGTGTCGACGTGCGGCGCGGTCCGGTAGCAGGTGAGCAGGTCCAGCGTGCGGGCGAAGCCCTCTGAGACGTTGCCGTGCAGGTCCATGGCCGCCGAGAGGAACGCCCGCGGCCCGACCACCTCGCGCACTGCCGTCACGAGGTCGAGCTCGGCGTCGACGAGCCCGTCGACGCTCATCGCGCCGTGCAGGTCGAGCAGCACCCCGTCCAGCGGGCCCGCTTCGCGCAGCCGGGCGAGCAGGTCGGCCTTGAGCTCGGCGTACGCCTCCGCGTGCAGCGCGCCGCCGGGCAGCGCGCGGGCCCTGAGCACCGGCACCCACTCGGCCGCCTCGGCGAGCTCGTGGCCGGGCCGCGCCCAGTCGTAGATGTCGAGCAGCTCCTGGCCGGTGAGCACCGTGAAGTCGCTGACGGAGCTGCGGTGCGGGCAGAACGTGCTGCTCTCGATCGCGATGCCGAGGATCCCGATCCTCATGCCGGGCCTCATGCCGGGAGACCCGTCAACGCGACCTGCGCGGCGAGCGCTGCCGCGCCGCGTGCGCCCGCATCCTTGCCCGATGTCACGACTCCCACCTCCAGGTGCTGCGTGACCAGCGGCAGGCAGCGCTCGTAGAGCGCGCCACGCACCGCGGCCACGAAGGCCTCCAGCGACGCCAGCCGGCCGGCCAGCACCACTACGTCCGGGTTGACGAAGTTCACGACGGCGGCGAGCACCTCGCCGAGCAGCCGGCCCGCCGTGCGGACCGCGGCGATCACCTCGGGCTGGGCGTCGTCGCAGAGCCGGGCCAGCTCGCCGGTGTCGGCGACCTCGATCCCGTTGCCCTGCAGCACCTTCACGATCGCCGCGCCGCTGGCGACGGTCTCCAGGCAGCCGGTGTTGCCGCAGCCGCACGGGATGTCGGCGCCGGCGTCGACGCGCACGTGCGTGATGTCGCCGGCCACCCCGCCCGCGCCGCGGTGCACCGCGCCGGAGGTGACCAGCCCGCACCCGATGCCGGTGCCGGCCTTGACCACGACCATCGTCGCGGTCCGGTTGGCGCGGACGGCGACCTCGCCGAGTGCGATGAGGCTCGTGTCGTTGTCGACCGCGACGGGCAGCCCGAGCCGCTGCGCGAGCCGCTCGCGCAGCGGGAAGTCCTTCCACCCGGGCATGCGGGCGGGGACGCGCACGGTGCCGGCGGGGAACTGCACCGGCCCCGGCAGTCCGACCCCGACCGCGAGCAGTCGCTTGCCCTGGTCGAGCGCGAACCGCTCGACGTGCAGCGCCAGCGCGTCGAGGCCCACCTCGGGGCCTGCGGCGATGTCGAACGGGAACTCGCCGGTCTGCAGGACCGTGCCTGCGAGGTCGAGGGCGAGCAGTCGCAGGTGGCGCGCCCCGACGTCGACCCCGACCACGATGCCCGTGCCGGCCGTCGTCAGGACGCGGGGTTTGCGACCGCCGCGCGACGGGCCGTCGCCGGTCTCGGCCAGCAGACCGGCCGTCATCAGCTCCGCGACCTTGGTCGACACCGTGGAGGGGGCCAGGCCCAACTCCTTGGCCAGCTGCGATCGTGACGTCGCGACGCCCGTCGCGACGAGGTCGACGATGCGCTCGGATACCTGCACGGACCCCTCTTCGCTCGGAGATCGACGAACGTTTCGCCGTGAAGCTAGCACCTTCGAGGGCCGACACGGCCAACTTAGTTCGAATCATCGCTTGTCTTAGTTCGAAGTTGTGGTTTAGCGTGCCGCCCATCGATCCAACGGTGGGGAGCTGCAATGGCTGTTCGGAGCAGGGTGCTGGTCGCGGTGCTCGCAGCGGCGGGCATCGTCCTGGCCGCGTGTAGCGGCGGGCCCGCAGGTCAGAGCGGGTCCGGCCCGAGCGACTCGGCCACGTTCGCGCTCCCGCCGAACGCGACCCCGAACTGGATCCTCCCGATCGGCATCCCGGGCCACCTCTCCGGCATCAACACCGCCGTCAACCGGCTGATGTGGCCACCGCTCTACACCTACGCCGGCGACGACGGCTCGCTCGCCTTCGACGAGAAGGCGAGCGTCGCGAACAAGCCGGTGTTCTCCGACGGCGGCAAGACCGTGACGATCACGCTGAAGGACTACACGTGGTCGACGGGGGCGAAGGTCACCGCCCGCGACGTCGAGTTCCACTTCAACCTGATCAAGGCGAACAAGACGAAGTGGGGCAACTACTCCAAGGGTCGCCTCCCCGACAACGTCGTGTCGTTCATGATCGTCGACGACAAGACGTTCACGCTGACGCTCGACAAGGTCTACAACACCGACTGGTTCGCCGAGAACCAGCTCACCCAGACGCTGCGGCCGTTGCCGCAGGCCGCCTGGGACAAGACCAGCGCCGACGGGCCGGTCGGCGACTTCGACCGCGACCCGGCCACCGCCGTGCAGGTGTTCGACTTCCTCGTCGAGCGCTCCAAGCAGATCGCCGAGTACGACAAGGACCCGCTCTGGCAGGTCGTCAGCGGGCCGTTCCGCGTCACCGAGTACTCGCCGCAGGGCCAGGTGACGCTCACGCGCAACGACAAGTACACCGGGCCGGACAAGGCGACCCTCACCACCGTCTCGCTGAAGCCCTTCACCAGCGCCGACGCCGAGTACAACGTGCTGCGCACCGGCCAGCTCGACTACGGCTACATCGCGTCGTCCAACCTCGGGCAGACCTCCGCGCTGGAGCAGCAGGGCTACACCGTCGAGCCGTGGCAGGGCTGGGCGATCACCTACATCCCGTACAACTTCAACAACCCGAAGGTCGGCCCGATCTTCGCCCAGCTCTACGTGCGGCAGGCGATCCAGCATGCGATCGACCAGCCGTCGATCGCGAAGAACATCTGGCGCGGCAGCGCCGCCCCCGGGTACGGCCCGGTGCCGCAGGACGAGAAGTCGCCGTTCATCTCCGACGCGCAGAAGGCCAACCCGTACCCGTTCGACATCGCCAAGGCCAAGGCCCTGATCACCGGGCACGGCTGGACGATCGGCGCCGACGGCGTCGCGACCTGCACCTCGCCCGGCGCGGCCGAGAACCAGTGCGGTGCGGGGATCGCGGCCGGCACGCCGCTGCGGTTCGAGCTGCTCGCGGAGAGCGGTTCGAAGGAGACCGACAACACGATGTCGGAGCTGAAGTCGTCGCTCTCGCAGATCGGCGTGGCGATCGACCTGAAGCAGGCGCCGCTCAACACCGTGCTCGGCAACAGCAAGCCGTGCACGCCCGAGCAGGCCGAGTGCTCCTGGCAGCTGTCCTTCTTCGGCACGCAGGGCAGCTGGTACTTCCCGGCCTACCCGAGCGGCGACCGCATCTTCACCACCGGCGCCACGTCGAACCTCGGCAGCTACTCCGACCCCAAGGCCGACGAGCTGATCACGCGCTCGACCCAGAGCGACGACAGCGCGGCCATGCGCGAGTACGGCGAATACCTGACGCGCAACCTCCCGGTGATCTGGCTGCCCAACCCGGCCTACCAGATCTCGGCGACGAAGACGTCGCTGCAGGGTGTCGAGCAGGACCCGCTGGTCGGGATGTCGCCGCAGCGGTGGTCGCGAAAGTGATCCCCAAGTGACCCGTTACGTCGGGGTGCGGTTGCTGCAGGCGATCGTGGTGATCTTCATCGTCGTCCTGATCGTGTTCTTCCTGCTGCACCGCATCCCCGGCGGCCCCGCCCGCGGCATCCTGGGCCAGCAGGCGACGCAGCAGCAGATCGACGACTTCAACCACGCGCAGGGGTTCGACCTGCCGCTGCCCGTCCAGTTCGGCCGCTACCTCGGCCAGATGGTGACGGGCGACTTCGGCGACTCGTACGTGGAGAACCAGCGGGTCGGCGACCTGGTCGCCGACCGACTGCCCAAGACGCTGGTGCTCACCGGCCTCGCGACGCTGCTGGCGCTGCTGGTCGCGGTGCCGCTGGGGGTGTTCCAGGCCGTGCGCCGCGGGCGGGCGTCCGACCACGTCCTCTCGATGGTCAACTTCGTGCTCTACTCGACGCCGGTCTTCTTCCTCGGCTTCGTGCTGATCATCGTGTTCGCGCAACGCATCCCGCTGTTCAGCGCGCAGGCACCGCAGGGCGGCACGCTCGTCGAGATCCTGTCCGACCCACGCGGGCTGGCCCTGCCGGTGATCACCGCGGCGGCCGGGATGATCGCGGTGTTCAGCCGCTACCTGCGCTCCTCGGTGATCGACAACCTGCACGAGGACTTCGTGCGCACTGCGCGTGCAAAAGGAGCGAGCGAGCCGTACCTGCTGCGCAAGCACGTGCTGCGCAACTCGCTGACGGCGATCGTCTCGATGATCGGCTACTACATCCCCGTCGCGTTCGGCGGCGCGCTCGTCGTCGAGCAGATGTTCAACTACCCGGGGATGGGGTTGCTGTTCTGGAACGCGGCGCAGCGCTCGGACTTCCCGGTGCTGCTCGGGGTGGTGTTCGTGATCGCGGTGGCGACGGTGCTCGGCTCGCTGCTCGCCGACATCGCCCAGCGGCTGATCGACCCGCGCACCCGGAAGGTGACCCCGTGACGGCCCCGGCGCGATCTTCGGCGGACGAGCGGCTGCTCGCGTTCCGGCGCAACAAGCTCGCGCTGGTCGGCGCGGCGCTGCTGGTCCTGCTCGTGGCGTTCTGCTTCCTCGGCCCGCTGGTCTACGTCACCGACCAGGTGCACACCGTGCTGGAGGCGGCCCGGCTGCTGCCGGGGGAGCAGGGGCACCCCCTGGGCACCGACGACCTCGGCTACGACGTGCTCGGCCGGCTCATGGCGGCAGGGCAGACCTCGCTCGTGATCGGGCTGGCCGCGGGCGCGCTCGCGACGGTGATCGGCACGGCGTGGGGCGCGGTCGCGGGCTTCTACGGTGGCTGGCTCGACGCGGTCATGATGCGGGTCGTCGACGCCGGTATCGCGATCCCGGGCCTGTTCCTGCTGGTCGTGGCCGCGACGCTGGTGACGCCCAGCGTGCCCGTGCTGATCTTGGTGATCGGCCTGGTGTCGTGGCTGGTGCCGGCGCGGCTCATGCGTGCGGAGTCGCTCGCGCTGCGCAGCCGCGCCTACGTCGAGGCGATGCGGCTGGCCGGCGGCACCGGGCTGGGCGCGATCCGCCGCCACATCGTGCCCAACGCGATCGGCACGGTGATCGTCAACGCCACCTTCCAGGTCGCCGACGCGATCCTGCTCGTCACCTACGTCAGCTTCCTCGGGCTGGGCATCCCGCCGCCCGCGGCGAACTGGGGCGGGATGCTCTCGGGCGGGCTCGCCTACTCCTACGACGGGTACTGGTGGCTGATCTTCCCGCCCGGCCTGCTGATCGTGCTCACCGTCTGCGCCTTCACGTTCATCGGCGACGGGCTGCGCGACGCCTTCGACGTCCGGTTCCGGGAGCGCGCATGACACCGGTCGTGGAGTTCCGCAACCTGTCGGTGCGCTTCGGCGACACCGAGGCCGTCTCCGATGTCAGCTTCGCCGTCGAACCCGGCGAGATCGTCGCGATCGTCGGGGAGTCCGGTTCGGGCAAGTCCGTCTCGGCCTTGACGACGCTGGGCCTGCTGCCGAGCACGGCGAAGGTCTCCGGTGCGGTGTCGCACGCCGGCGTCCCGATCACGTCGATGACCCCGGCGCAGCTGCGTGACCTGCGTGGCAACGGCATCGCGATGGTCTTCCAGGAGCCGATGACGGCGCTCAACCCGCTGCTCACGATCGGCACGCAGGTGGCGGAAGGGCTGCGCCTGCACCGCGGGATCTCCCGCGCCGAGGCCGCGCGCGAGGCGCTGCGGTTGCTGGAGCTGGTCGGCATCCCTGAGCCGGAGCGGCGGGTGCACCAGTACCCGCACGAGCTGTCGGGCGGCCAGCGGCAGCGCGTCGTGATCGCGATGGCGGTGTCGTGCGACCCCGAGGTGATCGTCGCCGACGAGCCGACCACCGCGCTGGACGTCACGGTGCAGGCCGAGATCCTCGCGCTGCTGCGCCGCCTGCGCGACGAGCTGGGCACCGCGATCGTGCTGATCACCCACAGCATGGGGGTGGTGGCCGAGCTCGCCGACCGCGTGATCGTCATGTACCGGGGCGAGGTCGTCGAGGACGGCGACGTCTTCGAGCTGTTCGAGCACCCGCGGCATGCGTACACGCGGTCGCTGCTCGACGCCGTGCCGCGGTTCACCAAGGACGTGCGGCCGGGCCCTGCGGCGGGGGAGGGCCCGGCCGCGCTGCAGCTCGACGGCGTGGTGGTCGACTTCGGGCGCTTCCGTGCCGTCGAGGGCGTCACGCTGGAGGTGGCGCCGGGGGAGATCCTCGGGCTGGTCGGGGAGTCGGGCAGCGGCAAGACGACGATCGGGCGGGTGGCCGTCGGGCTCGTGCGGCCGTCGGCGGGATCGGTGCGGCTCTTCGGCACCGAGCTGAACGGCCTGCGTGGCGCGGCGCTGCGTACGACCCGGGCCAGAGCGGCGATGGTCTTCCAGGACCCGGCGTCGTCGCTCGACCCGCGGATGACCGTCGGCGACACCATCGCCGAGCCGATGGTGCTGCAGAAGGTCGGGGACCGGCTCTTGCGGCAGCGCCGGGCCGCCGAGCTGGTCGACGCCGTCGCGCTGCCGTCGGACGCGTTGAGCCGCTACCCGCACGAGCTCTCCGGAGGGCAGCGCCAGCGGGTTTCCATCGCCCGCGCGCTCGCGCTGGACCCCGGGCTGCTGATCGCCGACGAGCCGACCAGCGCGCTCGACGTGTCGGTGCAGGCGACCGTGCTGGAGCTGCTGCGGTCGCTGCAGCGCGAGCTGGGCTTCTCGTGCCTGTTCATCAGCCACGACCTCGCCGTCGTCGACGCGCTGGCCGACCGGGTCGCGGTGATGCACCGCGGTGCGGTGGTGGAGAGCGGCGAACGCACCGCGGTCTTCACCGAACCGCGCGACGACTACACGCGGGCGCTGCTCGCGGCCGTCCCGGTGCCCGACCCCCGCGCCCAGCGGAAGCGATGAGGCGTCAGCGGGTCAGCGCACGCAGTTCGGCGACGGCCGCGGCGTCGGTGGCGAAGCGGTCGTGGCCTGCGGGGACGCCGATGCCCGGGTACCCGCTCGCTGCGCCGATCGGCGTGCGGGGCGCGGCGTGCACGGCCGTGACACCGGTCTGCTCGAGCACCGCGCGGACGTTGTGCGGCCGGATCCCACCGCAAGCCATGATCGTCGGGCCGCCGATGGTGCGGCTGTGGTCGACGAGCGCGGCCACGGCCTCCACGTCGATCGCGGCGGGCCCGCCGGAGGTCAGCACCCGTTCGACGCCGATCTTCGCCAGCGCGTCGAGCGCGTCGAGCGGGCGGGTGAGCTGGTCGAACGCGCGGTGGAACGTCACGTACGCGCCGCGGGCGGCCTCGACGAGGCCCGCGGTCGCGTCAAGATCGATGTCATCCCCGTCGAGCGCGCCCACGATCACCCCGGAGGCGCCCGCGGCGACGGCATGGCGGATGTCGGCCCGCATCAGCGCGAGCTCGGCCCACGAGTACGCGAAACCGCCTGGTCGCGGCCGCACCAGCACGTGGACCTCGGCGGTGTCGGCTTCGGCCACGGCCGCCTCGACCAGCCCGATGCTGGGTGTGAGCCCGCCCTCGGAGAGGGCCGAGCAGAGCTCGATCCGGTCGGCGGCAGCGGCCGTGACGACCCCGTCGAGGGTCTCCACGCTGATCTCGAGCTGGGCCACGGGAGTCACTGTATTGAGCCATCCGGAGCCGCTGTGCACGGCGTGCGGGTTGGCGGCGTTGGGTATCACGGCGATCGGGAGTGCGGAATGAGTTGGCTCGGCATCGACATCGGCGGCACGAAGATCGACATCGTGCTGTGCGACGACGAGCTGCAGGTGCTGGACGCGCTGCAGGTCTCGTCGGATGCCGGGCTCGGCGGCGACCGGATGCTGGACAACGCGATCACCGCGGCGCACCGGCTGGCCGAGCGGACTCAGCCGACCCAGAGCGCGGTGCGTGGGGTCGGCGTGGCGGCGGCGGGGGTGATCGACCCGGCCACCGGCGAGGTGGGGCTGGCCAGCTCGACGTTCCCGCGGTGGTCGGGCCGCTCGCTGGCGACCGAGCTCGGGGCGCGGTTCCGGGCACCCGTGACGGTCGACAACGACGCCAACGCGTTCCTGTTCGGTGAGGCGCTGGCCGGCGCCGCCACCGGGCACCCCGACGTGCTCGCGATCGCCGTCGGCACCGGCGTCGGTGGCGCGATCATGCTGCGCGGCGAGATCTGGCGGGGCGCGCGCGGCATGGCGGGGGAGATCGGGCACACGCCGGGCCACGGCGACGAGATCTGCACGTGCGGGGCCGTCGGACACCTGGAGACGATCGCCGCGGGCCCGTCCATCGTGCGGCGCTACACGGCGCGGTCCGGGGAGCGTCATGGCGTCGCGGAGATCGCCCGGCTCGCCGCGGCAGGCGACGTCGTCGCCCGCGGTGTCCTCGACGACGCCGGAGCGGCGATCGGCCGGGCCGTCGGGATGGCGGCGGTGCTGTTGGACTGCCCGGTCGTCGTGCTCGGCGGGGGCGTGATGCGGTCGTGGGCGCTGATGGAGGACGCCTGCGCGGCCGCGCTGCGGGCCTCGACGCTGGGCGGCGGCGTGGGCATCACGGTCCGCCTCGGGGAGCTCGGACCGCGCGCGACAGCGCTGGGCGGCGCGGCGCTGGCCCGCAAGGCAGGCCGGCGTTGACCGTCGACAACGACGTTCTGGCTGTTGTTAGCGCTCACAAACAGCCATTTCGTCGTTGTCGACGCTCAGCCCGGCGCGCGGAACCCGGCCGTTTCCGACGGGCGCTCGCCGAAGCGCGAGCCGTAGTAGCTGCTGAACCGCCCCAGGTGCACGAAACCCCACCGGCACGCGACGTCGGTGACCGTTTCGGTCGTGTCCCCCATGCGGATGCGCATGAGGTCGCGTCGCACCCGGTCGAGCCGCAGTTCCCGGACGTACTCCATCGGGGTCATGCCGAACTCGGTGCGGAACAGGCGCTGGATGGTCCGCAGGCTCGTGTGCGCGGCGGTCGCGATGTCGGCGGCCACGATCGGGTGCGCGAGGTTCGCCTCGCAGAACTCGACGGCACGACGGAGGGTGCGCAGGCCCGGCAACGCCTCGTCGCGGGTGAGCGTGCCGGTGAACGTGTGCGGCTGCACGTCCAACAGGCTCTGCACCAGCGCGCGTTCGAGGTGGGCCGAGCCGAGCGGCGAGCGGGCCAGCACCCCCGTCTGTGACATCTCGGCGTAGCTGTGCAGCGTCCGCAGCCATGCCGCTGCCGCGGGGTCCTCACCGTGCAGGATCGGGTCGAAGACGAGCCGCCGGTTCGGGACGTCGCCCAGCCGGCCGCGCACCGCTTCGTCGATCAGCTCCTGCCCGACGAAGAACAACCACTTCCGCGTCGTCCGGTGCCGGGTGTCGAGCTCCTGACCGGGCGACGTCACCGTGAACGACGACGAGGAGAGCTGCCGCCGGTCGACGGCGACCTCGTTCTGCCCGGCGAAGCCGACGGCGACGGTGTACCGCTGGGTGCTCGTCGCCCTGATCCGCAGCTGCGGCTCGACCTCCCACTGCATCAGCCCGATCCTGCTGCCGGCCGAGTCGGCCGACCCGGCCACGCGCGAGAGCCGGTACTCACCCGTCGTCGAGCCGGACAGGTTGAGATCCACCATCGACGGCGAGACGTGCCGGCTCAACGCGTGGCGCACCACGTCCAGGTCGGAGGTGGCCAGCAGCGGTGCGCACGACGGCTGTATGGACACAACAGGACATTCTGCCTGCTGACGCCGCCCGGCGCGGGCTCGGAGTCAGGTGACCTCGAGGTCGTACTCACCGGTGGCGCGCAGCCGCGCCGGCAGCCCGGCGACCACCAGCTCGTAGGAGTGGTGCACGAAGTCGAGCAGGTCGTCGTCGGGCACGGAGCCGTCGAGGACGACGGTGTTCCAGTGGCGTTTGTTGGTGTGGTAGCCGGGGGTGACCGCCGGGTAGTGGTCGCGCAGCAGCAAGGCACGGGCCGGGTCGCATTTGAGCGTGAGCTGCGCCGGCGCGGCCTTGCGCCGATGCAGGGCGAACACCTTCCCGGCGACCTGGTGGCCGGCGACCTTGTACACGAACACGTCGGGCCCGAACGGCTCCCCGACGGTGGTGTGCGGAAGGCCGATCAGGACCGCGGCGAGCTCCTCGTCGGTCATCGGGACATCCTGCACGACCCCACCGACAGAAACTCCACCGACAGAACTGTGGCTATGCGACCTGCACGCGGTTGTCGTGGAAGACGGCGCCGCCGCCCATGTCGGTGTCACGCTCGTCGACGGTGGCGTTCACACCGTCGCCGCCGAGCAGCTTGGGCCAGTGGCCCTTGGTGGTGGCGACGACGCCGGGCCGCACCCGGTCGGTGATCTCCGCGGTCGCGGTGAACTCCCCACGGTCGTTGAAGATCCGGACGGGTTGCCCGTCGCTGATCCCGCGCGCGGCGGCGTCGGTGGGGTGCAGCCGGATCCGCGGGCCACCCGCGCGCCGCTGCTGCCGCGGGTCGTTGCCGAACACCGTGTTGAGGAAGTAGTGCGACGCGCCCGCGATCAGGACGAGCGGGAAGCGCGCAGCGAGCCCGGGGTCGTCGACCTCCGCGGACGGCGTGAAGCCGGGCAGCAGCCCGTGTCCGTCCGCGGCGGCCCGTTCCGAGGTGAACTCCAGCTTCCCCGACGGCGTCGGGAACCCGTCGCTGAACGGCCGCGGCCGTTCGATCCGCGCCCAGCCCCTGGCGCGCAGCTCGTCGAAGTCGATCCCCGACCCGTCGAGCAGCTGCCGGCCCATCTCCTCGTCGGTGTCGGCGATGCACGGCTCGTCCAGCTTCATCCGCTCGGCCAGCCTGCGCAGCGTCTCGGTGGTCGGGAGGCACTCGCCCGGAGGCGCGACGGCGGGCTCGTTCCAGGAGAGGTAGAAGTGCCCCCAGCCGGCGTGCAGGTCGGCGTGCTCGGTCTGCATGGTCGACGGGAGCACGATGTCGGCGTAGTCGACGGTCTCGGTCGGGAACTGCTCCATCACCACGGTGAAGAGGTCCTCCCGCGCGAGCCCGCGCCGCACCCGGTTCTGGTCGGCGACGCTCGCCGCCGGGTTGGCCGCGATCACGAAGAGCGCGTGCACGGGCGGGTCGCTGCGGTCGAGCAGACCTTCGGCGAGCCGGGTCATCAGCAACGTGCGCGCCGGGCGGGCGCGCAGGTCGTCGCGCTCCACCGCCGCGGTGTTCAGCGGGAACCACGCGCCGGTCGAGTACGTGAGACCGCCGCCGACGCGACCCCAATCGCCCGTCACACCCGGGATGCAGGCCAGCGTGCGCAGCGCCATGCCCCCGCCGGCGTGCCGCTGCAGGCCCATGGTCGCCCGGATCGCGGTCGGACGCGTGCGCGCGAGCCGCTCGCCGAGCGCGACGATCGTCGCCTCCGGCAGGCCGGTGATCGCGGCGACCCGCGCGGGCGGGCACTGCCGGATCTCCTCGCGGAACGCATCCCAGCCGACGGTGTGCGCGGCGAGGTACTCGCGGTCCTGCGCGCCCATCTCGACGACGACGTGCAGCAGCCCGAGCGCGAGCGCTGCGTCGGTGCCGGGGATGGGCGCGATGTGCTCGTCGGCCTGCTCCGCCGTGCGGGTGCGGATCGGGTCGATCGCGACGACGTGCGCGCCCTCGCGCTGAGCGGCCTGGACGAACTTCCAGAGGTGATGTCCGCTGGTCAGCGTGTTGGTGCCCCACAGCATGATCAGCCGCGCGTGCTGGATCTCCTCCGGGTCCATCCCGCCGGAGGTGCCGACCGTGTAGGTGAGGCCGGTGCCGCCCGCCTTCGAGCAGATGCCGTACGGGTCGTGCCGCGAGGCGCCGAGCACGTTCCAGAAGCGGGCGAACGCGCCGCCGCCGAGACCCTGGACGTATCCCATCGTGCCGGTGCCGTAGTACGGCCAGATCGACTCGCCGCCGTGCTCGTCGATCACGCCGGTGAGCCGCTCGGCGATCTCGTTAAGGGCTTCGTCCCAGGTGATCCGCTCGAAGCGGCCCTCGCCCTTGCGGCCGACCCGCCGCAGCGGATGCAGGAGGCGATCGGGTGCGGTGGTGTGCTCCAGGTAGTTGTTGACCTTCACGCACAGCGCGCCGCGGGTGAACGGGTGGTCGCGGTCGCCGCGCAACGCCACGGCGGTGCCGTCGCGGACGGTGACCGTCCAGCCGCAGGTGTCCGGGCAGTCGAGCGGGCAGGCGCCGCGGACCACGGTCTCCGCCGGTCCCTTCACCACGCCCGGCGTTCCTTGCGGAAGGCGTCCTTGCGCAGGATGCGCCCGTCGCGCACGAGGAAGAAGTCGCAGCCCCGGACGCTCTCCTCGCCGTCGGACGTCGGCCAGGTGAACGTCCACGCGATCGCCGCCCGGTCGCCGTCGATGATCGCCGCGGTCCGTTCGTACCGGCCGCCGGGGAACTTCGCCATGTACTGCGCGACGCCTTCGCGGATCGCCGCTTTTCCGACGAACGCGGTGCCGTCGAGGTCGTCGCCGAACGACCCGAGGTAGACGGCGTCGTCGTCGACGAACGCGAGCACCTTCTCGAGGTCGCCGTCGCCCCACGCGGCCGAGAACGCGTCGAGCATCTCCAGGGTGTCGCTCATGCATCTGCCTCCAGTCGGGTGTTCAGGTACGCGTCGATGTCGGGCTCGTCGGCCGCGTACACCGTGTCCAGCCAGACCTGCCGTTCGAACCCGATGACGGCGAGCTCCCACGTGCAGGCGGTGAGCCCGTCGGTGACGGGCCGCAGGTCGAACGACGACGGGTCGCCGCTGCCGTAGAGGTGGTGGTGGAGCAGGTGGCCGTCGACCCACCAGTCGACGAGCGCCCAGGCGCTCTGCGCGCCCTGGTGGACGGTGAGGAACGCGATGCCGTGGCGCCCGCCGTCGGTCGGCGTCGGGAGCCGATCGCGGGCGACCGCCTTGGCCGCTGTCACGAGCTCCGGGTCGGGCCGCTCGCCGACGGCGGTGATCCCGTAGATCTTCACCCGCCAGCCGTCCACGGGCCACAGCTCGAGGAAGCGGATCGGGCGAGTGCGGTACGACATGGCGGCTCCCAACTAGAGCGCTCGCTATATTAGAGCGCTCGTCATAGTTGTTGGTAGGCTGCGCGCATGTCAAGACAGGATCTGTCCGGCAGCCGCGACCGGCTGGTCGACGGCGCGCTGCGGCTGATCTCGCGGCAGGGCTACGAGGCCACCGTCGTGAAGGAGATCGCGCGCGAGTCGGGCGCGCCCATGGGCTCGTTCTACTACCACTTCCCGGGCGGCAAGGAAGAGCTCGCGGCGGCCGCGATGCGCCGCGGCGGCGACGACGTCAAGGTGAAGTTCGCGGCCGCGCTCGCGGCGCACGAACGGCCCGGCGACGCCCTCGCCGCCTGCGCCCTCCTGCTCGCCGACGGGCTGGAGGACACGGAGTGGCAGGACGGCTGCCCGGTCGCGACGACGGCACTGGAGACCATCGGCCGGTCCCCGAGGCTGCAGGCGGCG
This sequence comes from Pseudonocardia sp. TRM90224, assembly GCF_021245725.1. GTDB lineage: Bacteria > Actinomycetota > Actinomycetes > Mycobacteriales > Pseudonocardiaceae > Pseudonocardia. Next base: position 26,683 of record NZ_JAJGSX010000049.1, on the reverse strand, counting down.
GCCGCCGAGACGTTCGCCGCCTGGCAGGAGCTGTTCGCGGAGCACCTGCGCGGGTCGGGGCTCGCGGCCGACCAGGCCGACGAGCTGGCCCTCACTGCACTCTCGCTGATCGAGGGGGCGGAGATGATCTCCCGCGTGCGCGGGTCCCGCGAGGCGCTGGAACGGGCGGCCGACGCGCTGCGAGTGCTGGTGGGGGCCGCCGGGCGGGGGTGAGGCCTGGTCGACCGGGCTGCGGTGCGCGGAGGGCAGGAAAGCCACTTTCCGGCCCTCACAGGGCATGAAAGTGGCTTTCCTGCCCTCGCGTGCGGGACGCACGCATTTCGCTGGAGGTCTCGCCACCAGGCGCCGCGAACAGTGGACTTTCCTCCACTGTTGCCCGGGCCCGGCGGGCGCTTCCATGGGAACCATGCACGCCACACCACTCATCGACCGCATCGACGTCCCGGCCTCGACGGGGCGGGCGGTCCGCGTCGCCGCGGGCCAGCACGTCCGGATCGTCGACGTCGAGGGCAGCCAGGTCGGCGACGTGTTCGTCGTCGTCCCGGGCGCCGACGGGTCGTTGGAGCACCACAGCGCGTCCCACACCCGGGGGGTGACGAACCGGCTGTTCCCGGCGGTCGGGGAGTCGTTCGTGACCGATCGGCGGCGCCCGGTGCTCACGCTGGTCGAGGACACGTCGCCGGGCGACCACGACATGCTGATCGCCGCCTGCGACCCCGAGCGCTACGCGGCGCTGGGCGCGCAGGTGCACCGCTCGTGCTCCCAGAACCTGCGTGAGGCGCTGGCCGACGTGGGCATCGGGTTCGCCGGGCCCGCGCCACAGCCGATCAACGTCTTCATGCGCATCCCCGTCGACGCCAAGGGCGATCTCAGCTGGCTGTCGGCCCGCACGGCGCCGGGCGACGCGATCACGTTCAGGGCCGAGCTCGACTGCGTCGTCGTGGTGTCGGCGTGCCCGCAGGACCTCATCGACGTCAACGGCGCCGGCCCGACCCCGCTGGCCATCGAGATCCGTGCAGGAGAGCAGTCATGAGCACCAGCTCCCACCCCGCCTTCAGCAAGATCGAGTTCGCCGGGCACGTCCTGCCCAACCGCTACGCCGTCGCGCCGATGACCCGCGTCTCCGCGACCCCCGACGGCGTCCCGACCGCCGACATGGCCGAGTACTACGCCGCGTTCGCCGAGGGCGGCTTCGGCCTGGTGATCAGCGAGGGCACCTACACCGACACCGCCCACAGCCAGGGCTACCTCAACCAGCCGGGGCTGGCGTCGCCCGAGCACGTCGATGGCTGGCGGCACGTCACCCGGCGCGTGCACGAGGCGGGCGGCGTGATGATCGCGCAGCTCATGCACGCGGGAGCGATCTCGCAGGGCAACGCCTTCGGCCACGGCACGGTGGGGCCGTCGGCGGTGACCCCGCTCGGCGTGATGATGGAGGAGTACGGCGGCGAGGGGCCGTGGAGCGCCCCCGCCGAGCTGTCCACGGCCGGTATCGACGAGGTCGTCGCGGGCTTCGTGGCCGCCGCGCGCAACGCGCTCGCGGCCGGATTCGACGGCGTGGAGCTGCATGCGGCCAACGGCTACCTGCTCGACCAGTTCCTGACCGTCTACACGAACCAGCGCACCGACGCCTACGGCGGCACGGTCGAGAACCGGGCGCGGCTGACGGCGGAGATCGTCACGGCGGTCAAGGAGCTGGGTGCCCTGGTGGGGGTCCGGCTCTCGCAGACCAAGGTGAACGACTTCGAGTACCGCTGGCCCGGTGGCCACCGCGAGGCGGAGACCATCTTCACCGAGCTGGCCGCCGCCGGCGCCGACTACCTGCACATCGCCAGCGAGGGCCGCAACTGGATCGACACCGCACGGCTGGCGAGCGGGACGACAGTCACCGCGCTCGCGCGCTCGGCGACTGGCCTGCCGGTGATCGTCAACGGCGGTATGCACGACCCGGTGCAGGCCGGTGAGGTGCTGGCCGGCGGCCACGCCGACATCCTGTCGATCGCCCGCGGCGCCCTGGGCGACCCGCAGCTGCCGCGCAAGCTGGAGGCGGGCGAGACACCGATCCGCTTCGACTCGACGATGCTCTCGCCGTCTGTGACGCTGGCGAACGTGCGGCGATGGCGGAACGGGAGTTGACCGTGAGCGGGTCGAGCTGGCACGGGTCGAATTGGCACGGGGGCGCGGCGGCGGTCGCCACGCTGACGTTCGACGTCGACGCCGAGACCCCGATCCTCGCCCAGGGCCGCGGCTACGCCGGCCACATGTCGACGATGTCGCACCAGTCCTACGGCCCTGACGTGGGGGTTCCGCGGATCCTGGAGATGCTCGACGAGCTGGAGGTGCCGGCGACGTTCTTCGTGCCGGGCTGGGTGGCCGAGCAGCGGCCGGGGCTCGCGGCGTCGATCGTCGAGCGTGGGCACGAGGTCGCGCACCACTCCTACAGCCACCGCGCGCCGACATCGCTCACGCCGAAGGAGGAGCGGGCCGACTTCGAGCGGGCGCTCGCGGTGTTCGCCGAGCAGGGCGTCGAGATCAGCGGGTACCGCGCGGCGCTCTGGGAGGCGAGCTGGTTGACGCCAGAGCTGGTCGCGGAGCACGGCCTGCTCTACGACTCGTCGCTGATGGCCGACGATCGGCCCTACCGGCTCGCGACGGAGTCGGGGCAGGAGATCGTCGAGCTGCCGGTGCACTGGTCGCTCGACGACTGGGAGCAGTACGCGTTCCTGCCGGCGCCGCAGGTCGGATCGGTGATCACGGCGCCGTCGACGGTGCTGGCGATGTGGCGCGACGAGCTCGACGCCATGCGCCGCTACCGGTGCCTGTTCAACCTGTGCGTGCACCCGTTCCTGTCGGGGCGGCCGGGCCGGATCGTCGCGCTGCGCAGCCTGATCGAGTTCGCGCTCGACCGCGGTGACGTCCGGTTCAGCCGTTGCCGCGACGTCGCGGCCGCTGCGATGGCGGACCCCGAACTGGCGACGCGCCGGCCGCGCCCGCCGAACGTCGACCCGTCGGTGTTTCCCGAGCATCCGTAGATTGGCTCAGTGCTGACGATCCGGGCTCTGGTCGAGGACGCGAGCCTGGAGCTGCGCGTGCTCGCCGAAGGGGCGGGCGGGGCGCTGGACGCGCCGGTCCTGTGGGTGCACAACACGGAGCTGCCCGACCCCTCCCCGTACGTCAGGGACCGCGAGCTGGTGCTTACCAACGGGCTGTGGCTCGACGAGGCGACGCCGGCGGAGTTCGTCGAGCGGATCGCGTGCGCGTCCGGGCTCGTCTTCGGTCTGCGCCCGGAGATGCCGTTGACCCCACCGGAGCTGGTGCGGGCCTGCGAGGACGCCGGGATGGCGCTCGTGGAGATCTCGCCGCGGGTGCCGTTCACCGCGATCTCCATGGCTGCCGCGGCGCTGACTGCGCGGTCGCGGCAGGACGAGCTGGTCGGGATGCTGCGCCGGGGCGAAGCGCTCGCCGACGCGATCGCGCACGGCGCCGGCGCCACCGGCGTGCTGGACGTGCTGCGCTCCGAGCACGACCTGCCGCTCGTCGTGGTCGACCGGATGGGCCGGCAGCTCGCCGCCACCTCGGGCACCGGGCTGGACGTCGACGAGCGCGCCCGCGTCGCGGCCGCCCTGGCGATGCGGCCGCCACCGTTGGAGATCGACCTGGGCGGCCGGCTTGCCGCGTTGTACCTGGTCGGCGCGATCGGCGACGTCGACGCCGGCCTGCTCTGCCTGCGCTCGATCGCGCAGCTGGAGGCGGGGGAGCGCAGCGCCTTGGAGCAGAGCGCGCGGTTCCTGAGCGTCGAGGTGGCCAAGCGCCAGGCCGTGCAGGCGATCGAGTCGCGCTTCGCGGGCGAGGTCATCGACATGATCCTCTCCGGGATGCAGCGCGCGAACGAGCTGGAAGGCAGGCTGCGGGCGTTCGGGATCGACCCGACCGGCCCACTCGTCGTCTTCGCGATGGGCGTGCGCGGGGCGCAGGACGGGCGCGCCGACCACCCGGGCTGGGCGGGGGCCGCGGACGCCGTGGCCGACGCGTTCCTGGCCGACGGGATCCCCGCGGTCGTCGTCGGGGGCAGCCAGGACGTGGTGGCGGTGCTGCCGTGGCGGGGGCCGCCGGAGGGCCTGCCCGAGCTGGGCCGGCGGGTGCTGGACGCCGTGCGCCGGCGGCTGCCCGATGTGCACCCGGTGCTGGGTCTGGGCGAGCCCGCGCCGGACTCCACGACGTTGCAACAGTCGCTGGTGCAGGCCCGCGACGCGTGCGCCGTGCTGCGGCGCCGCACCACGGCCCCGGACATCGCGCGGTTCGCGGAGCTGGGGACCCACCGGCTGATCCTCGGGCTGCACAGCCCGGCCGAGCTGCGCGGGTTCGCCGCCGGCGTGATCACGCCGCTGCGCGCCCACGACGAGAGCCGGGGCGGCAAGCTCGAACGCACGTTGCGCACCTTCTTCGAGCACGACGGGCACCTCGCCGCCACCGCCGCAGCGCTGTTCGTGCACGTCAACACGCTGCGCAACCGGCTCGACAAGATCGCGGAGCTGACCGGGCGCGACCCCGGCCGGATCGAGGACCTCGTCGACCTCTACCTCGCGCTCGAAGCCGACGGGATGAGCTGAACCGACGGTCGGTGTGTGAACCTCCACCGACATCGGTGCAGGTCAGGACGTTCCGCCAGTGTTCGCGGCCCACCGCGGCTGGTTCGGTCGGTGCATCACAACGGCGCTCGTTCGCCGAGCCATCAGGGAGGCCACCGATGTCCCCGCCCACAACCACCCCGCCCTCGACCCCCGATGCCGTCCCGTTCGACCGCCACGGGATCGAGCCCATCCCCGACGGCGCGCGCGACTCCACGCCGATGGAGCAGTTCTGGATCTGGGCGGGCGCGAACATCGCGCCGATCAACTGGGTGCTCGGCGCGCTCGGCGTGACGCTGGGCCTCTCGCTGGTCGAGACGCTCGTGGTCGTCGCGCTCGGCAACGTCGTCGGCTGCGCCGTCTTCGGTGTGTTCAACGTGATCGGCCACCGCACGGCCGTCAACCAGATGGTGCTGGGCCGGGCGCCGTTCGGGCGGCGCGGCGCGGTCGTGCCGGGTGTCGTGCAAGGCGTGCTGACGATGGCGTGGGTCGGGGTGAACACCTGGGTGGTGCTCGACCTGGTGCTCGGCATCCTCCGCCAGCTCGGCCTCGACGTCGGCCTGGGCACGAAGTACCTGGTCGCCGCCGTGATCATGATCCTGCAGCTGGTGCTCGCGCTGTACGGGTTCTACGCGATCCGCAGCTTCGAGAAGTACACGGTGCCCGTGACGGTGGCGCTGATGGCGGTCATGACGGTACTGGCGCTGGCCGGCACCGACGTGGATTGGACGCGGGGGAGCGACGCGGAGGTCGACAAGGTCACCGCGATCACCCAGCTGCTGACGGCGATCGGGGTCGGCTGGGGCGTGTCGTGGATCCCGTACTCGGCCGACTACAGCCGTTTCGTGCGGCCGTCGGCGAGCCCGCGGTCGGTCTTCTGGGCGTCGGCGCTGGGCATGTACCTGCCGACCGTCTGGCTCGCGGCGCTCGGCGCGTGCCTGGCGAGCGGTGGCGCGAGCGCCGACCCGTCGGCGCTGGTGATCAGCACGTTCGGTGTGATGGCGATACCGGTGCTGCTGCTGATCATGCACGGGCCGGTCGCGACGAACATTCTGAACCTGTACTCGTGCTCACTGGCGGCGCTGTCGATCGGGATCACCGTGGCGCGGTGGAAGCTGACGCTCGTCGCGGGCCTCGTCGCCTCGGCCGTGCTCGTCGTGTTCGTCCAGGCCGACAGCTTCGCGCTCGCGTTCGACCACTGGATGGTCTCGATCCTGGTGTGGATCAGCCCGTGGGCCGCGATCGTCCTCGTCGACTTCTGGGTGGTGCGCGGTGGACGGCTGGACGTCACGTCCCTCTACGCGCCGGCGGCGGCCTCGCCCCACGGCTCGACGAACGTCGGCGCGCTGCTGTGCCTCGGTGCCGGCATCGTTGCGGGGTGGAGCTGGCAGTTCGGGCTGGTGCCGGCCATGCAAGGGCCCGTCGCGACCGCGATGGGCGGGACCGACCTGTCGTGGCTGTCCGGCTCGCTGGTGGCCGGCGGGCTGTACTTCCTGCTCACTCGACAGCAGGCACGACGGGCGGGGAGCCACTGGACGCCGGCCCCGGTCGTCGCCGACGATCATCCGCGTGGACGCTGACCGCCCCGCCCGGTACGTCGAAGCCCTCCAGACGTTCGTCGGCGCGCCCGACCCGGTGGAGCAGAACTGGCCGCTGGCCCTGTTCCGCCAGGTCAGCGCCGAGGTGCCGGCCTACCGCGCGCTGCTGGCCGAGCGCGGGATCAGCCCGGACGCGGTGCGCACCATGGCCGACTTCCGGGCGCTGCCGATCATCGACAAGGCGTCCTACCACAGCCGGTACCCGCTGCCGCTGCTCTGCAGGCACGGCCGGCTCGACGCCAACGACATGATCGCGGTGTCGTCCGGGTCGAGCGGCACCCCGACGATCTGGCCGCGGTCACCCGTCGACGAGCTGGCGGTCACGCCGCGGTTCGAGCAGGTGTTCCGCGACGGGTTCGCCGCGCACGAGCGCAGCACGCTCGCGGTGGTGTGCTTCCCGCTCGGCACCTGGGTGGGCGGGCTGTTCACGCTCGCCTGCCTGCGACAGCTGACGATCAAGGGCTACCCGATCACCGTGGTGGCCCCTGGCAACAACAAGGCCGAGATCCTGCGTGTGCTCCCCGAGCTCGCGCCGCACTTCGACCAGACGGTGTTGCTGGGCTACCCGCCGTTCGTCAAGGACGTCGTCGACACGGGCGTCGCGGCCGGGATCGACTGGCTGGCCTACGCGGTGAAGCTCGTGCTAGCAGGTGAGGTGTTCAGCGAGGAGTGGCGGAACCTGATGGCCGAACGCACCGGCATGCGCGACCCCGTGCGCGACGTCGCGTCGCTCTACGGCACCGCCGACGCCGGGGTGCTCGCCACCGAGACACCGCTGTCGGTGTCGATCCGCCGGTTCCTCGCCGGTCGCCCGGACCTCGCCCGCGAGCTGTTCGGCGACTCCCGCCTGCCCACGCTCGCCCAGTACGACCCGGCGAGCCGCTTCTTCGAGACGCACGAGGGCACGCTGCTCTTCACCGCCGACAACGGGATCCCGCTCGTCCGCTACCACATCGCCGACGAGGGCGGGCTCGTCGCGCATGCCGCCATGCTCGACTTCTGCGCGGCGAACGGCTTCGATCCCGAGGACGCCGGGCCGGACCTGCCGTTCGTGTTCGTCTTCGGCCGCTCGCTGTTCACGGTGTCGTTCTTCGGGGCGAACGTGTACCCGGAGAACGTGACCGTCGGGCTGGAGCAGCCGGAGGTGAGCTCGTGGGTCACCGGCAAGTTCGTGCTGGAGACCGTCGAGGACGCCGACCGCGACCGGGTGCTGCGGGTGACCGTCGAGCTCGCCCCGGGCCGCACGGGCGATGCCACCGTGCTCGCCGCCTCGGTGCGCGACCAGCTGGTGCGGCTCAACAGCGAGTACGCCCACTACGTCCCCGCCGAGCGCCAGCTGCCGGAGGTCCGCCTGCTCCCCGCCGGCGACCCCGAGTACTTCCCGGTCGGCGTGAAGCACCGCTACACCCGCGGTGGCTGAACACCCGCCCAAGTTCCCCACCGTTTTGCCAACCTGCACGGCCTCCAGGGTGTGCAGGTTGGCAAAACGGTGGGGAAGTTCGTGGCTCAGAGCGTGAAGACGTGGCCCTTCCGCGGGTCGGCGTTGCCGTTGAGGAACGCGTCGTACGCGCCACCGAGCGCGTCGGCTCCGCTGCCGGACTCGATCTCCAGCAGCTGCGGGAGGCGGTCTGCGAAGGCCGCCCAGGCCGCGCCGACCTGCTGCTGGAAGCGGCCCGCCCCCAGCTCTGCGGCGCGTTGCTCGCCGCGGGTCGGGGCGAAGAAGAACTCCGGGGTCGGGCCGGGGAGTTCGCCCCCGCCGAGCCCGCCGCTCTCCCAGTGCGTCGCCCCTACCGCGATCGACGCCAGCAACGCATCGGCCGCGTGCTCGTGCACGGCCTGGCGCACCGCGGGCGAGCCGGCCATGTCGACGAAGACGACGCCATCCTCGACCGGCAGCGTCGACACCTCGTCGTAGGTCAGCACCTGGTCGTAGCACCCGAGGCCCCGGGTGAACTCCAGGTTGGCGGGAGAGGTGAGGCCGACGACGGCGGGTCGCTCGCTGCGCGCCGCCAGCTCGAACGCCGTCGAGAACGCCGTCTTGCTGGACGCGCTGGCGAGCACGACCGCGCCTGCGCCGTGCCAGCCGGCCTCTTCGAGCTGGTCGGCGAGCAGCCATCCCGTCATGAACAGCGGCCGCATGATGGCGTTCACGTCGTCGTGCGCGGGCGCGAAGCCCAGTTCCGGCAGAGCGCGCAGGTAGCGGTTGTAGAACACCGCCAGGTCGGCGCGGGCGGGCGACTGCTCGACGAACCCGGCGGCGTCGACGTGCGGCCGCATCGTCACCGTGCTGGACATCGGGAGGTAGCCGTAGAACCGATCGCCGACCGCGATTCCGTCGACACCCGATGCCGTGACCGCGCCGAATCCCCAGATCGGGATCCGACCCCAGCCCTCCGGGGCCGCGAAGAACCGCCAGTAGCCGAGCTGGTCGCCGAACGCGCCGTAGGTGATGTTGTTCGCGGTGAGGCCGAACCGCTCCACCCGTAGCTGGATCTCGCCGGCCGCGGGGGCGGGTGCGGGGTCGCTCTCGACGGTCCGCCAGACCCGCAGGTCGTCGCGCCGTACCAGGAAGTCGGTCACCACGCCGAGACTAGTTCTCCAGGCAAGCGCTCTGTAACGGGCGCGCGCAGGCGTCGATATGTTGCTCGGGCGAGACGTGCCCGCAGGTCAAGTGCCTGCGGGCAGTTTTCGTACCTACGGCAAATTTTCCTGGGGGGAACATGAGCGTCGACGGTCCGCCGTCTTCACAGCAAGGCTTCTGGGCGCGCTACCGGAAGCGTCTGATCAGTGCACTACCGATCATCGTCATCGGTGCCGGGTTCGTCATTTACCGCTTTGTCGCAACGGCCAACGGGATCAGCGGCGCCGAGGTCGGCGCCTGCGCCGCGATCGTCGGCACCGGGAGCAGCGCCAGCTACGAGGTGCGCGACTGCGGCGATCCGCAGGCCACGCTCACCGTGCTCGCCCAGCTGCCGCGGGCCGGCGACTGCCGCACGGTGGCCGGCGCCGAGCAGTCCACCGTCGACGGCCGCTACGCCAAGCTCACCTGCTTCGGTCCGAAGGGTGTCGACCCGGCCACCTCGCTCAACACCGCCGCGGCGGGGGAGTGCCTGACCGAAACCGGCGCGGAGCGGAGGCCGTGCTCCGATCCGGCAGCGGCGTACACGATCTTGAAGCGGGTCGACGCCGTGGCGGAGGACGCCGTCGACCGCTCCTGCGACGGCGTCGAGGGTGCCACTGGCCTGTTCCCGATGGGCTGGACCGAGAGCTCCGAGGTCGCCGGTGTCGAGGTGTCCAACGGCAAGACGGACTACACCGTGCTCTGCGTGGGTGCCAAGTCCTGAGGCGATAGCACCGTCGAGAACGACGCTATTGCTGTTCGGCTACCGCAGAATCAGCAATAGCGTCGTTCTCGATGTGCAACCCCGCGTTGGCCCGGTCCGCCAGCAGGAGCGCCCCCAGTGCGACGACGTGGTCCGCGTCCTCGGCCCGCCGCACTGAGCATGCCTGCCACAAAGGCGGCAGCGACGTCTGCTCCGCGACGAGGAGCGCCGCGTCGAGGTATCTGTCGTACTTCAACGTCCCGCCCGCCAGTGTGATGACCTCCGGGTTGAAGAGGTTGACGACTGTGGCGATCGCCAGTCCGAAGGCTTCGCCTGCGGAGCGAACGATCTCCGTAACGCGCACGTCTCCTGCAGCCAGAGCCGCGTGCACCTGCGTGGCCGGCATGCCGGCCGCCGCGACGATCGCGAAACCACCGGCGATCTGGTCGAGCCGGCGGATGCCGTTCGGTGTGGGCATGGGCACGCTGCCGATCTCGCCCGCCCATCCGTTGACGCCGGTCACGACGCGGCCGCCGCTCATCGCCGCCATTCCGATCGCCGTACCTGCCAGCATGATCGCGGCGGTCGCGTCCGACCGCAGGGATCGACTGCTGTGGATCAGAGCGGCACGGATGTCGTTGACCAGCACCTGCGTGACGTCCTCGCCGAGCAGCCTTCGAGGCTGCCAACCGTTGAGCTGTGGCAGCACGTCGGACATCTCGACCTGCCCGGTGTCGCGGTGCACGAGGCCCGGAACCGCGATGCCGATGGCGTCGACAGGTGTCGGCAAGTCGTCCGCGAACTGATTGATGTGGCGCTCGATCCGGGACGGGGCGATGGTCGGGCCGGTCTTGAGCAGACGCTCGCCGATCAGCTGGCCATCGGGCCCGCTGGCCAGCAGGAGCATCTTCGTGCCGCCGATGTCGACGCCGATTCGCGCAGTCAAACGGCCGCCCTTCCAGGTATCGAGCGCTCTCCTCTTTGGACTCGGGTGGGTAGCGTAGTGGTCGGTTTCGTCGAGCTGGCGTTCGGGCACGACGCGCACCCGTGTGGTCACTCGTCGACCCGGTCGGTCGGCTTGCGGATGGCCTGTGGTTGTGTGCAGTGGTGGGGGAGACGAGCACGGCGGCGGTTCGGCGCGCCCGGGTAGCGGTGGCGGCCGTGTTCCTCGTGCACGGCAGCGTCGTCGGTTCCTTCGCCACCCGGATCCCGTCGTTGCAGGACCAGACCGGGGCGAGCGCCGGGCAGCTCGGGCTCGCGCTGGCGTTCCCCGCGATCGGTGCCGCGCTGGCGATGCCGCTGGCCGGGCGCGTGAGCCACCGCTTCGGCACCCGCACCGCGCTGAGCGGCCTGCTCGCGCTCTGGACGCTGTCGCTCGTGTTGCCATCGCTCGCGACGTCGCTGCTCGCGCTCTGCGCGGCGCTGTTCGCGTACGGGGCGGCGTCGGGGCTGGCCGACGTCGTGATGAACGCGCTGGGCGTCGAGATCGAGAAGCGGATGGGCCGCTCGATCATGTCCGGGCTGCACGGGATGTGGAGCGCGGGCGCGCTCGCCGGCTCCGCGACGGGCACGGTCGCGGCGCACTTCGCCGTGCCGGTGATGCTCCACCACATCGCGGCCGCGGCTGTGCTCACGGTCGCGGGACTCCTCGTCTGCCGCCAGGTCCTCGACCTGCACCCGGAGGCCGACGACGTGCCGCCGCCCCGCTTCGCGCTGCCGCCGCGGTCGGCGCTGCTCGTCGGCGCGGTCGGGTTCTGCGCGGTGTTCGCCGAGGGTGCGAGCCTGGACTGGTCGGCGGTCTACCTGCGCGACGTCCTCTCGACGTCGGCGGGCACCGCCGCCGTCGCGACCACGGGTTTTGCCCTGACGATGACGATCGCCCGGTTGCTCGGCGACCGCGCGGTCGACCGGTTCGGCCCGGTCCGTTCGGTGCGCGCGAGCGGGCTGATCGCCGCCGTGGGTGGCCTGCTCGTGGTCGTCGCGCCACACCCTGCGGTGGCCGTCACGGGGTTCGGCCTGATCGGGCTGGGGATCGCGGTCGTCGTCCCGCTCGCCTTCGCCGCGGCCGGCCACAAGGGCCCCGACCCGAGCCAGGCCATTGCCGGCGTCGCCACGATCACCTACACGTCCGGGCTGGTGGCGCCGTCGCTGATCGGGCTGATCGCGCAGAGCACGAGCCTGACCGTCTCGTTCATGGTCGTGACCGCGCTGGCGGCGCTGCTCGCCGTCGGAGCCGGGGCGATGCGCACCGGCCGGTAGGCGCGCGCAGGTGGCTACCCGGTGAGCGCATCGGGTGGCTGGCCGGATGGTTCCCGCCGGCCCCGATCCCTACCTTCGGCGATCGTGCCGAATCGGGGGGTTGTGATGGGGCGTTGGCGGCAGGTGGTTGCGACGGTGTCGGTCGTGGTGGGGGTGGGCGCCGCGACGGTCGGGTGGGCGGGTCCGGCGGTCGCCGCGCCCGACCCGATCGACCCGGCAGCGGTGGCGGCATTCCTGGATCGTGAGGTGCCGACGGTGCTGGATGAGCTGCGGGTGCCGGGGTTGGCGGTTGCGGTCGTCGCCGGTGGCCGTCCGGTGCTGACCGCGGGCTACGGCGTTGCCGACGTGGCCACCGGCCGCCGCGTCGACCCCGCTACCACGACCTTCCCGACCGACTCGGTGAGCAAGCTGTTCACGGGCACCGCCGTGATGCAGCTCGTCGAGCGGGGCGCGCTCGCCCTCGACCGCGACGTGAACGAGTACCTCACCGAGTTCCGGCTGGCCGACACGTTCCCGGGCCGACCGGTCACGTTGGGCCACCTGCTCACGCACACGGCGGGGTTCGAGGAGCGCAACGTGGGGATCCTGCGCGGCGGCGATGCGCCGCTGGGAACCTACCTCGCCGCGCACCAGCCGGCCCGGCTGTGGCCGCCCGGCACGGTGCCGGCGTACTCGAACTACGGCGTCGCGCTGGCCGGGCACATCGTCGAGGTCGCCAGCGGGATGCGTTTCGAGCAGTACGTCGCCGAGCACGTCTTCGGCCCGCTCGGCATGACCACGACGACGTTCGACATAACACCGACCGGCCCGCAGCTGCAGGCCCTGACCCGCCTCTACCGGCCGGAGGGCGACGACGGCATGGTCGACCTGCCGCCCTCGTTCGGTGCGATGGGGCCGGCCGGCAACGCCGTCACGACCGCTGCCGACATGAGCCGCTTCATGCTGGCCCACCTGGGCGGCGGCGCGCTCGCGGACGGCGCGCGGATCCTGCAGCCGGCCACGACCGCCGACATGCAGGCCCGGCACCACGCGCTCGACCCGCGGCTGCCGGGGATGTCGTACACGTTCATCAACGAGTCGCACGGCGGGCGCCGCGCCACCGGGCACGGCGGCGACGGGCTCGCCTCGCACTCGCTGCTCACGCTCTACCCCGAGAGCGGGGTCGGCATCTACCTCGTCGCCAACGGCGACGGCACCGGAATCGGCGCCGGCGGCGGTCTCATCGAGCTGACCAGGCGGTTCGCCGAGCACTTCGTGCCTGCTCCGGCTGCCGCCGCACCACCGGCCGCCGTCCCGGCCGCGACCGAACGGTTCGCCGGGGACTACCGATACACCCGCATGAGCGGGAGCGACGCCTCGCGGTTCCCCGCGGCGGCGCTGAACCCCGTGCAGGTGGAGGCCGGTGCCGACGGCACGATCGTCACCACGGGCTCCATCGGCACCAGCCCGAACGCTCCGGACGTCCAGCGCTGGCTGCCGGTCGGCGAGAACCTGTTCCGCGCCGACGGCATGGACGAGCTGCTCGCGTTCCAGGTCGACCGTGACGGCCGGGTGACGGCCATGGGCGTGGGCGACGACCCCACGATCGCGTGGGAACGCGTCGCGTGGTGGCAGTCGTTCGGTGTGCACATCGCGGTGGCCGCCGGCTGCCTCGCCGTCCTGCTCACGACGTTCGGGTGGCCGGTCGCGGCCGCCGTTCGCCGGATCCGGACCGGCACCTGGCGCCACCCCGACGGGCGGTTCGCCCACCTGGTGGCGATGGTGGCCGTGGTCGCCGTCGGGCTGCTCCTCGCGATGGGTGCCTACCTGCTGGGCGACATCGACCGCGCTCTCGACGCCATCCTCGGCGCCACCTGGGAGCTGGGCGCGCTGCACATCGCGGCGGGCATCGCCGCGATCATGACGGCCGCCGTGCTCGTCGGGGCCGTGCTGGCCTGGCGCCGCGGCTGGTGGAGCCGGCCGGCCAGGCTGCACTTCACGCTGGTCGCCGCCGCGCTGACGACGTTCGTGGTGCTGCTGCGCGAGTACAACCTGCTGGCGTGGCCCTGGGCGTGACGCACTCAGACGGTCTTGATCGAGCCGCCGTCGATGATGTGGTCGGCGCCGGTGACGCTGGCGGCGAGCGGCGATGCGAGGTAGCCGACCAGCGCCGCGACCTCCGCAGGCTCCACGAACCGTCCGGTGAGCACACCCATGCTGCCGGGCAGCTGCTCCAGGAGCTGCTCGTGCGGGGCGCCGAGCGACTGGGCGAGCTCGGCGCCGTACCCCTGCGGGGACTCCCACAACGCAGTGCGCACCAGGCCGGGGGAGACGGCGTTCACGCGCACGCCCTGCGGCCCGACCTCCTCCGTCAGCGCCTTGCTGAACGCCGTCATCGCAGCCTTCGCGGTGGTGTACGGCATCGGCCCGGCGTGCGGGATCCGCGCGCCGTTGGACGAGATGTTCACGATCGCGCCCCGGCGGCGCAGCAGGCTGGGCAGTGCGGCGCGGGTGGTGCGGATTGCGCTGAAGAAGTTCAGCTCGAACATCTGCGCCCACTGCTCGTCGCTGAAGGCTGCGAAGCCGGCGGCCAGGTTGCCGTTGCCGTCGCTGTCACCGCCGCCGACGTTGTTGACCAGCACGTCGAGCTCGCCCAGCTCCTCCAGCGCGTGCTGGACGAGCAGATTCGGGCCGTCGGCGGTGGCCAGGTCGACCTGCTTCGTGTTCGCCCCGGTTGCGGCCAGCTCCGGGGTGAGCGTGCGCGAACCGGCCACCACCCGCATGCCTTCCTCGATCAGCCTGCTGACGACGGCCAGTCCGATCCCTCGGCTGGCGCCGGTCACCAGGGCTGTCTTGCCGCTGAGCTGCAGGTCCATGACCTTCTCCTCGATTGCGTCAATCTCGATGCATCTGGCGTACTAGTTGCGACAGTACTGATGCAAGTAGTAAGATTCAAGGTACGCCGCTGTACTGTTTCGGTGTGACGGAGGAAACAACGGTGACGCGACGGCCCCGCCGTGCCGACGCCGAGCGCACCGTGCAGTCGATCTTGGAAGCGGCCGAGCGGGTGCTCAGCGCAGAGCCGGGCGCGTCGATGGAGCAGATCGCCGCCGCGGCCGGTGTCGCCCGGACGACCGTCCACCGGCGGTTCGCCTCGCGGGAGGCGCTCATCGACGAGCTGACCGTGTCGGCGGCCCGCCGGTTCGGCGACGCCGTGCGCCGCGCCCGCCCGGAGACCGCACCGCCCCTCGTCGCGCTGTACCAGGTGACCGCGAACGTCCTGGAGATCAAGATCGGCTGGTCGTTCGCGATGGGCCGCGCCGCAGCCGGCGGTTCCGAGGTGGCGGGTGTGCACGCCGGCGTGCGCGAGCAGTGCGACCGGCTGCTCCTCAGGGCGCGCGACGCCGGGGTGTTCCGGGCCGACACCGACCTCGACTGGGCTCGGCGCGTCTACTACGCACTGATCTTCGAGGCGACGCAGGAGCCGGACACGACGGACACGGACACGCTCGCGACGCTCGTCGTCGACACCTTGCTGAGGGGGATCGGCGCGAGCAGCGGCCTCGGCTGACTGCTACCCGGCGGTTGCCCGTCCGATGACCAGGTCGTCGTCCACTGTCGGTTCGATACCCGCCTCGGCCAGCTCTGCGGCCAGCGACTCCGCGTCGATGGTCCACCAGCGGTAGGTGGCTCGGGCCGATGCGAGCAACGTCTCGCCGCGGCGGGTGCGATAACTCATCCGCCAACGCACCTCGGCCGGCCCGGTCGGCTCGGCCTCGCCGGTGCCCTCGTAGGTCGAGCCGCCGATGGTGGCACCGGTCCACGGCCATGCCGGAACGGCCGTCGCGGTGGCCGGCGGCTGGACGTTGAACACGGCTGGTGCATCCGGGGCCAGTCGCCGCGCGAGCTCTGGCCACAGCCGGCGGCGGTCGTCGGGTGGGAGGTGGCCGACCATGTGCATCCCGACGACCGCCGCCAGCCGCTCGGGGAGTGGTACGTCGAGTGCGCCACAGGGCAGGACGGTCACCCGCTGCTCGTCGCGGTCGGCGAGCCGCGCCAGCAGCACTGCGCGCAGCCCGGGAGCGGGTTCGGCTGCCAACACCTCGTTGGAGGTGGCGGCCAGGACGATGTCGGTGCCCAGGCCCGTGCCGGCGCCGAGCTCCAGCACCGGCCCCGCGGCGGGGTCGACGCCGCGCAGGACAGCGTGCAGCCGGCCGGCCATCCCCGTCCACATCGGCTTGCTGAGCAGGTGCAGGTACTCGGCGGAGTCCGCGTACTCGGACCACTCTGTCGTCATATGACAATGATTACCATCTTCTGGTCTGCCGGGCTCGGCGGTTTGCGGAACCCGCAAACCGTTTTGCCGTCCCGTGCGAATCGCGGTGATCGTGACGCGCAGGAGGTGGTGTGATGATCGAGAAGCAGCTCGATGATCGGGTTGTACGGGTAACGGCGGACCGGATGCCGGCCGCGGTGTACCTGCTGGGGCTGAGCCTGTTCGCCATCGGCAGCTCGGAGTTCCTCATCGCAGGGGTGCTCCCGCTTGTCGCCGGGGACCTCGGGGTGTCGTTGCCGACCGCGGGGACCCTGATCTCGGCGTTCGCGATCGGGGTCGTCGTGGGTGCGCCGCCGCTGGCGTTGCTGACGCTGCGGTGGTCGCGGCGGACGACGCTGGTGGCCAGCCAGCTCGTGTACGTCGCCGCGACGATCTTCGGGATGGTGGTCGACGGCTACTGGCCGCTGCTCGTCTCCCGGGTGGTGGTCGGGCTGGCCTACGCCGGGTTCTGGGCGGCCGCGATGGTGACGGCGCTGCGGCTGGTCGCGCCGGACCGGGCCGCGCGGGCGCTTGCGGTCGTGGTCGGCGGGCTCAGCCTCGCGATGGTGCTCGGCGGCCCGCTCGGCTCCGTCGTCAGCGATCTCGCGGGCTGGCGGGCCGGGTTCTGGGCGCTGGCGGTGGCGACGGCCGCGACCGCGGTTGCCGTGCTGGTGGTGCTGCCGCGTGACGGGCGCCACGACGAGCGGGCCGACGTTCGCCGCGAGCTGCGTGCGATGGCGCAGCCGCGGCTGTGGGTCGCCTACACCACGACCGTGCTCAGCACCGGGTCGTACATGACCGTCTACAGCTACATCGCCGGTGTCCTCACCGAGGTCAGCGGCGTCGCCCAGAGCGTGGTGCCCGTCGTGCTGGCCCTGTTCGGCATCGGTGCCGTGCTCGGGCTGGCCGTGGGCGGGCGGGTCGCCGACCGCTACCCGTACCCGCTGCTGGCCGGCGGGCTCGCCGCCATCGCGGCCGTCTCGGTGGCGATGCTGTGGTGGGCGCGCAGCCCCGTGGCGATGATCGCCTTGTTCTTCCTGCTCGGGTTCGCGGCGTTTGTGCTCAACCCCGCCGTGCACGGCCGAGTGTTCGCCGTCGGGGCCGCGGCGCCCACCCTCGCCGGGGCCGTCAACGTCTCGGCGTTCCAGATCGGCATCACCCTCGCCGCCCTGCTCGGCGGCCGCGCGATCGCCGCGACCGGGCAGCTGACCGCCGTGGCCTGGGTGTGCGCGATCGCTGCGCTCGCCGGGATCGGGACGGTCGCGATCGAAGCGCGGTGGCGCGGTGTCGACCGAGAGGGTGTCGAACGGGACGGGTCGCGTTCGTAGGTCTGGTGAAGGCTCGCGCAACAGCGAACCCGATCATCAGGAGGATGCAATGTCCGTCTCCATTCTCGACATGTCGATGTCGCTCGACGGGTACGTCGCCGATCACGACGACTACCTCGGCGGTGCCGACGGGGAGCGCCTGCATGCCTGGGCGGCCGCTCCGCAGGCCGCGACGACCCACCGGTTCGAGCAGGAGTGGGGTGCTGCGGGCGCGATCGTCGCCGGGCGGCGGACCGCCGAGCTCATGGATCACTGGGGCGGCAGCCACAACGGCGCCCCGATCTTCGTGCCGAGCCACCGCCCGCCCCCGCCGGCAGCGCGTTGGGGCTACCCGCTGGTCACGTACGTGAGCGACGGGATCGAGAGCGCCATGGCGCAGGCGAAGGCGGCCGCCGGAGAGCGGGACGTCCAGGTCCGCGGCGGCTACGTGGCCCAGCGGGCGCTCGAGGCCGGTGTGCTGGACGAGGTGCAGATCCATCAGGTCCCGGTGCTGCTCGGCGGCGGCCGGCGGCTGTTCGACGTGCTCCCGTCCCTGGTCGAGCTGGAGGTGCTCGGGGTGATCGACACCCCGGAGGCGACGCACATCCGCTACCGCGTCCGCCGCTGAAGGGTGGCCGACCCGTCGACAACGACGGTTTGGCTGTTGTGAGCGCTAACAAACAGCCAGAACGTCGTTGTCGACGCTCGTCAGGCTCCGACGACGGTGTGTGCGGTCGGGTCGAACCTCGGCGCGACGACCAGGGTGCCGCCGGCCCGCTCGCACGACGCCACGGCGACGTGGCAGGGCCGCGGGATCGACGGGGGCAGCACCAGGCCGCCGTCGAGCTCGTAGCGCATGTTGGTGATCTTCCACGAGGTCGCGGCGGGGTCGCCGGGCGACTCGGGCGCCCGGTCCGGCCGGATCACGACCATCGCCTCGGTCACGCCGGACGGCCACTCGAACAGCAGCGGGCCCGCCACGGTCACGGTGAGGTGGCGGGCCGGCGGGATGCCGGACGGCTCGTCGACCCTGGGTTCGTCGGCGCTGTCGGTGAAGGACTGCGATTCCGCGACGTCGGAGACGTCCGACCCCAGCCGGGCGACCACGCCGTAGACGGGGATCGCCGCATCGGGCGCGATGGCCCCGTCGAGGATCGAGGTGGACGCAGTGCGCCCGACGACCTGCCAGCGGCCGTCCGCGGTGCGCCGACTGATCTTGTACTCGACGTCCTCCGGGCCGCCGGGCGTCCACGTGATCGTGATCGACGGGTCGGTGCCGTCCCGCGTCGCCCGCACTTCGGTGGGCGTGGGCAGGGCCGTCGGCCCCGACGGTGGCCTCGACGGTGGCACGGACGCCGATGCCGGGTCCGAAACCGGGCGCGGTGGTGCCGGTGCCGGTGCCGGTGGTTCTGGTGCCGGTGGCTCCGGGGCCCGGGACTCCGGGGCCGGCGGGACGGGCGGCGGCTCGCCCTGCTCCGCCCGGCGGGTCGGCCGGTCGGGGTCGGGCGGCTGGGGGAGCGGCAACGTCGGAGGCAGCCGGCGAGGGGCGGGCTGCGACCGGCCACCGTCGTCATGGCCGACGTCACGGACCGGTTCCGCCTGCGGCCGGGCGGGCGCAACCGGGGGCGGGGGCGGCGGCGAAGGCGGGGGAGCGGCCGGCCTGGACCGCTGGCGCGGCGACGGGACCAGCGTCGAGTGCAGCGCGGCGATGAACGCCGAGCACGTAGGGAACCGGTGGTCCGGGTGCTTCGCGGCAGCCCGCGTGACGACGGCGTCGACCGCGGGCGGCAGGTCGGGGCGGTGCAGCCGCGGCCGGGGCGGGTCGGCCGCGAGGTGGGCGTAGATCACCGCCCGGATGCTGTCGTCGCGCGGGTAGGGCACCTGTCCGGTGAGGGCGCGGAACACCAGGCAGGCGAGCCCGTACTGGTCGGATCGCCCGTCCAGCCACCGCCCCTCGATCTGCTCGGGCGAGGAGTACTGCAGCGTGCCGATGTACTGGCCGGCCGAGGTGAGGTCGGGCCCCGCGGCGCGGCTCTTGGCGATCCCGAAGTCGCAGAGGTACACCTGCCGGTGCCCGTTCGGGCGCACGGTCCGCCCGATGAGGACGTTGCCGGGCTTGACGTCGCGGTGCACGAGCCCGGCCTCGTGGACGGCATCGAGCGCGTCGGCCACCGGACCGAGCAGCGCGCAGACCCGCTCGACGCCGAGCGGACCTTCCCGCCGCAGCAGCGAGCCGAAGTCCTCGCCGTCGACGAAGCGCATCGACAGGTAGAGCAGCCCGTTCGCGTGGCCGGCGTCGTAGATCGGCACGACGTTCGGGTGTTCGAGGCTGGCCGCGATGGCGGCCTCGCGCTCGAACCGCCGCCGGTAGTCCTGGTCGGCGGCCAGCGGCGGCGGCAGCACCTTCAGCGCGACCGCTCGCTGCAGCCGCAGGTGGGTCGCCCGGTAGACCACGCCCATCCCGCCCTCGCCGACGAGCGCGTCGATGCGGTGGCCGGCCACGACGCGCCCCACCAGGCCTGCGGCGGCTGTCCTCTGCTGCTCCGGCACCAGCAGTCCGGGTGCCGGCTCGCGGCTGGCCCCCGGTCCTCCTCTCGACACGTCCCGTGGTCATCCTTGCGAGCACGGTGCGTCGACCGGGCCTCTGGTTGGAGACTACGGCCTCCGGTGTGGGCCGGCGCACGACCCGGTCCGGGAAACGGCGTCAGCTCGGCCTTTCCACGATCTTCCAGTACGAATCCTTGCGGACGATCTTGTCCCCGCGGAACGTCCAGTGGTCGCAGCCGCGCACGCGCACCTGTTGACCATCGGGTGTCGTGCCGGTGAGGAGCCATTCGGAAACGCCGAAATCACCGCTGCTCCAGTGCCTGCCCTCGCCGTAGTGGACGTCGGGCAGGCCCGCGAACCGGGACGCCAGGCCGTCGCGCACCGCGGTCTTGCCGGTCAGGCGCCGGCCCCACGGCTCGGTGCCGCGCGGCATGTCCAGCGAGCAGTCGTCGGCGAAGAACCCCATGATGGCGTCGAGGTCGTGGGCGTTGAACGCCGCCGTGATCGCCTGCAACACCTCGACCCGATCCGACATGACCAGCCTCCTCGTGGCCCCGACCCGGGTGCGAAGTCGCGCCCCGGTCGGCTGCCGTTACCCGGCCCGGGTTGACCTGAAGTTGCGTTCAACTCCTACGTTCGGCAGATGACGATCGAAGCACTGGGGCGCTACGGCGTCGCGCTCACCGTGGACGACGAGCTGGAGGCGAGCGCGGCCGCCGTCGAGCGGCAGGGGTACTCGGCGATCTGGGTGGCCGGCGGGCAGCTGGAGTCGCTGGAGCCGCTGCTGCGGATCCTGCGTGCGACGACCAGGGTCGCCGTCGTGCCGGGGATCATTCCGCTCGACGTGCACGACCCCGTTGCGATCGCCGAGCTGTACGCGGAGGCCGAGCGGATCGCGCCCGGCCGTCTCGTGGTGGGGCTGGGTGGCCCGCAACGTGTGCTCGTCGGCGGGCTCGCGGCGCTGGAGAAGGCCGTCGACGAGCTGGACGCTGCCGGCGTGGCGCCGCGTGAGCGCAGGCTGCTGGCGGCGATGGGACCACGCAAGCTGGACCTGGCCGGGGACCGGTTCGGCGGGGCGGTCACGCTGCTGGTGAACCCGGAGTTCACGGCATGGGCCCGCAAGCGCCTCGGGGACGGGCCGACGCTCGTGGCCGACCAGATGGTCACGGTGGTGGCGGACCCGCAGGCCGCCCGCTCCGCGGCACGGGAGATCCTCGGCTTCCTGTCGCAGGTGCGCGGGTACGCCGCCGCGTTCTCCCGGATGGGGTTCAGCGACGCCGAGATCGCCGAGGTGAGCGACGGGCTCGTCGACGCAGCGGTCGCGTGGGGCGGGATCGACCAGGTGGTCGCGCGGCTGCGCGAGCAGGTGGCGGCCGGGGCCGATCACGTCGTGGTCGCGCCGCTCGGCGTCGAGGGCGGTCCGAGCGAGGTCGAGACGACCGGGCTGCTCGCCGCGCACCTGCTCGGATAGCAGCGTTGTGACGCCCGCTATCTCTGCGCAGCGGCGACGATCGACCCGGCGAGATCGCGGGCCTGCCGGGCCGGCCCGGTGGGGCCGAGGGCCTGGCCGGTCGCCCTGGCGCCTTCGACGACGAGCATGAGGTGGTCGGCCAGCTCGTCGGGCCGTTCGACGCCCAGCTGAGCGGCCAGCTCGCCGAAGCTCTGCCGCATCCACGTCTTCGCGGCGACGGCGTTGCGGTGGGCGGGCAGCTCGGGATCGGGGAACTCGGCCAGCGTCATCATCAACGAGCAGCCGCGGAAGTGCTCGGAGTCGACCTCGGCGCACACTACGTCGACCGCGGCCATGATCCGCTCGTGCGGGTCGGCGCCCGCGGCTGCCACGGCCGCGTCGAACGCTGCCCGGAAGTCGTCGAACGCGTGCTCGACGTAGGCGCCGACCAGGTCGTCCTTGGAGGCGAACTGCCGGTAGAGGGTGGTGGGGGCGACACCGGCCTCGGCGGCGACCAGATCGACACCGGTGGCCCGGATCCCGTTCGCGTAGAAGAGGCGGCCCGCGATCTCCAGCAGGTGGCTGCGGGTCTGGACGGACGTCCGGGGCATGAGGGTCTCCAATGCGGCTTGCCTTGTTAGGGATCGTACCCTAACGTGCGATGTTAGGGATCGTTCCCTTACGAATGGAGAGTGCGCATGAGCAGGCGGAGTCCGAACCTGGTGCTGGCCGCGTTGTTCCTGGGGATGTTCGTGCTCGGCAGCGCGGAGATGCTGGTGGTGGGCGTGCTCACCGTGATCGCCGCCGACCTGCAGGTGTCCATCCCGGCCGCGGGAGCGCTGGTGACCGCCTACGCGCTGGGGCTGGCCATCGGCGGGCCGTTGCTGACGGCGTTGACCATCCGGCTCGACCGACGCACGGTGCTGATCGGAGCCCTCGTCCTGTGCGTCGTGGGCAGCCTTGTCGCGGTGCTGACCCCCAGCTACGGGCTGTTCCTGGCGGCTCGGGTGGTGACCGGTGCGTTGCAGGGCCTGTTCATCGCGGCGGGCTTCTCGGTGGGCATCTCGGTGGTGGCGCCGGAGCGGGCGGGGCAGGCGATATCGGCGGTGTTCGGCGGCGTGGCGACGTCGGCGGCGTTCGGGGTGCCGCTGGGCACGCTGGTGGGGCAGCAGCTGGGGTGGCGAGGCTCCTTCCTCGCGCTCGCGGTGCTGAGCGTGGCCGCGCTGGCGGCGACAGCGGTGCTGGTGCCGTCGGTGGTCGCCACCGGCACCGCCCTCGGCAGCCAGGCCCGGCACGCGTTCGCGCCGCGGGTGCTCGCCGTGCTCCTGTTGAGCGTCGTCCTGTTCGCGGCCGTGTTCGCGGCGCTGACCTACCTCGCGCCGTTCCTGGCTGAGGTGACCGGGGTGTCCGGGGCGCTGGTGAGCGCATTCCTCCTCGCCTACGGCGTGGCCACGGCGCTGGGCTCGGTCGGCGGCGGTCGCTTCGCCGACCGCAACGCCGCGCTCACGTTGGTCGTCGGCACCATCGGAACGGCGGCCGCACTGCTGGCGCTCTACCTGCTCGGCGCACACGCGTTCGCCGTGGCGCTCGCGCTGCTGGCGCTGGGGCTGTTCGGGATGGGCAGCGTGCCGTCCATCCAGTACCGGACCATCAGCCTGGCGGGGCCGGGCGCGGCGCTCGCCCAGTCGTTGCCGGCGTCCGCAGCCAACCTCGGGATCGCGCTCGGTTCCTTCGTCGGCGGTATCGCGATTAACCGGCTCGACGTCACGGCGGCCGTGTTCACCGCCGTGGGCATCGCCGCCGTCGCCGTCGTGCTGGCCGCAGTCACGAGCCGGATCGAGGCACCGGCCGTGCAGGAGGCGGTAGGCGGGTCGGCCGGATGACCGGACGCGATCGGGTGGATGCATCCGCTCTGCATCCACGATGCATCCCCTTTGCATCGGGGGGCAGCCATGATCGGGTCTGAGCGCGGCGACCGGTGCCGCGGTGGACCGAGTGGGGATTCCAGTGACAGAGACGCCTGCTGTGCCGTTCTTCATGGCGCGGAACGGCTTCGACCCGACTCCGGAGCTCGGCGCGATGCGCGACGAGGGCGTGCGGAAGGTCGACTTCGGTGGCGGGTTCGAGGGCTGGGTGGTGACGCGGTTCGAGGACATCCGCACCGTGTTCAGCGATCCCGCGACCTTCAGCAATGCGCTCGCGGCGAAGGCGCAGCTCGCGGCGTTCGACGAGGCCACGGCCGAGCAGATCGCCGAGACGCAGGTGGGCAGCCTGCTCTCGCTCGACCCGCCGGAGCACGGCCGGCTGCGGCGGATGCTCACCCCTGAGTTCACGATGCGTCGCATCCGCCGGCTGGAGCCGCGGATCACCGAGATCATCGCCGACCACCTGGACGCGATGGAGAGCAAGGGCCCGCCGGCCGACCTCGTCGCCGACTTCGCGTTGCCCGTCCCGTCGCTCGTGATCTGCGAGCTGCTCGGGGTGCCCTACGCCGACCGCGAGCAGTTCCAGGAACTGAGCGTGCGGCAGCTGGACCAGTCGCTGCCGCCCGAGGAGCAGGTGCAGGCGTCGCTCGACGTCCGCACCTACATGGCGGGCCTCGTGGCGAAGGCGCAGGCGGAGCCCGGGGAGGACATGCTCGGCATGCTCGTGCGCGAGCACGGCGACGACATCACGACGGCGGAGCTCATCGGCGTCGCCGCGCTGCTGCTGGTCGCCGGGCACGAGACGACGTCCAACATGTTGAGCCTGGGCACGATGGCCTTGCTGCGCCACCCCGACCAGCTCGCGCTCGTGCGTGACGACCCCGCGGCCGTGGAGCCCGCGATCGAGGAGCTGATGCGCTGGCTGAGCGTCCTGCACTCCGGGCCGGCGAAGATGACGACGAAGGCGACCGAGCTCGGCGGCCAGCAGCTCGGGGCGGGCGAGCTCGTGATGAGCGTGCTGCCGCCGGCGAACCGCGACCCGGCGCTGGTGGAGCGGCCCGACGAGCTCGACGTCCGGCGCGGCGCGCTCGGCCACCTCGGCTTCGGCCACGGCGTGCACCACTGCCTCGGCGCACCGCTCGCCCGCATGGAGATGCGGCTCGCGTTCCCGGCACTGCTGCGGCGGTTCCCGACCCTGCAGGCGGTGCACCCCGACGAGATGGACGCGAGGATCTTCAGCGCCGTCTACGGCCTGAACACGTTCCCAATGCAGTGGTGATCGGCGACTGACGCCACACACGGCATGACCTATGCAACAACACCATGCGCTTTGTGGGGCGCTGTGTGAGGTGCGCTCGCGCTGAACTGCCGGACCGTCTCCAGCATGCGCATCCGGGTGCCCGACGGCGTGTCGGTGACGATCAGGAGCGACTGGCCCACCAGGCGCTCGAGGACCGCCGGCGCGTCGGCCTCGCCCAGCAGCGCGCCGGCGGCAGCGGGAGTGAAGCCGTCGGGGAACACCGAGAGCGTCCGCATGGCCTGCCGGCCGGTCGCGTCGAGGAGCTTCCAGCTCCAGCCGACGACCGCGGCGAGCGTTTGGTGGCGCTCCGGGGTGTCCTTGGCGCCGCCTCGCAGCAGCACGAACCGTCGCTCGGCCATGCCGTCGGCGATCTCCGCGACCGACATCGTGCGCACCCGCGCCGCGGCGAGCTCGACGGCGAGCGGTAGCCCGTCGAGGTGCGCGCACAGCCGGGCCAGCGGGTCCGGCCGCAGCTCGACCCCGGGCCGCACCGCCCGCGCGCGTTGCTCGAACAGCTCGACGGCGGCGTCGATGCTCAGCCCCGGCAGGTCGTGCACCGCCTCCGACGTCAGGCCCAGCGGGGCCCGGCTGGTGGTGAGCACCTGCAGCGTGGGGCTCAACGCGACCAGCGCGCCCACGAGCTCCGCGACGGAGTCGGTGACGTGCTCGCAGTTGTCGAGCACGAGCAGTGCCCGACCGGGCCCGATCGCGCGCACGATACGACCGGCGACGTCGGCCCGGTGCTCGCCCGGAGCCGGGGCGAGCCCGAGCGCCGCCGCGACCTCCCGGGCCACGTCTCCATCTGGACCGACGGCGGCGAGCGGGACCATGTAGATCGCCCGGTGGTCGCTGCGGTGGCACGCGGCGACCGCCAAGCGGGTCTTCCCGAGCCCGCCGGTGCCGACGATGGACACCACACGCGAGGTGTGCAGCAGCTCGGCCACCGCGGCGACGTCGGCGGCGCGGCCGAGCAGCTGGTTCGGCTCGTGCGGGACGCCCTCCCGGATCGGCGGGCGGTCGCTGTCGAGCAGCTGCCGGTGCAGGGCCTGCAGCTCGACGCCGGGGTCGAGCCCGAGCTCGGCGCGCAGCGTCCGGCGGTACGTGTCGTACCTGCGCAGAGCGGCCGACGGCGCCAGCTCCGCCGCCTCGCAACGCAGCAGCTCCAGCAGCAGTTCCTCGTCGCCCGCGTGGGCGTCGACCAGTGCGGTCAGCGGCCCGAGCGCCGCCGCACAGCGGCCCAGCCGCGCCAGCGCCAGCGCGCGCAGCCGATGCAACGACCGGTGCGTGCCCCGACGTTGCCGCCGCAGGGCGGCCACCGGGTCCGCCGGCTCAGCGGGATCGGCGGGATCAGCGGGATCGGCACCGTCCCACAGCCGGAGGCCACGTTCGGCCTGTGCCAGTGCCGCCGCGGGATCGCCCGCGCGGGTCGCCCGTTCGGCGGCGGCTGCCCGCACCGCGATGGCGGCGGCGTCCACCTGCTCCTCGTCGAGCGCGAGTCGATAGCCGGTGGGTGTGCTCAGGATGACGTCCGGTCCCAGCTGGGTGCGGGTGCGCGAGACGAGGCTCTGCAGCGCCTTCGCCGGCCGGTCCGGCGGGCCGTCCGGCCAGAGCTCGTTGATGAGCCGGGCGGTGTCGCAACCCGTGCGCAGGTCGGTCGCCAGCAGGGCGAGCAGCGCGCGGCGCCGAGGCCCGCTGATGTCCTGGCCGCGGAAGGCGACCCGGGGGAGCAGCGTCAGCTCGATGCCCACCCGATCACCCCCAACGCCTGTTGGCGCCACTATGGCACCAAGGTGGTGCCAGGTGCAAGCGAGGGTGGCCTGGGTGGCGTCGGGCCAGTACTACCATTTGTAGATCGTGATCATGTCTCGGTTCGGGTTCTGCAGTAGCTGGTCCGCCGGTGGCTTGCGGGTGGTGGTCTTGTTGGTCTTGGTAGTCGCGTTCCTTAAGGCGCCCTCGCCTTCGACGCAGGCCCGGCCTTGGGCGTCGACAACGACGTTTTGGCTGTTGTTAGCGTTCACAAACGACCAGAACGTCGTTGTCGACGGTCTCCCC
>NZ_JAJGSX010000048.1 GCF_021245725.1 Pseudonocardia sp. TRM90224 | reverse complement strand
GGGGTCGACGTTGCACACCGTGGGTGTGCTTTGCACATGGCCGGCCATGTGCAACGTGTGTCGACGGTGTGCAACGTCGAGCCAGGGGCTGCCGTAATTCACCTGACGCCACTCTCCTGGCACCTCCGCCGGGGCTGTCCGCCGCGCTCGTCGCGCCACGCCCGGCGCCGGGCGACACGCCAGTTGATCTCGCTAGACTTGATTCATTCCGGTCTTCGTGCTGGGATCGACCCCGTGCAGAACCCCTCCGAGGTCGAGAGTCTCCTGCGCGGAGCTGCACTTCGGGTCACCGCGCCGCGCAAGGCTGTGCTGTCGGCTGTGCACGATCATCCGCACGCCGACACCGAGACGCTGCTCGCGGCGACCCGGCAGCGGCTCGGGTCGGTCTCGCACCAGGCCGTGTACGACGTCCTGCGGGCGCTCACCGACGCAGGCCTGGTCCGTCGCATCCAGCCGGCGGGTTCGGTCGCTCGTTACGAGGCGCGGGTGGGCGACAACCACCACCACCTCGTGTGCCGCGCCTGTGGTGTGGTCACCGACGTCGACTGCGCCGTCGGAGAGGCCCCTTGCCTGACCGCGTCCGACGACTCCGGCTTCACGATCGACGAGGCCGAGGTCGTCTATTGGGGGCTTTGCCCCGCCTGCCAGTCTCCGCCCTTGGGCCGCTGAGCGCCCTCCCCGAACCCGCGCACCCCACCACCTGGCGCCGGCCAGCGCGACCGGCGTCCCACCGAGGAAGGACCGACGTGTCGACCGAGAACGACAACACCGCGAGCAGGAGCGAGAGCGAGAACCCGGCCCTCGACGCGCCTACCCCGCACCAGTCCGGCCGGCCGCGGACCAACCGCGACTGGTGGCCCAACCAGGTCGACCTGGCTGTGCTGACCAAGACGTCCCGCGATTCCGACCCGCTCGGCGACGACGACTTCGACTACAAGCAGGCCGTCTCCCAGCTGGACTTCGAGGCCGTCAAGGCCGACATCGTGCAGCTCATGCGCACCTCGCAGGACTGGTGGCCGGCCGACTGGGGGCACTACGGCCCGCTGTTCATCCGCATGTCGTGGCACGCCGCAGGCACCTACCGCCAGCACGACGGTCGCGGTGGCGCGGGCGACGGCGCCCAGCGCTTCGCCCCGCTCAACAGCTGGCCGGACAACGGCAACCTCGACAAGGCCCGCCGCCTGCTGCTGCCGGTCAAGCAGAAGTACGGCCGCAGCCTGTCCTGGGCCGACCTGCTGGTGCTCGCGGGCAACGTCGCCCACGAGGACATGGGGTTCCAGACCTTCGGGTTCGCGTTCGGTCGTGAGGACGTCTGGCAGCCCGAAGAGGTCTTCTGGGGCCCGGAGGACACCTGGCTCGGCGACGAGCGCTACAGCGGCGACACCCCGCTGGAGCTCGAGGGGGCGCTCGGCGCCGTCACCATGGGCCTCATCTACGTCAACCCCGAGGGCCCGAAGGGCAGCGCGGACGTCGAGGCCTCGGGCCACGACATCCGCCTGACGTTCGGCCGGATGGCGATGAACGACGAGGAGACCGTCGCCCTCATCGCCGGCGGCCATACCTTCGGCAAGGCGCACGGCGCCGGCAACCCGGACCTCGTCGGCCCGGAGCCGGAGGGCTGCCCGGTGCACTCCGGCGGCCTCGGCTGGAAGAACCAGAACGGCACGGGCAAGGGCGCCGACACCGTCACCAGCGGCCTCGAAGGCGCCTGGACCCCGACGCCCACCCAGTGGGACAACAGCTTCTGGGACACGCTTTTCGGCTACGAGTGGGAGCTCACCGCGAGCCCCGCGGGCGCCAAGCAGTGGAAGCCCAAGGAGGCCTCGGGCCAGGAGCTCGTGCCCGACGCGCACATCGAGGGCAAGAAGAACCCGCCGATGATGGCGACGACGGACCTCGCGCTGATCACCGACCCGGAGTACCGCAAGATCTCCGAGCGGTTCCGCGACAACCCCGACGAGTTCGCCGAGGCGTACCGCCGGGCGTGGTTCAAGCTGCTGCACCGCGACATGGGCCCGGTCTCGCGCTACGTCGGCCCGTGGGTGCCGCAGGAGGTCCAGCTCTGGCAGGACCCGCTGCCGGCCGTCGAGCACGAGCTGCTCTCCGAGTCCGACGCCGCCGAGCTCAAGCGGCAGATCCTGGCGTCGGGTCTGACGGTCGCGCAGCTCGTGCACACCGCGTGGTCGGCCGCCGCGTCCTACCGCGGCACCGACAAGCGCGGTGGCGCGAACGGCGCCCGGCTGCGGCTGGAGCCGCAGGCGAGCTGGGCGGTCAACGCCGGCACGCAGGAGGTCATCGCGAAGCTCGACGAGGTCCGCGCGGCGTTCGGCAAGCCCGTCTCGCTCGCCGACACGATCGTGCTGGCCGGCACCGCCGCGGTGGAGAAGGCCGCCGCCGACGCGGGTGTGACCGTCACCGTTCCGTTCAGCGCGGGCCGGACCGACGCCTCGCAGGAGCAGACCGACGTCGAGACGTTCGCCTTCCTGGAGCCGCGCGCCGACGGCTTCCGCAACTGGATCGAGCCGGGCCAGAAGCTCTCGCCGGAGACGCTGCTCGTCGACCGCGCGTACATGCTGGAGCTCACGGCGAAGGAGCTGACCGTGCTGGTCGGCGGCCTGCGGGTGCTGGGCGCGAACACCGGCGCCACGCAGCACGGCGTCTTCACCGACCGGCCGGGAGTGCTGTCGCAGGACTTCTTCCGCAACCTGCTCGACCTCGGGGTCGAGTGGAGCACGTCGGTCGACGACGAGGGAGTCTACGAGGCCCGTGACGCCCAGGGCACCGTGGTACGCACCGCCACCGCGGCCGACCTGGTCTTCGGCTCGAACTCGATCCTGCGCGGCATCGCCGAGGTGTACTCGGCCGACGACGCGAAGGAGCGGTTCGTCCGCGACTTCGTCAAGGCGTGGGACAAGGTCATGAACCTCGACCGGTTCGACCTGCGGTAGATCGCTCCGCTGACGACGCCCCGGCCCGCCCCTGTGGCGGCCGGGGCGTCCGTCGGTTCTGGACCGCCCCCGACCGCCGCCGGGTCGAGACACCGGAAGGCCCCGACGACCGCAGCTGACCAGGTGTGGGGCACCCGCCCGACCTATGGATCGAGCACCGGGAACATCCGTTCATGAGCATCGCTCGACCAGTCCGCCATCAGCAACGTGGCGTCGTCCTGGAGCAATCCGTGCTGATGGGCGAGGATCGATGCGGTGAGCCTGCGGAGCGTTTCGGGCGCGGGCAGCCGGTCGAGTTCGGCGCGCTCGGTGAAGTCGATGAGCCGTTCCTCGCCGAAGAACTGCCCGTCGTTGTTGCGAGCCTCGGTGATGCCGTCGGAGTAGAGCAGGAGCCTGTCGCCGGGTTCGAGTTTTTCCGTGCCGATCATCGGCGGATGAGCCGGCACCGGTGGGATCCCGAGCGGCGGTCGGGGAGCGGCATCGAGTTCCTTGACCGTGCGGCGGGCGCGGAGCAGGAGCGGCGGGGGATGACCGGCCAGCAGGTAGCGCAGTATCCCGCTGCGGGTGTCGAGGGTGGCGAGCACCGCCGTGACGAAGTTGGTCGGGCCTGGCTGAGCCATGAGGAGTTCGTCGGCGCGGGCGGCCAGCTCGACCAGATCGGTTCGCCCCTCCCGGCGGCCGTGGCGCACCGCGGTTATCGCCAGCGCGGTGGTCTGGCCGGCTTGCAGGTCGTGCCCGACGCCGTCGTAGACCGCCAGGAACGCGTCGTCGGCGTTGACCGAGTAGTCGTAGGCGTCGCCGGCAACCCGGTCGTGCGGCTCGACGAGTGCCGTGACGACGAGCTGCGGGGTGGCGAACGTGCGGGGTGGCAGGAGTTGCCACAGCATCTCCGCGGCCGGCGTGAGCGGCCCGTTCCCGCGGAGCCACCGGAGACGTTCGCTGTAGGGCATCTTGGAGACCGTGATGTGACCGAGCAATCCCGACAGGGCCCAGCACCGTTGCCGCAGCTCTCTGCTGTCGGCGACGTGCGGCATGAGCCCGATTCGGACCACGCCGACCCGATCGGTGCCGTCGAGCATCGGTACCCACAGGTGTTGTCGGCCTTGGGCATCGGTCCCGCGCTGGATCTCACCGAGCTGGTACGTGCGCCCTGCGACGGTTCCCTCCACGTTGATGCGTGCTGATGTTCGAGGGCGGATCGGGATCAGCTGGCGCTGGGCGATGTCGACGATCAGCACCTCGGCGGTGAGTCCCAGCGGTTGAACCGCCTGGTGCGCCGTGGCCGAGAGCTGATCGCCGGTCACGAGGTGCGAGTCGTTGATCAGCCCGGACAACACTTCGGCCCATGATGCCTGCGGGACTCCCATCGCGCGGACTGTACTGACCCGGGAGGGGCGACCCGGTGGCGTGATGGGTTCAGCCGCCGGATCTGGTGCCCGGTTCCGTCGCGACGGAACCGGGCACCTGAGCACGTGTACCCGATCGTGGCGGTACTGACGCTACTTCTTCTTCGCCGCCGAAGTGGTGGTGGGCTTCTTCCCGTTGGCGCCGGGATCGTCGGCTTCCGCCAGCTCGAGCTCCGCGGTGGCCTGGACCAGTTCGAGCAGTTCGGGGTCGAGGCCGGGCGCGAACTCCTCGGGGCGTTCGACGGCGATGTCCATCGGGAAGCCCTCCGGCGCCACCTCGGTGGTCAGCGTGCCGCCGCCGACGCTGGCCGGCGCCTCGCCCCGGTAGATCTTCCCCGCTTCGGACAGGTTGTCGGCGCTGAACGTGAACTGCTTGAGGTGCAGACCTTCCGCCAGCAGCTTCTTGACCTCGGGGAAGCGTTCGGCGTCGGTCTTGGGGATCGGGAGGGCGGCACCCCAGTTGATGCCGAGCGACTCCAGTGCCTTGGCGTAGGCGTTCTCGTGGGCCTGGTCGCGGACGATGAGGTAGGAGATCGTCGCGCGGGCGGTCTTGTTGTCGGTCATCTCGTAGATGCGGCATTTCTGCAGCCGGCCGGTGGACTCGAGCATGAGGTTGTACAGCAGGTCCAGGACGAGGTTGCCGCTGTTGTAGACGTACGAGCCGAGCCACGGGTTGCCGGCGGCGTCGACCGGCAGCGCACCCTGGGCGCCGACCAGGTAGTGGTGGATGTTGCCGGCCCCGAGCGCGGTGTCCAGCGGTGTCGCCCCACCCTTGCCGGGCTCGTCGACCGGCTTGGTCGCCGCGCCTTTGTACTGCGGTGCGCCGTCGGTCAGCCGTGCGATCGTCGTCGCGATCAGCTCGACGTGCGCGATCTCCTCGGTGCCCACTCCGTAGAGCAGATCCTTGTAAGGCTTGCCGGCCGCGCCCCGGAAGTTGAACGCCTGGAACAGGTACTGCATCATCGTGCGCATTTCGCCGAACTGTCCCCCGAGGCCTTCCTGCAATGCGTTGGCGGCGGCCGGGTCGGGTTCGTCCGGGACGATCTCATTGATCATTCGTTGCACGTGCATGAACATGCGAGAACCTCGATCTCTGCGGAGAGCTCGGAATTCGTCGCCGGATGCTTGACGACGCTGCCCACGCATACCCGGCACCGGATCGGCCAAACGAGAGGCTGCGGTTACCCGTCCTGCCCGGGGGCGAGGAGCGCCCAGACCGTCGTTCCGTCGGGACGAGCCGAGCTGCCGAGGGGGCTTCCTGACGGGAGGCCCGTCGGCGACGACTGCGCGCATCGAGATGCGCCGACCGGCGGCCCGAAGTATTTTCTGCGGGTATGGAGCAAGCTGCGGATGCTCGAATCGCAGAGGCGTTCGCCAACGTCGCACGGCAGCTCCAGGGCCAGGGTTCACCGAAGAAGGTCCTGGCCCGGGTCACGTGCGCGGGCGTGGAGATGGTCGGCGGATGTGACCATGCTGCGGTGTCGATCGTGCGTCGGAACGGTCGGATCGAGACGGTTGCGCCCACGGACGGGGTGCCTCCCGCGGTCGACGCGGTCCAGCACGAAGTGGGGCAGGGGCCCTGCCTCGACGCGATCGCGGAGCACGACACGTACCTGATCGACGATCTGGCGACGGACGCGCGATGGCCTTCGTTCAGCCGGCGCGCGTTCGACGCGACGGGTGTGCGGAGCATGCTGTCGTTCCAGCTGTTCGTGGAGGAAGACACGATCGGGGCGTTGAGCCTGTACTCGCGGTCGGCGGCGGCGTTCGACGCGGACGATCGTGCGCTGGGCACGATCCTCGCCACGCACGCGGCATTGGCGGTGCGTGCGGCCCAGGACCGGGAGCGGGCCGCGAACCTGGATGTGGCGTTGGTGTCGAGCCGGGACATCGGGGTGGCGATGGGGGTGCTGATGTCGGCGGGGCTGGTCAGCCGTGACGAGGCGTTCACGCTGCTGCGTCGGGCGTCGCAGCACCTCAACCGCAAGCTGCGCGACGTCGCGCTGGAAGTCGCCGACACGGGGGAGATCCCGCACCGGCGGACGTGATCTGCGCGCGACCGATGCTCAGGTGGAATCTCCGCAGCGGTGGGCGAACGCACAACTGAAGACCGTCTCGCGGCAGGAGCTGGCGTCCCGACCCCGAACTTCCCCACCGTTTTGCCAATCTGCACGCCTTCCAGGGCGTGCAAGTTGGCAAAACGGTGGGGAAGTTGGGGTGGCATGGGGGCGGGCGGGTCGGGGTAGTCGCGGACGCGGACGAGAAGAGGTGGTCGCTTGCAGACGTTCCTGCCGTACCCCGACTTCGCCGCCAGCGCGGCGGTCCTCGACGAACGGCGGCTCGGCAAGCAGCGCGTCGAGGCGCTGCAGATCCTGCGCGCGCTGACGCGGCCGGGCTACGGCTGGCAGCACCATCCGGCGGTGAAGATGTGGAGGGGGCACCCGGAAGCGGTTGCGGCCTACGGGACGGCGATGTGCGACGAATGGGTCGCGCGCGGGCACCCGGACACGTGCGCGGCGACCATCGCCGCGGATCTGGCTGCCGCCGGCGGCCCGTCGCCGGCCTCGCAGGCGGCGCTCTCGACGACCGGAGCGTTGCCGTCGTGGCTGGGTGACGAGCGCGTGCACCGCAGCCACCGCGCGGCGCTGATCAGGAAGATGCCGGCGCACTACCTGCCCGTCTTCGAGACCACCGACCCCGAACTCCCCTACTTCTGGCCGGTTTGACGGACTCCCGGTGGCAACTTCGGGCAGGGACGTGCGTCTTGTGATCATGGGACGAAGGCTCTGCCGCATCGCGCTCGTGGTCGCTGCCGTCGCGGCGCTCGTCCCGGCCAGCGCCGCGGCCGCCGCGGAGCCCAACTGCGGGATCACGTGGGGGTCGGAGCTGAAGACGGCCCCGGCCCCGGCCCGGGCGACGGCCGGGACCGGTTCGTCGGTGACGGACGTGCGGGGCGAGCAGCAGGCTTGTTTCGACCGCCTCGTGTTCGACGTGCAGGCGGCGGGCCGCTACTACGTCGAGTACGTCCCCGAGGTGAGCGCGGACGCGACCGGTGACCCGGTGCCCCTGCGGGGCGGGGCGTTCCTCGTGGTCGTTGCCGGGAACCCGGCCTACGACGAGGCGTGGAACGTCACCTACCACCCGGCCGACCTCACCGAGATGGTCGACGTCACGGGTTGGCGGACGTTCCGGCAGGTGGCGTGGGCGAACTCGTGGGAGGGGGACACCACCGTGGGCCTGGGTGTCCGCGCGCGCCTGCCGTTCCGGGTGCTGCACCTCGAGGACCCGCCCCGGCTCGTTGTGGACGTCGCGCACCAGTGGTGAGCGGTCCGCGACATGTCACTGCGGGATACGGAATGTGAATCAGGACCACACGTTCGGCCGATTCGCAGGATCCGCGGGCCTCGCTAGCGTCCATGGACAGGCCGTTCGACACGATGGTTCGAAGATCGGATGGTCAGAGCGCAGCCCGCAATTCGCTCGGGGGAGAGAGTTGCGGGGTCGGGCCCGCAGGGTGGTATTCAGAACGGCGAACTTCGGGGGATCGTCGATCACCGTGAGCCTTTGAGCGCTCCTTCGATCGCGGCTGAGTCGCTGCCGGCTGGTTGTCAGGTGTAGAGGGGCGCCTGTGTAGCTGCCGGCTCGGGTGCGGTGTTCGTGCTGGTCAGCGCGGTATACGAGAGCGTTGGTCGATGGCGCTCGGGCAGGCGACGGTGGTGTGCGCATCCGCGCCGATGCCGTCGGTCCATTCGGTGCGCGCTCCGTGGGTGCGGTCCGCCGCATGCGCGCAATCGGTGCGGCTGTCGTGTCGGTGCGACTTGTGTCGTGCGCGCATTCGGGGCATGACCTATTTGCGGGGAAACGGGGTGCGATGAGCAGCGGTGCAACGGTCCGGCGGGAGATCCGCGATTATCCGTTCGAGGTCTTCCGGGGGGATCTGCCGGATGAACTGCTGCAGATGGTGGAGCACGAGAAGGTGAGTCGGGTCCGGTTGCCCGGCGGGCGGCTGGTCTGGTTGGTCCTCGGCTACGACGAGGTGAGCGAGGTGCTCACCGACGTCCGCTTCCGGCGCAGCGGCGGCCCCTTCGACACCGGCGCCGAGGTCACGGACGGCTGCCCGGTCCGCAACCTGGGCATGGACGGCGCCGCGCACGCCGGGCTGCGCCGGCTGGCGGCGCGCGCGTTCACCCCGCGCCGCATCGAGGCGTTCCGCTCCCGCATCCAGGCGATCACCGACGAGCTGCTCGACGCGATGGTGGAGCGCGGCAGCCCCGGCGACCTCGTTGCGGACCTCGTCGTGCCGCTCCCGGCGATCGTGATCAGCGAGCTGCTCGGGGTGCCCGCAGCCGACCGCGAACGCTTCGCCCAGTGGGACACGGCGATGATGGCCGTGGACACCCATGCCGTCACCGAGACCGCGGACCCCACCCGCGCGATGCGCGCCTACCTCGGCGCCCGGCTCGCGGAGAAGCGGGCCGCACCCGGCACGGACCTGCTCTCGGCGTGGGTGGAGGCGCAAGCCGACGACCCCTCGCTGACCGACGAGGAGATCATCGGGCTCGCCGTCACCGTGCTCGTCGGTGGCCGTGAGATCAGCTCGATCAGCGTCGGGATGCGGGCCCTGTTCCAGCACCCCGACGTGATGCAGCGCCTGCGCGCCGATCCCGGCCTCATCCCGCCCGCCGTCGACGAGCTGCTCCGGTTCACCTCGCTCAGCCCGACGTTCTTCGAGCTGACGGTGGTGGCGCCGGTCGAGCTCGGCGGCGTCGCGCTGCAGGCGGGCGACGTCGTGATGCCGTTGCCGTGGGCGGCGAACCGCGATCCCGCGAAGTTCCCGGAGCCGGACCTGCTGCGCCTCGACCGGCCCTGGGGCCAGCACCTGACGTTCGGCACCGGTTCGCACTTCTGCCTCGGGGCCGCGCTCGGCCGGATGGAGGTCGAGATCGCGATCGCGACGTTGCTGCGCCGCTTCCCGCACCTGCGCCCGGCCGTCGAGATCGACGAGCTCCCGTGGCGCCACGAGCGGATCAACTGCGGGCTCAAGGCGTTCCCGGTGGCGTGGGCATGACGGCGGAGCAGCTGCTGCGCGAGATGTCGGACCTGGCCGGTCCGTTCGCCGTCCGGGTCGCCGCCACGTTGCGACTGGCCGATCGGATCGACGAGGGCCGGCACGAGCTCGCCGACCTGGCCGCCGCGACGGGCACGCACCAGGCAGCGCTCGGGCAGCTGCTGCGCTACCTCGTCCGCAGGGGAGTGCTGGCGGAGACGCGGCCGGAGCACTTCGAGCTGACCGACGTCGGCCGGCTCCTGCGCGACGGCGGGCCGATCGGACGGCGGCAGTGGCTCGACCTCGACGGCCTCGGCTTCCGCATGGACATGGCCTACGCCGGCCTGTTGCACTCCGTGCGCACCGGCGAGCCCGGCTACGCCGCGGTGCACGGCCTCACGTTGTGGGCGGACCTGGACGAGACGCCTGCGGCGCGCGAGTACTTCGACGCGTTGATGCGCGCCGAGCAGCGGCGCACCGCACCGCAGGTCGCCCGGCTCGTCGACTGGGCCGGCGCCGCGACGGTGCTCGACGTCGGCGGCGGCAACGGTGGGCTGCTCGCCGAGGTCCTCGCCAAGCACGGCCACCTGCGCGGGGTGCTGGTCGACCGCTCGGCGTCGCAGGTCGCGGCCATGTCGACGTTCACCGAGATGGGGGTGGCCGAGCGGGCCCGGTTCGTCGCCGCGAGCTTCTTCGAGCCGCTGCCCGAGGCGGCGGACGTCGTGGTGGTCTCGCGCGTGCTCTCGGACTGGCCCGACGCGCCCGCCCGGACCATCCTCGGCCACTGCGCCGCCGCGGCGCCGCGGGTGCTCGTCGTCGAGGTGCTCCAGACCGGCCAGAACCCGCACTTCGACCTGAACATGCTGGTCACCGTGGGTGGCCGGGAACGGACGGTCGCCGAGTTCGAGCAGCTCGCCGGCTCGGCGGGGCTCGCCCTCGCCGACGTCCTGCGCGGCGCCGACGGCCTCGTCGTCCTCGACCTCGCCGCCCGCTCATGACCATCCTCATCCGGACGGACCACCCGACGGCGACCCGGTCCGAG
The DNA here is from genome assembly GCF_021245725.1 of Pseudonocardia sp. TRM90224. Taxonomy (GTDB): domain Bacteria; phylum Actinomycetota; class Actinomycetes; order Mycobacteriales; family Pseudonocardiaceae; genus Pseudonocardia. The sequence continues at coordinate 42,797 of NZ_JAJGSX010000048.1, read as the reverse complement.
CGGCTGCTGCGGGCGGAGATCGAGCGCCGGTGGCCGGCCGGTGCCGACGACCTGACGGCGCTCGGCCGCTACGCGCTGTTGCCGCCGGGGAAGCTGCTGCGACCGCTGATGACGCTCGCCTGCGCCGAGGCGGTCGGCGGCGATCCAGACGACGTGCTGCCGGCCGCGCTGGCGATGGAGTACGTGCACGTCGCCACGCTGGTGCACGACGACATCATCGACGGCGACGACGTGCGGCGGTCCCGTCCGTCGGTGCACGCCGCGCACGGTGTGCCTGACGCCATCGTGACCGGCGACCACCTGATCTTCGCCGCGTTCGAGGCCATCGCGACCAGCTGTTCGGCCCGGCTGCCGGCCGGTGCCACGGCGGCGGCGGTCACGGCGCTCGCCGCCGCGGGCTCGGACCTGTGCCGGGGGCAGGTGCTGGAGTCGCGGCTGGTCGGGGACCCGACCGTGGACGTCGACAGCTGCCTCGCGGTGGCCAAGCTGAAGACGGGTGCGCTGTTCCGCGCGGTCTGCGAGGTCGGGGCGCTGCTCGGTGGCGCCGACGGGGCGCTGGCGACGCGGCTGGGGGAGTACGGCGAGCTGCTCGGGATCACCTTCCAGATCCGTGACGACCTGCTCGCGTGCACGCTCACCAGCAGCGCCTCGGGCAAGCCCGTCACCAGCGACCTGGCCAACGGCCGCCCGACGCTCCCGGTGCTGCTGGCCTACCAGGCGGCCGAGCCGGCCACCCGCAGACGACTCGCGGTGGCGCTGACGCGCCGCTCGGCCCGCCCCGGCGAGCTGGCCGCGTTCCGCGCGATGCTTGCCGAGACCGGCGGGCTGGACCTGGCGCGGGAGCAGGCGGCGCACTACGGGGAGCAGGCGCTCGCCCGGTTGGGCGCGCTCGACCCGTCGGGGAGCCGTGACGTGCTGGAATCCGTGGTCACGTGGGCGGCGAGGGCCGACCCGTGACGGCGCCGGCGGGGTCTCGGGCGGGTCGGGTCATGACCGCGGCGCTCGCCCATGTGGAGACCTGGCGGCCGTACACGGTCTGGTACGTCGGGCTGCTCGGGCTGGCCGGTGCGGGCCTCGCCGGTGAGCACCGGCCGTGGTGGCTCGCCGTCGCGTGGGCGACGCCCACCCTCGGCTGGCTCGCCGCCCACTACCTGGGCGATTACCTCGACCGCAACCTCGACGCCATCGGCAAGGCGCACCGGCCGATCCCGTCCGGCCGCCTCGCCCCGCGAACGGCGCTCACCTGCGGGGTCGCAGGGATGATCGCCGTCGGCGCGCTCGCCACCGCGGCCGGCTGGGTGACCGGCCTGATCGCCGCCGGGGCGGTCGCGGGTGTGCTCGCCTACAGCGGGTGGCTCAAGGCGAACGGCCTCGCCGGCAACCTGGTCCGCGGGCTGCTCGGCGCGCTCACGCTCCTCTACGGCGCCGCGATCGTGCCCGCGTTCGACTGGCGTGTGCTGGTGTTCGCCCTCGCGTTCTGCCTGCACGACACCGCGTCCAATGTGGTCGGCACGTTGCGCGATGTCGTGGGCGACCGGGCCGGCGGCTACCGGACGCTCCCGGTGGAGCGCGGCACCGCGGCCGGGGTGTGGACGGCGGTTGCGCTCTACGGGCTCGCCGTTGCAGCTGCCGCGGTCGGTGGCCGCCTGCAGCCCGCTCACCTGGCCGTACTGGCGGTAGTGGCCGCCGTCGGTGTTCTTGCCTTCGCGCCGCTGGTGCGGCTGCGTGCGGCGCTGCCCGCACGGGTCGCCCTGCGCGCGCACGAGGTGCTGGTGCTCGAACGGCTGGGGCTGGCGGCCGCCGTCGTCGGGCTCGGCATCGGGCCGGTGCCCGCGGTGGCGCTGCTGGTGCCGATGGTCGCGCTGACCTGGTGGACCCAACGCCGGATGCGGACGTGGTACGAGCTGGGCCCGCTGGACGGGCCGGAGAGGACTGCCCGCGATGAAGCCTGAACCCCTCCTGGACGACCCCGGCCTGCGTGAAGGGCGCGTGCGCGCGGCCATCGCCGCGGGCGCCGACGAGTTGTTCCGGCGGCAGCAGGCCGACGGGGCGTTCGGTGACGACCCGCCGGCGTCGACGCTGGGCACCGCCGGCGCGATCACCGCGCTGCACGCCGCCGACCCGGCCGGTTCGGCGGCACTGATCGCCGCCGGCGCGCGGTGGCTGCGCGAGGTCCAGCACGACGACGGCGGCTGGGGCGGGGTCGTCGGCGCCGGCAGCGAGGCGGTGGCGACCTCGGTCGCGGTGGCCGCGCTGCAGATCGTCGCGCCGGACGGGAGCGTGGCCGCGATCGAGCGCGGCCGTGCGGGGCTGGCCGCGCTGGGCGGGGTCGCCGCCGTCACCGATCTTGCTGTTGCGCACCTGTGCGCGCAGTTCCAGGTGCTCGCGGGGTTCGCGCCCGCGGCGAGCCTGCGCCGGCTCCCGCTCGAGGTCGTGCTGGCCGGCCCGGTGCGCCGCAGGCGGATCTCGTTCCGCACCGCGCCGTTCCTCGGGCTCGCGCTGATGCAGGCGGCGATCGACCCGCCGGGCCGGGTGCGCCGGTTCACCAACCGGCTGGCCGTGCCCACCGCGCTGCGCCTGCTCGACGCCGTGCACCAGCACGAACAGCGGACCGGCGCGTTCAGCGAGGACCCGTGGCCCGCCGCGCTCGTGTGCCTCGGGCTCGCGCGCGCCGGCCGGGCACCCGGCATCGTCACCGCGATCGTCGGGTTCCTGCGCCGCTCCGTGCGGCCCGACGGCGCCTGGGACGCGGTGTCCAACCTGGATCTCACGCGCTCGGCGTTCGCCGCGACCGGGCTGCTCGCGGCGGGCTACGGCCTGGACCAGCGGCTCGACCGCACCCGCGACCTCTTCCACCGCACCCAGCAGCGCGATGCCTTCACGGTGCTGGCCTGCCCGCCGGGTGGGTGGAGCTTCTCCGGCGCGCACGGCTGGCCGGTGACGCTGGAGTCGGCGGAGATCCTTGCCGCGCTGGCCGGCTTCCCGGACCGGGAGCGCGACCCGGTGCTGCGCAGCGGCCTCGACTGGCTGGTCGACCGGCAGGACAAGCGCGGCTCTTGGAGCCTGTGGGTGCGCAACACGAAGCTGGCCAACGACGGCCCGTGCCCGGCGATCACCAGCCAGTGCGTCGTCGCCCTGCTGGAGGCGGGCCACCGGCCCGACGACGACGCCGTGCGCTCGGCGCTGGACTGGCTGCAGACGCAGCAGGCGACCGACGGCACGTTCGAGAACCTCTGGTACCGCGACCACACGTCCGGCACGGCGATGGTGCTCACCGCGCTCGCGACGGCCGGGCGCGGCGGCGGGCCGGTCGCCGAGCGCGCGCGGCGCTGGCTGCTCGACACCCAGCTCGCCGACGGATCGTGGGGCGACGGCGCCGGTTCCACTGGCTCGCCCGGCACCGTCGAGGAGACGGCGTGGACGCTGTCGGCGCTGCTCGCGGCCGGTGTCGCGCCCGGGTCGCAGTCGATCCGGCGGGGGATCGACTGGCTGGTCGACGCCCAGCGCCCCGGTGGCGACTGGCCGGCGAGCCGGGTGTGCGCCTACATCCGCCACCACATGCACTACCCGAACGGTGCGATCACCCGCGGGTCGGCGATCCGGGCGCTCGGCGCGTACCGGTCGGCGGTGGACGGAGGCCCGGCGTGAGCACGCGCGGGCCCCCGGCCGTCAGTTCGTTCAGTACTGTTCGCGCGCGTTGACCCGGGCCGGCCAGTACCGCTGCCCCGGCAACGGCCGGTAGTCCGGCCAGCGTGGCGGGCCGCCGTTCAGGTCGTCCCCGAAAACGGTCACCCGATGCCCGACCCGCGGTTCCCGGTAATCGTTGAGCGCGTAGTGCTGGGTGACCCGGTTGTCCCACACCGCGATGTCGCCGGCCTGCCACCGGTGGCGGCACGTGAGTTCGGGCCGCTCGGCGAATGCGAAGAGGTATTCGAGCAGTGCATCACTTTCCCCGCGGCTCAGCTGCGGTATGTGTGAGGTGAACAACCTGTTGACGTACAACGCTTTTCGGCCGGTTTCCGGGTGCACCCGCACCGCCGGGTGCTCGGCCCGCCTCGTCGATTCGCTGCCGGGCTGGCTGTGCACGGCGGTCAACCCGTCGAGCAGATCGCGGATGGGTGCGGACAGTTGCTCGTAGGCGAGGTACTGGTTGCTCCACATCGTGTCGCCGCCCCGGCGCGGCAGCCGGACCAGCCGCAGGACCGAGGCCAGCGGCGGGGTCGGGTCGTAGGTGATGTCGGTGTGCCAGACGTCGACCTTGCCGCCGTCCTCCGAGTTGATCACCACGATGTCCGGATAGCCCTCCAGTCGTGGCAGGTGGGAATGCGGCACGACCTGACCGAGCCGCGCCCCGAAAGCGATGTGCGCCTCCGGGGAAACGTGTTCCTGACCGGCGATGAAGATCACCAGATGATCGAGCAGGGCTTGCTTGATCTCGCGGAACCCGCTGTCGGTCAGCGTTTCGAGATCGACCCCTTCGATGGTGGCTCCGAGGGCGCCCGCGGCGGGTTCGACAGTGATCCGGGCAATGGTCGACAAATGCATCACGCTCGTTTCGACGTCGTTGTGACGGGGTGTCCCATCAATACTCCGCGGATCAGCCTCGACGCAAGGAAAGGACTTCAGGCATGACCGATGACGTTTCGACCGCGGATCTCTCGATGAACGAGTCGCCGTACTGCCCGGTGCCGGCCGTGCTCGACGCCGTCCGGTCGGCCGCGGCCAGGATGCAGCGCTACCCCGACTTCCGCGCGGCCGACGTCGGGACGGCGCTGGCGAAGCACCTCGACGTGCCGGAGGGCGAGCTGGTGCTCGGGCCCGGATCCGCAGGGCTCACGCAGCTGGTGATCCAGGCGCTGGACCCGGGCCGGAGCGAGGTCGTGCACCCCGCGCTGTCGTTCGAGGGCTACCCGCTGATGATCGCCAATGCGCGCACGCGGTCGGTGCCCGTGCCGCTGGCCGGGCTCGCCCACGACCTCGACGCGATGGCCGCCGCCGTCACCGAGCGGACCCGGTGCGTGCTGCTCTGCAACCCGAACAACCCCACTGCGGCTGCGCTCACGCAGGCCGAGGTCACCGAGTTCCTGGCCCGGATCCCGGCCGAGGTCGTCGTCGTGATCGACGAGGCCTACCGCGACTACGTCAGCGATCCGGGCTGTGCCGATCCGGGTTGGGCCGACGGGCTGGCCCTGCGCGGCGCGCACGACAACGTCTGCGTCGTGCGCACCTTCTCCAAGGCGCACGGGCTGGCCGCGCTGCGGATCGGCTACGCGGTGGTCCCGGCCCGGATCGCCACCTCGGTGCGGATGGCGAGCATCCTGTTCTACCCGGGCGGGCTCGCCCAGGCCGCGGCGATCGCGTGCCTCGAACCGGACGTGCAGGAGACGGCCGCACGTCGCGCCGCCGAGTTGCGCGACACCCGCGACCGGCTGCGCGCCGACCTCGTCGCCGCCGGGCTGCCCGTCGCCCCGAGCGAAACGAACTTCCTGTGGCTGCCTCTCGGCCCGGACAGCGAGGGGTTCACCGCCCGCTGCGCCGCCGCCGGGATCCTCGTGCGCTGCTTCCCCGGCGTGGGGGTGCGCCTCACGGTCGGGAGCGCGGCGGACAACGCGCGGGTGCTGGCCGTGGCGGGCTCCCGGTGAGGGTCCTCGTCGTCACGTGGGGCTGGCGGTCGCACCTGTACCCGCTGGTCCCGCTGGCGTGGGCGCTGCGCGCGGCCGGGCACGACGTCGTGGTCGCCGGCCCGCCCGACCTCGTCGACGTGATCACCGGCGCCGGCCTGCCGGCGGTCCCGGTGGGCCGGCTCCTCGACTTCGCCGCGGTGGCCGCAGGCCAGGTCGGGCCGATCTCGGACGATCACGGTGTAGAGGGGCTGCCGCCGACCATCACTGCCGGCGGGGTCGCGTTCCGGTACGCGGAGGCGATGCTGCCGGAGCTCGTCGAGTTCGGCCGGTTCCACCGCCCCGACCTGGTGCTGCACGAGCCGGGCAACCTCGCGGCCGCCGTTGCGGCGGCGGCGATGCGGGTGCCGAGCGTGCGGCTGCTGTGGGGGCCCGACCACGGCACCCGGCTGCGGCTCGACACCGACGCGGTGCTCGGTCCGCTGGTGGACGGGCTCGGGATGGACCCGGCGGCCGTGGAGCTCGACGGCACGCTCACCCTCGACCCCTGCCCGCCGCCGATGCAGGTGCCGCTGCCGGTGGCGTCCGTGCCGACGCGGTTCGTCCCCTACAACGGCGCCGCGGTGCTGCCCGGCTGGCTGCGCCGCCCGCCCGAGCGCCCTCGCGTCTGCCTCACCCGCGGCACGCTGATGGCCGCGATCGGCATGGACGTCGAGTTCGACCTGGTCGCGGGGGTGCGGGCGATCGCGGAGCTCGACGTGGAGGTGGTGCTGGCGCTCAGCGGCGTCGACCTCACCGGCGTCGCGCTGCCGTCCAACGTCCGGGTGTGCGCCGGCGAGCTCGCGCTGCACCTGCTGCTGCCGCACTGCGCCGCGGTGGTGCACCAGGGCGGCGCCGGCACGACGATGACCGCCGCGGCGTGCGGTGTGCCGCAGCTGATCGTGCCCGCCATCGCCGACCAGCACTTCAACGCGGAGCGGGTCGCCCGCACCGGGGCCGGCACCGCGCTGCCCGTCGAACGTGCCGCCCCGGGTGCGGTTCGCGACGCCGTGGCCGCGCTGCTCGCCGACCCCGGCCGGCGGGCGATGGCGACCGAACTGTGGCGGCGGATCGAGGCGCGACCGGCGCCGGCCGCGACCGTCCTGCACCTGGAGCAGGTGGCCCACCACCGACCCAACGCTCGACGACTGGAGACCACCGCATGAGCAGGCCGCTCCCGTTCCCCCTCCCCGAGCCGCCGTCGATCTACGAGCCGCTCCCGCAGCTGGTCGACCTCCAGCGCGACCAGCCGGTCGTCGAGGTGCGGATGGCGGACGGCACGCCGGCGTGGCTGGTGTCGAGCTACGCGGACGTGCGGCTCGCGCTCACCGACCGCCGGTTCAGCCGCGAGATCCGGCGGGCCGAGCGGCCGCCCGTCGCGGAGCTGGGTGCCATGGAGACGGAGTCGCTGATCGGGCTGGACCCGCCGGAGCACACCCGGCTGCGGCGCGTCGTCGCGCACGCCTTCACCCCGCGGCGGGTCGAGCGGCTGCGGCCCGCGGTGCGGGCGATGGTCGACCAGCTGCTCTCCCGCATGGTCGAGCGGCCGTGTCCCGTGGACCTCGTGGAGCTTTTCTCCACCCCGCTGCCGGTCTGGGTGATCTGCGACCTGATGGGGATCGCGCCGAAGGACCGGGAGCGGTGCAAGGAGTGGTCCGACGTCATGGTCGGGGACTGGAACCGCGACCCGGAGCGGACGAACACGGCGGTCGCCGGGATCGCCGAGCTGATCGAATCGCGGCGCAAGGACCCCGGCGACGACCTGATCAGCGAGCTGGTCCTGGCCCAGGAGGAGCACGGGCGGCTGACCGAGCGCGAGATGCTCATGGTGTGCATCGGCGTGCTCATCGGTGGGCACGAGACGACGACCAACCAGATCAACCTGTTCCTCATGACGTTGCTGCACCACCGCGACCTGTGGTCGCGCATCGTCGGGAATCCGGAGATCATCCCGAGCGCGGTCGAGGAGCTCTCCCGGTTCGTGCAGGTCGGCATCACCGGGGTCATGCAGCCTCGGGTGACGCTGGAGGAGGTGCGGCTCAGCGGGGTGCCCGTCCCGGCGGGCGCGGTGGTGCTGCCGGCCTTCATGGTGGCCAACCGCGATCCGGCGGTGTTCCCCGACCCGCACCGCGTCGACGTCGACCGGCCGGCCAACCCGCACCTCGGCTTCGGCGCGGGCGTGCACCGCTGCCTCGGCATCCACCTCGCGCGGATGGAGCTGCAGGAGGCGCTGGCCGGGATCGCGCGCCGGCTGCCCGACGTCCGGCTGGCGGTGCCCGAGTCGGAGATCGTGTTCGTCGACGGCCTGGTGGTCCGCCAGGTCCAGACCCTGCCGCTCACGTGGTGACCCCGCAGGAGGAGATGGTCGAGCGCATCGTCACGTGGTGCTCGGCGCGGGCCGACGTGCGGGCGGTGGTGCTCACCGGCTCGCTCGCCCAGCCGGCCGCCCGCGTCGACGACATGTCCGATGTGGACATCGAGATCACGTTCGCCGACGTGACGCCCGAGCTGCTCGGCGGTACGTGGTGGCGCGACTTCGGGGAGGTCTGGACCGCATACACGCTCGCGCCGTTGCCGGTGTGGAGCGTCGTCTACGCCGGCGGCACCACCGTCGACATGAGCGTCGTCGACGCCGGCCGCATCGGCGACATGGTGGCGAGCGGCGTGCTGAGCCCCGGCTGGGACTGCGGATACCGGGTGCTGCTCGACCGCGACGGGCTCACGCGCGGCCTGCCGGCGCCGCGCGGGGAGTGGCCCGACCGCGGGCGGCTCACCGCCGCGGAGTTCCGCAGGCTCGTCGACGGCTTCTGGTTCGACGGGCTGCGGGTGCCCAAGTACATCGCCCGCGGCCAGCTGTGGAAGGCGAAGTCGCGCGACTGGGTGGCGAAGGCGCACCTCCTGCGCATGCTGGAGTGGCACGCCACGATCATCGGCGGGCACCGGGTCGAGGACACGGGGCTGGGCAGCGACATGCCGTCGTGGCTGGCGCCCGAGCTGTGGGTCGCCGTCCACGACGTGTTCGGGCGGTTCGACGCGGCCGACGCGCGGCGCGCGTTCACCTCGTCGCTCGACCTGTTCTGGCGGGTTGCCGGTGAGGTGGCGGCGGCAAGCGGGTTCGAGTTCCCCCTGCCGGCGGATCGCCACCTCCGTGAACGCGTGGAGGAGCTGCTGCGCAGGGTCACGGTGGTGTGGTCATGAGGGCCGTCGTGATCGGCGCCGGTGTCGCGGGCCTCGCCGCCGCTCGCGCGCTTGCGGACCACGGCAGTGTTGTGGTCGTCGATCGTGACGAGGTGGCCGACACCGCGGTGCCGCGGCGGGGGGTGCCGCAAGGCGGGCACGGCCACGTCCTGCTCGTCGCCGGCCAGCGGGCGCTCGGCACGCTCTTCCCGGACCTGATGGACGAGCTGGTCGCGGCCGGCGCCGTCCGGTTCGACCCCGGCATGAGCCTGGCGTTCCACCGGTTCGGCGCGATCTGGCCGCGCGTCCATACCCCGCTGCGGCTGGTGACCGCGAGCCGGCCGCTGCTCGAACGCACCATCCGGCGGCGGGTGCTGGCGCTGCCCGGCGTCGAGGTGCGGGGCGGGCGCGCGGTGACCGGCCTCGTCGACGACGGGACGCGCATCACCGGCGTCGGGCTCGACGACGGCAGTGTGCTGGACGCCGACCTGGTCGTCGACTGCAGCGGGCGCGGCGGGCGGTCGCAGCGGTGGCTGGGGGAGCTGGGGCACGCGGTTCCGCGGGTCACGGAGGTCACGATCGGGGTCGGGTACGCGACCAGGCTGTACCGGCGCAAGCCCGCCGACCTCGGCGAGTACGAGGCCGCGTTCGCGCTGCCCGACCCGCCCGCGGAGCTGCGGGCCGGGCTGGTGCTGCCCGTCGAGGACGACCGGTGGCTCGTGTCGCTCGGCGGCTGGCACGGCGCGTTCCCCCGCGACGCGGCCGGGTTCGACGCGCACGCCACGGCGCTCCCGCACCCCGGCATCGAAGGCATCGTGACGGGCTGCGAGCCGCTCACCGACGTCGCCGTCTGCACGCTGCCCGTCAGCCGGCGCCGCCACTTCGAGGAGCTGCGCGACGTCCCGTCCGGCTACCTCGCGCTGGGCGACGCCGTCTGCAGCTTCAACCCGATCTACGGGCAAGGCATGACGTGCGCGGCGATGGAGGCCGGCGCGCTCCGCGACGCGCTGGCCACCCACTCGACGGCCACAGCCGACCTGGTGCTCGACTTCTACCGGCGCGCGGCCCGCATCGTCGCGACGCCGTGGCAGTTCGCCTCCGGCGGCGACTTCGCCTACCCGCAGACCGAGGGCGCCCGCCCGCGCGGGATCGCGCTGCTCAACGCCTACGCCCGGCGCGTGCAGCTCGCGTCCATGGTGGACCCGGCGATCCGCAGGGTCTTCACGTCGGTGCAGCACCTGATCATGGACCCGGCCGAGCTCCGCCGCCCGGGGATGGTGCTGGACGTGCTCCTGAAGGCGCGCCGGGCGCCAGTGGCCGGTGGGGTGGGGGAGGGCGCACTCCAACCGCGGTCGGCGACGTGACCCAGGTGGTGTCGGACGCGGGAGGCGGGGCCGGTGAGGGCAGGAAAGCCACTTTCCTGCCCTGTGAGGGCCGGAAAGTGGCTTTCCTGCCCTCCCGACCCACGGGTGAGCCGCGTGAACGGCGCTTTCGGGCGATGGGTCCAGCTCACCAGAGCAGGAGAGTGGTCTCGGTCAGACTGACATGGCCACCGCGCCGAGATCGACCTCAGCGCCGTCCAAACATGATCAAAGGGCGCTGTGGTTCATCTCGCGACCTCCTGCAGCGAGCCGTCGCCCTTCCCTCGCCCGCCGTCCTCGGGGTGTTCGCGGTGGTGCCAGGAAAGTGGCTTTCCTGTCCTGTGGTGCCAGGAAAGCCACTTTCCTGACCCTCCGTTGGCCGGCTACGAGGTCGGTCTCCTCACCCCGCGATCTCGGCCCCCGGGTGGGCGAGGCTCCATTCCCCCCACTTCGACACGTAGCCGTCGGCGGCGAGCGGCAGCCGTTCGCCGGCCCGCGGCCCCGAGAGGCACCGGCCGAGGTGGTCCCACAGGCCACCGTCGGGGTCGGCGAGCCGCAGCGGCTCGTTGCCGACGACGGTGAACGTCGCGCCGGGCCCGTCCAGCACCAGCCCGCGGTAGTCGCCGGCCAGCGTGAACAGCCGCGGCCGGCCGCCCACGTCGCGCTGGAGCAGCCCGCCGTGCTTGCGCAGCACCGCCAGCGGCACCGCGACCGCTTCCCCCGCCTCCGCGTCCCCGACGCCCAGCACCAGCTCGGCCGACGGGAGCCGGTGGTCGACGAGCTCGGGTTGGCGCAGCCGCACCTCACGCAGGGAGGTGTGCGCGGCGTTCGGGTCGAGCACGCCGGGCAGGTCGCGCACGTGCGGCCGCTGCCGCATCTCCTCGCCGGCGAGCACGACGGTCGTCGTGGGGTGGTCGCGCACCCAGTTCGCCCAGTGGTCGACGAAGGCGGGCAGCCGCGGCAGCTGCGCCCCGCTGCGCGGCCCGCTGTGTGCGCGGCCCGTGAACGGGTGCCAGCGGCTCTGGCTCGTGAGGTCGGCGATCGTGAACGTGCCGAGCGCCCGGTACTCCGCCTCCGCCCGCTCCACCAGCGTGAACACCAGCGGATCGCGGTCGCCCGGCGGCACCGGCACGAAGGCGGAGGTCGCGCTGCACGCTTCGCACAGCGTGACCACAACCGGCGCGGTCGGGTACCAGGGGTAGCCGGGCTCGCCGTCCGCGGTCATCGACTCCGACCAGAGGTAGCCGCCCGGCTCGTCCGACGTGATCAGGGTGTCGTTGACGAGGTGGTAGTTCGCGAGCACCCACCACGGGTAGGCCCGCGCCTGGTCGCCGACCAGGATCCCGACCACCGCGTCGTCGCCGCGCATGTGCGCGGCGGCGTCGGCGGCCACCACCGCGGGGTTGTTGAGGGGCAGGAACCACGGCCGCTTGACGTCCGGCGAGAAGCCCTCAGTCCCCGAATCCGCAGTCATCGCGCACCCACCGCGACCAGCCCGGCGACGAACGCGAACAGCTCGTCCTTGTCGACGATCGAGGTGTTGCGCTCGTACGCCGTCTCCTTGACCCACTGCAACGCCGCGTCCAGCACCGCGTCGTCGAGCTCGACGCCCCGCTCGGCCGCCACGGCCTGCAGCACCCGCCGGCTGGCCAGCTGCGTCACCTCGACGTGCGGCCGCACCCCGAGCACCGCCAGCGGGTCGAACGGGCGGAAGAGATCGCGGTCGAGGAACGGGGTGCCCGTCGAGATCGTGTTCACCCCGGGCCCCGCAACCGCGTCGGTGATCTTCATCGGCACCCCCGTCACCCGGCTGACCTCGTGCGCGGTCGGCACCACACCGTGCAGGTCGGGCGGGCTCGCCCACAGCGGTCCGGTCGTCCCGAGCGCGGACTCCGGCGCGCCCACCACGCCCGAGAGCGCCACGAGCAGTTGCTCGGTGGCGGCGAGCCCGGTGCGCTCGCCGAGGCCCAACCACGAGGACGCCACCACCCGCACGCCTGCAGCCACCGCCTCCAGGTTGTTGGCCAGCGCGAGCCCGAGGTCGTTGTGCAGGTGCACGCCGACGGTGGCCTCGCCGGCCTGCGACCCGACCACCTGCAGGAACGCCGCCGTCTGGCGGGGGAAGAACCGGCCGACGGTGTCGCAGACCTTCAGGATCCCCGCGCCGGCGCTGCTCAGCGCCTCGATCGCGGCAACGGTGGGCCCGGGATCGTCGGGCCGGGCGTCGACGAGCGCGACGTCCACCGGCACACCCCCGCCGATGTCGAGCGCGAACGCCAGGCAGTCGAGCCCGCGGGCCAGCGCGGCCTCCTTCGACGCCATGCCCAGCGTGCGGGCCACGGCGTCCGAGACCGGGATCCAGAACGTCACCCGCGGGTGCGCGGCGTCGCGCAACGCGGTCAGCCCGAGCTCGATGTCGTGCCGGGTGGCGCGGCCGTGCGAGGCGAGCGAGCAGTTCTCGACCTCCTCGGCCAGCTCCCGCATCGCCCGCACCTCCTGCGGCCCGATCGCGGGGAAGCCCGCCGCGAAGATCACGTGGTCGGGACCGGCGGCGCTGAAGATCGCCCCGGTGCGCCGGGCCACAGTCACCCGCTCGGCTCCGCTCATGATCGTCTTGGCCTGCGCGCCGTCGCGGGCGCACTCCTCCCAGATCACGACCTCGCCGCGCGATGCGGCTGCTTTCGGCCGGTCGGCAGACGTCACTGCGCCTCCTCTGAAGTGGTGGGTACGGCCCACGGCCGGCGCCGCGCGTCGTCGTCGACGAACCGGGCGATGGCGGCGGTGTGCTCGTCGATGAGGTCGATGGCCGTGCGGCCGGTGGCCAGCTGCAGGTGCTGGAGGGGGTCCAGCGGGAACGGCGCGGCCCGCCCGTCCGGCAGCACGACGGCGAGCCGCTCGACGTCCACGGTCACCTCGACCGGCCCGGCCGTCGCCAGCGCGGCCAGCTCGGAGTGCCAGGCCGGGTCGAGCACAGCCGGCACGATCCCGTTCTGCACGCAGTTCGCGCGGAAGATCGCGCCGAACCCGGCCGCGACGACGCAGTCGAACCCGGCGTCGCGCAACGCCCAGACCGCGGCCTCCCGGGAGCTGCCGCAGCCGAAGTTCGCCCCGGCGAGCAGGATCGACGCGCCGCGGTACTCCGGCCGGTCGAGCACGAACGTCTCGCCGGTTCCCTCGCGCCAGCACGCGAACAGGGCCCGTCCGAAGTCGTCCGACGCGCGTGGCGGGATGTCCCGGGAACGGATGATCACGTCGGTGTTGACGTGGTCGAGCAGCAGCGGGGCCACCAGCCCCGACCGCACGGGCCCCTTCCCGATGGCCGAGCTCATGGCACCCGCGGATCGGCGATGGCCCCGGCCACCGCGGACGCCGCGACCGTCGCCGGGCTGGCCAGGTGCGACCGGGCAGAGGCGCCTTGCCGGTGCTCGAAGTTGCGGTTGGTGGAGGTCACCACACGCTGCCCGGCGAACGACTCGCCCCCGGCGTGGAAGCACATCGAGCACCCGGCCTCCCGCCACGAGAACCCGGCTGCGCGGAACACCACGTCCAGGCCCTCGGCCTCGGCCTGCCGCCGCACCGCGCCCGAGCCGGGTACGCAGATCGCCCGCACATCCGGCGCCACCGTCCGCCCGCGCAGCACCGCGGCGGCCGCCCGCAGGTCGGAGATGCGCGCGTTGGTGCAGGAGCCGATGAACGCACCCGAGATCGGCAGGCCGAGCAGGGGCTGTCCCGGCCGCAGGTCCATGTACGTCAGCGCGCGCTCGGGCCCGGCCGGCACCCGGCCGCCGACACCGATCACCTGCGCCGGGCTCGTTCCCCACGTGACCTGCGGTTGCAGCGCGCCGCAGTCGACGGTGGCGGTGCGCTCGTACTCGGCGTCGGGATCGGACCGTAGCGCGGTCCACTCGGCCACCGCCGCGTCCCACAGCTCACCCCGCGGGGCGAGCGGCGTGCGGGCGACGTACTCGATCGTCGTGTCGTCCGGCGCGACGACGGCGGTGCGCGCGGACAGCTCCGTCGCGAGGTTGCACAGCGTGAGCCGCTCCTCGACCGACATCCCGGTCACGACCGGCCCGGTGAACTCGACGGTGCAGCCCGCGGCGCCGTCCTCGCCGAGCACACCGGCCAGGTGCAGCGCCACGTCCTTCGCCGTCACGGCCGCGGGACGGATGCCGGTCAGCTCGACGCGCATCGGGCGCGGCGGCGCCATCAGCAGGCAGCCGGTGGCCAGCGCCTGCTCCAGCTCGGTCGTGCCCACACCCCAGGCCAGCGCGCCGATCCCGCCGACGGTGCCGGTGTGGCTGTCGTTGCAGACCAGCGTCAACCCGGGCAACGCAATGCCCTGCTCCGGCGAGATCACGTGCACGATCCCCTGGCCGGGGTCGTCGACGTCGAGCAGCCGCAGCCCGTGCCGGCGCGCGCCCGCCCGCAGCTCGGCGAGCAGCACCTCGCCCCCGGGCACCTCGCTCGCGCCGGTGCGTCCGGGGCGGGTGTCGACCACGTGATCGGCCGTCGCGACGACGGCGGCGGGCCGCGCGACCGGCCGCCCGGCGTCGGTCAGCTTGCGCAGGGTCAGCCCGCCGCCGCGGTCGTGCACGAGCACACGGTCGATGTGCACGAGGGCCGTTCCGCCCGCGAGCTCGGCGACGACGTGCCGGGCCCAGATCTTCTCGACGACGCTCTGCCGTCGAGTTGTGCGGGGAGGTCGAGTTGTGCGGGGCCGTCGGGTCTTCATCCGGCCCTGTCGCCGGACAGTTCGGTCGTCAATTCGGCAACCAACTCGGCGGCCAGCCGCGAGGTGATCAGCGCGACGGCCGGTTTGCCGTTCGGGGTGCTCGGCAAAGCCGGCCACACCGCGATGTGCACCGGCACGGCCTGCGCCGGCAGCTGGGCGGCGATGTGCTCGCGCACCGCAATCGGATCGACGGCACCGGTCGCGACCACCGCGGCCGCCAGCACGGTGCGACCGCCGGACCCGACTCCGACAGCTATCGAGTCGGTGATCCCGGGGAACGTGGCCAGCGCGTCCTCGACCGTCGCCGGCCACACCGTCTGCCCGTCCTCCATCTGCACGGCGCGCGATTCACGGCCCTTGAGGAAGACGTAGCCGTCGTGGTCCTGGTAGCCGAGGTCGCCGGTGTAGACGACGGTGCGGCCGGGGAACGCGGCGTGGGTGCGCAGCACGGTGGCGGTGAGCTCCGGCCGGCCGAGGTAGCCCGCCATCACCCCCGGCCCCCAGTGCGCGACCTCGCCGACGGTGCCCGTCGGCGCCACCGTCTCCTCGTCGATCGTGACGAACAGGTGCGACCCCGCCACCGCTCGCCCGACGCTCCCGAACCGCGGGGTGTGCTCCGCGGCGGAGATCGGGAAGTGCGTCATCTGGCGGACCTCGGCCTGCCCGAAGATCTCGTAGACCGCGACGTCTCCGCCGAGCCGCGTGATCAGCTCGCTGAAGCGGGTGCGCGGCATGTGCAGCCCGCCGGTGGAGATGTAACGCAGGGTGGGCACGTCGCCGAACAGGGTGTCGTGGCCCGCGGTCGCCGCGAGCGCCGCTGTCCACAGCGGGGTCGAGCCGCCGAGCCCGGTGATCCCGGCCCGGCGGATGATCTCCCCGAGTGCCCGGTCGCGCGCCCGCGTCAGGTGCAGCGACGCCCCCGAGAACAGCGCGCTGAAGATCTGGACCAGGCCGAGGTTGCTGCCGAAGCCGACGATGCACAGCAGGCGGTCGGCCGCGGTGAGGCCGCAGCCGTCGATCTGGACGTCGGCGAAGTGCGAGAGCCCGTCGCGGGTGCCCAGGACAGCTTTGGGGCCCCCGGTCGAGCCCGAGGAGAAGTGCGCGTGCGCGATGCCGTCGAACGCCGCCGACCCCGTGCGCGGCGCAGGCGGGGCGACCGGCGCGGAGAGCGACAGCACCGGGTGGGCCCAGCCCGCCGGTCGGTCCGCACCCGCGACCTCCAGCAGGATCGGGTGGTAGCCCTCCTCTTGGGCGATGAGCGCGGCCCCGGGGCCGTCCACCACGAGCCCGACGGGCTGCATCCGCTCGACCAGGTCGACGCGCTCCACCGCGGTGAAGCGCTCGCTGAGCACGCAGAACGCCGCCCGCTCGCGCAGCAGCGCGAGGATCAGCGCGACGCACTCGGGGGACGGCCTGGCCAGTATCGGCGCCAGGTGCCCCGGCCCGACGCCGAGCGCGACCAGCTGCGCCCGGAACTCCTCGACCATCGCCCGCAGCTGCGCGAACGTCACGGTGCGCGGCGGCGACGCGTCCTCGTCGACGACGGCCACCGCGTCGGCCGGCCCGGCGGCGAGCGCCGCGGCGAGCCGGTCGTCGAACGGGACCAGCGGCCACCGGCCCACCGGCTCAGACATTGGCCACCGGCTCCACGACGGGGCTCGCCGGCTCCGCTGCGCGCGGCGGGCGCGCGTGCTCGGGGATCGTGTCCCAGGTGGCCAGCGCCGCCTCGATGAGGTGGGTGTCGGAGCTCCAGCCGTACTCGCCGGCGATCCCGGTGACCTCACCCGGCCCGGGTTTGTAAATGGGCCGGGTCAGCATGCGGTGCTTGATGCGCTCGCGCGGGAAATCGACGCACTCGTTCAGGGCCGGATCGCGGAAGACGTTCATCGGTTCCTCGCCGCGTTCCAGTGCGTCGAGCTGGTTGAGCAGCAGCCGGCGGTACCGGATGATCCCGACGTCCGAAGTGCCGAGTTTCTCCTGGTCACGCTGCGCGATCTCGCCTTGCTCGACCCACGCCATGTAGTCCTGGTTGAAGCTGTAGTCGACGATCCAGTTGCCCAGCTCGTCCTTCAGCGGTACGTACCGGTAGGAAACGGACTTCTGCTCGGGTGCGCGGGTGCCGGGAGCCGTCGGGAAGATGTAGAGCGAAATGTGGTTGGTGTGCGTGTCGTCGATCGGCACCCGGAACTGCATCGTGTAGGCGAATTGGCAGCCGGTGACGAGGATGTGCGGGAAGAGCACCGGGTGCCCGACCGTCCAGTCCTCCTCCTCGCCGGTGTCGCCCTCCACCATGCGGGCCTTCGCCATGCCGTGCTCGAAGTCGTAGAACCTGATCTTGAGGTGGCGCTTGCCCGCCGTCGGGCCGAGCCCCTCGAACCGGGTCTCCTCGCCCATGTCGGTGATGCGGCGCATGTAGTTCGGGTAGTTCGTGTGCAGCCATTCGGTGTGCACCGGGTCGAGCGAGTTCTCCTGGCACTGCAGCCAGTTGCAGGGCAGCTCGGCGATCGAGATGTCGCGCACGGCCTCGTCCCACACCAGCGGCGCCCACCTGGGCAGCAGCGGCGCCGGGGCCGGCCCGAGGTAGGCCCACACCAGCCCGGCCAGCTCCTGCACGGGGTAGCCGGCGATGCCGCACTTGGCCGCGAAGGCGTCGTTGCCGGTGGTGGTGCGCTCGAAGGGCTGCTCGATGCACGTGCCGTCGATGCCGAACTTCCACCCGTGGTACGGGCAGCGGATCCCGTCCTGCTCGACCATCCCGGTCGCGAGGTTCACGCGGCGGTGCGAGCAGAAGCGGTCGAGCAGCGCGAGGCGTCCGCTGCGGTCGCGGAAGAGCACGAGGTCCTCGCCGAGCAGCCGGATCTCCTTGGTGCGCAGCGGGTTCGCGTCCAGCTCCGCGGCGGGGGCGATCGGGTGCCAGTAGCGGCGCATCAGCTCGCCCATGGGGGTACCCGGACCCACCCGGGTGAGGCGTTCGTTGTCCGCGGACGTCAGCATCTGGCTCCCGTCTAGAATGCGCCGGTGCAACTTGGTCGGAGGGGTTGGAAGGTCGTTCGCAATCGTGAGTCCGACGACGGCACGTTTTGCGTGGATGTTTTCGAGCGCGGCGACGGAACGTTCGGCTTCGAACATTTCCGCCGCGATGTGGAGGACGGCGGGGCGTGGACCGCGGTTGGCGGCTACTCGGGCCGCGTGTTCGACTCAGCGCAAGCGGCCGACGATGCCGTCCACGGTCTGATCACCTGGCTGACCCATTGACATGAGACCCCCCGCGCGCAACAACCACCCCCCGGCGGTGCGTCGCCGAGCGTAAGGCGCAGGCAGCGGTGGAGGCAAGGTTTTGCCCTCATGGGTGCGGAACGCGGCGAGAACTTCGCGGTGCTCGTGCGGCGGTCCATCCATTGAAGTTGCTCATGATTGACCAAAGGTATTGACATTCGACCGGTCGGCGGGGCGGTGCCAGGCTCGTCCCACCGTCGGTCGAACAGGAAGAGCACCCAAGATGGACGCCACCGCACTCCAGGACGCCTACCGCACCTTCCTCGATGCTGCTGAGAGCGTCGCCGCCGCAGGTGATGCCATCCGCACCCCGCCGCCGGGCGAGTGGGACGCCGACCAGATCCTGGCCCACATCGCCATCATCAACGCGGCAACCATCGCCGCCGTCAACTCCGTCGCCACGGGCTCCCTCACGACCTACGACAACCGCATCGCGCACGACGGCTGGACCCTCGCGCACGTCATCGAGCTGTCCGGTGGTGGCGCCGGGCTGCGCGACCGCATCCGCCTTCAGGGCGAAGCCCTCTGCGCCCTGGTCGGATCGGTCACGAGCGATGCCGAGCCGGCCACGCTCGTGCCGACGTTGCTGGTGTCCAAGGACGCGGTGCTCCTCGACCAACCGGTGCCGCTGCGGGACCTCATCACGGGCCTCTCCGACGTGGAACTCCCCGGTCACGCGGCGCAGCTGCGGGCACTGCTGCCGGCCGGTGCGGGCTAGCGCCGCAACCTGGAAGCCGGTCGCCCTGGACGAGGTGGGTGCACGAACCGCGGGCGCAGGGCGCTCGCGCACGCGAGGGCAGGAAAGCCACTTTCCGGCCCTCACAGGGCAGGAAAGTGGCTTTCCTGCCCTCCCCACACCCTTCGGGTGACCGGATTGCGGTTGCCTCAGCCGCCGAACACGACCTCGAGCATCGCCACCCGACCGGCGTTCCACTCGAGCCGCATGGTGCCGCTGCCGCCCGATGCCCAGACGAACTCGACGACGTCGGTGTTGCCATCGGTCTCGATCCGGATCGCTTCCAGCGTCTCGGTGGGAGGTTGCAGCTCGTACGCAGCCGCGATCGCGTCGCGGCCCGTGTACGGGCCTGCCGGGACGCCGACGAACGTCATCCGGGCGTCCGGGGTGAAGCGGTCCGCGAACATCGACCAGCGTCCGTCGCGGACCGCCGTGTTGAACGCATCGACGTGTTGCTGCACCCGCGCTGACACAGCCACCACGCTAGCCACCCCGCTACCGCACGAGCGTCCCGTCGACCCAGACGTTCGCGATGTCGTGCCGGATGGTGTGGGTGAAGATCCGGGCCAGCGCGTCGTCCGGATCGGTGGCGTGCCGGAGGGCCGTGTCGAGCGTGCTCGCCGGGGCCGGGCGGAGCCAGAGGGCGTCGAAGCGTTTGCCCGTGCTGAGGTCGCCGATCAGGTCGTCGAGCCCCAGTGCCTTCGCCCCGGCCGCGGTGGCCATGTGCAGCAGGTGCGCGGGGGTGAGCGGCACGCCGTCGTCGGTGCGCAGGCGCTGCGCGAAGTAGGCCTGCAGCCCCTCCTTGAACAGGGAGAACCCGGTGCCCGCTCCGACGTCGGAGCCGAGCGCGACCGGCACCCCGTGGTCGAGGTGCCGCCCGAGCGGGAACAGGCCGCTGCCGAGCGAGGCGTTGCTCGTCGGGCAGTGCGCCACCGTTGCGCCGGTGGTGCCGAGCAGGCCGAGCTCGGCGTCGGTCGGGTGCACGTTGTGGGCGAAGACGCTGCGCGGGCCGACCAGCCCGTGTTTGTGGTAGCTGTCGAGGTAGTCGCAGCCGAACAGCTCGCGCACCTTCGCGATCTCCGCCGGGTTCTCGTTGACGTGTGTCGTGAACCAGCTCCCATGCAGGCTGTCGTGCAGCGCCTGGCAGGCGGCGAGCATCGGGTCGGAGCAGGAGAGCGCGAAGCGCGGGATCACCGCGTACCGGGCGCGGCCGCGGCCGTGCCAGCGCGCGGCGAGCTCCGCCCCCTCGTCGTACGCCCGCTGCGGCGTCGTGTGCAGCTGTGGATGCAGCAGCCGGTCGCTGACCACCAGCCCGCTCGTGATGCGCGGACCCGCGGCCTCGGCCGCCTCGAACATGAGGTCGACGGCCGGCGCGAAGTGCGCCCCGAACACGAGCGCGGTCGTGGTGCCCGCCTCCAGCAGCGAGGTGACGAACTCGGCCGCGACGCCCCGCGCGTACTCGACGTCGGCCATGCGCGCCTCCTCCGGGAGCGCGCAGCGGTCGAGCCAGTCCAGCAGCGGCATGCCGAGCCCGCCGATGATCCGGACCTGCGGGAAGTGGACGTGGGCGTCGACGAGACCGGGCAGCAGCACCCCGTCGCTCAGGTCGACGACGTCGTCCTCGGGGTGCCGGGCCCGCACGTCGGCGAACGGGGCGCGGTCGACGATCGTGCCGTCGGTGACGGCCAGCCCGGCGTCGGCGTCCGACCGCAGCGTGCCGCCGCGGAACGGGTCGTCGGGGGTGTCGAGGACCCGGGCGCGGTAGATCGTCACGAGTGACCGACCGATATCGCAACACTGCACCGCTCGAAGGTGCGCAGCAGGTCGGCCGCGACGCTCACAGCGATCGTCGCAGGATCCTTGCCCGTGAGGTCGGGCAGCCCGATCGGGGTCGTGATCCGGGCCGTCGCGGCCGGGTCGTGGCCGCCTTCCTCGATCAACCGCTTCCGGAAGCGCGCCCACTTGCCCGCCGAACCGATCAGGCCGATCGAGCCGAACTCGCCGGTCCGCAGCACCGCGTCGCACAGCGCGGCGTCCTCGGCGTGGTCGTGGGTCATGATCAGCACGTGGGTGCCGGCAGGCAGCTCGCCGAGCACCACCTCGGGCAGCAGCGGCACGTGGTGGACGTGCACCCGGGCGACCGCGTCGGCGAGAACGGCCAGTCGCTCGTCGGTCAGCTGCTCGGGACGGGTGTCGATCAGGTGCAGCTCCAGGTCGTGGCGGGCGAGCACGCGGGCCAGCTCGAGCCCGACGTGCCCCACCCCGAAGATCGCGACAGCGGGCACGACGGGCAGCGGCTCCAGCAGCACCGTGACCTCGCCGCCGCAGCACTGCACACCGTGCTGGTAGCGGGCCTTGTCCGAGAGCGCCACCGTCAGCAGCTCCGGGGCGGCCGCTCCGAGCAGCTCGCGGGCGCGTTCGATCGCCACCGCTTCGAGGTTCCCGCCGCCGATCGACCCGCAGGACGTGGTGGCGGCGACGACCATCTTCGCGCCGGCGTTGCGCGGTGCGTGCCCGCGCACCGCGGCCACGGTGACCAGCACGGCCGGCTCGCGTTCGGCCCGCAGCCGCGCCACGGCCGTCATCCAGGTGTCGTCAGGCATTGCTCACCGCCTCCTGGCGTGGTGGTTCGGGGCGTGGTGGTTCGAGGTGGTGCGGTCCGGGCGCGGCCGGCCCACGCGCGTGTTCGACGGCCCAGTACACCGCTTCCGGGGTGGCCGGTGAGGCGAGCTCGACGCTGATCCCGGGTGGCCCGAACGCCGCCGCTGCCACGCGCAGCGCCTCCCGGACGGACAGTGCCAGCATGAGTGGCGGCTCGCCGACCGCCTTGGAGCCGTAGATCGCGCCTTCCTCGGTGGCGTTGCGCAGCAGCGTCACGTTGAACGCCGCGGGCATCTCGGAGAAGCTCGGCAGCTTGTACGTGCTCGCCGACTGGGTGAGGAACCGGCCCCGGCCCGGCCCCTCCCGGGTGTCCCACCGCGGGTCCTCCAGCGTCAGCCAGCCCGCGCCCTGCACGAAACCGCCCTCGATCTGCCCGATGTCGACCAGCGGGGAGAGGCTGTCGCCCACGTCGTGCACGATGTCGACCCGCCGGATCCGGTAGGCGCCGGTGAACCCGTCGACCTCCACCTCCGTCGCGGCGGCGCCGTAGGCGAAGTACTTGAACGGTGAGCCGTGGAACGTCGTGGCGTTCCAGTGCAGCCCTTCCGTGCGGTAGAAGCCGGCCGCGGACAGCTGCACCCGCTGCATGTAGGCGGTCATGACCAGCTGCTCCCACGCGATGCTGGTTTCGGTGCCGAGCGCGTGGGCCACGCCGTCGGTGATGCGCACGTCGGCGGGGTTGGTGCCCAACCCGGTCGCGGCGACCTGCAGCAGCCGCTCGCGGATCTGCGCGCAGGCGTTCCGCACCGCGCCTCCGTTGAGGTCGGCACCGGAGCTGGCGGCGGTCGCCGAGGTGTTGGGCACCTTGTCCGTGCGGGTCGGGGCCAGCCGCACCTTCGACAGCGGGATGCCCAGGGTCGTCGCGGCGACCTGCAGCATCTTGGTGTGCAGGCCCTGGCCCATCTCGGTGCCGCCGTGGTTGATCAGGACCGAGCCGTCCTTGTAGACGTGCACGAGCGCGCCGGCCTGGTTGAACGCGGTGAGGTTGAACGAGATGCCGAACTTCACCGGCGTCATCACCAACGCGCGTTTCGTGTGCTCGTGGGTGGCGTTGAACCGCTCGATCGCGTGCCGCCGCGCCGGGACGTCGCCGCTGTCGCCGATCTCGTCCCACAGCGTCGTGAGGCGTTCGGGGTGGCGGACGGGCTGCCCGTACGGGGTGCTCTGGCCGGCTTCGTAGAAGTTGCGTCGCCGCAGCTCGATCGGGTCGATGCCGAGCAGCGGGGCGCAGCGGCCGAGGATGTCCTCCACCACGAGCATGCCCTGCGGGCCGCCGAAGCCGCGGAAGGCGGTGTTGGACGTCGTGTTGGTCCGCGCGACGCGGCCGTCCACGCGCACGTCGGGGATCCAGTAGGCGTTGTCGATGTGGCACATGGCGCGGGCCAGCACCGGTTCGGACAGGTCGAGGCTCCAGCCGCCGTCCGCGGTGAGCGTCGCCTCCAGTGCCTGCAGCCGGCCGTCGTCGTCGAACCCGACCCGCCACTGCGCGAGGAAGCCGTGCCGCTTGCCGGTCATCGTCATGTCCTGGGTGCGGTTGAGCCGCAGCCGGACCGGGCGGCCGGTGAGCACCGCGCCCAGCGCCGCGATCGCGGCGAAACCGTGCGGCTGCATCTCCTTGCCGCCGAAGCCGCCACCCATCCGCAGGCACTGGACGGTGACCTCGTGGCTGGGCCGGCCCAGCACGTGCGCGACGATCTCCTGGGTCTCCGAGGGGTGCTGGGTGCTGCTCTGCACGAAGATCTGCTCGGCCTCGTCGACGTGGGCGAGCGCCGCGTGCGTCTCCAGGTAGAAGTGCTCCTGCCCGGCGAACTCGAACTCGCCGCTGAACACGTGCCGCGAGCGCGCCAGCCCGTCCTCGACGTCCCCGCGGGCCAGCTGTGGCCGGCCGCCCTGGAAGCTCTCCGCGGCGACCGCCTCCCGCACCGTGACGAGGGCCGGCAGCGGCTCGGCGTCGACCTCGACGGCGGCCGCGCCGAGCCGGGCCGCTTCGAGGGTCTCGGCGAGCACCCAGCAGACGGCGTGCCCGTGGAACATCGTCTCGCTGGGGAAGAGCGGCTCGTCGTGCTTCACCCCGGCGTCGTTGACGCCCGGCACGTCGGCCGCGGTGAGCACCCGCACCACGCCGGGCACGTCGAGCGCGGGCGCGGTGCGCAGCGCGGTGATCCGGGCGTGGGCGTGCGGCACCTGCACCGGGTGGGCGTGCAGGACGTCCTTGGTGCGGTGCACGAGGTCGTCGGTGTAGAGCGCTGCGCCGGTCACGTGCAGCGTCGCGCTCTCGTGCGGGACGGCGAGCCCGACCGCGGCGTTGTCGGGGCGCTCCGAGAGCTCGCTCATGCCGGCACCTCCACGGCGTTCTGGGTATAGAGCTTGCGCAGGCTCGTGCCGAGCATCGCGGCGCGGTACGCCGCGCTGGCGCGGTGGTCGTCCAGGGGCGTTCCTTCGGAACGCAGCACTTCGGCGGCCGCCTGCACGGAGCTCCGGGTCCACGGCCGCCCTTCCAGCGCGGCCTCGGTGGCGTAGGCCCTGATCGGTGTTGCGGCCACCCCGCCCAGGCCGATGCGTGCGCTGGCGACGATGTCGCCGCGGATGTCGAGCGCAAACGCGACCGCGACGCTGGAGATGTCGTCGAAGCGCCGTTTGGCGATCTTGTGGAACGCGGTGAGCGGCGCGAGCGGCAGTGGGATGCGGACCGCGCGGATCAGCTCGTCGGGCCGGCGAACGCTTTGGCGGTAGCCGGTGAAGTAGTCGGCCAGCGCCACCTCGCGCTCGCCGTCGGCGTCCGCGAGCACAACTCGCGCGTCGAGTGCCAGCAGCACCGGCGGGCTGTCCCCGATCGGCGAACCGGTGCCGAGGTTGCCACCGAGGGTGGCGGCGTTGCGGATCAGCCGGGACGCGAACTGCGGGAACAGCTCCGCCAGCAACGGCACCCGGCCGTCCAGCTGCCGTTCGATCTCGGTGAGGGTCAGCGCCGCACCGATCTCGATCCGGTCGGCGTCCACCGACAGCCCGCGCAGCTCCGGGAGGCGATCCACCGCGACGACGTCGTCCGCGCGGCGGCCCCGCAGGTTGACCTCGACACCCCAGTCGGTGAACCCGGCGACGACGGTGGCGGCCGGGCGGTCCCGCAGGATGCGCAGGGCGTCGGCTAGCGACGAGGGTCGGGTGAACCCGGCGACGTCCGTCGGCGCGGGCTCGGGTGCGGGATCGGCGCAACGGGCGGCGAACCGGTCGTCGTCGGCGGGGACGTCGAGCGCGTAGGCGGCGTCGCGGATCGGGCGGTACCCGGTGCAGCGGCACAGGTTGCCGCTCAGCGCGTGCAGGTCGAAGCCGTTCGGGCCGTGCTCGCCGAGGTGTCCGTTCGCCGCCGGCGTGGCTGCGCGACCTGGCCGGTAGTACTCGGCCGCCATGCTGCAGACGAACCCGGGTGTGCAGTAGCCGCACTGCGAGCCGCCGCGCAACGCCATCTCCTGCTGCACGGGGTGCAGGGCCTTGGGGTCGCCGAGCCCTTCCGCGGTTACGACCTCCTGCCCGTCGAGCGCCATCGCGGCGGGCAGACACGCGTTGATCGCGACCCACTCGGTGGCACGGGTGGTGCCCGGCCGCGCGACCAGCACCGAGCAGGCCCCGCACTCGCCTTCGGCGCAGCCCTCCTTGGAACCCGTCAGGCCGATCCCGCGCAGGAAGTCGAGCAGCGTGGTGTGCGCGGGCACGCCGGCCAACCCGGCCCCGCGGCCGTTGACCGTGATCTCACCCTCTGCCATCGCGACTTCCTCTCGCTGCAGGCGTACATCAGCGATACCGAGTACAGCGAACAACAACGTTCCCGGATACCGGCCGAACCGACAAACCGCGGCCGGTGCACCTCCCTCGGGTTGGAGGAACGATCAACCCGTTCGGGAGACATCGTGTGCGGAACGCACACATTCGCACGCCCTAGAAGACCATGACGTCGAGCCATTTGGAGCCGTCGGGGTAGAAGCCGCGACGGTCGGTGAGATGGCGGATGACCGCGGGCATGTGGGCCGCGCCGTACACCACGCCGACGGTCACGGTCACGGGCCGTCCTTCCCACTGGTCGAGCGCGCGGTCCAGCCCGTCGACGACCCGGTCCAACGCGGCGAGGAGCCGCTGGTCCCGGTACGCACTCACCAAGCCGCTCAGTTGTGGGGTTTCGCTGCTGAACTCCTTGTTGCTGGTCAGCAGGACGGTTGAGCCGCCCACCACCATCGCGAGCACCAGGACGGGCAGGAGGCACACGATGCCCACCCACTCCCGGAAGGTCCAGCTGTCGCGGCGGCGCGAGTTGCCCCAGAGCCGGTCCGGCCAGATCACGGGTATGCCGAGCGCTTCGTAGTCGATGTCCTGGAAGGTGAGCCTCCGGACGCCGCGCTGCCGGGTGAGCCGACCTGCGAGCAGGATCGCGTATCCGGTAGAGCTGGGGCGGTCGAATCCCTCAGCCACGACGACGTCCAGCTTGCGCAGGCGCCGGGCGACCTTCCGGTAGAACTTCGGGTCGGCGAAGTGCAGCATCGGGAACAGCACAATGACCTGCTGCTTCGTCGGATGGGACAGCCGGACGACCGCCGACCGCACACCGGTCTCGCTCAATTCGGTCAGCTGCATGAGATACCCCCGTCGTCACCCGGGTACCGATGTGAGGACGACGGTGAGGTACACGCACGGTGCGGGCCAGCGGGTTGACCAAGATTTGACCTTCGGCCGTCAGAAGGTGGCGATCGGGTTCACCGGACTCCCGGACGTCCCGGCGAAGCGGACGGGCGCCACCGCGAGCTGGAAGTCCCACTGGCCGAGCTCCGCGGCCGTCGCCCTGCACGCCTCCAGGTCGCAGTTGTCCAGCAGCCACAACCCCATCGCGACGAGGCCGACGGCGTGCACCGGCATCAGGACGTCGGCGTACCCCGAGGGCTGGACGTCCTGCGGGGTGTCGGCGCCGATCAGCGCGACCCCCCGTTCGTGCAGCCACGGCAGGCAGGACGCGTGCCAGCCGGCCTGCGTGAAGCCGCCCGCCACCCCGGCCTCGTGCCGGGCGCGGCCGTAGCCGGTCCGCAGGAGCAGCGCGTCGCCGGAGCGCACCTGCACGCCCTGGCGGCGCTCGGCCTCCTCGAGGTCGTCGGGGAACACGCCCTGCTCCGGTTCCAGCCACGGCACGCCGCGGACGGCCGCGACGTCCAGCAGCACACCCCGCGTGACGATCCCGTTCGCCGCTGCCGTGACGGCCGCCCACGCCGACCCCGTTTCGGCGTCGACGAGGGAGTGCGACCGCCCGTTGTACGTCTTGCCGTCCCAGAACAGGTGGCACGGCGAGTCGACGTGGGTGATCGTGTTGCCGTGGAACATGATGCCGAGCTGCTCGTTGGAGAAGCCCCAGCGCCGGTCGGCGTGGAAGGCCACGGGCATGTTCTCGGCACCGGGCATGTCGGCGGCACACGGGCACACCGTCGTGCTCCGCTGCATCTCCTCCGGCACCCGGATGTCCCACGCGCACGACACGCTCCTGCCGTGGCGCACGGCCCGCGCCGCCGCCAGCCGGACGTCGTCGGTGATCAGGTTGAGCGTGCCGCGCTCGTCGTCATCGCCCCACCGCCCCCAGTTCGACAGCGTCTCGAAGTACCCGAGCACGTCGTCCTGCGTGGGCAGCGATCGCCCTGCCGTCATCCCAGCCCCCTTGGTCACCTCGAACACCGCGGGCAGGGTATCGGCCCTACGGAGACCGGCGGATGATCTCCGCGCGCGCCCGCTCGGTCGGGGTTGCGATGTCCCAGAAGCGGACGGTGCCCCGCGCCTCGCGGTAGACGCCGGTGCCGCCGGTGATGGCCATGGTCTGCGGCGCCGCAGCCGCTCAGTGTCGCGGCGACGAAGGACGCGGCGAGGACCCTCCTGAACGCCTTCACGGCCGCGGCCCGTCGATCCAGCCGAGCTCGACCGCGAACCCGTGCATGACGACCTCGGCCACCGGCAGCGTGACGTACGAGACGGCGAACAGGACGGCGAGGAGCCCGGTCGGGACGATCCACGCGCGGGCACCGGCCACCGGCGGCCGCGCACCCACACGCCGGCCGGCCGGCCGCAACGCCCACGAGGCGACGGCGAGCACTGCGAACATCAACGGCGGTCCCCACGCCCTGACGCCGTCGCCGACGACCAGGTGCGACACCACAGCGCCCGACCAGAGGAAGAAGCACCCCGCGTAGGCCCATTCCTTCAGCACCGGCAGCCCGGGCGCGATGATCGCGGCGGCCGCGGCCGCCTGCGCCACCCCCAGGATGTAGGCGAAGAAGAGCGGGTATCCCAGGTGCTGCAGCTGGATCTCGATCCATCCGATCGTCAGCAGGTTCCACAGCGATCCGGCGGTCAGCTCGGCGACGATGACGAAGGTGATGATCCAGAAGGCGGTTCGGCGGGTCCGGTTCGTCGTCACCACGTCACCCGCAGCGACTTGACCCCGTACACGGCGCTGAAGACCCGGAAGTCGATCTGCTCGTCCGGATCGGCCATGGCGAGGTGCGGGAAGCGCCGCAGCAGGGCCGGGAGGGCTATCCGCATCTCCATCCGGGCCAGCGGCGCACCGAGGCAGTGGTGCACACCGTGGCCGAACGCGACGTGGCCGGCGGCTCCCCGGCCGGTGTCGAGGGTGTCGGGACGGTCGATGAGCGTGCTGTCGCGATTGGCGACCTGGAGGGAGCAGAACACGAGCGAACCCGCGGGGATGGCATGTCCGGCGATCTCCACGTCCGTCGTGGTCGTGCGGGGCGGCAGCTGCGCGACGGACAGCCAGCGCAGCAGCTCCTCCACGGCCGGGTCGATCCGGGTCGGGTCGTCGCGGATCGCCGCGAGCTGGTCCGCGTGCCGCAGCAGGGCCAGGGTGCCGAGGCCGAGCATGTTCGCGGTCGTCTCGTGGCCGGCCAGCAGCAGCAGGACGGCGATGCCGACCAGCTCGGCGGTGCTGAGATCGCCGCCGTGCTCGCGCACCAGCATGCCGAGCATGTCGTCGGCCGGTTCCGCCTCTGCGCGGGCGACCAGTTCGGCCATGTACTCCCGTTCCTCGCGCCTCGCCGCGAGCCGCTGTTCCCCTGGCAACGAGGTGTCCAGCTGGCGGGTCGATCGCTCCTGGAACGCTGCGCGATCGGCGTACGGGACCCCCAGCAGCTCGCAGATCACCAGCGACGGCACCGGCAGCGCGAAGTGCTCCACCAGGTCGGCCGGCTTGCCGACCCGTTCCAGGTCGTCCAGAGCCGCCTGGACGATCTCCACGATCCGCGGCTCGAGCCGGCGCATCCGGCGTGCCGTGAACTCCGGGGTGAGCATCTTGCGCAGCCGCGTGTGTTCCGGCGGGTCGAACCCGATCAGGTTCCCGGCCTGCAAGGTGGCCCGTTCCTCGTCCTTCATCGCTCCGGAACCGGGGAGCGGCGTCTGCGCCCGGCTGAACCGGACCGGATCCGAGAGCACCAGGCGCACGTCCTCGTACCGGCAGACCAGGTACGCGGGCACGCCGGAGGGCGCCACGACGGGCAGCACACCTTCGGAATCACGTGCGCGGGCCAGTTCCGCGACCGGGTGGAATCCGTTCCGCCGCATCTGCAGCGGAAGTTCCGGGGTTTGTGTCATCGATCGTCGATCCGTTCTGTGATCGGGGTGTTTCGGGCACGCCACAGCAGCCCTCGTGACGTCGAAATGCGGCGCGGCGTGAGCCGCGCGGCCGCTACCTGCTGACCTGGCGCGGAACCGTCACCGTGAGCAGCTTGTCCGGGTTGCGGACCGCGTAGACGTTGGTGATCTCACCGCCGGTGATCTCGATCAGGAAGACGCCTTCGAGCTGGTCGCCGACGTGGACGACCATCGCGGGGCAGCTGTTGGCGCTGACCATCTCGATCCACAGTTCCGGCGTCCGCCGTCCCTTGTGGAAGAGATCCAGGACGAGCCCGGCGACGTTCTCCGCCCCCATCACGGGGCGGCGGGCCGCGATGGTCTTGCCGCCGCTGTCGGCGGTCCAGGTGGCGTCCCGGGCGAGCAGCGCGAGCAGCCCGTCCATGTCGCCGGTGGTCGCTGCGGTCATGAACTGCTCGGTGATCCGCGTGGTCGTCGCGGCGTCGGCGGGGTCGAAGCGCTTGCGCCGGGCATGGACGTGCTCGCGGGCCCGGTGGGCGATCTGGCGCACCGCCGTCACGGACTTGCCCACGGCGGCGGCGATGTCGCCGTGGTCGAAGCCGAACACCTCACGCAGCACGAACACGGCCCGCTCGTCCGGGCTGAGCGTTTCGAGCAGCACGAGCATCGCCATGGACACCGACTCGGCGAGCACGACGTCGGCCGACATGTCGCGCTCGTCGAGCAGCAGCGGCTCCGGCAGCCACGGCCCGACGTAGTCCTCACGACGGCGCGCGCTCGCCCGCAACGCGTTGAGCGCCTGCCGGGTCACCAACCGCGCCAGGTACGATTTCGAGTCCCGCACCGTCGTGAGATCGACCCTGGCCCACCGCAGGTAGCTGTCCTGCAGCACGTCGTCGGACTCCGTCGCCGAGCCGAGGATCTCGTAGACGATCGTGAACAGCAGCGGCCGCAGCAGCGTGAACCGCTGGACGTGTTCATCGGCGGTCATGGGGACGCTCCGGTGTTGCCGTTGCGGGGTGATCGGTCATGCCCCCAAGACACCGTGGAGCACCCGCGGCGTGACATGGCCTGATGTGACACACACCACGCCTGCATCCTGCAGGGCTTGTCGGTCAGGGCCGGCTGCGTCGATCCGGCTGCACCCCGAGCAGCAGTCTTTGCAGCGCTGGGATCCATGACGATGCATGTCCGTCGCGCGCGACGGCTCGCCGGCACCGGTCGCACACCTGCCCGTACCCCATGCGGTGGCGCTGCTCGTGCCGCAGCCGTGCCGCGTGCTCCACCTCGTCCGCTGAACGCATCGCCCCCGCCTCTCGTCCTCACAATGAAGAGTTCGCGGCGATCTCGATCCTTACCGGCGAGGGCGGGCGCCGATGATGTTGATGGTGGGGTGTGGGGATGGCCGACCGATCACGCCGGGGGTGGCGTGCCGTGTTCATCGTCCTGCTGGCGGTGAGCCTCTGCGCATGCGCGGCGGCCGCGGCCCCGGAGGAGGGTGCGCCGGCCGGTCGCGACCCCGCCGCGCCGCTGCGGGTGCTTCAGCTGAACCTGTGCAGCAGCGGCATCGCGACGTGCCACACCGGTCGGGCGCCTGCCGAGGCCGCCGAGGTGATCCGCCGCGAGAAGCCCGACCTCGTCACGCTGAACGAGGCCTGCGAGGACGACGTGGCGACGCTGCGGCAGGCGCTCGCCGACGCTGTTCCGGGGGCTGTTCCAGGGGCTGTGGTCGACTCTGCGTTCCAGCCGGCGCGCGACCGGCGCACCGGCGCCGGCTACCGGTGCCGCAACGGCGAGCAGTACGGCATCGGAGTGGTCTCCCGGTGGCCGTCGGTGCCGGGCAACTCCGGCGGCGGGATCTATCCGCCGCAGGACGGCGACGACCCGGAGGAACGCGCGTGGCTCTGCATGGACCTCGCGGCGTCCGCGGGCGTCGCCATCTGCACGACGCACCTGGCGTACACGAAGCGGGAGATCGCGCGGGCCCAGTGCCGGTACCTGTTCGGGACGATCGCCGCGGGGCTGCGCGCCCGCAACGGGGTAAAACCGCTGGTGGTGAGCGGCGACCTCAACCTCGGAGCGAGCGGCAGCGCCGATCTCGCGTCGTGCGTCCCGGCCGGATCCACGCTCGCCGGCGACGGCGGGCAGCAGCACGTCATCGCAACACCCGAACTGGCCGTCGACAGCTCGCGCACGATCGACCTCGACGGGGCCACCGACCATCCGGGCCTGCTCGTCGTCCTCCGGCGGGCGGGTGCCTGATCCTCACGCCGTTGTGATGACGAACGTCTTGAGCGAGGCCGACACCACCGGCTCGTACGTGTCCCACTGCGGCTCGTCCACGATGCCGTCGACGAGGTAGAGGCTTGTGCCACGGACCGCTACCAGGTGGTAGTACCGGGTTCCTGGGCCGGCCACCGAGCCCGGCTTCTTGATGCCGAAGAGATGCGCCGGCGAGCCGTCGGGCAACGTCGTCGGCTGGTCGTGGAAGATTTGCTCGCCCGCGGCCACGGCGCCTTGCCGGGACCCCGCGACGGCGTTCTCCAGCGATCCGGGGTTGGTGACGACGAAGATCACGATCGCTGCCACCGGCTCCTCTGCCGTCCTCTCCTTGCTGCCGAAGGAGAGGACGGACGAGGTGTCGACCTCCCATCCCAGCGGCGGATGGATCGTGAAGCGCTTGTTCACGTCGACATAGGGGTTCGAGGCCAGGCCGGCGGCCACCCCCGTCGGGCCGGTAGCGGTTGTGGCCGCCGGCCGGGTGACGATCAGGACCGTCGCGCCGGCGATCGCGACAACGGCGACGAGGAACGCGATCGCGATCTGCAGCGCTCGCCTGCGCCGTCGCGGTGGTGGCCCTGGTGCTGCAGGTGCGGACCGGACGTGGTGCCGGGTGGTGGCGCCGTGACCAGGTGGACCGGGCGGTACCGGCGCGACCGGGCCGGGAGCCTGGGACCCGGTCTGGGGATGGATCGGGGCGACGGCCGGCATCGGCGGGGTGCGCGCCGGTGCCGGGCCGGTGAGCACCGCGCGTGCGGCCTGGACGAGTTCGGTCGCGTGCTGGAAGCGCTCGTTGGGTTCCTTGGCCATGCCGCGGGCGATCACCGCGTCCATCCCGGCAGGCAGGTGGAGGACGTGGTCGGACGCGCGGGGCGGGGTCGCGGTGAGGTGGGCGAACATCATCGCGGCGAACCCGTCGGCGATGAACGGCTTGCGTGCGGTGAGCAGGGTGTAGAGCACGCAGGCCAGCGAGTAGATGTCGATGCGGTTGTCACGCTTGTCGCCGTCGAACAGCTCGGGGGCCATGTAGTCCATCGAGCCCAGGGTGGTGCCGGTCATGGTGAGCCGGTCGCCGGTGGTCGGAGCGGCGATGCCGAAATCGACGAGGTAGGCGAATTCGCCGTCGTCCCCGGTGTCGCCGGTGTTCCGGCGGGTTTCGGTGGCCAGCAGCACGTTGGAGGGTTTGACGTCGCGGTGGATCAGACCGTCGGCGTGCGCGGCGTCCAGCGCACTGGCCACTTGGGCGAGGATGTGCACGGCCCGGACGGGTTGCATGGGGCCGTGGCGGTGGATCACCGTTTCCAGGTCGAGGCCGTCGACCAGGCGCATGTCGATGTAGAGGCGCCCGTCGATGCTGCCGTAGTCGTGAATCGGGATGACGTGCGGTTCGCGCAGCCGTGCGGCCAGTTCCGATTCGCGGCGGAACCGGTCCTGGAACCCGGCGTCGTCGGCCAGATGGGGGGCGAGCAGTTTCAATGCGACGGTGCGGCTCTTGCGGGTGTCGAAGGCGCGGTAGACCTCGCCCATGCCGCCGCGTCCGACGAGTCCGTCCAGCCGGTAGGGCCCGAACATGTCCATGTCACGCTCCGAACTTCAGCGTGCTGAGGGTGGCCCGCAGGGTGGCTTCCTCGACATGCAGATAGGAGGTCAGGGCTGTGCAGGTGGCGACCACCTTCGTGCCGCCGCGAACCGCGACGACGCGCAGGGCGCTGACCTGGGCCTGCGGGCCCGGATCGAGGTAGGTGCTTGCGAGCAGGTGCCCCGGTGTGCCGTCCGCGAGCGTGAACGGTTCGTCGAGGGTCAGATTTGCGTTGTGCGCTTCCAGCAGTTGGGATCGTTCGGCGGGTAGGAGCTCGACCAGCTGCATGTCCGTCGCACTTCCGGACACGGTGAGATCGGTGATCCAGCCGGCACCGGTGTTGAAGTCGGTGATGGTGGGCGTGGGGCTGGTGAAGGTCGCGGCGTAGTCCGGGGTGAGCGGTTGCTCTTCCCAACCGGCCGGCGGCTTGATCGAGAACCGGCCCTCCGGGTCGACGTACGGCTCGGCCGCCAGCGGTTGCGCCGGGACCGCCGTCGGAGCCGCCGGTCCGGCGACGCCCGTCGAACGTGCAGCGTTGAAGACGACGATCCCGCCGAACGTCAACGCCGCGACCAGCAGCACCGCACCCGCAACGGCGAAGATCCGGTTCCGCGTACGGACGGACCGGGATGGGGGCGGCGGCAACGGCGGACCCTGGAGGCCCGGTCCCGCAGCGTGGAGCGAGGGCGACGGCGCCCGAAGCACGGTCTCCGGCAACGGGTTCGGTGCCACGACCTGCGGTGGCCGGCTGGTGGGTGGCTGGGCGGCGGATTGCTGGGCGACCTGGCCGACGGAGGTCGGGTCGTTGGGCCGACCGAGGAGCAGGTGCGGCATCTGCACGGTCAACGACGAGATCGTCAACGCCCGCCGCGCACCGTCGGCCAGGTCACCGGCCCGCTGGTACCGCTCGTCCGGGTTCTTCGCCATCCCCTTGGCCAGCACCTCGTCGAACGCGGGCGAGACCCGCGCCACCCGCGAGGGCGGCGGCGGTGTGCCGTTCACGTGGGCGTACATCATCGCCATCAACCCGTCGGCCTCGAACGGTCGACGGCCGGTCAACAGCTTGTACAAAACGCACGCCAACGAATAGACGTCGACCCGCTTGTCCCGCTGGTGCGCGCCGTCGAACAATTCCGGCGCCATATAGGCCATCGTGCCCAGTGCGGTGCCCGTCACGGTCAACCGGGCACCGGACATGGGGGCCGCAATACCGAAGTCCACCAGATAGGCGAAATCGTCGTCGGTCAGCAGGATGTTCGACGGCTTCACGTCGCGGTGCACCAGATCGTCCTCGTGGGCGGCGTCCAGCGCGCTGGCCACCTGCGCCACGATGCGCACGGCACGCTCCGCCTGCAACGCGCCTTCCCTGGCCACCAGGGTGTCCACGTCCGCGCCGTCGACGAGGCGCATGTCGATGTACATCTGGCCGTCGATCTCGCCGTAGTCGTGGATCGGGATCACGTGCGCCTCGCGCAACCGGGCCGCGACCTCCGACTCACGCCGGAACCGCGCCTGGAACTCCACATCCGAGGCCAGGTGCGACGACAAGCGCTTGACCGCAACCGTCCGCTGCTTCAGCGTGTCGAACGCGCGGAAGACCTCACCCATGCCACCGCGGCCCACCAAGCCTTGCAGCTGGTACGGCCCGAACTTCTCACCGGTCGTCATCGTGTCCCCCTTGCGGCCCCGCGGGCCGAGGGCAAGGATCCGAAACCCGCGGCCCGCCGAACAGAAGGTGCACGCGCAAGTAGCTGTCCTCGTTGGCAGGGTCTTCGCACCCAACTGCTATGGACTTCGGGCGCCGGTTGTGCCCCATGCGTCGGGTGCGCGGCGCACACCGGCTATACCCACCGTATTTTGCCGTCGCCTTACCTCGTTCGGACTTTGCGCTAACAATTAGTTCCCTATGCTCATCAATGGGGGAAGCGCATGTCGATCAAGGGGGAGTAGGGCATGATCGTCGAATTGGGGAACGCACGAGCCCGATGGCGGGCCGGATTCGCGTTCGTCGGGATGTTGGTATTGATCGCCGCAACGGCCTGCACAACGGTGGTGGGGCAGCCGCAGCCGGCCGGCACTTCCGGTTCGACCGGTTCTTCCGGTACTTCCGGCACGCCCGACGGGCCCTTTGTGCAGCAGTTGGCCGGCGAGGTGAGCGACGCCGGAGCGATGACGCACCTGACGGCGTTGCAGAAGATCGCCGACGAGAACGGCGGCAACCGGGCCGCCGGCACCCGCGGCTACGACGCGAGCGTCGAGTACGTCAGCGGCGTGCTGCGCCAGATCGGCTTCGAGGTGAGCACCCCGTCGTACGAGGGGTCGGACCACGACGACGAGGGCGGGTCGACGCCGGGCCGCAACGTCATCGCCGAGACCCGCACCGGGGACGCCGGCCAGGTCGTGATGATCGGTTCGCACCTGGACTCGGTGCAGGAGGGTCCCGGCATCGTCGACGACGGCTCGGGCGTTGCGGCCCTGCTGGAGATCGCGACCCGGCTCGGCGCGGAACCGGCGGTGAAGAACAAGGTGCGGTTCGCGTTCTTCGGTCACGAGGAGGTCGGCCTGCAAGGCTCGAAGGGCTACGTCGAGAGCCTGTCCTCCGCCGACCTCAAGAAGATCAAGATGTACCTGAACGTGGACATGATCGCCTCGCCGAACGGCGGATACATCGTGCAGGGCGGCAAGGGCAGCGACGAAGAGGAGACCGGCCCACCCGGATCGGGCACGATCGCGCAGGTGCTCGCCGACCAGCTGGTCAAGAGCGGCGTGAAGTCCCCGGAGATCATCAAGTTCGTCGGGGACGACGAGACCGCGTTCGTCGAGGCCGGCATCCCGACCGGCGGCGCGGAGAACGGCGACGCGAAGAAGAAGACCGCCGCGCAGGCCGAGGCGTGGGGCGGGCAGGCCGGGCAGGTCTACGACCCCTGCTACCACCAGGCGTGCGACCGCATCGAGAACGTCAACCGGACCGTGCTCGGGCACTACGTCCGCGCGCTGGCCGGCACGGTCGCCCACTTCGCGACGTCTCCGGACGCACTGCGCTGACCGGTGCGCTGACCGGGGTACTTATATCGATGCTGATTCCTCTCGTCCGCGATGTCCCTAGGGTCGTGCGAGATGACCCGAACGGGACGGACGAGGAAGCAGGAACCCACCATGACCAGCGAGAACCGGATCGCCGACCCCCGCGCTGCCGCCAAGCCGGAGGTCGTCGACCGGGCCACGTTCCAGGCCGAGCTCGATCGGCTCAAGGTCCGGGAGAAGGCCCACACCCGTGAGGGCGACGCGATCGCCGCCGCGCGACGCCGGCTCCCGATGGTCGAGGTCGACGCCCGGACCCCCTTGACCGGCCCTGCCGGCGAGATCCCGCTGATCGACGTCTTCGAAGGCCGGTCGCAGCTGGTCGCGTACTACCACATGTGGCACCCGGGCCGGCCGGCCGCGGAGCAGTGCGAGGGCTGCACCTTCAACACGGCACACGTGACGGAGCTGAACTATTTGCACTCGCGCGACGTCAGCTACGCGGTGCTGTGCGAGGGGCCTTTCGGGGAGGCCGCGCGGTACCGGGAGTTCATGGGGTACCCGGCGCCCTGGTTCTCGGTGCCGCCGGACTCCGTGGCGAAGCTCGTCCCGCACTTCGGCATCCTCGCGAGCTACCTCCGCGACGGCGACCGGGTCTTCGAGACCTGGTGGACCACCGCCCGCGGCGACGAGGTGATGGCGCCGTCGTACGCCCTGCTGGACCGGACCGTCTACGGCCGCCAGGAGGTGTGGGAGGAATCGCCCGAAGGCTGGCCGCAGGGCTGGGCGGCCGGCGGTGGGCAGTTCCGCGCCGACGGCCACGGACGCCCGATCGCGCAGCTGTCGAGGGTCGGAGCAGGCCGCGACGACGACCTCGGCCCGCTCGCCGCCGGGTGGACCGCCTGCACCTGCGAGCTCCACAAGGACCAGTAAACTTCCCCACCGTTTTGCCAACTTGCACACCCTGAAAGGTGTGTGGGTTGGCAAAACGGTGGGGAAGTTGCGGGGCCCGAGCGGTCAGCGGCGGCTCGCGCGGGAGCGGGCCAGCCACGTGAGGCCGAGGGCGGCGATGATCGCGCCGGTCAGCGCGAGGAGGAACGCCCGCTCGACGGCTCCCCACGGCCACGTCGGGCCGGACAGCCCGACCTGCGCCGCGGAGTACTCGAGGATCTTCGCGGCCCAGCTGGCGGTGGGCACGTCCATGCTCGCGGCCATGTCCTGCAGCGAGGCGTCGAACGCGAAGCCCGGCCGCTGGTGCAGGTACGCGACAGGTACGCCCGCGCTGCCGGCCGAGGCCGCAACGGTCGGGTCGGGGCTCGCGGCCGCGTCGAGACCGGGCACCAGCACGCGGTCCACGCGCTGCGCGGCGGACCCGTCGGCCCGCGGCACGAACGTCAGGCCGTGCCGCGACCGGATGCTCTGACCGTCGGCCGTGATGGCGAGCGTCCGCGCCGCCTTGACCTCGCCGTACGGCGCGAACGCCGCGGCCAGCTCCAGCTCCCCGACACCGTCGGTGAGCACCACCCCGAGCGTCGTGGAGTTGGCCCGGAAGCCGATGTTGAGCAGGTGCACCAGCCCGTTCTCCATGGACACCTTCGCGATCGGCAGCGGCGCGGCCGCCCCGGGCAGGTAGTGCCGCCAGCCGACGGTGCCGGCCGCCGCCGTGGCAGCGTCCCCGCCGACGAGCCGCTCGATCACCCGGAGCGACCCGTCGACGGACGAGAGCAACCCGCCGGTCGTGATCACGTTGCCCTCGTCGAGGTACCGGGCGCCCTGCTGCCACTGCACGGCGGGATAGCGCTGCGCGAGCCCGCCGATCCGGTACCAGTGCGAGGTCGCGGGTTGCCCGTCGAGCAGCCCGGCCTCGGCGAGGAGCCGCGCGCCGGTGCAGACGCCCAGCAGCAGGCCGTCGGACGCGGTGTCGCGCAGCCACCCGACCACGGCGGCGTCGCTGCTGGACTCGGGCAGCTCCGGCACGACCGTGACGTCGGGCGCGGCGCCGCCGAGCCGCTCCCGCAGCTGGTCGAAGCTGAGGTCGGGAACCAGGTCCAGGCCGCCGAGCAGCGGCAGGGGCCGGCGTTCCGGCGCGACCGTGTAGACGTTGAACGCTCCCGTGCTGGCCAGCACGTCGTACGGGACGAGCGTGTCGGCGACGTTCGCCCCGGCGTTGCCCACGACGACGACCGCGGTGGGCTTCGTGGGGTCGTGCGCCTTCGGGGCCTCGGCGAGCGCGGCTGCGGCCGCCGCCGACGGCTCGGCCTGCGCGTACCGGCTCTGCTCGTAGGAGGTGGAGCCGATGGCGTAGACGCCGGCCGGCACGAGGAAGGCGGCGAGCAGCACGACCAGCACCCGCGCGACGGTGGCCAGCACCCGACGCCGGCCGGTCGCGTGGCGAACATGCGTGCCGTGCCTGCTGTGGTGACCGGTGTACTCGTCGATGCGGAACAGCATCGCGACGAGCATCAGCGGCAGCATCGCGACGTGCTCGACGAGCATCGCGGTGCCGGCGCTCATCAGGCCCAGCGCCACCAGCAGGATCACGACGGCGACCGGTACGAGCATGGCCGCGCTCATCTCCACCACGGCCCGCGTGCGGTGGCGCCGGACGTACATCCAGCCGGCCATGCCCAGCGTCATGGTGACGCCCATGTCCAGCAGCACCAGCTCCGGGAAGCGGGCCATCGTGTACTCCACGCCGGCGACGGCCAGCAGTGCGTGGAGGGCGCCGCCGAACACGACCATCCCGAGCCCCATCGCGACCACCATCTCCACGAAGTGGAGCGCGAATCGGACCCAGCTGCGGCGCTCACGCGCGGTCGGTGCGGCCTCCGCCGCCGGTGCGTCGTGGGTCAATTGCTGTGTGTCGTGCATGGTGACCTCCGGGTCTCGTTGCCGGAAATTCTGGCCTGACCAGGGGAAACGCAACCAGTGCCAGCGGTAATGACCTCCGCGTGCAGTTCCGGCGGCGTCCGGGATGCACTTTGCACATCGGCCGCTTCGCAACAGGGGCCGTCGTGGCTACGGTGCTCACCGACGTACTGGTCGGATGGTCTTGGGGGAGCGGATGGACGAGCAGCCGGCACCGGCGCAGCTGCGTCACGTCTGGGGCTTCGCCACGGCGTTCCTCTGCGCGGCGCTGCCCGCCGTCGCCGGTATCGCGGCGTTCTGGGCGGGCCCCCTCGCGATCGTCCCGGCGGCCGCGGCGTTCGTGCCGCCGCTGCTGTACGCCGTGCCCCGCAGCCGCCCGCTGTGGGAGCGGCACCGCAACGAGCTGCTGGTGGTGCAGGCGCTGCTGGCGTACCTGCCTTTTGCCGCTTTCGGCAGCGAGTGGGTGGCGGGCCTGCCCGGGTTGTTGGGCGGGATGCTGCTGCTGACGGTGGCGTCCCCGCTCTCGTGGCTGCTGTTCGTGCTGGCGCTCGTGGTCGAAGGGGTGCTGCGCATCGGCGTCGTCGGGCTGCCGCACATCCAGGGGCTGGCGGGGCCCACGCTGATCTTCGTCGTGCCGCTCTACTCCGCGGTGGCGGTGTTCGGGCTGGTCCGGCTGGCCGGCCTGATCAGTGATCTCCGCGAAGCACGCGGCCGGCTGGCGGCGCTGACCGTCGCCAGGGAGCGGGCCCGAGCCGCGCAGCGGTTGCGTGCGGCCATCGGCGACCGGCTCGACACGGTGACCACACACGCGCAGGCGGCGTCGGCGGCACTGCCCGAGGAGCCGGACGAGGCGCGGCGCCGGCTCGCCGAGGCGGCCGTCGAGGCGCGGCAGGCGCTCGACCAGGTGCGGACGATGGTGTCCGACGACCGGCGCGAGCCGGCTGCCAGCGCAGATGGTGGGTCCGGGCCGACGCTGGCGCCGCGGCTGGCGCGTGGCGTGCTGGCGCTGGTGCTGGTCGCGTTGTCCGCGCAGCTGCTCACGACCGCGATCGCCGACCACCATGTCGGGCCACTGGTGCAGGCGACGTCGGTGATCGGCGTCGTGGTGATCGTCGCGCTGCAGCTGTACCACTCGACGGTCTGGCGGGAGGGTGTTCGTCCCCGCTTCTGGGCGTGGACGTTGACCGCCCAGCTGGTGGTTCTGGCGTTGGGGTTCTTCCCGGTGCTGCATTCGACGATCCACGGCCTGGGCGGGTTCGTGGCCGGTTCGGCGCTGTTGCTGCTGCCCGGCCGGTGGGGGTGGACGATCTTCGCCGCGGTGCAGGCCGCGATCGCCGTGCACACGCTCGTCCTGCCCGGTCTGGACACGGCCGACGTCGTCTACTCGCTGCTGATGACGGTGACCACCGCGCTGGTGGTCTACGGCCTCTCCCGGATGGCGGGGTTGGCGGTCGAGCTCGACGAGACGCGCCGGGACATCGCACGGATGACCGTCGTGCGGGAACGTCTGCGGGTCGCGCAGGACGCCCACGACCTGCTCGGGCTGGGCCTCTCCGCCGTGGCGCTGAAGTGCGACCTCGCCGCGCGGCTGGTCGGCCGCGACGATGCGAGGGCGCAGGCGGAGATCGCCGCGCTCGTGCAGCTCGCCGCGCAGGCCGGCGCCGACGTCGTGGCCGTCACCGCCGACGGGCACCGCATCTCGCTGCGGGCCGAGCTGGGTGCGGCCACCGAGGCGCTCGCCTCGGCCGGGGCGGTCGCCGAGGTCCGTGGGGAGCGGCTGGTCGAGCAGCTGCCCGACGACGTCGACGCCGTGCTCGCCACCGTGCTGCGGGAGGCGATCACCAACGTGCTGCGCCACTCGACGGCGCAGCGGTGTGCGGTCGACCTCGCGGTCGAGGACGGGGTCGCGCATCTGCGGGTGCTCAACGACGGGGTGTCCAACGACCGAGCGCGTGCCGGTGGGCCGTCGACGCAGCGCGGCGGGCGTGGGCTGGTCAACCTGTCGGCCCGCGCCGCTGCCGCGGGCGGCGCCGTGGTCACCCATGCCAGCGGCGGGAGCTTCGAGCTCTCGGTGCGGGTGCCGCTGGGGTCAGACGGGGCCGGCGGCGAAGACGCGCTCGCCGCGCGCGACCCTGCGCACGGCGTCGACGAGGTCGTCGGCCGGGCCGTCCTTGATCAGGAATCCTGAGACGCCGATGGCCAGTGCTCTGCCGTGGCTGTCGGGTGTTGCGAGCCCGGTCAGGATCAGGACGTTGCAGGCGGGCAGCCGGTCCTGCAGCTCCGCGGCGGCGGTGAGCCCGTCGGTGCCGGGCAGGTCGACGTCGAGCAGCGCGACGTCGGGCAGGTGGGTGAGGGCTTCGGGCACGATGCGGTCGCCGGCAGCCATCGAGGCGACTACGTCGATGTCGCTCTCCAGTTCGAGCAGGGCGACGAGGGTCTCCCGCAGGACGTCGACGTCCTCGGCGAGGAGCACCCTGATGCGCATCCTGCGAGTCTGGGTCGCTGCGCGTCGACCCCGCTAGTGCGCTCGGGCACCACGTCGGCGTGCATTTTGCACACGGCGTCGGGTGTTCAGAGCCAGCCGGCGTCCGCGGCGATGCGGGCGGCGTCGACGCGGTTGCGTGCGCCGATCTTCGCGACCGCCGACGCGAGGTAGTTCCGCACGGTGCCGTAGGAGAGGTAGAGCTGCGCGGCGATCTCGGTGGCCGACGAGCCGGCCGCGTGCAGCTTGAGGATCTCGGCCTCTCGCGGGGAGAGCGGGTTCTCGACCACCTCCAGCGCGGCGAGCGCCAGCTGCGGGTCGACCACCCGCTCCCCTGCCGCGACCCGCCGGATCGCGTCGATCAGCTGCTCCGCCGGCGCGTCCTTGATCATGAACCCGCGCACGTGCGCGGCCATCGCGCGGCGGAGATGTCCCGGTTTGCCCATGCCGGTGAGGATCAGCGTGCGGCATGCCGGGAGGCGCCGGCTGAGCTCGGCTGCGGCGGTGAGCCCGTCGATGCCGGGCATGTCGATGTCGAGAATGGCGACGTCGGGGTGGTGCTCCAGAGCCAACGGGACGACCTCGTCGCCGGCCGCGGCGGTCGCCACGACGTCCATGTCGTCCTCCAGCTGCAGCACCGCCACCAGCGTGTCGCGGAGGATGCGCACATCCTCCGCGACCATGATCTTGATCATCGGCGCCCTCCCGCGCCGACGGTAGCGCATGGTCTTCGGCGCGGGACCTGGTCGGGGTCGACGTACCTGGGTGGGATGAACTCCGGTGAACCATCCACTATTCGAACGATCCATTCAGTGGAATGAATCTCCCGGTGATGCATCTTGCAAAGCATCACGAGGTTGTTGATCTCGGTGGGTCCGCCGTTCTGCCATTCGACGACATGGTGGATGTCGCACCAACTCGCCGGGCGGCCACACCGTGCGCATCCGCGGTCACGGGCGGCGACCGCTCGTCGCATTCCGTCAGGAATCACCCGGGAGAGGCGGCCGATGTCGAGGGGTTGGCTGTCGCTGTTCATGACGATCGGGATGACGGCAGCGTTGCAGGCAAGCTGACGCAGGTCTTTGGTGCTGATGTGGCCGCCGAAGTCCAGGATCGCGGTCCGCACTCGGGTTTCCAGCTCGAGCAGGGGGATGTGCACGTTGAGATGGGGCCGGTGCCCACCGGACTGCGGGACATCGCCGTGGTCGAGGACGTACCCGCAGACGTCGGCCAACGCTTCGGCCTGGCGCTGTTTGCAGCTGCGCTGATCATCCGCCCCGGCCGGTTTGGACTTCGCGTCGATGAGGGTGGCGATGGTGGCGAACAGGACAGCGT
>NZ_JAJGSX010000047.1 GCF_021245725.1 Pseudonocardia sp. TRM90224 | reverse complement strand
TCGTGCACAGGTTCACCTCCCCGTGCACAGGTTCGAACCTGTGCACGGCGGCACCAACCTGTGCACGAGCGCCCGCCACGCCCTGTTCGGGCACCCACCCCGGTCTGCGGTCGCGTACCCGGAGCCGCACCCCGGCACGGATTCTCATCCCTCGTGACGGCCCGGAGGGCCATGACGGACTCTCCTGAACCCCGGGCCGGCCGGGCGACGGGGGTCTCGTCGGCCCGGTCGCCTTCGTCACCGCCGCGCCGCGACCGCCCCCGCCAGCTCGTCGAGCAGCGCGCTGGTGGTGTCCCAGTCCATGCACGCGTCGGTGATGCTCTGGCCGTAGGTCATCGAGGGCCCGAGGTCCTGGCGGCCGGCGACGAGGAAGCTCTCCAGCATCACCCCGACGATCCCGCGCTCGCCGCCGCCGATGCGCGCCGCGATCTCGTGGGTGACCTCGGCCTGCCGGACGTGGTCCTTGCCGCT
Source organism: Pseudonocardia sp. TRM90224 (assembly GCF_021245725.1). Lineage (GTDB taxonomy): Bacteria > Actinomycetota > Actinomycetes > Mycobacteriales > Pseudonocardiaceae > Pseudonocardia. Next base: position 52,944 of record NZ_JAJGSX010000047.1, on the reverse strand, counting down.
GTTGCCGTGGCTCGCGTCGACGATCACCCGCCGGGGCAGCCCGGCGCGGTCGAGCGTGTCGAGCGCGGCGGCGACGTCGGCGGCGGAGTAGTTCGGGCCGGTCGAGCCGCCGCGCAGGATGACGTGGCAGTCCGGGTTGCCGGCCGTCGTGATCAGCGCCGCCAGCCCGTCGGGGTTGATGCCCATGAAGACGTGGCTCGCTGCGGCCGCCCGGACGCCGTCGACCGCGACCTGGACGTCGCCGTCGGTCTGGTTCTTGATCCCGACCGGCATCGACAGCGCGCTGCAGAGCTGCCGGTGCACCTGGCTCGCCGCGGTGCGCGCGCCGATCGCGCCCCACGTGACGGTGTCGGCGATGAACTGCGGGGTGATCGGGTCGAGGAACTCGCACCCGACGGGCAGCCCCAGCGCGTTGACGTCCAGCAGCAGCTTGCGGGCGGTGCGCAGCCCGGTGTTGACGTCGAAGGTGTCGTCGAGACCGGGGTCGTTGATCAGGCCCTTCCACCCGACGGTCGAGCGCGGCTTCTCGAAGTACGCGCGCATCACGATGCGCAGCTCGCCCGCGACCCGCTCGGCCTGCGCGGCGAGGCGGTGCGCGTAGTCGAGCGCCGCAACGGGGTCGTGGATCGAGCACGGCCCGACCACGACGACCAGCCGGTCGTCCCGGCCGTCGAGGACGTCGACGACCTCGGCGCGCGCCGAGGTGACGGTGTCGGCGACGCCGGGTTCGATCGGCAGCTCGTGTCTCAGCAGCGAAGGCGAAAGCAGCGGGCTGATCCGCGTGGTGCGCTGTTCGTCCAGCGCGGGAAGGGCGGTGAGAGGCATTTCGGCGGCTTTCTCGTGATGCGCCGGCCTCATCGGGCTGCCCCAACGAACCGGCACGTGCTCCGGCTCGGGGGAAGGTTGGTCAGCGCAGCAGATCGCCCGCCGACCCTGCCCGGGCCGGGGACCTAAACCAATACTGGCGCTGCACGTCCGCCACCTTAGCCGATCGGCTCGGGCATCCGCCGCACCGCGTACGAGAGGTCGATCGTCTCGCCGGTGACCGGGTCGGCCATCTCGGCTCGCCAGTGCGTCGCGAACTGGTCGACGCCGGGCACCATCGCAACCGTCCCGGAGAGCAGCACGGTGCCGGGCACGAGCAGCTCGGAATGCTCCTCCAGCCAGTACGAGGGGGCCAGCAGCGCGGCGAGCGGCGAATCCTGGATGAGCTCCTCGGGCCCCTCGCCGTGCCGGACCCACGCGCGCAGCCGGATCCGGTCGAGGTGGTCCTCGACGTCGGCGAGCCGCCAGGCGCCGCGGCCGAGCACGTCGAGCCCCGCGTTCTTGCTCCACGCGACGCCGTGCACCTCCAGCTCGCGGTCGGTGTGGTCGCAGGCGACGGTCAGCAGCAGCTCCTCGCCGACGACGAGCGCCCATTCCGCCTCGCCCGACGTGCGGCCGTGCTGCACGGGCACCTCGTCGACCTGCGCGGCCAGGTACGGCGCGACCGGGTAGAGGGCCGGGGTGACCTTCGGCGCCGGGACGCCGAGCTCGGCCAGCTCCGCGACGTGCGCGGCGACCTCGTCCTGCTCGCGGCCGGCGTATCCGCCGTTGAGCAGGCGGGTGACGGCGACCGTGGTCGACGAGCCGTCGGGGAGGGAGAACGTGAGCTCGGCCATGAAGATCCTTCCTGGTCAGGACTTGCGCATACGGCTTGTATACAGCAAGTATGACGCATCGCGCCACCGGATTTGGAGACTCATGGTCGATCTGAGCAAGGCCCAGGAACCCGACATCGACAAGCGCTCGCTGGCCAAGGCCTTCACCGCGAGCCTCACCGGCACGTCGCTCGAGTGGTACGACTTCGCCGTCTACTCAGCCGCCGCGGCGCTGGTGTTCCCGCAGCTCTTCTTCCCCGGCTCCGACCCGCTCACCGGCACCCTGCTGGCGTTCTCCACCTACGCGGTCGGGTACGTGTCGCGCCCGCTCGGCGGGTTCGTGTTCGGGCGACTCGGCGACGTCATCGGCCGCAAGCAGGTGCTCGTCATCACGCTGCTGCTGATCGGCGCGGCGACGTTCCTGATCGGTCTGCTCCCGACGTACGGGACGATCGGCGTGGCCGCGCCGATCATCCTGGTGCTGCTGCGCTTCGCGCAGGGCGTCGGCGTCGGCGGTGAGTGGGGCGGCGCGGTGCTGCTCTCCAGCGAGTTCGGCGATCCGCGCAAGCGCGGGTTCTGGTCGTCGGCCGCCCAGATCGGCCCGCCGGCCGGCAACCTGCTCTCCAACGGCGTGCTCGCGCTGCTCACCGCCGTGATGTCGGAAGAGGCGTTCCTCTCGTGGGGCTGGAGGGTGGCGTTCCTGCTCTCGGCCGTGCTGGTCGGGTTCGGGCTGTGGATCCGGCTCAAGCTGGAGGACACACCGGTCTTCCGGGCGATCCAGGCGAAGGGTGACCAGCCGGCCGCGCCGATCCAGGAGGTCTTCCGCACCCAACCGCGCGAGCTGGCCGCCGCCGTGCTGTCCCGGGTCGGGCCGGACGTCACCTACGCGCTCTTCACCGTCTTCGTCATCACCTACGCCACCAGCGAGCTGGGCATGAGCCGCGGCGAGGTGCTGATGGCGATCCTCATCGGGTCGGCGTGCCAGCTGGCGCTGATCCCGCTCGCCGGTGCGCTCTCCGACCGCGTCAACCGGCGGTTGCTCTACGGGGCGGCCGCGGTCGGCGCCGCGGTGTGGCCGTTCGTGTTCTTCCCCGCGATCTCGGGCCGTTCGGTGCCGCTGCTGGTGCTGGGCGTCGTGGTCGGGCTGGCACTGCACTCGTTCATGTACGGGCCGCAGGCGGCGTTCGTCACCGAGCAGTTCTCGACGCGCCTGCGCTACACGGGCAGCTCGCTCGCCTACACGCTGGCCGGGGTGATCGGCGGCGCCATCGCGCCGCTGCTGTTCACGGTGCTGCTGAGCTCATGGCGCAGCTGGGTGCCGGTGGCGCTGTACGTGCTGATCGCCGCGGCCGTCACGCTCGGCGGGCTGGCGCTCGGGCGCAACCCCGACACGAAGGAGGACGACGCCTACCTCGCGATGCGCGTCACGACTCCAGGAACAGCTGCAGCGTGACCCGCAGGTGGTCCTCGATGGCGGTGTGGGCCGCGCTCTCGTCGCCGGCGGCGAGCGCGTCGACGATCCGCTGATGCTCGTTGCACACCGCGGACTGGCGGTCGGCGGCGCGGAACAGCGCCGCGACCCCCACCCGCACCTGCCGGGTGCGCAGGCCGGCGTACGTCTTGGCGATCAGCTCGTTGCCGGCGGCGTCGACCAGTACCTGGTGGAACAGCCGGTCCCACTCGATGAACTGCTGCGAGTCGGCGTCCCCGCGCTTCGCGATCATGGCTCGCTGCTCGTCGAGCGCGTCGCGCATCGCGGTGAGCGGGACGGTGCCGGCCGCGAGCGTGACGGAGGCGGCGTGCCGCTCCAGGAGCCCGCGCAGCTGCATCAGCTCCTTGATCTGCCGCCCGGTCAGCGGTGGCACGTAGGCACCCCGCTTCGGCACCATCTCGATCAGGCCGTCGGCGACGAGCAGCAGCAGCGCCTCCCGCACCGGGGTGCGCGACACTCCGATGACCTGTGCGAGCTCGACCTCGTTGAGGAACGTGCCTTGCACCGCGGGGTCGACGAGAACGATCTCGCGCAGGTAGCGGTAGGCGCGCTCACGGCCCGACCCGACAGCTTGCATGCACTACGTATACAGCACGTACCGGTTATTGGAGGCAGCTCGTGCGCATCGCACTCGCCCAGATCTCGTCGACGCCCGACCTCACCCACAACCTCGGGCTCGTCCAGGACGGCATCCGGCAGGCCGCCGCGCAGGGCGCCGACCTGGTCGTCTTCCCCGAAGGCGCGATGTGCTGCTTCGGCGTGCCGCTGATCCCGATCGCACAACCGCTCGACGGCCCGTGGGCATCTGCGGTGCGCGCGACGGCCGCGGAGGCGGGGATCACCGCGGTCGTCGGCATGTTCACACCCGCCGACGACGGGCGTGTGCACAACACGTTGCTGGCGACCGGCGGCGGCGTCGAGGCTGCCTACGACAAGATCCACCTGTTCGACGCGTTCGGCTTCAGCGAGTCCACGACGGTCGCGCCGGGCGGCAAGCCGGTGAGCATCGTCGTCGCGGGGGTCACCGTCGGCCTGGCGACGTGCTACGACCTGCGCTTCCCGGGTCTGTTCCACGAGCTCGCCGCTGGCGGGGCGACGCTCGTCGTGCTGCCGGCGTCGTGGGGCGACGGTCCGGGCAAGCGCGAGCAGTGGGATCTGCTCGTGCGCGCCCGTGCACTCGACAGCACGTCGTTCGTCGCGGCCTGCGACCAGGCCGACCCGCTCACCGTCGGCCGCGACCCCAAGGGCGCACCCTGCGGGCTCGGCGCGAGCCTCGTGGCCGGGCCGATGGGCAACGTGCTCGGCCAGCTCGGGACGGACCCCGCCCTGCTGGTGTCCGACCTGGACATGGACGAGGTGACGAAGGCCCGCCAGACGATCCCGGTGCTGGCCAACCGCCGGTTCTAGGCGCGGCGCTCCGCCCGCGCACGCGAAGAGGTGCGGGGCGCACACGGTGCCGGGAAAGCCACCTTGCCGGCATCACACGCCGGGAAAGCCACTTTCCCAGCCACCCGCCCTGCCCTCCAGCCGCGCCGCACCGCGCGATCCGACGAGACCCGAGTCCTACTTCTGCGCCGCCGCCACCAGCTCGGAGATCGCGCCGGCGAGCGCGACGTCCAGCTCGGTGATCCCGCCCTCGGAGTGCGTGGAGAGGGTGAAGGTCAGCGTGCGCCACCGGATGTCGATGTCGGGGTGGTGGTCGCGGGCCTCGGCGACCTCGGCGACCCGGTCCACCACGGTGATCGCGGCGGGGAAGCTGGGCAGCTCGGCGGTGCGCACGAGGGAGTTGCCCTCGCGCTGCCAGCCGGGCAGGTCGTCGAGCGCGGTGGTGATGGCAGCGTCGTCCAGCAGGTCGCGCATCAGGCGTTCCCGTCGAAGAGGCTGGTCACGGAGCCGTCGTCGAAGACCTCGTGGATGGCTCGCGCGAGCAGCGGGGCGATCGAGAGCACGGTCATGGTCGGGAACCGCTTCTCGTCGGGGATCGGCAGCGTGTCGGTGAAGATGATCTCCCTGGCGCCGCAGCCGGCGAGCCGCGCGGTGGCGGGTCCGGAGAGCACTCCGTGCGTCGCGGCGACGATTACGTCGCTCGCGCCCTGCTCCAGCAGCGCCTCGACGGCCTTGGCGACGGTGCCGCCGGTGTCGATCATGTCGTCGATGACGACGCAGAGCCTGCCGTGGATGTCGCCGACCACGCGGTTCGCGACGGCCTCGTTCGGCTTGAGCGGGTCGCGGGTCTTGTGGATGAACGCCAGTGGCGTGCCGCCGAGCGTCTCGGCCCACCGCTCGGCCAGCCGGACGCGCCCCGAGTCGGGCGAGACGACGGCGAGCTCGTGGTCGGCGTAGGTGCGCTTGATGTGCTCCGCGAGGACGGGCAGCGCGAACAGGTGGTCGACCGGTCCGTCGAAGAAGCCCTGGATCTGCGCGGTGTGCAGGTCGACGGTCATGATCCGGTCGGCGCCCGCGACGAGGAACATGTCGGCGATGAGCCGGGCCGAGATGGGCTCGCGGCCGCGGTGCTTCTTGTCCTGCCGCGCGTACCCCCAGAACGGCATCACCACGGTGATCCGCTTCGCCGACGCCCGCTTGAGCGCGTCGACCATGATCAGCTGTTCCATGATCTGGTCGTTGATCGGCGCGGAGTGCGACTGCAGGACGAACGCGTCGCAGCCGCGCACCGACTCCTCGAACCGGACGAAGATCTCGCCGTTCGCGAACGAGTACGCCGACTGCGGCGTGATGGTCACGTCGAGGTGTTTTGCAACCTGCTCGGCCAGCTCGGGGTGCGCCCGACCCGAGAAGAGCATCAGGTTCTTCTTGGGGGTCGCCGACATCGCGCTCACCGTGCTGTGCCTCCACCGTTGTCGGCCGAGTCGGCCGCTCTGATCGCGGCCTCCGCGGCGGGGGTTCCGGGCCGCTTCGCGACGACCCACCCGTCGATAATCCGCTGTGACACAGCCGACACGGCCAGCGCCCCCGGCGGAACGTCCTGCCTGATCACCGCGCCGGCCCCGACGACGGCGCCGTCACCGACCTCGACCGGCGCGACGAACGTGTTGTCGCACCCGCCCTTGACGTGCGAACCGATGACGCTGCGGTGCTTCTTCACACCGTCGTAGTTCGCGAAGAGCGAGCCCGCTCCGATGTTGCTCGACTCGCCGATCGTGGCGTCGCCGACGTACGACAGGTGCGGGATCTTGCTGCCCGCGCCGATCTGCGCGTTCTTGACCTCGACGAACGTGCCGATCTTGCCGCGCTCGCCGAGCGTCGTGCCGGGGCGCAGGTAGGCGAACGGGCCGACCGTCGCACCGCCCGAGATCACGCTCTCGCTGCCGTGCGTCCTGATCACCGTCGCCCCGGCGCCGATCGTGCAGTCGGTGAGCGTCGTGTCGGGGCCGATCTGCGCGCCCTCCTCGACGGTCGTGGCGCCGTGCAGCTGCGTGCCCGGCTTGAGCACGACGTCGCGCGCGAGCCGCACCTGCACGTCCACCCAGGTGGTGGCCGGGTCGACGACGGTGACGCCGGCGCGCATCCAGCCGTCGAGCACCCTGCGGTTCAGCTCGGCGCCCAGCGACGCCAGCTGGACCCGGTCGTTCACACCGCGTACCTGCCACTCGTCGACGCAGCCGACGGCGTGCGCCTCGCGGTGGTCGTCGCGGGCGATCGTGACGAGGTCGGTCAGGTACAGCTCGCCCTGGTCGTTGCCGGTGTCGAGCTTGCCGAGCCCGGCTTCGAGGAACGCCGCGTCGAACGCGTAGATGCCGGCGTTGATCTCGCGGATCGCGAGCTGCTCCGGGGTCGCGTCGCGGTGCTCGACGATGGCGGTGACCGAGCCGTCGGCGGCGCGCACGATCCGGCCGTAGCCGCTGGGGTCGTCCAGCTCGGTCGTGAGCACCGTCACCGCGCCGGTGTGGCCGGCGAGCAGCCCGTCGAGCGTCGCGGGTTCGAGCAGGGGCACGTCGCCGTAGGTCACCAGCACCGGGCCGGCGAGGTCGGCCGGCAGCGCGTCGAGCCCGCACCGCACGGCGTGCCCGGTGCCGAGCTGCTGCGGCTGCTCCGCGGCCAGCACCGGGCGGCCGAGCTCGGCGCTCAGGTCGTCGAGCAGCGCGCGCACTTCGGCGCCGCCGTGCCCCACCACGACGACGAGGTGCTCCGGATCCAGCGCGGCCGCGGTGTGCACGGCGTGCGCGACGAGGCTGCGACCCCCGATCTCGTGCAGCACCTTGCTGACGGCCGACTTCATCCTGGTGCCGGCCCCTGCTGCGAGCACGATGGCTGCGGCGGGGCGAACAGCGTTGCCGGCCACTCGGACGTCGGGCATGAGGCCCACTCCCTGATCTGGCTGATCTTGTCCAGCTGGCGGCGCACCGGTCCGGAGTCGAGAGGCGGGACGGCGGCGCCGAGGTCGAGCAAATCCTACGTGGTCGCGATGTGCTCCCCGCGTGGGCCGATTCGCCGGAAAAGGCCTGAGTAACCACTGTGCGAGCAGGTCGTTGAGTGATCAAACGCGACTCTTCGTGTCGAACCGACTACGCAGCCGGTTCACCTGAACTTTCCGAAGGACCGTCGATGGGGATGCACAGCAAGGCGACGAGCGTGCGCACGCGAGCGCTGGTCGCGGCGGGGTTGGTCGGGCTCGGCGCGCTCGGATCGGTCGGCGCAGCAGTAGGAACTGCGCAGGCCGAGGCGCCGCGACCGGTCGTCATCGACGGGACGCCGTGCACCGGCGCGCCGCGCGCGTGCGTCGACCTCGACGAGAAGCAGGCGTGGCTCATCGAGAACGGGGAGATCGTCCGCGGCCCGGTGGCGATCACCTCCGGCGGCGACGACACGCCGACCCCGCGCGGGAACCACAAGGTCCAGTGGAAGAACAAGGACCACCACAGCAGCGAGTTCGACGACGCCCCGATGCCCTATGCCGTGTTCTTCGCCGAAGGCGGCATCGCGTTCCACGAAGGCAGCACGGAATCGCGGTCAGCGGGCTGCATCCGCATGGACGAGGACGACGCAAGCGCTTTCTACGACTTCCTCCAGGTGGGAGACGGCGTACAGGTCCGGTAACGGACCGGTGAGCGGCAACGAGGGAAGCGCCGAGCGGGTGAACCGCTCGCCCAACACGTTGATCGTTCGTGACCGACCGTTTGCCGTCGATCACCCACCGGTCAGCTCAACGTAGGCAAAAACGCGAATGCTCTGGCCCATTCGGGGGTTGTTTAGTAAGACGCGCGACGACGCACGAGGAGGTTCCATGCCAACCCGCACCGCACGCACTGCCTGGAACGGCAGCCTGCAGCAAGGCTCTGGCCAGGTAGAACTCACGAGCAGCGGAGTGGGAACCTACGACGTCAGCTTTCCGAAGCGCGCGGCGGAGAACGCCGATGGCACGACCAGCCCCGAAGAGCTCATCGCGGCAGCGCACTCGTCGTGCTATGCCATGCAGCTCTCCGCGATCATCGCCGACGCGGGCGGCACTCCCCAGTCGCTCGACGTGACCGCCGAGGTCACGCTCGGCCCCGATCCAAAGGGCGGGTTCGCCATCACCGGCATCGCACTTCGAGTGCGCGGCGAGGTCGAGGGCCTCGACGCTGCCGGTTTCGAGAAGGCCGCACAAGCGGCCAAGGACGGTTGCCCGGTCAGCAAGGCGCTCACCGGCACCACGATCACGTTGGACGCCGGCCTCGAATGAGCCGGCACGAACGTCAGAACATCCGAAGAGGGGTTGTCACGATGTGCACCGGAAACGGGCGTCCGCCCGAGCCGCCGCAGCCGCGACCGAACGGTCGCTGAGCCGGTAATGCCGCGCGGCCGATAGGTCAGCGCAGCCGACGAACCAGCACGACAGTCGGGGGAACACGGGGCGGGTCCGCACAGGATCCGCCCCGTGCCCGTACCCCAACTTCCCCACCGTTTTGCCAACCTGCAGACCCCTGAGGGCGTGCAGATTGGCAAAACGGTGGGGAACTTCTACGCCTGGTCCTCGAGGGCGTCGCGGACGGCGAGGAGCTTCGCCGCCGCCTCGCGCACCTCGGTGTCGGGGTCGGAGTCGGCGACCACGCCGCAGCCCGCGAAGAGCCGCGCGACCGCCCCGTCCAGCTGCGCGCACCGCAGCGCGATGCCGAGCTCGCCGTCGCCGCTGCCGTCGACCCAGCCGACGGGCCCGGCGTAGCGGCCGCGGTCCATGCCCTCCAGCTCCGCGATGAGCGCGACGGCCTCCTTGCGGGGCGTGCCGCCGACCGCGGCCGTCGGGTGCACGGCCTCGGCGAGCTGCAGCAGCGAGGCGGGTGCGGTGGCGGGCAGCTTGCCGTGCACGTCGCTGGCCAGGTGCGAGACGTTGTGCAGCGCGATCACCGACGGCGTCTGCGGCACGTGCAGCTCGGCGCAGAGCGGGCGCAGCGCGTCGGCGAGCGAGTCGATCGCGAGCGCGTGCTCCCTGCGGTCCTTGACCGACTCCAGCAGCTGGCGGGCCAGCTCCTCCTCGTCGGTCGCGCCGTGCTCGCCCGGCCAGATCGTGCCGGCCAGCACCCGCGCCTCGACGGTCCCGGCCGTGCGCCTGATCAGCAGCTCGGGGGTGGCGCCGACCAACCCGTCGACGGCGTAGGACCAGCAGGTCGGGTAGCGCTTCGCGAGGCCGCCGAGCAGGAACCGCGCGTCGAGGGGCTGCTCGCCGATCGCGAGCAGGTCGTGCGCGAGCGCGGCCTTCTCCAGCTCACCGGCCCGCATCCGGCGCACGGCCTCGGCGACGGCGCCGCGGTACCGGGCGACCGGGAGGTTCCCGTCGGCGTAGCGCAGCGTGCCGCTCGGCCGCACGGGGCTCACCGACCGCACGGTGGACGGCCCGTCGCCGCGGGAGAACTCGGTGATCCATGCCCGCCCGTCGCGGCGCCCGACGAGCACCCTCGGCACGACCAGCACCGAGCCGGGCGAGGTGTCGGCGAACGTGAAGCTCGCGAACGCGATGGGGCCGGTGCCGGGCACGCCGACCTCGTCGTGCACGTCGAGGCTGCGCACGAACGCGCGCCACCACTCGTCGGCCGCGGCGAAGCGCTCCTGGCCGGATGCGGTGAAGCGGGCGACCTCGCCCCAGCCGACGAGACCGTCGGAATCCCGCACCCACGAGAGCGGGTTGCGGTCGTCGGGCAGCAGGTCGAGCAGCCGGCCCGGGTCGTCGACAAGCCTCGTTCGCACGCCCAACCCGGTAGGTAGCGGGGCGATCGTCACGATACCGAGAGTAAGAGGCTTGCCTCCCGGCTGCTCGTCCGCCCCGGGGAGGCGCTGGCCACACCACCTGCGAGCGGCACTACCCTCGACCATCGTGAGCACCGGAACGCGCGCGGTCGACGAGCTCAGGGATCTCGTCCGCCCTGCCGTGTCCGCCGTCTCCGGCAAGGTCCCCGAGATCCTCGTCGCGATCGCGCTGGTGATCACGGCGCTCGCGGGGTTCGCGCTGGCCGGGGCCGTGATCGACGACCGCACGATCGAGTCGAACAAGGGTGTGGCCGAGGCCGAGGTGCTGGAGGGCTCCTCGTTCAGCCGCACGCTCATCCGGTTCACGCTCGCAAAGGACAACGTGGCCGTCGTCCCGGAGCTCGGCGTGTTCTACCCGCGTGGGCTCGAGCCGGGCCAGAAGGTCGCGGTCGAGTACAACCTCGCCAAGCCGGATCTGGTGCGGGTGGCCGGCCGCTCGGCGATCGACGGGGTGCCGACGACCCTGGCCGTGCTGGCCGGGGTGTGGGCGGTGTTCGGCTCGCTCGCGTACTGGCTACGCCGACGCCGCGCCGGCTGAGTCCTTCGCGCCCTTCGCACGCCGGGTGGCCAGCGCCACACCGAGCACGGCGACCGCCATGCCCGCGATCGCGAGCAGCCCGAGCGTCTCGCCGAACATCGCGAGCGCCATCAGCGCCGTGATACCGGGCACGAGGTAGAAGTAGCTGGTCACCTGCGCCGCCGCGCCGCGGCGCAGCATCAGGTAGAGCAACGAGACGCCGGCCCCGGTGAGCCCGAACACCGACCACGCGAGCGCCCCGAACAGCTGCGGCGCCCACTCGACGCGGAACGACTCGAACGCGAACGCGAACGGCAGCGTCACCACGATCGCGGCGCCGAACTGCACGATCTGCCCCGTCCGGAGGTCGAACTCCGGGCAGAAGCGCTTCTGGTAGAGCGTTCCGGCGGTGATCGTCAGCAGCGCCATGACGGTCAGGCCGAGCGTCAGCACCGTGATGCCCGACGTCGTGAGCTTGTTGGCGACCACCAGCACGACCCCGCTGAAGCCCAGCAGCAGCCCGCCGACCTGCAGCTTGCCGAGCCGCTCGCCGAGCAGGCCGGCGATCCCGGCGGTCAGTACCGGCTGCAGGTTCACCACCAGCGCGGCCACCCCCGACGGCATCCCGGCGGCGACCGCCGTCCAGACCCCGCCCAGGTAGCAGGCGTGGATCCCGACCCCGGCCACCGCGATGTGCAGCACCTGCCGGCCCCGCGGCCAGGGTGCGCCCGCGAGCATCGCGAGCACGAGCATCAGGACGATCACGGCGGTGTAGCGCATCAGCAGGAACGTCAGCGGCTCCGCGTAGGGCGCGGCGTACTTCGCGACGACGAACCCCGACGCCCAGATGACGACGAAGATCCACGGGGTGGCCCGTACTGCGAATGAGGCGGGGGCGGTGGTGGTGGCGATGGGCCGACATTAACCCGGGTGGGATGCGCCGCCACCAGCCAATTCCGATGCGGTGGCCCGCTCAGGTGCCGTGCCACCAGCCCAGCACGTCGTCCAGCGCCCCGGGCACAGCGACGATCATCACACCGGTCGGGAGCGGGTCGGCGTTGCCCGCGCCGTCGACGACGAGCGCGCCGGCCTCCGCCGCGAGGCACGCGGCACCGGCGACGTCCCACTCGCGGAACCCGTCTAGCACCGCGGCGACCGCGTGGCCGAGCGCGACCTGCGTGATCGCGAGCGCCGCCGAGCCGAGCACCCGCACACCGACGTGCGCCGCGGCCGCCTGCCGCGTGAAGCCCGCTGCCCGGTCGGGCGACAGCTCGGCGCAGACCAGCCCGCCCGCTGTCTCGCGCGGCCGGACGCGCACGGGCACGCCGTTGGCGCGGACGCCCCGGCCGCGGGCGGCGGCGTAGATCTGCGCGCGGCTCGGGTCGGCGATCACACCGACCACCGGGCCGTGCGCGTCGACCAGCGCGAGGCTGTAGGCGTACCAGGGGAAACCGGCCACGTAGTTGGCCGTCCCGTCGACCGGATCGACGACCCACCGGTACGGCGCCGACCCTGCCCCGTCGTCGGCGCCGTACTCCTCACCGACGACAGGCATGCCCGGGTACTCGGCCGCGAGCACCCGGCGGGTGTGCCGTTCGAGGGTGCGGTCGGTGTCGGTGACCCAGTCGAACGGGTTCGCCTTCTGCACCGCGCCGGTGTGGTGCTCCCGGCCGGCCGTCGCCGTGATCACCTCGGCGGCATCGTTCGCGAGCCGGCCCGCGACCTCGAGCGCGCGGGAGAGCAACCCGGGCTCGGGCGCCCTGGAGACCGGCGGGTGGTCTTGGACCGTCATGCCGCACAAGCGTCACCGGCTCCGGTGTCCCGAGTGCGTCACACAGGTGACGTGCCAGGGATCACCGACGGTACAAACAGGGCGGACCGCAGAGTTGGCCGCCTGTTCCGCGGCACGTCAACCCAGGTACGGCCGCTCGGCCGCCGGTTGGGGGACGTTGCACCCGTGCGAGTCGCGATCGTGTCCGAGTGCTTCCTCCCGGTCGTCAACGGTGTCACGAACTCGGTACTGCGGGTCGTCGAGCACCTGACGGAGGCCGGCCACCAGGTGCTGGTGATCGCCCCCGGTCTGGAGGGCCCGGTCGAGTACGCCGGCGCCCCCGTCGTCCGGGTGCCCGCGTTCGACCTGCCCGTCGTCTCCTCGATGCCGGTCGGTGTGCCGTCGCGGCGGATCATGACGGCGTTGCGCGAGTTCGGCCCCGACGTCGTCCACCTCGCCGCGCCGTTCGTCGTCGGCTACCGGGGGCTGGCGGCGGCGCGCCGGCTCGGCATCCCGACCGTCGCGATCTACCAGACCGACGTCGCCGGCTTCGCGTCGTCGTACGGGCTCGGGCTGACCGCCCGCGCGGCCTGGCGGTGGACCTGCCGGCTGCACGGCCAGGCCGACCGGACGCTGGCGCCGTCGAGCTGGGCGACCGAGGCGCTGCGCGAGCGCGGGGTGCCGCGGGTGCACCAGTGGGCGCGCGGCGTCGACACCAGCCGGTTCACCCCGTCGAAGCGGGACGCCGCGCTGCGCGCCGAGCTGGCGCCGAACGACGAGCTGCTCGTCGGGTACGTCGGGCGGCTGGCGCCGGAGAAGCAGGTCGAGCGGCTGGCGGTGCTGCGCGACCTGCCGGGCGTCCGGCTCGTCGTGGTCGGCGGCGGGCCGAGCGAGGAGCGGCTGCGGGCGGCGCTGCCCGACGCGGCGTTCCTCGGGTTCCGCAGCGGCGACGAGCTGGCGCGGATCTACGCCTCGCTCGACATCTTCGTGCACACCGGGCCGTCCGAGACGTTCTGCCAGGCGGTGCAGGAGGCGCTCGCGTCGGGGCTGCCGGTCGTCGCGCCCGACGCCGGCGGGCCGCGCGACCTCGTGCTGCCCGGGCGGACCGGCTACCTGGTGCCGCCGCGGCCCGACTGGGCCGACCCGGTCGGCGCCGCCGCCGACGAGCAGCTGCGCGCCGCCGTGACGGCGCTGACCGACCCGCGGCTGCGCAGGCGCTTCGGCACGGCCGCGCGGCAGTCGGTGCTGCGCCGCACCTGGACGACGGTCTGCGACGAGCTGCTCGCCCACTACGCCGAGGTGATCGGGGTGGCGGCCGCGGCCGCGGCCTGACCCGTGCGGATCGTCCAGCTCGCGAACTTCTACGGCCCCCGCTCCGGTGGCCTGCGCACCGCGCTGCACCACCTCGGGGCCGGCTACGTGGGGCGTGGCCACGAGGTGGTGCTCGTCGTGCCCGGGGCGCGGGCCGCGCACGAGCTGCTGCCCACCGGCGTCCGCCGCATCACCGTGCCGGCGCCGCGGCTGCCCGGCACCGGCGGCTACCGCGCCGTCGACCCCTGGCGGGTGCGGCGGCTGCTGGAACGGCTGCGGCCCGACGCCGTCGAGGTGTCCGACCGGCTGACGCTGCGCGGTCTGGGCGCGTGGGCGGGCCGGGTCGGGGTGCCGAGCGTCGTGATCTCGCACGAGCGGCTCGACCGGCTGCTGACGCAGTTCCTGCTGCCGGGGTACGTCGCAGAGCGGGTTGCCGACGCCGCCAACGCGCGGATGGCCGCCGCGTACGACACCGTGGTCTGCACGACGGGGTTCGCGCGGGCCGAGTTCGACCGGATCGGCGCGCGCAACGTCGTGCAGGTGCCGCTGGGCGTCGACCTGACGACGTTCACGCCCGCGCGGCACGACCGGACGCTCCGGCGCGACCTCGCCGCCGGCGCCGACGCGCTGCTCGTGCACTGCGGGCGGCTGTCGCCGGAGAAGCACCCCGAGCGCAGCGTCGACACCGTCGCGGCGCTGCGTGACGCCGGGCACCGCGTGCGGCTCGTCGTTGCGGGGGACGGGCCGCGGCGCGCGTCGCTGGAACGGCGGGCCGCTCGGCTGCCGGTCACGTTCCTCGGGTTCGTGCCCGACCGGTCGCGGCTGGCCGGCCTGCTCGCCTCGGCCGACGTCTCGCTCGCCCCCGGCCCGCACGAGACGTTCGGCCTCTCCGCGCTGGAGGCGCTGGCCAGCGGGACACCCGTGGTCGTCTCGGCGTCGTCGGCGCTGCCGGAGATCGTCGGGCGCTCCGGCGCGGCGGCCGCGGACTCACCCGACGCGTTCGCCGCGGGCGTCACGACGCTGCTGGCGGACGACGAGCGGGGGCGGCGCGCGGCCGCCCGCGCCCGTGCGGAGCGGTACGACTGGCCGGCGTCGGTGGACCGCATGCTGGTGCAACTGGCCGGCTGACGCCCCAACGGGGGACGGCACCGGGGAGGGCAGGAAAGCCACTTTCCGGCCCTCACAGGGCAGGAAAGTGGCTTTCCTGCCCTCCTGTGGGGCACCCAGCCACGCCCCGGCCGGCGGGCAGACCCCAAGGGGGTGGCGGCAACCCGTGCGATGCGCACGCATCGCATGTGTGGCGGCGGCTTCCCGGGGTCCGTGCGTAGGGTTCCTCTCGTGATGAGGGCTGAGCTGGACAAGGACCCGCACGAGGTCGCGGCGATGTTCGACGGCGTCGCGGCGCGGTACGACCTCACCAACACGGTCCTGTCCGGCGGCCAGGACCGGCGGTGGCGGCGGATCGCGCGCGAGTCGCTCGCGCTCCGGGCCGGCGAGCGGGTGCTGGACCTCGCCGCCGGCACGTCGGTCTCGACGGTCGAGCTCAGCCGCTCGGGTGCGTGGTGCGTCGCCGCCGACTTCTCGCTCGGCATGCTCCGCGCCGGCGAGGGGCGTGATGTGCCGAAGGTCGCGGCCGACGCGATGCGCCTCCCGTTCGCCGACCGGTCCTTCGACGCCGTGACGATCTCGTTCGGGCTGCGCAACGTCGCCGAGCCCGACATCGCGCTGGCCGAGATGGCGCGCGTCACCCGTCCGGGTGGACGGCTGCTGGTCTGCGAGTTCTCCCGCCCGACGTGGGCGCCGTACCGCGCGGCCTACCACCTCGTGCTGGAGCGCGGGCTCCCCGCTGTTGCGAACGCCGTCTCCAGCAACCCGGAGGCGTACTCCTACCTCGGCGAGTCGATCCGCGACTGGTCGCCGCAGCCCGAGCTGGCCGCGCGCATCGGCAACGCCGGCTGGCAGCGCGTCGCGTGGCGCAACCTCGCCGGCGGCGCCGTCGCCCTCCACCGCGCCACCCGCTAGCCGCCGGCCCCCGAAGTTCCCCACCGTTTTGGGCACTTGCGCGCCGCTGGGGCGCGCATCCACCCAAAACGGTGGGGAAGTCGGGGCTCGCCGCAGAAGGTCACCCGGGTGGGTGGGCAGGCTCGGAGCTGGGCGCTTAGACTCCCAACCGACTTCGTGAATCTGTTCACAAGGAGCCGCATGGCCGCGCCGAATCCCACCACGAGCGGCGCCGACGCCGACGTCATCGTCGTCGGTGCCGGCCCCGCCGGTTCCACAGCCGCCGCGTACCTCGCCCGCGCGGGGCTCGATGTGCTGCTGCTGGAGAAGTCGACGTTCCCGCGCCCCAAGGTGTGCGGCGACGGCTTCACCCCGCGGGGCATGAAGCAGCTCATCGACCTGGGCATCGACTGCTCCGAGCAGAACGGCTGGCTGCACAACAAGGGCCTGCGCGTCGTCGGCGGCGGTGTGACGCTGGAGCTCGACTGGCCGACGCTCGCGAGCTTCCCGAACTTCGGCGCGGTCCGCCCCCGCCAGGACTTCGACGAGCTGCTGGTCCGGCACGCCGAGAAGTCGGGCGCGCGCCTGCACGAGGACACCACCGTCACCGAGGCGGTCACCGACCGCGGCCGGGTCGTGGGCGTCACCGGGCACGTCGGCAAGGGCAAGGACAAGCGCGAGGTCACCTTCCGCGCGCCGCTCACCCTTGCGTGTGACGGCGTGAGCGCCCGCCTCGCGCTGAGCCTCGGCATGGGCAAGCGCGACGACCGCCCGATGGGTGTTGCGGTGCGCCGCTACTACAACAGCCCGCGCACGCACGACGACTACCTCGAGAGCCACCTGGAGCTGTGGGACCGGTCCGACCCGGCGAACCCCAAGCTCCTGCCCGGCTACGGCTGGATCTTCGGGATGGGCGACGGCACGTCGAACGTCGGCCTCGGCATCCTCTCGACGTCGAAGGCCTACGGCTCCACCGACTACCGGGCGCTGCTGCGCAGCTGGCTGGAGGGCACCCCGGAGGAGTGGGGCTACCGCGACGAGAACGCCGTCGGCACCGTCGGCGGCGCCGCGCTGCCGATGGGCTTCAACCGGGTGCCGCACTACCGGCCGGGGTTGCTGCTGGTCGGCGACGCGGGCGGGATGGTGAACCCGTTCAACGGCGAGGGCATCGCCTACGCGATGGAGTCGGCGGCGATCGCCTCGCGCTGCGCGGTGCAGTCGCTCGCCCGCTCCGGCGCGTCGGCGGAGGCCGCGCTCGCCGGCTACCCGGCCGCGATGAGCCAGGCCCTTGGCGGCTACTACCGCATCGGCAACATCTTCTCGAAGCTCATCGGCAACCCGACGATCATGGGAATGGCCACGAAGTACGGCCTTCCGCGGGTCACGTTGATGCGTTTCATCCTCAAGCTCCTCGCCAACTTGTACGACCCACGGGATGGCGGGGTGAGTGATCGCGTGATCACGGCGATGACAAAGGTCGCGCCGAGCTTGTAGCACCACCGAAGTAAGGCTTGCCTGGCTCAGCCCGGTGCCGCGCGCCGACCTAGTGTCGCGGCCGCCGGTATCGAATCAGAAGAGGACGCACGGATGCTCGATCCCTACCTCCCGCTGGTGCTGCTGTTCGCACTGGCCGGTGCCTTCGCGCTGTTCTCGGTGACCGCGGCGCCCTACGTCGGTCCGCGCCGCTACAACCGCGCCAAGCTCGACGCCTACGAATGCGGTATCGAGCCTTCGCCGCAGCCCGTCGTCGGCGGCGGTCGGATGCCGGTCGCCTATTACCTCACTGCGATGTTGTTCATCCTGTTCGACATCGAAATGGTCTTCCTCTACCCGTTCGCGGTGAGCGCCGACGCGCTCGGCCTCTTCGGGCTGGTGGAGATCGTGCTGTTCATCGTCACGGTCGGCTTCGCCTACATCTACGTGTGGCGGCGCGGCGGGCTGGATTGGAACTGAGATGGGCCTCGAAGAGCACCTTCCCAACGGCGTGCTGCTGACCAGTGTCGAGAAGCTGGTCAACTGGACCCGCAAGTCCTCGCTCTGGCCGGCCACCTTCGGGCTGGCCTGCTGCGCGATCGAGATGATGACGACCGGCGCCCCGCGCTACGACCTCGCGCGGTTCGGCATGGAGGTCTTCAGGGCCTCGCCGCGCCAGGCCGACCTGATGATCGTCGCCGGCCGGGTGAGCAACAAGATGGCGCCCGTGCTGCGCCAGATCTACGACCAGATGCCGGAGCCGCGCTGGGTGCTGGCGATGGGCGTCTGCGCGTCGTCGGGCGGCATGTTCAACAACTACGCGATCGTGCAGGGCGTCGACCACGTCGTGCCCGTCGACATGTACCTCCCGGGCTGCCCGCCGCGGCCGGAGATGCTGATCGACGCGATCCTCAAGATCCACGCGAAGATCATGGACGAGCCGCTGGGCGCCAAGCGCGCCGCGGCGCTCGCCGAGTCGGGCCACAAGACCGAGCTCGTGCCGTCCTCGATCAAGTTCGCGCCGAAGAAGAAGGCAGTGGAAAGTGCCTGACGAACCGAAGGACGCGACGGGCGCGCCGCAGTCGTCCGCCGAGAAGAGCGGCGCCGACACCGCAGCGCAGGACGCCGCCGGCGGCGAGACCCCGGAGAGCGGCGAGCTCGAGCAAGCGCCCGAGACCGAGGGCGGCACCCGCCTCGCGCCGAGCCGCACCCGCTCCGGCATGTTCGGTGTCTCCGGCTCCGGCGACACGTCCGGTTTCGGCGGCCTGCGCCTGCCCGGCCACGTGCCCGCCCCGGCGGAGCGGCCCTTCGGCGGCTGGTTCGACGACTTCGCCGACGACGTCGCGGAGGCGCTCGCCGAGAGCGGCGTGCCGCGCGGCGCGGTGCAGCAGATCACCATCGACCGCGACGAGATCACCTTCTACATCGAGCGCGAGCGCATCCTCGACGTCTGCCGCACCTTCCGCGACGCCGGCGACCTGCGCTTCGAGCTGTGCTCCTCGGTGTCGGGCGTCGACTACGGCGTCGACGTCGAGCAGCGCCTGCACGTCGTCTACCACCTGCTGTCGATGACCTACCGGCGCCGCGTGCGCCTGGAGGTCGCGCTCGACGTCGACGACGCCAAGCTGCCCAGCGTCGTCGAGGTCTACCCGACGGCCGACTGGCACGAGCGCGAGACGTGGGACATGTTCGGCGTGGTCTTCGAGGGCCACCCGGCGCTCACCCGGATCCTCATGCCGGACGACTGGGACGGGCACCCGCAGCGCAAGGACTACCCGCTCGGCGGGATCCCGGTGGAGTACAAGGGCGCGGAGATCCCTCCGCCTGATCAGAGGCGGTCGTACTCATGACCAGCACGAACGACGCCTACGCCGACGAGCGGATCACCACGGAGGGGACCGTCTACACGGTCACCGGCGGCGACTGGGACACGCTCATCGACTCCGAGCACGACGACCGGATCGTCGTCAACATGGGCCCGCAGCACCCGTCGACCCACGGCGTGCTCCGGCTCGTGCTGGAGCTGGAGGGCGAGACGGTCCAGCAGGCCCGCTCGGTGATCGGCTACCTGCACACGGGCATCGAGAAGAACTGCGAGTACCGCACCTGGACCCAGGGCGTCACCTTCGTGACGCGCATGGACTACCTCGCGCCGATCTTCAACGAGGTCGCCTACTGCCTCGCGGTCGAGAAGCTGCTGGGCGTCGAGGCCCCGCGCCGGGCCACGATCGGCCGCGTCCTGCTCATGGAGATCAACCGGATCGGCTCGCACCTGGTGTGCCTGGCCACCGGCGGCATGGAGCTGGGCGCGCTCACCGGCATGACGGCCGGCTTCCGCGAGCGCGAGGAGGCGCTGCACCTCCTGGAGTTCCTGACCGGCCTGCGCATGAACCACGCGTACGTCCGGCCCGGCGGGCTCGCGCAGGACCTCCCCGACGGCTGGTACGAGAAGGTCGTCGAGTTCGTCGCGCTCATGCGCAAGCGGCTGCCCGACTACGACAAGCTGCTCACCGGCCAGCCGATCTGGCGCCAGCGCCTGGAGAACGTCGGCTACCTGCCCGTCGACGGCTGCCTCGCGCTGGGCGCGACCGGCCCGATCCTGCGTGCCGCGGGCCTGCCGTGGGACCTGCGCAAGGTCGAGCCGTACTGCGGCTACGAGGAGTACGAGTTCGACGTCCCGGTCGCCACCGAGGCCGACTGCTACGCCCGCTACCGGCTGCGCGTCGCCGAGATCCACGAGTCGCTCAAGATCATCGAGCAGGCCGCGGACAAGATGAAGGCCGAGCCCGGTCCGGTCATGGTCGAGGACCGCAAGATCGCCTGGCCCGCGCAGCTCTCGGTCGGCTCCGACGGCATGGGCAACACCCTCGAGCACGTCAAGAAGATCATGGGTCAGTCGATGGAGTCGCTGATCCACCACTTCAAGCTGGTCACGGAGGGCTTCGCGGTCCCGCCGGGCCAGGTGTACACCGCCGTCGAGTCGCCGCGCGGCGAGCTGGGCTACCACCTGGTCTCCGACGGCGGCACGCGCCCGGTGCGCGTCCACGTCAGGGAGCCCAGCTTCGTGAACCTGCAGACCATGCCCGCGATGAGCGAGGGCGGCATGATCGCCGACGTCATCGCGGCGGTCGCGTCGATCGACCCGGTGATGGGGGGCGTGGACAGATGAGCGACGAGATCTTCGACGAGGTCACGCGCCAGCGCACCAAGGAGATCATCTCCAGGTACCCGCAGAGCCGCTCGGCGCTGCTCCCGCTGCTGCACCTCGTGCAGTCGGTCGAGGGGCACGTCAGCCAGGACGGCATCCGGTACTGCGCTGAAGCGCTGGAGCTGAGCACGGCCGAGGTCTCGGCCGTCGCCACCTTCTACACGATGTACAAGCGGCGGCCGTGCGGCGAGCACCTCGTCAGCGTCTGCACCAACACGCTGTGCGCGGTGCTGGGCGGCGACGACATCTACGCCCGCCTGAAGGAGAAGCTCGGCGTCGGGCACGAGGAGACGGCCGGCGAGCCCGGCAGCCCCGGCTCGATCACGCTGGAGCACGCGGAGTGCCTCGCCGCCTGCGACCTCGGCCCCGTGCTGCAGGTCAACTACGAGTACTACGACAACCAGACGGTCGAGAGCGCCGAGCAGCTCGTCGAGGCGCTGCAGCGCGGCGAGAAGCCCGCGCCGACCCGCGGCGCGCCGCTGACCGACTTCAAGACCGTCGAGCTGGAGCTCTCGGGGATCTTCCCCGACCTCGAGCGCAGCGTGGAGGGCCCGTCGACCGCGGTGGAGACGATGCGCGGCGCGCAGCTCGCCTCCGAGCGCGGCTGGCTGGCCCCGGCCATGCCCGACTCGCCTCCCGCGTTCCCGGACCTGCCGGAGAAGAGCTGATGACCGCACCCGTGACCCCGGACCCGTTGACCCCGGTGCTCACCCGGCGCTGGCAGTCGCCGCGCTCGTGGGCGATCGAGACCTACGAGCAGCTCGAGGGCTACCAGGCGCTGCGCCACGCGCTGACCACGCACCCCGACCGGATCATCCAGCTGGTCAAGGACTCCGGCCTGCGCGGCCGCGGCGGCGCGGGCTTCCCGACCGGCATGAAGTGGGGCTTCATCCCGCAGGGCGCCACCGGCCCCGGTGCGAAGCCGAAGTACCTCGTGATCAACGCCGACGAGGGCGAGCCGGGCACCTGCAAGGACATCCCGACGATGATGGCCGACCCGCACTCGCTGGTCGAAGGCTGCATCATCACCAGCTTCGCGATCCGCGCGAACTTCTGCGCGATCTACGTGCGCGGCGAGGCGCTGCACTGCATCCGGCGCATGCGCAAGGCCGTCGAGGAGGCCTACGCCAAGGGCTACCTCGGCAAGGACATCCTCGGTTCCGGGTTCGACCTCGACATCGTGGTGCACGCCGGCGCGGGCGCCTACATCTGCGGCGAGGAGACGGCTCTGCTCGACTCGCTGGAAGGTCGTCGCGGTCAACCTCGCCTCAAGCCTCCGTTCCCGGCCACCTCGGGGCTCTACGCCTCGCCCACTGTCGTCAACAACGTCGAGACGATCGCCTCGGTTCCCGCGATCGTCATGGGCGGCAGCGCCTGGTTCCGGGCGATGGGCTCCGAGAAGAGCCCCGGCCCCAAGATCTACTCGATCTCCGGGCACGTCGAGAAGCCCGGACAGTACGAGGCGCCGCTGGGCATCACCCTGCGCCAGCTGCTGGAGCTCGCCGGCGGCATGAAGGACGGCGTCCCGCTCAAGTTCTGGACGCCGGGCGGCTCGTCGACCCCGCTGTTCACCGCGGAGCACCTCGACGTCCCCCTCGACTTCGAGGGCGCGGCGGCCGCGGGCTCCATGCTCGGCACCACCGCGGTGCAGATCTTCAACGAGACCGTCTCCGTGCCGTGGGCCGTCATGAAGTGGACGGAGTTCTACAAGCACGAGAGCTGCGGCAAGTGCACGCCGTGCCGTGAGGGCACGTACTGGCTCGTCCAGATCCTGGAGCGGATGGTGGCCGGCGAGGGCACCGAGGCCGACGTCGAGACGATGCTCGACATCTGCGACAACATCCTCGGCCGCTCCTTCTGCGCGCTCGGCGACGGCGCGACGAGCCCGATCACGAGCGCGATCAAGTACTTCCGCCAGGAGTTCCTGGACCTCATCGCGGCACAGCCCGCGGTGCAGCGTCCCGAGCAGCTGGCCGAGCTGACCGGAGCGACCGCATGACCATCGCACCCGAGGAGAAGAAGGCACTCGTACCCGACGGGTACGTGCGCCTGACGATCGACGGCCGCGAGGTCGACGCGCCCAAGGGCGAGCTGCTGATCCGCACCTGCGAGCGGCTCGGGATCATCGTGCCGCGCTTCTGCGACCACCCGCTGCTCGACCCGGCCGGCGCGTGCCGCCAGTGCCTGGTCGAGGTCGAGATGGGCGGCCGGCCGATGCCGAAGCCGCAGGCCAGCTGCACGATGACGGTCGCCGACGGGATGGTCGTCAAGACCCAGCACACGTCGCCGGTCGCCGACAAGGCGCAGCAGGGTGTGATGGAGCTGCTGCTCATCAACCACCCGCTCGACTGCCCGATCTGCGACAAGGGCGGCGAGTGCCCCCTGCAGAACCAGGCGATGGCGCACGGGCGCACCGACTCGCGGTTCGTCGACGTCAAGCGGACGTTCCCGAAGCCGCTGCCGATCTCGACGCAGGTGCTGCTCGACCGCGAGCGCTGCGTGCTCTGCCAGCGCTGCACGCGCTTCTCCGAGCAGATCGCCGGCGACCCGTTCATCGACCTGCTGGAGCGCGGCGCGCACCAGCAGATCGGTGTGGCCCAGGACAAGCCGTTCCAGAGCTACTTCTCCGGCAACACCATCCAGATCTGCCCGGTCGGTGCGCTCACCAGCGCGCAGTACCGGTTCCGCTCCCGCCCGTTCGACCTGGTCTCGACGATGGGCGTCGACGAGCACACCGCCAGCGGTGCCGCGCTGCGCATCGACACCCGCCGCGGTGTCGTGCTGCGCCGCCTCTCGGGCAACGACCCCGAGGTCAACGAGGAGTGGATCGACGACAAGAGCCGGTTCGCCTTCCGCTACCTGACCTCGAAGGGCCGGATCACCCGCCCGATGGTCCGCGGCGCCGACGGGCAGCTCGCCGAGACGTCGTGGACCGAGGCGCTGCGGGTCGCCGCCGAGGGGTTGCTCGCGGCCCGCGCCGGCGGCATCGGCGTGCTCACCGGTGGCCGGCTCACCGTCGAGGACGCCTACGCGTACGCGAAGTTCGCGCGCGTCGCGGCCGGCACCAACGACGTCGACTTCCGGGCCCGCCCGCACTCGGACGAGGAGCTGGACTTCCTCGCCTCGCACGTCGTGGGCACGGGTCCCGAGCACCTCAGCTACTCCCGGCTGGAGGCCGCGCCCGCGGTCCTCTGCGTCGCGCTGGAGCCGGAGGAGGAGGCGCCGGTCGTCTTCCTCCGCCTGCGCAAGGCCGCGCTCAAGACCGCGCAGAAGGTCTTCCACCTCGGCCAGTGGTCCACCCCGGCGGTGCTGCGCACGGCCGTCGAGCTGGGTTCGGCCGAGCCCGCGGCCCGCGACAACCTGATCCCGGCGGTGCCCGGTGCGGAGGCGGCGGTGCTCGCCGACCTCCCGGCGCACGTCGTCGAGGCGCTCACCGGCGGTGGCGTGATCCTCGTCGGCGAGCGGGCTGCCGAGGTGCCCGGCCTGTACTCCGCGGTCGCCGCGCTCGGCGCCCGCACCGGCGCTGCCGTCGGCTGGGTCCCGCGCCGGGCCGGCGACCGCGGCGCGCTCGACGCCGGCGCCGTGCCGAACCTGCTGCCCGGCGGCCGGCTCGTCACCGACGCCGCCGCCCGCGCCGAGGTCGAGTCGGCGTGGGGCCTCGCGGAGGGCACGCTGCCCACCGCGCGCGGCCGCGACACCGACGAGATCCTCGCCGCCGCCGCGATGGGCGACATCGCGGCGCTGGTGGTCGGCGGGCTCGACCCGAACGACCTCGCCGACCCCGCTGCGGCGCTCGCCGGCCTGCGCGAGATCGGGTTCCTCGTCAGCCTCGAGCTGCACACCTCGGCCGTCACCGAGCTGGCCGACGTCGTGCTCCCGGTCGCGCCCGACGCGCACCGCAGCGGCAGCTACCTCAACTGGGAGGGCCGCCGCCGCGAGTTCGGCGCCGCCCTGGAGGCCGGCGGCGTGCTTCCCGACTGCCGGGTGCTCGACACGCTCGCCGTCGAGATGGACGTCGACCTGTTCACCCAGACCCCGGCCGCCGCGGCCGGTGAGCTGGCCAGGCTCGGCAGCGGCAACGCGGCGGCTCCGGCCGCGCCGGCGCTGGCCCCCTCCGAGCCGCTGCGCCCCGGCTTCGGCCAGGCGGTGCTGGCGTCCTGGCGGCAGCTGATCGACGACGCGTCGCTCGCGATCGACGAGCCCGCGCTCGCCGGCACCGCGCGTCCGGCGGTCGTGCGGATCAACGCGGCGACCGCCGAGCGGCTGGGCCTCGCGGAAGGTGCCGACGCCACCGTCCGCACCGAGCGCGGCTCGATCACGCTGCCGGTGGCGCTCGCCGACCTTCCTGACGGTGTGGTGTGGCTGCCGGGCAAGTCCGGCGAGTCGCAGGTACGGACCGTGCTCGGCGCAGGGCACGGCGACCTCGTGGGGGTGACGGCGTGACCGGTCTCGGCGCTGTACTGGCGCAGGACGGGGGCCTGACGCGGACGCAGCAGCTGCTGGCGGACGACCCGCTGTGGCTGATCGTGCTCAAGGTCGTCCTGCTCTTCGCCATCGGCGTGGTCATGACCCTGTTCATGATCAACTGGGAGCGCAAGGTCGTCGGCCGCATGCAGCAGCGGCCCGGGCCCAACCGGGTGGGGCCGGGCGGCTGGCTGCAGAGCCTCGCCGACGGCCTCAAGCTGGCGTTCAAAGAAGACATCATGCCGGTGATGGCCGACAAGCGGGTGTACTTCATCGCCCCGGTCATCTCGACGATCCCGGCGTTCGTCGCGTTCTCGGTGATCCCCTTCGGCGGCACCGTCACGATCTTCGGTGAGGAGACGGTGCTGCAGCTCGTCGACCTCCCGGTCGGCGTGCTCGTGGTGCTCGCCTGCTCCTCGCTCGGCGTCTACGGGATCGTGCTCGGCGGCTGGGCGTCCGGCTCGCCGTACCCGCTGCTCGCTGCGCTGCGCTCGGCGGCGCAGGTGATCTCCTACGAGATCGCGCTGGGCCTCTCGATCGTCGGCGTGATCCTCTACGCCGGCTCGATGTCGACCGCCGACATCGTCGGTGCCCAGTCGAGCGGCTGGTACGTGCTGCTGCTGGCGCCGAGCTTCGTGGTGTTCGTGATCTCGATGGTCGGTGAGACCAACCGCGCGCCGTTCGACCTCCCGGAGGCGGAGTCGGAGCTGGTCGGTGGGTTCCACACCGAGTACTCGTCGCTGAAGTTCGCGCTGTTCTTCCTCGCCGAGTACGTGAACATGGTGACCGTCTCGGCGATGGCCACCACGCTGTTCCTCGGCGGCGGCCAGATCCCGTGGCTGCCGGCGCTGTGGTCGGGCTTCGATTCGGGCTGGTTCCAGTTCCTCGCGTTCGTGCTGAAGATGTTCATCTTCCTGTTCGTCTTCATCTGGCTGCGCGGCACGCTGCCCCGCCTGCGCTACGACCAGTTCATGCGGCTGGGCTGGAAGGTGCTGGTCCCCGGCAGCCTGCTCTGGATCCTGATGATCTTCGCGATCCGCACCTACCGCAACAGCGGCGAGGGCGTGACGTCGCTGCTGGTCGCGGTCGGGATCGGGCTCGCGGTCGTGCTGGTCATAGCGTTCCTGGTGCCCGACCGGCAGGTGCAGCAGGAGCCGGTGATCGAGGTCGCGTCCGACTACCCGGTGCCGCCGCTCGACCTGACGGTCCCGACGCCGCCGCGGCACAAGCTGCGCGCGCGCAGGCTCGCTGCCGGAGCGGAGAACCGGGAACCGGCTCTCGCAGGCGGAAAGGACAAGAAGGATGTTTGAGTTCTTCAAGGGCTTCGGCGTCACCTTCTCGACGATGTTCAAGAAGGTCGTCACCGAGGAGTACCCGGAGAACTTCCCGCCCGCGGCCCCGCGCTACCACGGCCGCCACCAGCTCAACCGGCACCCGGACGGGCTGGAGAAGTGCGTCGGCTGCGAGCTGTGCGCATGGGCCTGCCCCGCCGACGCGATCTACGTCGAGGGCGGGGACAACACCGAGGAAGCGCGCTTCTCGCCCGGTGAGCGCTTCGGCGCGATCTACCAGATCAACTACCTGCGGTGCATCGGCTGCGGCTTGTGCATCGAGGCCTGCCCCACCCGGTCGCTCACGATGACGAACTTCTACGAGATGGCCGACGACAACCGGCAGGACCTGATCTACACGAAGGAGCAGCTGCTCGCGCCGCTGCTGCCCGGCATGGAGCAGCCGCCGCACCCGATGCGGCTCGGTGAGAGCGAGCAGGACTACTACGTCCAGGGCCCCACGCTCGCCAGGGCGAACCCGAAGACCGATCCGGTGGGGGAGCAGGTCAAGTGAGCCTCGACATGACCCTCCTGGCCCAAGCGGCCGACGCTGCCGGCGGCGCCGTCAGCACCGGTGAGGCCATCACGTTCTGGATCCTCGGCCCGCTGGCCCTGGCCGGCGCGCTGGGCATGGTCTTCGCCCGCAACGCCGTGCACTCCGCGCTGCTGCTGGCCTCGACGATGCTCGCGCTCGCGGTGCTCTACATCGTGCAGCAGGCGCCGTTCCTCGGCTTCGTGCAGATCATCGTCTACACCGGCGCCGTGATGATGCTGTTCCTCTTCGTGCTGATGCTCGTCGGGCGCGACAGCTCCGACTCCGTCGTCGAGGTGCTGCGCGGCCAGCGGCTCGCCGGCCTGGTGCTTGGGCTCGGCTTCGCGGTACTGCTGGTAGGCGCCGTCGGCAGCTCGCTGACCGCCGTGCAGCCGGTCGGGCTCGCGGCCGGCTCGGCCGGCTCGGGCGGGAACGTCACCGGGCTCGGCGCGCTGATCTTCACCAAGTACCTGTTCGCGTTCGAGCTCACCTCGGCGCTGCTGATCACCGCGGCGCTCGGGGCGATGGTGCTGGCCTACGCGCAGTCCAAGGGCCACGCCAAGCGCGGCCAGCGGGCCACCGTCGAGGCGCGGCTGCGCGGCGAGCACGACCGCATCTCCCCGCTGCCCGGCCCCGGCGTCTTCGCGACGGGCAACTCGGTCGCCGTGCCGGCGATCCTGCCCGACGGCTCGATCGCGCCGGAGTCCATCTCCGCGATCATCGACGCCACCCCGGTCGAGGCCTTCGACGAGCCGCCGCCGGACGCGCACGCGCTCACGGGGGGTCGCAAAGAGCCCGAGAGCGCCACCGGCCCCGAGTCCGAGGACAAGCAGTCATGAGCCCCACGTACTACCTGCTGCTCTCCGCGCTGCTGTTCGCGATCGGCGCGGTCGGCGTGCTCGTGCGCCGCAACGCCATCGTCGTGTTCATGTGCATCGAGCTGATGCTGAACGCTGTGAACCTGACGCTCGTCACGTTCTCCCGCATCAACGGCCAGCTCGACGGCCAGGTCATGGCCTTCTTCGTGATGGTCGTGGCTGCCGCGGAGGTCGTCGTCGGCCTCGCGATCATCATGTCGATCTTCCGTACCCGCCGGACCGCGTCGGTCGACGACGCGAACCTGCTGAAGTACTGAGCCGCAAGGAGCTCCCCGTGCCCAGCCGTCGTCCTCCCCGCGCCGCACCCCGTGGCGGTCTCTCGTGAACGCCCCGCTGAACGTGCTGGTCGCGGCAGCGGAGACCACCTCCGAGCTGCCCCACGTCGGTCCCGCGACCGGCATGGCCTCGCTCGCCTGGCTGCTGTTCGTGCTGCCGGCCGCGGGCGCGCTCGTGCTGTTCGTCGCCGGGCGCGCCGCGAACAAGTGGGGCCACTGGCTCGGCGTGCTGACCGTCGTGGCGTCGTTCGCGCTCGGGCTGGCGATCTTCCTGGAGACCGTCGGCCTGCCGGCCGAGGAGCGCACCCGCGAGATCTCGCTGTTCGACTGGATCGCCGTCGCGGGCCTGCACGTCGACTTCGGCTTGCGGCTCGACCCGCTCTCGCTGACGTTCGTGCTGCTGATCACCGGTGTCGGGTCGCTGATCCACATCTACTCGACCGGCTACATGGGCCACGACCCCGGGCGGCGGCGCTTCTTCGCGCAGCTGAACCTGTTCGTCGCGGCGATGCTCGTGCTGGTGCTCGGCAACAACTTCGTGATGCTCTACCTCGGCTGGGAGGGCGTCGGCCTGGCGTCGTACCTGCTGATCGGCTTCTACCAGGACCGCCCGTCCGCGGCGACCGCCGCCAAGAAGGCGTTCCTGATGAACCGCGTCGGTGACGTCGGGCTCGCCATCGCGATCTTCCTGCTGTGGACCAACCTCGGGACCGTCCAGTACACGGAGGTCTTCGAGAACATCGGGACCCTCGACGCCGGCGTGCTCATCGCGATCACCGTCCTGCTGCTGCTCGGCGCGTGCGGCAAGTCCGGCCAGTTCCCGCTGCAGGCGTGGCTCCCCGACGCCATGGAGGGCCCGACCCCGGTCTCGGCGCTGATCCACGCGGCGACGATGGTCACCGCGGGCGTCTACCTGATCGCCCGCACGCACCCGATCTACGACCTGACCACGACCGGCCGGCTGGTCGTCGCCCTGGTCGGGGTGGTCACCCTGCTGATCGGGGCGATCATCGGCTGCGCCTACGACGACATCAAGAAGGTGCTCGCGTACTCGACGGTCAGCCAGATCGGCTACATGTTCCTGGCCGTCGGGCTCGGGCCGGCCGGTTACGCGCTGGGCATCTTCCACCTGCTCACGCACGGCTTCTTCAAGGCAGGGCTCTTCCTCGGCGCCGGTTCGGTCATGCACGCCATGAACGACGACGTCGACATGCGCCGCTACGGCGGGCTCGCCAGGTACATGCCGATCACGTTCATCACGTTCGGGCTCGGCTACCTCGCGCTGATCGGCTTCCCGTTCCTCTCCGGCTACTTCTCCAAGGACGCGATCATCGAGGCCGCGTTCGCCGAGCCGGGCTGGCAGGGCTGGGCCTTCGGCGGTGCCGCGACGCTCGCGGCCGGGCTCACCGCGTTCTACATGACCCGGCTGGTGCTCATGACGTTCTTCGGCGAGAAGCGCTGGGAGAAGCTCAAGTCGGCCGACGGCAGGGACTACCACCCGCACGAGTCGCCGATCTCGATGACCGCGCCGATGATCGTGCTGGCGCTCGGCTCGATCGGGGCGGGTTTCCTGCTCTCCAACGGCCACGTGCTCATCGACTGGCTCGCACCCTCGCTGGGTGAGCTGGAGGAGCACGCCGCGGGCGGCGCGCTGCCGCACGAGATCGTGCCGTGGATCGTCGTCGGGTTCTCCGCGCTGGGCGTGCTGATCGCGCTGCTCGTCGTCGGCGGGCGGCCCACACCGGTCGAGCGGCCGGAGCCGGTGTCGCTGCCGGTCCGCGCCGCGCGCCGCGACCTCTACGCCAACGCCATCAACGAGGCGCTCATCGCCCGCCCGGGCGTGTGGCTCTCGCGCGCGCTGGTCTACGTCGACAACCGCGGCGTCGACGGCGTCGTCAACGGGACGGCCGCCATGCTCGGCGGCAGCTCCGGACGGCTCAGACGCCTGCAGACCGGCTTCGTCCGGTCCTACGCGCTCTCCATGCTCGGCGGCACCGTGCTCGTGGTCGCGGCGCTCTTGGCGGTGCGGTTCGCATGAGCACGCGAGAGCTGCTTGTCAGGGTCGAGCAATGAGTACTGGAGGAAGTGTGCTGCTCCTGATCCTGCTGGTGCTGCCGCTCGTCGGCGCGCTGGTGGTCGCACCGCTGAAGAACAACGCCGCGACCGCGAAGCTCGTCGCGCTGGCGTTCGCGCTGGCCTCGCTGGTGCTGACGGCCGTCACCTGGTTCTCGTACTCGATCGCCGAGGGCGCGCCGCGCTTCCAGCTCGAGCTCTCGGTGCCGTGGATCCCGGCGTTCGGCACGTCGTTCGCGCTGGGCGTCGACGGCATCGCGCTCGTCATGCTCGCGCTGATCGCGGTGCTGGTGCCGATCGTCATGGGCTTCTCGTGGGAGGAGAAGCTCCCCGAGGGCCGCACGGCCGCGGGGTTCTTCTCGCTGCTGCTGGCCACCCAGGGCCTGCTCGTCGGCGTCTTCGCGGCCACTGACGTCTTCCTGTTCTACGTGTTCTTCGAGGCCATGCTGGTCCCGATGTACTTCATGATCGGCCGCTTCGGCGGGCCGCGCCGGCAGTACGCGGCGGTGAAGTTCTTCCTGTACTCGCTGTTCGGCGGGCTGATCATGCTCGCGTCGGTGATCGGGCTGTACGTCGTCAGCGGCGCCGAGCTCGGCCAGGCCACGTTCACCTGGGTCGAGCTGCAGCGGATGGCCGCGAGCGTCGACGAGACCACGCAGATCTGGCTGTTCATCGGCTTCTTCGTGGCGTTCGCCATCAAGGCGCCGCTGGTGCCGTTCCACACCTGGCTGCCCGACGCCGGTGCCGAGGCGCCCGTCGGGGCCGGCGTGCTGCTCGTCGGCGTGCTGGACAAGGTCGGCACGTTCGGCTTCCTGCGGTACTGCCTCCCGTTGTTCCCGCTGGCGTCGCAGCGGCTTGCGCCGCTCGTGCTGACGCTGGCCGTGATCGGGATCCTCTACGGCGCGCTGCTCGCGGTCGGGCAGAGCGACATGAAGCGGTTCGTCTCCTACACCTCGATCGCCCACTTCGGGTTCATCGCGCTGGGGATCTTCGCGTTCTCGTCGCAGGCCTTCGCCGGCGCCACGCTCTACATGGTCAACCACGGCATCTCGACCGGGATGCTGTTCATCGTCGTCGGGCTCGTCATCGCGCGCGGCGGCTCGCGGCTCATCGCCGACTACGGCGGCGTCCACAAGGTCGCCCCGCTGCTGGCGGGGACGTTCCTGGTGGCCGGCCTCTCATCGCTGGCGCTGCCGGGCACGAACTCGTTCATCAGCGAGTTCCTGGTGCTCGTGGGCTCCTACCCGCGCCAGCCGGTGTACACGATCCTGGCCACCGTCGGCATCATCTTCGCCGCGCTCTACGTCCTGTGGGTCTACCAGCGCACGATGCAGGGTCCGCTGCGCGGCAGCGCCGTGCTCGGCGCGCTGGAGCCGGCGGGCGGCCCGGGGGCGATGATCGACCCGGACGTCGCGGCCAAGAAGGCCGGCACCGGCTTCCCCGACCTCTCCGGTCGTGAGATCGCCGTGTTGACCCCGCTGATCGTGCTCGTGCTGGTGCTCGGGTTCTTCCCCGGCCCGGTGCTCGACGTCATCACCCCGTCGGTGATGGCCACGCTCCATGAAGTGGGTCTTCCCGACCCGGTGGGAGGACTGTCCCAGTGAGCCCGCTCTCCGCTGTACTCACCGAAGGCGCTGTACTCGCCCAAGGTCCGGCAAGGCTCGACCCGCCGCCGATCGACTACGCGGCGATCCTGCCGCTGCTCGTCGTGCTCGGCGGCGCGTGCATCGCGGTGCTCGTCGAGGCGTTCCTCCCGCGGCACCAGCGCTGGCCGGCGCAGGTGGCGCTGTCGATCCTCACGATCGGCGTCGCGGGGCTCTCGCTGGGCCTCTACGCCGGCGGCGAGCCGATCGGCACCACCACCCTCGCCGACGCCCTCGCGATCGACGGCCCCACGCTGTTCCTCTGGGGCACGCTGCTCGCGCTGGGGCTCGGCAGCATCCTGCTGATCGCGGACCGCTCCGTCGAGCCCGGAGGGGCCTTCGTGGCCTCCGCGGCGTCGCGGGCGGCGGTCGGCGGCGGTGTGAACGGGGGGCCGGTCGACGACCCCGAGGACCGCTCGTACGGCATGGTCGGGCAGGCCCCGACGATGCAGACCGAGGTCTTCCCGTTCACGCTGTTCGCACTCGCCGGGATGATGACGTTCTGCGCCGCGAACGACCTGCTGACGATGTTCGTCGCGCTCGAGGTGCTCAGCCTCCCGCTGTACCTGATGTGCGGGCTCGCCCGCCGCAGGCGCCTGCTCTCGCAGGAGGCGGCGGTCAAGTACTTCCTGCTCGGCGCGTTCGCCTCGGCGTTCTTCCTCTACGGGCTCGCGCTGCTCTACGGCTACGCGGGCTCGGTGAAACTCGCCGACATCGCCACCGCGGCGGCCGGCTCGGCGAAGTCCGACTCGCTGCTGCTCGGCGGGCTCGCGCTGCTCGTCGTCGGGCTGCTGTTCAAGGGCTCCGTCGGCCCGTTCCACACCTGGACGCCCGACGTCTACCAGGGCGCGCCGACGCCCGTCACGGCGTTCATGGCGGCCTGCACGAAGGTCGCGGCGTTCGGCGCGATCCTGCGTGTGCTGTACGTCGCGTTCGGCGACACCCGCTGGGAGTGGCGCGGGGTGCTGTGGGCCGTCGCGATCGCGTCGATGGTCATCGGTGCTGTGATCGGTCTCACCCAGACCGATGTGAAGCGGATGGTGGCGTACTCGTCGATCGCGCACGCCGGTTTCCTGCTGCTCGGTGCGATGTCCATCACGGAGCAGGGTGTCTCCGGCACGCTGTTCTACCTGCTCGCGTACGGCTTCACGACGCTCGCGGTGTTCGGCGTGATCAGCCTCGTGCGCGACGCCGACGGCGAGGCGACGCACCTCTCGCAGTGGGCCGGGCTCGCGAAGCGCTCGCCGATCGTGGCCGCGGTGATGACGTTCCTGCTGCTCGCGCTTGCCGGCATCCCGCTGACCAGCGGATTCACCGCGAAGTTCGCCGTCTTCGCGGCAGCTCTCGGCGACGGGATGGGCCCGCTTGTGATCGTCGCGCTGGTGGCGAGCGCGGTCGCGGCGTTCTTCTACCTCCGCGTCATCGTGATGATGTACTTCAGCGAACCGGCCGCCGACGGGCCGAGCGTCACCGTCCCCGGGGCGTTCACGACGGCCGCCATCACGCTCGGAGTGCTGGTCACCCTGCTGCTCGGGATCCTCCCAACACTGGCCTTGGGGTGGGCCGGCAGCAGCGGCTTCGTAGGCTAGGGGGCGTGAACGCGATAACGGGTGTCGAGGTCGTCGATCCCGAGCTGGGTGCGGCGACCGAAGCGGGGCTGCAACGGGTCGAGGAGCTGCTGCACCGAGAGGTGCGCAGCGACTACCAGTTCGTCAGCGAAACCTCGATGCACCTGATCGAGGCCGGGGGCAAGAGATTCCGGCCGCTGTTCACGTTGCTCGGTGCCCACATGGGCCCGAAGTCCGACTCCGAGTCCGTCATCATCGCCGCCGCCGTGGTGGAGCTGATCCACCTGGCGACGCTGTACCACGACGACGTCATGGACTCGGCGACCATGCGGCGCGGCGCCGAGAGCGCCAACCTGCGCTGGGACAACACCGTCGCGATCCTCACCGGCGACTTCCTCTTCGCCCACGCGTCGAGGATGGTCGCCGACCTGGGCCCGGAGGCGGTCCGGATCATCGCGGAGACGTTCGCGGAGCTGGTCACGGGGCAGATGCGCGAGACCAAGGGCCCGCAGCCCGGCGAGGACCCGGTCGAGCACTACCTCACCGTGATCGCGGAGAAGACCGGCTCGCTGATCGCCACCGCCGGCCGCTACGGCGGCATGTTCGGCGGCTGCCCGCCCGAGCACATCGAGTCGCTCCACCGGTTCGGCGCCGTGATCGGCACGGCGTTCCAGATCTCCGACGACATCATCGACATCGCCTCGGCGTCGGACAGCTCCGGCAAGACCCCCGGCACCGACCTGCGCGAGGGCATCCACACGCTGCCCATGCTCTACGCGCTGCAGGAGAAGGGCCCGGCCGCCGACCGGCTGCGGACGCTGCTGGCCCGCCCCATCGTCGACGAGGCCGAGGTGAAGGAGGCGCTGGAGCTGCTCCGCGGCGCAGCCGGCCTCAACCGCGCCCGCGACGTCCTTGCCGCCCAGGCCGCCGCCGCCCGAGCGGAGCTGGGCAAACTCCCCGCCTGCCCCGCCAACGACGCCCTCGCGGCCCTCACCACCTACGTGGTCGACAGGACGGGTTGAGTCGACACTTCCAGCCCGGTGAGTCGCCACTTCCAGCACGGTGAGTCGACACATCTGGCACGGTGAGTTGACGCTTTCGGCACGGTGAGTTGCGCATTGCGAGATCACGAGTAGCGTTTTGTTATCTCGCCGTGATCGGCGCGTGACGCTGATGCATGACGTTTCTCGCGTCGCCTGTGGACGAGCGCAGAGGAGGTCCGGTGGTCGACGCTGGCTCCGGACGCCGGTTCCGCGCGGTCGTGATCTGGGTGCTCGCGTTGCTCGTGGTCCCGGCAGTACTGGCATACCTGGCGCAGGCGTGGCCCGGCCCGCAGCTGGAGAGCACCCTGCGGGCCGACACGGAGGCCGCGCTCAGCGACCGCGGGCTGGGGCCTGTCGTCGTGTCCGTCGACGGGCGGGACGTCCGGCTCGACAACATCCCGATCGGCGCCGGCCGCTCGGCCGCCGAGGTCGCCGCCTCCGTGCCGGGCGTGCGCGCGGTCCGGATCGGGACGGCCGAGGTCGTCCAGGCCTCACCGCCGGGCACCGCGCCCACCGCCGCCGTCCCGACGGCCGCGCCGCTCACCAGCACTGCGCTGGACCCCGCCGCGGCCCAGCTGCTGACGACCGGGATCGCGGAGGCCATCAAGGCCGCGCCGATCACGTTCGCCGCCGAC
This sequence comes from Pseudonocardia sp. TRM90224, assembly GCF_021245725.1. GTDB lineage: Bacteria > Actinomycetota > Actinomycetes > Mycobacteriales > Pseudonocardiaceae > Pseudonocardia. The sequence continues at coordinate 17,847 of NZ_JAJGSX010000047.1, read as the reverse complement.
AGCGACGAGCTCACGGAAGCTCCCGCAGCCACCGTCCGTCGGGTGACCGAGCTGTTGGTCGCCCAGCCCACCGCGCGGGTCGCGCTCGACGGCTACGTCGCGGACACGCCAGGATCGCCGGAGACGGCGGTGGACCTCTCGCAGCGCCGCGCGGCCGTCGTCGCCGAGGCGCTCGTCGCGGGCGGCGTCGACCGAGCGCGCATCACCGCGACCGGCCGCGGTGCCGCCAACCAGCTCGACTCGGCAGCGGCGAGCCGTCGCGTCGAGATCAGCGTTTCGTAGGAGGAGACATGGTCTGGCTCATCGGTCAGGTCTGGGTCCTGTGCGTGATCGCGTTCCTGGCCGGCTCCGCGGTCACGTGGCTGATGTTCGTGCGGCCGCTGCGGGCGGCCGAGCCGCCCGTGGGGCACGCCGAGTGGGCACCGCTGCCGGTCTTCAAGTCGCGCGAGGAGACACCGCAGGAGGGCCGGCAGGCCCCGGCACAGCCGCCTTCAACGATGCCGCCCCCGCCGCTGCAGCGCCGGGAGGAGTCGCGACCCGCGGCGCCGCCGGTCGACCCGGCCCTCGCCGCGCTCGACGTCACCGAGACCGGGGAGCTGCCCGTCGTCGACCGGCAGGGCCCGGCCGCATCGGCCAACGACGCGCTCGACCGCCTCGGCGTCGGCGAAGCCACCCCGCCCGAGATCCCGGCGCAGGCCGGCCCCGCCGACGTCCCGCCCGAACGCAAGCGCTAGCCCGCGCGGCGGGCCGACGCACCCGCGGGCGGGGTGTATGCGTTTCGCATGCAAGGGCAGCAAAGCCACTTTCCGGCCCTCACAGGGCAGGAAAGTGGCTTTCCTGCCCTCCTCGAACCCGGCCCCGCCGGTGACCGCCGCCGTAAAACGGGTGGAATCCTCATGCGACGATCGGAGGGACCGGGGCCGGCTGGCACCGGCGTTCAATGGGGGATGAGGGATCGTGAAGTACCTGAACCAGATCGTCGCAATCGAAAAGGACGTCCGTCGCGACACCGAGCGCGCGCTCACCACGGCCTATCACGCCCTGCAGAAGCCCGCGATGCTCGAAGGGATCGAGCGCGTCTACCAGCCGGCCGTCGACGGGGGCGAGCAGCTCCCGCCCGAAGGTGTGCGGGTTCAGGCCACCGTCACCGAGATGATCACGGCGACGCAGGAATTGATGGTCCGGCTCTTCGACATCACCGCGGCTCGTGATTTCACGAATGGTCCCGGTGCCGCCGAGGGCGCGGCTGTTGCCGATGTCCGGGTCGGCGAGCAGGTTCTCGTCGCGTCCGCCCCGGTTCCGTACCTGATCTGGCTCGACAAGCAGCTGGAGCACCTGCAGACGTTCGCATCGAAGCTGCCGACGCTCGACCCGGCGACGGAGTGGACGCTCGACGACCCGCGCGGTGTCTACCGCTCCACGCCGGTGCAGACGGCACGGCAGGTGCAGCAGCCGCGCAGCATGATCATCGTCCCGGCCACCGACAAGCACCCGGCCCAGGCGACGACCTACCAGGAGAACGTCGTCGTCGGCGTGTGGACGACCACCAAGCTGTCCGGGGCCGTCCCGATCGCCCGCCGGGCCGAGATCGTGCAGCGCGTGCAGGCCCTGCGCCGCGCCGTGCACGTCGCGCGCGAGCAGGCGAACCGGGCCGAGGCAGTGCGCCCCGAGGTCGGCAGCGGCATCCTGTCCTACATCTTCGCCTGATGTTTATCGGCTTCTGACGCGGTGCGGGACCGTGCTACGTTCCGTACCGCGTCAGGAGCGCAAGCTGAAGATCAGTCGCAAAGATGAAGTCGAGTCACCGCCCGTTCAGTGCAGGTTCGAATCCTGCCGCCGGCACCTCAGGCCGGCGTGGCCCAATTGGTAGAGGCGCCGGGCACGTCAAGTTGGCAACGCTCCAAGCTGAACGAGACAACTGCATCCTTCGCATCTACCCGCGCGGGCGATCTTAGGTGGGTTCCGGGTTCGACCCCCGGTCAAGGCTCCAACCATGCCTTGATAGCTCAATGGCAGAGCACGCCTTCGTGAAGTTGACCCGAGCGACCAGTGGTGGGGGATCTACGCAGCTCGAAATCGGAGGCAGCACCGATATCTGGAATCGACTCGCTGCCGAGTCAGGCCCCGGTCGCAGGATAAGCGGCCGGGGCCGCTGCGTTTCTGTTCGGCTCTATCCGGCGACGGTCCAGGTGTCGCGCCCGTTGAGCAGCGCCTGCAGGTCGGCCTGCCTGGTCTCCCGCTCGTGGTTCACCTGCGCGCGGACGGCGTCGTCGTACGTCGTGCGGCCGACGTTGCGGAAGATGCCCGTGACGGTGTGCGTCAGGTCCTGGTCGGACAGCCGGGAGAGCGCGAACGCGAGGTTCAGGTCGGCCGAGTCGTGCACGACGATCTCCGACTCGTCGATCTCGTCGGTCTTCGCCACCCGCAGCCCGAAACCTTCGCGGACGACCGCGTAGCTGCCGACGCCGTCGTCGGTGACCGGTCCGAAGCGGATCGGCTCGCCGTGGCGGACCGAGATGACCCGCTTGGCGGCGTCGTCGCCCTTGCGCAGCACGTCGAACGACCCGTCGTTGAAGATCGGGCAGTCCTGGAAGATCTCGACGAGCGCGCTGCCGCGGTGCGCGGCCGCGGCGCCGAGCACCTCGGTGAGGCCCTTGCGGTCGGAGTCGAGCGCCCGGCCGACGAACGACGCCTCGGCGCCGAGCGCGAGCGAGATCGGGTTGAAGGGGTGGTCGACCGAGCCGAACGGCGTCGACTTGGTGATCTTCCCTTCCTCGGACGTCGGCGAGTACTGGCCCTTCGTCAGCCCGTAGATCCGGTTGTTGAACAGCAGGATCTTCAGATTGACGTTGCGGCGCAGCGCGTGGATCAGGTGGTTGCCGCCGATGGAGAGCGCGTCGCCGTCGCCGGTGACGACCCACACCGAAAGGTCCTGCCTGGTCACGGCGAGACCGGTGGCGATCGTCGGGGCGCGCCCGTGGATCGAGTGCATCCCGTAGGTGTTCAGGTAGTACGGGAATCGCGACGAGCACCCGATGCCCGAGACGAACACGGTGTTCTCGCGCTTGATCCCCAGTGTGGGCAGGAACTGGCGCACGGCGGCGAGCACGGCGTAGTCGCCGCAACCCGGACACCAGCGGACCTCCTGGTCGGACGTGAAGTCCTTGGCCGTCTGCTTGTCGTCCGTGGTCGGAACCCCGTCGAGGCCGCCGAGCTGCGGCAGTCCCAGGTCGATCGTGGTCACGTCTGCACCCCGTTGAGGTAGTCCAGGAAGAGGTCCTGCAGTTCTTCGGCCTTGAAGGGCAGGCCGGAGACCTTGGTGTAGCTCTTGGCGTCGACCAGGTACCTGCCCCTGATCAGCAGCGAGAGCTGCCCGAGGTTCATCTCGGGGACGAGCACTGTGCGGTAGCGGGCGAGCACCTCGCCGAGGTTCGCCGGCAGCGGGTTCAGGTTGCGCAGGTGTGCCTGCGCGACGCTGCGGCCCAGCGCCCGCACGCGGCGTGCACCGGCGCCGATCGGGCCGTACGTCGAGCCCCAGCCGAGCACGAGCAGCTCGGCGTCGCCGTCGGGGTCGTCGACCTCGAGGTCGGGCACCGGGATGCCGTCGATCTTGGCGGCCCGGAGGCGGACCATCCGGTCGTGGTTGTCGGGGTCGTACGAGATCGAGCCCCGGCCGTCGGCCTTCTCCAGCCCGCCGATGCGGTGTTCGAGGCCGGCCGTGCCGGGGATCGCCCACGGCCGGGCGAGCGTCTCGCTGTCGCGCAGGTAGGGCCAGAACTCGTCGGAGCCGTCGGGCGCGTTCGGCCCGGTGGCGAACTCGGGGTCGAGCGTGCCGAGCGTGTCGACCGACGGCACCCGCCACGGCTCGGAGCCGTTGGCCAGCGAGCCGTCGGAGAGCACCATCACCGGCGTGCGGTACTTGACGGCCATCTTGACGGCCTCGACCGCGGCGTCGAAGCAGTCGCCGGGGCTGCGCGGCGCGATGATCGGCAGCGGCGCCTCGCCGTTGCGGCCGAACATCGCCTGCAGCAGGTCGGCCTGCTCGGTCTTGGTCGGCAGGCCGGTCGACGGCCCGCCGCGCTGTACGTCGACGACCAGCAGCGGCAGCTCGAGCGCCACCGCGAGGCCGATCGTCTCCGACTTCAGCGAGACCCCCGGCCCCGACGTCGTCGTGACGCCGAGCGCGCCGCCGAACGCCGCGCCCAGTGCGGCGCCGACGCCGGAGATCTCGTCCTCCGCCTGGAACGTCGTGACGTTGAACGCCTTGTGCTTCGACAGCTCGTGCAGGATGTCGGACGCCGGCGTGATCGGGTACGAGCCGAGGAACACCGGCAGGCCCGTGACCTGCCCGGCCGCCACGATCCCGTACGCCAGCGCCGTATTACCGGTGATCTGACGATAAGTGCCGGTCGGCAGCGGGGCCGGCGCGACCTCGTAGGTGACGGCGAACGACTCCGTCGTCTCCCCGTAGGCGTGACCTGCCCGGAAGGCGAGGATATTGGCCTCGGCGATGTCGGGCTTGCGCGCGAACTTCTCGCGCAGGAAGCGCTCGGTGCCCTCGCTCGGGCGGTGGTACATCCAGGAGAGCAGTCCCAGCGCGAACATGTTCTTCGCGCGCTCGGCGTCCTTCTTCGAGAGCCCGGTCTCCTCCAGCGCGCCGCGGGTGAGCGTGGCCATCGCGACGGGGTGGACCTGGAACTGCTCGGTGAGCGAATCGTCCTCGAGCGGGTTCGACTCGTAGCCGACCTTCGTCAGGTTCCGCTTCGTGAACTCGTCGGTGTTGACGATCAGCACGCCGCCGGGCGGGAGGTCCGCGATGTTCGCCTTCAGCGCCGCCGGGTTCATCGCGACCAGCACGTCGGGGCGGTCGCCGGGGGTCAGGATGTCGTAGTTCGCGAAGTGCAGCTGGAACGACGACACACCCGGGAGCGTCCCGGCAGGCGCCCTGATCTCGGCGGGGAAGTTCGGCAGCGTCGAGAGGTCGTTGCCGAAGGCAGCGGTCTCCGACGTGAAGCGGTCGCCGGTGAGCTGCATGCCGTCGCCGGAGTCGCCGGCGAACCGGATGACGACGCGGTCGCGCGTGAGTACCTCACGACCGCCGCCGGACTCTGCAGGGGATGGGTCGACGGCGGTGTCAGAAGTCATTCGAGGTCGGTCCTCGGGTCGACGGGGCGTGCTCAGGGTGCACTTCGAGGTTAACTCTCGGTGCGCCCGGGTGTCGCAGCACCCTGTTGCATGTCACACATCACTGATCGCTCGATTGAAACAGCACGTTTCACGCAGAGCTTCGGATCTTGGCCTGCAGCGCGGCCAGCCGCTCCTGGAACTCGGGCGAGCGCACCGACTCCGCCTGGGCCCGCACCTCGACCTCCACGGCCTCGGCCTGCGTCGACATCCCGGCGGTGAGCCGCAGCGTCGCCTTCGTGGTGCGCACCAGCCCCGGCGGGGCGGCGGCAGCACGCGCCGCGAGCTCGACGGCAGCCGCGACGACGTCTTCCGCGACCCTGTGCACGAGCCCGATCCGTTCGGCCTCGGCGGCGTCGACGGCCTCACCGAACAGCGTGATCGCGGCGGCGCCTTGCGCGCCGAGCACACGTTGCGCCATCCACGTGTACCCACCGCCGGGATGCAGGCCGAGCTGCAGGAACCGCGCGTCGAACTTCGCGCGTGGGCCGGCGAGCCGCAGATCGCAGGCGAGCGCGAGGTTGAGCCCCGCGCCGACCGCCGCACCGTTCACGGCCGCGATCGTCGGCAGCGGTGACTCCGCGACGGCGAGGAAGCCCGCGTAGACCGTCCGCAGGGTCGCCGGATCGGCCGTCGCGAGCTCCGCGAGGTCGCCGCCGGCGCAGAAGGCCGGGTCCTCGCCGGTGACGACGATCGCGCCGACACCGTCGTCGCTCTCCGCGGCGTGCACGGCGTCGACGAGCTTCCGGGAGAGCTCGATGTTCATCGCGTTGCGCCGCTCGGGGTTCGACACCGTGAGGACGGCGACCCGGTCGGTGATCGTCTTGCGGACGTCCGTGGCCATGTCGCGACCCTATGTCGCGCGCGTTGCGGCCGTCACGCGACCAGGACGGATCGAGCGACCCTCCTCAGGTTCTCGGACTGATCAGAACCATTTATTGGAACTGTCACCGAAATCGAGGTTACGGTTTCGGACATCTGGCGCATACAACACAAACGAGGTCGAGCTCATGCCTGAGATCTGGTTCGTCACTGGTTCCTCCCGCGGTTTCGGTCGGCGGTTCGTGGAGTCCGCGTTGGAGCGCGGCGACCGGGTCGCGGCGACCGCGAGGAACATCGACACCCTGGCCGACCTGGTCGAGGAGTACGGCGACGCGATCCTGCCGCTGCCGCTGGACGTGACCGACCGAGCCGCCGTCACCGAGACGGTGAAGCGGGCGGCCGAGCACTTCGGCCGGCTGGACATCGTCGTGAACAACGCGGGATTCGGGCTGTTCGGTGCCATCGAGGAGATCACCGAGCAGGCCGTCCGCGACCAGTTCGAAACCAATGTGTTCGGCGCGTTGTGGGTGACCCAGGCGGTCCTGCCGTACCTGCGTGAGCAGGGCAGCGGGCACATCGTGCAGATCTCCAGCGCGGGTGGCGTCGTGTCCTTCCCGCTGCTCGGCGGCTACCACGCGTCGAAGTACGCGCTCGAGGGCTTCAGCGAGTCGCTCGCGCAGGAGGTGGCCGCGTTCGGCATCAAGGTCACCATCGTCGAGCCCGGCGGGTTCGCCACCGACTGGAGCGGCTCCTCCGCCACGCTCTCCGCTCCCGAACCCGCCTACGACGGCCTCCGCGCGGCGATCGCCGGGTTCGAGATCAAGTGGCTGGACCCGGCGACCATCGGCCCCGCCCTGCTGAAGATCGTCGACTCGGAGCGCCCGCCGCTGCGCGTCATCCTCGGCAGCCAGCCGTACGGGGACATCCGGGAGATCTACGCGGCGCGCCTGCAGACCTGGGCCGACTGGTCGGCCCTCAGCGTCGAAGTGGACGGCGCCTGACCGACCGACTACTACGTCGGGCGGCGACGAGTTACCGTCGAGTAGTGACTCTGGCCGTCCCCACCGAAGCCGTCGTGCCTGCTCCGCACCCCGACTCGCCGCCGCCGGGCACCGATCTGCCGATGCACTACTCCGGCTGCTTCGGCTGCGGGGAGCTGGCGGGCGGGCTGCGCCTGCGGTTCCGCACCGGCGACGGCCTCACGATCCACGGCACGTTCACCGTCGAGCCGCAGCACCAGGGCGCGCCGGGGCTCGCCCACGGCGGGCTCATCGCCACCGCGTTCGACGACGCGCTCGGCACGCTGCAGGTCTTCATCCGCGAGCCGGCCGTCACCGCGAGCCTGCAGACCGAGTACCGCAGGCCGGTGCCGGTCGGCTCGACGCTGCACCTGCGCTGCACGGTCGACGGGCGCGAGGGTCGCAAGCTGTGGGTGAGCGGGGAGGCCCGGCTCGACGCCGAGGACGGCCCGGTCGCCGCGCGCGCGTCGGCGCTGTTCGTCATCGTGGCGCGGGAGCACTTCACCCGGCACGGCCGTGCGCAGGAGGTCGCCGCCGCCCGCGCCGAGCGCCAGGCGCGCCGCGAGGTCAACCCGTAACTTCCCCACCGTTTTGCCAACCTGCACGCCGTTTTGCCCGTGCAGGTTGGCAAAACGGTGGGGAACTTTCGGCTAGTGGGCGGGCTCGGCGAACCGGGCGAGCCCGTCGGCGAACGCGTCCAGCGCCGTGAGGGCGGCGTCGCGGTCGCCGTCGACGAGCCAGGCGAGCGTCACGCCGTCGGTGACGACGACGAGCATGCGCGCGACCTGCTCCACCGGCAACGTCCAGCTGACGTCGCACGCCGCCGCGATCCGTTCCAGCGACTCCTGCGCCACGCGGTGGTACTCGACGTACTGCTGTGCGGCGACGCCGGCCAGCGCCGGTTCGTGCAGCGCGTGCTGGGTGAGCGCCATCAGTACGGACTCGCGGTTGGGGTCCTCCTCGACGGTCTCCCAGTAGCCGCGCAGCGTGGCGCGGACGGACGCCGCCACCGAGCCGCCGATCTCGACCTCCGCGGCGTGCCGGCTGGTCAGCTCGGCCTGCGTCTGCCTGGTCAGCTCGACGAGCAGCTCTTCTTTCGAGTCGAAGCAGTAATGGAACGCCGCGAGCGAGGCGCCGGCCTCCGCGCAGATGCGGCGGGTCGTCGCGGCGGCGAAGCCCTCCTTGCCGATCACCCGGAACGCGGCGTCGACGAGCTGCTTGCGACGCACCTGCGCCGGCACCCGTGCCATGGTCATGACCTCCCGACCGCGCCGCTCTGGGTCAACTGTCCCGGACGCTTGACACAGTGTGCTCCACATCGCACCCTGATGCGAGCCGAACCACCGGAGGCGGGCATGGCGTGGCGGAACTGGGCGGGCAACCAGCGGACCGACCCGCTGCGCACGGTCGTCGCGAACAGCACCGCCGACGTCGTCGATGCGGTGAAGGCCGCTGCCGTCGACGGGCTGCGGGTCAAGGCGATCGGCTCCGGCCACTCGTTCACCGCGATCGGCGTGCCCGACGGGATCGCGCTGCAGGTGCCCTCGGACGAGCGGCTGGTGCGGGTGCACGGTGAGCTGGTCACCGTCCCGGCGGGGATGACCCTGCGCAGGCTCAACACGCTGCTCTGGGAACGCGGCCTGGCCCTGCCCAACCTCGGCGACATCGACGCGCAGACCGTCGCCGGCGCGATCTCGACCGGCACCCACGGCACCGGAGCGACCTTCCGCGGCATCGCCGCGCAGGTCCGCGGGCTGGAGATGGTGCTGGCCGACGGGTCGGTCGTGATGTGCTCCCCGGCGGAGAACGCGGAGCTGTTCAGCGCAGCGCGGGTCGGCCTCGGGGCGCTTGGGGTCGTCGTCGGTGTCACGCTGCAGACCGTTCCGGCGTTCAGGCTGCACGCCGTCGAGCGGGCGGTGCCCCTCGACGGCGTGCTGGCCGACCTCGACGAGCACGTCGCCTCGAACGAGCACTTCGAGTTCTACTGGTTCCCGCACACCGCCGTCGCGGCGACCAAGAGCAACAACCGCACCGAGGCCGCCGGCCCCGAACGCGGCCGCGTCGCGGAGTGGGTCGGCGACGAGCTGGTGGGCAACGGCGCCTTCGAGGTGGTCTGCCGGGTCGGGAAGCTCGCGCCCCGCCTGGTGCCGCGGCTCAACGGGCTGGTCGCGGGGCAGTTCGCCGCGTCGGAGTACGTCCACCGCTCGTACGAGGTGTTCACCAGCCCGCGCCGCGTCCGGTTCGTCGAGATGGAGTATGCGGTGCCCCGCGAGGCGATCCGGGAGGCGTTCGACGGCATGCGCGCCGCGGCCGAACGGCACGCCCGCGCCGTCACGTTCCCCGTCGAGGTGCGGTTCGCGGCGGCCGACGACATCCCGCTCTCCACGGCGAGCGGCCGCGACAGCGCCTACATCGCCGTGCACGTCTACCGCGGGCAGCCACACGAGGCGTACTTCGGCGCCGTCGAGTCGGCGCTGGCGGGGTTGGGCGGACGCCCGCATTGGGGCAAGTTGCATACCCGGACCTCCGCGGACCTCCGCGCGAGCTACCCGGAGTTCGACGCTTTCGTCTCGCTGCGCGACCGCGTCGACCCCGAACGCCGCTTCACCAACGCCTACCTGGAACGAGTACTCGGTTGAACATCAACGAGCTGACCACGCCGGCGCTCGTCGTCGACGTCGACGCGTTCGAAGCGAACCTGGCGGACATGGCCGCCGCGCTGCCCGGCGACCGGCTGCGCCCGCACGTCAAGGCGCACAAGACCACCGAGCTGGCCAAGCGGCAGCTCGCGGCCGGCCACCGCGGCTTCACCTGCGCCACGATCCGCGAGGTCGAAGGCATGGTCGCGGCCGGGCTCGGCGAGGACCTCCTGCTGGCCAACGAGGTCGCCGACGCCAGGCGCATCGGGCCGCTGCTCGATGCCGGCGCGCGGGTGACGCTCGCGATCGACTCCGACGCAACGCTCGCCGCGGCCGTCGCGGGTGGGGTGCGCGAGGTCGTCGTCGACGTCAACGTCGGCCTGCCGCGCTGCGGGATCGCCCCCGACCGGGCCGGTGCGCTGGCCGATGCGGCCCGGGCTGCCGGGCTCGTGGTCCGCGGCGTCATGGGCTACGAGGGCCACCTGATGATGCTGGAGGACGTCGCCGAGCGCGCGAAGCTCACCGAGGAGTGCATGGCGAAGCTGCTCGCAGCGCACGCCGACGTCGGCGGCGAGCTGGTGACGGGCGGTGGCACCGGCACGTACGCGGTGAACACGTGGGTCACCGAGATCCAGGCCGGCTCGTACGCGCTGATGGACACTGCGTATACAAAGGCGGGGCTGCCGTTCCGGCAGTCGCTGACCGTGCTGGCCACTGTCATCTCGGTGACGGCACCGTCCGGCGAGATGCCCGGGTGGGCCGTCGCCGACCTGGGGCTCAAGGCGCTGGGCATGGACCACGGCAACCCGACGGTGCTCGGCGGGCAGGTCTGGTTCTGCTCTGACGAGCACACCGTCTTCGCGCCCGACGCGCCAGTGGCGGTCGGCGACCGGGTGCACGTCGTGCCGGCGCACATCGACCCGACCGTCGCGCTTCACGAGCGCATGCACCTCGTCAGCGGATCGGCGGCCGTCGAGGGCGAGGTGATCGAGACCTGGCCGGTGGACCTGCGCGGTTGGTGACCCAGGTGTGGGCACAACCGGAACACCACTCGTCCGTGGCTCGTTGAGCAGCGGGGACGTGGAAGGACGGTTGCAGTGCACAGGCAGGTGAACGGGCTCAAGACAGCGGTGCTGCTCGGTGTGATGAGCGCGCTGGTGTTGCTCGTCGGGTCGTTCTTCGGCCGCGGAGGTCTGGTCATCGCGCTGGTGCTCGCGCTGGCGCTGAACGGCTACGCGTACTTCCGCTCCGACAAGCTCGCGCTGCGGGCGATGCACGCCCGGCCCGTCACACAGGCCGAGCACCCGGGCATGTACCGGATCGTGCGCGAGCTGTCCGCCGCTGCCCGGCAGCCGATGCCGCAGCTCTACATCAGCCCCACCGACGCGCCCAACGCGTTCGCGACCGGTCGCAGTCCGCGCCACGCCGCCGTCTGCGCGACGACGGGCCTGCTCTCCCTGCTCGACGAGCGGGAGCTGCGTGCCGTGCTCGGGCACGAGCTGTCGCACGTCTACAACCGCGACATCCTGATCTCCTCGGTGGCCGGTGCGCTCGCGTCGATGGTGAGCTTCATGGCCAACATGGCGATGTTCGCCGGCCTCTTCGGCGGTGGCGACGACGACCGGCCCAACCCGCTCGCGATGATCCTGATCGCGCTGCTCGGACCGGTCGCCGCCGCCGTCGTCCAGATGTCGGTCAGCCGCTCGCGCGAGTACCAGGCCGACGCGAGCGGCGCCCAGCTCACGGGCGACCCGCTCGCGCTGGCGTCGGCGCTGCGCAAGCTGCAGCGCGGTACCCAGCTGGCGCCGTTGCCGCCGGAGCCGCAGCTCGTCGCGCAGTCGCACCTGATGATCGCGAGCCCGTTCCGGGCGGGGGAGCAGCTCAGCCGGCTGTTCTCCACCCACCCTCCGCTCGAGGAGCGCATCCGCCGTCTCGAGGCCATGCACCTCGGCCACTGACCGCAACTTCCCCACCGTTTTGGGTGGATGCGCGCCGAAAACGCGCGCAAGTGCCCAAAACGGTGGGGAACTTCGTGTCACTCAGCGGGTGGCGGGAACTGCGCGGCCAGCCACTTCTGCCACTCGGTCGTGAGTGCGTCGACGTCCACCGGGTCGCCGTAGAAGTAGTGGTAGGCGCTCACCCCGCAGCCGTGCTCGCCCTCCGCGCCGATGCGGTGCAGGCCGGTGGCCGAGCGCACGCCGAGGAACTCGTCGTTCGCGACGTCGACGACTCCGGTGATGGGCGCCGGCCCGTCGGGCGCGAGCGTGACGTCGTCGCCGACGGCCGGTCGTCCGGAGAGGCCCAGTGCGCGATGCATCTGCGGCCACACGTCGGTTGCGCTCCCGGGCGTGTAACCCATCGCGACGACGGTGCGCACCGGCATACCGGCGAAATGCTCGAGGTATACCCGCAGGTTGCCGAAGAACAGCGCCCATCCGGCGTCGAAGCTGTTGTACTCGTCCTCCCAGCCGGTCTCCAGGAACCCGCTCTGGACGAACCGCAGCACGGTCCCACCGCCGTCGCGGCCCTCGACGAGGAACTCGAAGGCGTAGTTCGCGGCGCCGTCCGGGGGCGGCTCGGCGGCGCCGTATGCGAACCGGCGGCCGGGTTCGAACGCGGTGATCCGCCCCGTCTCGTCGAACCCGCCGCCGAACCGCTGCACGATCGCGCCGCCGGCGCGCTGCTCGGTCTCGCTCGGCACGAACCACGCAGAGATCCCGGGGCCGGTTGCGATCGCCTCCCAGACCGCCTCGGGGTCGGCGGCCAGCTCGATCGTCTTCTCCAGCTTGCGGTCGGTCATGGCTTCTCCGTCGGAGGTGTCGTGGGGTGGACGGCGACGACGACGCGGTGCGGCCGCCCGCCGGGTGCGGTCTCGTCGTGGTACTTGCCGACCAGCGCCGTCACGGCGTCGGCGAGCTCCTCCGCGAACGCGGCGCGGTCGGCCGCCGTGGCGAAGCGGATCTCGCCGTCGATGGCGAACGTCGCCACCCGCTTGCCGGCCCGGCGCGCGCCGGCGAGCAGCTCGCCGACCTCGCGGACGGTGCGTGCGGCGACGGCGACGAGCCAGCGCGCCGAGAGCCGGTCGGGGGCCTGGCCCGGGTCGGGCGCGATCGCGCCGAGCGTGGCCGGCGAGATCACGTAGCTCGCTGCGGTCGCCTGCATGACCCGCTCGGTCATGTTGCCTTTGCGTCGCTCCTCGACGAGCTCGACGAGGCCGTGCTCCTCGAGGGTCCGGAGGTGGTAGTTGACCTTCTGCCGGGCCAGCCCGACCTTCGCGGCGAGCGTCGAGGCCGAGCCCGGCTCGACCAGCTCCGCGAGCAGCCGGGCCCGGATCGGGTCGAGCGAGACTCCGGCCGCGGCCGGGTCGGCGATGACGGTGAGCTCCTGCACGGGACGACTGTCGCACCGACAATAAAAGTTGTCAATGATGCGGAATGTTGTCGGTGTGAGCGGGCATCCTGTTGCCATGAACGGCCCCGAGATCGCCACCACCAGCGAGTACGGCGTCCTCGGCGTGCGTTCCGGCTTCGCCGAGCAGTCCCACCACCTGCTCGAGCGGTTCCCGCCGGCGGCCGATCTCGCCTCGCTCGTCGAGCGCCACTGGGTGGTGTCGTGGGAGCTCCCGCCCGGCCGGGAGGCGTCGATCACGCTGCTGCCGCACCCGTGCGTCAACCTCGTACTCGACGCCGGGCGGCTCGCGATCTCCGGCGTCGGCGAGGAGCGCTTCACCTACGTCTACCGAGGTGCCGGCAGGGTGTTCGGGGTGAAGTTCCGTCCGGGTGGCTTCCTGCCGTTCCTCGGCCGCCCGGTCGGCGACATCACCCGGCGGGTGCTGCCCGCCGAGCAGCTGTGGGGGCCGTCGGCGGCCGCGCTCGCGAGGGCGATGGACGCCGACGAGCGCACGGATCGGCGGATCGCGCTCGTCGAGGAGTTCCTGCGCGCCAGGTGGCCGCCCGACGATCCGCAGGTCCGGTTCGTCGGCGAGATCGTCGCCGCGCTGCTGCACGACCGCACGATCAGCAGGGTCGAGGACGTCACCCAGCGCTTCGCGATCACGCCGCGCACGTTGCAGCGGCTGTTCGCGCGGTACGTCGGCGTGAGCCCGAAGTGGGTGCTGCGCCGCTACCGGCTCCACGAGGCGGCCGCTGTGCTCGCCGACGACCACCGCCGCCAGTGGGCGGACGTCGCGACCGAGCTGGGCTACTTCGACCAGTCGCACTTCATTCGCGATTTCACGCGTGCCATCGGCATGACCCCCGTCGCCTACGCCGAGGCCTGCCGGCAGAACCTGGCCCCCGTCAGCGCCTGAGATTCGGGATGCTGTCGGCCATGCGGGTGCTGCGTGGTGGTGCGGGTGGGCCGACGGTGTTGATGCTGCACGGGCTCGGGGCGACGGCGGACGTCTGGGCGGGGGTGGCCGCGCACCTGCCGGGTGCCTGGACGGCGCCGGACCTGCCAGGACACGGCGCGACGGCACCGCTGCCCGCGTACACGTTCGCCGCGGTCGCCGACGCCGTCGCCGATCTCGTCGATCCCGCCGGGACGGTGGTGCTCGGGCACTCGTTCGGTGGCGTCGTCGGGCTGCACCTCGCCGCGCGGCCCGGTGTCATTGCGGTGATCGGGCTCGGCATCAAGGTCGTTTGGAGCGCCGAGGAGCTGGCCAGGGCGGCGGCGATGGCGCAGCGTCCGCCGATGCGGTTCGCGACGCGGGAGGAAGCCGTCGAGCGGCACCTCAAGGTGGCCGGGCTGACCGGGCTGGTCGCCCCCGCGACCGTCGAAGCAGGCGTGGTCCGTGATGGCGACGGCTGGTGCACCGCGCTCGACCCCACGGCTTTCGGCGTCGGGGAGCCCGGGGTGTCCGCGCTGGTCACGGCCTCGCCGGTGCCCGTCGTGCTGGCCCGTGGGGAGCGCGACCCGATGGTCGCCGCCGAGCAGCTCCGCGCGATCGTCCCCGATCCCGTCGAGCTGCCGGGGCTGGGGCACAACGCGCACGTCGAGGATCCCGCCGCGGTGGCGTTGTTGACATGCAGGCAAATACCTGCATAAAGTGGCCGACGTGCCCGCAGAGATGGAGAAGGTCTTCAAGGCCCTGGCCGATTCGAGCCGGCGCCACCTGCTCGACCTGCTCCACGAGAACAACGGGCAGACATTGGGCGAGCTGTGCGAGCACCTCGACATGGCCCGCCAGTCCGCGACGCAGCACCTCGCCGTGCTCGAAGCGGCGAACCTGATCAGCACGGTCAAGCGCGGGCGGGAGAAGCTGCACTACCTCAACCCCGTCCCGCTCCAGGAGATCCAGGAGCGCTGGATCGACAAGTTCGAGCGTCCGCGGCTGCGCACGCTGAGCGCGGTCCGCCGACACGCGGAGGGACAGCAGATGAGCAAGCCCGAGTTCGTATACGTCACGTATATCGAGAGCACACCGGAGAAGGTCTGGGAGGCGATCACCGATCCCGCCCTCTCCGGGCAGTGGTGGGGGCACGGCAACGTCTCCGACTGGGAGGTCGGGTCGTCGTGGGAGCACCGGCGCACCGACGGCTCCGGCGTCGCCGACATCATCGGCACCGTGCTGGAGAGCGACCCGCCGCGGCGGCTCGTGCTCGACGGCGCCGGCCCCGGTGAGACCCGGCCCAACGGCCCGGGTGTCATGACGTTCGACATCGAGCCGCACGGCAGCATCACCCGGCTCACCGTCACCGACGGCAACTACCGCGACGAGGAGGAGCGGGCGGGCTCCGCGGCGACGTGGCCGGGTGTGCTGGCCAACCTGAAGTCGTTCCTGGAGACCGGATCCGTCCTCTCCGAGGTGCCGTGGCTGGAGCCTAGTTCGCGATCGTGAGGACGAGGGTGGCCACGGCCGCGGCGAGGAACGTGCCGGGGAAGGCGAGGTTGTACAGGACCTTCTCCCGCACGTGGACGGCGACGGCGCTGACGTAGAAGACCACCAGCCCGATCGCTGCGGCCTCCCCGACCAGCGGGATCCCGAGCAGGCCCAGCACCAACCCGGCCGCGGCGGCCAGCTTGAGCGCGGCCAACCCCGGCAGCATCGAGGGCGGGAGGCCCAGCTGCCCGGCGTTCGCCAGCACGAACCCGGCCCTCGACAGGTCGGCGGCGGCGATCCCGACGTTCATCGCGACGGTCACCAGCGTGACCACGACTGCGGCGCCGTCCACCGCTCAGTCCTCGATGTTCAGGAGGGCGAGCCGGCGCGGATCCGCGACGACGTCGTACCGCTCGATCCGGTCGGCCACCACGTGGAACGTGATGGCCAGCCGCACGTGCCCGCCCGACCGCAGCGCGAGGCCCGGCTCACCGTCGATCACGACGAGCCGGGCCAGCCGTGCCGCCGCGGCAAAGTTCCGCGTCTGCTCGGCGACCGTGCGGGCGCCGCGCACCTGCAGCGCGGCGCCGGCCGGGACGGCTTGCGGATCCGCGGTGCGCGTCACGTCGGGGGCCAGTACACCCAGCAGCGCATCGACGTCGCCGCGCTGCGCGGCGTGCAGGAAGGCGCCGACCACCTCGCGCGTCGCGCCGGGATCGGCCGTAGCCGGCGCGGTCGCGCCGCGGACGCGGCCGCGCGCCCGGCTGGCCAGCTTCTTGGCCGAGCCGGGCGTCGTGTCGAGCACGTGCGCGATCTCGTCGAACGGCGCACCGAAGACATCGTGCATGATCAGCGCGACCCGTTGCGGTGGTGTGAGCCGCTCCATGACGACCACGAATGCGCTGGTCAGCTCGCTCGCGAGCAGCGCGGTCTCGGCCGGCCCGCTCCCGTCGTCGGGCTCATCGGGCAGCTCGGCGGGCTGCTCGTGCGCCCGGCGCAGCACGTCGAGGCACAGCCGGGTGACGACGGTGGTCAGCCAGGCGGCGACGTTCTCGATGGTGTCGAGATCGGCGCGGGCATACCGGATCCATGCCTCTTGCACGATGTCCTCCGCGTCGGCGGTCGAGCCGAGTATGCGGAACGCGATGGCGAGCAGTTGGCGGCGTTCGCGCTGGAAGGTCATGTCGGTCTCCATCGTGTCCCCGAGCTGGTGCGTCGTGTTGTCGTCCATCCGACGCAGGTGGGAGGCAAAAGGTGACCCATCGGGCGTCAGCGCGGGTCGGCCGCGATCACCCGGACCTCGACCAGCGCGCCCGGCGTGATCAGCTCGGCGACACCGATGGCCGACCACGCCGGGTAGGGGTGCCGGATGTGGCGGCTCTTGGCGGCCATGAACGCGTCGAGGTGCTCCCTGAGGCCGACGTGGTAGCTCGTCATCTCGATGATGTCGGTGAGCTGCGCGCCCGCCGCGCGGAGGTAGAGCTCGAGGTGGCGGAACACCTGCTCGAACTGTTCGGCTGGGTCGGACACCACCTGACCGTCCGCGCGCGTGCCGGTGACCCCGGACAGGTGCAGCAGGCCGCCGTGCCGGACGGCGTGCGAGAACGTCCACCGGTCTTCGAAGCCCCGCAGCTCCGGGACGATGATGTGCTCCATCGACGGTGGGTAGCACATTTGCGACAGCGAGGACGAGCGATGAGCCTGTTGGTCACGATCTCCGGGCTGCCGGCGACGGGGAAGTCGACGGTGGGTCGCGCCGTCGCCAACGAGATGTCCGCGCCCTACGTGCGGATCGACACCATCGAGAACGCGATCGCCCGCGCCGGTGCCGAGGTGGGTCCGCTCGGCTACTGCGCGGGGTACGCGCTGGCCGGGGACCTGCTGCGGCAGGGGTTCACCGTCTTCGCGGAGTCGGTCAACGCGCTCGCCGTCACCCGCGAGAGCTGGCACGACGTCGCCGATCGCGGCGGGGCGAAGTGCGTCGACGTCGAGTTCGTCTGCTCCGACCCCGTCGAGCACGAACGGCGGGCCCGCACGCGCACCGTCGACATCCCCGACCACACCCTGCCGACCTGGGCGGACATCCAGCAGCGCACCTACGAGCCGTGGGCGACCGACCGCGTCGTGATCGACACGGCGGGGCGGTCGGTCGAGGAGTGCGCGGCCCAGCTGCGCGTGGCGCTGGCCTGACCCGCGCCCTCGCGGCTCTGTCGTGAGGACGGGAAAGCCACTTTCCTGCCCCACAGGGCCTGAACGTGGCTGTCAGGTGAATCGCCGCAGCCACTGCGGTGGACCGGCGCCCGAGGTTCCTGGCGTTGGCCGATCGAGAGTGCCGTTCGCGCCGTCGCCCAAGGGTTGGGGA
>NZ_JAJGSX010000046.1 GCF_021245725.1 Pseudonocardia sp. TRM90224 | reverse complement strand
CGTTGACCTCGGACTCCGGTCCGTCGTCGGGTTCGGGTCCGTCCTGGTCCAGACCGCGCACGACGTCCATCCCGAACTTGTGGACTTCTGTCGGCCGGTTGTGGAGGGCGTAGGCGACGGCCTGTTCCTCGACAAAGGCGCAGCCTGCGTCGGTGAGCCGGGACGCCTCCCCAGACTCCATCACTCGCCGGATCACATCGACGTGCCCCAGGCCGATCGACCCGGTAGCGAACGCCGCCGCACAGACCGGCATGCGGGGCTCCAGCACGGTGCCGTTCAACGCCACCTGCGGGCACAGGTTCTCCGCCGCCTTCACGTACCGCCGGGCGTCACACGGGTCGATGTTCCAGCAATCGGCGATGGCGTTGGTCGGCGATTTGTGCCCGAGCGACCCGAACCCGCCCTCGCGCAGAAAGGAGGCGATGAACTGAACCCGTGCGAGGTCGAGCTCCCGAACCACCCGTTCCATATCCCGGGACGCAAGAAGGCGATCGGAGAACGTTCCCGTGGCGGTCTCGACTTGTAACTCGGCGATACCGTCGAGTGTGGTGTCGAGACCCGGGGACATAACTCAATTCTAGGCGAGGTGAAGATCGTCGGCCAGTGAATGAGGGGCTGAGACGCGAAGAGTGTACTTATGTACACCCCCAAGTCTGGACAAAGGTGTCGCACCTGTAATGCCGTTTCCGACCGCGCAGACCTGGGTGCGACGTCGCAGACCGCACAACCTCTGCGAGAACACAACGGGCTCTGCGAGGTCCCGCCAAAGGCGTGCCGCCACCCACAGGTGGAGCTGAGAGTGCCATCCCGTCGACCTGGCAAAACCCCCACCACACGGCCGCCCGTGGGCGGCCCCTCAACAAACGGCAACACAACCGACGAAGCTCCGCCCACGGGCGGCCGTGTGGTATCCCCAAGGAGGTCGACGGGATGGCACGACCCAACCCATCCCGGAGACTTGCCCGCCCGGCGAGGGCGCCCTTAAAAAACGCGCGACCACCAAGACCAACAGAACCACCACCGCGAGACCATCCGCCACGAACCCACCCAACGAACCACGTCGAGAACCCACCCCACCCACCGAAACGCGCGACTCGCCGCTCCGAAACGCGGGACTCGCCCGCTGGGACGCGGGACTCGCCGTGCCGGAGGTCGACTCACCGAGCCGAGGAGCCCGAGCACCACCGCACAGACCCGGGTGTGACTGCACAGACCGCACAACCTCTGCGAGGACACAGCTGGCTCTGCGAGGTCGCGCCAACGGCGTGCCCGCCACCCACCGGTGAGGCAAGAGTGCCACCCCGGAGATCTGCCTCCCTGGCGAGGGCGCCCTTGAAACCGCGATAAGTGCCCCCTTGCGCGCAGACGAAGCGGCGCATCGGCACTACGCCTGCCGACTTGCGGCGAAGACGGTCGCGCACGCGGTGAGGTCCTCGTGCAGCCGGCGCTGCTGCTGCCGGGACAGCGGGGAGAGCAGCTCCTTCTCGACGGCGCGGACGGTGACGCTGGCCTCGCGCAGCACTGCCTGCCCGTCCTCGGTGAGCTCTGTCGGCAGCACCCGCCCGTGGGGTGCCCGCTCAGGTCGCGTGAGCAGGCCGCGTTCTTGCAGCCGTTGGACGACGAGATTCATGGATTGGCGGGTGACGAAGGCGCGGCGGGCGAGTTCGGAGTTGGACAGCCCGGGGTGCTGGCCGAGCAGCTCGAGGCATGCGTACTGGGGAACGGTCAGATCCAGCGGTCGCAGGACCTCGTCCATCGCGGCGCGCAAGGAGGCGTGCACCTGCTTGAGGACGTAACCCACAGACAGCTCCAGGTCACCGACCGTCTCTTGCTCCATGTCAGCAGTCTGACATATGCTGAGTGTCAGGACATTGACATAGAGAGGCATGGCCATGAACGGAAACATCACGTACTTCGAGGTTCCGAGCGGCGACATCGGAGCCACTCAGCGATTCTGGGGCTCTCTGTTCGGCTGGACGTTCCACAAGGGGAACTTCCCGGGCTACTCGATGATCCAGGGCCCCCAGCCGATGGGCGGCGCCCCGCACGACGATGCCTCGCGGCACCCGCGGATCTTCTTCGCCGTGGACGACATCGAGGGTGCCGTCGCCCGGGTTCGCGAACTCGGCGGTACGGCAGCGAATCCGGTCACCATCCCGTCCGGCGCCTACGCCCACTGCACCGATGATCAGGGTGTGGAGTTCAGCCTGTCCCAAGATGCCGGAAGCCACGCTTGAACCGCACGGTCTGCCTGCGATCGGCGGCGGCAAGATCTACTTCGTCGCCCGGACGATCACGGCCACCGCCTCGAACGTTGCTGTCGCGATCACACCCGAACAACGACGAGGCCGTTCGATGGCCTTGGTCATCGGTGGGTTGACCCTGTCCACCGCGCTGGGAATGCCGTTGGGCAACCTGATCGGCGCCGTCGATCGGCGCCTGACGCTGTGGGCCGTCGCCGGCCTGGGCATCCTCGCCGCGATCGGCATCTCGATGTCGTTTCCGCAGGTGACGCTGCCGACGACAACCCTGGCCGCCCGACTGGCGCCGTTGCGCCCGACCACGGTGCTCAGCATCTTGGTGGCGACGCTGCTGGTGATGGCCGGCCACTACACCGTGTACACCTACATCGGCGCCATTACCGCCGACGCCACGACCGGATAGTTCCCACAGGCCCTCACCACGATCCCGTTCACCTGGGGTGTCGGGGTCCTGGCCTCGGTGGTGCAACAACGACTGATGTTGATCGCCCCTGCCTCAGCACCATTGCTGTTCGGCCTGAACTCCTCCGCGATCTACCTCGGCGTCGCGGCCGGTGGCGTAATCGGCGGACTGTCGCAGGATTGGCTGTCGATCACCTTGCTCGGTGTTCCCGCCGCCATCGTGGCGCTGCTCGCAACCACGATCACGCGCGCCGAGACGGCAGCGACGCCGAAGTGAGGTCCGAGAACCGACAGGTCGATCAGATGCTCAGGCTCGATCTCGCGGATGCGAATGGAACGTCACGTTCGATGGAGGCGATCTCCTCGTCGACCTCGCGCACCGGCCCCTTGAACCAGTGCCGGGCGGAGACGAGGTACCAGCCGCCGAAGAGCACGAGCGCGCCGGCAACGGTGATAGGCGCGTAGTTCACCACCGTCCAGTCGAAATCCGGTGCACCCGGCACGCCCTTAGGGCTCACCGGCATCAGGAACAGCACGCACATGACGACGATCCAGGCCACGGACAGCGGCGTGATCCACTTGTAGTGCCAGCCGAGCGACCACACCCCTGGCTCGAAGCGGGCGCCCATCCTGATCCGCAATATCAGCGGCATCGCAATGGCGATGTAGAGCCCGATCACCGCGATCGAACTGCCCACCAGATAGCCGATCGCCCCGTTGGCGAGAGTGGGGACCATCAACGCCCAGGCCGCGGTCGACTCCGCGATCACCGCGTTCACCGGCACCCGGTTGTCCGACACCTTCCGCAGCACGCGCGAACCCGGAACCGTGCCGTCGCGCGAGAACGCGAACAGCATCCGCGACCCGGAGGTCACCGAGGCGATGCCCCAGAAGATCTGCGCGATCACGACGAGGAGCAGCAGGAACTCCGCCCACGCCTCGTTCATCGAGGCTTGCCAGATGTAGACGACCGCGTTCGCGCCGGCGTCCAGCGTGCCCTGGACATCCGGCACCGCAAAGGTGATGGCGACGAGCAGGACGAACCCGTAGACGACCGAGACCGCCACCGACATCACGAGGCCCCACGGCGTCATCCGGGCGGCGGATCGGGTCTCCTCGCTCAGGTGGGCCGAAGCGTCGTACCCGGTGAACGTGTACTGAGCCATCAGCAGCCCGAGGCCGAAGACGAACCAGAAGGCGATGCCATCGCCGCCGAACCCGGAGTTGTTGATCGTCTCGGTGAACACGAAGGAGACGGACTGCCGCTCCCGCGGCACCACCGTCAGCACCACCACGATCATCATCGTGGCGGCGAGGTGCCACCACGCGGAAACCGTGTTGAGCTTGGCCAGCAGGTTCACGTTCAGCATGTTCATGCCGAGGTAGAAGAGCATCAGCGCGGTGAACGTGACGAATATCGTCGTCGAATCGGTGCCGACCACACTCGGGAACCACAGATGCAACAATGCGGTCAGGAACGTGCCGGCCCCATAGGCACCCGCCGCGGTGGCACCGATCATTCCGATCAGGTTGAACCAGCCGGTGAACCAGCCCCAAGCGGGACCGCCGAGCTTGGCTGCCCAGTAGTACAAGGCACCGGCCGTCGGCATGGTCGAGGCGATCTCCCCCATCGCCATTGCGATGAGCACGCAGAACACGCCGACAAGCAGCCAACCCCACGTGATGGCGATCGGTCCGCCGTAGTGGAACGCCATGTAGTAGGACGTGAGCGAGGAAGCCAGCGCGGAGATGATGGTGAACGAGATGGCGAAGTTGGAGAATCCACCGAACTCGCGGTCGAGGCGCTGCGCATACCCGAGCCGGTGCAGCAACGCCTCGTCGTTGCGGGTCGTCGAACCGACGTCCCGAACCTTGACTCGCATGACTTCCTTTCAGGGTGGAATGACGTTCCGAGGCGGGGTCAACGACCGGGTGGGGTCAGCCCGATCACGCGGCCGCATTCGAACAAGGCAAGGGTGTGGGGATGGTGCGGGCCGAGCGCCTCTTCGGCGGCTTCGATGGCGGCCGAGAGCACGATGACGGCGGAGTCGAGTGCGCCGGCGGCGGCCTGCGCCCTGGCCAAACCCATCCGGGACGTCAGCGTGTCGGGATGATCGGCGCCGAGCACCCTCCGGCGCTGCGCGGTGACCATTCCCGACATCTCCACGGCCTCGTCCACCCGGCCGACCAGGCGAAATGCCACTGCGAGCGCATCACGGGCGGTGAGCGTGCGCGGATCCTCGTCGCCGAGCGCGCGCGAGCGGTCCGCCACGTTCCTGATCAGTAGGTTGACCCCCTCCCGCCGTCGCCCCGCCACGATGCACGCCACGGCGAGGTTGCCGGCGACGGTCAGCGTGCCGACGTGGTCGACGCCCAGAACCACCCGACATTCCGAGAGCGCCCCCGCCAGCAGCGGGATCGCCTCCGCGTGCCGATCGGCGGCGCACAGCGCGGCAGCCGTCTCGTTGACTTTGGACAGCTCGTGGGCATCAGCCGTCGAATAGCCATGCGTAGGCGGCCGCCGATTAGCCGGCCACGGCGTCCTGTCCATTCTCGCTTTCACCCACTGGCTCTAGACGCGCCCCGGCTGCCCGTGCGAGCCAGCATTTGATCAGACCACGTCCACACCCGTCAAGCAAGACTTTCGGACCACCCACCTTGTCAGATCTGCTGACCTGAGCCAATCAATGCGTCAGTACTCCTCGACACATCCGACTAGCTGGTGGCCGGCTTGACCGCCGACCAACTCCGGGCATCTCGGAAAGAGGAACATCGCCGCAGGTCAGTCGGTTTTCGGAGGATCGGAGGAGCAGCTGACCGGACATATCGGGACGGTTCATCCGACGTTTCCTGGCCCCTGCGCGCAGCACCGCCGGATCGACAGCTAGCTTGTCGCACGACAACGGGGTAGGGAGCTTCTGATGACGTCATCCTCCGAGGCCGCGCCAGGAATCGAACAGTTCGGCTACCGCCAGGAGCTCCAGCGCTCACTGACGTTCGCCGACCTCCTGATCTACGGCCTGGTCTTCATGGTGCCGATCGCGCCGTTCGGCATATTCGGCAGTGTGTTCCAGGCCTCGGGCGGCATGGTGGCGCTGGCCTACGTCATCGCGTTGGTGGCGATGGCCTTCACGGCGCTGTCGTACGCCCAGATGGCCAGGGCCTTCCCGATCGCCGGATCCGTCTACACCTATGCAGGACGCGGGATCGCCGCACCGGCCGGCTTCCTGGCCGGCTGGGTGATCCTCCTGGACTACATCCTCATCCCCGGGCTGCTCTACCTCATCGCGAGCGTCGCGATGAACTCGTTCGTGCCTGCCATCCCGGTGTGGGGGTGGATCATCCTGTTCGTCCTGCTCAACACTGCCATCAACTACCTCGGCATCGAGATGACCGCCCGCATCACCCGCATCATGCTCGTCGCCGAGCTTGTTGTGCTCGCCGTCTTCCTGGTCATCGGCATCATTGCGTTGGCCCAGGGCAAGGGCACGGCCGGCGCGTTCGACCCGCTCTTCACCGCCAGCACCTTCACGTGGCCGGTCGTGCTCGGGGCCGCGTCGGTGGCCGTGCTCTCGTTCCTGGGCTTCGACGCCATTTCCACGCTCGCCGAGGAGAGCCAGGAGTCGGCGCGCCGCCTCGGCCGGTCGATGATCGCCGCGTTGGTGGTGGCGGCGACGCTGTTCGTCGTGCAGACCTGGGTGGCGGCACTGCTCGTCCCGAACCGGGACGAGCTGCTCGCCAACGGCGACCCGTCCGGGAACGCCTTCTACGCCACCGCCACCTACGCCGGCGGCGCCTGGCTCGGCGTGCTCACCGCCATCGCCACCGCTGTCGCGTGGGGCTTCGCGAACTCCCTCGTCGCGCAGGCCGCGACGTCGCGCCTCCTCTACGCCATGGCCCGCGACCGCCGGCTGCCGGCGTTCCTCGCCACGATCGACCCCCGCCACAAGGTGCCCGTCAACGCGACGTTCGTCGTCGCCGGGATCTCGCTCGTGCTCGGCATCTACATGAGCACCCGCGCCGACGGGATCACCCAGCTCACCTCGCTCGTCAACTTCGGCGCGATGACCGCGTTCCTCCTGCTGCACGTCGCCGTCGTCGTGCACTACCTGGTCCGTCAGCGCAGCCGCAACTGGTGGGCCCACCTCGTCGCCCCCGCGCTCGGGTTCGGCGTGCTGCTGTTCGTCGTGATCAACGCCAACATCGCCGCCCAGGTGATCGGCTTCATCTGGATCGGCATCGGCCTGCTCATCGTCCTCGGGCTGCACCTCGCCGGCCGCCGCGCGGAGCTCCCCGAGGAGGCGCTGTGAACGTCCTGTCCTACCGGCCCGCCCCGGACGAGGTCAGCTACACCTTCGGTGGCCGCCCGGCGGTGCGGAAGGTGGCGCCGGGCACGATCCTGGAGATCTACACGGAGGACTGCTTCGGCGGACGGGTCCGCACGCTCGACGACCTGCCGTCCGCGGTCTGCCACCTGAGCAGCCTCAACCCCGTCACCGGGCCCTTCCACGTTGAGGGGGCCCAGCCCGGCGACACCATCGCGTTGCACTTCGTCTCCATCACCCCGGCCCGCGACTGGGCGGTCTCCACCACGTTCCCGCACTTCGGAGCCCTTACCCGGACGCAGAGCACGGCCTTGCTGCACCCACCCCTCGAAGAGCGCGTCTGGCGCTACGACATCGACCTCGCCCGCGGCGTCGCTGTCTTCGAGGCCCGGCGCAGCGAGTTCCGGATGGAGCTGCCGCTCGACCCGATGCACGGCACCGTCGGCGTCGCCCCGGCCGCGGGCGAGGCCCGGATGACGATCACCCCCGACGCGCACGGCGGGAACATGGACACCCCCGAGCTCCGCGCCGGCACCACCATCTACCTCGGCGTCAACGTCGAGGGCGGCCTGTTCGCCATCGGCGACGGACACGCCCGCCAAGGCCACGGTGAGGTCTGCGGGACCGCCGTCGAGTCGGCCATGAACACCGTCGTGGCGGTCGAGCTGATCAAGAACGTCGCCACCCCGTGGCCACGTCTGGAGAACGACCACTCGCTGATGTCGAGCGGCTCGGCCCGGCCGCTGGAGGACGCCTACCGCATCAGCCAGCACGACCTCGTCACGTGGTCGGCCACCCTCACCGGCCTGGACGAGCTCGACGCGTACCAGTTGGTGAGCCAGGCAGGCGTCGCACCCGTCGGCAACGTGTGCGACCCGAACTACACGATGGTCGCCGCCATCCCCAAGACCTACCTGAACTCACCGCAGGTGTACGAGGGAGCCCACGCCCGACTGCGGGCACTGGGGCAGCTGTACCTCGGATCGGCCTGATCCCGACCGTCCACGAACAGCGCCGCAGGCGCCGGAATCGCTTCACCCGATGTCGGGTCGGGCTCGGTCGGTCGGCGCGTCCCAATCGAGCTCAGGGCCGAGCGGCACCAGGTTGGACGGGTTGATCCAGGTGTGGGTCAAGAAGTAGTGCCGCTTGATCTGGTCGAAATCCGTGGTGGAGCGGAACTCCGGACGCGCGTACAGGTCCCGCGCGTATCCCCAGAGGTTCGGGTGGTCCACGAGCCGCCGGAGATTGGCCTTGAAGTGCGTGACGTACAC
Source organism: Pseudonocardia sp. TRM90224 (assembly GCF_021245725.1). Taxonomy (GTDB): domain Bacteria; phylum Actinomycetota; class Actinomycetes; order Mycobacteriales; family Pseudonocardiaceae; genus Pseudonocardia. The sequence goes on along the minus strand of NZ_JAJGSX010000046.1, from coordinate 46,005 downwards.
CGAGTCGAACCGGGCCAGCGTCACCCACAGCCGGATGTCCGATTCGGTGAGGTGGTCGCCGTGGAGGTACCGGCGCGAGGCCAGCCGCTCCTCGATCTCGTCCAGCGCGGCGAACAGCGAACGCACCTCCCGTTCGTGATCCGCCTGCGACGGCGCGAACCCGCAACGGTAGGGCCCGTTGTGGATCCGATCGAACAGGAACTCGTTCAGCTCATCGATCTCCGCGCGCAACGATTGCGGATACAGGTCGACGTCATTCGTCGCCCATTGGTCGAAGGCGGTGCCGACATCGATGCTCATGTTGCGGAAGTCGTTGCTCGCGATGCGGTTCTCCGCCTTGTCCCACAGCACCGGCACCGACCAGTGCCCCTCGAAGCCCGGCTCCGTGGCCGTGTAGGCCTCGCTGAGCAACGCGAACCCGTTCACCTCGTCCAGGCCGTGCCCGTCACCCTCGCGGAACGCCCAACCGCGGCCGTCGCGCATCGGGTCCAGCACGGAGACGGAGATGACGTCCTCCAAACCCTTGAGCGCCCGGACGATCGTCACCCGCTGGCAGAACGGGCAGGCATTGCTCACGTAGAGGTGGTAGCGCCCCGCCTCGGCCCTGAACCCGCTCGACCCGTCGACGGTGATCCGGCCGGGGAACGCCGGACCTGGGCGCCCGGTCGCGCCCGGTTTCGGCTTCGGCGCGTACGGGCCGTACGCGGCGAGGTCCACCGGGCTGGCAGCGCGCGGCGTCGTGGTCATCCGAGTTCCCTTCGGTGGATGAGTTCGGCGATCACTGCCATCTCCTCGAGCGGGTCGACCACCGGCTGGATGAGGAGCTCGTCGACGCCGGCGCCGGCCAGGGCGGCGAGGCGGGCGCGGAGGTCGTCCGGGGTTCCGACCAGGGTCAGCGCATGCATCAGCGTCGGTGTGATCAGGTCGCGGTCCGCCGGTGTGATCGGTCCGAGGTAGTTGGAGTACAGCATCGTGTGCCGGTCCGGCGCGGTGGCCGTGGTACCGCGCCGGTCGAGCAGGCGGTGCAGGGCCGCGCGTTCCTCGGCTCCGAGCCCCGCGGCGACCGAGGGGATCTCGGCGGCGTAGGCCAGCAGGGCGAGCACGACGTGACCCACCGCATCGCGAGCCGCGTCGCCGTGCGGGTCCTCGCCTTCGTGCAGGACGTGCAACGCGGTGACCAGGTAGGACCCACCCGCGCCGGAAATGTCGGAGGCCCCCTGGCGGGCGGCGTGCAACGCCCGCCAGGCCACGGGATCCAGGAGCCCGAAGGACATGAGCCCCGCGTCGCGGCGCCCGGCCACGGCGGCGGCCTTCGGCCCCTGCGCGGCCACCACGAACTCGATCGGATCAGCTGTGTTCACCTGGTGGCCGGTGTGCAGGAACCGGATTTCGCGGTCCCGGTCACCCTCGTGGTAGCTGGTGCCGCGCCCCGCGCACAGCCCCTGCAGGGCGGCGGTGAACACCTCCAGCTCCGCCGTCGTCGTCGGCGCCGAACCCAGCGTGCGCCGGGCGGTGTTCCCGGTGCCGACACCGCAGACGATCCGGCCCGGGGCCAATGCGTTGAGGCTGGCGAACGCGCTCGCGGCGGCCGGCGCCGACCGCAACGCCGGCGACGTCACCCCGACTCCGAGCTTGATCCGGCTGGTCGCCCGCGCACATGAACTCAGCGCCACGAACGGATCACCGTGGACCATCGGCGTGTCGTACACCCAGAAGCTGTTGAAACCCAGTTCCTCCGCCTGCACCGCCAGCTCCGAAACACCGCTGTGGGCCGCGACCACGATGCCGGTACGCACAGCTACCTCCACACGGGAACATGCCAGCGGCGGTCAGGCAGGTGGCATCCCGATGTTAGTGGCGTCGAGATCGGCCGGGCGAGCTCACGACTCCGGATCCGCGTCGGCGCCGCGACGTCGGAGCAGCCAGAACAGCCCGCCCGCGACGACCAGCGTGACGAGCACCCCGATCACCCCGGCGAGCCCGACGGTGCCCTCACCGCCTCCGACCGCGTAGTCGGCCAACGGGCTCCCGGCGGTGGCGTGCTCGGTCGCGTGCTGCGCGATGCACGTGCCTTCGAGCTGCTCGCCCGCTACGGTCTCGATCACCTCGCAGCCGTCGAGCGCAACGGCGTCCAAGCCGTCGGGCGCCGAACTGGCCAGGTACGACAACCCGCCCGCGACGACGAGCGCGACCAGCAGGAACCCGAGGAAGAACGCAGCCGTCCGGCGGCCGACGGCAGGGGTGCTCACGCGGGACCTCCGACCACCACGACCACGGTCTCCATGCCGCACCTCCTTCGACCCGTTCGCTAGACGCAAGTCCAGCTCACTTGCCAAAGATGCGCAACAGTGTGAGTGCGCTCAGCTGCCCCAGCAGCTCACACCTGCTCCCACTGCATCTTGGCCACGTGCGGCCACCGCTCGCGCATGCCGAAGGCGTTCCGGGGATGGGTGAATCCGTCCTCGACGGGGATCTCCGGAAGGTATGGCACCACGTGCCAGGTAGCTCCGGCGGCCCCGCTCGACGTTCGTCTTGTTGCCGTCGACGAGCAACCCGGTCCAACCGTGGTGGAGGATGAGGTTCGAGCTGTTGCTCGCCTCGACGATCGCCGGTCCGAAGTCGATGAGCTGCTTACGGCCGGAGCCGACGACGCTGATGAGATAGAGCAGAATCCCGTCTTCATCTGCGTCGCAGAACAGTCCGAAACCGACATCGCGACAGCTCGGGAGCGAGTACGTCCCGGCCGCCAGCGCTCATCGCGCCGGACGGCCGCCCCGAGTCGCGGCTGCGGGCCGAGGCGGCGCTCGGGATCCTCACCACCATGCACCGCCGGATCGCCGGCGGGTCCGCGGAGCTGGGCGCCCACCTGCTGGTCGCGGCGTACGGCGCGTTGATGTACTCAGCAGACGACTGACAAGACAGCCGACACCGCTCCGGAACGCGCGACTCACCGTGCCGGAAGTGTCGACTCACCGTGCCGGAAGTGTCGACTCACCGTGCCGGAAGTGTCGACTCACCGTGCCGGAAGTGTCGACTCACCCACCCGAGGCGTCCGCAGCTCAGCGCCGGCGGGCGATCGTGATCCCGTCGGCGATCGGCAGCATGATCACATCGACCCGCTCGTCGGCGACGGCCTTCTCGTTGAACCCGCGGATCGCGACGACGTCTTCGTCGTCGCTGTCCGGGTCGAGCACCTGCCCGCCGAGCAGGACGTTGTCCAGGACGATCACCCCACCGGGCCGCATGCGCGGCACGATCTCGGCCCAGTAGGTCGGGTAGCCGTCACGGTCGGCGTCGATGAACGCAAGATCGAGGTGCGGGTCCGTTGGCAGCGACCGGAGCGACTCGGCCGCATCCCCGAGCCGCAGCTCGATCTGGTCGGTGACACCGGCCCGCTCCCAGTAGCGCCGTGCGACGGAGGTGAACCGGTCGGACAGATCCAGGCAGACCAGCCGCCCGTCCGGGCCCATCCCGTTCAGGATGGCGAGCGAGGACAACCCGGTGAACGTGCCGATCTCGAGGGCCGAGCGGGCGCCGACCATGCGGGCGATCATCGACAGGAGTCCCGCCTGGCCCGGGGTGATCTGCCAACGAGCCTGGTCGGGAAGGGACGCTTGCGTCTCGTGGACCAGATCCGCGATCAGCGGGTCGCCCGCCGTCGAGTGCTCCTGCACGTAGGTGTGGAGATCATCGGTGTCCGGCAGGGACTTCGGGCTCGACCCGCTGAGCGACGGATGGACGAGCCAGGCCAGCGCAGCGCCGACCAACGGCCCCACCAAGTAGACCCAGATCCCGCCCCCCGCGGGGGCGCCGGCGAACGTTGCGGTGAACTCCGCGCCCAGCGCGCGGGCGGGGTTCATCACTCCCCCACCGAGGCTCCCGGCGGCCAGGGCCCCGACGCCGTAGGCCAGCCCGTAGCCGAGCCCGTGGAGCGCACCGCTGCCCGCGAGCCGGTACACGGCCATCAGCAGCACGAACGTCACCAGCACTTCCGCGACCAGCGCCACGACGATCCCACCGCCGGCCGGAGGCCGGACGGCGGCGAAGGTCACCCGGTCGCCGACCAGTACCCAGGCCAGCACCGCACCACCGAACCCGCCGACGAGTTGAGCACCGATCTGGCCGGGAACCGCGGCCCAGCTGAACCGGCCGCGCAGCGCGAGACCGACGGTGACGACCGGGTTGAGGTGCCCACCGCCCGCACCGAACACCCAGACGGCGAGCACGAGCGCCGCCGCCCAGCCCGCGGCGGCCCCGACCCCGGTACCGCCCTCGACGCTGTCCCCGATACCGCCTGCCGCGCAGGCGCCGAGGAGGACGAAGAACAGCGTCCCGAGAGCTTCCGACCCGAGCCGGGTCACTGTCCCGTTGTTCATGTCGATCTCCTTGTCGGAGGGTTCAGGCGTCTCGTACCGCCCGCTGTGCAAGACCGATGACGGCGACGACCAGCACACCGATCCCGCCGGCGGTGAACGCCGCGGCAATGCCCCATTGCGCTGTCGCGAACGCGGCGAGCGCGACCGAGATCGGGTACGACCCGCTGTGCACGAAGGCGAACACGGCCATGACGCGGCCGAGGATCTCCCGCGGCGGGAGTTGCTGGAGCAGGGTCACCACGAGCACGCCCAGCGTGCCGTCGGCGAACCCGAGCAGGGCGATGAGCACCAGCAACAGCCAGAACCCGTGGATCGCCGGCAGGCTCATGATGATCACACCGTGCACGACGAGCAGCCCGATCGACAGCAATCCCCTGCGGTGCAGCCCGATCAACCCGCCGGCCGCCACGCTTCCGCCGAGCCGCCCGACCGCGCCGGCAGCGAGGAGGTACCCGAAGATCAGTGCGCCGTCCGGGAACCTCTCGTGGGCCAGCACCGGGAGGCCGAACGCGAACACCCCGGACGCGGTGACCGTCACCATCGCCGCCATCCCGATGATGACGTGGAACAGGCGCGATCCCCGCACGAAAGCCCAGAAGCTCGCCGGCGCCGGCTCGCCGACGCCGAGCTGGTCGAGCTGGTCGAGCTGGTCGAGCTGGTGGGACGGGTCGGCAGCGGGTGCGATCCCCGGCACCCGACCACTCATCGCGAGCAGGCTCGCCGCGGACAGCGCGAACGACACGACGTTGAGAACGATGACCACCGTCGCCCCGTACGTCGCGAGCAGCAGGCCCGCGGCGAGCTGCCCGCAGATCGCGGCGACGATGTTGGAGACCTCGCCGACCGAGTTGCCGGCCTGCAGCTGTCCGCTCGGCAGCACAGCAGGCGTGATCGCGCGGTAGGCCGGGAGGAAGAGGCCCTCGAACCCACCGAGCACCACGCCGACCAGCGTGAACGCCCACCATGGGACGGGGCCCGCAGCCGTCCAGACCGCCAGCCCGCCCAGCACGATCGCGCGCCCGCCGTCGGCGACCAGCATCGTCACACGGGGATGCACGCGGTCGGCGAGGATCCCCCCGAGCGGCGTCGCGGCAAGTCGGGCGATGCCAAGCAGGGCCAAGGTCAGCCCGAGCCCGCCGATCCCGGCACCCGAATCGAGCACGAGGAACGGGAACGCGACCAGGAACAGCAGGTCGCCGAACGTCGACAGGGTCTGCCCGCCGACCAGCAGCCGGAAGTCACGGCGGCGCAGTGGGTCCAGCAGGCCCTGCAGCACCACCGGTCAGCCCTGCCCGATCGGATCGGCAAGCAGCTGCCCGCAGATCGACCGCCACCGCGGCTCGTCCGAGGTGAACTCCGGACCGCACCCACGCAGTGGCAATGCGGTCACCGTGTTGTCGTCCCAGAGGTAGACGACATCGGGTCGCTTATCCCATGTGGACACGGCGCGGTCGAGCTCGCCGACCCCGACGAGGTCGGCGAGCGCGAACGCCCGGCAGTACCGGATCATCGCCCGGTCATCACTGCTGCGCCGCCGAGCCAGCCGCCAGGTCGGCCGCCATCGCCTCACGAAGGCTGCGCGGGCGCATGTCGGTCCAGGTGCGTTCGATGTGGTCGAGGCACGTCGCCTTGTCCCCCGGCTCGCCGACCTGGTGCCATCCCGAGGGGCGTTCGAGGTGGGTCGGCCAGATCGAGTACTGCTCCTCGTCGTTGATGACGACGACGTACCGGGTCGTGTCGAGTTCGTCAGACATGTTGGGTCTCCTTCTGCCGTTGAACCATTCGTCGTGCCGCTGCTGCGAGCCAGGCACCGGATCCGGCGAGCAGCAGCGCGTACCCGACCGTCGCGAGCGCGACCGCCCAGCCGAACGCCCGATCGGACACCGCGAGGCTCGCCACCACACCCGCCGCCGGCAGCACCCCGCCGCCGCTCTCCCAGACCATCCCGGCGATCCAGGCGACGGCCGTCCCCACGAGGAGCCCCGCCACCGCGCCGGGACGCGCGAACCAGCCGACGACCCCGCCGACCAGCAACGTCACCCACCAGAGGCCGGCGAGGTTGCCGGCGAAGACCGCCAGTCCACAAACGACAGCAACAACCACCGACGCGCGCAGGTGCCTCACGGGGTGAACCTCCATCGGATCGTGGCGACCTGCTCGGCCGCGTCGCCTTCGCGCAGCGGCAGCAGGCCGCCGTCGAGCCATTGCTCGACACCGGTCGCGTACCAGGGCGAACGCGGGTCCTCGCTGACCCCGCCCGGCATGACCGTCCCGGCCTGCCCGGTGCCCCAGTCGACGACGAGCCGCCATGTCGCACCTGCCGACGCGAACCCGCGGACCGGGTCGCCGTCGCGGACCAGCGCGCCGATACCGGTGTTGATGGTGCGGTCGCTCGCGAAGAATGGGTACGGCCCGACGTCGAGATCGGGCACGTCGAAGAGCGAGGCGAAGAGGACACCCCTGTGCAGCCCGGGCTCCCAGGCTGCGACGTCGTCGCCGTACTTGCTGATCATCGCGGCGATCGACTGGTGGAAGGCCTCCTGCAGCACGTCCGTCGCGTCCCGCTGCGGACCGCCCGGCGGGGTGAAGAACCGGTTTTCCGGATCGTGCTGGATCCACGCGAGCACGGTTCCGCGCATCACCTCCGCCGCGTACGAACCGGAGTCCGGGGCGAGCGTGAGGCTTGCGTCGGGATCGTCCTGGACCTCGTGGTGCTTCCACCACGGCCCGAACGTCACGTAGGTCAGCCGGTTGTAGAACAGCTTGAACCACAGACCGGGCCGGGCGTGGTGGTCCATCGTGAAGTCCCAGCCGCGCAGCATCTCGACGACCTCGCGCTCCTTGTCGGAGAGCTGCGCTCCCTCCAGGGCCTTCAGCAGCGGCGGCACGAGCCCCTTGGCCAGGACGTCGTGCTGGTCCATCTGCAGCGCGGCGGCGCTGTCGAAGGTCTGCGGGCCGGCCGCGGCCAGCGATTCGTTGATCATCTGCCCGCGCCAGCCGAGATCGGTGAAGTTGTAGGAGGTGGAGAACTGGTAGGGGTAGTCGGCCGTCACCTCGCGGTGGTTCGCCGAGACCAGGTACCCGCCGGGCGGGTCGGCGGCCTGCGGGAGCGCGTCGAACGGGATGGTCCCGCGGACGTCCGCCGACCCGTCGCCGGGCAGCGGGAGTGTGATGTCGTGGCCCTGCACCTGTGGCGCGACGCCCGGGGTGACGGCCCCGATCTCACCGTTGCGACCGGCGAACATGAACGTCATCGACGGTGCCACCCAGCCGCGCAGGCTCTCGCGGAACTCGGCGAAGGTGGTCGAGCGCAGCATCGTCAGGACGTCGCCCACGCTGTTCTGGGGCAGCACACCCGCCCACCACACCGCGGCGGTGACCCCTTGCTGCTGCACCACCGGGCCCTGTGCGGTGAAGCGGACCGTGTGCTCGGCGGGGTCCTGCCCGCGCACGGCGATCCGGTGCTGGTGCGTGGCCATCTCCCGCCACGCCCCGTTCCACAGGTACTGGTCGGGCCGGGACGGATCGGTGGTCTGCAGGTAGTAGAGCGTCGCAGGGTGCTGGGAGTTGGTCATACCCCAGGCGAAGTGGTCGGTCTTGCCCATGACCGGCACCGGTACGCCGGGGATCGTGATGCCCGAGTAGTGGTAGCCGGGACTGCGACCCTCCAGCGGGTACCACGGCGAAGGGATCGTCATCTGCAGGTGCGGGTCGAGCGCCAGCAGGGGCTCGCCGGAGGCGGTGCGACTGCCGGCCACCACCCAGCCGTTGCTGTTGCCGATCCGGCTGACCGCGCCGGCGGGCAGGCCGGCGAGCCGCTCCTGCAAGGGGCCGAGCGAGTCGATCCGGACGCCGGGCGTGGGGCTGGGCACCGCGGTGCCCGGGGTCTGGGGGACGGTGGCGAGCACCGGGGTCGACGCCGCTGCCGGGTCGGCCGCCACGGGCAGGGGTTCGAGAGGGAGGCTGCGGTACGGGCCGGGGTCGTAGGGGTACTGCTGGTTGGCCAGCACCGTCGGGAACCAGGCCTGGAACGTCTCCGGGGGCAGGGTCTGCGCCGGGTAGGAGAAGGTGAGCGCCCGGTCGGAGAAGCTCAGCGTCTGGGCCATGACGTGCTGGATCACCAGGCTGTCGACCGGTGTCCACTGCCGCGGCGCGTACCCCAGCATCGTGATGTACAGCGGCAGCCGTCGGTCGTCGACCATGGCGTCGATGGCGGTGTTGACGCCCTCGGCGTACGCGGTCAGCGCGACCCGGGCCGGATCGTCCGCGCCGAGGGCGGCCCAGTCGCGTTCGGCGGCCCGGCGCAGGCCGAGGTCCAGCTCGAACCGGTCGGACTCGAGTGCGGCCGCGCCGAGGATCTCGGAAAGCTCGCCGCTGCCGCGCCGGCGGGCGAGGTCCATCTGGAACAGCCGCTGACGGGCGTGGACGTAGCCGGTGAGCCGGAACAGGTCGGAGTCGGTGCCGGCCGTGATGTGGGTGGCCCCGTCCGGTTCGAACCCGATCGTGCCGGTCGTGTCCAGCACGCCCGCCTGGATCTCTTCCGGCTGGGCCGCGGTGGCTTCGGCCGGGGTGCGCCAGATCCCCGACCCCGGGCTCAGCAGCTGCCCCAACGGCGGCAGTGGGCCGGCACCGGCCAGGGACGGAACCACCAGCGACACCACGAGCACGGCAGCCCCCAGCAGGGCGACCATGCGCCGGACGGGGAGGCGGTGGACCGGGAGGCGGTGGACCGGGAGGCGCCGGACGGGTTGGTTGGTCATGGTTGTCCTCCGGGGGCCCAGAGATCGGTGCCGAGACGGGCGACGGCCCGCTCGAGGTACGAGGCGCTCAGGTCGTCGAACTCCACCGCCGCGCCGAGCAGATCGCCGGCGACGGACGTCGCGACGCGCGGCGGTTCCGCGGCCCGGGCCTCGGTGACCAGGCGGGCGAGCACCTTCTGCTCGTCGGGTACGGCCGAGCGCTCGACGGCGTCGACCCAGCGCGCCGGAGGGACCACGTCGATCGGGATGCCGAGGCCCCGCAGCAGGTCCACCACGTCACCGAGTCGGGCGTGCCGCGCGTGGTAGAGGTGGATCACGCGACCGGCGGCGCGCGGCGTCCGGGCCAGCCGCGCCAGTGCCTCGGCCACCTGGTCGACCGGCATGACGTGGATCAGCGCGTCCGGCGTGTCCGGGAGCAGCCGCGTCGCGAGCGCGGTGCGCAGCCCGAGCGCAAGCTGGTCGGCACGGCCCGTCGCCCCGGTTTCCCGGTGCGCAGTCACCAGCCACGGTCGCGTGATCGTCACCGGCAGCCCGCGCTCCCCGGCACGAGCAACGAGCGCCTCGCCGACGCCCTTCGAGGCGACGTAGCCCGACGTCCGGTCCGGATCCTGCGGGTACAGCCGCTCCTGCAGCACGCCATCGCCCGCCGCCCCGGGGTCGAGCGTCGAAATGAAGTGCAGCGCCTTCCCGGCCGCGTCGCCGGCGAACCGGACGACCTCGACGGTGCCGGTGACGTTGGCGGATCGCAGCGCGGTGTACGGCGCCACGAACGACACGTCGGCCGCGCAGTGGACGACGCTCGTCACACGTTCGCTCAGCTGTGCGTAGCGCCGTTGTGCCAGCCCGAAGCGGGCGGTGCCGACGTCGCCCGCGACGGCGTGGACGCGGCCGGTGAACCGGTCGAGCTCCAGCCCGTACGCCGCCACCGCCCGGCGCAACCGGGCGCCCGCCTGCTCGTCGTCAGCGGCTCGGACCAGGCAGGTCACCTCGGCGTCGGGGTCGGCGAGCAGGCGTTCGAGCAGCGCGTGGCCCAGGAAGCCGGTCGCGCCGGTGAGCAGCACCCGCCGGGCCGTCCACGCCTCCGGATGAGGTGCCGCCGGCTCGACGTCGCGCGGCAGCTCGGCATCGGACCGCACCGCCGCGAGAACGCTGCCGAAACCGCCGCTGGTACCGATCAGCGCGGCCACCCCGGCCGCGGTGGGCTCCCGGAACAGAGCGCGCAGCGGCAGCCGGCGACCGGTCGCGCCTTCGATCTCCGCGGCCAACCGGGCCGCCGACACCGAGCTGCCGCCGAGTTCGAAGAAGTCGTCGGTCATGTCCAGCTGCTCGACGCCGAGCACACGGCGGAAGCATCCGAGCACCGCAGCGTCGGCAGCGGTCCGGGGAGCGGCAGCGCCGCCCGTGACAGGGGCTGCGGCCGGGTCCGGCAGCGCGCCGTGGTCGATCTTGCCGTTCGGGGTCAGCGGGAACCGCTCCACCACGACCACCGCCGCGGGCACCATGTGTTCGGGCAACCGCGCCCGCGCGAAGCTGCGCAGCTCACCAGGGTCCAGCGCCGGCTCGACGCCCGCGCGCACCCACGCGACGAGCTGCTCGCCGCGCAGCGCCACCACGGCCTGGCGCACCGCCGGGTGCTCGACGAGGACGGTCTCCACCTCGCCCGGCTCCACCCGGACGCCACGCACCTTCACCTGCCGATCCACCCGGCCGGCGAACACCAACCGACCGGCGTGGTCCCACCGGCCCCGATCACCGGTCCGGTACCAGCGCCGACCACCGGGGCCAGGCACGAACCGTTCCGCGGTCAGACCCGGCCGGCCCCGGTACCCGTGCGCCACCCCCGCTCCCCCGATGAGCACCTCACCCACGGCGGCCGGCCGCAGATCGGCGTCCACCAGCACGATCTGCGTGTTCGCCACCGGCGTGCCGAGCCGGATCCGCGTGGTGTCGCGGACCCGCTCGCAGGTGGACCAGATCGTCGTCTCGGTCGGGCCGTAGAGGTTCCACACCTCGACGCACTCCCGCACGAGCGCGCCGGCTAGGTCGGGTGGCAGCGGTTCGCCTCCGCACCACGCCCGAAGTGGACGGCGGGCACGCCAGCCCGAGTCGATCAGCATCCGCCACGTCGACGGGGTCGCCTGCACCACCGTCGCGCCGGACGACTCCAGCAACCCGGCCAGGAGGTGCGGGTCGCGCGTCTGCTCGTCCGACGCGACGATCACCCTGCCGCCGGCCACGAGCGGCCCGAACAGCTCCAGCACCGCGATGTCGAACGACAGCGTCGTCACCGCGACCAGCCGGTCCCCCGCCGCCAACCCGGGGGTGCGCACCATCGAGCCGAGCAGGTTGACCAGGCTGTGGTGGGTGACCTCGACGCCTTTCGGCCGGCCCGTCGATCCGGACGTGTAGAGCACGTACGCCACGTCCCCGCCGGTCAAGGGCACCGCGCACAACTGCACCGCGTCCGACGGCACCGCGTCCGACGGCACCGCGTCGACGCTGGTCCGAGCTGGGTCGAGGCGCACCACCACGGCACCGGCCGGCACGGCGTCCGACGCTGCGGGGTCGGCCACCACGACGTCCGCGCCGGCGTCGCGGGCCATGAACTCCAACCGCTGCGCGGGGAACGCCGGGTCCAGCGGCACGAACGCGGCGCCCGCCAGCCACACACCGAGCAGCGCCGCCACGGCGTCGGCCGACCGCGGCAGCACCACCCCGACGCGGTCGCCGCGACGCACCCCGGCCGCGGCCAGCGCAGCCGCGATACCCGATGCCGAGGCCACCAGGTGCCCGTAGCTCAGCTGCCGGCCCGAAACCCCGTCGACCACCGCGACGGCGTGCGGGGTCGCCGCGGCGACGGCCCGCACGAGGTCCGCGACCGCCCCGTCCGCCACCGGCACCACGGGACCCGCTGCGGACGGCGCCGCCCGCCTCGCGATCGCGGACACCGGCGTTCCCGATGCGGCCGACCCCAGCCCCGCCAGCGCTTCGACGACCCCGTCGACCAGCGCCGCCGCGGACGCCGGCTCGAACAGGTCGGCGTCGTACTCCAGGTCGAGCATGATCTCGCCGTTGCGGCGTTCGGCGTTGAGCGTCAACTCGTACTTGGCCGCGCCGGACCCGAGTCGTTCCTCGGTCACCTCGAGCCCGGGCAGGTGCACCGGGGTGGTCGGGGTGTCCTGCAGCGCCAGCATCACCTGGAACAGCGGGGTCCGGACCGGGTCCCGCACCGGGCGGAGTCGCTCGACGATCAGCTCGAACGGCACGTCCTGGTGCGCGAACGCCTCCAGGCAGACCGCCTTCACCCGTTCCAGCAGCGCCCCGAGCGTCGGATCTCCGGACAGGTCCACCCGCACGGGCAGCACGTCGAGGAAGCATCCGATGAGCGGGCGGGTCTCCGGCCGGTGCCGCCCGGCGGCCGGGCTGCCGATCACCATGTCCTGCTGCCCGCAGGCCCGGGTGAGCGTGATGGCGTAGGCGGCCAGCAGCACCATGTAGAGGCTCGCCCCACATCGTCGTGCGAGGTCGTCGAGTTGTGCGGTGATGCGCCGGCCGGCGATGCGCTGCACGGATCCACCACGATGCGGGCCGTCCGCGGCGCGCGGGCGGTCGACGGGCAGCGCGAGCCCCGTCGGCGCGCCCGCCAACGCTCGCTCCCAGCGGCGCAGGTGCACGTCGAGCGTCTCCGGGGTGAGCCGCTCCCGCTGCCAGACGGCCACATCGGCGTACTGCACGGTCAACTCGGGAAGTTCAGGCAGCACGGGAAGCTCAGGCAGCACGGGAAGCTCAGGCAGCACGGGAAGCTCCGGCAGAACCGCCCGCCCGCCGGCGCAGGCCGCTCGGTAGGACGCCGCCAGTTCGGTGGCGAGAACGCCGACCGACCAGCCGTCGCAGGTGATGTGGTGCAGCGTCACGAGCAACACGTGCTCGTCCGCGCCGCAGCGCACCAGCAGCGCCCGCCACGGAGGTGCGGCCGACAGGTCGAACGTCGAGCGCACCGCGGCGTCCGCCGCCGCGGTCACGTGCGCGGTCCGCACCGGATCGGGCAGGCCGCACAGATCCGCGACCGTCAGGACGACGGGCACGTGATCGGCCACCACCTGCACCGGCTCCGGCCCGTCGAGGACGTACCGCGTGCGCAGGATCTCGTGCCGCTCGACGATCATCTGCAACGCCGTGTCGAGCGCGGTCACGTCGAGCGTTCCGCGCAGCCGCAGGGCGATCGGCATGTGGAACGCAGCGTCGTCCGGATCGAGCTGGGCCTGCAGCCACAGCCGTCGCTGCTGGTAGGAGACGGGGAACCGGTACTCGCCCCCGGTCAGGGTGTCGCTGCCGCGGGTCTCGGTCATGGCGAGCCCGCCTGATGGCTGATCCGGTAGCGCGCCCGGTCGACGCGGGTGATCGGGCGCGCAGGCACGTCCCGGACCTGTTCGACGGCCCGGGCGATCCCCGCGATCGTGGGCGCCTGGAAGATCTCCCGCACCGGCACGTCGAACCCGGTCCGCTCGGCGATCAGGGCCGCAACCTGCGGCACGTGCAGCGAGTGCCCGCCCAGCTCGAACAGGTCGTCGTCGCGGCCGGCCGAGGCGACGGCCAGCACGTCGCACACGATGGTGGCGACCGTCCGCTCGAGCGGGGTCACCGATGTGCTCGCGGATGCCGGTGGGCCCGGGTCCGGGGCGAGCTCGGCCAGACGAGCGCGGTCGACCTTGCCCGACGCGTTGAGCGGCAACGCCGGAACCACGACGAACCGCGCCGGGACCATGTAGTCCGGCAGAACGCCGGCCACGTGGGCCCGCAGGCCGGGTTCGGTCAGGACCCCGCCTTCGACCGGTGCGAGGTGGGCGACGAGCCGATCGGTGAGCCCTTCCGACGTGCGGGCCGCGACGACGGCGACCTGCGCCACGTCGGGATGCCGGGCCAGCACCGCCTCGATCTCACCCGGCTCGACGCGGAAGCCGCGGATCTTGACCTGGCCGTCCGATCGGCCGCCGAACTGCAGCAGCCCGTCCGGGCCCACCCGCACCACGTCGCCGGTGCGGTACAGCCGCGCACCCGCCTGCTCGCCGAACGGGTCCGGGACGAACGCGGTGGCTGTCTCGGCGGGCCGGCCGAGGTACCCGCGCCCGACCGCGGTGCCGCCGACGAACAGCTCGCCCCAGGCACCGCGGGGCACCGGTCGCAGCTGCGCGTCGAGCAGGTGCAGCTGGACGAGCGGCATCGGCACGCCGAGCGGCACCCGTTCCGGGACGTACCCGTGGGGACACGTCCAGCCGGTCACCGCGATCGCGGTCTCGGTGGGCCCGTACATGTGGAGCAGCTCGGCGCTCGTTGCCGCGAAGAAGCGGCGGAGGGTCGTGGCCGGCAGCGTCTCGGCGCCGCACATCACCTTCTCCAGGCTCGCCCCGAGCCCCACGCCGCGCCGCTCGGTGTGCGCGAGCATCGCCGCGAGCATCGAGGGCACGAAGTGGGCGACGGTGATCGTGTGCCGGTCGATCAGGTCGGCCAGGTACTGCGGGTCGCGCTGGCCGCCGGGCCGGGCGAGCACCACCGCCGCCCCGGCGAGCAGCGGCCAGAAGACCTCCTTGATCGCGACGTCGAACGCGATCGTGGTCTTCTGCAGCACCCGGTCATGGCCGTCCAGGGGCCAGTCCTGCTGCATCCAGAGCAGGTTGTTGCATATCGCGCGGTGCTCGACCAGCACACCCTTCGGCCTGCCGGTCGATCCCGAGGTGTAGATCGCGTACGCGAGACCGGCCGGCCGCGCCGGCTGCGTCCCTCGATCACCGGGTGCTGGTCGACGTGTCGCGCGCGGTACGTCGACCAGCACACGCGGGCGGCCGCCGGCGAGGTCGCGCAGCGCGGACGTCGTGACAACCGCCTCGGGGTGGGCGTCGGCCAGGATCGCTGCGATGCGTTCGGCCGGCTGTTCCGGGTCGAGCGGCAGCACCCCGGCGCCGGCGCGGAGCACCCCCGACAGCGCTACGACCATCGCGGCCGAGCGGGGCACGAGCACGGCGACCAGCTCATCGGAGCCGATGCCACAGCCGATGCCACCCAGCTCGGCCGCGATCTGATCGGCGCGCCGGCCCAGTTCGGCATAGGTCAACCGGTCGTCCGACCCGTCGTCGATCACCGCGAGCGCATCGGGGGTGGCCCGGATCTGCGCGTCGACGAGGTCGTGCAAGCAGGTCAGCGGGTCGTAGCCGGCGGGCAGGCCACGCGGGTCGTCCGCCGGCTCGTGCACCGGGAGCGCGCTGACCTGTTGCGCGCTGCCGCGGCCGAACGCGATGAGCACGCGGCGCAGCGCCGTGGTGAACGCGTTCGCGGTGCCGGGCTCGAAGAGCGCGCTGTTGTACTCGGCGACGCCGGTGATCCGCTCGGGCTCGTCGCGCAACGACAGCACGAGGTCGTACTTGGCGGTCGGGTTGTCCACCGGGTGGTGCTCGACGTCGAGGCCCGGCACGGCCAACCGGGGCGGCGGCTCGTGCTGCAGCGCGAGCATCACCTGGAAGATCGGGGTGCGCGACGGGTCGCGCTCCGGGCGCAGGTGCTCCACCAGACGCTCGAACGGCAGGTCCTGGTCGCCGTAGGCGTCGAGGCAGGCGGCCCTGACCCGGTCCAGCAGCTCGCCGAGCGTCGGGTCGCCGCCGAGGTCGACCCGGATGGCGAGGGTGTTCGCGAAGAACCCGACGAGGTCGGCGACCTCGGGCCGCGTTCGCCCTGCAACGGGTGTCCCGATCACCAGGTCGGGCTGGCCGGTGTAGCGGTGCAGCACGATCGCCAGCCCGGTGAGCAGCACCATGAACGGGGTCGCGTCCCGCTCCGCGGCGAGCGCCCGGACCGCCGCGGTCGTCGTCGGGTCCAGGTCGAACGGGTCGCTCGCCCCTTCGTGGCGGAACACCGCGGGGCGCGGGTGGTCGGTCGGCAGGTCGACGGCGGCGGGCGCACCCGCCAGCGCGCGCTCACGGCGGGCGAGCGAGCTGTCCATGCCCCGGTCGGTGTGCAGGGCCCGCTGCCAGCGGGCGACGTCGCTGTATCGCACGGGCAGCTCGGGCAGCTCGGGTACCGCGCCGTCGCGCAGTGCCGGGTACGCCGCGGCCAGCTCCGTCGCCATCAGCCCCGTCGACCATCCGTCAGCGGCGATGTGGTGCACCGTCACCAGCAGGACGTGTTCCCGCGCGCCCAGCCGGACCAGCGTGGCCCGCAGCGGCCGGTCGACAGCCAGGTCGAACGGCGCGTACCCGGCATCGTGGATCACCCGCCGGGCCAGGCCGGCGCGCGCCTCTTCCGGGACGTGGGACAGGTCCACCAGCGCCGTCGGCACGACGGGCGGAAGCAACCGCTGGCCCGGCCGGCCCTCGACCAGCTCGAACACCGTGCGCAGTGGCTCGTGCCGTTCGGTGATCAACGTCAATGCGCCGGTCAGGGCGTCGACGTCGAGGACGCCGGTGAGGCGCACCGCGAGCGGGACGTTGTACAACGCCGAGCCCGGGTCCATCCGGTGCAGGAACCACAGTCGTTGCTGGGCGAACGACAGGGGCGCCGGTCCGCCGTCCTCGCATCGGACCAGCGGGGGCGTGCTGACGTCGTCCGCTCCCGGCAGCGCCGCGGCGAGCCCGGCGACGGTGGGGTGGTCGAAGACGAGCCGCACGGGCACGCGGCGGCGGAGATCAGCGGCGAGCCGGCCGGCGACGAGCGTGGCGGCGAGCGAGTGCCCGCCGATCTCGAAGAAGTCGGCCTCCAGCCCGATGGTGGCGGCATCGCAGCCGAGGACGTCGGCCCAGACCTCCACGATCGCGCGCTCGAGGCCGGTCGGGACGGTGTCGGCCGCACCAGGTGGCACGGGATCGGGCAGGGCGCTGTAGTCGATCTTGCCGTTCGGGGTCAACGGGAGCTCGTCGACCACAACCGGGGTCGGCACCATGTACTCCGGCAACCGCTCACGCGCGATCCGGCGCAGGTCCGCCTCCCAGACTTCTCCGACGACCGCACCCACGACCCAGGCCACCAGCCGGCCGCGCCGCAGCGCCACCACTACCTGCCGCACCCCGGGGTGCGCGAGCAGGACCGCCTCCACCTCACCCGGCTCCACCCGGAAGCCGCGGACCTTGACCTGCCGGTCGACCCGACCGGCGAACCGCAACCTCCCCGCGTGGTCCCACCGGCCCCGATCACCCGTCCGGTACCACCGCTTGCCGTCCGGCCCCGGAACAAACCGTTCGGCCGTCAGCCCAGGCCGACCGCAGTACCCGTGCGCCACGCCGACCCCGCCGACGAGCACCTCACCGACCGCACCGACCGGGACCGGTCGCAAAGCCTTGTCCACGAGCACGATCTCGGTGTTGGCGACCGGCGCGCCGAGGTGGATGTCGGACGGTTCGGTGATGCGGGCGACCGTCGAGTACACGGTGGTCTCGGTCGGGCCGTACCCGTTCCAGACCTCGTGACCGGCACCCAGCAACGCGCGGGCCAGCGCCGGGGACAGCGGCTCCCCACCGGACCACACCCGCAAGGCGGACGTGGCACGCCAGCCCGACTCGACCAGCATCTGCCAGGTGGCCGGCGTCGCCTGCGCCACCGTCGCGCCGCACGACTCCAGCAACCCGGCCAGCAGGTGCGGGTCGCGCGCCTGCTCGTCCGACGCGACGATCACCCGACCGCCGACCACCAGCGGTCCGAACAGCTCCAACAACCCCATGTCGAACGACATGGTGGTGACGGCCACGAGCCGGTCGGCCGCGGTCAACCCGGGTCGCTCGGCAACGGCCGCGAGCAGGTTGGCCAGGCCGCGGTGCGTCACGCTCACACCCTTCGGGCGGCCGGTCGAGCCCGAGGTGTAAAGCACGTACGCGACGTCGTCGCCGGTCAGCTGCATCGGCCGCCCGCCCGGCCCCGGCCCGTCGGTGAGACGGACGACCGGGCATCCCGCCGGTGCCGCGACGGTCGGCTCGGCAACTGCGGGATCCGCGACGAGCGCCGAGATGCCGGCGTCACCGGCCATGAAGGCCAGACGGTCGGCGGGGAACGCCGGGTCGAGCGGCACGAACGCCGCTCCCACGAACCACACACCCAGCAGCGCCACCACCGCATCGGCCGAGCGGGGCAGCACCACCCCGACCCGATCACCGCGGACCACCCCGGCCGACTCCAGCGCCGAGGCCACCCCCGACGCCGCGGCCACCAGCTCGCCGAACCGCAGCGAACGGCCCGTCGCACCGTCCACCACGGCAACGTCGTCCGGGCCCACCGCCGCCCGCGCCAGCACCAGATCCGCGACCGCATCCTCGGCGACCGGCACCACCGGGCCCGCCATCACAGGGTCGGACGAGACGTCCAGCTGCGACAGTCGCGTGCCGGCCGCCGCCGACACGAGCCAGGCCAGCGCCGACGTCACCCGCTCGACGAGCACCGCCGCGGTGCCCGCCTCGAAGAGGTCGGTGTTGTACTCCAGGGCACCGGTGATCGGGTCGGACCGGTCCTGCACGAGCAGCGTCAGATCGCAGCGGGCGGTGGGGTTCTCCACCGGGTGCCCGGTCGCGGCGAGCCCGGGCAGCACGATCTCGGGCGGTCCGTCCTGCGCCGCGATCATGACCTGGAACACCGGGGTCCGGGCCGGGTCGCGCACCGGGCGGAGCCGCTCGACGATAAGCTCGAACGGCACGTCCTGATCGGCGAACGCCGACGAGCACGCCGTCTTCACCCGTTCCAGCAGCTCGCCGACCGTCGGGTCGCCGGACAGGTCCACCCGCAGGATCAGCGGATTGGTGAAACAACCGACCATGCCGTGCAGCTCCGACCGGGAACGCAACGTCGCCGGGGTGCCGATCAGCAGGTCGTCCTGCCCCGCCTGGCGGCCGAGCGCCAGCCCGAACCCGGCCAGCACGGCCATGAACGGCGTGACCCCGTGCGTGCGGGCGAGCCGGCGCAGCTTCGTGGTGACGTCCGCGTCGAGCCGGAAGGGCTCCTGCGCCCCCCGGTGGCGAAGCGACAGCGGTCGAGGTCGGTCGGTCGGCAGGTCGAGCACGAGCGGCGCACCGGCGAGGGCCTTCTCCCAGCGCCACAACCCGACGGACAGCCGTCCGTCCGCCGGTCCGCCGTCCGTGAGCGCAGCGCGCTGCCAGGTGGCGACGTCGGTGTAGCGCACCGGCAGCTCCGGCAGTTCCGGTGCATCTCCGCTGCGCAGAGCTGCGTACGCCGTGGAGAGCTCGGCGCAGAGCAGCGGGACCGACCAGCCGTCGCACGCGATGTGGTGCACGGTGAGCAGCAGCACGTGCTCGGTCGGGCCGAGCACGGCCACGACCGCCCGTACCGGCGGCTCGTGCTCCAGGTCGAACGGCGCCGAGGCGGCGTCCCGCAGCACCTGGTCGACCTGCTCGGGGCGACCGGTCAGATCGACCGTGGCGAACGGGATCGACTCCGCGGGCAGGACGTGCTGGTACACACCGTGCTGATCGGTGCCGTGCTGATCGGTCCCGTGCTGATCGGTGCGGAAGACGGTGCGCATGGGCTCGTGCCGCCGCGCCACCAGCCGCAGCGCCGCCTGCAGCGCGACGAGGTCGAGCTCGCCGGTGAGCCGCACCGCCCATGGGAGGTGGTAGAGCGGCGAGGACGGGTTGCGCTGGTGGTCGAGCCAGAGCTGTTGCTGGGGAGCCGAGAGCGGCGGGCGGGCCGCGTCGGTGATCCTGAGGAGCGGGGGCCCCGCCGGGACGGGCTCCGTCCCGCAGAGGGCTTCGGCGAGTGCCGCGGGGCTCGGGTGGTCGAACAGCAGCTGCAACGGCACCGGCCGGTCGAGCCGGTCGGCGAGCCGCGCCGTCACGCGGGTCGCGAGCAGGGAGTGGCCGCCGAGGTCGAAGAAGTCGGCCTCGACGGACACGTCGGCGGGATCGAGCTCCATCACGTGCGCCCAGACCTCGACGACCGTCCGCTCCAGCGGGGTCCGCGGCGGCACTCGCCGTCCCGTGGTCGTGGGTGGTGCCGGAGCGGGCAGCGCCCGGTGATCGATCTTGTTGTTGGGGGTCAGCGGGAGCCGGTCGAGCGTGACGACGGCCGCGGGGACCATGAAGTCGGGCAGGCGTGCGGCGAGGAACCGCCGGACGTCGGCGATCGTCGGTGGTTCACCGGCCGGCACGATGTACGCCACCAGCCGGGTGGTCGCCCCTGTGCCGTCCGGGGTCACGGCGCAGGTGGCGACCTGCGGGTGCGCATCGAGATGGGCCTCCACCTCGGCCGGCTCGACCCGGAACCCGCGGATCTTGATCTGCCGGTCCCGCCGCCCGAGTGGGGTGATCGATCCGCCGCCGTCCCAGCGGGCCAGGTCGCCGCTGCGGTAGAGCCGGGCACCGCTGGTGAAGGGCGACGGGACGAACCGTTCCGCGGTCGTACCCGGCCGCCCGACGAACCCGATCGCCACGCCGGGCCCGCCGATGTACACCTCGCCGACCGCGCCGGGCGGCACCGGCCGCATCCGGGAGTCCAGGACGTAGGCGTCGGTGCCGGCCACCGCGGAACCCACCGGCACCGCGCCCACACCGGCGGGGATCTCGTCGAACACGTGCGCCGTGGCGAGCACCGAGCACTCCGCCGGACCGTAGACGTTGATCAGCCGCGTGTCGGGCAGGTGCAGCCCGGCCTTCCGCAGGTGCTGCGGCGACTGCGCCTCGCCGCCGACGAGCAGCTCCGCGAGTGGCCGGAACGCGTGCGGGTCCTCGTCGACGACGGTGTTGAACAGCTGCGTCGTCAGCAGTGCCGTCGTCACCCCGTGATCACTGATCAGCGCGCCGAGCGCCTCGGCCGTGTAGCCGTAGCGCGGGACGACCACCCCCCGCCCGCCGGTGAGGAGCGTCGCCCAGATCTCGAACGTCGACGAGTCGAACGTGACCGCGTTCGCGATCAGGAAGGTTCGCCGGTCGCGGCGCGGCAGCAGGCGCGGATCCCCCAGCAGCCGCGCGATGCCGCGCTGGGTGATCGCGTAACCCTTGGGCTGCCCCGTGGAACCGGACGTGTAGCCGATCATCGCGAGCCGGTCGGGATGCCCCGGCCGCACATCGTGCAGCGGCGCGGGCCCGGGTCCACCAACCGCGTCGGTCAGGAGCGTCTCCACCCCGTGCGGCGTGACGTGGGCGGTGGTCGTGATCATGACCTGCACACCTGCGTCGGACAGCATGAACTCGTTGCGCGCCACCGGATGGGTCGGGTCGAGCGGCAGGTAGTGCCCGCCGGCCATGAGCACGGCCAGGCACGCCGTGACCTGCTCGATCCCCCGCGTCAGGTACACCGCGACCGGCCGGTCCAGGTCCGCACCGCCGGTCCGCAGCCGGGCGGCGATCCCGGCCGCCGCCGCGACCAGTTCCCCGTACGTGCGCTCGCGGCCGCCCTCGACCAGCGCGATGCGGCTCGGATCGGCCGCCGCGATGTCGGCGACAACCGCGGCGAATCCGCGGCCGGCCAGCACATCGGTGCCCCGCCGGCCCCGGCCCGCGGCCACCAGCTGCGTGTGCTCGACGCCGTCGACGAGCGGGATCGCGTCGATCCCGTCCTCCGGTGCCTCGACGACGTGCGCCAAGATGCGGCACAGGTTCCTCGCGACCTGCTCGACCGTGTCGCCGGCGAGCAGCTTCCGGTCGTACTCGCAGGTCACCGACCCACGTCGAAGATCGAGGCGGACCGACAACGGGAACTTCGGCGAACGCGGCGGCACCGGCACCTGCTCCACCGCGCAGCAGCCGAGCCCGGCCGGGGCACCCGGGGTGTCGTCCAGCGCGAAGACTACGTCCAGCAGCTGTGTGCGCCCGGCGACACGGGAGCCGTTGTGGTGCTGGACGACGCGGTCGAGCGGCACGTCGTCGTGGGCGAGGACGGTGCGCATCGCGGCGCCGGTCGCTGCGACCACCTCGACGAACGGGGTCGTCGGACCGGCCCAGGCGATCCGCACCGGCAGCGTGGTGGCCAGCAGGCCGACGGTCCGAGCGACGGCCCGCTCGCCGCGACGAGCGCTGGTCACCCCGATCACCACGTCGAGCTGCCCGGTCATCCGGTGGCACGCCGCGGCGAACGCCGCCAGACCGACGGTGTGCTCCGTGGTGCGCAGGCGGAGGGCGGTCCGCCGCACCCCACCCGGCACCGCCGCGGGCAGCTCCAGCCGCACCACCCCGCACGCCGGGGCCAGGTCCGCTACCCGGGCCGGGTCGGGATGCTGCGGCAGCGCGGGCGGCACCGCGTCCGCGAGGTGATCCGCCCACGCCTGCGTCGTGTCAGGAGGCGGCGCGTGCAGCGCCAGGTCGGCGGGCTGCGCAGCGGATCCGGTGTCGACCGGCGGTTCCTGCCCGTCGAGCAGCGCGGCGAGCTCCTCGAACAGGATCCCGAGCGACCAGCCGTCGGCCATGACGTGGTGCACGACGACGAGCAGCAGGTGCTCGTCGGTGGCGATGGTCCACAGCTGGGTGCGCAGCAGCGGCCCGGCCGCGAGATCGAACGGCACGTGGGCCGCGTCGGTGACCTCGGCCAGCACCTCGTCGGCGGGGCGGCCCGTCGCATCCACGACGCCGAGGGTGTGCCGCCGCCGGGCCCTGACCAGCTGCAACGGCTGCCCGTCGACCGCCACGAGCGTGGTTCGCAGTGCCTCGTGCCGGTCGACGAGCCCCTGGAACGCCTTGCCCAGCGCGGCCACGTCCACGCGGCCGCGCAACCGCAGGATCGCCGGCATGTGATAGGCGCTGCCACCAGGGGCGAGCTGGTCGAGGAACCACAGCCCGCGTTGCGCGGGAGTCGCCGGGAACAGGCCCTCCCTGCTGCCCGGCGCCGCGGACATCCGCGCCAGCAGCGCCGCCCTCGCGGTGTCCCGGCGAGCCTTCTGATCCGTCAGGTCCGTCACCGCGCGTCCCCTCCCCCGGCTTCCGCGGTGAGGAACCGTTCGACGACGTCGTCCGGCAGGGCGGCGACGTGGTCGACGAGCGCCTGCGCGGCGACCGTCCGATCCGGGCAGCCGGGTGCGAGCCCGCCGGCCCGGGCCTGCTCGACGGCGATCGCGAGGTCGCGCACCGTGGGATTGGCCAGGACGTGCGCGGGCTCCAGCGCCGTGCCGAGCTGTTCGGCGAGCGCGGCCACCATCCTCGCGGCCAGCAGCGAGTCGCCGCCGAGCTCGAAGAAGTCGTCACCGCGCCCGATCCGCGCCTCGCCGAGCAGCGTCGACCACGCATGCGCGATCGCCGTCTCGACCGGTCCGACCGGCGGTTCGTGGTCGCGATCGGCCGGCCCCGCACCCGGCAGCCGGGTTCGATCGATCTTGCCGTTGACCGTCGTCGGCCACTCGTCGAGCAGCAGGACGCGGCGGGGCACCATAGGTCCGGGCAGCCGGTCGCGGACGTGGCGCACGATGTCGCCGGCGAGCGCGCGGTCACCGACCCGGTCGGGGGCGACCGTGGCGTAGCCGACCAGCCGGCGGCCGCTCGACGTCGTCTCGGCCAGCACGAGCGCGGTCGACACCTCCGGGTGCCCGGCGATCACGGCCTCGACCTCCCCCGGCTCGACCCGCATCCCGCGGACCTTGAGCTGGTCGTCGAGCCGGCCGACGAAGACGAGCTGCCCGGCACGGTCGTACCGCGCGAGGTCGCCGGTCCGGTAGAGCCGCTCCCCGCGGCCGAACGGGGACGGCACGAACGCCTGCGCCGTCAACCCCGGCTGACCGTGGTAGCCGTGGGCGAGCCCGACCCCACCGATGCACACCTCGCCGGCCACCCCGGGCGGGACGAGCCGCAGATCGGCGTCCAGCAGGTGGTGCGGGCAGTTGCGCACCCCGCGGCCCATCGGGGTGATGCCGTCCCCCTCGCCCTGCCCGTCGACGGCGTGCAGCGTCGAGAAGATCGTCGCCTCGGTCGGCCCGTACCCGTTGAGCACCGTCAGGCCCGGTACCAGGCCCATGATCCGCCGCAGCAGCGGCTGCGGGACCGGCTCCACGCTGACCACCAGCAGGCGCAACCGGGTCCGCCCCGGATGCCGTTGCAGCCATTCGGGCAGGCCCGCGAGCAGGTGCGGCGGCACGTACGCCGCGGTGACACCGCGGCGGGTCGCCCACTCCATGAACGCGTCGGTCCCGTAGCGGCTCGCCGGTGGGCACACCTCGACGCACGCACCGGCGGTCAAGGCGCTGAAGATCTCGAACACCGACACGTCGAACCCGGCGCTGGTCCACCACGCGCAACGATCACCCGGACCTAGGACGTGCCGCCGGCGCAGGTCGGCGAGCAGGTTGAGCACTCCGCGGTGGCCGCACACGACACCTTTCGGTGCCCCGGAGGAGCCGGACGTGTACATCAGGTACGCCGGGACGTCGGGATGTCCCGGCGCCACCGGCAGCGGACCGGGATCGGAATCACCGTCGATCATGACGGTCGGGCACCGGCCTGCGGGAGCCCGCGACCGCAACGCCGCGTCCGTCACCACAACGGCGAGGCCCGCGTCGTCCGCGATCCGGGACAGCCGCGGGTCGGGGTGGGCCGGGTCGAGCGGGACGTACGGGGCGCCGACGCGGAGCGCGGCGAGCATGCCGACGAGCAGCCCGGTCGACCTTTCCAGCAACAGCCCGACCGGCCGGCCGGGCCCGGCGCCGTGACCGGCGAGCGCGGCGGCCAGCGCGGCGCTGCGCCGGTCGAGATCGCGGTAGGTGATCGAGCCGCCCTCGTCGTGGGCCGCGACGGCGTGACCGTGCCGCGCCGCCGTCGCGAGCACCGCCTCGTGCACCGTCACGGGCTCGCCGCCGCTCGGGGCGACAACCGGGGCGTTCCAGTCGAGCAGCAGCCGCCGGCGTTCCTCGGCGGTGAGCAGGTCCACGTCGGCGGGGCGGGCCGCCGTCTCCTCGACGACCTGTTCCAGCAAGCGACCCCAGTGCCGGGCCGCTGCGGCCACGTCCGGTTCCGCCAAGGCGTCGGCGTCGAAGGTGAACTCGCAGGCCAACCCGTCCGGTTCGGTGGCGAGCTCGATCGTGAGCTCGAACGGGGCGTTGCGCTGCTCGACCGACCGGACCGTGAGCCGGTGCGCTCCCCCACCGGGCCGCAGCATCGCGAGCGCGTCCCCGGTCGGTGCCTGCCGGTGCAGCACGAGCACCCGCACCAGCGGTTCGCCACCACCCGGCCCGTACCGCTCGGCCAGCAGCCGGTGCGGGTGGTCCTGGTGCGCCAGCACGCCGGCCAGCCGGTCCCGGACCCGTTCGAGGTGCCAGCGGAAATCGCGGCCGGGGGCGACCTCGCAGACCAGCGGCAGCACGTTGACGAAGTAGCCGACAGCCCGCGCCGAGTCGGGCGCGAGCCGGCCGGGCGCCGGAACCCCGAGCACGAACCTGCGCTCGCCCGTGTAGGCGTGCACCAGCCACGCAACCGCCGTGACCAGCACGTCGTACCGGGTCGCACCGGCTGCGGCGGCGACGGCGGTGACCCGATCGGCGACCGGAGCGGGCAGCCGCATCTCGACGCGGCCCGCCGGTGCGTTGGTCCGGCGTCGGCGGGCCTGCGGCAACCCACCCGGCCCGGGGAGCTCGCTGAGCTGCTCCTGCCAGAACGCGGCGAGTTCGCGACCGCGGTCGCCGGCCAACATCGCGATCTGCTGCGCGGCGAGCCGGCCCGGATCCCCTGCCGGTTGCCACCGCGGCACCCGGCCGTCGCGCAGCGCCGCGTAGGCCTCGCCGAACTCGTGCGCCAGCACGTCGAGCGACCACAGGTCGCACACCATGTGATGGGCGAAGAACGCGAGGACGTCGCTGCCGGGCGCGCGACGCAGCAGCACGACCCGCCACGGCGCACCGGCGGTCGGGTCGATGCCCTCGCCCGCCATCTCGCGCACACGCTCGTCGACGGCACGGTCGCCGGCGGGCCCGAGGTCGAGCACTTCCAGCGCGGAGCCCGCGGGCCAGGGCCGGCGCCGCGGTTCGCCGCCCACCTCGGGGAAGCAGGTCCGCAGCGCCGGGTGCCGGTCGGTGAGCAGCCGCAGCGTCGCGCCGAGCAGCTCGACGTCCAACCGGCCGTCCACGTCGAGCGCGACGGCAAGCACGTAGTGGGCAGGATCGCCGGCCAGCCGTCCCGCCAGCCACAGCTCGCGCTCGCCGGCGCTCACGGCTTCGCCGGTCCCGTGCGGCCCTGCAGCGGATGTCAGGGCATCGGGCCGCAGGGCATCGGACGTCAGGGCCGTGCAGGCCAGCGTGGTGCAGTCCGCCCCGGACAGCAGGTCGCGCAACGACAGCGCAACCCCGTGGCGCTGCCGCACCAGGTGGGTCAGCTCGACCGCGTGCAGCGAATCCAGCCCGAGCGACGTCAGCGGCACACCGGCTGGGACCGGGCAGTCGAGCACCTCGGTCGCGAGGTCGGCCACCTGCTCGCCGGACAGCCGCACGGCGGCCGCACCGATCAGGTCCAGCTCACCTTCGCGGTAGCGGCGCCGGCATTCGGCCCGCCGGACCTTCCCGCTCGGGGTCTTCGCGATCGCACCGGACCGGGCCAGCAGCACCCGATCGGCGGTGATCCCGAGGTGCGCGACGAGCGCCGTCCGGACCGCGGACGTCACCTCGTCGACGATCCCAGCGGCGATCCCAGCGGCGCTCCCAGCGGCGCTCGCGTCGGGGCCGGCGCCCGCGGCAAGTTCGGCGAGGACGACCAGCTCCTCGCCGGCCACCCCGTCGCAGCCGAACGCTGCCAACCGGCCCGGCCGGATCGCCGGATGGCACCCCGCAACAACCCGCTCGACGTCCTCCGCCGCGACGTTGCGGCCGCGCACGATGATCAGGTCCTTGAGCCGGCCGGTCACGAACAGCTCGCCGACGCTGCGTCGGCCGAGGTCGCCGGTGCGCAGCCGACGCCGCCCGCCCGGCGCCGGTACGAACGCCTGCGCCGTCCCGACCGGGTCGGCCCAGTACCCGCCGGTGACGCTCGGCCCGTCGATGCAGATCTCGCCGACCACCCCGTCAGGGAGCGGATCCGGTTCGCCCGGCGCGCAGAGCGAGACCTGGTGTCCCGGCGCCGGTCGCCCGCAGGACACCGACACCTGCCCGTCGACGTCGAGGATCCGCAGGTCCGATCCGCGATCCACAGCCGTGGTGATGAGCGTCGACTCGGCCAGCCCGTAGCAGGGGTGGAGTGCGTCGCGGCGGAACCCGTGCAGCTCGAACGCGTCGGCGAACCGCCGCAACGCCGCTGCACGGACGGGCTCCGACCCGCAGAACGCCAGCGACCACGACCGGAGGTCCAGCCCCGCACGTTGCTCGGGGGTCACCTTGCGCACGCAGAGGTCGAAGGCGAAGCTCGGGCCGCCGCAGACGGTCCCACCGTGCTCGGAGATCGCGCGCAGCCACGACGCCGGCTCCGCCAGGAAGTCCAGCGGCGACATCAGGACCACCGGGAACCCGACGTGCAGCGGGTGGAGGATCCCGCCGATGAGCCCCATGTCGTGGTACGGCGGCAACCACAGGACCGCCGTCGACTCCGGGCCCGTCCCGAACAGGCTGCGGATCGCGGCCGAGTTGTCGAAGAGGTTGGCGTGGCTGACGATCACCCCCTTCGGATCGCTCGTCGAACCGGACGTGTACTGGAGGAAGGCGATCCCGTCGCGGCCACCGACCGGGGTGACGGGCGCTCCCCCGCCCGTCGGTGCGGCGTCGACGCTGATCCAGATCGGATCCCCGACACCGGCCCCCGCACCGACCAGCGCCGCTCGGAGCCCGTCGTCCACGGGAGCCGCGGTCAGCACGACGCGAGGGCGCGCGTCGGCGATCATCGCCGCGATCCGCGGCAGGTGGTGCTCGCCCAGCGGCGGGTGCGCGGGCACGGCGATCAACCCGGCGTGCAGGCAGCCGAGGAACCCCGCCACGTAGTCGAGACCCGGAGGCATCAGCAGCACAACCCGATCGCCCGGCGCCGCTGCCGCGCTCAACAGCTCGGCGACGGCGCTGACCGCGCGGTACAGCGAGCCGTACGTGTGCCGCCCGGCCGGCTCCGACAGGTAGGTCACCGCCGTCCGGTCCGGGGTCAGCTGGGCCCGCTCCCACAGCACGTGCGCGAAGGTCGGCGGGCCCACGGCCCCGCCGTTCATGCGCGCCCCGCCGTTCATGCGCGCCCCGCCCTTCACGCGCGCCCCGCCCTTCACGTGCGCACCGCCCGGGTGCGGGCCAGCTTGAGCCGGTCGATCACCTCGACCGCGCAGACGTCGGTCGTGTCGCTCATGCGCAGGCTCGCGCTGCGGTCACCACCGAACCGGCCGCACACGTACTTGTGCGACTCGTACGTCGTCTCCAACGCCCGGGTGAGGCTCCGGTGCTCCTCCGACAGCCCCGCTGGCAGCTCCCGCAGCACGGGCCTCAGCCGCGCGAACATGCGCACGAGGTGCTGGTGGTCGGGCGAGAGCAGCCCGCTGAACCCGGCCGGCACCGACGGCGGTTCCATCGAGGGCCGCACGCGGTGCTGGTACTGGGTCGAGCTGAACTCGGCGGTGAACACGAACGCCGCTGCCGAGGCGTCGAGCAGCCGGGCGGCCAAGCGCAGCGCCGACCGCCCTTCCTCCGGCCGTCCCATGTCACAGGCGCTGCTGAGCCCGTTCAGCGCCACGATCAAGCTCTGGGTCAACACGAAGAAGACGTGGTGGCCCACCCGCCAGCGCCGGTCCGGGTCCAGGTGCCAGCGCAGCAGTCGCGGCTCGGGGATCGGGAGCGAGCCCGCGCCGTCGCCGATCGGGTCGGCGAGCATGGTCTGCAGCGCGGTGCACAAGGACGACCACTCCGCCCAGCTCAGCCGGGTGCCGTAGGAGAACCCCTCTTCCAGCAGCGATCGGTAGGCCACGAGCACGCTGTGCTGGAAGACCCCCTGGCCCGTCGACGTCCTGCTCACGCCGAAGAACCGGTCGTATGCGGCGCCGCCGGGGTCGGCGGCGCCGAACGTCATGCCCTCCGGCGCCGCCGGGAGCCGACGCAGCCGGTCGAGCACCTGCGCGGCAGCGCCGGGCTGGTCCAGGTGCCGGATCTGGGCCAGGTGCCGGATCATCGCCCGGTGCCCGGGCCCCGGTCGGGCGGTCCGGTCCGGGTCGGCCGGACCGCTCGGCAAAGCGGTGGGGTGCAGCAGCACGAGGCTCATGGGTGATCTCCGTCCGGCACCTGCCGTTGGCTACGCGGACACGGCGGACTGCTCGCGCACCTTGGCCCGCTGCTGCGCGGGCTCGGGGAAGAATCCGACGTCGACCAGGTACTGGAAGCAGCGGTGCGTGAGGTCCTCGCTCATCGGCGGGCACTCGATACCGCTGCCTTCCAGCGCGGCGATGGTGTTGCGGCACTCGGCCGCCAGATCCGTCTGCGCCATGACCTCGGGCTCGAACGAGTCCGGCATCAACCGGTGCTCCTCGTCGAGGAACAGCGGCAGCAGCGGGAAGATCGGATTGCTCGGATCGACCGTGACCAGGTGCTGGATCACCGTCTCGAACGGCACCGCGTCGATCGAGTACCCGAACGACCGGATCCAGTCGTAGATCGTCTCCACCCGCACCGGGTGCAGGTTCCACAGGTGGTAGGTCCCGCCGAGGCAGCCTTCCTTCAACGAGATGTGCGCGACGGCCTGGGCGGAGAAGTCGATCGGGGTGGCGTCGAACATGTAGTGCACGTCAGGCACCACACCGAACTCCAGCAGGCCGGCGATCTCGATCAGCAGGTAGTCGTTGAGCTGTGTGGCGCCGGTTTCGGTGTGGCTGATCATCATGCCCGGCCGGTAGATCGAGCAGGGCACCCCGCGGTCGCGGGCCTCCCGCACGAACGCCTCGGCCAGCCACTTGCTGCGCGCGTACCCCTCGGGCACGTCTTCGGCGACCATCTCCATGTCTTCCAGGTACGGCCGGTCGATGTCGGTCTCCAGGAACATGTCGATCGTCGAGATGTAGTGCACCGCCTTGACCGTCGTGGTCGTGGCCATCCGCAGGACCTCGGCGGTGCCGTCCACGTTGGGCGGCTTCATCTCGCCGTAGGGGAACAGGAAGTTGACCAGCGCGCCGGAGTGGTAGATGACATCGACGTGCGCGGCGAGCTCGGCGTAGGTCGCGTCGGTCAGGCCGAACCGCGGTTTGCCGAGGTCGCCCACGACCATCTCGAGCCGGTCGGCCAGAGCGTCGTCCCAGATCAGGTAGCGCTTCATCGCCGCGCACACGCGGTCGAACGCCTCCTGCGGCGAGCCGGCCCGCACCAGGCACCGGATCGTCGCGTCGGTCCGCTCGACGAGCTCCTTGATCAGGAACGCGCCGAGGTAGCCGGTCGCGCCGGTCAGGAGGATGTCCCGCGGTCGCGACCATTCGCTGTGCGGCAGCCCGTCGGTGACGATGTCCGGGGCGAGCCGGGCCGCCTCCTCCAGCTGTTCCATCGTCCAGGTCTCCAGCGCGTTGGGGTCGTTCGTCCGCCGCACCGCCTCGATGATCTGCGCGAGCCCGGCCACGGTCGGTACCTGGAACAGCTGGTGGATCGGGATCGCGACCTGGAAGCGGCTCCACGTGCCGAGCAGCAGCTTCGACACGTGCAGCGACGTCGCGCCGAGGTCGAAGAAGCTGGTGTGGCGGCCGATCCCGCCGATGCCCAGCACCTCCTCGGCCAGCTCCGCCACCTCGACCTCCAGCGGCGTCGCCGGGTCGGCACCGGTTGCGACCGGCTGCACCGGGTCGGGCAGCTGGGCCCGGTCGACCTTGCCGGCGACGTTCCGCGGTATCCCGTCGACGACGGCGATGTGGCTGGGCACCATGTGGTCGGGCAGCCGGGCCGCGAGGTGATCCCGGATCGCGTCGGAACTCAGCGTCGAATCCGGCCGGGCGCCCACCCACGCGACGAGCGTGTCGGTGCCACCGAGGCTGCGGACGTCCACAACGGTCTCCACGACCTCGTGGTGCGCGGCGATGGCCTGCTCGACCTCGCCGAGCTCGATCCGGAACCCGCGCACCTTCACCTGGTGGTCGACCCGGCCGAGGAACTCCAGCGTGCCGTCGGCCGAAGTGCGCGCCCGGTCACCGGTGCGGTACATCCGCGCGCCGGGACCGTCCGCCTGCGGGTCGGGGAGGAAGCGATCCGCGGTGAGGGCCGGACGACCGTGATAGCCGCGGGCCACACCCGCGCCGCCGATGAACAGCTCCCCGCTCCCGACCGGTTGCAGGTCGTCGTCCAGCACGTACGTGCGCACGCCGGGAATCGCGGTGCCGATCGGCACGGGCGCATCCGGCGGCAGCGGGGCCAGCGCGGCCGTCGTCGCCCAGACCGTGGTCTCGGTCGGCCCGTAGTTGTTGAACAGCTGGCACCCGGGCAACGCCGCGTGATGGCGCTCCACCAGGTCCGCGGGGCACGCTTCGCCACCGACGATCGCGCAGCGCAGCGTGGCCAGCGGCCCGGGATCGTCGCCGAGGATCAGCGAGTACAGCGCCGGCGTGCAGTCCAGGTGGGTCACCCGGTGGCGAGCCGCCAGCGCACGTACCGCACACGGGTCGCGCAGCTCCTCGGGCGTGGGGATCACCACCGTCCCGCCGGTGGCCAGCGTCCAGTACAGACCCACCGCGCAGGCGTCGAAGGAGAAGGAGATCAGCAGCAGGAACGCGGCGGGGTCGGGCCGTTCGTAGGCGCGGTTGGCATGCGTGGCGGCGACGATCTGGCGGTGCGGGACCACCACGCCCTTCGGTTCCCCGGTCGAGCCGGAGGTGTAGATGACGTAAGCGGCGTTGTCGGGCCGAACCACGGCGTCGGGCCGGGCGGTCGGCTCCCCGTCGAGATCGTCGGCTGGGACGTCGGCATCGCACCGCACTGTGGTGAACGCGCCGCCGTCGGCCGGGACGGGCGCATCCCCGGCTGCGACGAGCAGCCGCGCGCCGCAGTCGCGCACGACGTGGTGGAAGCGGCGCGGCGGGTTGGCCGGGTCGACCGGGACGTACGCGCTGCCGGCCTTCAACACCGCGAGCAACGACACGACGGTCTCGATCCGCCGCTGCGCCACCACCGCGACCGGCCGGTCGGGGCCCGCGCCGGCGCGGATCAGTCGGTGCGCGAGCCGGTTGGCCCACGTGTCCAACGCCGCGTAGGAGATCTCCGCATCCCGGCACACGACCGCGATCGCGTCGGGCGAGATGTCGACCTGCCGCTCGATGAGGCGGTGCAGCAGATCGGCGCCCGCGGCTGCGTCGACGGTGTCAGCTGGGCTCGTCGTCGGGTCAGCGTTCATCAGCTCACTCGCCTCGCTCGTCTGGGTCGGGTCGGGACTGGGTGCGCAGCGGGCATGTCGGGTAGAGCCGTGGGCCCTCGTCGCTGACGAAGTACTGCGCCCACTCGCGGTTGGCGGGGTCGCCGTAGACGCCGAGATCGGGGTGCGGTGCGACGGTGTCCCACCTGGTCAGACGCTCGCGGATGGCCGTGCGGGCCCGGTTGCCGCGTGGGGTGTCGGCCTCGATGCCGCGGAACACGTTGCGCGGCTGGAACATCAGCACCAGCCCGGCGCCGAGGTTGCGGCTGGCGCGGCGCTGGTAGGAGGGCGCGCCGGCGAAGACGAACATGGGCACGCCGTGGAAGGCGAACTCCCACTCGGGATGATCCGGATCCTCGGGCAGTCCGGCCGGCCACTCGTCGGGGTCCAGGGCGCGCAACCCACGCAGGATCGTCCAGAACCGGTCGGCGTTGGCCCGCTCGTCGCGGGCGTCCGCGTCGGGCGCCACGAACGCGGCGATGACCATGCGCTGGTCGAGGTGCTGGCGCGACAGGTCGAGGAACTCCACGAGCACGGCCGCGAGCGGTTCGACCCCGCCTTCGACGAAGGTCCCGTAGACCCCGTCGCGGGCCAGCGTCGCGTGCCCGAAGAAGCACGGGTACCCGGGCCGGCTCACCCGTTCCCGGAAGGCGCGGACGGACTC
The DNA here is from genome assembly GCF_021245725.1 of Pseudonocardia sp. TRM90224. GTDB lineage: Bacteria > Actinomycetota > Actinomycetes > Mycobacteriales > Pseudonocardiaceae > Pseudonocardia. The sequence continues at coordinate 12,986 of NZ_JAJGSX010000046.1, read as the reverse complement.
CACCCACCATCGCTGTGGTGTGGTTCCGGGCGTGACGAGCACCGGCAGGCCCTCGACCCGTATCGCCTCGACTCGCATCGTCTCGACCCGCAGCGTCACCGTCTCGCGTTCGCGCTGGCCGGTCACCCGAACCGTCGCAGCAGCTCAGGAGTGATGACCGGCTGGTGGTAGACGCACTCACCGCTCAACACGACCGATCCGTGCAGGCGATGGCGGGGGATGAAGGTCATGTCGCCGGGCCCGAACGTGTGCTGCTCGCCGAAGCAGTTCCAGAAGTCCATCTCGCCGCTCTCGATGATGAGCAGGCGGTCGTCGTCGTGGACGTGGGTGGTGGAGCACTCCTCCCACGATTCGACGAAGGTGTCCAGCTCCACCTCGATCTCGTGCTCGCGGATGCCGTCCTGCAGGCGGCGGGCGGACTGCTCGTAGGCGGGCATCGAGTCGATCCAGGTGAGCTGCCGCACGAGGTCCTCGTGGTGCAGGTCGAGCAGCACCGCGTAGCTGTGCAGCCCCCGGCCGAACTCACGCAAGGCGAAATCTCCGCCCAGCGCCTCCGCCTTGTCGACGACGGCCCGGATCGGCGGCACAACGTCCACCACGTCGGCGGGTGGGTCGCCGGCGGGCAACATCGGCGCGAGCGTCGCCGATCGTCGGATCTCCGCGGCAGCGTGCTCGTCCACCGTCCGCGCTGCGAGGAGTCCGGCCAGCGCGAAGTGCTGGCCGGGATCGCGGGCTGCCCCGTTGAGGGCGTTCATCAGCGCGAGGGTCGACGGGAGGTAGTACTGGTAGTAGCTGTGCGGCTCGAACCTGAGGTCCTGCCGCGGCTGCTGCACCGGCCGGTCCGGCGCACCGAATGGATCGGGCAGGGCTTGATCGGACAGGGCGAGCAGCCGGCGCCGCCCCGACGATTCGAGGTGGCCCGCGTTGAGCGCGATCGCGTCGGCTTGGATGGCGAGCATCACCAACATCTCGGCACGGTGCGCGGACCGGTCGACGAGGTCGTGCAGCTCGCCGTTCTGCCGGCGGCGCTGCCGCGCCAGGTCGTCGATCCGGCCCATCGCCTCCGACGCCGACCGGACCGGGTGCTGTGCCGCCGCGAGCTCGCGCACGAACCCGAACAAGTGGTCCTCGAGGTGGGGCCGGATCAACTCCCCCAGTTGCCGGTTGGTCGAGTCGTAGAACCTCCGGTGGTCGTCCCACTTCTGCGGGGTGGTCCGTCGAGGCAGCAGCAGCTTGTCCGCGTCGTGGACGTTGAGCAGCATCCGATGCCCCATCAGGGCGCTGAGCTGCGCGAAGTCGGCGCGGGCCAGCGGTGTGGCGAAGTCGACCAACCCGATGTCGTCGGGCCGGACCGGCCGGCGATAGGGGTTGTCGTCGATGACCAGCTCGTCGAACCGGGCCGCGCAGAACAGCGGGTTGGCCAGGTAACGCCGCACCGCTTCGTCAAGCACCGCCTCGTCCAGCACCGCCCCGTCCAGCACGGCCCGGTCGATCCCGGCCACCTCGAGACCGGTTCGCACGTCGAGCCCGTTGCGCAGTGATGCCACCACATCCCCCTTGCACCGCTCGAGACGCCGTCCGGCTGCTCGCCGAGGGAAAGGATGGTCCGGTGACCTTGAACAAAGCCGTCACAAATCTTGAGCACCGACGATCGGCTGCGCCGCCGCGCCGACCTCCCGCAACGCAAGGTTCTGGAACTCCGTTGCCGGTTCGATCGCCGGTCGAGTTGCCGGGTAATGCGACTCAGGCGTCCGGGAAATCGACGGCGTCCATGGCGTAACCCACCATCCAGTGCGGGTGCACGCGTACGAAAACGGGGGTGGGGCCCCACTCGCGGGGCGAGGACCCGTAATGATCGACGTAGTGCGCGTCCAACGGGGCGAATGCCGGGTCGGCCGGGACGATGTACTCGGCGTGGCCGTGCACGAAGACCGCCATCCGCTCGCCGTCCGCGTGCGTGACACTGACCGCTGGCCGAGCCCGCAGGTGCCGCGCCTTCACGGCGCGCTCCGAGGTGCAGAAGATCCACCGGCCGTTGCGGAAGTGACCGTCGACGCAGCTGGTCCGCGGCTCGCCGCGGGCGGTTCCGGTCGCGACGACGAGCACCTTCATCCCGGTCAGCGCGGTCACGAGCTGCCGCGCCGAAAGCCGCCGACGCGGCGAGACGATGCGGTTCACGTGGTGTCCGGACGAGTTGATCGAATCGTCGAGCAGCCTCTGCAGGGCCGCGAGCTCCTCAGCCGTCTCCATCATGCGGCGATACTGGCACAGTGGCCGTTCCGGCCCGCGATCCAAGATTCTTCGAGCGGTACCCAAACTGACCACCCCTCAAGAATTGCGCCTGCAATCACCTGGACGACCGCTCGATTCCTTGACCGCTCCACCGGTTGCTGGTTTGCTCTGCGGCGGTCGAACTCCCCGAGTTCTCCGTCGATTGCGAGGCGATCATGGAGTTTCGAATTCTCGGCGACTTCGAGCTGGAAGCAGACGGGCGAGGGGTGGCGCTCGGACCTGCGAAGCAACGGATCCTGCTCGCGGCGTTGCTCGTCGATCTCGGTCGCACGGTGAGCTCCGATGCGCTGATCGACTGCATCTGGGACGGGGAGGCGCTCCCCGGTGACCCGCGGAACGTCCTGCACACCTACGTCGCCCGAGTGCGGCGCCTCCTGCAGGTGGCGCACAGCCGTGACGAAGATCAGGTGCTGCTCCGCCACAACGCCAGCGGATACCAGCTCGTGGTCGATCCGGATCGGGTTGATCTCCACCGGTTCCACGACCTGGTCGACCGGGCGCGCGCCGGGCAGAGCGGCGTGGAAGGTCGCGCCGCTGCCCTCGACGAAGCGCTCCACCTGTGGCGGGGCGAACCGCTCGCCGGCCTGCCCGGGACCTGGGCCGATCGCGTGCGCGAACGGCTCCGCCAGCAACGGCTCGGCGTACTCACCGAATGGGCCGACACCGCACTGACGCTCGGCAGGCACCACGTGGTCATCGAATGGCTCAGCGAGACCGTCGATTTGCACCCGCTCTCGGAAGTCCTGGCAGCACGCCTCATCCGGGCCCTGTCGGTGGCCGGTCGCACCGCGGAAGCGCTCGACACCTACGCCCGCACCCGCCGGCGGATCGTCGACGAGCTCGGCACCGAACCGGGTGCCGAGCTCAACACCGCGCACCTCGACGTTCTCCGCACCACGTCCGACCTGCACCACACCCCTGGTGGGCTCGTCCCGATCCCGGCACCCCGTCCCGCCGCCGTCCGTCCTGCCCCCGTCCGTCCTGCCCCCGTCCGTCCTGCACTGGCGGGCGAACCGCAGGCAGCGTCGACGATCGAGGCCGGGCAGCTGCACGTCACCGTGCAACGGGCGGGCGCTGGGTCGGGGACGGAGGATTTTGCCGTCGTCCTGTTGCGCCTGCGCACCAGGGCCCGGCTGACCCAGGAACAGCTCGCCGAGCGCGCGGCGTTGAGCGTCCGCACCATTCGCGATCTGGAACGCGGGCGGATCCGCTCCCCGCGCCCCGACTCGCTGCGCCAGCTCGCCGAGGTCCTCGGGATCACCGGCGCCGACCTCGTCGAGTTCGAGGCCCTGGGCCGACGCGGGTACTGGACGAGCCGCTGCGACGCGACGACCTCGCAACCCGCTCCCGCCCGCATCCCCGTTCCGGCCCAGCTCCCTGCCGATGTCATCGCCTTCACCGGACGCGAGTCGCACCTGCGGGCACTCGACGCCCTTCTGGAGCGCGCCCTCGGCGATGCCGGAACCGCACCTCGTACGGCCGTGCTCGTCGGCGCGCCCGGGGTCGGGAAGACCGCGCTGGCGCTGCACTGGAGCCACCGATCACGTCGACACTTCCCCGACGGGCAGCTCTACGTGAACCTGGCGAGCTACTCCACAGCAGCTCCCGTCTCAACTGCGGACGCGCTCGCGTGTCTGCTGCGCGCGCTCGATGTCACCCCGGACAGAGTGCCCTCCGACGTCGCCGAGGGTGCCGCGCTGCTGCGGTCGATCCTGGCGGAGACCAGGACGCTCATCGTCCTCGACGACGTCCGGCACGCGAGCCAGGTGCAGTCGCTCATGCCCGGTGCGCCGGGGTGTTTCGTGCTCGTCACGAGCCGCTCCTCCCAGCGCGCGCTGGTGGCCCGCACCGGAGCGCACCAGCGGCGACTGCTTCCACTGGATCCCGACGAGTCGCACGAGCTGCTGTCGCGCGTCCTGGGATTCGCGTCGACCACAGCCGAACCGGCTGCAGCCGTCGAGCTCGCCGAACTCTGTGGTCAGCTCCCGCTGGCTCTGCGGATCGCTGCGGCGAACCTGCTCGACCGACCAGGAGACCGTCCGCTGGGCACCTACGTGCAACTCCTGCGACGCGACGACCGGCTCTCCGCGCTGTCGACCAGCCCCGGCTCCGACACAGCGGTCAGGACCGCGTTCGACCTCTCCTACCGCGCTCTGCCCGCTCCGGCGAAGCGGCTCTTCCGGCTCCTGTCCCTCACCCCGGGCCGGGATGCCACCACCGCGACCGCGGAAGCGCTGCTGGGCACGGATGCCGAAGCCGCCGAGCTCCTCGACATGCTGGTGTCGGCGCACCTCGTCGAGCAGACCGCTCCCGACCGCTACGCACAACCCGACCTGCTGCGTCTCTACGCCGGCGAGCGCTCGATCCGCGAAGACACCCGCGCCGAACGGGATGCGGCGTGGGAGCGGCTGCTCGCCGGCTACCTCGACGTGCTCGACGACGCCGCGGCCCTGCTGTACCCGGACACGTTGCGGCTGGTCAGGCACTCCCGAAACGGGCAGAACCGGTTCGCTGATCATCGGGACGCGCTGGAATGGATCGACACCGAGCTCCCGGCGCTGCAAGCCGCCGTCCTCGCCGCCGGCGGCACCGGGCCGCACGCCGCGGCGTGGCTGCTCGCCGACGCCTTGCGCGGCTACTTCCAGCTGCGGGGGACAACAGGTCCATGGCACGTCATCGCCGGCGCCGCGCTCTCGGCAGCTGAGGCGGATTCCGATGCCGGGGCGCAGGCCGTCTCGCACCTCGGCCTCGCCGGCGCGTTCTCCGGCCAGCATCGCTACGAGCAGGCCAGGCATCACGGCGAGCAGGCGCTGCACCTGGCCCGATCCGCTCATTGGAACGCCGGCGAGGTCGCCGCGCACCGCGCGCTCGGCAACGTCCGCCGGGTGTCCGGGCGCCCGTCCGACGCCGTTGCGCACTTCCGCAAGGCGCTGATGATCGCACCGCTCGGGCACCAAGCCGGACGCGCGGCGCTGCTCGAACAGATCGCCACCACGCACCACGAGCTCGGCAGACTCGCCGACGCCGCCGCGCACTACGAGAAGGCGCTCGACCTGCATCGCAAGCTCGGCTCGGCAGCGTGCGCAGCGCAGATCATGACCGGCCTCGGCGACGTCCTGCACGAGCTGGATCGGCCTGACGAGGCGTTGCGGTTCCTGCACGAGGCCCGCGCCGTGCACAGCGAGCTCGCCGACCGCGGACGTGAGGCCTACAACCTCCGCTGCCAAGCCGAAGTCCACCGCGACGCCGGGCGGCTGGAGCAGGCGCGCCGGCTCGCGCACGAGTCGCTCGACCTGGCCCGCCAGAACGACGAACCGCGGATCCAGGCCCAGGCGACCGAGACGATCGGCTCGATCCACCTGAGGGCCGGGCGGTACTCCGCGGCGCTGCCCCTGCTCGACGCGGCGCTCGACATGGCGACGTCGACCAGCAACCCCTACACCCGCGCCCAGACGATGATCGGCATCTCCACCGCCCACCTCCACACCGGGGACCACTCCGGGGCGGTGGAACATGCTGGTGCGGCCGTCGAGCTCGCCCGCAGCGGCAGCTACACGCTGCTCATCGGGCAGGCCTTGACCGCGCTGGCACGAGCCGAGCTGAAGATCGGCATGGTCGAGGAAGCCGTCGGCCACAGCCGAGCCGCCGTCGACGCGCACGACGTGACGGGATGCGCACTCGGCCGGACGGACGCCGAGCACGTGCTGCTCGAAGCTGTGAAGCGGCTGTCCGATGCGGTCTAATCACGAGCATGACCGCATGGGAACGTGCGCGACCCCAGCCCGATGCACTCACGCCCGGTGCACCCCGGCCCGCTGCAGCAGAACGCCTGGCGCTGATCGGCGCCGCGGTGGCCCTGCTGCTCGCTCCGATCGCCGCGCTGCCGGCCTCGGCCGGCGACGCTCTGACAACGGTCGCCTCCGACCCCGGCAGCGACTGCTGCATCCACGGGAACACGGTCGACCCGCCCGGGAAGTAGCCAGGGCGCACCGATGTGGAGGCATCGTGCTCCGCTGTCCGGCCGAAGAGCGCGCATGACCGACCAACCGGCATTGGCGCGTCGACTGGGCATCGTCGATGCGGTGGTGATCGGGCTGGGCTCGATGATCGGCGCCGGGATCTTCTCGGCGTTCGCCCCGGCCGCGGCGGCCGCCGGCGCCGGGATGCTCGTCGGGCTGGCGATCGCCGCGGTCGTCGCCTACTGCAACGCCACCGCCTCGGCCCAACTGGCTGCGCAGTACCCGAAGTCGGGCGGGACCTACGTCTACGGGCGTGAGCGGCTCGGTGACTGGTGGGGGTTCCTCGCGGGCTGGGGATTCGTGATCGGCAAGACCGCGAGCTGCGCGGCCATGGCCCTCACGTTCGCCGCTTACGCCGTACCGTCGGCGTGGCAGCGTCCGGTCGCGGTCGCCGCGGTCCTCGCGCTCGCCGCGGTGAACTACCGCGGGGTGACCCGGACCGCCGGGCTCACCCGGGTCATCGTCTCGGCCGTCCTCATCGCGCTCGCCGTCGTCGTCACCGCGTGCCTCGTCGGCGGACGCCCCGACCCTGCCTTCCTGTCCGGCCCCTGGCTCGGCGAGCAAGGCGTCTACGGGCTGCTCCAGTCGGCGGGCCTGCTGTTCTTCGCCTTCGCCGGCTACGCCCGCATCGCCACGATGGGCGAGGAGGTACGCGACCCGCAACGAACGATCCCGCGCGCGATCGTGCTCTCGCTCGGCATCGCGGTCGCCGTCTACGCGGTCGTCGGTGTGACCGCGCTGCTCACCCTCGGCCCGGCGCGACTCGCGACCTCGGCCGCACCACTCGCGGACGCCGTGGCCGGTGGGAGCTGGGGGTGGGCCGTTCCGCTCGTCGCGGCGGGCGGCGCCATGGCCGCGCTCGGGGCACTGCTTGCGCTCATCGCCGGCATCGGACGCACCACCCTGGCCATGGCCCGCGAAGCCGACCTGCCGCGGTGGCTGGCGGCCGTGCACCCACGTCACCAGGTCCCGCACCGTGCCGAGATCGCGCTCGCCGTCGTCGTCTCCCTGCTCGTGCTCACCGTCGACCTGCGCTCGGCGATCGGCTTCTCGTCGTTCGGCGTGCTGCTCTACTACCTCGTCGCGAACCTCGCCGCCTTCACCCAACCCACCGAGCACCGCCGCTTCCCCCGCTGGCTCCAGGTCCTCGGCGCCGCCGGCTGCCTCCTGCTCGTCGCCACGCTGCCGTGGCAGGCGGTCGTCGCCGGGACCGGCATGTTCGCGCTCGGCATCGGCTACCGGGTCATCCGACTGCACCTACAACGAACTCACTGATGACTGGTGCAGTGCTTCCACGGCCCGACGACGGGTTCGCCGTTGGACCGGGCACGCGCATCGGCGCAGCACATCGCCCCTCGGTTCCGTCCACCTTCGGCGTCACCCGAAGGGAAATCCTCCTACTACAAATGGACGCCCGAAACCTATCCATGCGAAGGCTGAGAGTCCGCGGTCATCCTCGGCTCGAACGAGCCCGCAGGAGCAGAGCGAATCCGACGATCGCCACCCAGATCGTCGCAACACCGTTGAACGGCAGCAGGAGCTCGAAAGACGCACCCGACACCTGCAGGAACAATGCCGATCCGCTGGCGAACCAGCCGAAGGCGGAGACCACACCGACCCAGGCCAGCACTGCCGGGAACTGGCGACCGAGCAGGATCGCCACGGCGTAGCCGGTGAGCCCGAAACCGACAAGGACGTGCGCGAGCATCGTCGTACCGCCGACCAGCCCCTCGACGACCCGGTACGCGGCCTCGGCTTCGGCGGGGTCGAGACCACCACCGACCGCCTGTCGCGCCAGTACCGCCGTGGTCACACCGTCGTGGGCGTAGTCGACGACGAATGCTGCGACACCGACAATCATGACCGGATCCACCATCCGAGCGACCGCCCGACCGAGCCGATCGTCGAGTGCGCGACCCGCGGTGGACAAGGCGACCGCCCAGCACACCATGCCGATGATCGCCATATAGGCAGCGGCGAACCAGGGGCGGTCGTGCACGTAGGCGAGGACCTCCAGCGGGTTCCCACGGGGGATGTCCTGGCGCCATTGCAGTAGACCCGCACCGACGACCAGCACGCTGCCGACGATCGCGAGAACTCCGGCAGCGAACATTCGAACCTGACGCACTTGTTGCTCGTCCGCCGACCGACGCCGGCTCGCTGCAGCAATCTCCGACACTGCCCTACCCTTCTCCATACCCATCTATCACTGATAGAGAGGAGCCTATCAGTGATAGAGACGCGCTCGTCGTTGCGTGACGGCCGTCACGGCATCGACCACCGCGACACCGTCGAATCGGCCGAGCTGACAGTGCCGTCCAGGTAGGTCGACAGCAGGAGGGCCAACAGGACGTCCACCCGCGCCACTGAGGCCCGAGCAAGGTGTTGGCGTTATGCACAGGACGATCGGATTCATCGGGAGCGGCATGCTCGGCGGAGCTGGTGCCCGGTCGGCGAAGATCACGGCACTGATCCGCTCGACCGTTCGCCAACCATGACGACTGCTGGCGCGAGTTAAGGTGAAATGCGATTGCCGAGCCAGGCAGCTTGCAGCTCCCGTCCCCTCACGATTACCTCCCGCCGAGCGCTGTGGAACGATTCTGCCGGTGATCCGTCTTTCCGTGCTGGACACCTCGCCGATCGTTGAGGGATCTACTCCGCGTCAAGCCCTGCAAAACACGGTCGACCTGGCGGTCCTGGCCGACGAGCTGGGCTACTACCGCTACTGGGTGCCTGAGCACCACAGCATGCGTGGGGTCGCCAGCACGTCGCCCGCTGTGCTCGTCGGCCACCTCGCCAACGCCACTCGCCGCCTTCGCGTCGGTTCGGGCGGGGTGCAGCTGCCCAACCACGCGCCGATCGTGGTGGCCGAGCAATTCGGGACCCTGACGGCGCTGCACCCGGGAAGGATCGATCTGGGACTCGGCCGTGCGCCTGGCGGGTCGCAGGCAGCGGTGGAGAACGTTCGTCCCGCAGCGCAACGGAACTCGAAATCGTTCCGACAGCAGCTCGCCGAGCTGTCGATGTGGCTGAACCCGATCGACGAAGCACCGGTGAAGGCGATTCCGGTGCTCGGCGGCAATATCCCTCAGGTATGGCTGCTCGGTTCGTCCGCCACCAGTGCCGAACTCGCTGCCGAACTCGGCATGCGATATGCCTTCGCGCATCACCTGAACCCGAGTACCGCTGCCGAAGCGGCTCGCGTCTACCGAGAGCACTTCCGCCCTTCAGACGATGTCCGAGCGCCGACGCTGCTGGTGAGCGCGTCCGTCATCGCCGCAGACAGCGACAGCCACGCCGAATGGTTGGCAGGCTCCACCCGGCTGAAGGTGCTCAGCCGCCTTCGCGGCAATCGCATTCGGTTGCCGAGTCCGGAAGACGCTGCCGCGTATCCATACACCGACGACGATCGTCTGGAGATCGCCGTCCGGTCCCGCAGCGTTGTGGTCGGCGGCCCGGAAACGGTGGCGGCGGGACTGAGTGAACTGCTCGAGGCGACAGGCGCCGAGGAGTTGATGGTGACGACGCCGGTGTATGAGCACGCGGATCGCCGCTGCTCGTACGAGCTGATCGCCTCTCTCGTCGACCGTCTCTGACAAGGCGCCGGCGCGTTCAGCGCGATGTCGATCCCCAAGGCTCGTCGAGGATGCCGGTTTGCCGGTCGTGGTGGTGCAGCAGCCTGGAAAGCAGTTCGGTCAGCCGCTGTCGCTCCTCGGGCGAGAGCGGGGCGAGCAAGTTGTCCTGGGATTGCGCCAGCTGCTCCTCCAACAGTCGCAGCTGCCGCTTGCCCGCCGCGGTCAGCGAGATGATGTTGCGCCGCCGATCCGACGGGTCCGATGCACGCTCGACCAGTTGGCGCTCGGCCAGCTCGTTGATCGTCGCGACCATGTCGCTGAGGTGGATGCCGCTGCGGCGGCCCAACGTGGCCTGGCTGGCGGCGCCGTGCTCCTCCAGCGTCGCCAGCAGTCGGTAGTGATAGCCGCGGCCCCCGACGGCGGAGAACCCGTCGGCCACCAGACGGTGCGCATGGCCGGCGGTCTGAGTGAGCAGCCAGCTGGGCAGGTCCGCCCACCTGGCCGGAGTCGTCTCGGACGGGTTCGCCATGTGACGAGCCTAACGAATCGTTTGGGCGGCGAACGATCGTAGTACCGTTCGCCCGACAAACGTTTATGCCCCGAACGTTTGGACCGGCGAGCATTGGAGCCTGGATCATGATCACCCCGTTCCGCATCGAGATCCCGCAGGCCGACCTCGACGACCTGACCGACCGCCTCTCCCGCACCCGCTGGCCCAACGAGGTGGACGACGCCGGGTGGGACTACGGCTTCCCGATGGCCCGGCTCAAAGAGCTGGTCGAGCACTGGCGCACGAGCTACGACTGGCGCGCGCACGAGGCGGAACTCAACGAGCTCCCGCACTTCACCACCGAGATCGACGGCCAGAACGTCCACTTCGTCCACGTGCGGTCGACGAAACCGGACGCGCTCGCGCTGGTCCTCACCCACGGCTGGCCCGGTTCGTTCCTGGAGTTCCTCGACGTCGTCGAGCCGCTGTCGCGCGACTTCCACCTGGTGATCCCGTCGATCCCCGGGTACGGCTTCTCCGGGCCGACCCACGAGCGCGGCTGGGACATGGTCCGGGTTGCACGGGCGTGGGCCGAGCTGATGCGCCGTCTCGGGTACGAGCGCTACGGCGCGCAGGGTGGTGATTTCGGCTCGGGCATCTCACTTGCGCTCGGCGCGGTGGCACCCGAGCAGGTTGTCGGGGTGCACGTCAACTACTTGCCCACCCGACCGGTCGCGGACGCCGACATCGAGCTGTCCGAAACTGATGAGGCCCGGCTGTCCAAGGTCAGGCAGCTGATGGCGAATCGTCCGCCGTACCAGGCCCTGCAGGCCACGACCCCGCAGACCATCGGCTACGCGCTGACCGACTCGCCGGTGGGCCAGCTGGCTTGGATCGCCGAGCGCTTCGCACAGTGGACGGATCCGCGTTCCACGATCAGCGACGACCAGATGCTCACGGGCATCTCGTTGTACTGGCTGACCTCCACCGCGGCCTCGTCGGCACGGCTGCATCGTGAGACCCCGCGACGGACCGAGCCGTGCCCGGTGCCGGTCGGAGTGGCGGTGTTCGCCCACGACATTACGCAATCGGTGCGCCCGCTGGCCGAGCGGCAGTACGACATCAGGCACTGGTCGGAGTTCGAGCGCGGCGGCCACTTCGCCGCGATGGAGGTGCCGGACCTGCTCGCCGAGGACATCCGGGAGTTCTTCCTCGACCGGACGACATCGCTTCGCAGCCGATGAAGGCGGGGCGGCGGGAGTGGTTGGGGCTCGCCGTGCTCGCGCGGACAACACGACTGAACGAACGGCACTTTCGCCCAATAGGTTTGGGCGAAAGTGCCGTTCGTTCACCCCTCCCCGGCCTGCTCGGGAGCGCGCGCTCGGCGTTCATCGACGACTTCTCCGCGGTCGGCGTGCTCGGCTCGTCGACCGCAGTAAAGATCGATGACAGAGATTTGACAGCACGTCAGACGTATCTTGAGCCCAACCCTATCGAGGAGAGAGAGAATATGGCATCGCTTGCGGAAAGGGTCGCGGACCGACTGCTGGCCGTGGTCGTCCCGAGGGTCGAGGCAGTGGCGTGCCAATGTGGCACAGAATGCACCGGGATCAGGTGTGACACCGGTCCGGGCGGTAGGATCCGTTACGTGCGCCAGTTCTGGGACTGCCACTGCACTCGCGTCATCAGGTCCGAGTGCGGCTGCCTGACGTAAGGGCGCCACTTCAGCGCGCCGAGTCGGCAACGCTAGGCGCTTCTGCTCACCGTGAGCACGTAGCGCGCCTCGGTCGCGAACTCACCACTGCTCCCGCTGATCACCAACGTGTGCTCACCCGGCGACAAAGGCGGAAGGCGAAACCACAGACCGCATCCGAAGCCCCGGTACCGGCCGTCTACAGCGTCGTAGGTGATCTCGGTCGGCTCGATCGACTCCACTGCTTCGGGCGCACCGTCGAGCACAACGTCACCGCGGGCACCGGCCAGAAAGCTTGTGCACGCTTCCGCGTCGGGCGTGACGGCGTTGACCGCTGGACCCGCGATCGACACACCCGCAGGCACTTGGCAACGCCGCTCCGCTCGACCTCCGAAGGTGCCGGCGACGAGCCAGACCTCGGTCGGCTGATTGTCCGCGCAAACCGCTCCCGTTGTGTCCTCGACAGGGCTCCGACCAGGCGGCGCGGAGGACGCCCAGCTCCACCAGAGCGACTGCAGCCGCGCCGGCGTGATCGCCGCTGCAGTATCGGCGGGAGTGTCCGTCGGAGCAGCCGGCGAGGGCGCCGGCGGCGCGCCAGAGCAGCTGGCCAGCAGCACGGTCACCGCACCGAGCAGGGCTCCGCGCATCACCCGGTTCAGTACCAACGTTCCCCCAGATTCGCATTGGCGCCGGCCCTCGTCCGACGTCGACTCATCGATCGGCAAGGTAGCGACACCGGCTGACATTCGACTGTCATACGGACGTCGTCGAGGCCGTACTACCTTATCGATCACCACGACGCCCAGATCCGGGCCGGTGGCAGGCTTTACGGAGTTCCCCTAGCCCGGGCTCTTCATGTCGGGCTGAGCGGTAGGTGACCCCCGATAGCAGAAAGTGCCTCGTGACCAGGTAAGACA
>NZ_JAJGSX010000045.1 GCF_021245725.1 Pseudonocardia sp. TRM90224 | reverse complement strand
CTTCCCCGGACGACTCCCCCTGTGATACGTTAACAATCAGTCCACCCGTGGCTTACACGGGAAAAATGACAGGCTCGAACCCGACGACGGACCCGAGTCCGAGGTCAACGAGCTGGCCATCACCCGCCACCCCGACCGGGCCGGTGGGACGATCAAGGGCCGGTTCGACAACCCGGTCCTGTTCGCCACCATCGCCACGTTGATCGACGCGAAGTCGAAGCCGGCCACCAGCGACGATCAGCGCAGCACTGGGCAACGGCAAGCCGAAGCACTCGCTGATGTTTGTGGCTACGTCCTCGACCACGGCGACGTCCCCCGCGCCGGCGGGCACCGTCCGCACCTCAACGTGCACATCCCACTCGCAGAGCTGGAGAACCGGGTCCGGACTGCTGTGCTCGACTTCGGCGGCACTATCGCCACCAAGGATCTGCGGCTGCTCGCCTGCAACGCCGGTGTCATCCCGATCGTCATGAACGGCGACAGCCAACCGCTCGACATCGGCCGCGCAAACCGCGTGATCCCCGACGGAATGCGACGAGCCGTCGCCGCCCGTGACCGCGGATGCGCACGGTGTGGCCGCCCGGCGAGTTGGTGCGACATCCACCATATTGTTGAATGGCAAAACGGCGGACCAACCGAAATCAACAATCTGGTGATGCTGTGCAAAATGCATCACCGGGAAATCCATGCCACCGAATGGATCGTCTGGATAGGTGATGGGCGGCCGGAATTCATTCCGCCGAGATGGGTCGATCCGGACCAAATTCCTCGACGAAGCACCATGCTTGCCGTCTAGGGTTCGAACCATGCCTCACCTCGGGATCCTCGCCCACAGCGTCGAAGGTGCGTCGCTGTGCCTTCGGACGTTCTGCCAGCTCGGCTTCGCCGAATCGGGACCGCACCAGCACCCGGACGTCACGCTCGACTGCATCGCGATGGGGCGCAGCATGCCGGCGTGGGACGCGGGCGACCACGCGAGCATCCGCGACACTCTCGCGACCAGCGTCACCCGTCTCGCGCGGGCCGGGGCCGACTTCTTCGTCTGCCCGGACAACACGGCCCACCTCGCGTTGGAGGTGCCGGGCGAGCCGCTCGCCCTGCCGGGGCTGCATATCGCCGAGGTCGTCGCACAGGAGGCGGCGCACGCCGGATACCGCAAGGTCGGGGTGCTCGCGACGGCGTACACGATGGACAGCGACCTCTACCCGCGCGCGCTCGCGAAGCACGGCATCGACGCCGCCGTCCCCGACGCCGACGACCGGGCCGTCGTCAACCGGATCATCTTCGACGAGCTGGTCGAGGGCGTCTTCACCGACACGTCGCGCTCGACGTTCCACACCATCATCGGCACACTCCGCGACCGCGGCTGCGACGCCGTCGCGCTGGTCTGCACCGAGATCCCCCTGCTCGTCGACCCCGCAACGGCCCCGCTGCCGACACTCGACTCAACGCGCCTGCTGGCCGCCTCCGCGTTCGAGATCGCGGCCGACCGTCGACCGCTCCCCGAATGGCGCGGCGGACACCCCCAACCGTGACGCGAGTAGGTTCCGTACACGTGACGGGTCGTGACATGAGCGGAACGCCGGAGGCCGGAGCCGCCGAGGAGCAGGCGCGCCGGCTGGCGGCGGTCGTGCGCCGGCACCGCGCGGCGACCAGCCGCTCGCTCGGCGAGCTGAGCCGCGCGACCGGGCTGTCCAAGACCAGCCTCTCCCGCATCGAGAACGCCGAGGCGAACCCGTCGCTGGAGACGCTGTGGCGGCTCGGTCGGGCGCTGAACCTCAGCATCGGCCAGCTGTTCGACGGCACCGAGCCGGCGTCGCTGCGGGTGCTGCGCGCCGGCGAGGGCCCGGTCGTGCGTTCCGGCACCGGGATGCACGGGCGGCTGCTGCGCACCGACTCCCGCCCGCACCGCACCGAGGTGTTCGAACTGGACCTGCCCGAGGGCGCCCAGTTCGACGGCGAGGCGCACCCTCCCGGCACCACCGAGGTCGTCTACTGCGCGGCGGGCAGGGTCCGCAGCGGGCCGGTCGGTGACATCGTCGAGCTGACGGCCGGCGACAGCGTCGAATTCGACGGCAGCACGCCGCACGTCTACGCCGCGGGAGCCGGTGGCGGCCGGGCCGTACTGGTGATGAGCTACCCCCCGTCCTGAACCGGCGGCCCGATAGCGTTCCGATCATGGCAACCGAGGCGCTCGCGATCGACGGCGGCGAGCTGAGCTACGAGCTCCGCGGGGCGGGAGATCCCGTCGTCCGGCTGCACGGCGGCGGGCTGGACGGACGGACCTGGGACGCCGAGGTCGCGCTGCTCGAAGGGGACCACACGGTGATCCGCTTCGATGCTCGCAACCACGGCCGGTCGTCCACCGCGAGCGCGACCTTCAGCTACTACGACGACCTCCGGCAGCTGCTCACCGGCCTCGGCATCACACGCGCGTCGCTGGTCGGGCTGTCCCTCGGCGCCCGGACGTCGATCGACTTCGCGCTCGCCCCGGCGCCGGGCACATGGTGAACCTGGAGCAGCCCACGATCTTCCACCGCGAGCTCCTGCAGTTCCTGGCCTCCTGACCGTCGAGGCCATCCCGGTCACCCCAGCATCTCCCCCGCGAAGAGCGCGTAGGCCGCCGCGCACCGGCGCAGCGCGGCCTCGTCGACGTACTCGTCCGGGCCGTGCGAGACGTCCAACCGCCCCGCGCCGTACGCGAAGGCGGGGATGCCGAGCTGCGAGTACCAGCGGATCTCCAGGATCCCGGCGCACATCTCGAACCGCGGCGCCGCGCCGTCCACGGCGGCGATGCTGCAGGTCAGCGCGGTGGCGGCCGGGCCGGTCGGGTCGGTGCTCGCCGCCGGCTGCAGCTGGGTGACCCGGACGGACACGTCGGCGCCGACCTCGACCGCCGCCGCCTCGATCAGGCCCTGCAGCCGCGCCAGCTCCTTGTCGAGGTCCTCCTCCGGGTTGAAGCGGCTGTCCACGGTGAACCAGGCGTGCCCCGGCACGACGTTGAAGTTGGAGCCGCCACCGGAGAGCCCGCCGATCACGACCATCGAGCCGGGCCCGTCGGCGGGGTCCATCGCAAACGCCGTGTGCCGCGCCGCCAGCTCCTGCGCGTACGGCTCCAGTGCGCGGGCGATGTGCGTCATGTGGCTGAACGCGTTGACGCCGCGGTCGGCCTGGCCGACGTGCGCCTCGCGCCCGCGGACGTCGACCCGCAGGCTGATCGCGCCGCGTGCGGCGGCCCAGACGTTCCCGCCGCTCGGTTCGCCGGTCACCATCGCGCGGGCCGACGGGTCGATGAGCTCGGCCGCGCGCAGGTGGCCGCCGCCCGCGACGCTGCCGGTCTCCTCGTCGCAGACCAGGTGGACGACAACGCGTCCGGCGCCGAGCAGCCCCAGGTCGGCGGCCGCTGCGGCACCGTAGAGCATGCTGACGATGCCGCCCTTCATGTCGGCGGTGCCGCGGCCGATGATCCGCCCGTCCCGGCGCTGTGCCGTGAACTGCGCGCGATCCTGCACCGGGACGACGTCGAAGTGGCCGTGCAGGTAGATCAACTCGGGGCCGGACCCGATCTCGCCGCGCACGAGGCGAGGCCGGTCGTCGAGGTGGTCGGCGACCGGCAGGTCGAGCACCTCCGCGGTGAACCCGAGCCGCTCCATCGCACCGCGTAGGACCTCGGCGCACTCGCCCAGCCCACGGCCCGGCGGGTTCTCGGTGTCCACCGCCACCAGCTCCGCCAGCAGCGCCGCCATCTCGTCGGCCCGCCGCTCCACCCAGTCCAGCACGCGCCCGGTGTCGTCACCCACGCTCGTACCGTATGTGGGCCGCAGCGTCACTTCAAGGGAACAACGCGACGAACATGTTTGTTACGAACATGTTCGTTATAGTGGATCCATGACTCCGATGAGCCGACGGGAGCGTCCCGCCAAGCCCGCGCTGAGCCGCGAGGGCATCGTTACGGCGGCGGTTGCCGTCATGCGCGACGAAGGCCTCGAAAAGGTGACGATGCGCCGGCTGGCCCAGGAACTCGACACCGGCGCCGCGTCTCTCTACGTGTACGTCGCGAACACCGCGGAGCTGCACGCCGCGGTGCTGGACGAGCTGCTCGGCGCCGTCGACCTGGACGCCGCCGCGAGCAGTGGCGACTGGCGCCGACGGGTGACGGGCGTGCTCACCTCGTTCATCACCGTGCTCTTCGCACACCCCGCCTTGGCCCGCGCCGCGCTCAGCGCACGCCCCCACGGGCAGCACTACCTGCGTCTCCTGGAGCGGCTGCTCGCCCTGCTGGACGAGGGCGGGGTGCCACCGGCGCAGGCCGCATGGGGCGTGGACCTGCTACTGCAGTTCGCCACGACCACCGCGGCCGAGCACTCCACGCGTCAGCAGTCCGGCGCCGCGGAGCAGGAGTGGGACGCGCTCGCCCGCGCCATCCACGAGGCCCCCGCGCGGACCCACCCGCACACGAACGCGCTGGCCGGGCGCCTGCTGGCCGGATCACCGGAGCAACGCCTCGGCTGGTGCCTGCAGGTGGTGCTCAGCGGCATGACCGACGTCCCCACCCCCGACCCGCACCTGGAGCGATCATGACCACGACCCACCACCACCCGATAACGATCATCGGCGCCGGCCTCGGCGGCCTCACGCTGGCCAGGGTCCTGCACGTCAACGGCATCGAAGCGGCAGTGTTCGAACGGGAGGCATCGCGCGCCGTCCGCACGCAGGGCGGCCAGCTCGACATCCACGAGGAGACCGGGCAGGAGGCGCTGCGCGCCGCGCAGCTGCACGACGGGTTCCGCCTGCTCATCACCCCCGGCGGCGAGGCCATGCGCATCGCCGACCCGCAAGGCACGATCCAGCTCGCCACCGACGAGCAGGGGACGAGCGGCCGGCCCGAGGTCGACCGCGGCCGGCTCCGCGACCTGCTGCTGGACTCCTTGCCTGCTGGCACTGTCCGGTGGGACCGGCAGACGACCGGGGCCCGCGCACTGGACGACGGCCGCCACGAGGTGACGTTCGTAGACGGGTCGACGATCACCACCGACCTGCTGGTCGGGGCGGACGGGGCGTGGTCGCGGATCCGTCCACTGCTCTCCAGCGCGGCCCCCGCCTACACCGGCGTCTCCTTCGTGGAGATCGATCTGCTTGAGGCCGACACCCGGCACCCGGCCGCCGCCGCATTGATCGGGACGGGCTCGTTCTTCTGCCTCGGCGACCACAAGGGCTTCCTCGTCCACCGCGAGGCCGACGGCAGCCTGCACGTCTACACCGCGCTCGCCGTCGGAGAGCATTGGCTCGACGGCATCGACTTCACCGATGCCGACACCGCGAAGAAGGTGGTGCTCGACCAGTTCTTCGGCTGGGGCGACGGGCTGCGCGCGCTGATCGCCGACGCCGATGGTGCGCTGGTCCCGCGCAAGATCCATGCGCTGCCGGTCGGGCACCGCTGGGCGCGCTCCCCCGGCGTGACGCTCCTCGGCGACGCCGCGCACGTCATGTCGCCCTTCGCCGGGGAGGGGGCGAACCTCGCCATGTTCGACGGCGCCGAGCTCGGCCGCGCGATCGTCGCGCACCCGGGCAACGCAGAGGCGGCGCTCACCGCCTACGAGGACGCCCTGTTCCCACGCAGTGCGGTTTCCGCCGCGGAGTCGGCCGGCAACCTGGAGATGATGTTCGGCGACGACGCGCTGCGCGGGTTGCTCGAAATGTTCGCCGCCCACGGCTGACCGCCGGCGCCCGTGGTGGAGCATGTCCGGCATGGACGTGACCATCTGGCACAACCCGCGCTGCAGCAAGAGCCGCGGTGCCATGACGATCCTCGACGAGCTCGGCGTCGAACCGCAGGTCGTGCGCTACCTGGACGAGGCGCCCAGCCGGGCCGAGCTGGAGGACGTGCTGCGCAAGCTCGGCACCGACGACCCGCGCGCGATGATGCGGACCGGTGAGCCGGTCTACCGCGAGCTCGCTCTCGCGGATGCCGGCCGGGAACAGCTGCTCGACGCGCTCGCCGCGCACCCGGTGCTGATCGAGCGGCCGATCGTGATCACGTCGACCCGCGCCGTCGTCGGACGGCCGCCGGAGCTGGTGCGCGAGCTCCTCGACCCCGAGAGTTGAGCGGTGAGCGACAACCCATTGGGCGAGTTCCTGCGGGCCTGCCGGGAAGCGGTCACACCCATCGCCGCCGGGCTCCCGAGCGGGCCGCGCCGGCGCACGCCGGGGCTGCGCCGCGAGGAGCTGGCCGAGCTGGCCGGCGTCAGCGTCGAGTACCTCACCCGGCTGGAACGCGGCCGCGACCGCAGGCCGTCGCCCGAGGTGCTGGCCGCGCTCGCCCGCGCCCTGAAACTGCGCGACGACGAGCACGTGCACCTGTTGCGGCTGGTCAAGACCTCGGGAGGGCGGACGTGCGCGGCCGCGGCGGCCCGCGAACCGGTCCGCCCCACCCTGCGGCTGCTGCTCGACCAGCTCGATCCGACGCCGGCGGTGCTGATCGACATGTCCGGCGAGGTGCTGGCCTGCACGGAGGGCTTCCGCAAGCTGGCCGGGCCCGCCGGCGTGCTCGACGCCGCGTCGATCCCGAGGTTCGTCTTCACCGACCCGCGCGCCCGCACGACCTTCCCGGACTGGGGTCAGGTCGCCGAGGAGTGGGCGGCCCGGCTGCGCTCCGCCGCCGACCTGGCCGATCCGCACGCCGCCGACGTCGCCGCGGAGCTCGCGCTCACCCCCGGCAGCGATTTCGCGGAGCGGTACGCCGCCGCGACCCGCGTCCCACGCTGGACCGGGACGGAACGCTGGCGGCACCCCGACCGCGGCGAGCTGCACCTGGGTTACGAAGCGCTGGCCGTACCGGGCACCGACGAACACCGGGTGCTCGTCTACCTCGGGTGACTACCTGAACTTCGCCAAAGCGGTCAGGGTCCGCTCACCACCGGGGTCGCCCGCGGTTGCCGGCACGAGCACAACCTCGTCGAGCCCGGCGTCGGCATAGGCCTCCAAGCGCGCGGCCACGACGTCGGCGTCGCCGACGAGACCGACGCGGCTCGCGGCGTCGGCGGGCAGCGCCTCCAGCAGCGCAGGAAGGTCCGCCCCCGCCCGGGCGGCCTGCACGGCGTCGCCGAAACCGACCGCAGCGAACATCTCGCCGTAGCCGGGCACCGCGAGGTAGCCGGCGAGGCTGGTGGTCAGCTCGGCGGTCGAATCGGCGTCCGGTTCGACCGCCGCCGGCAGCCACGCAGCCAGCGCGGGGGCCGGTCGCCCGGCCTCCGCCGCGGCCGCTTGCAGCTTCGCGCGGTACTCGACCACGCGTTCCGTCGAGACGAGGTCGAGGACCATGCGGTCGGCGTGGGTGGCGGCGGTGCGCACCGCACGGTCGCCGAACGCCGCGATGGTGAGCGGGCCGCCGGGCGGGGCGAGCCGCAGCTGGTAGCCGTGCGTGGAGAGCACCTCACCTTGGAAGTCGGTGCGCTTGCCGTCGAGCAGCGACCGCACGGCGGTTGCGCTCTCGACCAGCGCCGTGCCCGGTCGGCTGCGGGAGCGCCCGTGCATGCCCTCGACGAACCGGACGCTCGACGCGCCCAGCGCGACGCCGACCGTGCGGCGGGTGAGCGCCGCGATCGACGCCGCCCCGACGGCGATCATCGCCGGATCGCGCAGCGAGACCGGCACCGGTCCGACGGTCAACGCGACCTGCTCCGTGGCCTGCCCGATGGCGGTCGCGAGCGTGAAGCAGTCCCACACCCACCCTTCGCCGACCCACACCTCGCCGTAGCCGAGCCGGTCCGCGACCACGGCCGTCTCCAGGTCCTGTTCCGGCGGGGTGTTGGGCCGCGAGGCGACGACGACGGAGATGTCCATCGGCCTATACCACCGACGAGCCGCTCCCGTCGCAACTCCTGATCATCGGCGAGGGAGCCCGCCGACGTCGATGGCGTGCCGGCCGTACGGGTTCTCGACGGCCCGGCGGGCGGCGCTGCTCACCCCACCCACGACCGCTTCCAGCGGGCCCCGCTGCCCGGTCCAGCGCAGCCCGACGCCGAGCGCCACCGCGCCGATCACGTACCCGACCCACGTCCAGATGGCCGGGATGGGATCGGTCGCGTCGAGCACGAGCAGCTGCATCGTGTACATGGTCAGCGGCATCGACCCGACCGCCGCCGGCACCCAGACCAGCCGCTCCGACCACCGCGCCAGCAGCAGCATCGCCCCCAGCACCGCCATCGACGTCCCGACCGAGCCGGCGAGGAAGAACGATGTGCCCGAGTGCGAGCTGTCGACCGCCAGCCACCACCACGTGTCGGTCGGGGTGACGCCGAGCAGGAGCCGTTCGAGCCCGTCGTCGCCGATCGCCTCCGCCCCGCCCGCTGCCAGCAGCACCAGCGACCCGATCTTCGCCACGACGGCCAGCGCCACCCCACCCACGATCAACCTGACCGCGGTCGCGCGCGCCCACAGGTCGCAGCGCCCGATCGCCATCCCGGCCAGCAGGAACGTGATCCACGTCAGCACCGGGTACGTGCCGGTCACGAACAGGATGGTGAAGAACTCCCCCGGCGCGGCCAGCGTCGCGACCGTGGGCTCGACCGAGCCGTCGGGCAGCGGGCCTGGCCGCAGCAGGAAGCTGATCACCGGGGTCACGACGCAGGCCACCGCCGCACAGCCCGCCAGCACCCGCGGCGTCAGCCGCACCAGCGCTCCTGCCAGCACGAACAGCACGGCGTAGAAGGGCAGGATCACGATCGCCGGCGTGCCGATCTCGATCAGCCCGAGCCCCAGCAGCCCGATCAGCAGCCCGCGCACGGCGAGCCCGGCCGCCGCCGCGCGGTGCGCCCGGCCCGCGGCCGGCCGTTGCACGCCGCCCGTCGCCAGCGCCACGCTCACCCCCGCCAGCACACCGAAGAGCGCCGCCGACCGGCCGCCCGCGACCAGTTCGGTGACCGTCGGCCGGCCGTCCGCCGTCTCCAGCGGCAGCACGTGGATCGCGAACATCCCGATCAGTGCGACGAACCGGGCCGCATCGAGCCCGAGCAACCGGGTCCGTACGGGCGGTGCGACGGTCTCGACCGTCGTCACTGATGACATGTCGATGCCCTGTCTCCTCACTCGACCGGCCGCTGAACCGGGCGCACACTAACAACCGCCGTCACGCTACGTCGACATGGAGTCGTGACCGTTTCGAGACTCACTCGATATGACGACGCTGCGCTGTGTGTGGGCTACGGCGAGTCATTTCCGCTTGAGGAAAGGCTCGATCACAGGGACCGCCACCTCCGGCTGCCGCACCGGCGCGACGAGCCTGGGCTGCCCATTCGCGCGGGTCGTACATCCAATGTGTTCGGGCTTTTGTACGACCTCCACTCGGTCATCGCGAGCCCGGTCGACTCAAACATCCGATCTATGAGGCCGTGTGAGGTCGTTCATCAGACCGGCCGGCGTCGTGACCGTCAGGGACCTTCGGGTGGGCTGGGGAACCGCGGCGCGATTCGGCGCAGCGGATGGAGCGCTTGGCGCTGCGCGAACACCAGGGCCACCCACACCGGCAGGAACACGAGCACCCCGGCGACGACGGTGAGGCCCGTCGACGCGCCGGCGGCCTGCACGGCGATCACCACGATGGTCGCGGCGAGCACGGCGTCGACGGTCGCGACGAGCGTCGCCATCGCCTGCAGGAACTGCCGCCACGGCCGCATCCGTCGCGTCCCGGACATCAGGTAGCTGGCGGCCAGGCCGCGCTCGTCGTCGTGGAAACCGGTGCTGAAGTAGGGCCGCAGGTCGGGCGCGATCTCGAGGTAGGCATTGCGCAGCCGGTTCATGGCCAGCATCGTCCGCACCTCCTCGCTGTTGATCTGAACGAGGCGCACGTGGGTCACGACGCCGAGCAGCAGCACGATGGGCAGCAGCACCAACGCGAGGGTTGTGGTCCGGCGGCCGAAGTCGTTCGTGTCGGCCAGCAGCGCCAGCGCGACCATCGTCGCCGAGAGCAGGCTCAGGAAGACCGTGCTGCGGTTCATCGCCTCGCTCCAGATCAACGACCGCGAGCTGAGCAGGCTCCAGTGCTCGGTGGACAGGATCGCCACGGCGTCCGGCCCGAGCGAGTGCGACGGCGCTTGCGGAGGCGGAGATCCCCCGTCCGTCGGCGTGCTGCTGGTGGCCCCGGTGTCGTCGGTCGCATCCATCGCCCGTCCCCCTCCAACTCGGATGCACCGGAGGCTAGTGCGGTCGTCGAGTCCGCCTTGGGACATAGCGGGGAGTCCGTCCTGCTGGCGATGACGTCGACGGGCGCGCCGAGCAGGCTCATCGGTACCGCGATCCGACGAACCTGGAGCCTCGAATGACCAACCACAACGAACTCCCGACCAGCGAGAACACCTCTCCCACTGACACCCCGACACCCCGCCCGCTACCGAAGTGGTACCTGGCACTGCTGGTGTTGTTGCCCGTGCTCGCGCTCGGTGCAGCCGGGTACATCCAGCCCGACATGACCGGAGCGATGTGGGCGTGCGCGGCGGTCCTCGTGCCGTGGGCGGTCCTCGAACAGACCGTCGTCTACCCCAGGTTGGGGGTGAGCGGCAAAGATCTCCAGCCCTCGGTCGTGCTTCCGATGATCCTCACCGTGGCACTGATGGGAGTGCTGGTCCTCGTGGTGTGGGTCATCGCGACCAGCTGGTCCAACAGCGTCCCGACCTGGATGCTGGTCGGCCTGTTCGCCGGGATCTGTGCGGCCGCCACGTCGCTGCTCGAGTACCGGATCATCCTGCGGACCATCCGCGAGAACCGGTGATCAGGGCGGACCGGTGATCAGGCCGGCGCAGGCGAGGTCGGGACGATGCTGTCGAGCGCGTACGGAGCGCTCGACGTCGACGGGTGCGCCATCGCGCTCGCCCCGACCCCGCCAGGATCACGCGGGCAGGTAGGCCTGTCTGCCCCAACTACGCCGAGGCTGCACCCCAGAACGCATCCTCGGACCGGGGGTCGGACGAGAAGAGCCACACCTCGGCGATCCGGTCGCCCTCGATCCTGAGCAGGTCGATGCCGTCCTGGGCCATCGCCGCCCCCTCCCGCTTCCCGGTGAAGTGGACGGGAACCCCGACCAGCGCGCCGTTGACCATGGGAGCGCCGATGGTCGCGAGCTCGAACGTGCCCTCGCTGACGGTCATCATCCCGCCGATCATCTCTCCCACTGCGGCGCTGCCGTGGTGGGTGCCAGAGAAGCGGTTGGCGCCAGGCTGGTGCCACACGATGTCGTCGGCGAGCATGCCGGCGACCGTGGCGAAGTCCTTCGCCGCGAGCGCGTCGAAATAGCGCCGCACGACCTCGAGCGGGGTTGTGGTGCTCACGTCCGGTCATCTCCTTGGTTCGATTCTCGCTGGTGAGCGCCTATAGTCTCTTTCAGTAACCAATTACCTCAACGTAACTATCGGACGGATGTGCCACGTGTCACAGCAGCCCGCCTGGAACGTGCTGGTCGCCACCTGCCCGTCGCGCACCTCGCTCGCCCGGATCGCCAACAAGTGGACGGCGATGATCGTCAGCGTGCTCGGCGACGGGCGGATGCGCTTCGGCGACCTGCGCAGCGCGGTCGAGGGGATCAGCGGGAAGGTCCTCACCGACACGTTGCGCGACCTGGAACGTGACGGCCTCGTCGAACGTCGTGCGTACGCCGAGGTGCCGCCGCGCGTGGAGTACGAGCTGACGGCGCTCGGGCGCACCCTGCACGGCCCGTTGCTCGTGCTGAGCCGCTGGGCCGAGGAGCACATCGCCGAGGTGCTGGTCGCGCGGCAGAGCTACGACGCCCGGCGGTGATCGCCCCTCCGGGTGAGCAGGTTGCGGAGCGCGGCAGCGGTGTCGTCCGGCGCCTGCTCCGCCATGAAGTGCCCGGCGTCGAGGATGACGTGGTCGAGGTCCGGCGCCCAGGCTCGCCACACCGCCGCGGCATCGAAGCCGAGCGCAGCGCCCCAGTCCTGAGCCAGCACCGTCACCGGCATCACCAGCCGCCGGCCGGCAGCCCGGTCGGCGCGGTCGTGCTCGACGTCGACGCCCGCGGACGCCCGGTAGTCCGCGACGATCGAGGGCACCGCGGACCGGCAGGCATCGAGGTAGGCGGCCCGCACGTCGGCCGGTAGCGCGGACGGATCGGCCGTCCACACGTCGAGGAAGTGCCCGAAGAACGCGTCCGGCGCCGCGCTGATCAGCCGCTCCGGCAGCCCTGGGGGCTGGGCCATGAGGTAGAGGTGGAAGCCCACCGCGGCGGACACACCGTGCATGACGCCCCACATGTCCAGTGTGGGCAGCACGTCCAGGCACGCGAGGTGGCTGACCGCGTCGGGGTGGTCGAGCCCGGCCCGGAAGGCCACCAGCGCGCCGCGGTCGTGCCCGGCGAGCGCGAACCGCTCGTGGCCGAGCGCGCCGGCGAGCGCCACGACGTCCGCGGCCATGGTCCGCTTGGAGTAGACGTCGCGCCCCGTCTCGGCCGGCTTGTCGCTCGCGCCGTACCCGCGCAGGTCGGGGCAGATCACGGTGTGGTCGGCGGCGAGGTCGGCGGCGACGTGCCGCCACATCAGGTGGGTCTGCGGGAAGCCGTGCAGCAGCACGATCGGGTCGCCGCCGCCGCCGACGGCGACGTTCAGCGAGACGTCGGGGGTGACGCGGATACGGTGCTCGGCGAAGCCGGCGATGGCGGGGGTCATGCCGCCACGATGAGCGGGGACGATGAGCAACCGATGAGCAGCACACCGTCCACAACGTTCGGGGTGCTCGGCCCGGTCACCGCGTGGGACGCCACCGGTGCAGCGCTGCCGCTGCGCGGGCCGCGCCATCGTGCGGTGCTCGCCAGGCTGCTCGTCGCCCGTGGCCGGGTGGTGCCCGTGACGACGCTCGTCGACGACCTTTGGACGTTGCCGCCCGAGGGCGCGCTCTCCGCGGTCCGCACGTTCGTCGGCGCGCTGCGCAGGGCCCTGGAGCCGGACCGGCCACCGCGCTCCCCCGCAACGCTGCTGGTGACGGACGGCCCGGGGTACGCCCTGCGTGCTGACACCGACGCCGCCCGGTTCGAGGCCGCGACCACCGGGCCGACGGCGTCGGTACCTCAGCTGGTGGAGGCGCTGGGGTGGTGGCGTGGGCCGGCCTACACCGACGTCGCCGACCAGGACTGGGCCCGCGCCGAACGCGGCCGGTTGACCGAGCTGCACGCCACCGCGGTCGAGCGGCTCGGCGAGGCGCGGGTCGCATCGGGCCGGGCGGCCGAGGCGGTCCCCGACCTCGACGCCCACGTCGAGACCCATCCCTGGCGCGAGCAGTCCTGGATGCTGCTCGCCCGAGCGCTGCACCGGTCCGATCGGCAGGGCGACGCGCTGGCCGTGCTCCGCAGGGCGCGGGCAGTGCTCGTCGAACAGCTCGGCATCGATCCCGGGCCGGCGCTGCGCCGGCTGGAGGCCGACATCCTGCGGCAGGTGCCGCACCCCGGCGTCGACGTCGGACCGACCGACCGGGTCTGGACGCGGGCCACCACGGCCTACGACGTCGGCGTCGGCCGGCAGGCCCGGCTGGAGTCCACCGTCGGGCTGCTGCGGACGCTCGCCACCACGGGCGGGAGCGGACTCGAAGCCGCGCAGCGGCAACGGGTCGGCGTCATCGGCGCCGCCGAGACGCTCGGCGACCCCGAGCTGACGGCCCGGGTGATCGGCGCCTACGACGTGCCGGCCATCTGGACCAGCTCGGACGACCCGCAGCAGGCCGCAGCCGTCGTCGAGGCCGCCGAACGCACGCTCACCCGAGTCCCGTCCGAACGCGCCGCGGCGCGGGCCCGGTTGCTCGCGACGATCGCGCTGGAGTCACGCGGCAGCCGCCACCCACGTGCCCGCGAGGCCGCTGTCGAAGCCGAACGGCTCGCCCGCGCGATCGGCGACCCGGCGCTGCTGGCCTTCGCCCTCAACGGCTCGTTCATGCAGACGTTCCACCGCACCGGCCTCGCATCCGCGCGCGACCGGATCGGCGCGGAGCTGGTCGACCTCGCCACCCGCAACGACCTGCCCAACGCCGAGGTGCTCGGGCACCTCGTCCGCCTGCAGGCCCGCAGCGGGCTCGGCGACTTCGCCGGAGCCGATGAGCACGCCGGCGCGCTCGACGATCTCGCGTCCCGTCACGAACGACCGCTCGTCGGGCTGTTCACCAGCTGGTACCGGGCACTGCGCGGAACGGCGACCTACGACGCCGCGATCCGCGCACTCGACGGCGCCGGCATGCCCGGTCTCACGGCCGGCCTGCCCGCGCTCGCCCGGCTGTGCGTCGCCCTCCGGGACGGCTCGCCGGTCGACAACACGCATGGGCTCGGGTCGCACCAGCGATGGGCGGCGCCGCTGCTGCTCGCCCCGAGCGATCCTGGACGGGCGGCCGGGCTGCTGCGGGAACTCCCCGACCCGCCGCCCGGGCTGCTCCAGGAACTGCACTGGTGCCTGATGGCCCGAGCCGCGATCGCGATCGCCGGCCGCACCGCCGCCGACTGCGCCGCCGCCGACCGGGTCAGCGCCGCCCTCACCCCCGCAGCAGGCGAGCAGGCCGGGGCGGCGAGCGGTCTCGTCACTCTCGGCACGGTCGCCGAACACCTCGCCGCGCTCGACGAAGTCCGCGGGTGATCGAGTACGGTCGCGGCCGTGGGGGCAGACGGGCCGGGGTTGTTCTCGGACGACACCGCGTGCGACGTGCGGGACGCGTATCCGGACGCCGTCGCCGATGGGGCCAGTGCCGAAGCCGCCCGCGACCTCGTCCTGACCGCGTTCGCCGAGGCGCTCGACGATCCCGACGAGGTGGCCGTCTTCTGGCTCGCGCTCGCACACACCCAGTCGAAGTTGGGGCGCCTCGACGACCAGACCCTCCGCACCGCGCTGGCGATACTCGATTCGGGTGCCGACGTCGACCGGTGGCGTGCGGTCGGCGAAAAGGCCGCCCGCGCGCGGTCTGCGGCGCTCGATCGGGTGCGCCAGCAGCTCGTGGGACCGCAGCCGGCGCCGCGGCGCGTCCGGCGGCCCGCTCGGCCCGTCTCCTCGCTCAGCGAAGGGGAGGTTCTCGGGTATCGCGCCCGATCCGGACGGATCTTCCTGGTCAGGGTCGCCGCGATGATCGACACAGCAGCACAGCGCAGCCCGCTGATCCGGATCCTCGACTACGCCGAGCGTGCGCTGCCGAGCCCGGAGGGGCTTGCCGCGATCCCCGACATCGCCGACACGGCGGCAACCGACGCCGTCGTCATCGAGTCGGCTCGGGAGCGCCCCGCGGACCACGGGTTCGAGGTCATCGGCCGGGTGCCGGGGAGCTCCGAACCGGGTCGGGATCCCGACCGCAGCTGCGGCTGGCCGGCGATCAGCTCGTGGTTCATGGACAGGGACGGCGAGCTGAACCGGCTCGGTTTCTCGCCCTACTTCCGGTCGGGCCAGGACGCCTGACCCGACCGGCCCGACCCGTCACGCCACCGAGCGCTGCACCAGCTCGCCGATCCGGGCCTCGACCTCGTCGGTCATCTCCTTCAGGGCGAAGTAGGTCGGCCACAGGGCACCGTCGTCGAGGGTCGCCTCGTCGCTGAAGCCGAGGGTGGCGTAGCGCGTCTTGAACTTCCCGGCGCTCTGGAAGAAGCACAGCACCTTGCCGTCGCGGGCGTAGGCGGGCATCCCGTACCAGAGCTTCGCCGTGAGCTCGGGCGCGGTCACCTTGATCACGGCGTGCAGCCGCTCGGCGATCACGCGGTCGGAGTCGGACATCTCGGCGATCTTTGCCAGCACCTCGGGCTCGGTGTCGGCCTTGGCGCCGCGCTTGGCGCGCGTCTTCAGCTCCTTGGCGCGCTCCTTCATCGCACCGCGCTCCTCGTCGGTGAAACCGTCGTACTTGGCGTTGTTCTGGGGGTTCTCGGTGGTGGCCATGGTGCTGTCCTTCCGGGTTGGTTCGAGCTGGTCGGACGGGGTCGGGGTTGGGGTCGGGGAGGTGGTCACCAGGCACCGGCCTGCTGGCGGGTCGGCGCGTTGAGCCGGTTGAAGGCGTTGGCCATCGCGATGTTCAGCAGGAGCGCGGCCAGCTCGTCCTTGTCGAAGTGCGTCGCGGCGACGTCCCACACCTGGTCCGGCACCGGGTCCGAGCGGTCGGCGAGCCGGGTCACGGCCTCGGTCAACGCCAGCGCGGCCCGCTGCTCGTCGGTGAACCACGGCGTCTCGCGCCATGCGGCGACGGCGTCCACCTGCTGCTCGGTCGCGCCGCTGCTGCGGGCGTGCGCGGCGCCGCCGGCGACGCAGGGGCTGCAACCGTTGATCTGGCTGGCCCGCAGGTGGCTCAGCGCCAGCACCGTGCCGTCGACCCCGGCGCTGCCGATGGCCGAGTTGAGTGCCATCAGGGCTTCCGTCGCACCCGGGACCAGAGCCGCCGGGTTGGGCATCCGCTGCGTCGCCATCGTCTTCTCCTGTTTGCTGTGGGGCGTTGCTGACAGGAGGAATGCGACCATCGGCGCCGTGTGCCGCGCGCGGTCCGTGGGACACCGTGGGACACTCGGGAACGACCTGACCAGCGCAAACATCGCGCCGATCCGTTCGGGTGGGCCGGGACAGGTAGCGTGTTGCACGTGTCGAGCCCCCACGACCGACTGGTCGGCCAGCTCGCCAGGATCAAGGAGCTGAGCGGGCTCAGCCTGCGTGCGCTCGCCCGTGAGGCGCAGCTCAGCAGCTCGTCGCTCTCCCGGTACCTCAGCGGGCAACTCGTGCCGCCGTGGGAGGCCGTCGTCGCGCTGTGCCGGGCCGTGAGCCGCGACCCGCGGCCGTTGCGCCCCCTGTGGGCCGAGGCGACCAAGGCCGGCGCGGCCCCTCCCCCGCGCCGCAACGACGTACCCGCCGACCTGATCGACTTCACCGGCCGCGACACCGAGGACGCGCTGGTCGGGGAGCTGCTGCGGACAGTGGGCGCAGTCGCGATCGACGGGATGGCCGGGGTCGGGAAGACCAGCCTCGCGGTGCACGTC
Source organism: Pseudonocardia sp. TRM90224 (assembly GCF_021245725.1). Classification (GTDB taxonomy): domain Bacteria; phylum Actinomycetota; class Actinomycetes; order Mycobacteriales; family Pseudonocardiaceae; genus Pseudonocardia. Next base: position 37,385 of record NZ_JAJGSX010000045.1, on the reverse strand, counting down.
GCCCACCGGCTCGCCCCGGCGTATCCCGACGGCGGGCTGTACCTCGACCTGCACGGCTTCACACCCGGCCACGAGCCGCTGGAGCCGCAGGCGGCGCTGGGGAAGCTGCTGGGCGCGTTGGACCTCACGCGGATCCCGGGCGACGCCGACGAGCGCGCAGCGCTGTGGCGCTCGGAGCTCTCGCGCCGGCGGGCGCTCGTTGTGCTCGACAACGCCGTCGACGCCGAGCAGGTGCGCCCGCTGCTGCCCGGCGCAGGAAAGTCAGCGGTGCTCATCACCAGCCGGTCGCGGCTCGTGAGCCTCGACGGGGTGCCGCCCGTCTCGCTCGTGCCGTTCACCGACGGAGACGCCGCCCACCTGTTCGGCACGGCCGCCGGCCTCGCCCCCACCGAGGCGGAAGCGGCGGAAGCGGTGGCCCAGGTGCTGCGGCAGTGCGGCGGGCTCCCGCTCGCGCTTCGGATGGCGGGCGCCCGGCTGCGCCACCGGCCGGGCTGGACGGTGGCCGTGCTGGCCGAGCGGCTGCGCGACAACGCGGGCCGCTTCGACGCGGCGTTCGGAATGTCGCTGCAGCAGCTCGACCCCGGCCACCGCCGCTTGTTCCGGCTGTTGGGCGTCCTGCCGGGGGCCGACTTCGACGCGGCAGCGGCCGCCGCACTGGCCGACGTCCCGCCCCGCCAGGTGGACGAGGTGCTCGAAGAGCTGGTCGACGCCCACCTGGTGCAGGAGTCGTCGCCGGGCCGCTACCGGATGCACGACCTGCTCCGCCGGTACGCCGCCGACCTCGCCGCCGACGAGGAACCCCAGGCCGAGGCGGCGCTGCGCCGGGTGCTGGACCACTACCTCGCCCAGGCCGTCGCCCACGACCGGACGCTTCCCTCGCCGCACCGGCCTAACCCGGCGCCGGGCGACCCGGCGACGGCGATGGCCTGGTTCGACACCGAGTACGACAACCTGATCGCCGGCTTCGACGCCGCCGTGCGGCTCGGGGTGGACGAGGTGGTGGCGGGGCTGCCGAAGGCCATGCAGGTCTGGTTCTTCCGGCACCGCGGCACCGACGACCAGATCAGGCTGCTCGACGCCGCCGCGGCCGCCTCGGGCCGGCTCGGCCGCAACGAGCAGCAGGCGGCGCTGCTCTCCGACCTCGGCTTCGCGCGCGCCGCCGCCGGACGCCTCACCGACGCGCTCGCGGCGTACGAGCAGGCCGAGCGGTGCCGGCCCGACGACGTCGCGCTGGAGGCCGGTCTCGCGTTGCGCACCGGTTTCGTCCTCCGCGACCTCGGCGAGTTCACAGCGGCGCAGGAGCGGTTCCGCCGGGCCCGCCAGCTGTTCGAGTCGATGGGCGTGCGCGCCGGGCAGGCGCAGGCGCTGGCGTTCGAGGGCTGGGTGACGCTGCGCCTCGGGCAGCGCGCCGAGGCCGTCGAGCTCGCCAGGGCGTCGATCGCGGTGGCCGACGGGCCTGGACGGATCACCGGGCTGGTCACGCTGGGCGTCGCGCTCGCACCGGACGAGCCCGACCAGGCACTGCAGGCGCTGCACGACGCGCTGCTCCTGGCCGAGCAGCACAACCTCCCGCACAACCAGGCGCTGTGCCACAACTACCTCGGTGTCGCGATGCGCCTGGCGGGCCGGCCGGAGGAGGGCCTCGACCACCACCGGCGTGCCTTCGAGCTGCTGGAACCGCTGGCCGAGAGGCAGATGGAGATCGACTTCCGGCCGACGTACGCCGAGACGCTCCGGGCGGCGGGCCGCGACGACGAGGCGGCGGCCCTGCTCACACACCTCGTGGTGCCGTCACACAGGGCATGACCCGTGTGACGGCACCATCGGCTGTGTGGGATCGAGCGCTACGTCCGGTACCGGAAGAGGATCCGGCCCCGGTTCAGGTCGTACGGGCTCAGCTCCACGAGCACGCGGTCGAGCAGCACGATCTTGATGTAGTGCTTGCGGATCTTCCCGCTGATGTGCGCGAGCACCTTGTGCCCGTTCTCCAGCTCCACCTTGAAGGTGGCGTTGGGCAGGCACTCGATGACGGTGCCGTCGACCTCGATGGCCCCTGCTGACTTGGTCATGCGCCACGCACCATTTCCAGCGCGCTGCTCACGCGCTGCGCGCCGATGCCTTCGCACAGCGCCGTCGCTGCGCTGTTGCGCTCGTCCACCTCGGTCGACACCGTCTCGACGCCGGCGCGGTGCAGCGCGCCCAGCACTTCGGCCAGCATCGCCTTGGCGATGCCCCGACGGCGCTGGTCCTCGCGGACCGCGAGCAACCCGATCCGGGCGTGCCGCCGGCGCGACACCACCCGGACCAGCCCGACGTACCGGTCTGCCACTGCGGCCACCGCGTACCTCGACGGGTCCAGCGCGGCCCCGACCGGGCGGGGTGGCACCTCGACCGGCATCGAGTCCCAGCCCAGCCGGGCGTCGACTTCGGCGCGGACGGTCTCGTACACCTCACGCAGCGCGGGCTCCCGCGCCGCACCGAGGCCCAGGATCGTCACCCCCGACGGCGCCGGCCCCGGCCCGAGGCCGGTGATCAACTGTTCGGTGGCGGCGTGGTACTCCACTTCCCGGCGCCGGACGGTGAGGCCGGCCCGCTGCCAGCGGGCCGTCAGGTCGTGGTCGGCTTCGTCGACCATCGTGTACAGCGGGCCCGGCAGGTCCGCCAGCATCGCGGCCGCGAGCCGGTCGAAGACCGCGCCGTGCCACGTGTCGATGCTGAGGAAGATCCGGCCGTCGGTCCGGCGGGACGCCTCGCCCTCGCCGACCGTCCGGTCGTCCTCCACCGCCTGCCACCGCTGGTCGTCGACCCGGGTGAGCACCGCCCGGGTGCCGACGGTCGCGGGTGCGGCCGCGCTGAACTGCCCTGCGTTGAACTGCCCTGCGTTGAACTGCCCTGCATTGAATTGCAAAGGGTCCATAGGTTCGCCCTCTCAGGAGTGCCTGGTGGGAGGCGCTCCTGGCGACACCTGCGTCAGTCGCCCGATCGAGACGGAGAGGGGAGCACCCACGTGCGTACTACGAGCATGGGTCCCACCTCCAACAGCCGGGTCGCGATCGCCGGCACGGTATCAGCGCGGGTACCTCACCCCGCCACCGAATTTCAGATCGCGCAGGTCGCGCCGATCTCCTGGTCCGGGCTCATACCTGCTCGTCGGCCGGTCGTGGGCGCCTGATCAGGAGAGTTATCCCAAGGAACGCCGGCGTCGCCAGCACCCACGCGAGCTGGTACCAGTAGAAGAGCGGCAGTCCGGCCAGTCGAGGCTCGGACCCCGCATAGAGCGGCACCGCCAGCAACCCCACGACCGGGGCGATCAGGCAGCCCGTTGCGATGAGTCGCCGCACGTCGCCCAACACGCCGAACTTCATCTGACGCGCTCCCCTCGCCACCCACGGCATCATTGCCGCCGGCCGGACGAAGGTCCAGTTGCGATGGATGCCCTTCGGGTTGACACCGATGCGGAAGATTTTTGCCCGAACACCTCCAGCCGATGGACAGCCGCAGCGGCCGACTCCTATTCTCCGTCGCGGGAGATCACCCTGCACGCGGGCAAGGGGGGCCGGTGGAGGAGCTCGACTCTGCTCTCACGCTCATTGCCGTGCTCGCCGGAACATCGTTGTTGGCCCTGGCTGCCCGGCGCTTCCACCGCCGGTCCCGACTGCCCGACATGCGCGACTGGGCGCTCGCCGACAGCCGATACGGCGCCGTGATCACCTGGTTCCTGCTCGGCGGCTCCGTTTTCACCGCGTACACGTTCATCGCCGTTCCGGGGCGCACCTTCGGGGTCGGCGCGCTCGGGTTCTTCTCGCTGGCCTACACCGGAATGCTCGCGCCCATCCTCTTCGTGCTGCTGCCCCGCATGTGGGCCGCCGCCCGACGCACCGGATCGGTCACGATCGCGGACCACGTGCGCGCCAAATACGACTCCCCCGGCCTGATGCTCGCCGTGGCATTGACCGGGATGCTGGCCACGATGCCCTATGTCGCATTGCAGCTCGTCGGGGTGCGGGCCGTGCTCTTCGCGGTCGGGCTCTACCCGGCGGGGATCGTCGGCGACCTCGCGCTGACCGCCGTCTTCGCCGTTCTCGCGGTCGCCACGTTCAACACCGGGCTGCGGGCTCCCGCGTTGATCTCCGTCGCCAAGGGTGTGCTGGTTTTCGGCGCCACGTTCGGGTTCACGCTCGCGGTGCTGCGCGAGTTCGACGGCTTCGGTCCGATGTTCGCCGCCGCCTCCGAGCGGGCCGTCGGATCGCCGCACGTCGACATGCTGATCCAACCGGAGGAGTACCTCGCGTTCGCCACGCTCGCGCTCGGTTCGGCGTTGGCGCTGCCGATGTACCCGCACGTCCTCACCGCCGCCTTCGCCGCGAAGGGGCCCGAGACGCTGCGCAGGGCCGTCATCGGCATCCCCGCCTGGACGATGGTGCTCGGGCTGTTCGGGCTGCTCGGTGTCGCCGCGCTGGCGGCCGGCATCGCGGCTCCTCCGGGGAACGCCGAGGTGGCAGCGCCGCTCCTGGTCGCGCACATGCTCCCGGCGGTGGCCAGCGGGGCCGTGTTCGGCGCGATCGCCGTCGGTGCGCTCGTGCCCGCCGCCGTGATGTCGGTGGCGCTCGCCGCGCTGTTCACCCGCAACGTCTACGTCGAGTTCTTCGCCCCGCACACCACCCCGAAGGGCGAGGTACGGGTAGCCCGCTGGGTATCGCTGCTGGCGAAGGTCGCCGCACTCGGATTCGTGTTCGGCCTGCGCGACCAGGTCGCGATCAACCTGCAACTGCTCGGCAGCCTCTGGATCCTGCAAACCCTCCCGACCGTCGCCATCGGCCTTTTCACCAACTGGCTGCACCCCCGCGCCCTACTGGCCGGCTGGGCCGTCGGCATGGCCGGCGGAACCTGGCTCGCAGTGGCCGGCGGATTCAGCTCACTCGTCCATTTCCCCTCGTTCTCGGTTTCCGTCGGGATGCTCGCGCTGGTGCTCAACCTCGTCGTGGCCGCCGGCCTGACGATGATCTTCGATGCAGCGGGGCTCCCACGCGCCGAGCAACCGCGCGGTGCTGCCGGGGTCGATTGAGCGAGATCGCGAGCGCGCCGGGTGTTAGGGTTGGCTCGGTCAAGGTCCACGTCTCGCGTGGACCGGCGGCGTTGACGCGGAAGGTACGAGGAGCGCCGATGAGCAGTCCCGCCGGCGGTTCCCCCGGCCCGCTCACCGACGAGCACTTGCGATCGGCGTTCAGCGCCCTCGCGGATGGCGTGCAGGTCCACGACGACCAGTCCTACGCCCGGGTCAGCGCCGGGTGGAAGGACCGCTACCGCCGCCGCCGGCTGACCGTCGCGATCCTCGCCACGATCGTCTTCGCCGCCGTCGACGTCGTCGGTCTCTGGGCCCTCAACAGCGCCGACTCGATCCCGCAGGTGATCTTCTCCGACACGGAGCCACCCGCCGGCATCGACCCCGGATCCATGCTGGGCTCGCCGTAGGCCGAGCAGAGGCTCATCGATCGGGGGTTGACCGGCCGTCCGGTGACATGGTGATCAGGAGCTTGCGGAGCAATGTCTCGAGTTCGGCGCGTTCCGCATCGGTGAGGCCGACCAGCAGCGCGCGTTCTTGTTCGATGAGCTCCTCGATGTTGCGCTCGATCGTCCGGTGACCCTCCGACGTGAGGGTGACGTGGACCGTGCGACGCCCTGACGGTGTCCGTTCGACGCTCACCAGGCCGAGCGCTTCGGCACGCGCGACCCGCTGGGTGATCGCAGGCCCGCTCACGAGGATGTCGTCGACGAGGGCGGACGGCGTCATGCAGTAGGGCGGACCATTGCGCCGCAGTGTCGCGATCAGATCAACGGTGGCGCTGTCCATGTCGAGTGCCGCGAGAGTGCGGCGCCGCACGTCCCAGACGAGTTTCGCGATGCGCAGCACGCGGGCGACGACGCCGATCGAGTCGAGCGGCATCTCGGGTCGCTCGCGGCCCCACTGGGCGACCACCCGGTCGGCGAAATCGGGGTCCACCGCTACAGCGTAGCCGACTACTTAAGGCACGAAGATCTTGTAGAGGACCACCATCAGCAACGCTTCCAGTCTGGCAAGTTTGCCAACATGGAACGTTTTGCTAGACTCGCTCGCATGTCGGTCCCCGGCCTGCGCGAGCGCAAGAAGCGTGAGACCCGCCTCGCGTTGAGTCACGCCGCCATCCGGCTCGCACTGGAGCGCGGGCTGGAGAACGTGTCGGTGGACGAGATCGCCGCCGCGGCCAACGTCTCCGCACGCACGTTTCGCAACTACTTCGGCAGCAAAGCCGAAGCAATCGTTGCGGCGCACGTCGACCGGGGGCAGCGCATCGCCGAGGTCCTGCAGGAACGGCCGAAAGCGGAACCGCTCTGGGATGCGCTGACCGCCGCGGTGGTAGCCCAGTTCGAACCCGCCAACATCCCGGCACGCGGCGACGTCCAGGTCACGGATCTGCAAAAATTGCTGGCTGAGCCGGAGATCCGGTACGAGGTGTTTCGTGCTCGTTCCCTGGCGGAGGCCCAGTTGGCCGCGACCATCGCCGGCCGCACAGGTGTTGCCGACACCGATCTCTACCCAGAGCTCGTTGCTGCGACAGTAGGCGCCGCGGTCGACACAGCGATGACGCGCTGGACGCGCAATCCCGATCGATCGATTGTGTCGCAACTTCACGAGGTCTTCGATCAGATCCGCGCCGGATTGCCCACTCCCGGCTGATTCGTTGCACAACCGGCGGAATGCAGTTGATCCAGCATGCTCAGAAGGAGCACATCTCATGGAAAACGTTGTTGTCGTCGGAGGTGGCCCCAACGGCCTGATGACCGCCTGCGAACTCGCGCTCGGCGGTGTACGTGCTGTCGTCCTCGAACGTCGAACCGAGCCGAGCACGGAACCGCGATCGAACGGCCTCGTCGGCGAGGTCGTGCGGATGGTCGACCGGCGCGGACTGTTCGAGCGGCTCAGCGGTCGGCCCGGTCCGCCGCAGCCAAACAGCGGCTATTTCATGTTCGCTGCGATGCCGCTGAACCTCAGCCTGCTCGAGGCCAGTCCGCTGTACAGCGCTCCGGTACCCGAGCTCGCAACGGTGCGAACACTGGAAGAACGCGCTCGTGAACTCGGTGTTGAGATCCGTCGCGGTCACGAGTTCGTCGGCCTCACCCAGGACGCCGACGGCGTCACGATTGCCGCTCGCCTCCCCGACGGACAGGCATACGAGCTGCGCGCCAGCTACGTCGTCGGCGCAGACGGCGCGCACAGTCCGGTCCGCAAGGCCGCCGGCATCGGCTTCCCAGGTGTCACCTACGACCGGACCACCAGTCGGGCGGCGCACGCCACCGTCCCGACGGACTGGCTCGACCCGGCCAGCGGCGCGCTCAACGTGCCCGGCCACGGGCCGGTCATGCCGTTCCTGCCCATCCGCACGGCGCGTGGCGGCTTCTCCTACGCACCACTCCCCGGGCACGCACCACTGGTCGCCACCGTCGAATGGGATCAGCCGGTATCCGAAGAGCCCATGACGTTCGGCGAGATGCGGGCGAGCATCAACCGCGTGCTCGGCGTCGACGTCCCGGTCGAACGGCCATCTGGCGATGGTCCGCACGTGCTGCGTCGGATCAACGGCGGCAGCACCCGGGTCGCCGAGCGCTACCGATCCGGCCGGGTGTTCCTCGTCGGCGACGCCGGACACGTGTTCGCCGCCGGTGGGACCGGCCTCAACCTCGGCATGCAGGACGCGATCAACCTCGGCTGGAAGCTCGCAGCTGCGTTCAGGACCGGCATCGATGTCCTCGATACATACGAGACCGAGCGGCGCCCGGTCGCTGACCGGACCGTCACGTACTCCCAAGCCCAGGCGGCGCTGCTGGCCCCCGGCGATGAGGTCACCGGTCTGCGCCGACTGTTCGGTGAACTGCTCGCCCAACCAGCTGTCGTGCAAAAGCTCGCCGAGCTCGTCGCAGGCGCGGACGTACGCTACCCAGCCGGCGACATGCCCCACCCCCTCGCCGGCTGGCCTGCACCCGACCTCGAGCTGCACGGACCGGACGGCATCATTCGACTGGCCGAGCTGGTCCGAAAAGGGCGGCCGATCTTGATCGATCTCACCCCGAGCGGTGACCTCGACAGCGGCAGCGACGACGTCGAGGTCATCCACGCCAAGGCCGACACCGACACCACCGCTCTCCTGCTCCGCCCGGACTCGTACGTGGCATGGGCTTCGAACGACCCACACCCCGACGTGGACGCCCTACGCGCCGTCATCGGTGAGTGGTTCGGCCCATAAGGACGATCACAGTTCCGAGCAACATGCCGCTTTCGCATCAACATCGACGGCGTCGTACTGGGGGAGGCTTTCTGCGTACTCCCATCGGCGTAGGCGGCGCTACTCGCCTAATCGAAGGTAGCCCGGCGCCGCAGGGCGATCGCCAGCGCACCCGCCACACCGAGCGCCGCGACGGCGACCGCGGCCGCGATGGCTTGCGCGTCGGCTCCCGTTGCGGCGCGGACGAAGAAGTAGACGCCTGCCACGACGGCGGTGCCGATGGCGGCGCCGATGCGCTGCCCGGTCTGCAGGACGCCACTGGCCACGCCGGCATCCGACGCCGGAACGGACCGCATGGCCGAGGTCGTGTTCGGCGCCACGACCAGCCCGCCGCCGATTCCGGCCAGGAACAACGGCGCGGCCACCGCACCTGCGACGAGACCGCCCGGCACCACGACGAGCAGCGCGGTCGTCACCGCGAGCCCGACGAGGCTGAGGCTCAGGCCGGAGATCAGGACGCGGTAGCCCCACCTGCGCTGGAGGCGGCCGCTGCGCGATGCGGCCACCGTCGCGCCGACGGCGAACGGCGTGACGGCGAGGGCCGACTGCAACGGGCTGTGGCCGAGCCCGTCCTGGAAGAACAGGGCGAACGACAGCCACACACCGCTGAACCCGGCGAAGTACGAGCTCGCCACGCCCACCGCGCGCGCGAAACCCGGCGATCCTGATAGCAATCCGACGTCGAGCACGGGTTCACGCCCCGCGGCAACGAACCGCCGCTCCCAGCCGACGAAGACCGCTCCCAATGCCACCCCGATGGGCAGCAACCACCACAGCCGGGCCAGACCGCCCGACGCGGACTCCCCGAGCGGCAACAGGACTGCCAGCACGGACATGCCGAGCAGCGCGGTTCCGACAAGATCGAACGTGTGCCGGCGCGGACGATCGGACGCCGGGATCAACCACATGCCGAAGATCAGCGCAGCGACGCCGATCGGCACGTTCATGAGCATGGTCCAGCGCCAGCCGTCCGGTTCACCGGCGACCGTCAGGACCGCCCCGCCGACCACCGGCCCGGATGCCATCGCGACACCGCCGGCGGCCGCCATCGTGCCGAAGGCCCGACCCCGATCCGCGTCCGGGAACAGCTGCATGACCAGCGCCGTGCACTGCGGCACCATGGCGCCCACCGACAGCCCCTGCACGAGCCTGGCCACGATCAGGATCACCGGGGTCGGCGACGCGCCCGCCGCGGCGCTGCTGAGCACGAACCCGGCCAGCGCGAACAGGAAGACCCGTCGACGGCCGATGGCGTCGCCGAGCTGTCCGAACGGGATCAGTCCCAGACCGAACGTCAACGCGTAACCGGTGATGACCCACTGCACCTGCGCCGGGCTCGAAGCGAGCCCACGCTGCACCGCCGGGCCCGCCACGGCCATCACGCTGACGTCGAGCGAGCTCATGAAGCTGGCGACGAGCACGACCGCAAACGCGCCCCAGCGGCGGCCGACCGGACGCCCGAGCGCCGCGTCGCGGCTCGCAGCCGGGTCGCCCATCGTCAGGACGGTGCCAGCACCGCCCGGATCCGACATCCGCTTTTGCCGACCGCGAACGTTTCGCCGCAGGCGATATCGGCGTCCGGCCGCACGCAGCCGCCCTAACGTGACCGCATGCACCCACCGATCACGGGCACGGCCGCCGGCGTGCCGTTCACCGCGCTCCCGCCGGCCGACGGCGCCAGCGACAGCGAGGGCGCCGCCCCGCTGATCGTCACCTGGCACATGCTGGACGCGCCGCGATCGGACGCCGCCTTCGCCGCCGCGCTGCCGATGCACGACGTCCCCGCGTGGCGGGTGCACCTCGGCATGCCGATGTGCGGGGCGCGCATGGTCGACGGGAAGACGGACGCGGTCGTGGCGCTGTTCCAGAAGGACCCGCTGCTGGCCTTCCTGCACCCGTTCGTCCAGCAGGCGGCCGAGGAGTTCCCGGCAGCGCTGGCGTCGCTCCGGGAGCAGCTGCCGGTCGCCGACGGCCCGATCGGTGTGCTGGGCGGCTCGCTGGGCGGAGCCGTAGCTTTGACGATCCTCGCCGAGACCGACATCCCGGTCTTCGCCGCTGCGCTGGTGAACCCCGCGATCAGGATGCGGTCGGTCGTGCGGCTGTTCCCCGGCGACTACCCGTACGACGCCGGGTCCGAGCGGATCGTCGACGGCCTCGACTTCGTCGCCAAGGCCGGCTCCATCGCCGGCCGCGCGCCGCTGCTGGTCGTCAGCGGCGAGCGCGACCATCCCGACCTGCGCGCCGACGCGATCGACCTCGTCGACGCCGTGGGTGACGCCATGGGCAACGCAGCAGAGCTGCTGTCGATCCCGGGGCTGGAGCACCCGCTCGCCGACGAGCCCGGGATCGAGCCGGCGCCGCAGCGGCCGCTGACCCGCGAGGTGGACGCCGGGCTGGCAGCGTGGTTCCGGCGCCACGTACTCGCTGCTACCTGAACCTGCTCAGACCATCGCACCGCGCTTGGGGTCGGGACCGAACCGGTTGGCGCCGCGGGTGCCCTCGGTCACGGCGAAGACGAGCTGCACGATGAAACCGACGAGCGGAACGAAGCCGATCAGCACCCACCACCCTGACCGGTCGATGTCGTGCAGCCGCCGGACGCTGACCGCAAGACTGGGGATCAACGTCGCCACCATGTAAATGACGTAGAGCCAGCCGAGGCCGGTGATCTCGCCTACGGACCCGAATGTCACCGCCCCGAACAGGGCGTGATCCAGCACCGACAGCACGACGGCGACGAGCACGGTCACCAGTGTGAACATCCAGTACTCGGTGCGTCGGGCGCGGCCGCGGAAATCGGCGTACTGCTTGAGCACCTTCAGGTACCAGCCCATGACAACTCCTCCGAACGATGGTGATTCGCAATGGCCGCGATCGACGCCGCCATTGCCGGAATCGCAATGATGTCGACGCGGCCGGGCCCGCACACTGCCGAAACGGTGAGAGTTGGCTGTCCGAACGAGGACGAATCGCTGGCCGTCCTTTGTCGCCACCACCCGACCCTGTTTACTTCTGGGGTGGCTGCCCTGCTCGAGCGCGAGAGCGTTCTCCGGTCACTCCTGTCACACGTGGAACGGGCCTCCGCACGGCAGGGCCGGCTCGTCCTGCTCTACGGCGAGGCCGGCATCGGCAAGACCTCCGTCGTGCGCAGCCTCGCCGAGCGGATCGGGCCGGACGCCCGGGTGCTGGTCGGATCCTGCGACCCGCTGACGACGCCCCGGCCGCTGGGCCCGCTCGTCGACATCGCACCTCGGCTCGGCCCGGCCGTTGCGCGATCGATGGAGGGAGCGGCGAACGGGGCGGCGCCGCCCAATACCGTGTTCGCGGCGCTGCTCGACGAGCTGGACCGCAGCAGCCGGCCGACCGTCATCGTCTTCGAGGACGTGCACTGGGCCGACAGCGGGACCTTCGACCTGCTGCGCTACCTGGGCCGGCGGATCTCCGCGACCCCGGCGACGCTCATCGCGACCTACCGCGACGACGAGGTCGGGCCGGCGCACCCGTTCTCCGTCGTGCTCGGGGACCTCGCGCACACCGCGTCGACCCATCGCGAAGGCCTCGACCGGCTCAGCCCGCACGCCGTCCGCGCGCTCGCGTCGGCGGCCGCACCTGCAGCGACGCACCGGGCCGACGCCGACGAGCTGTACCGGGTGACCGGCGGCAACCCGTTCTTCGTCACCGAGCTGCTGGCGGCGGGGGCGGCCGGGACGCCAGCATCGATCAGGGACGCCGTGCTGGGGCGGGTGGCCCGGCTGTCGCCGGAGTCCCGGCGGGTCGTCGACGTGGTGGCCGTGCTCGGCTCCCCCGCGCCGGCCCAGGTGCTGCACGCGGTGCTGGGCGACGGGTACGGCCTCGCCGTCGAGTCGGCGGTGCAGAGCGGCGTGCTCGTGGCAGCCGGTCTCGCCGTCTCGTTCCGGCACGAGCTGGCCCGCCAGGCCGTGCTGGCCGCGGTGGCCGACATCCGGCGTTTCGAGCTGAGCGGCCGGGCGCTCGCGGCCATGCGCGGGCCCGACGTCTCGCCCGACGAGCTCCCCCGGTTGGCCGCGCTCGCCGAGGACGCGGGCGACAAGCCGGCCGTGCGGGAGTTCGCCCTCCGCGCGGCCCGACGGGCGACATCGCTCGGTGCCCACCGGGAGGCCGCGGCGCAGTACAGCCGCGCCTTGCGACACGCCGGCGCCCACCGCGGGCACCGCCGCGCCGAGCTGCTCGAAGGACAGGCCTACTCGCTCTACCTGATCGACCAGATCCCGGCCGCCGAAGCGGCCTGGCGGGAGGCCGCCGGGCTGCGCCGCGAGGAGGGCGACCGCCTGCGCGAGGGCGACGACGTCCGGTGGGCCTCGTACATGCTGTGGCTGCTCGGCCGCAACGACGAGGCGCGCTCGCGGAAGGGCTGCGCGCCGTCGACCTGCTCGCCGCCGCCGGCCCGTCCCTGCCGCTCGCGCGGGCCTACGCGAACCTCGCGGAGCAGCACTGCTTCGCCTGCGATCTCGACGAGGCGGTCACTGCCGCGCAGCGGGCCGTCGAGCTCGGCGGGACGCTGGGCAACGTCGAGGTGGCGGTGCGCGCGAGGTTCCACGCCGGCCTGGTCCGCGTGCTGTGCCACGACGACGGCTGGGACGAGGTCGAGCAGGCCTGGCAGGCCGCGGTCGACCACGACCTGCCGGAGCAGGCCGGGATGTTCGGCCCGGTCGCGACGGGGGTGGCGGCGGTGCACCGGCACTTCGCGCGGTCCGAGCGCTACGCCGAGCGGGCGCGGGCGTACTGCCGCGACTACGACATGGACATGTTCCTGCGCTTCCTCGCCTCGTCACACGCGTTGGGGCTCGTGCACCAGTGCCGGTGGGACGACGCCGCGGCCGAGGCGGAGGAGGTGCTTGCGGCCCCGCTGGGCGCACCGCTGAGCCGGATCTTCGCGCTCGTCGCGCTGGCGCTGGTGCGCGCGCGCCGTGGTGAGCCGGGCGCGCACACCCTGCTGGCCGAGGCGGTCACGTACGGCCACCCCACCGACTTCGTGCGCCTCGCCCCTGTCTGGGAGGCGATGGCCGAGGTCGCGTGGCTCGACGGCGACGACACCGCGGCCGCCGGGATCGCACGTCGTGGCCTCGCCGCGGCGCGCGACGGGCGCGAGCCGTGGACCGCGGGCTTCCTGGCCCGCTGGGTGGACATCGCCGGTGGGAAGCGCGAGGAGGGCGACGACTGGGCGTCCGCCGCGCAGCGGTGGACGGAGATCGGCAGCCCGTACGACGCCGCGCTCGCGCGGCTGGGCGGCGACGTCGACGCCATGACCGATGCGCTGGAGACCTTCAGCAAGCTGGGCGCCCGACCGGCCGCGACCAGGGCACGGGCGAAGCTCAAGGCGGCAGGCTTCCGGCTGGGCGTCCGCGGTCCTCGGGGCGCGACGCGGACAAACCGCCACGGCCTCACCGCCCGGGAACAGGACGTGATCGGGCTGCTCCGCGAGGGGCTGACCGGCCCGCAGATCGCCGGCCGCCTGCACATCAGCCCCAAGACCGTCGCGCGGCACACCGAAGCGATCTTCACGAAGCTCGGCGCGCACACCAGGGCCGAGGCCCTGCGCCGCTACGAGGCGTAGCGGGAGCTACAGGTAGTAATTGGGGTATCGCGGCGGCATTCCTGGGTGGGTGTCCTCATGGATCCGCCGTGATCACGCTGCCACCGTTGGGCCATGGCCACCGCCACCGTCATCCGCGTGTGGTGCCTGACGTCGTCCGCGGGCGTCGAGGCGCTCGACGCGTTCGCCGGGCTCGACCGGACCATCCGGCCCGAGCAGCTCGACGGACTTGTGCTCGACGAGTTCGTCATGGCGAAGCCCGGGGTTGCGACGGCCATCGACAACGCCCGTCCCGAGCCGGACAACGTCTTCCTCACCGTCGACACCAGCGGCGACATCGACCAGGCCCTATGGCCAGGTGCGGGCGGAACGGTCGACATGAGCGCGGGCCAGTCCGTGTGGCCCGGGGTCTCGGTCGCGGCCCCGGCGACGCTGTCGATCTACGACCACGATCGGATCTCCGCGAGCGACCTGGTAGGAGCGGTCACCATCCTGCTCGACGAGAGCGGCGCCGGCGAGATCACCAAGCTCGCGATCTCCGTCGCAGAACGCTCGGCGTACTACGTCACCTACCGGGTCGACCGGTGAGCCCGGTGCTCACGACCCGCGAGGCCCACATCCATCGGCTCATCGCGGCGGGCCTGTCGAACTACGCGATCGCCACGCAGCTGCGCATCAGCGAGAAGACCGTCGAGTGCCACATCAATCGACTCTTCAGCAAGCTGCAGCTGCGCCCCGACAACACATCACACCGGCGGGTCCTGGCCACGATCATGTATCACCAGCGTGAGCGGCATTTCTGATTTCCACCGTTCTGAAAAGCTCCCGATCGGGGGCGCGGGCCCCGGTGATCAGGTCATGATCAAGCCCCGAACATCACGTTGCGGCCGCTGTGTCGGACGAGGGGCTGCCGACCAGACGCCCGACCAGCAAGCTGCTGACCCAGCCGTACAGGTTGCCGATCACGAACGACAGCACCATCACCGTGAACGGACCGGTGCCGAGCGCGAAGTCGAGCGCCGCCGCGCTCGTGAGCAGCCCGAACGCGGCAGTCGTTGCGAATCCCAATACCGTGCCGGGCACGTGCGACAGCAGCGGTACCAGCGCGCCGAGGATCACGATCGCCGTCATGATGCCTACATACAGGCCGATGAGCAGCGTGTTTCCGCCGGACATGCCGACCAGCAGCAGCGCGATGACGCCGCCGATGATTCCCCAGATGTTCGAGGCGATCGACGGGACCAGGCTGGCCGTCGTGCCGCCCGCGGTGAAGTAGCTCGCCGCGCCGAGGAAGGTGGCTGGGATGAACAGGCCGGCTGCTGCCAATGGTCCGACATACAGCCAGGTCAGGATGGCGCCGATCACGCCGATGACCAACGCGAGTGCGACAGGAAGCTTCATTCGAGCTCCAAGCGACGAAGTGGATGTGAGCAACTGCACGCCAACTATGGTGCAAATGGCGTATCCTATAGTAAACGACCACTCGTCTCGACACTAGAGCCGACACCGTCGACGCTCACCAGGGCGGCTCCGCGAGCGAGATGGGCATGAACGTTGATCCATTCGCAATCGCGCTCATTTCGCCGTGATCACGATCTTCCCGCTGGCGTGCTCCTCGACCAGGTAGCGCATGGCCTCGGGCACCTCGGACAGCGGATGGACGCGCTCGACGACCGGTTTGACCTTGCCATCCCGGACCCACTCGGCCAGCCGGCCGAGGCTGGCCGCGTCGGGCACTTCATCGAGCCCGGTGAACCGCTGGCTCACGAACGGCGCCACGATCTTCGAACGCAGCATCACCGGGAACGGCCCCAGCAGGCGCCCGCCGCCCCCGCCGCCGAGCACGAACGTCCCGCCGGGTTCGAGGATCCGCCGCACGCGCGAGACCGAACGGAACGGCACCAGGTCGAGCACGACGTCGTAGCGGACGCCGAGATCGGTGACGTCCTGACGGGTGTAGTCGATCACGTGGTCGGCGCCGATCGAGCGCACGAGATCGACGTTGCGAGTGCTGCACACCCCCGTGACCTCCGCGCCGAGCACCTTCGCGATCTGCACCGCGAACGTGCCGACCCCGCCGGAGGCGCCGTTGACCAGCACCTTCTGCCCTGCTCGAACCTCGCCGTAGTGCCGCAGGCCCTGCAGCGCCGTGTTGCCGGCCAGCGGCACCGCCGCCGCCTGCTCGAACGTGATCCCCGCCGGCTTCGCAACCAGCCGGTCGACGCGAGCGCGGGCGTACTCGGCGAACCCACCGCCGCTGAGCACCTGCGGGCCGGGCCGGCCGAACACCTCGTCGCCCGGCCGGAACGCGGTGACCGAGGCCCCGACGCGCACAACACGTCCCGCGACGTCCCTGCCCTGGACCTGTTCCTTCGGGCGGCGCAGACCGAGCGCCAACCGCGCGAGCACCGGCTCGCCGGCCATGACGTGCCAGTCGGCAGCGTTGAGCGAGCTGGCGTGAACCTTGATCAGTACTTCGCCCTCGGCCGGCTCCGGCACCGGGACGTCCCGGATTTCGAGGACCTTGTAGGAGCCGTACGCCTCCTGCACGACGGCCCGCATCGTCGCAGGCAGGAGCGGACTCGCCGCGCGTTCACCCGACCTCTCGGCGCTCATTCGACGGTCCGCAGGATCTGCTCGATCGCCGCCGCGCGCGCCCGGAGCTCCACGATGTCGGCGGCCGCACGCTGCTGGGCGTCGAGACTGGTCTCGGCGAGGTGCTCGTAGCGCTGCACGAGCTGTCGCAGGTCGTCGTGCTGCATGGCCTGGATCTTGGTTTTGCGGAGTTCGAGCAGCGCGCCGGTGACGGCCGCCACCAGGAACGCGCCGCCGGCGACCAGGCCGATGAAGGCGGTCGCCTCCGGTCCGCTGACTCGCTGTTTGTCGACCATCAGGACTGCTCCTCGGAGACGGGGCTCTTCGCCTGGTCGGGACCGGTGAGGGAAGCGGCCGCGCCGGCGAGCGTGGCCGCGGTGAGGTGGACGTCGATGTCGGCGAGCTCGTAGAACTTCATCGCCTTGCCGTCGGCAGACAATTCGAGACTGCCGACGATCAAGCCGGCGGCCTCCAACCGCTGCAGGTGCATGTGCACCAGCGGCCGGCTGACCTCGATCTCTCGCGCGATGTGGCTGACGTAATCGCGCCCCGTCGCGAGCGTCGCCACGATCCGCAGCCGGATCGGGTTGGCCAGTGCCGAGAGCACAACCAGCAGCTCGTCGCCTTTCACGTGAAAACGCAGTCCTTCACCTGTCAGAAAATGTTGACAGCGCAGGTTAGCAGCGGCACCTGGCGGTGGGCAATGCCCCGAATCACCCGACCGGCGAGCGGCGCCGGCGCTCCCGGCGTCCTGCCGTGGATAGCCTGACGCCCCCGGATCAACTGTGAGGTGCCGTGAAAGCGCTGGCCGGTGGCGCCCGCATGCTCGTGATGATCGTCGTCGTGGTCGGTGGGACCGTCGGCCTCGGCGCCGCACTGGGACTGGGCAACGCGATGATCCTGGCCGGGCTGATCGCCCTGTTCTGCTTCATCGCCGCGATGGGCGGCCCGCTGCGGCCAGACCTGCGACTGCTCGCGGTGTTCGCGCCGGCCGTCGTGATCGGTGCGGCGGCGCCACGGCTGCTGGGCGAGGTGTCGCACGTCGCCGCGATCGCGTTGCTCACCGTCGTCCTGTTCGTCGCCGGGCTGCTCCCGGCGCTGGGCACGCGGTTCGTCACGGTCGGTCTCGGGCTGGGCATGGCGTCGGTGTTCGGGTACGGCTTCCAGCTGACCGGCACGGCGAGCGTCGCGCAGATCGTCGGCGCGCCGGTGCTCGCGATCGCCGTCGTGATCGTCCTGCGACTGCTGCTGGGCATCGGCGACCCGACCCGGCCGACCCGCACGGCGCTCGCGGACGCGCTGGTCGGGAACACACCCGGCGCCGCCGACCGCGCGGTGCGGTTCTGGCTGGCGGACCGGCCGGTGCGCTGGCACGCCGGTGTCTTCGGCGCGGGCATGCGGGCCCGCGCGATGCTCGCCGTTCTCGACGACCGCCGGCGTGCGATGACCCCTGACGACGCGAGAGCGCTCGGCACCGTCCTCGACAACGCGCGGGCCGAACTGGTGGGGCTCGCCGATGCGGTCCGGGCGAAGACGCCGCCGTCCGACGTCAATGCGATCGAGCGGCCGCCCGTCGGCCGGTCCTTCCCCGGCGAGACGGCCGAGCTGGTCGACGACCTGTGGACGGCGTTGCAGCGCGTCCGGGAAGCAGTCGTCGAGCGGGACGGCTCGCCGCTGCGGTTCCCGGAGAAGCTCGTCGGCCAGGTGCTGCGGCGCGAGGCGGAGGGCACGCTTTCGTGGCGGTCGGCGCAGCTGCGCCACGCCGTGCGGTGCGCGCTCGGCATGCTGATCGCGCTGGTCGTCGCCGGCTTCCGGCCCGGCGACCCGCTCACCGTGACGTTCCTGATGACCACCTTCGCGATCATGCAGCCGGAGTGGCGCGACACGCTGAGCAAGGCGTGGCAGCGGGTCGGCGGCGCGCTCGGCGGGGCTGTCGTGCTGACGCTGGCCATCTGGCTGCTGCCGCAGGCCGCACTGCTGCCGCTCGCGATCGCCGCGCTGCTCGTCGGGATGCCGTTCATGCAGACCCAGCCGGTGCTGTTCAACGGCTGCATGGTGCTGATGGCCGTGGGCATGAACGCCAGCACGCGCAACCTCGACCCGGTGGCGCTGCTCGTCGAATACGTGCTGCTCATGGCGCTGGCCGTGGTGATCGCGCTGCTCTTCGGCTTCGCCACCGTCCCCGGCGTGCGCAAGCCGTCGCTGCAGGCGCGGTTCGCCGAGGCCACCGGGGCGGCCCGGGACCTGCTCGCGGGCGTCGCCGGGTTCCTGCGCGGCACGCAGCCCGCACACCCGGCCGAGCTGGGCATCCGGTTCCGGGCCGCGGCCCGGGCCGAGCAGGACCTGCTCGCACCCGAACCCGGCAGCGCCGCACCGGCCGCCGACCAGACCGCGGCGCTGGAGGAGGCCGCGGAGGGCCTGCGCGGGCTTGCCGCCTCGGCGGGCGCGATGGTCCTGCGCGGCGACCCCGCGCCGGAGATCGCGGCCTTCGTCGAGCACGTTGCCGAGGCGCTCGACAGCGCCACCGACCTCCCGGCGCCGCCGGAGCCGGCCGACGACGAGCAGCGCCTGGTGATGGACATGCTGATGGCCGACGTCCTCCGCGTCCGCCACGGGGGCGCGGCGCTCGCGCAGTAGCGGAACATTCCTCCAAGACGCAGGCACACCCGCCCGGCGACCCTTCGGTTCGTGAGCCACGACATCGTCCAGAGCACCTTCATGGCGCTCGCCAGCTACGACCCCGACCGGATCGCCGCGATCTTCACCGAGGACGCGGAGTGGCTGTCGCCGCCCGGGAACGCGGTTGCGACCGCCCTCGGGGCGACCCACCACATGGTCGGACGGAAGGAGATCGTGCGGTTCTTCGCCGAGGACTTCCCTCGCCTGTTCGTGAAGGACGTCGACATCGTCTTCCACGGCGTCCACGGCGACACCGAGCGGATGACCGTCGAGTCGACCTTGACGGCCGCGCTCGCCGATGGCGGCCGGTACGACAACGACTACTGCTTCGTCTTCGAGCTCCGGGACGGGCTGGTCAGCCGGGTGCGGGAGTACGTCGACACCGCCCGCGGGCACCGGATGATCTTCGACGGGTCACCCTCGTGAGCGGCGCCCGGCCGACCACGTGCCGGTCACCTCGATCGTGCTGATGCGGTCGGGCGCGACCGTCCACGGGTCGGCGGCGAGCTCGACGAGGTCGGCGGCTGCGCCCGCGCGCAGCACCCCGGCGAGGCCTTCGACGCCAAGCGCCGCGGCGGCGTCGCAGGTGTAGGCGGCAACCGCCTCCTCCACCCCGAGCGCCTCGTCGGCGTGCACGACCGCCCCGGAGCGGACCTGCCTCGTCACCGCGGCCTGGATGCCGACCAGCGGCGACATGGTGCCGGCCGGGTAGTCACTGCTCGCGGCGACGCGCACCCCGGCGTCGACGAGCGTGCGCAGCGGGATCAGCTTCAGCGGGGCCGGCACCGGCAGCATGGTGAGCTCGTCGCCGAGGTCGTAGAGGAACGACGGCTGCGCGACGACGTGCACGCCGGTGCCGGCGAGCCGGCCGGCCAGCCGCGCGTCGCAGACCATCGCGTGCTCCACCCGGATCTGCGTGTCCAGCCCGTCGACGGCGGCGAGCACGGCTTCGAGGGCGCCGTTGCCGACGGCGTGCAGCGCCGGCGCCATCCCGGCGCGGACGGAGCCGCGCACCGCTTCGGCGAGCCGGTCGTCGTCGAGCACGCGGATGCCGCTGTGCCACAGCCCGTCGTGGCGACGGGTCGGGGTGCCGCTGCGGCGGGCCAGCGCGATCGCCTTGCGGCCGTGCCGCAGCACCGCGCCGGGCATCGTCGACGCGGAGCGCAGGAACTGGCCGCGCGTCATGCACAGGTCGCAGCGCTCCCCGCCGTCGACGAGCAGCTTGAACCCGCCGAGCGGGGTGCGCGGGTGCCCGACCTCCAGCAGCGGCGCCTCCATCATCGGGACAGTGGCGTCACCGATCGCGGCCGCACCGACGTGCCAGCGGTGCACGGTGACGGCGAGGTCGGGTGCGGCGGCGGCGTACCGGGCGACCCCGTCCGGTGGGACGGCCATGTCGCCGATGCGCGTGACGCCGTGTGCGGCCAGCTCGTGCGTGTGCTCCACCGCGCGGTCGACCCACGCCTGCGGGTCGTCGAGTGCGCGGCGGGTCGCCGCCTCCGCCGCGAAGCTCGCCATCTCGATCAGCACGCCCGTCGGGCGGCCGCGCCGATCGCGCACCAGCTCGCCGCCGACCGGATCGGGCGTCGCCGCCGACCAGCCGAGCTCCGCGAGCCCCGCCGAGTTCAGCACCGACTCGTGGTAGGTGACGGCGAGCAGGTGCAGCGGCCGGTCCGGGCACACCACGTCCAGCTCGGCGGCGGTCGGGAATCGACCTTCCGCGAGGTCGAGCGGGCGGACGCCGTGCAGGCGGATCCAGCCCGTCCTGCGGTCCGCCTCGACGAGTGTGGCGATGGTGGCGAGCAGCTCACCGAGGTCGCGCGGGGAGTTGTCGAACGAGCGCATGTGCTCGTCGGAGGCTACGAGGTAGAGGTGGTGGTGCGGGTCGACGAAGCCCGGGAGCAGCGTGCGCCCGGCGAGGTCGTGCAGCTGCGCGCCGGGCCCGACGGCGGCCTGCACGGTCGCGAGGTCGCCGGTGGCGACGATCGTGCCGCCGCTGATACCGACCGCGTCGACCTGCGGCGCCGCCGGGTCCATCGTGCGGATCGTCCCGCCGGTGAAGACGATCACGACTCCCCCAGCTGCGCGCGCAGGCCGGCCACCCAGGCCGCGACGAACCGGTCGCGGCTGATGCCACCCGGCGGTCGGCCGTAGGTGAACTCGCTGATGGCGAAGTAGAACAGCGACGAGAGCGCGACCGCGGCCGTCGCGGCGGCGTCGAACCCGGGCCGGTCCCCCGCCAGCCGGCCGAGCCACGCCCCGACCTCGTCGAACCCGGGCTGGAAGAGCCGGTCGTAGGTCTCCGCGAGGTCGATCGGGAGGTCGCCGCCGCGCAGGATCAGCCGGTAGAGGTCACGGTCCGCGTCGACGTACGCGAGCGTGGCATGGGCGGCCGCCTCGATCGCGCCTGCAAGATCGACCGGCTCGGCCAGCGGCGGCGCCGCCTGCGCGGCCCGCCGGCTGGCCAGCACCCGCTCCAGCGCGACGGCCAGCAGCTCCTGCTTGGACGAAACGTGCCGGTACAGGCCGCCGGACCCGGGCCGCAGCCCGACGGCCGCCTCGATCTGGGCGATCGTCGTCGCCTTGTACCCCTGCTCCGCGAACAGCCGAACGGCCGTGTCGATGATCTCGTCGAGTCGTGCCACGCATGCAAGTAAACACTTACTTACAGAACGAGGCAACCGTCGACAACGACGTTCTGGCTGTTCTGAAACGTTTCACACGACCAGAATGTCGTTGTCGACGGTTTCGCCGGCCGCCCAGATCCCGCTCGGTGCGGTGCGGGCGACCCAGTCGGCGAAGGAGCCGGCCGGGCGGCCGAGCAGGCGCTCGACGTCGTCGGTCGGGACCGCGAAACTCCCGTCGCGCATCACGGCGAAGAGGCCGGAAAGCGGGTCCACCCAGTCGTCGAGGCCGGCAGCCCGCAACTCATCGACGTACTCGTCGGGCGTGAGGTCCTGGTAGCTGATCGACCGGCCGGCGGCCGCCGCGATCGCGGCCACGGCGTCGGCGAAGGTCAGCGCGGTCGGGCCGGACAGCTCGTAGACCCGACCGGCGTGCCCGTCCGCCGTCAGCAGCCGGGCGGCGACGGCGGCGAGGTCGTCGAGGTCGACGAACGGCTCGGGCACCCCGGCCGAGGGCAGCGCGAGCCGACCGTCGAGGATCGGCTGGAACCAGAGGTCCTCCGTGAAGTTCTGCATGAAGTTGGTCGCGCGCACGATCGTCCACGCCGGGCCGGCTCTCCGGACCGCCTCCTCCGCCACTGCCATGGCGTGCCCGAACCGGTCGCGCCACGCTTCCGGCCCGCCGCGGCCGGAGAGCAGCACAACCCGCTCGACGCCCGCCTCGGCCACCGCGGCCAGGAACGGTCGCAGCGGGGCGGGGTCGTCCGGCGCGACCAGGTAGAGGGCGCCGACGCCGTCGGTGACAGCGGGCCAGGTCGCTGGCGCCGCCCAGTCGAACCGCACCTCGCCGTTGCGGGACGCGACACGTACGTCGCGTCCTTCCGCGCGCAGCAGCGCGGCGACGCGGCGGCCCGATTTGCCGGTTCCGGCCAGCACGGTGATCGGGCTGCTGATCTCTCGTTCCATGCCGGCAAGTCAACGTCTCGCAGTGGCGGGCAGCCATGGTCGCGCGTCCGCGAGGCATGTGCCCGCGTCTACGCTGGAACGGGTGTCGATGCTGGAGGCCTTGCTCCGCGGGATCCGGAGCCACGAGGGCACGCTGCAAGCCGTTCGGCTCGGGCCCGGCGAGGAGGTTTCCGTGCCCGTGACGGCGCCGCTGGTGCTGTGCGCCGTGGTGTCCGGTGGCGCGACGGCGGTGGGTGCCTCGATGCGCCCGGGGAGCGTCGCGATCCTGCAGCCCGGCCCCGCGCTCGTCGTGCGCGCGGCCGACTCCGGCGCGTCGCTCCTGGTGTGCGGCTACCGGGCGTGGGACGGCGGGATCCGGCTCACCAGCGCGCTACCGGCGGTGGCGATGGTCGACGCCGACGACCCCGACTGCGTCACGCTCCTGGAGCTGCTCAGCCGGCAGATCTGCGCCACCGGGCCGGGTGTCGTCGTGCAGGACCGCCTCCTCGACTGGCTGCTCACCTGCACGCTGCACGCCTGGTTCACCGAGGGCGGCCCCGACCGGCCGGCCTGGTTCGCCGCGCTGTCCGACCCGGTAGTGGGTCCCGCACTCGCCGCCATGCACGCCGACCCGGCGCGCCGCTGGACCGTCGAGGAGCTGGCCGCGCGCGGCGGCTCCGGCCGCGCGGCGTTCGCCCGCCGCTTCCGCGAGACGGTCGGCTGCGGACCGCTGGCCTACCTGCGGGACTGGCGGATGACACTGGCCGCCGAGTACCTCGCCGACCCCGACCTGACCGTCGGCGCCGTCGCCCACCGCGTCGGGTACGCCGACGCCTTCACGTTCAGCACGGCCTTCAAACGCGAGCGCGGGATGGCACCGAGCGCGGCGCGCGCCTAGCCGGAGTTGGCCGTCGACAACGACGTTTTGGCTGTTGTGAGCGCTAACAAACAGCCAGAACGTCGTTGTCGACGCTTGGGCCGGCGACCCTGAACCCAACATTGCCGGCGGTGCTGTCGGGGGTGCTGGCCATCCGGGCGGCGCAGCGGTAGCGCTCGCAGTAGGACTCATGACACAGGTAGGAGCCACCGCGCAGCGCCCGCTCGCCGGGCCGGGCGGGGCCGAACCGGTCGGCGGTCCATTCCCACACGTTGCCGGTCATGTCGTGCAGGCCGAAGCCGTTGGGCGGGTAGATGCCCACCGCCGAGGTACCGGTCCACCCTTCGGAGCCGCCGGCGCGGCGCGGGAACGGACCCTCGAAGGCGTTCATGAGGCGGCGGCCGTCCGGCGTCAGCTCGTCGCCCCACGGGAACCGCTTCTGCACCAGCCCACCGCGGGCCGCGAACTCCCACTCCGCCTCACCGGGCAGCCGGGTGCCCGACCAGCTGCAATAGGCACGCGCGTCGATCCACGAGACGTGCACGACGGGGTGGTCGCCGCGGTCCTCGACCGTCGAGCCAGGGCCCTCCGGCCGGTCCCACCGGGCCCCAGGCACCTGCCGCCACCACGGTGCCTCCGCAACTCCGCGGGTCGGCGGGAAGGCGTCCGGGAGCAGGCCGGCGAAGACGAACGACCAGCCCTCCCGCTCGGCCGTGGTGCCGTACCCGGTGGCCTCGACGAACGCCGCGAACTCGGCGTTGGTAGCCGGGTGCGCCGCGATGGCGAACGGCGCCACCGTCTGCGGGCGGACCGGACCCTCGCCGTCGAGCGGGCCGGCGCCGTCGTCCGAGCCCATCAGGAACGTCCCGCCGGGCAGCTCGATCACGCAGCGACTTCCTCGGCGGCCGGTCCGGCAGCCACCTCGACGGACCGACGGCTCGGCACCCGACGACCCGGCGCCCGACGGCGCAGCCGGATCCCGTGCTCCCCGAACGCCGCGGTGAGGCGGTCCAGGTAGATGGCCACGATGACGACCGCGAGGCCGCCCTCGAACCCCTTCCCGATGTCGAGTGTGGTCACGGCCTGCACGACGACCGAGCCCAGTCCCCCGCCGCCGACCATGCCGGCGATCACGACCATCGACAGCGCCAGCATGATCACCTGGTTGACCCCGGCCATGATCGACGGCATCGCCAGCGGCAGTTGCACGTCCCGCAGCACCTGCCGGGGTCGGGAGCCGAACGCCACCGCCGCCTCGACGACCTCCTTGTCGACCTGCCGGATCCCCAGCTCGGTCAGCCGGACCGCCGGCGGGATGGCGAAGACCGTCGTCGCCACGACCCCGGGAACGACCCCGATGCCGAAGAAGAACACCGCGGGCAGCAGGTAGACGAACACCGGCAGGGTCTGCATGAAGTCCAGCGCCGGCCGGAGGACCGTCCGCACCCTGTCGACCTGCGCGGCCGCGATGCCGAGCGGCACACCGACCAGCACGGCGATCACCGACGCGAGCAGCACGACGGCGAGCGACTGCATCGTCGCGTCCCACATCTGCATCGAGACGATGAGCAGGAACCCGACCGCCGCGAGCACCGGCGGCAGCCAGCGGCGGGTCGCGAGCGCGGTCAACCCGACCAGCACCGCGATCACCACCAGCTGGTGCGGCAGCACGAGCGCCAGGTAGATCGCGTTGACCAGGGCCAGGATCAGCGCCGCGAGGCCGTCGAAGAACGCGCTGCCGTAGGTGCGCAGGAAGTCGACGACGACCTCCACCCAGGAACCGATCGGGATGTCGATCATCATGCGTCCTCTTCGGAACGGGCCAGCGACGTCAGGATCGCCGCTCGCGGCACCACACCCAGCAGCCGGCCGTCGCCGTCCACCACGGCCACCGGCACGTCGTGCCGCCCGGCGAGGTGGCAGAACTCGACGAGCGGCGCATCGGCCGCCACCGACTCGAACTCCTGCGTGACGCAGGCGCCGATGTCCTGGTCGCCGCGGCGTGCGGCCTCCGCGAGCAGGCCGTCGCGGGCGACGCCCTGCAGCCGCCCGGCAGCGTCGATCACGTACAACCCGTTCATCTCGGCGTTGCCGAGCACCCGCAGCACGTCGACGGGCTTCTCGTCGGGCCGGGCCGTGAGCAGCGGCGGGCGCAGCAACGAGCCCGCGGTGAGCACCCTGGAGCGGTCGACATCGGCGACGAAGTTGCTGACGTAGTCGTCGGCGGGGTCGGAGAGGATCTCCTCACCGGTGCCGGTCTGCACGACCTTGCCGTCCTTCATCACCATGATGCGGTGCCCGATCCGCATGGCCTCGTTGAGGTCGTGCGTGACGAAGACGATCGTCCGCTGGTCCTCGGCCTGCAGCTTGAGCAGCAGCTCCTGCATGTCGCGCTTGATCAGCGGGTCGAGCGCGCTGAACGGCTCGTCCATCAGCAGGATCGGGGCGTCGGTAGCCAGCGCACGGGCCAGCCCGACCCGTTGCTTCATGCCGCCGGAGAGCTCGTGCGGGCCGGCGTCGCCGCGGTCCCCGAGCCCCACCCGCTCCAGCGCCCGATCGGCCGCGGCGTGGCGCTCCGCCGTCGGGATCCCGCGGACCTGCAGCCGTAGGCGGCGTTCTCCCGGACGCTGCGGTGCGGGAAGAGCGCGAAGTGCTGGAAGACCATGCTCATCGTGCGGTTGCGCAGGTCGCGCAGGCCGTCGTCGTCCATGGCGAGCACGTCGTGCCCGTCCACCGCCAGCTCGCCGCCCGTCGGCTCGACCAGCCGGTTGATCATGCGCAGGACCGTCGACTTGCCCGAGCCGGAGAGCCCCATGATCACGAAGAGTTCGCCGCGCTCGACGCTGAAGTCGACGGCGTCGGCGCCGAGGAAGCCGCCCGCCTCCTGCACCGCCGCCCGCGGGTCGGGGGCCCGCAGCAGCGGCGCGGCCTGCCGCTGGGCGAGCCCGTAGGCCTTGCTGAGCCCGCGGGCTTCGATGATGGTGTCTGCCACCCGGCCGGTCATGCCGGTCATGCCGGTCATGCCGGTCACCCGCCCGCCGTCGCCAGCACGACCTTCGCCGCCGGCTCGCCGCCCCGCGACGTCACCCCGTCCAGCCATGCCGTGACCTGGTCGGGATGCGCCTTCATCCATTCCTGCGCGACGGTCGCCGCGGGCTTGCCGTCCTTGTCGACCTGGCGGATGAAGTCCGACGCCGTCGTGGTGTCGACCTTGATCTGCGAGATGAACCGGGCGAGGTTGGGGTCGTCCTTCGCGAGGCCGGCGCGGGTCAGCGAGCGGACCTGCCCGGCACCGGCCCAGACCTTCTGCGGGTCGTCGAGGAAGTGCAGGTCGTACTCGGTGGTCATCCAGTGCGGGCTCCACCCGAGGAAGACGATCGGCTGGTCGGTCGCCGCCCGCCGGGAGACCTCGGCGAGCATCGCCTCGGTGCTGCTCGCGACCAGCTCCCAGTCGCCCAGCCCGTAGGCGTCCTTCGCGATGGCCTGGCTGATCGTCTCGTTGCCGGGAGCGCCCGGCTCGATCCCGTAGATCTTGCGGCCGAACGCGTCCGCGTGCTGGTCGAGGTCGGCGAGCGAGCGCACACCGAGCCCGGTCGCGACGTAACCGGGCACCGCGGGCGCGTACTCGGTGCCTTCGAGCACCGTGCCGACGACGGTGACCGCCCCGGAGTCGATGTGCTTGGTGAACACCGCCTCCTGGCTCGGCCACCAGTTCCCGAGGTAGGCATCAGCGCGACCGGTGGCAAGCGCCTCGGCGGCCAGCGGGACGGCGACCTCCTGCGTGCTGGCTGTATAACCCAGCTTGTTCAGCACCTGCATGGCGAGCTCGGTCTCCACGACCAGGTCGGCCCACGGCTGCTGGACGAACCGGACGGCGTTCTCGCCGCCGCCAGCGGCGCCGCCGAAGCCGGTCGGCTGGGCCCCGCTGCAGCCGCTGACGAGCATCAAGGCGGCTGCGACGGCGCAGGCCACGGTCCCGAGGAGTTTCCTCGACATCGCTTGCGCTCCCATCCCACGACGAGTGGATCACGGCGCGGACCACGACCGGTCGGCGCGCTCGGCAAATGACCGTCAATCGGATTTTCGTTTGCCGAGACGATCCTCACAATCAGATGACGCGTCAACGAAATCCGGCACCCATTCCAGAGCGAATACCTACTGCACCCATAGAGCGTTGCTATGGGCGATCGTCGGCCGTCGCTGTGGCATCACCACCGGTTGCCGCGATCACCATGCCGACGAAGGCGCGGCCGGCCGGGGAGAGCTGCTCGCGCCGCCACAGCAGCTGCACGCGGCGCACGACGGGCGGGTCGAGCGTCGCGACCCGCGCGCCCTGGCGGGCCGCGCCCTCCGCCATCGCGCGGGGCAGCAGCGTCGCCCCCGCTCCGGCCAGCACGAGTGGGATGAGCGCGGCCCGGTGCGGCGTCTCGACGGCCACCCGCAGCGGCACGCCCGCGCCGGCGAGCGCCGACTCCAGCAGCGCCCGGCTCGACGTGCCCGGCGGGGCGACGATGAGGTCGAGCGCGGCCACCTCCGCGATCGGCACCGAGCCTTCGGTGCCGATGTCCGACTCGGGCGGCAGGACCACCAGCATCTGCTGCGCGGGCAGCTCATAGGTCCGCAGATCCTCGACCGATATCGAGAAATCGGTGAGTCCCAGTTCGGAATGCCCACTGCGGACGCGCTCGGCGACCGCGGCGGCGTACTCCGGATCGTCGATCCCGACGGCAACGGCGGGGTAGGCCATCCGGAACGCCCCGACCAGCCCGGCCAGCGGGTGCACGGCCAGGGTCGTGTGGGCCACGATGTCGAGCCGCCCCGCCGCCACGTCGCTGACCTTCTGCACGGAGGCGCGAGCGATGGCGAAGTCCCGCATCACCTGCTGAGCGGGTTTGACCAGGGCCTCGCCGGCCGCGGTGAGGGCGACCCCGCGGCTGAGCCGGTGGAACAGGATCGCGCCGACCTCACGCTCGATCGCCTTGATCGCGTACGAGAGCGACGGCTGCGCCACCCGCAGCGCCGACGCCGCACTGGTGAAGCTGCCGTGCGCGGCGACCGCGAGGAAGTACTCCAGCTGCCGACGATCCACGGCTCCTCCTCCTCCTTCGCCCGCACCGGCGACACCCTCCCATAGAAGCGGTCTATCGGGGAGATCGAAAGCCGGTCTCGGAGCGGCCTCCCATCTCGTTGACCCCGCTTCGACCACCGTGTGATCCTGCATTCAATTCGGATGCTCATTTCTTGCGGATCCGGCGTTTTTCCGGCGCCGGGAGAGGGCGTCAGCATGAGCGGTTTCACCGCAGGGCGGCACATCCTGCCCGAGCCGGAACGAGCGCAGAACGTCGTGACGTCGGTCGGCATCGGCGACCAGACGACGCCGTTCGAGCCGGTCCGTCCCATCGAGCCGCCCGCAGGCGCGCCCAACGTCGTGATCGTGGTGATGGACGACCTCGGCTTCGGGACGTCCAGCTCGTACGGCGGGCCGTGCCTGATGCCGGCCGCCGACCGGCTGGCCGAGGGCGGGCTGCGCTACACCCGCTTCCACGTCACCGCGCTGTGCTCACCCACCCGGCAAGCCATGCTGACCGGGCGCAACCACCATTCCGTCGGAATGGGCGGCACCACCGAGATGGCGACGTCCGCGCCGGGGTACAACGGTTTCCGGCCGCGCAGCGCGGCGACCCTCGCGCAGATCCTGCAAGGCAACGGCTACAGCACAGCCGCATTCGGGAAATGGCACCAGACCCCGCCGCGGGAGATCAGCGCCGTCGGCCCGTTCGAACGCTGGCCCACAGGTGAGGGTTTCGACCATTTCTACGGGTTCATGGGCGCGGAGATGAACCACTGGTACCCGCTGCTGTACGAGGGCACGACGCCGGTCGAGCCGGACCGGCGGCCCGAGGACGGCTACCACCTCTCGGAGGATCTCGCCGACCGCGCCATCGACTGGGTGCGCACCCAGCGCACGCTCACCCCCGACCGCCCGTTCTTCACCTATCTCGCCTTCGGCGCCTCGCACGCCCCGCTGCACGTGGCCCCCGAATGGCAGCGGAAGTACCGCGGCAGCTTCGACCACGGCTGGGACCGGCAGCGCGAGCTGACCCTCGCGCGCCAGAAGGAGCTCGGGGTCGTGCCCGACACCGCCGAGCTAGCACCCTGGGCGGACGGCGTGCCGCACTGGGCCGAGCTGAGCGAGAACCAGCGCGCGCTCGCCGTCCGATTCATGGAGACGTTCGCCGGGTTCACCGAACACGCCGACGCGCAGGTCGGCCGGTTCGTCGACGCCCTCGCCGAGCTGGGCGAGCTGGACAACACGCTGTTCGTCTACCTGCTCGGTGACAACGGCGCCTCCGGTGAGGGCGGCATCGAGGGCACCGTCGTGGAGCACCGGCTCGGCCACGGGATCGTCGACGACCCGGACGAGATGATCACCCAGCTCGACGCCATCGGCGACCCCAGCACCTACCCGATCGCGCCGGCCGGCTGGGCGCTGGCGCTCAACACGCCGTACCAGTGGACGAAGCAGGTCGCCTCGCACTTCGGCGGCACCCGCGACGGGCTGATCGTGCACTGGCCGCAGCAGGTCGCCGACCGCGGCGGGCTGCGGCACCAGTTCCACCACGTCATCGACGTCCTGCCGACCGTGCTGGACTGCGTCGGAGTCCCGCAGCCGACGAGCGTCAACGGGGTGGTCCAGCAGCCGGTCGAGGGCACGAGCATGCGCTACACGTTCGACGCACCGGGCGCGGCGGACCGGCGGCGCACGCAGTACTTCGAGATGTGCGGCAACCGCGGGATCTACCACGAGAACTGGATGGCGGTCACCCGCCACGGCACGCCCTGGGAGATGGTCCCGACGGAGGGGCGGCCGTTCTCCGCCGACGTCTGGGAGCTGTACGACCTCGAAGCCGACTGGACGCAGGCGCACGACCTGGCATGGAAGGAGCCGGAGCGGCTGCGGGCGTTGCAGGAGCTGTTCCTCATCGAGGCGGCGAAGCACAAGGTGTTCCCGCTCGACGACCGCGTGACCGAGCGCGAGAACCCCACGCTGGCCGGGCGCGTCGACCTGATCGGCGCGCGGCGGTCGGTGACCTACCGCGGCAGGATGCGCCGGTTCACCGAGGAGACCACGCCGAACGTCAAGAACCGGTCGCACAGCATCGTCGCCGACATCGAGATCCCCACCGATGTCTCCGGCGTGATCATCTCGCAGGGCGGGCGCTTCGGCGGGTGGTCGTTGTACTGCGCGGACGGGCACGCCTGCTACGCCTACAACTTCTTCGGGCTGCGGGTGTACCGGGTCCGTACCCGCGCGGCGCTCCCGCCGGGTCGCCACGAGATCCGGATGGACTTCCAGTACGACGGCGGCGGGGTCGGCAAGGGCGGCGCGGTCGTGCTGACGGTCGACGGCGAGAAGCAGGCCGAGGGGCGGGTCGAGCAGACCATCCCCTACTACTTCTCGTTCGACGAGACGCTCGACGTCGGCGTCGACCTCGGCACCCCGGTCGTCGACGACTACCCGGTGATCGACAACGAGTTCCGCGGCACCGTCCACACCGTCAGGGTCGACCTAGGGGACGGCGCGACAGACGGCGCAGCGGGCGGTGACGGCGGGCTGCACCGGCGGGTCATGACGTCCCAATGATGACGGCACAGTGAGCCGCTTCCCGCAGCGGGTCTTCCTGGAGGGCGCCGAGCCTGACCCGCGGTTCACGCTCGCCAACGAGCGCACGTTCCTGGCCTGGATCCGCACGGCGCTCGCCCTGATCGCCGGCGGTGTGGCGCTCGAAGCGCTCGCCATCCCGCTGCGCCCGGAGCTGCGCCTCGCGGCGGCGGTCGTGCTGCTCATGCTGGGGCTGGCCGTGCCGCCGTTCGCCTGGTTCGGGTGGTGCGCCGCCGAGCGGGCGCTGCGCCGCACCGAGCCGCTGCCCGCCACCCGGCTCGGCCTGGTGCTCGCGGCGGGCGTCGGCATCGTCGCCGTGCTCGTCGTCGTCGGGATGCTGGTGCCGTGACCGTGACCGGGCGCGGCGCCCTGTTCGACCCGGGGCTGCAGCCGGAGCGCACCTGGCTGGCGTGGCGCCGGACGCTGCTGGCGCTCGCCGTCGGGGCGCTCGTGGCGCTGCGGCTCCTCCCGCCCGTGCTCGGGACGCCGGCGTTCTGGATGTCGCTGGTCGGACTGCTGCTGTGCGGCGCCCTCTGGGTGCTCGCGGGCCGGCGGGCGGCGACGGGACGCCGGGCGCTGCTCGCGGGCCCGCTCCCACTCCCCGGCGGCGGGCTGCTCTTCGCCGTCGCCGCTCTCGTCACGGCTGCGGGGGCGCTCGGTCTGGTGTGGGTGGTGGGTTCGGCTCACTGAACGGCGTCAGGCGCGCCGCCTCCGCCTCGATCCCGGCCAGCACGAGCTCCAGCCCGTAGTGCTCGTCAGGGCCGTCGCAGCCGCTGAGCGCAACGGCGGCCTCGACAACGCGCGGGAACTCGTCGATCGGCAGGGCGGAGAGCCGATCCCGGACCCGGTCGGGATCGCCGTCCCCGTCGACGAACTGCGCTCGGACAGCGACGAGCGCGGTCGTCATCCGGGCCGCTCGGCGGGCGATGCGGGTGGCGTCGGTCGGCGAGAACCCGGCTCGGCGGAGCACCGCCAGCATCCGCTCGGTCAGGCGGAGTGCCGCATCGGACAGGTTGTTCCGCGTCCAGACGAGCGGCGCCACCGAGGGATGCGCGCGAAGGACGGTGCACTGCGCGTCGAGCAACGCGGCCAGCTGCTGTCGCCACGGCCCGGCGGGGACGGTCTCCACGGGACCCGCGATCGCCAGCATCTCGGTGAGCAGCCCGTCCGCCATCGCATCGAGCAGCTCTTCCTTGCTCGCGAAGTGCCAGTAGAGCGCCATGGGGGTGACGTCGAGCTCGTGCGCCAGCCTGCGGATCGTCACGGCGCCCAGGCCCTCGGCGTCGGCGAGCATCAGCGCGCGATCGACGACGGCGGCGGGCGTGAGGAGGTCCTGGCCGTTCCGCGTACGCGGCTTCATACCTGTACAGCGTACGGGAGGACCGTGCTACGTTTCCTATACGTCGTACAGGAGGGCGGATGGCTGCTCGGACGGTCGTTCTCGTGCACGGGTTCGGATCAAGCGCGCGGGCGTGGGCACCGCAGATCGCCGGCCTCCGGCACCGCTTCGCCGTCACGGCGCCGGACCTGCCGGGGCACGGCGGCGCGCCGGCGCCGTTCACGTTGGCGCGGGCCGTCGCCACCGTCCACGGCGTGATCGAGAGCGCCGAGCGGCCGGTGCACCTGATCGGGATCTCCGGCGGGGCCGCCGTGGCGCTGCTGGCATGCCTCGACGCGCCCGCCGGAGTGGCCGGCATGATGCTGTCGGGCGGTGTCGCCACGCCGCCGCGGACCCTGCCGATCCATCGAGCGATGACCCGGCTCGCGCCGCAGGCGGCGCTCGAACGGGCGCTGCGCGACGTCTACTCCGGGGGTCGGCCGGAGCACGTCGAGACAGCGGTCGAGGACCTCCGCCGCTGCGGCAAGGCGACCCTGCTCGCCGCGCTGCGCGAGGTGGCAGCCCTGGACCTGCGCGATCGGCTGGCGCAGGTCGCGGTGCCGGCGCTGGTCGTCTGCGGCAGCGCCGACCGGACGAACCTCGCCTCGTCCAGAGTCATCGCTGCCGGTGTGCCCGGCGCCGAACTGCGCATCATCCCCGGCGCCAACCACCTCTGGAACCTGCAGCAGCCCGAGCTGTTCAACCGGACGACCGCCGAGTTCGTCGAGGCGACGTGAACCCGCTCTGCCGTGACCGGACGCGCCTTGTTCGGCCCGCGGGTGGGGTCGTCGGGCTGGACCGCGTCAGACGGCAGGTTGCGCCGCTTCGAGCAGTACGGTCGCGAGCTCCGCCGGCTGCGAGAACATCGGCCAGTGCCCGGTCGCCATTTCGACGAGCCGCCAGGACCCGCTCTTCAGGAGCGCCGCGACGGCGTCGTCCGGATCCGGTCCGGCGAGCCGGCAGAGGACGTAGGTCGCGGGGAGCTCGCCGAGCGGCCGCTCCAGCCGAGCGGGCTCGGTCAACGTCGAACCCGGATGCGGCGTCGAGCCCGCGAGGATCCGGGCGACCTGCGCATCCGAGAGGCCGTGACCGTCGTAGTGTGATGCGGGCACGAGCGGCCAGAATCCTCCATTCTCGGCGATCGAGGCGGTCACCGCCGCACCGCCGTCGGGCCAAGCAGCGACGAACGCCGCACCGTCGGCCGGCACGCTGGAGTCGACGAAGACCACATGGGCGAGCCGGTCGCCGATCCGTTCCGCGGCCTGACCCACCGGGATCCCCGCGTAGCTGTGCCCCACCAGTACGATGTCGCGCAGGTCCAGCCGCTCGACCTCGTCGAGGACGTCCTGCACGTGCAGCTGCTGCCCCACCGGAGCACCCCGCTTCTCGGCGAGGCCGGACAGCGTCAACGGGTGCACCCCGTGCCCGGCCCCACGCAGGTGCGGCACCACCTCGTCCCACGCCCAGGCCCCCAACCGAGCGCCCGCAACCAGGACGAAGTTCGCCATGGCCGCACCGTAACGAAGCCCGCCCTCAGCGCACCGCCCAGGTGATGTCGCAGACGACCGCGCGGTGGTCCGACGGGTCGAGCCCGTCGACGGGATCACCGGCCACCGCCGCGCGCTCCACCCGGACCCGCTGATCGGGGGATCCCGGCCGGTAGAACACGTGGTCGATCCGCTGGTCGATCAGCTCGCTCGCCTCGACGGGGGCGAACGGATGGGTCGAGCTCAACGTCACCGCGTCCGGGTCGCCGCCGCCGGCGGTCCAGGCGTCGACCAGCTGCGCGTGCAGTGGCGCGAGCACCGGGCTGGTCGAGGCCGCGTTCAGGTCACCGGCCACGACCACCGGCGCGGGCCCGTCCAGCCGTTCGTCGGCCGCGAGCGCGGCGAGCGCCTCCGCCTGCGCCACCCGATCGATCTGGAACTGCGGCTCCCACTCCAAGCACGCGACGACGACGTGCAGCGGGCCGGCCGGATGGGCGACGGTCGCCAGCATCGCAACCGGTGCCGGGTCCCGGAACCGCGCCGGCATCACCACCGACCGGCAGCCGCTGATCGGCCACCGGCTCAGCAGCCCGAGCCCGACGTCGATCCCCTGCTGGTCGGCGCGCTCCGGCGGGTCCGGCGGGGGCGGCAGGCCCGGCGCGACGAACGCCGCGTGCCGCCCGAGCTGGGCCGCGAGCCGGTCGACCTGCGTCGTCCCACCGCTCCCCCAGACCTCCTGCAGCGCGACGACGTCGGCGTCGAGCATCCGCAACGTGGCCGCGATGGCGGGCTGCCGCGCCGCCCAGTCCGGCCCGAACCGCCACCACAGGTTCCACGTAGCCACCCGTAGCCGCGCGCCGACATCCATGCCACGGACGTACCCGTTTCACGCCTCCCACGTGACAGGCACCCGCACCGGCCCGCGGATCGACAACGGCGGCCGCCACTGGATCTCGTGGTGCGGCACGGCGAGCCGCAGGCCGGGCAGGCGACCGTAGAGCGCGGTGAAGGCGACCTGCGCCTCCAGCCGGGCGAGCGGGGCGCCGAAGCAGAAGTGGATGCCGTGGCCGAACCCGAGGTGCGCGTGGTCGACGCGGGTGATGTCGAACCGCTCCGGCTCGGGGAACCGCGCCTCGTCGAAGTTCGCCGAGCCCGCAACCGCCATCACCGCCTCACCGCGACGCACGAGGGTGCCGGCGATCCGGACGTCCTCCAACGCGACCCGCAGCAACGAGGTGTCGGTCGGGCCGTCGAAACGCAGGACCTCCTCGACGGCCGAGGCGACCAGCTCCGGGTGCCGCTCGAGCAGTTCGAGCTGCTCGGGGTGCCGATCGAGCAGGATCGCGCCGGTGCCGATGAGGCTGACCGTCGTCTCGTGGCCGGCGAGCAGCATCTGCGTGGTCAGGTCGACCAGCTCGTCCTCGGCGAGCCGGTCGTCGTCGTCGCGGGCCTGCACGAGCGCGGTGAGCACGTCGTCGCGCGGGTGCTCGCGCTTCTCCGCGATCAGCGCGCGCATGTCGGCGCCGCCCTGGCGCTGCGCCTCCACGACCTCCTCCGGGGTGTGCAGCATCGGCGTGACGATCGTCGTCGACCACGCGCTGAACCGCTCGCGCTGCTCGAACGGGACGCCGAGCAGCTCGCAGATCACCGCGGTCGGCAACGGGAAGGCGAATGCGGCGAGCAGGTCGGTCGGCGGGCCCGTGCGGATCATGTCGTCGATCAGGTCGGCGGTGATCTGCTCGATCCGACCGCGCATCCCCGCGATCCGCCGCGCTGTGAACGCCTTCGCCACCAGCCGGCGGATGCGGGTGTGGTCGGGCGGGTCGAGGTTGAGGATGCTGCGCTCGCCCGTCGCGAAGTCGCCGGGCTGGATCACGCACGGCGCACCCTCGTAGAGCAGGTTGCGGCTGAAGCGCGGGTCGGACAGGACCGACCGCACGTCGTCGTAGCGGGTGACGAGCCAGGCGTCGTGCCCGCTCGGCAAGCGGGTCGGACACACGGGCGCGGCGCGGCGCAGCTCGGAGTACAGCGGACCGTTCGGGACCGAGGGGTGCGGTTTGGGCGGCGGGTAGGACGGCAAGGTCATCGCTGCTCTTCTCGCTCGACGTCGCCTACATATCAGGACGCTCCTAGCTCGAGCGTTGGTGCGCCGGGCCTGATACCGAGGGCTGCGATCAGGCCACGGACTGCGGGTGCAGCGTCGGATCGTGGCGCAGGATGCGACATTCGAGCTGCGAGGTGCCCGGCGCCGGGTCGAGACCCGCGACGTCGACGAGCGCCTTCCGCAGTGTCCTGAGCGAGCCGAGCGCGTCCGCCTGCCGCCCTGCGCAGTACAGGGCGTGCGCGAGGAGCGTGTGCACCCGCTCGTTGAGGGGGTGGACCGCGGCGAGACCCGCCAGCTCGTTGATGATCATTTCGGCGGCGCCGAGGCTGAGCAGCGCCGTGAGCCGGTGCACGGTCAGTTCGAGGTGGCGTTCGTCGAGCGACCGCGCCTCGGCCGCCGCGAACGGGACGTGCCGGAGGTCCTGGAGCGCGTACCCGCGCCACTGCCCGAGCACGGTCGTCGCGATGTCCAGCACCTCCGCGGGCCGGCCGGCCCGCACCGCGTCCCCGATCCGCATGGTCGCCAGGCTCGCCGCAAGCCGATCCGGCACCTGACCGCCCTGGAGCCGGTAGCCACCCGATGTGTGTTCGAGCAGCGTCGCCCACGGCCCGAGCGCTTGGCGCAGGCGGGAGATGTTCACCCGGAGCCGGCGCCGCGCCGCACCGGAATCCCCCTCCGGCCACAGGTCCGCGGTCAGGAGGGACTCGTGGACGGCTCGGCCGCCGGCGAGCGCGAGCCGAACCAGCAGTGCGCGCTCGAGCGGCCTGCGCAGCACCACGTCCTGCCCGTCGACGGAGATCCGGGTCGGCCCGAGGACGAGCACATCCATCTGGGCCACCGCCGCCCGGTCGATTACCGCACCCAGGCCCTGTTCCACGATCATGACCATCGTTGTAACCGGCCCGCCCGCGACGCACATGGCGATGACTACTCAGCGGGGATACTCAACTCCGGCCCAGCCCCGCCCTCGGCGTACCGGTGGGCAGGATGCGCGTGCAACGCGCAGGGTGCCAGGAAAGCCACTCTCCTGGCACTCCCCGCCAGCCCGCAGGCAGGCCCGGGAGGTTCAGGAAAGTCCGCCATGGCCCTCTGGGCCGCTACGAGGGATGAGAATCCGTGGGGGCGCGGCTCGCGGAACGGCCG
>NZ_JAJGSX010000044.1 GCF_021245725.1 Pseudonocardia sp. TRM90224 | reverse complement strand
GCCGTCCCGGTCGAGGTGCGCGGGCCGCCGACGGCCGCGTCGGTTCCGGTGGCCGTCGTGGTGACCGCGCCGGTGCAGCCCTTCGGGCAGTCCAGCGTCGCGTTCGAGCTCGACGTGCTCGACGGACCGGTCAGCGGCTGACCCTCGGCCGGCTTCCCGGTCGCCGGGTCGATCACGACGTGGTCGGGCGCGCTCGACGCCGCCGACGTCGTGCCGCCCTTGCAGCCACCACCGGTCACGACGCACCCCGCCGTCGCCGACGTGCCGCGCGCCTCCGGAGTGACCGCGGTGTCGCGTGCGGTGGTGGCCGACGCCGCGGACCCGCCGCACTCCGCCCTGCCGCCGGTGCAGGCGATCGTCGCCGCCGCGTCGGACACGCTGACCGGCCCGCTGACCGGCACGACCCCGCCGGCCTGGACCACCTTGGCCGCGGCCCGGTCGGTGACCTTGCTGCCGGACTGCGCGCCGCACCTGCCGCCCACACCGTTCGCGGCGCAGTCGGCCGAGGCCGCGCTGTCGCGGATGCCGACGATGTCGCCCGACGCCGCACCCGAGGTCGCGGTTGCGGCGGTGCCCTTGCATGCCGCTACGGCACACTCGACGGTCGCGCCTGCCGCGCTCGACACCACCGGCTTGATCACCACCGGCTTGATCGCCACCGCGCCGCTCTTGCGGTTGACCGGGTTCGCACCGGCCGCGCGGTTGGTCACCGACGTCCCCGACTCGGCCGAGCAACCACCGGAGGTGGCGGTGCAGGTCGCCGAGGCGGCCGTGTCACGGGCGGCGGCCGGCTCGGCTGCAGCGGCCGCGGTGGCGGTGGTGGTGGCCGCCCCACCCGTCGTGGTGTTCGCCGTGCCGGTGCACCCGATGGTCTTGCCGCACTCGACGGTGCCGGCGGCATCGGCGGTGCCGGCCTTGCCGGAACGGATGTCCGCAGCGCGGGCGCCGCTCTCCACCCCGCAACCGCCGGCGGTCACCGAGCAGCTCGCGGCCGCCTTCGTGGTCGCGGTGTTCATCTTCTCGACAGCGGCGTCCGTGTTCGCGCTGGTGTCGGCGGCGCCGGTGCAGCCGGTTGCGCCCGAGCGGCACGACACGGCCGCTTCGGCCATCGGCTGCGCCGGGTCGAGGTCGACCTCGGCCGTGATGCCACAACCCCGCGCCGTCGCGGTGCACGTCGCCGACGCCGCTGCCTTGCCGGCGCTCGTCTGCCTGTCCACCACGGCAACGGCACGCACGTCCGCGTCGGTGCCGTCCTTTCGTTCGGTGAGCGGGCCCGGCTTCTGCTCGGCGGGTCCTTCCGTGGAGCCACGACACGTCCCCGCGTCGGTCTCACACGTCATCTCCGCGCCACGCTTGCCTGCGCCGCTGGACTGCTCGCAGTCGCCTTCACCGGTCGAGCACCATGCGGATGCCGTCACGTCACCCTTGGAGGTGGTGCTGCCACAGCCCTGGTCCGCGCCGGTCAGCACGCACGACGCCGAGCCTTTCGCGTCGCCCGACTCGCTGGACGCACCACACCCGGACGACACCCCGGCAATGGCCACACACCTGTCGCGGTCCTTATCGCCGTCCGATTCGCTGACCGAGCCGCACTCGACGAACACCCCGCTCTTCCCGCAGCCGGCCGCGGCGCCGTCACCGTCCGGCGCGTGGCCGGGGACGTCCGGGCGGTCCCGGTTCGTCGCTTCCCGCAGCTCGTCGGTCGACTTGTAGAGCTTCTGCTTGTCCGCGTCCAACTGCGCGGCGTTCCGCTCGTGCTGCTCGGCCGTGACTGCGCCGGAGGCGACCTGCTCCTCCTCGGCGTCGAACGCCGCCTGCCGCACGGAGATGTCGCGGTGCCCGTCGACGACCTCGTCGATCAGCTCGGCGTTGCGCTCCGACACCTCGGCCTTGTCGGCGTCGGCCTGGTCGGCCAGCTCCTGATGGGCGGTCTCGCGCTGCGCCAGCTCGTCGGCCGTCAGCTCGCCGGCGGCTGCCTGCTTGCGGCTCTCCTCGAGCTCCGCCGCCGAACGGTCCTTCTCGATCCGGCCCTCGAGCGCCTTCTCGACCTGCTCCGCATCGTCGTCCGACCACCGGTCGGACCCGTGCTCGTGCTCCTGCTCATCGCGATCGTGGTCGTCGCGGTCCCGCGGCGGGCCCCGGGGGTCGTCCTCATCGCCCATGCGGGCGCGCAGCTGCGCGAGGACTTCCTCGCTCGACGGCGACCCGGACTCCAGCCCTGCCGTCTCCGGCTGGGCCTCGGTCGGCGCCTGGCGGTCGTTGTGGTGGTGGTCGGCGTCGTGGCCGTCGTTCACGGTGTCCGGAGCCGCTGCACCGGTCGCCGCGGTGTCCGCGTCGTCGCGCTCGCTGTGCCGGTCGGCGACCTTCATCGCCCAGTCGACGATGCGCTCGACGGCGTCACCGTCTGCCCACTCTTCGGCGTTCCCGTCGCGGTCCGCCCATTCCTTGATCCGCTCGTCCAGTTCGCCGGAAACACGCTCCCGCACCTCGTCGGCGAATGCCTTGCCCGACTCCGTGGAATCGGACTGCTCGTCGGCATCGGTCGACTCCGAAGTGCGCTGCTGCGCGTCGTCGTCCTCGGGCTCGGTGACCGGCTCTTCCGAGCGGTGTTCGCTGCGCTCTCCGGAATCCTGTTCCGTCGACTCGTACTGACGGTCGTCCTCGGTCCGGTCGGATTGTTCATCGTCGGCCACGACCGTGGGCTCCTGATCGGAACCCGCTTTCTCCTCGTCGCGATCCGGAGCTGTTTGCTCCGCCGCGCCGGAGTCCTCGGTCTCGGCATCGTCCGAGTACTCGCCCGCACCGGACGAATCCTCACCGCTCCCTGAATCAGTGCTCTCCGATTCCGGCTCGCTCGAATCATCCGAACTCTCCGCATTGCCGGAGTAGCCAGAGCCTTCCGAGCCTTCCGAGCTTTCCGCGCCATCCGAGCTGGCGGAGTCACCGGAGCTGTCGGAGCTTTCCGAGTTCTCGGATCCCTCCGAGCTGTCGCCCGACCCGCTGTCGTCATCCGATCCGGCAACACGAAGCCCCGCAGGCCGTTCCTTTCCTGCTTTCAGGAGGCCCTGCGATCCGACCATCACCGGAACCGCGGCCGCCGACGCCGGTGTCGCGAGGAGTGCTGCCCCCATCCACAGCGCCAGCACTCCGCCGGCCATGAAGAGCGTCCACCTCAGCATCCCGACGACCCGCCACCCGAGCGAGGGCCGCAACCGCACGACACAGGCGGCACCGCACACGGCAGGGCCGAAGCCCGCGCCGTGGTCGTGTTGCCTGCACATGAGGTCCGCTCCCAGCTCGATAATGGAGAATGAGGAATGAGGGCCGGCTGCGTCACGTCAGCAACCACGGCCCACGCCGGCGAGCGGCGCTGAACAAAGCGGTGCCAGTACCTCCAGGGTGCGCTGCGTCAGCAACCTGCAGAACCGGCCACGCTCACCACCCGGCTGAGCTGGTCACGCAGCTTCAGTGACCGATCAGACGGATGACCAGTGCCATCCGGAACTCTCCGGTAAGCACGCTGACTATCTAATCAGACGCTCTCCGCGATGTCCAGTCACCCCTACAGACGCCTCTGACCAGCAGAAACGACCCCGCCTGCCCGTGAGGACACCGGCGACATTAAGAGGACTGAAAACCTTCCTGATTTCCGCTGGATATCCGCCCGGCGAGTCGCTGGAGCCGGTGTGCTCATGTCCGACGATCCGGCCCCGAAGCAGAGGACGGCTGACAATGGGCACCACCAGCCTGATTACCCGACGCCTGCGACGGCACCGCGCCTGGCGCCGCACGGCTTGGGCCGGTCATGGCGGCATGGCGACGGCCATCACCGGGATGATGGCCGTCGGCCCGGTGCAAGCCGCCGGTATCGCAGCTGTCTTCGCGACGATCACACCGCTGTTGATCCTCGTGTGGCGCGAGCACCGAACACCGTCGACGGCCACCCCTTCCGTGTTCCGCAACCGCTCGATCGGCGTGGCGACAACACAAGGCGCCGGGCTCTGGCTCCTCGTCGGCGGCGCAATCGCGTGGCTGGCCGCACCGGCCGCCGCAGTGGCGCTCGCATTCCCGGCCGTCGCGGCGTTCCGGGCGGTCCGATATCCGCTGTCCGCCGAACTCGGCGAGACGGACGTCGAGATCCGCGTGCGGATACGCACCGTCGGCCTCCAGCCCTCGTGGTCGAGCCCGCATTCGGCGACGCTGACGGGTACCGATATCACCATCACCGCACAATCCAGCCCGACGCGGATCTATCAGGAGCGCATTCCGCTCGGCGACGTGCTCGACATCGATATCCGATCCGCCGACCCGACCGACGACCCGTGGTTCAGCTTCGACGGCTTCTGGCTCGCCACACCGCCTGGCGAAGTGATGGTGGTCAGGCACACGAAAGGCAAGCGGGTGCTGCCCGTCCTGCACGCGGCGGAGTTCGGCGCCGTGGCCCGCGCGCGGGCCGTTGCGGCCACGAAGACCGCTTGATCCGTCGAGGTTCCGATCGGGGTTGCGCTGCACCCGACCCGGTTGCGATCATCGCGGTCGTGACCAACGGAAAGGGCTTGAACGCCCTCGCGCGGTGAGTGCCCGTCGACGGCGGATCAGCCGTCCCGTCCCCATCCCGCACGACCCCACCCATGATCTCGAGATCTGGTCGAGAGCCGTCGACATCCGGACCGAATGGCTCGGCCACGCGCTGAGCTGCGAGCCGGCCGATCGTGATACCGCCGAGGCGGCCATCCAACGGCTGTATGCGCTGGTCGGGCGGCCCTCGCCGAGCTTCGTCTGGGCCGACTCGCCGGCCGCTGCGCTGCAGGTGCGGCCACCGCCTTCGTCGTCGGAGACGTTCGCCGACCCGTCGTCCGTGGCGCACCGGATCGCATCCGCGGTGTCCTCGATGCGCGAACGGCTGGATCGCCAGGGGCGTGTGCGGCCACCGCCATGGCCGGCCCGGCAGATCGATCCGCTGTCGGCGTTGCGGTCGGGCACGGACCTCACGACGGTGCTGGAGGCGGGCGGCGCGGCCGTGCTGCGCCGGGTGGTGCACGACTCGATCGTCGGTCATCTGCGGGCCGAACTGGCGCTGCCCAGGTTGGGTCTGCACTGGTCCGGACAGCACGACGTCGACTGGATCGCCCGCTGCGAGATCAACCGGCGGCTGTTCGGCACGCAGTTCGGGGCGGCCGACACGGCTCAGCTCGAACTCCGGGCCGCGCTGGCCCGCTCGTGCGGCTGGTGGTGGCCGCACGACGACGTGTGCATCGTGGTGGAGCGTCCGCTGGTGATGCACGTCGAACCCGTGCCCGGCCTCGAGCGCGACGAGGTGCGACCGCACCACGGGAGCGGTCCCGCGGTCGTCTACCCCGACGGCTGGGCGGTGCACTCCTGGCACGGGACGCGGGTTCCGCAGTGGGTGATCACGGAGCCGACCGCGGACCGCATCGCCGAGGAGCGCAACGTCGAGATCCGCCGGTGCGCCATCGAGCGCATGAGCTGGCCGGACTTCATCGCAGAGGCCGGCCTCACGCTCGTCGCGCAGCGCCCGGACCCCGGTAACCCCGGTCATTCGCTGCAGCTCTACGAGCTGCCCTACCACCGTTGGGCCGCCCGGACCCGGCTGCTGCTCGCCGTGAACGGCTCGGTGGAACGCGACGGCACCCGGCGCAGGTACGGGCTGCACGTCCCGAACATGTTCAGCGACCCGATCGACGCCGCTGCCTGGCCCTACGGGCTCACCGGCGACCAGTACGCGCAAATGCAACGCCGAACCTGAAACGAGGTGACCATGATGAATCTCGACGCACTGCTCGACATCACCGGACTCGACGTCCTCGACCACCTGGACCGGCAGGTCGCCGTGCCGGTGGTCGACGGGCTGCAGGCGCAGGGTGACCTGATCGTCATCCCGGCGGGGATGACCCCCACCGTCACGACCTGGCCGAGCTCCCGCTGGCGGCCACTTCCCGCCGAGGGGTTGGAGCTGGTTCGCGGGATCGCCGGCAACAACCCGCACACCCTCGTCGCCGAACCGGGCACGTGCGAGCTCACGCCCGACGTCGAGGACCCGCTGCGGCTCGCCATCGCGATGTTCACCAACACCGCGCCCGCCTACCTCATCCACCCCGAACACGGAGGCACCGGGATCGCGCCGGGCCGCTGGCTCGTCCGACGGCAGCGGGAGCGCGGGAACAGCCGGGGGCGCGGAACCGGCGTCGTCCTGGTCGCCGACTGATCAGTAGCCCGCACGGGTCGGGAAGGGCGGGAAAGTCGGCCATGGCCCTCTGGACCACCACGAGGGATGAAATTCCGTGCTGAGGTTGGGATGTGTGCGTTCCGCACGCAAGGGCAGGAAAGCCACCTTCAGGCCCTGTGAGGGCAGGAAAGTGGCTTTCCTGCCCTCAACACACACCCGGGGGCAGGTGGCCGGCCGTGCGCCATGCGCCTCATGGAACCGTGTGGTCGTCGCGGCCAGTCCGTGCGACGAGGTGGGTGCACGGACAGCAGCCGTAGGGCGCTCGTGCACAAGTTGATGCCTTCGTGCACACGTTCGAACCTGTGCAAGAGGTGGCGAACCTGTGCACGACCAACCCTCGGACGTCAGGACGGGGTGCAGGTCCAGTGGCAGATGCACTGCTCCGGCTTGCCGCCACCGCAGTACACGCACTTCCAGTAGAGACTGCAGCCGGGCCGCCT
Organism: Pseudonocardia sp. TRM90224; assembly: GCF_021245725.1. GTDB lineage: Bacteria > Actinomycetota > Actinomycetes > Mycobacteriales > Pseudonocardiaceae > Pseudonocardia. The sequence goes on along the minus strand of NZ_JAJGSX010000044.1, from coordinate 50,449 downwards.
TACCTCGCACGTCGTCGTGCACTTGCCGGCGACCGCCGCGGCCTTCACACCAGGCACGATCCGGCTGAGCAACCGGTCACTCAGTGCTCCGATGATTTTCATCAGGATTCCTCCGATTCAGAACGATAACTGCAACCTTGCAGGAGTGTTTCGTTCGGTAAGGTAATTTACCAATCGAAACATCCGATCACAAGTCAGCGGCCATCTGGGACCGCGGGCGGCCGCTCGTCGGTCCAACCCACCGACTCGACGACCGTCGAGTGCCAACGCTGCCCTGCCGGTGGCAGTCCGGTGTGTCCCGGGATCGGCTCGACGACGACGGTCTCCTCGCCGAGCGCGATCCCCGCACCGACGTCGATCAGCACGCGGTGCTCCAGCACTCCGCCGCCCTCGACCGCCTGCCGCATGGACACTGCGGTGCCCGCCCGGCCCAGCACGTCGTGCGCGTGCGGGTCCACGGTCATGCCCGGCAGCGCCGCCAGCATCCGGAACGCGGCCGCCCGGACCTCGGGTCGCACCGGCTGCTTCATGATCAGCCCGGATCCGGTGGTGAACAGCCAGGTGTCGGGGTCCATCGGGTCACCGGCGGCCGCCGGGTTGTCCCCCGTGTAGCTCTTGAGCAGGTGCTCTCGCAACGCCTCCTGGTCGGTCGGCAGCTGTTGCAGCTGGGCCGGTGAGATGCCGTCGCCGGCCTCGACCGGGAAGGCGAGCGGCGGCTCCGACGCCGCCGGTACGACGCGTTCCGTGCACGGTTCTCGCGGAACGCAGAGCGCCTCGGTGAACCGATCGGGCGCGCCCGCATTGCGCCACGCCTCCTCATCTGCCGGCGACAGCGGTGCCGCGCCCAGGTTGGTGCTGATCCATGCACCCGGATCCGTCGGCGACTTCGCGGTCCAGGTGTCGAAGCGATGACGCTCCTCGACGAGGTAGCCACCCGGCCCGGGGGTGCGGAAGACGGAGCTCGACAGCTCGCTGCTGCGCCAGAACGCACCGTCCGTCGCCGGCAGGGCCTCGGCCGACATCGCGGCGGCGAGCAGCACCTGCGGGGCCGAGACCACGATCGTCGGTCCGCTGCTGGACGGAGCGAACGCACCCTGGCCGAGGAGCGGAATGCCGACCGCGGCCGCGGCGGCCAAACCGACGGCCGCGATGAGCATCGGGCGACGATTGGCCGGGCGACGCAGTCGCGACGGCCGGTCGGTGGCGAAGGCGCGCTCCAGGTCACGCCGGCGCCGGCCGGGATCCGGACGCGGATCGAGCTGCGGAGGGCGGGCGTCGGCGAGGCGCTGGAGGGAGTGGTGGGTGTTCATCGGCCCGTCCTCGTGGTCGCGGGTTCAGTGCATTCCGCCTCGTGCACGACGGCACGGTCGAAGCGACGACGGGCGCGGTGCAGGCGCACGGCGAAGGTCGCCGCGCTGCAGCCGAGCACCCGCGCGGCGTCGGCCGGGCCGAGGCCGTGCCACGCCACCAGCGTCAGCAGCTCCCGGTCGGCGTCGGACATGCGGGCGAGCGCGCGCAACACCTCGGCCCGATCGGCGACGTGCTCTGCGATGTCGCTGCCGGCCTGATCCGTCGCGTCGGCCCACCGTTCGAGATCGGACGCGAGCGCGGCGCGCCGCAGCTCTTTGCGGTAGGAGTCGTGCAGCACGTTGCGTGCCACGGTGAGCAGCCACGGCACGACGGCCGTGGCCGGGATGTCGTCGAGCCGCCGCCAAGCCACCATGAACGTCTCGCTCGCCGCCTCCTCCGCGATGTGCTGCCCGGCCCGGCCGGCGAGGTAGGCGAAGACTCTCGGATAGTGCTGGTCGTACAGCGCGGTGAAGCGTTGTGCCGGATCCTGCTCTGGCAAGGTTCGGCTCCTTCGGGTTCGGATGCCACATCCGGTAGTGGTGCCGCCCGCCGCGTTCTTACAAGGTGCCACCACCGCTGCATCAATTCCGCGATACGCCGAGTACCTCCGGACCGGCGACGACACGATCCTCTCCACCGCCTTCACCGCCGACCACCTCGACCACGTGAGCGGGCAGCGCGGCGTCGAGATCATGCGGCTGGTGCGGAAGTGGCTGGACGAGAGCTTCGCCGACGTGACCCACGAAGTGCACGCTGTGACAACCGGTAGCGACATCGTTTCTTTGTGGTTCTCCAGCACGGCGCGGCATGTCGGCAGCGCGTTCCCTCCGCTCGGTGGGCGGGCGGCGACCGGCCGGATCGTCGTCGCCGAGGCGGTGCACATGTTCCGGGTGGTCGACGGGCGGCTCGCGGAACACTGGGCCGTGCGCGACGACCTCGGGGTGCTCCGCCAGCTGGACGCCCCGGAACAACAGCCGATCCAGCGCGATCGCCCGAGGTTCAGCGCCTGAGCGGACGAAACTCGGTTGTCCCGCACGCCCGCCGCGCGGGACAGTCGTGGGCATGACGTTCTGATGGGCAGCACACCGCTCCAGGTCCAGCGTGGTCGACGCGCGCCTGGGAACCGTCCATCCGTCATACCTCCCGGAAGAGATCCTCTTGTCCGAGCACCCGTCCGCCGCCACCGTCTCCGTCTTCGCCTCTCCTGGCAGCTGGATCGAGTCCGATGCCGTTGCGCAGTGCCACCAGGTGGCCGCGCTCGACGGCATGGTCCACGTCGCCGCCATGCCCGACCTGCATCCCGGCAAGGGCGCTCCGATCGGCGCCGCAATGTTGTCGACGGTGCTGTACCCGCTGCTGGTGGGCTCCGACATCGGTTGCGGGATCGCGGTGTTCCCCGTCCGGCTCAAGCGGGCCGTGCCGGAGAAGCTGGCCGCCCGGTTCCCCGACCTCGACCGCGCGCTCGACCCGGACCTGGACGCCGACGACCCGGCGTGGGACGTGCTGGCGGGCGACATCCCGGCGGGTCACGTCGACGGCCTCGGAACGGTCGGGCGGGGCAACCACTTCGTGGAGCTGGCGCAGGTCGGCACCGTGTTCGAGGCGGAGCATTCCGCCCGGCTCGGCGTCGCCGCCGGCGACCTCCTGCTCATCGTCCACAGCGGGTCGCGCGGGCTGGGCGAGCGGATCCTGCGCGCGCACACCGAGACCCAGGGGGCGGGCCCCGCGGCCGATCCGGCCGCCTACCTCGCGATGCACGACGACGCCGTCCGCTGGGGCTCGCTCAACCGGCGGCTGATGGCCGCCCGCGTCGCGCACGCCCTGGGCGCCGAGCCCACCGCGCCGATCGTCGACATGTGCCACAACCTGGTCGAGGTCCGCGACGGCCAGTACCTGCACCGCAAGGGCGCCGCTCCCGGCGACGGCCGCGACGTGCTCGTCGCCGGCACGCGGGGCACCCCCTCCTACCTCGTGGCCACCCATGCCGGGTCGGAGGCGAACCACTCCGTGGCGCACGGCGCGGGGCGCAAGATGTCGCGTGCCGACGCGCTGCGCCGGGGCCGGGCCAAGCACACGGTGGCGGAGCTGCGCCGCACGCCGGTCGGGTCGCTGGTGGTGTGCGGCGACCGCCAGCTGCTGTTCGAGGAGGCGCCGACGGCGTACAAGCGCATCGAGCAGGTGATCAACGACCTCGTCGCCCACGACCTGGCCACCCCGGTGGCGACCACGGTCCCGCTGGTCACCTACAAGACCCCCGAGAAGACGGCAGCGCAGGCCGCAGCACCCCGTCGCGACCGCCCCCGCGTCCGGGGCAGACGATGACGCAGCCCGTCCACCTGCTGCTCTCGGCCGGGCGCGGGCCGCAGGAGTGCTGCTGGGCACTGGCCCAGCTGCTGGTCCGCCTGGAGGCCGACGCCGGCGGACGCGCGGTCGTCCGCCGGGTACACGCTGTCCCCGGCGACGAGCCCGGCACCTTCCGCTCGGTGCTCGTCGAGATCACCGGTGTCGACGCCCCGGCGTTCGCCGACTCGTGGACGGGCACCCTGTGCTGGCAGGCAGCCAGCCCCTACCGGCCCCGCCACAGCCGGAAGAACTGGTACGTCATCGCCGAGCAGTGCCGGCCCGACGCCGGGCGCACGACGTTCGCGGAGGCCGACGTCGACGTCGTCGCGTGCCGCACGGGCGGCCCGGGCGGGCAGCACCGGAACAAGGTCAGCAGTGCGGTGCGGGCTACGCACCGACCGTCCGGGATCGTCGTCGTGGTCGACACCGAACGCCATTTCGGCCTCAACCGCCGCCTCGCGATGCAACAGCTCCGCCGGCGCCTCGACGGCCGCGACGACCTGGCGGAGCAAGCAGCCGTCACCGCCCGGTGGCAGGTGCACGACCGGCTCGTCCGCGGCAACCCGACGCGGGTCGAGAGGCCGCGGCGCTAGAAGAAGCCGCGGCGGCGAGAAGCGTCCTGGAGGTAGCCGTCGAGCTGATGCTCCCAGTTCGTGCCGGCGACGGTGCCGTAGTCGACGGTGAAGATGCTGAACGAGTCGTGGCCCTCGCTGAACATGCCGCCGCGCTTGTCCACCTCGAGCACGACGTCCATCGAGTGCGGACGCGCCACGAACGTCACTTCGAGCTGCGTGATGCCGTGCGCGTAGCGCGCCGCCGGCAGGAACTCGATCTCCTGGTAGAACGGCAGTTCCTGGTGGACGCCGCGGATCCAGCCCTTCTCGCAGTCGGCGCTGCGGAACCGGAAGCCGAGGCTCGTGAAGGCTTCGAGGATGCGCTGCTGCGCGGGTAGCGGGTGCACCGCGACGGGATCGAGGTCCGTTGCGTCGATCGCCTGCGCGACCGCCAGCTCGGTGCTCAGCCCCACGGTCGTGCCGTACAGCGGCTGACCGTAGAAATGGGTCAGCGGCGCTTCCCACGGCACCCGGAAGCGGAAGGGGAACGTTCGCCGCGCCCGGTCGTCGAGGATGAACGGGCCCGTGATCGGCAGCTTGGCGTACTCCATGTCGGTGCGGTACTCGTGGTCGCCCGACTCCATCTCGACCCGGGTCTTGAGTGCGAGGCTGACGCCCTCGATCCGCGAGTCGTGGGTGCCGCCCTGGACCGTCACCTCGCCGGTGAGCATGCCGCCCGGCACGACGTTGGGATCGTGCAGCACCGTCTCGACCTCGGGACCACCGACACCGATCGCCTGCATGAGCTTCTTGAACGCCATGCCGGGCACCCTGTGGCCCGGGCCTTGCACTCCCGTTTCACGGGAGTTGCACGACTGCGTGATCGACGGCGCCGGGTCGCAGGTAGTGCCCGAAGCCCGCACGTTCGACTCGCTCGACAAGCGTTTGTGGTCCGTGCCGAGCGCGGTCGCCGTCGTCTGGAGGTGCCACACGGTGAGTCGCCACTTCCAGCACGGCGAGTCGCCACTTCCAGCACGGCGAGTCGCCACTTCCAGCACGGCGAGTCGCCACTTCCAGCACGGTGAGTCGACCTTCCCGCCGGCCGGCTCGGCAGCCGGCGGAACAGGAGTGCAGCGGGCCGCCGACGTCGCCGCACTAGACTTCGGTGCCATGACCGAGACGACGGTCGCCACTGCGCCACCAGCGGCGACGTGATCGAGGACCGGCTCACCCGCCGAGCGCTGATCACCATTTTGCTGAGCGGGCTGCTCACGGGGGTGGTCGCGCTCGTCGGCGTCGGGGCGTCCGGCGTGCTGCCGGCCCAGGTCTTCCGCGCGCAGACGGTGGTGCTGATCTCCCCCGCCGCCGACGTCTCCTACGGCGACAAGAACGGACTGTGGACGGCGCTCGAGGGCGGCACGCAGAGCCAGATCGCCGCTGCCCTCTTCGCGCAGCCGAAGTACCGGGACCTGGCAGCCGTCGCGGCCGGGGTCGCGCCGAACCAGCTGTCGGTCACCGCAGGTGTCGTCGAGAGCTCCGTCCTGATCAACATCAAGGTCGACGCCCCGACAGCGGCTGTGGCCGAGACGGTCGCCGACAAGATCGTCGAGCTGGCCCGGCCGGACATCGCGGGCACGGTCGGGAAGTTCCAGGTCAACGCGGTGCAGCCGGCGACGGGCACGGCGACGCCGGCCGGCATCCCGGCCGGTCAGGCGCTTGTCGTCGTGTTCATCGGCGGGCTGGTCATCGGCTCCGGTTTTGCGTTCGTGGCGATCCGTGCACGCCGCCGCAAGCAGGACGTCGCGGCGTACGACAGCGGCTCGTTCCCCCTGCCGACACCGCCGCGTCCGCGCCCGCCGCAGCGTTCCGCCGGGCCCGCCCGCAGACCCGACGGCAGTCCGCCCCGCCCGCGACGACCGCCGGGTACGTAGTCGCGTACGTACTGCTTCGGTCGTCCACCCGGCGACGACGTGCATAGCCTGCCGAGGATCGAAGAGAATCCGATCCGCCTGGTGCACGATCGCCGAATCAGGAGACTGCTTGGCCGCGAACCTGCGATTCCGCCTGCTGGGCAGCTTCGAGGTGACACGCGGCTCGACCCCGATCGAGGTCACGTCGAACAAGCTGCGGGTCGTCCTGGCCACGCTGCTGCTCGCCGCCAACCGAACCGTCTCGGTGAACGCGCTCGTCGAGCGCTTGTGGGGTTCGACGCCGCCGGACGGTGCCCGCGCCACGTTGCAGGTGCACGTGATGCGGCTGCGCCGGACGCTCGGCGACGACCACCCGATCCGGACGACCGCCGGTGGCTACCGCATCGTCGTCGAGCCGTCGAACGTGGACGTTGCCCGTTTCCACAGCCTGCTCCACCAGTCCCGGGCGGCATCGGATCCGATTTCCGAGGCCGACCTGCTCGCCGAGGCCTTGTCGCTGTGGCGCGGGCCGGCGCTGCTCGGCGTCGAGTCCGACGCGCTGCACGAGGCGGAGGTGCCGCTGCTGGTCGAGGAGCGGCTGCGCGCCGTGGAACGACGGGCGGAGATCGCACTGTCCTCCGGCCGGCACGCCGAGGTGATCGGCGAGCTCACCGCGCTCGTCCACGAGCATCCGCTGCGGGAACGTTCGTGGGCCTCGCTCATCGCGCTGCTGCACCGTTCGGGGCGGCGAGCCGACGCGCTCGACGCCTACCAGCGCATGTACCGGAGGTTCCGCGACGAGTTGGGCATCGGTCCGGGCGACCAGATCCGGCAGCTGCACGGCGCGATCCTCGCCGCGGAGCCCGACGCCGACCATGCCGAGCCGAGCCGGGAGCGGCGCTCGACCGATCCCGTCGTGCCGCCCGCCCAGCTGCCGGCCGTCCTCGGAACGTTCGTCGGTCGCGCCGACGAGCACGCCCGGCTGCGGCGGCACCTGTCGGGCGCCGCGCATGGAGCGCAGGTCGTCGTGATCTCCGGCGCCCCGGGCGTCGGGAAGACGGCGCTGGCGCTGCGGGCGGCCCACAGCGTGCGCGAGCTGTTCCCCGACGGGCAGCTCTACGTCGACCTGCAGGGCCATTCGACCGACGATCCGGTGCCGCCGGCGGCCGTTCTCGAGCGGTTCCTGCGGGCATCGGGTGTTCCGGCGGCCGCTGTGCCGGACGACCCGCAGGACAAGGCCAACCTCTACCGGAGTGTGCTCGCCGGACAGCAGGTGCTCGTCGTGCTCGACAACGCGTCGAGCACCCGGCAGGTACGAGCGCTGCTGCCGGGTGGCGCGGGTAGCGCCGCTGTGATCACGAGCCGCAACGCGCTGCGTGAGCTGGCCGTCTCCGGTGCCGAGACGATGACCCTGCAACCGCTCTCCGAACCGGAGGCGTACGAGCTGCTGGCCGACGTGGCCGCGCAGGCCCGCGCGGAACCGCGGGCCGCCCTCGACCTCGTCGAGGCCTGTGGCCGCCTGCCGCTGGCGCTGCGCATCGCCGGGGCCAACCTCGATGCGAACCCGCACCTGCCGCTCCACGCCTACCTGGCGGAGCTCCGCAGCCGCGGCATCAGCCACCTCCGCGTCGGCGAGAGCGAGGAGATCGCTGTCCGCAGGGCGTTCGACCTGTCCTACGAGCAGCTGCCGGTGAGCGTTGCGGACCTCTTCGGTTGGCTCGGCGTGGCACCGGGCAGCGACTTCAGCGTTTACGCCGCGGCCGCGATCGCCGGAACCGATGACATGACGGCCGCTCGCCGGCTCGACGTCCTCGTCGCCGCCAACCTCGTGCAACCGGCGGCGGACCGGCGATACCGGATCCACGACCTGCTCCGGAGCTACGCGGCCGACCGGGCCGCCGACGATCCCCCGGGCAGCGCCGCGGCGGTCACCAGGCTGCTCGACCACTACTTCCACTCCGCCCGCAACGCGATCGCCGTGCTGGAACCGGACCGCCGGCCGGATCCGCTGCCCTCGCCCGGCACGGAGGTGCGGCCGAACCGTCCCACGAGCGAGTGGGCGGCGCGGTCGTGGCTCGACGCCGAGCTGCCGAACCTGGTGGCGGCCGCCCTGCACACCGGTGCGCCCGAGGGCTCCCAGCGTTCCTTCCGGCTGGCCGAACTGCTGCGCCAGCACGTCTCGGCCTCCGGCTACTGCCTCGACGGCATCACCGCGTGGGACGCCTCGTTGCTGGCTGCGGAGCAGAACGTCGTCGCCCCTGCGCCCACCACGCTGACGACGTTCGTCGTCGACCGCTACCGGAAGGCCCTCTCGCACCGGACCGACACGGACGGTCCCCGTACCGCTTCCTCCGGGGGCGGCGATCCCGCCGCTGGACCGCTGCACGACAACCACCGCGGCTTCAGCACGTTCGTCGCCGGACGCCCTGACCTGGCGCTCGGGTGGCACCGGCAGGCGCTCGTCGCTGCGCAGGCGCTCGGGGACCGGCGCGGAGCGGTGCAGGCCTACAACGGCCTCGGGATGGCGTCGTGGGCGACCGGGCGGCTGACCGCCGCGATCCACGCGCACGAACGGGCCGCCCGGATGTCGGACGAACACCAGGACGCGCACGTCCGGGGCTTCTCCCTGCTGTGGCTGGGCGTCGCCCGCGCCGCCTCCGGTGACTACGTGCAAGCCGCCGCCGATGTCGAAGCCGGGATCCGGATCGGCGTGGCGGTGGACGAGCCGAAGCACCAGATCATGGGGCAGGTCGTCCGGGCCGACATCCTGACCCGGACCGGCCGACCGGACGCCGCGATCGGGGAGCTGCTGGAGGCGCGCCGTCGCGCGGAGGAGCTCGACTTCCGCCCCGGCATGCCGGGACTGCTGGTCCACCTCGCGGAGGCGCGGCGCGCCACCGGCGACCCGTCGGCGGCGCTGCGTGACGTCCGGCTCGCCCACTCGCTCGCCGGCGATGCCGGCGTGCGGAGCTGGGAGATCCCGGCGCTGATCGAGCTCGGTCGTTGCCAGCTGGCGCTCGACCAGCCGGTGCAGGCGGAGGAGTCGCTCCGTCGTGCGCTGGCGGACGCCCGCGTGGGACGGATGCGGCTCGCCGAAGCCGACGCGCTGTTCGCGTACGGGCTCGCCGCGGTGCGGCTCGGCGACGACGTCGGCGCGTACCGGTACTGGCGCCAGGCCCGCCGCATCCACAAAGGCATCGGGACGCCTGGAGCGGCGCACGTCGGGAGGCAGCGCGCCGTCGCGGACACCTTGACCTTGCTGCCGCCCCTCCGGCTCAGCAGCTGACGAGCGGCGGCCACGTCCGCGGTCATCCGGCTCGTCCGGCGTTGTCCAGGATCTCGGCGGTCACCGTTGGCCACAGCGCCCGCGGCACGTCGTGTCCCATGCCGGTGACGTGCAGCCACCGGGCGCCCGGCACGGCCTCGGCCGTGGCGCGGCCGCCGCTCACGTCGATGACGGGATCGGCGTCACCGTGGATCACCAGCGTCGGTACGCGGATCCCGCGCAGTTGCTCCGTGCGGTCGGTCGCGTCACGCAACGCGCGCAGCTGGCGGGTGTACCCGGCAGGACGGAACGCACGACGGACGCTCGTCTCGATCACCTCGCGCACGTGGTGCTCCTCGTCCGGGAACCGCCTCGACCCGGTCACCCGCCACACCCGCAGCGCGTGGTCGACGGCGGCGCACTGGTCGCCCGGAATCCGCTCGGCCAGCACCCGCCGAGTCTCCGCCGTGCTCCCGCCGACCCCGGACGCCCCCGTGGTCGCGAGCGCGGAGCACAGGCTGAGCACGCGCTCCGGCGCCCGGATCGCCACCTCCTGGGCGATCATCCCGCCCATCGACGCGCCCACGAGGTGCGCCTGCCCGATCCCGAGCACGTCGAGCAGCCCGATCGTGTCGCCGGCCATCTCCGCCAGCCCGTAGCGCTCTCCCTCGTGGTCCGACGACAGGCCCGCGTCCCGGTTGTCGTAGCGCACCACGTGGAACCCCCGCTCGACGAAGGGCCGGCAGAACTCGTCGGTGCATTGGACGAGCTGGGCGCCGAGCCCCACCGTGATCACGACCGCCGGGCCGCGCGGATCCCCGAGCGTCTCGTATTCGAGAACGGCTCCGTCGACCACCGCACGCGCCATGACCCGACCGTGCAGGCCGGCCCTCACATCTCACCAACGGCCGGCCAACCGCACGCTCACCCTCCCCGCACCCCGAGCCGTCACGGTGGTGCCAGGAAAGCCACTTTCCTGGCACCACAGGACAGGAAAGCCACTTTCCTGGCACCGCCCTGACCACCTCTGGGTCGCCCCGGGGTCGGGTGCCCGCCGAGCCGCGCCGTAGGTGCGCCCGACGGGTGGGGTGCCCTAGGGAGGGCAGGAAAGCCACTTTCCTGCCCTGTGAGGGCCGGAAAGTGGCTTTGCTGCGCTCGCGTGCGGAACGCACGCATCCAGCACCAGCGCAGCCTATCGGCCGCCTCCCGACCGGCCGATAGGTTGCGATCACACCCGCAGAGGCACGAACGGCGATCGGGGGCAGCGTTGTGCAGTTCTGGCCGGCACTGATGTGGACGATGGCCTGGCTGCCGGCGAGCGTGATCGTCCGGGTGGCCGGGCTTGCCCTCGGGTTCGGTCTGGTGGCCGCGCTCAAGCGCACCCGGCTGCGCCGCCCGGCCATCGCGGTCGGGGAGGCGGTCAACGTCGGTTCGCTCGTGCTGGCTGCGGGGCTGCCGGTCGTCGTGGCGCTGGCCGGGTTGGGCCTGGCGATCTACCTGCTCGTGACGGAGAACCCGATGGCTTCCGCGACCGCCGTGCTCATCGGTGCGATCGCGACCGCCGTGATCACGCCGTTCTACCTGTTCATCATGGTGTTCACCGCGGACCAGTCACCCCGCGACGTCGCTTGACGGGGCCGCCGTTTCCCCCACCTCGGGCGCGAGTACGCGGAACCCGCGCGTCACGATGCCGAGCACAACGATCCCCACGGCCAGCCAGACGAGGCCGAGAACGATGGCGTGCTCGTCGAGCCGGGTCAGCAAATAGGCGCTGACCAGCGCCCCGATCGCCGGCAGCACCAGGTTCAGCAGGGGGTTGAGCGCCATGCCCCGCCGCCGCTCGCGCACGAAGTGGACGATCACCGAGACGTTCACCATCGTGAAGGCGACGAACGCCCCGAAGTTGATGAACGAGGTCGAGGTGGCGACGTCGAGGAACAGCGCGGCGAGCCCGATCACGCCGACCACCACCAGGCTGCCGATCGGCGACCGGTAGCGGCTGCTCAGCCGGCCGAAGACGCTGCGGGGCAGCGCGCCGTCGCGGCCCATCGCGTAGAGCAGGCGGCCGGCCGCGGCCTGCGCCGCCAGTCCCGAAGCGAACTGCGCGATCACGAGGCCGGCGATGAAGAACGCGCCGAACAGGTTGCCGCCGATGACCAGCGCGATGTCGAGGGCCGCCGACGACGGGTCGTCGAACGCACCACCAGGGTGCACGAGCTGCGTCGTGTACGCGACGAGCACGAACACGAGCCCGCCGATCAGCGCGACCAGCAGGATCGCGCGCGGGACGGTCTTGCGCGGCTCGATCGTCTCCTCCGTGAACGTCGTCACCGCGTCGAAGCCGAGGAAGCTGTACGCCGCGATCGCCGCACCCGCGGTCACACCCGCGAACGTCGACGTCGGGTTGGTGAACGGCGCCGAGCTGAACAGCCCACCCGCGCCCTGGCCGGCGACCACCGTGCCGATCGAGAGGCCGACGAACGACAGGATCACGAGCAGCTGGAACGCCATCAGCAGGTAGTTGGCGCGGTCGGCGGCCTTGATTCCGAAGACGTTGAGGACGGTCGTGATCGCGATGAACCCGATGATCCAGACCCATCCCGGCACCGCGGGGAACTGCGCCTGCAGGTAGGCGCCGCCGATCAGCCAGATCACCATCGGCAGGAACACGTAGTCCAGCAGCACCGCCCAGCCGACCAGGAAGCCGGCGCGGGAGTCGATGGTGCGTCGGACGTACGAGTACGCCGAACCCGCGACGGGGTAGGTGGCGGCCATGCGGCCGTAGCTGGCCGCCGTGAAGATCATCGCGACCAGCGCGAGCAGGTAGGCCGCCGCGCTCGCCCCGCCGGTCGTCTCCGCGACCACCCCGAAGATGCCGAGCACGATCAGCGGGGTCATGTACGCGAGCCCGAGCAGCACCAACGAGGGCAGGCGCAGCGTGCGGGCCAGCGCCGGGACACCTGGGGTCATGGCTGTCCTTCACGGTCAGGAGGGATGCGGACGGCCGACGGCGACCACGTCGCCGGATCGATCCGCCCGTCGTAGAGGGGAAGTCGGATGGGCGCGTCGCCCGGCCGGAACGGGTCCCACATGCGGCTGACGCCGGCCGTGCCGCGCTCGCGGGTCCGGTGCACGTGGTCGACGTCGAGCTCCAGGTCGAGCGCGGTCTCGCCGGCGTCGGCCGACTCGTCGAGGATGCCGCCCTCGGGATCGACGACGATGCTGCGCCCCCGCCCGATCGGGCCCGCGCAGTTGACGCTGATCATGAAGACCTGGTTCACGATCGCGTTCGCGCGGGCGAGCACAACCTCCTGCTCGCGGTCCGGCGTCGTCGTCTTCACGAGGTTGAGCACAACCTCGGAACCCATCCACGCCAGGTGGCGGGTGACCTCGGGGAACCAGGCGTCGTAGCAGACGTCGATGCCCAGCCGGACGCCGTCGACGTCGACCACGACGAACCGGTCGCCCGGGTCGTAGGGCTCGGTCGGGCGCCAGGGGAAGACCTTGCGGTACGTCGCCGCGAGCCTCCCGTCGGGCGAGAACACGAGCGCGGTGTTGAACAGCTCCCCGCCCGCGCCGCGCTCGCAGACGGTGCCGGGGACGAGCCAGACCCCGGCGTCGGCCGCGGCGGCGGCGAGCTCGGCGACGATCGGGGCGTCGAGGCCGATCGCCGAGGCGCGCAGCACGTCGTTCCGCTCCTCTACCGGGTGCAGCTCGGAGCCGAAGAGGTGCAGCTCGGGGTAGGCGACGAGGCGCGCGCCCACAGCGGCGTGCCGGGCGACGTCGTCGACGAACGGGCCCAGGTCGGCCCCGATCGCGCGCGGCGCCGCCTGCACCGCGGCGATGGCGAGCGAGCCCGGCATGTCGGGACCTCCGGTGGTCGGTTCGACTGGCACGAGCAAAATAGGTCAAACTGATCGGAAAAGCTACCCTGCGTCGCCAGAAGATGGCTTGAGAGGATGAGCACGTGGCCCGCGACCCGTCCGACCCGACGCATCCGGCCCCGACGCATCCAGCGCTCCCCGTGCTGACCGGTCCGGCCGTTGGTGGCATCACGCGGCTCTCGGCCGTCGACACGGTGCGGGCCCGCATCGGGCTCGCCGTCGACCTCGGCCTGCTGGCGATCGGCGAGCAGCTGCCGTCCGACGCCGAGGTCGCCGCAGCGCTCGACGTCAGCGAGATCACCGCGCGGCGCGCGCTCCGCTCACTCGCCGAGGAGGGGGTCCTGCGCCGCGTGCGCGGCCGGACCGGGGGAACGTTCGTCGCGGACGCCCGGGCGGCGGCCCGGATCCCGGCCGTGCAGACCTACCGCGCGGACGCCGACGAGGTGCACCGGCTGATCGACGTCCGCGTGCTGTTCGAGACCAGCCTCACGCACTTCGCCGCCGTGGAAGCGACCGCCGCCGACCTCCGCGCGCTCGACGCCGCGATCGCCGACGCCGCGGCCGCCGAGGACTGGGCGGGCTACCACGCGGCCGACGAGCGGTTCCACCTCGCCGTCGCGGCGGCCGCGCACCGGCCGCGACTGCTCGCGCCCTACACCGACACACTGCACCGGCTGTACGCCTACTACGTGCCGTACCCGATCGAGTACCTGCACGCCGTCAACGACGAGCACGCGCAGATCGCGGCCGCGATCCGCAACGGCGACACGACGGCCGCGGTGGCGCTCGCGGAACGCCATGTGGCCGTCCTGCACGAGAGCATGTTCGTCGGCATTCAGCCGAGCTCCTCGGAGAGCCCGACGACGATCCCTTCGGGACCGCGCACGTAACAGAGCCGGTAGAGGTTCTCGTACGGCACGATCTCGCCGACCAGCTCGGCGCCGTGACCACGCAGGCGGGCGACGACGTCGTCGATGTCGTCGACCAGGAACATCATCCGACGGATGCCCAGCGTGTTGACCGGCGCGTCCTCCGGCTCGGACCGGATGGCCGCCGGCCGGTGGAACTTCGCCAGCTCGACCCGCCCGGGGCCGTCCGGGACCCGCAGCATGGCGACGTCCTGCTGGACACCTTCGAGCCCGATGATGCGTTCCGCCTCGGGCCAGTCGAGCGGCCCCTTGCCCTCCAGCTCCATGCCCAGCTCGACGAAGAACGCGATGACGGCGTCGAGGTCGTCGACGCAGATGAGGACGTTGTCCATCCGCTTGATCGCCACGGTGGATCTCCTTTTGCCCGATTCGGCCGCTGCCGGCCCTGCCTACCCCGGAACGGAGCCGATTCTGCTTCCTCGACATCCGGTGCCGGCGGCGGCCCGGATGCGGTCGCGGAACCAGCGCTGAGCGGGGTCGGCGTCGGTACGCGGGTGCCACGCCATCCCGATGACGGCAGGCGGCAGGTCGAGCGGGACGGCGAAGGTGTGCAGGCCCAGCGTGCGTGCAGGGTCGACGCCGAGCCCGCTCGCGGCGAGGCAGACGAGGTCGGTCTCGGCGGCGAGCAGGAGCGCCGCGGTGTGGCTCGGCAGCACCGCGGCGACGTGCCGGCGCAGACCCAGCTCGGCGAGCCGCACGTCGACGGGACCGTGCACCCGCCCCTTGCGCGAGACCCCGATGTGCCGCGCTTCGGCGAAACGCTGAGGGGTGACCTCGCCGCGCGTCAGCGGATGATCGGCGCGAACGGCGCCGACGAAGCGCGTGCGCAGCAACTCGGCGGTCCGGGTCTCCGGGTCGACGTGGTCGAGCACCCCGATCTCGACGTCGACGAGGCCCTCGCGCAACGCCGGGCCCTCCTCGACGACCTCGGGCAGGAACCGCACCGTGACGCCCGGCGCGATCCGGGAGAGCTCGGTGAGCAGCGGCGTCGACAGCTCGGCGAGCACCGCGTCGCTCGCCTGCACGGTGAAGGAGCGGACGAGGCCGGCGGGGTCGAGATCGGGGCCGGGAGCGAGCAACGCCCGACCGGCCTCGACGAGCGCGTGCGTGTCGTCGCGCAGGGCGACCGCGCGGGGCGTCATGACCATTCGCTGGCCGGCGCGGACCAGCACCGGGTCGCCCACGGTTCGCCGGATCCGGGCCAGCGCCCGGCTCATGGCGGCCGGCGACGTATGCAGCCGTGCGGCGGCACCGGTGACGCTCTGCTCCTGCAGAAGGGCGTCCAACTGGACGAGGAGGTTCATGTCGAGCTCCGGCACCGCGTCCTCCACCTGCATTGTTCCGATGCAGGCAATAATAAGATGCCAACGTTACGATTGCGGCAAGGCCGGTCGCCGATGAGCCTGGAGACAGCCCGCGGAACGACGCGGGCTCGTCCGATCCCAGGAGAGCCACCATGCCCGACGTCCTCGCCGTGGTCAGCCAGAGCGGCCCCACGATCACCTTCTTCGACGCACACGACCACACTCGGCTCGCCGTGCTGGAGCTGCCGGCCGAGCCGCACGAGCTGCTGTTCGACCCCACCCGGCGCCTGCTCTACGCCACCATCACCTACGCCGGCGGCTACTACGGCGCCAACACCGGCCGCCGCCACGAGGTCGTCGTGATCGATCCCGACCGTCGGGTCGTCGTCGACACGCTCGACCTGAGCCCCGAGCACGCGCCGCACGGGATGAGCCTCGACCAAACCCGCGGCCTGCTCTACGTGAGCGTCGAGGAACGTGAGGACGTCTCCGGTGGCGTGGTCGTCGTCGACACCGCGAACCGCGCGGCGATCGCCAGGATCGACACCGGGGCGCCCGGCCCGCACTGGTTCGTCAGCACCCCCGACGGCACCCGCGGGTTCGCCACCAACAAGGAGGCGCCGTTCGTCTCCGTCGTAGACCTGGTGGAGCGGCGGATGGTCGATCGGGTTGCGGTGCAGCGCAGCGAGGGCGCCGCGCCCACCCCCGACGGCAAGCAGGTTGTCGTCGCCGCCCCACCCGGCCTGCTGGTGCTCGACGCCACCACCGGCCGGCCGGTGCACGAAGTGCGGATCGACGGCGACGTGCTCCCCGTCCACACGACGGCGAGCGGCGACGTGCTGGCCGGAGAGCTGCGCAGGCAGTCGGGCTCGCTGGTGCCGGGCCGGCTGCACGTACACGAGGCGGGCAGCTACGCGCTGCGCGGCACCGTCGACGTCGGGCGCTTCCCGCTGACGATCACCTCGTCGCCCGACGGCCGCCGGGCCTACCTCTCGGCGGTGATGGACTCGACGGTGACCGTCGTCGACCTGGAACGCCTGGAGGTGCTCGACACCCTCACCGTCGAGCGGGCCGGCGAGCCGGGCGCGCACGGGCTCGCGTACATCCCGGCCCCTTGACCTCTTCTGCAGGCCCCTTTGCCACCGCCACCTACGGCCGGTCGAACCGCTCCGGGCGGAAGTCCGCCAGCAGCTCGTCGCGCTGCCCGGTGACGATCTCCGCGGCGAGCAGCCGGCCGAGCACCGGCCCGAGCGTGATGCCGCTGTGGGTGACGGCCTCGTAGTAGCCCGGCACCGATGGCACCGCTCCCACTGAAGGGAACCCGTCGGCCGGGATGGGCCGCTCGACCACCCGGGCCTGCGCGACAGGAAAGTCGCCGAGCACGGGGACGACCCGCCGCGCCGATTCGTGGAGCAGCCGGGCGAGCTCGGCCGGCTCCTTGCCGGTGTCGATGAGAGCGTCGATCTCGCGGCTGTGGAGGACCACCGAATCGGCTCCGTCGGGGCGGAGCTCGATGTGCGGCGCGTGCATCGCCCGGTGGATCGGCACCTGGGTGCAGGCGAGCCGGGTGACGACACCGGGCTCGCGGCGCATCGGGAAGGTCCGGCCAAGGAGCCCCGCGATGCCAGCGGCGCTGGGGCCGGCCGCGTTTACGACGATGTCGACGTCGAGCCGGCTCCCGTCGGAGAGGGCGACGGTCCGGACGCTTCCGTCGGCATCAACGCCGATCTCGCGGACCGCAACGCCCGACCGGAGCTCGGCGCCGGCAGCAACGGCCTCGCCCACCAACCGGCCGACGAGGTGACGTCCGTGCACCCAGGCCTCGTCGGGGTAGTACAGGACGGGAGCCTCGGCGGGCAACGCGAGCGCGGGTTCGAAGCGGCGGCAGACCTCAGCCCCCGTGCACACCTCAACCCGGTAGCCCGAGCGCGCCAGCAGTTCGGCTTTGGCGAACAGCGCCGTCGGGTCGTCCGCCCAGCGCAGGTGTCCGGTGGGAAACCACCACGGGTCGGGCCCGATGGCTCCGGCGAGCTCGCGGTGCGCGTCGATGCCGGCGACGTTCAGGTCGAAGTACGACCTGCGCTCGGTCTTGTTGCTGGCATTGACCCAGGAGAACGACCAGTTCGTGACCCCTTCACCGGGCCCGCCCGCGTCGATGAGGATCACGTCGGCCCCGAGCCGGGCGAGGTTCCAGCCCACGCAGGCCCCGAGGACGCCCACCCCGATGACCGCAACACGTCCAGCGCTCACCAACCGATCCTCACACTTCCCCACCGTTTTGTGCACTTGCGCGCCGTGGCGGCGCGCATCCACCCAAAACGATGGGGAAGTTGAGCCACGTCGACCCCCTTGGGGTACCGCAGAGCACGCTCGGCCGTAGAAGTTCCCCACCGGTTTGCCAATCTGCACGGCGTTGCAGGTGTGCAAGTTGGCAAAACGGTGGGGAAGTTGCGGTTCGCGGCCACGAACTTCCCCACCGTTTTGTGCACCTGCGCGCCGTGGCGGCGCGCATCCACCCAAAACGATGGGGAAGTCGGGCGGCGCTGGAGGGCCGGACGGCCGACAATCGTCCACATGAGGGCCACGGCGGCAGGACGCGGGAGCGCGGCGGCCTTCTACGTCGTCAACGTGCTGCTGTGCCCGATCACGTTGCTCGGCTACGCGATCTGGCTGGCCAGGATCTTCCTGGCCGGCCGCAACTCGAACGTGTCGATCACGGCGCAGGGCCCCCTCTCGGCGCGTTCGCTCATGCACATGCTCGGCCTCCGGCGCGACGAGGCCGCCCACCGGTTGTTGCTGGCGCTGCCCAGCACGTCGCGGCCGGCGCTGCTGCTGGCGGGCGGGCCGATGCTGCTGGCCCACCGCCTGACGGGCTACGTGCCCAGCGCCTTCCGGTACCCGTTCGAGGGTGACGTCCCCCCGCAGTACGAGGCGTCCGCCCGCGTGACGTTCGTCGATGCTGCCGTCGAGCGCCACCTCGCCGACGCCGACCAGTTCGTCATCCTCGGCGCGGGTTTCGACACGCGCGCGTTCCGGGCGGGCGACGTCCGCTGCTTCGAGGTCGACATGCCGCAGACGCAGGCCAGCAAGCGGCAGCTGCTGCAACAGGCCGGGATCGACCCGGGCGACGTCGTGTTCGTGGCCGCCGACTTCGGGACCGAGGACTGGTTCGCGCGGCTCGTCGACGCCGGGTTCGAGCCACACCGCCGCACGGTCTTCCTGTGGGAAGGCGTGATCATGTACCTGGACCGGGCAGCGGTCGATAGCACCTTGCGGAAGATCGCCGGCACGGCGACCGGCAGCGTGGTCGTGTTCGACTACTTCACCACCGAGCCGCTCGTGAGCCGCAGCCTGTACTGGCGCTACGGCCGCGCCGCGACCCGGGCCGCGGGCGAGCCGCTCCGCTTCGGGATCGACAGCGCACCGCCGTCCCGCGATCGGCTCGCCGAGCTGCTCCGCTCGTGCGGCTTGACCCTGGTCGAGCAACGGACGCTCGGCCACGAGACGGCCCGCGAGCGCGCCTGGGGCGGCTTCGCGGTCGCTGCAGTGACTGCGGTGTCCGATCAGGTCACACCCTGACCCGCGCCGGTCAGCCGTTCGTGGCTGATCGGGCTGACGCGACCGCCCACCGTGGCAGGCTCGCGCCATGGCACTCCGCGGTGATCGCGCGCCCCGCAGGCACACCTCGCGCAGGGTGGACCCGAACCCGTTCCTCGGGTCGGCGAACCCGGCCGTCGAGAACGTCATCCACGCCCCGATGGCCGCTCTCGCCGACGATCCGGTGCCGCCGGACGTCGCCTACCAGCTCATCCACGACGAGCTGCTGCTCGACGGCAGCGCGCGGATGAACCTCGCGACCTTCGTCACGACCTGGATGGAGCCGCAGGCGCGCACGCTGATGGCCGAGGCCCTCGACAAGAACATGATCGACAAGGACGAGTACCCGCAGACCGCTGCGATCGAGAACCGCTGCTTGGCGATCCTGGCCGACCTCTGGCACGTCCCCGACCCGCAGGTGGTCACCGGCTGCTCCACCACCGGGTCCAGCGAGGCCTGCATGCTTGCGGGCATGGCGCTCAAGCGGCGCTGGGCGGCAGCGGCCGGTCGGGACCCGCAGCGCCGCCCGAACCTCGTGATGGGCGCGAACGTGCAGGTCTGCTGGGAGAAGTTCTGCAACTACTGGGAGGTCGAGCCGCGGATCGTGCCCATGGAGGGCGACCGTTTCCACCTCGGCGCCGCCGAAGCCGTCGCGCAGTGCGACGAGAACACCATCGGCGTCGTCGCTATCCTGGGCTCCACCTTCGACGGCAGCTACGAACCCGTTGCCGAGATCGCCGCCACGCTCGACGAGCTGGCCGCGAGCGGTGGGCCGGACGTGCCGATCCACGTCGACGGCGCGTCGGGCGCGATGATCGCGCCCTTCCTGGACCCCGACCTGGTGTGGGACTTCCGGCTCCCCCGGGTGGCCTCGATCAACACGTCGGGCCACAAGTACGGCCTGGTCTACCCCGGTGTCGGCTGGGTGCTCTGGCGCGACGCCGACGCCCTGCCGGAGGAGCTCGTCTTCAAGGTCAACTACCTCGGCGGCGAGATGCCGACGTTCGCGCTGAACTTCTCCCGCCCCGGCGCCCAGGTCATCGCCCAGTACTACACGTTCTTCCGCCTCGGCCGCTCCGGGATGACCGCCGTGCAGCAGGCCGCACGTGAGGTGGCCACCGACCTCGCCGAGCGGATCGGCGCCATGGGTCCCTACCGGCTGCTCACCCACGGCGACCAGCTGCCGGTCTTCGCCTTCACCACGACCGACGACGTCACGGGCTGGGACGTGTTCGCCGTGTCCCGCGGGCTGCGCGAGCACGGCTGGCAGGTGCCCGCCTACACGTTCCCCGAGAACCGCACCGATCTCGCCGTCCTGCGGGTCGTGTGCCGGCACGGGTTCTCGCAGGACCTGGCCGAGCTGTTCCTCCGCGACCTGCGGTC
Organism: Pseudonocardia sp. TRM90224; assembly: GCF_021245725.1. GTDB lineage: Bacteria > Actinomycetota > Actinomycetes > Mycobacteriales > Pseudonocardiaceae > Pseudonocardia. Next base: position 29,930 of record NZ_JAJGSX010000044.1, on the reverse strand, counting down.
GGTCACGTCCCAGCTGGTCGACGACGCCGAGCGGGCCGGCCGCTCCGGGCCCAGCGGCTTCCACCACTGAGGGGTCGCCGACGGGCCCGGAGCCGCCCAACCCGTCAGCCGGCCAACGCCGCCTGCATCGCGAGGCCGTCGACGTAGGAGTGCTTGGCCTTGACCCGGTCGCCCTCGACGGTGACGACGTCGACGAGATCGACGACGACCGGCCGGCCGTCGCGGCCGGTCGCGTGCAGCCGCCACTCCGCGACCCAGTAGTCGGCGCCGAACCGCAGCGACACCTCCTCGAAGGTGAGGTCGGGGACGAGCGCGAACGTCTCGGCCGCGGATTTGCGCACTTCCTCGGGGCTGCGGGCGGCCGGCTGCCCCGCGTGGACCTGGAACACGGTCTCGGGGGTGTGCAGCGACGCGATCCGGTCGGCGTCGTGGGCCACCCAGGCGTCGTGGTAGGTCGTGAACAGTTCGCGGGTCCGGCCTGTGGCATCGGATTCGTCCGGGTTCATGGCTATACTATGACGTATAGTATAGCCGCTGAGGAAGACCGAATGCACCGCGAACGACCCCGGTCGCGCACCGGGTCCGATAATCGTCAGCCATGACCTCACGGAGCGGATGGCTCGATGCCGGCCTCGCCGTGCTGTCGACGGACGGCTGGGGCGCCCTCACGATCGACGTCTTGAGCGAACGCGTGGGGCGGAGCAAGGGCTCCTTCTACCACTTCTTCGGCGGGGTCCCGGGATACCGGACCGCGCTCATGGAGCACTTCGAGCAGCTGCGGACGCAGACCTTCATCGACCAGCTCGCGGCGATGCCCGCCGACGACGGCGTGCGGACTCTGCGCCGGATGACCGAGATCGTCGGCGCGGACGCCGAGCGGACCCGCGACCTCGAGGTCGCCATCCGCTCCTGGGCCGGCCGCGACGAGCAGGTGCGCGAGGCGCTGGAACGCATCGACGCCGCCCGCATCGAGTTCCTCCAGTCGCAGTGCCGCCGCGTCGTCGCCGACCCCCAGGTGGCAGACGACGTCGGGACGATGATCTACATGCTGATGATCGGCGCGAACCACCTGCTGCCGACCCCGACCGCAAACGACCAGGTCCGGATGTGGAACCAGCTCGTCACGTTCCTCGAAGCCGCAGCGCCCGACTGACCCACCAACCCAACTTCCCCACCGTTTTGCCAACCTGCACGCCGTTTTGCGTGTGCAGGTTGGCAAAACGGTGGGGAAGTTCGGGGAGGGTCGAGGCGGAGCATAGTCAGTGGCGATCGATTCGATCGGGAAGAATCGCTTTTCTTGATGCTCTGGCGAACCTAGCGTCGTCGGCATGACGACGATCCAGGACACCCGGACCCCCGCCACCGCGACTGCCGCGCCCCGCCCGCGCCTCGCGCGGTTGCTGCAGCACCCGAGCGTGGTCTGGGCGCTCACGGCGACGCAGTTCGTGAGCCGGGCCGGTGGGCTCGCGCGGGCGTTCCTGGTGCTTTACCTGACCCAGGAGCAGGGGCTCTCGCCGACGACGGCCGGCGTCGTGATGGCGGCGGTCGGCGTCGGCGACATCGGGTCGCAGCTGCTGGGCGGCTGGCTCGGCGACCGGATCGGTCGACGCAACACCATGCTTGCCGGCTTCCTGGGTTCCGCGGTCGCGCTGATCGCACTCGGCTCGACGGAGTCGGTGCCCACGCTCGTCGCGGCGGCCGCCGGGGTCGGCCTGACGGGCGAGCTGTTCCGTCCGGTGGCCTCGGCCTCGGTGTCGGACCAGCCCGCGGAGCAGCGCGTCCGCGCCTACGGCCTGCTCTTCTGGGCCGCGAACGTCGGCTTCACGGTCTCGACGGTCGCCGCCGGGGTTCTGGTCCAGCACGGGTTCGGCATCCTGTTCTGGATCAACGCCGCAACCTCGCTGATCGCCGCCCTGATCGTGTGGCGCTTCATCCCCGAGACCCGGCCGGCGACCTCCAAGGCCATCCGGCGCGCGGTGCTGCCCGTCCTCCTCCGGGACCGGTTGATGCTCGGCATGGCGGCGATCCACATCGTCTACTTCACGACGTTCCTGCAGTCGTTCTCCACGCTCCCGCTCGTCATGGCCGCCGACGGCCACAACCCGGCGACGTTCGGCGGGCTGCTCGCCCTGAACGGGATCGCGATCGTCGTCCTGCAGCCGCTCGCGGTTCGGCTGCTCGACGGCCGCGACACCGCCTCGGTCCTGGCGGTCTCGATGCTGCTGGTCGGCGTCGGCGGCGGGCTCGGCGCCGTCGTCGGCGGCGTCGCGGGCCTCGCCGGCTCGGTCGTCCTTTGGACCCTCGGCCAGATCGGCGTCTCCGTGATGTTCGGCGCCACATTCGCCGCCATCGCGCCGGCCGACCTGCGCGGGCGCTACATGGGCATCGCCTCCACCACCTGGAGCCTCGGCGCCGTGCTCGGCCCGCTGGCCGGCACAGCGGTGCTCGACCACGCCGGACGGCCCACGCTGTGGGCGGCGTCCACCGCGATCGGGATCGCGCTGTTCGTCGCGCAGCGGGCGCTGGCCCCGGCGCTGCGCCGGCGGTCCGGCGCCTCGGCCTAATGGGCCTCACATCCGAGCGCGGAGCACGTCGACCTCGCAGCCCGGCAGGAACGGGTCGAAGCCGTGCTCGACCAGCCAACGGACGTTCTGCAGGCTTCGCTGCGACCACCACCCGTGGATCACGTCGAGGTCGACGTCCACGCCGTAGCCGCTGAGGACATCACCCAGACGTTCCTCGTGCCCGAGCGTCAAGGTGGCGAGGTCGTACATGGGGTCGCCCCGGCCCGCCTCGGACCAGTCGATCACCCCCGTGATCTCGTCGCCTTCGACGAAGACGTGGGCGAGCTGCAGGTCGCCATGGGTGAACGCCGGTGTCCACGCCCGGAGCGCGGCGTCGGCGACCCTGCGGTTGCGTGTGACCAGCTCGGCGGGGAGGACACCCTCCGCGATGAGCCGCTCGCACTCGACGTCGAGATCCGCTGCGATCCGGTCGCCCGTCGGAAGGGGCCATGGCGGCAGCGGCGCGTCGTGCAGCGTCCGGACGGCAGCACCCGCTGCTGCCCAGGCCGCCGGGGACGCGGGCGACGGTCGGCCGAGGCGGCCGAGCGCGGTTCCCGGGACGGCGGCGATCGCGAGCACGGACGGCTTGCGCCACAGCACCTCAGGGGTCGGAACCGGCGCCATGGCCATCGCTTCGGCCTCGACGTCGATGCGCGCCTGATCGGCGTCGATCTTCAGGAACACGTCACCGACCCGCAGCGTCGCGCGCTCCCGATGGGCGACAACAACCTGAACGTCCTGCATGCCGCTCAATCCGCGCCCACGCCGATGATCGCCCAGCCGTGCGGGGGCACCGTCACCGTCGCGCCCTGCAAATCCGCCGCTCCGGCGAGCACCTCCCGCGCACCCTCGACCCCGCAGCCGAACGGTTGATCGGCGAGGTTCAACGCGACGGCGAGCCGGCCGTCGTCGTGTTCGGCGAGGAAGAGCCACTGCTCGTTGGCCAGGTGGACGGACCGCGCGCGGGCCTCGTGCAGCCACGGGTGTCGCCGACGAAGGCCGATGAGGTCCTGGTGGAGCCGGTAGGTCGGCCAGCCGTACGGGGCGAGCTGCGCGGGGCCGTCGGATGGGAACTGCGGGCGGACGGCGTCGTCGCCCCCGGCCCGGTCCTCCTTCACCCCGCGGAAGGCCTGCTCGTCGCCGTAGTAGACGGCCGGCGTGCCGCCGACCGTCATCAGGACGACCAGAGCATGCGGCAGGTGGCGCTCGTCGACGACCTGCGACGCGATCCTTGTGACGTCGTGGTTGCCGACGAACGTCATCGGCACGAACGCGTCCAGGAGGGCGTTGTGCCGCCGCATCGCCCACTCGAGCTCGAAGAAGTTGCCGTCGCCGATCGAGCTCCAGATCGCCTTCCACAGCTCGTACTGCGTCACCGAGTGCAAGCCGGATTCCTCGACGATCCCGGCGTAGTCGCCGTGGATCACCTCGCCGACGAGGTAGGCGTCGGGGTGCGCGACCCGGACGGGTTGCAGCGCGCGATCCCAGAACGGCCGGGGCACGGCGTACGCCGCGTCCAGCCGCCACCCGGCCGCGCCGCGGTCGAGCCAGTGGCACATCACGTCGCCCACGTACTCGGCGACGGCCGGGTTGTCGTGGTTCAAGGCCGGCAGGTCGGAGTGCCCCTCGAACGTCGTGTACTCGGCGCCGTCGAAGCGGAACCAGGCCGCATCGGCCGCCGAGCCCTCCAGCGCACGGGCGAAGGCCGGGAACTCCTGGCCGACGTGGTTGAACACCCCGTCGAGCAGGATCCGCAGGCCGCGCTCGTGAGCAGCGGCGACCAGCTCGTCGAAGTCCCGCTCGTCGCCGAGCCGCGGATCGATGCGGAAGTGGTCGACGGTGTCGTAGCCGTGCGTGGTGGCGGCGAAGATCGGGCCGAGCGCCAGCCCGGAGGCGCCGAGTTCGACGGCGTAGTCGAGCCACTTCAGGAGCTCGGAGAGCCGGTGTGCCGGCCCGGCGGCGGGATCGGCGGCGCCGACGAAACCCAGCGGGTAGACGTGCCACCAGATCGCGTGCCGCACCCAGTCCGGTTCCCTCATGACGCATCCCCTTCCGCCAGTCGCTCCATCAGCCCGGCCGCGAGGTGCAGTACCCCGATCTCGGTCGTGCTCAGTCCCGCGAGCGCTCCGGCCAGCCACTCGTCCCGGCCGGCCAGATCGGCGACCAGCGCTTCGGAGCCCGCCGTGGTGATCGTCAGTATCGATCGGCGGCCGTCGGTCCCGCTCGGCGAGCGCTCCACCAGGCCTGCCTCCTCCAACTCGGCGAACACCCGGGTGAGCGATTTGGGTTGCTGGTGCTCCGCCGCGGCGACGTCGCCCGGCGTTGCGGGACCCCGCTGGTGCAGGTGCGCCAGCACAGCGATCTTGCCGCTGCTCATCGCGCCCGGCGGGCGCTGGGCCCGCAGCCGACGCGCCAGCCTGCTCGCCCCGCGCCGGAGCAGGACGGCTGGGCGGGTGCTCGTCGTCGCACTGCTGAGCTTCTGGACCGTGCTGCACCTGATCACCGACGCACCGCCGGCGCTGGCGTTCGCCGTGGCGCTGGCCGTGCTGCTCCACCGCGCGACAGCGGATGCCGATCTCACGACGTCGTGCCTCGGCGCCGTGGTGGTCCCAGCAGGTGCCGCGGCGGCCGCCTGCGGCGCGCTGTGGGACGGCGCTTTGGGGGACGGCGCCTTCGTCGCGGGCGCCGCGCTCTTCGTGCTGGCCGTCGGGCTCGGCACGTGGCTGCGCCGGTTCACCCTGGCCGGCCTGCTCGGGGTGGTCCCGTTCGTCGCCGTGCTGATCGTCCCACCGCAGGTCGGCACCCTGCTCTCGCTGGAGGTCGGCGCGGTCGTGCACGGCTGGACGTCGCTGGTCCGATGGCTGGCCGCGCCCCGAACCGCCGCACGCCGGCGCACGACGCCACGCACGGCCCTTCGCATGGCGGTGCAGCTCTCGACGGCGCTCGCGGTGGCGTTCGCCGTCGGTGCGGCGGTCTTCGGCGAGCACTGGATGTGGCCCGTGCCGACCGCCTACATCGTCTGCGGCACCGGCGGCAGCCGGCTCGACGCGCTGGGCACCGGCGGCAGCCGGCTGGGTGGCGCCGCGCTCGGCACGCTGCTGGGATCAGCGGTCACGGCGACCGCGCTCCTGCACGGATCCTCGACGATCGTGGCGATCCTCCTCACCGTCGGCGCGGCGGTCGCGCTGCGCCCGCACAGCTACGCGGCGTGGGCCGCCGGGATCACCATGGCGCTCGGGCTGTTCTACGACCTCACCGCGCCCGGACACCTCGGGCTGCTCGTGGACCGGCTGGCCGGAATCCTCGCCGGCGGTCTCATCGGGATCGTGGCCTGCTGCGTGATCCTGCCGCTGCGCTCCTCCGACGCGCTGCGCCACCGCACCGCCACCATGCTGGCCACGCTGGACGAGTTGCTCGCGGCGTGGCCGGCCGCCGGCGCAGATCATGCAGATCATGCAGATCATGCAGTGCACCGCTCCGCGGCCTGCCTGCCGTGCTGCGCCGGCTGCCGTCGGCGCGCGACCACACCCACCTCGTCACCGTCGCTGGCCGGTGCGCCGCGGGCGTCGACCGGCTCGGGCGCACGACCGCCGCCGACCCCGCCGACCAGGCGCTTGCGGTCGCGGTCCGGAGGAACGTGACGGCCGTGCGGCGGACGCTCGCGAGCGGCATCGCCCCGGCGTTCATCGCGCTCCCGCCGAGCGACACACCGGCCGGTGCGGCGCTGGCCGAGATCGACGCGGCCGTCCGGGCCATCGCGCCGGCGGGCACCGTCGCCGGTTCGGATTAGGCTCCGCCGCCGTGACACCTCTCGGGTTCATCGGAGTCGGTGAGATCGCCGCCGCCATCGTCGACGGCGTCCGCGGCGGCCCCGGTCCGCACCCCGACATCCACCTCTCCCCGCGAGGCGCGAGCACCGCCGCCGCGCTCGCCCGCCGTCATCCCGGCGTGCGGGTGTGCCGGGACAACCAGTCCGTCGCCGATGCGGCCGACCTGGTTGTGCTCGCGGTGCGCCCCGGATCGGTGGACGAGGTGCTCGGTGACGTCCGGATGCGGCCGGGCTCGATCCTCGTCAGCGCCGTAGCCGGGCTCGACCTCGGCCGGCTGGCGCAGCACGTGGGGCCGCACGTCGAGGTCGTGCGGGTGATCCCGCTGCCGGCGGTGCGGCACCGCGAAGGGCTCACCGCCGTGCACCCTCCGCACCCGGCCGTGGTGGATCTGTTCACACCGCTCGGCGGCGTCTGCGAGGTGCCCGACGAGCACGCGTTCGCAGCTCTCTCGGCGTCGACTGCCACGATCTCCGCCCAGCTCGCCTACCTCTCGTCGGTGGCCGGCTGGCTGACCGAGCAAGGAGTAGAGCCCGCGGTGGCGGACAGCTACGTCCGGAGCGTCTTCGCCGGCGTGGGACGCGGGCTGAACGGCGACAGCTCGTCCCTTGGCGAGCTGGTGGCCGCCCACGAGACGCCCGGCGGAATCAACGAGCAGCTCCGCCGGGCGTGGTTCGACGAGACGGCGCGTACTGCATTGCACGACGCGCTGGACGGCATCCTCGCCCGTGTCACCTCATCGAGCGGGGATTGACCGGTCAGAGCTCCGGTCGCGTCATGAGGTCGTGTGCACGGAAAAGGACCGCGTGCTCGACACCCATGGCCTTGCCGCTCATCGCCGCGAACGTCGGGATGAACTCGGCGGGGGCCGGGTGGTCCGGCAGCGCGGCCAGGTACGCGGCGTGCGCTTCGAGCGAGGCGACGCCGCGGCGCAGCGGCTCACCCGTGACGTCGACGCTGTGCGTCGCGGTGGCGGCGAGCGTGGGAACGATGTACCAGCGCACGGAGTGCGGCGTGAGACCCTCCTCGTCGACCTGCTCCGGGAAGACCCACCGATTGCCGGCATCACGCAACGCGTCGAGCGTCGCGAGCCCGGCCGCGCGGTGGTCGGCCTGGTCGAACCCGTAGGGCGTCTCGATCTCGTAGCTGGCGCCGAGCACGACGTCAGGCTTGAACCGGCGGATCTCGCGGCAGATGTCCCGGCGCAGGTCCAAGCCGTAGACGAGCACACCGTCGGGGTGTTCGAGGACGGTCAGCCGGCTCACGCCGACGGCGTCGCAGGCGGCGCTCTGCTCGGCCACACGCAGCCGGGCCGTCTCCTCGGGCGGGTTCGGCATGCCCGCTTCGCCGCGGGTCAGCAGGAGGTAGCCGACCTCGATGCCGCGCGCGGTCCAGCGGGCGACGGCCGCGGACGTGCCGTACTCCATGTCGTCCGGATGCGCGACGACGCAGAGGACGCGCTGGAAGTTCTCCTCGGGGAGGGCAGGCAGTGTCATATCGACATCCTCGCGTGTCCGAGGCGGCGATTCGCGATTCGCTAGAGTCGGGACCGTGGGTCGAGCCGAGGTTGTCCGTTGATCGTCACCTGTCCGCGGTGCTTCTCCTTCGATGACGTCCGGCCGCCCCGACGGATGCCGGACGGTCGGGTCGAGTACACGTGCACCGACGACCACGACGGCACGGGTAAGCACGTCTGGTCGGTCGCCCCGGCCGTGGTGGAGGCGCCTGCCACGCGGACGTCCTCGGGGCGGAAGGCCGCCGGGGCGCCGGCGACCCGCCCCACCGCCGACGACGCCGCCATCGTGGAGCTGCTCGAACCGCTGCTCGCCTGCGTGAAGGCCGGTGAGCCGTTCGTGGAGTACGGCGTCGTCGAGCACCGGTTCCGGATCGCCCGACCCGACCTGTTCGTCGCGCACGTCCGGGAGCGGGGCCACGTCATGCTCGGCGCGCGCCGCAGCGCTCCATCGGCGTCGACCGCCCGGTTCGGGAAGGCACTCGCCCGGCTGGAGCGGGCGGGGCAGCTCGTGATGGTCAAGGGCCCGGGCACCGGAGCGTGGCGGTACGACCAGTCGATCGGCTACTGGGCGCGCCCGCCCCGCCCGTCGGGGCCGCTGCTTACCTGGTCCATGTACTGCGCCACTCAGGGCCGGTCGCTGGAATGGACCGACGCCGACCGGGCTCTGTTTCAATAAATGCACGGCGGGGTTTCTGATCCGGATCCACCCACCTGGGCGGAATGAACTCCGGCAGGCCATCAAGTATTCGCACAAACCATTCCGTGGCATGGACTTCTCGGTGATGCATCCTGCACAACATCACCAGATTGTTGATTTCGGTCGGTCCACCGTTCTGCCATTCGATGATGTGGTGGATGTCGCACCAACTCGGCGGACGGCCACACCTCGCACATCCCCGGTCACGGGCGGCGACGGCTCGTCGCATTCCGTCGGGAATCACGCGGTTCGCGCGGCCGATGTCGAGTGGTTGGCTGTCGCCGTTCATGACGATCGGGATGACTGCGGCGTGGCAGGCGAGCAGTCGCAGATCCTTGGTGGTGATAGTGCCGCCGAAGTCGAGGATCGCGGTCCGGACCCGGTTCTCCAGCTCTTCGAGTGGGATGTGCACGTTGAGGTGCGGGCGGTGCCCGCCGGCGTGGGGGACGTCGCCGTGGTCGAGCACGTAGCCACAAACATCAGCGAGTGCTTCGGCCTGCCGTTGCCCAGCACTGCGCTGATCATCCGCAGTGCTCGGCTTCGACTTCGCATCGATCAACGTGGCGATGGTCGCGAACAGGACCGGGTTGTCGAACCGTCCCTTGATCGTCCCGCCGGGCCGGTCGGAGTTGCGGGTGATCGTCAGCTCGTTGACCTCGGACTCCGGGCCGTCGTCGGGCTCGGGTCCGTCCTGGTCGAACGACCGGACCACCCGCATCCCCAAGACGTAGAGACCTTGCGGGTCGAACACCGCCGCCTGTTCAGCAAGCTGGGCTTCGACGTAGGCACAGTCCGCCGGCGTCAACCGCCCCGCTTCCTTGGAGCCGAGGACGTGGACGATCTTCTCGACGTGCCGCAGGCTCATCGTTCCGGCCTCGAACGCCGTCGCCGTGGCAGGCATCCGGGGTGGCAACACCTGCCCGTCCAGGGTGATCTGCGGGCAGATGTGCTCGGCGGCGGTCACATACCGCCTGGCATCGTTGTGGTCGAGGTTCCACAGGTCCCGGATCGCGTGGATCGACGACTTGTACCCCCGCGCATGAAAGCCGCCCTCACGAACGAAAGCGCTGATCGCGCAAACCCTCGCGAAGTCCACCCGGCGCCCGAGAACCTCCAATTCACGGGTCGCACTACAGCGTTCTTCGAACGTCCCGACCAGGGTGTCTGCCTGCAGTTGTGCCACCCCGTCGAGGGCGACCTGCAGGGTCTCGGACATGCCTCCATTTTAGACGTGGGGAAGATCCATAGCCACTCCAATTTCGCCATCTTCCCCTGTTTCTGGGGTGGCCGGGTTGGGTGAAGAGCGTATTTCCTGGTTGCGTCGCCTGCCGTCCCCGACCTGCACTCGAGTCCCGATGATCGGCCTGCGGGAAGAGGGTGGTCCTCTTTCCTGTGGTGCCGTCTAGAGACGGTTTTCGCACCGCACACACCGGATGGCTTCGGCACACATGTCACAACATGTGTGCCGACACCACCACGTGTGTGCCGTCGCACCAACGGCGTGCCCGCCACCCACAGGTGAGGCAAGAGTGCCATCCCGTCGACCTGGCAAAACCCCACCACACGGCCGCCCGTGGGCGGCCCTCCAACAAACAGTGAGAGAACAAGCAAGCTCCGCCCACGGGCGGCCGTGTGGTACCCCCAAGGGGGTCGACGGGATGGCACGACCCGACCATCCCGGAGACTTGCCCGCCCGGCGAGGGCGCCCTTGAAGAACGCGACCACCAAGCCCGCCAGGACCACCGCCGAGAGACCATCCGCCACGAACCCACCCAACGAACCACGTCGAGAACCCACCTCCACCCACTCAAACGCGCGACTCACCGCTTCCCAAACGCGAGACTCGCCCACCGAACCGCGGGACTCGCCCACCGAACCGCGGGACTCACCCGCCGAAACGTGGGACTCGCCCACCGAGACGTGGGACTCACCGTGCCGAAGGTGTCGACTCACCGTGCCGAAGGTGTCGACTCACCGTGCCGGAAGTGTCGACTCACCCGCCCCGACTCGCGCACGCGTGGAGCCGTCGACGTCACGACGCCCGCTGCGCCACCGCCCGCAGCGCGTCCACGACCGCCAGGAACACGAAGACGTCCGGCACTTTCGACACCTCGACGGTCTCGGCGCGGTCGGCGCCGAACACCCACACCCGCACCTCGCCGTTCTGCAGCTCGACGGCGCGCAGCTCCGACCAGGCGATGATGCCCTTCCGGGTGGTCAGGGCGGCGTGGTCGACGGCGAACGGGCCGTACTGGACCTGGTGTCCCGCCACGATGGCGTCGAGGTCGACGGGCACCCGCTCGACGGTGAACCGCTGCTCCATCTCCGGCCCGAACTCGTCGAGCTCGAGGCGGGGGTGCAGCTCGACGGTCGGTCCGCCGGTGCGCTGCAACCAGTACCGGAATGCCGGCTTGGGCGCGTCCCGCTCCTTCACGACCGACCGCCGGATCTGCGTCTCACGCCACGGGAACGCCGTCAGGACGTCGCCGCGGGCGTGCACCAGCCCGTGGTCGAAGAGATACAGGTCGGTGCGGGCCGCGATGAACGCTCGGCCCGCCTGGCCGAAGCACATGAGCGCGATCGCACCGCAGAAGAGGACGGCGAGGATCAGCCAGCCGCCGTCCTTCCCCGGTCCCACGAGCAGCGCGAACGTCACGGCAGCGAAGATCACGCCGGCGATCAGCACGCCCCACACACCGTTGGTCTCGGCGCGGTGGGTCAACGACCGGCCGCCGAACCCGTGCTCCGCAGCGAACGCCGCCACCTCCGGCGGCACCGCCGGCATCGCGGCGAGCTCCGCCCTCAGGCCAGTGTCCTTCCGCCGCACGCCGGCGACGACCCCGGCCGCGGCAGCCAGCGCACCTGCGCCGATGAGCACCCAGCCGACGAGCTCGTCGCCAGGCTCGTCCCGCCAGCTCGCCAGCGTCGAGGCCCGCCGCGCCTGCTCCGACTCGTAGGTGAAGTCCTCGCCGCCACCTCTGATCACGACGCACTTGTCGCCGGGCCCCATGACCTCGCCGTCGCACTCGATCGCGCCGTACGTCGGCGGCGAATCGGGCTGGGTGAACCACCCGCCGATCCCGACCAGTACGAGGCCCACGACAAGACCCCACACGATGCGGGCCAGGCGTCCCTGCTTGTTGTCGGCGCTGCTCACGGCTCCCCCACGGCGACGATCGGCGTGCTGTCGGGAGGGATGACCCCACGGCGCTGCCGCCGGTTGGGGTCAGGATTCGAGAACCTCGGGCAGCTGCTGGGCGTGCACGACGGTGAGGCGGGTGATGGCGCGCGTCAGCGCGACGTAGAGGTGGCGGGGGCCGAGCTCGCCCACCGCGAGGATCTGCGCGGGTTCGACCAGCACGACGTGATCGAACTCCAGGCCCTTCACCTGGCTCACGGCCACGAGCGCGACCCGGTGCGCGCGGTCGACGCCGTCGACGGCAACCGTCTCGATCCCCTTCGTCCGCAGCCCGCGGCGCACCCGAGTGACGTCGGCATCGGCGACGATCACGCCGACGCTGCCCTGCTCCGCGGGCACCGCGGCCACGACGTCCGCGGCGGCCGCCACCACGTCCACCGCCGGGACGAGCGTCACGGCGTCGACGGCCGTGCGGGCCGATGTCGTGCGCGGCAGCTCCGGCGCGATCACGTCGAGCAGCCGGTTCGCCAGCTCCAGGATCTCCGCGGGCACCCGGTAGCTGGTGTTGAGCTGGACCACGTCGCCGGGCAGGCCGAGCACCGCGAGCACGTCCGGCCACGACGGCCGACCCCAGGCGGTGGTCTGCTGCGCGAGGTCGCCGAGCAGCGTCGCCGTCGCCGCGCACCGCCGACCAACGGCACGCAGCTGCATCGCCGACAGGTCCTGCGCCTCGTCGAGCACCACGTGCCCGTACACCTGCGGCGGCTCCAGGTGCGCGGCCAGCTCGTCGAGCAGGACGTGGTCGAACACGCTCCAGCGGGCCCGGGCCGCGCTCGCCGGCGGCTCGTCCCACCACAACGCCTTCTGCTCGGCCACGCTCAGCACGCCGTCGGCGCACCGGGCGAGGAACTCGGGCTCGCTCCACAGCCGCAGCAGCACGTCGCGCGCCTTCACCGCCGGCCAGATCCCGTCGACGACGGTCCGGACCGGCTTCCCCCGGCCGATCCCGGACGTCTCGGCGTCGGTCAGCGTCCGACCGCGCTCCTCGACCGTCCGGCGGACCCGTGCCGCGATCCGCTCCCGCATCAAGGCCCTGGCCTGCCCGAACGGCACCCGCTGCGCGACGAGATCGGCCGAGAGCTCGTGCAGGTCCTCGCGGTGGACCCGCACGTACGGGCTCGTCTGCGTGATGCGCAGGTCCTCCGGCCACGGCTGCACGATCGACCACATAGCGCGCTCCAGCACGGTGGCCATCCGCGCGTCGCCCTTGAGGGTCGCCACCGCCTCGTCCTCGGGTACCCCACGCTGCGCACCGGCCAGCTGGGCCATCGACATGTGCACCGTCTGCACCTCGCCCAGCGCCGGCAGCACCCGCGAGATGTAGTGCACGAACGCCTCGTTCGGCCCGACCACCAGCGCGCCGCGTTCGCGCACCAGCTTGTTCTCGTACAGCAGGTATGCCGCCCGGTGCAGCCCCACCGCCGTCTTCCCCGTGCCCGGACCGCCCTGCACGGCGACGCACACATCGGCAGCGGCCCGGACGACGTGGTCCTGGTCGGCCTGGATGGTGGCCACGATGTCGCGCATGGGGCCGAAGTGCGCCGCCTCGATGGCCTCCCGGACGACCGTGCTGAGACCGGTATGGGCGGGGACTTCGGCGAGCACCTCGTCGTCGAACCCGGTGAGGGTGTGGTCGTCGTCGAACCCGAACCGGCGCCGGCGCGTCACCTCCATCGGGTCGGTGCCCGTGGCCCGGTAGAACCTGGCCGCCATGTCGGTGCGCCAGTCGATCACCACCGGGAAGTCGTCGAAGTCGGCGACGTGGCGGCGCCCGATGTAGAGCGGATGCGACTCCGGGCCGTCCAGCCGCCCGAAGAACAGCGGGGTGTCGAACGGGTCTTCCAGCTGGCGCGCCCTGCGGGTCAGCCAGAAGATCAGCTGCTCGTCCTCGCCCCGCCGCACCGCCTGCTCCGCCATCGCGCGGATGCGATCGCGGTAGTCCGTCAACGAATCACGTGCACGTACCAGATATCGACGTTCGGCCTCGATCTCGGCGACCGCCCCCGATGTGCTCACCCGTTCCCCCCAGATCCGATGCGGCCGAAGACCGTACCAACCTGGAGCGCGGCAACCGCACCGGTTTTCAGCCCCGGTGCGCCCGCACCATCGCGCGGGTGGCGAACGGGGAGTAGCGCGGCGCCCACCGCGCCAGCCCTGCGGCGGCGAGCAACCCGACCCCGCCGACGGCGACGATCCCCGCCGCCAACGCCCACACCCCGGCGATCACCGAGACCACGACGGGGCCGAGCGCGTTGCCGGTGTCGCTCATCAGCCGCCACATCGACAGGAACCGCAGCCGGTTGCCCGGTGGTGCGGCGTCGGCCCCGAGGGTCATCATGATGCCCGACCCGATGCCGTTGCCGAGGCTCATCACCATCGCCACGACGGTCAGCCCGACGATCTCCCCGGTCAGCGGCAGCACCGCGGTCGCGGCCCCGAGGATCAGCATTGACGGCACCGCGACGGCCAGCCGCCCGAACCCGTCCATCACCTTGCCCGCCGGGTAGAACAGCGCCATGTCGACGGCGCCCGCGATGCCGAAGACGATGCTCGTCTCCGCCGCACCGAGCCCGAGGTGCACGGCCCACAGCGGCAGCACCACCTGACGCGCCGCCCGCGTGGCGCCGACCGCCAGCACGGCCACACCCAGCGTGCCCAGCAACCGGCGATGCGTCCGCAGGGTCTCCAGCAGCCCGACCCCGCCACCTGTTCGCAACGCTGCGGGCCGGGGCGTGGTCTCGATGTCCGGCACCACCACCAGCAGCAGGATGGTCAGCGCCCCGGTGACGATCGCAACGACGTAGGCGGCGTGCAACGTCGTCATCGCGATCACCGCCGCGCCGACGAACGGCCCGATGAACAAGCCGACCCGGTGCGATCCTCCGAGCATCGACATGGCCCGCGCCCGCAGGCCCACCGGCGCAACTTCCGTCAGGTACGACTGCCTGGCCAGGTAGAACGTCGAGTTGCACCCGCCCAGCAGGAACAAGCAGGCGCCGAACAGGACCAGCGAGGGAGCCAGCAGGCAGCCCAGCATCGCCACGACCGACAGCGAGCCCGCGACGACCATCGCCCGCCGGTCTCCCACCCGGGCCGCCAGCGAGCCCGCGGGCAGGTCGCCGACCAGCTGCCCGATGCCCAGCAGCGCAACCAGGAACCCCGCGACACCGGGCGACGCACCGAGCTCCAGCGCGGTGATCGCGACGATCGGCGCCACCGCTCCGTTGCCGATCTCGAAGACCATCGCGGGCAGGAACACCGACGGAACCATCGACCGCAGTGTCCGGACGGGCGGCTGCTTCCCTGATGCGTTCATCGGGCTCCGGCAGTAGTTGGCATGGCTAAGAGCCCCCAGAATGCCACCCGGGACCCGGCAACACCGAGTCAGCCCGCGCGGGTCCGGCGGTAGAGCGCTGCCGTCCGCTCGGCCACCACGTCCCAGCTGAAGGTGCTGCGAGCGCGGTCCCGGCCCGCGCGCCCCATCGCCCGCGCCCGCGCGGGATCGGCCACGACCTCGTTGATGGCGGCCGCGAGACCCTTCCGGTAGCCGACCGGATCCCGCTCGTCGTACGGGACGAGCACGCCCGTCCCACCATCGACGACAACCTCCGGAATGCCACCCACGGCACCCGCGACCACCGGCGTCCCGCTAGCCATCGCCTCCAGGTTCACGATCCCCATCGGCTCGTATATCGACGGGCAGCAGAACACGGCGGCGTGGGTGAGCACCTCGCGGACGAGCTCACCCGGCTGCATGCCGTGGACCAGCACGACCCCCGCCCGACCGCGGCGCAGCTCGTCGGCAGAGCGGTCGATCTCGGCCGCCAGCTCGGGGGTGTCGGCAGCCCCTGCGAGCAGCACCACCTGGATGTCCCGGTCCAGTTCGGCGGCGGCCCGCAAGAGATGGTCGATGCCTTTCTGGCGGGCAACGCGGCCGACGAACGCGACGTAGGGCCGGGCCGGGTCGACCCCGAGGCTCTCGACCAGGTCGGTATCCGGCACCGGCCGGTAGAAGTTGGTGTCGACGCCATTGTGGATCACGTGGACGCGATCCGGATCGACCTGCGGGTAGCACGCCAGGACGTCCGCCCGCATCGCCGCGCTCACCGCGACCACCGCGTCGGCCGACTCGAACGCGGTCCGCTCCGCCCAGCCCGACACCCGGTATCCGCCGCCCAGCTGCTCGGCCTTCCACGGCCTGCGGGGCTCCAGCGAGTGTGCCGTGACGACGTGCGGCACGTCGTGCAGCCGGCCGGCCAGGAACCCGGCCAGGTTGGCGTACCAGGTGTGCGAGTGCACGAGGTCGACGCCTGCGACCGCGGCGGCCATCGAGAGGTCGGCCGACAGGATCGGCAGCGTCGGGTTGGCCGCGCGCAGGCGGGCGTCGTCGTCGCGGTGCGCGGTCGCCCCGGGCCGCGCCTCACCGATGCAATGGACCGCGACCTGGACGTCGCGCCGGCGCAGCGCTCCGACGAGGAACTCGACGTGCACGCCGCCACCGCCGTAGACGTGTGGTGGGAACTCCCTGGTCAGCATGCCGACCCGCATGATCTCCCCCATTTTGTTGACGCCATGAGCATAATGGGCGACGTGATCCCGTCAACCGCCGCGGACCTGCGCCGAGCCGGCCTGGTCCGAGCGCTCCGAGCCGTCCACGAGGCAGGCGGCGAGATCTCCCGCGCCGAGCTGGCGCGCACCCTCGACTGCACGCGCGCAACCGCCGCCGCGCTCGTGACCGACCTGGCGGACATCGGGCTGCTCACCGAACGGCCGTCGCTGCCGACCGGTCGCCGAGGCCGGCCCACCCCACTCGTGACGCCGGTCCCGGACGGACCCGTCGTTGCTGTCGCCGAGGTCGGCGTCGACGGGGTGCGGGTGGCGACCTCCGGGATCGGCGGGCGCCTCTCGGCGATCCACTCGATCCCGCTCCCGGATCACGCGGTCGAGGCCGTCGCCGCGGTCGTGCGCGGCGCGCTCGACCGACGGCTGTCCGATCTCGGGGCGCGCTGTCGGGGGGTCGGGATCGGTGTGTTCGGGCTCGTCGACCACACGTCGCGGACGATCGTCGAGGCGCCGAACCTCGGCTGGACCGATGTGGATCTGCTGGGCATGCTCGGGCTTCCCGAGCACCTCCCCGTGCGCATGGGCAATGTGGCCAACCTGATCGCGCTGGCCGATTCGGTGCGCGGGATCGGCCACGGCCGGTCGACCGTCCTCCACATCCACGCCGGCGTCGGCGTCGGTGGCGCACTGGTGGTCGACGGCCGTCCCATGCCCGGACGGTCGGGGCTGGCCGGCGAGTACGGCCACCTCCCGTTCGGTACGACGGCCGAGCTCTGCCGGTGCGGGGCCCGCGGATGCTGGGAGACCGAGGTCGACCAGCTCGCGTTGGCGCGTGCGGCCGGCGTTGCGGCAGATGCGGCCACCGCTGCCGCCGCGGTCCGGCGGATCATCAAGGGCGCTCGGGCGGGCGACGCAGCGGCGGTGGCTGCCACCCGTCAGGTAGGCGTCGCGCTGGGCCGGGGGATCGGCGCGGTGGTGAACGTGCACGACCCCGATCTCGTCGTGCTGGCCGGCCACGCCGCGCAGTTGCACACCCTCCTGCCCGACGTCGTCGAACGCGCGGCCGCGGCCGCGGCGCTCCGGGCCCACCGGCGCCGCATGCCGCCGATCGCCAGCACCCCGATCGGCGGTGACGCAGCGCTGATCGGCGCAGCCGAGCAGCTGTTCGTCGAGCTCCTGAGTGATCCGTGGTCGCTGGCGACGCGATGACCGCCACGAGCACAACCGCCGAGCTGGACTTCGCGCGCGGGTTCGCCGTGGCCGCGGGCGAGCGGATCCGGGCGATCCGGGCCACGGACCTGCAGGTGACGACCAAGGCGGACCGGTCGCTCGTGACCGCTGCCGACCGCGAGGTCAACCTGTCGTTCATCGATCACGTTCGTGGGCGGTTCTCTGGCGACGGGGTGCTCGGCGAGGAGGCGAGCCACCTCCGGCCCGGGCCCCGCACCTGGGTGATCGACCCGGTCGACGGCACCCAACAGCTCGTGCTCGGCATTCCCGTCTTCATGATCTCGATCGCCCTCGTCAGCGACGGCGTCCCGCAAGTTGCCGTGGTCCACAACCCGTCGACCGGCGAGACCTACTGGGCGACCGCCGGGGGTGGCGCCTACCGCGACGGGCAGCGGCTGCTCGTCTCCGCCCGGGACGGCCGCAGCGAGCCCGCGATCGTCAGCGGCGGCGGCCGTCGACCCACTCCGGGCGGGCTCGACTCCGACGGCCTGCAGCACGTCACGATCGATCCCGACCTGCAGGCGAGCAGCGCCCGCTTCCCCTGGCCGAGTGCTTTCTCCGGCTGCAAGGTCGCCGAGGGGACTTGGGACGCGGACCTGTACGGCCAGACATCGGCGCACGACGTTGCCGCCGTCTGCCTCCTCGTGCGTGAGGCGGGCGGGACCGTGACCGACCGGTGGGGCCGCGACCAACGCTACGACCGGCCGGTGCACGGATGCGTTCTCTCGAACGGCCGGCTGCACGACGCACTCGTCCGGCACTGGCGGCCGGCGTGACGCGGGCGCCGCTCAGGATCCGATCTTGCCCTCAGACACTTGCACGTCGAGTCGTTCGAGATCGACTCCGCTCGTCTCCGGCGCGCTGAACACCGCCGCGGAGGCCACCAGACAGCACAGTGCCCCGAGGATCGCGACCGGCAGCCAGCCGTTCGGCCCGGGCCGGAGGATGGCATAGGACAGCGTGGGGCCGAATCCGCCCAGCAGGTACCCGACCTGGGTGCCGACCGCGACCCCCGAGAAACGCACCTTCGTCGCGAACATCTCCGCGCAGATCGAGAGTTGCGTGGCGTAGCCGGCCATGAAGAAGAACACGAGGACGCACTGGGCGAGCACCAGCATCGGCAAGTTGCGTTCCGCGATGAAATGGAACTTCACGAACAGCACGGCGCCACCCATGAGCACGCCGCCGATGAAGACAGGTCGGCGGCCGATCCGGTCGGCGAGCATCGCCCAAAACGGAATCGTCACCGCTCCGACGCCGAGACTGATGGTGGTGAGCGCCACCACCACGCCCGCGTCGAGCCCGACGATCCGGGTGGCGTAGGAGAGCCCGAACACCGCGGAGATCGCCGTCGGGGCCGCCATCAGGCAGCAGAGCACAACCCGGATCAGGTTCTTCCAGTTCTCCCGGAACAGCTCACCGAGCGGTGCGGGAGCCCGTTTCGCGGCTTTGACGGCCACGAACAGGTCGGCGTCGCGCAGCCTCCTGCGGAGGAACACCACGACCACCATGCCCGCCGCGCTGCCCAGGAAGGGCAGCCGCCAGCCCCACGCGAGCAGGGCATCCTCGGGCATCGCCAGCACCGGGATGAACGCCGCGTGCCCGAGGAAGTTGCCGAGGAGCGTGCCCGCATTGGTGAAACTGGTGTAGAACCCCCGCGATCCGGGCGGTGCGTGCTCGGTGGTCAGGGTGCTCGACCCGGCTTGCTCACCGGCCGCGGAGAAGCCCTGTGCCAGCCGGAGCGCCACGAGCACGACAGGAGCGAGGGGTCCGATCGACGAATAGCCGGGCAGGCAGCCGATCAGGAATGTCGACGCCCCCATCAGGACGATGGTGAAGAGCAGGATTCGCTGTCGCCCGAGCCGGTCACCGAGGTGCCCGAGCACGAGGGCGCCGATCGGGCGGGCGATGTACGCGGCGCCGAAGGTCGCCATGGCGCCCATCTCCGACGCGAACGAATCCCCTCCTGCGAAGAAGACACGCCCCAGGACGACGGAGGCGACGATGCCGTACAGCGTGAAGTCGAAGTACTCCAGCGCTGTACCCAGGAAACCCCCGATCGCCGACCGTCGGGTCTGGCTCAGCTGATCGTCAGGAGCCGGCTCGGACATCGTTGACCTTTCCGTGTCGAATGTGTTCGCGCCCAGGTGTGATTGTGGTGGTCCAGGCGCGCACTGGGACAGAATCACCCGCGATGGTGACCAGACCGCTTTCCGCGAGCGCGAACCGTGCGCCGCTCCTGCTCGATCGCGCAGGCGAGCTGGACGAGCTGAGCGCCACGATCGGAGAGGTCGTGGAGGTCGGCGAGGGCCTGCTGCTCGCCATCGAGGGGCAGGCCGGGATCGGGAAGACCGTCCTGCTCGCCGAGCTGGCCCGGCACGGCCGGGACGCGGGGATGCAGGTGCTCTCGGCGCGGGCCGGCGAGTTCGAACGCGGCTACGGCTTCGGGATCGTCCGACAGCTCCTCGAGCCCGTCCTGCTGGGCGTCGGAGCGGGCGAGCGCGACAAGCTGCTGGACGACGCGGCCCGGCTCGCCGAGCCGGTCTTCGACGTCGCCTCGGCCCCCGAGGACGGGGCGCAGGCCGAGTTCGCCCGGCTGCACGGCCTGCACTGGCTGGTGGCGAACCTCGCCGAACGCGGCCCGGTGCTGCTGGTCGTCGACGACGTCCAATGGGCCGACGAGCCGTCGCTGCGGTTCCTCGACCACCTCGCCCGCCGGCTGTCCGGACTCCCGGTGCTGGTGGCGCTGGCGATCCGCACCGGGGAGGACGCCGAGCGACCGCTGCTGCAGTCGATGGTGCTGGAGGCACGCACGCGGATCCTGCGGCCGCGACCGCTCGGCTCGACCGCCGTGCAGACCCTCGTGCGGACACGGCTCGATCCCGCAGCCGGCGACGAGCTCTGCCTGGCCTGCCAGGAGGTCAGCCTGGGCAACCCGTTCCTGCTGACCGAGCTGATCGCCGAGCTGCGGCACGACGTCCGGCCCGTCGACGCGCTCGACCCGGCGAGCGTGCGGCAGATGGCCCCCGCGCGGGTCGGCGCGGCCGTACTGATGCGGGTGGGTCGGATCGACCCCGACGCGCCCGCGCTGGCCAGGGCGCTGGCAGTGCTCGGCGAGCACGCATCGCTCGTCACGGCAGCGGCGCTGGCCGAGCTGGCCCCCGCACGGGCCGCCGAGGTGCGGGACGCGCTCGCCGGGGTGGCCGTGCTGGAGCCGGGTGAACCGCTCCGCTTCGTGCACCCGCTGGTGCGCACCGCCGTCTACCAGGA
This sequence comes from Pseudonocardia sp. TRM90224, assembly GCF_021245725.1. GTDB lineage: Bacteria > Actinomycetota > Actinomycetes > Mycobacteriales > Pseudonocardiaceae > Pseudonocardia. Next base: position 9,064 of record NZ_JAJGSX010000044.1, on the reverse strand, counting down.
CATCGCCCCGGCCAGGCGCTCCGACCTGCATGCCCGCGCGGCCGTGCTGCTGACCGGGCAACATGCGCCGCCCGAGTCCGTCGCCGTGCATCTGCTGGCCACCCATCCGGCCGGCGATCCGCACGTCGTGGACGCGCTGCGCGCGGCCGCCCGCGCCGCCACCACCGCCGGCGCACCGGACACCGCGCGTGCGCTGCTGCAGCGGGCGCTGACCGAGCCCCCTGGCGCTGACCAGCGGTTGCACGTGCTGTTCGAGCTCGGCCGCGCCGAGGCCGGCTGGGGCACGCCGGCGGCCGGCGACCACCTGCGCGAGGTGTACGAGACCGCCGACGACCCGGTGCTGCGGGCGCGGGCCCTGATCCTCCTCGGCGACCACCTGGTGCCCAACGCCCCGCGCTTGCGGGACCTCTTCCCGCTCTACGAGACCGCTGCCCGTGCGGTCGCGCCGCACGATCGCTCGCTGGAGCTGCAGCTCGAACTCGCGCGGCTGGTCGCGCTGCAGATGCACCCCGACCTACCGGCGCGGATCGAGGACGAGGTCGAGCGGTTCCGCGACCTGCCCATGACCACCGTGACCGAGATCGACATCCACTCGTTCTTCGCCCGGACCGCGCTCGCCACGGGCGACGCCGCTGCGGCCGTCGCCATCGCCGAGCGGGTGGCCGTCCAGCCCACGATCAGCGGACAGGTGGGCTGGGCCCGCCTCAACACGACGCTGTGCCTGATCGCCACCGAACGCTACGACCTCGCCGAACGTGAGCTCACCAGGGCCGTCCACGCCGTGGCCCTGCAGGGTCTGCCGAAGCTGGTCGCCGCCGCCCGGTGGCAGCGCTCGCTCGTCCGGCACAGCCGCGGTGACCTCCGGGGCGCCGAGTCCGACGCCCGGACCAGCCTGGACGCACGTGACAAGTCGGTTCCCTACACCGTCACGATGGCGGTGTCGCGGCTGATCTGCCCGCTGATCGACCAGGGACGCACCGCGGAGGCCGAGGCGCTCGTCGTCGAGCACAAGATCGACGGCGAGCTGCCGCGCGCGCAGTCGGCGATCTTCCCGCTCATCATCCGCGGCCGGCTCCGCGCCGCCGCCGGTGAGCCGGCCGCGGCACGCGCCGACCTCGAGGAAGCGATGCGCCGCCTGCGGGCCGGGCGCTGGCACAACCCGTCCGAGTTCGACGCCCGGATCCCGCTGGTGACGGTGCTGCTGGCACTCGGCGACACCGACGGCGCCGCGACGCTGGCCGAGGAGACCCTCCAGCGCGCCCGAGCCTTCGGCGTCGCAAAAGCGGTGGGGGGCGCGCTGCGCGTCGCCGGACTCGTCCACGGCGGACAACCCGGCCTCGCCCTGCTGCAGGAGGCGGTCGACGTCCTCGCGGAATCACCCAGCCTGCTGTGGCGCGCCGAGGCACTCGTCGACCACGGCGCCGCACTGCGTCGCGCCGGCCGGCGCAGCGCCGCCGGCGCCCAGCTGCGCGCCGGAATGGACCTCGCCCACCGGTGCGGCGCCACCCCGCTCGCCGACCGGGCCGCCGACGAGCTGCGCACCCTCGGACACCGCATCCACCGCCGCGCCACCACCGGCGCCGAGGCGCTGACCAGCAGCGAACGCCGCGTCGCCGAGCTCGCCGCCGACGGTCTGACCAACAAGCAGATCGCGCAGGCCCTGTTCGTCACCCTCCGCACCGTCGAGGTGCACCTCTCCCACAGCTACACGAAGCTCGGCATCACCTCCCGCGACGGCCTCACCACGGCCCTGGCAACCACCCACCCACCCCACCCCGACTGACGGCACCCGCCCGCCCGGCGCGCGAGTCGGGCCCACACCGTGCGCGAGTCGGGGCCACCCCGTGCGCGAGTCGAGGCGGGCGGGTGAGTCGACACTTTCGGCACGGTGAGTCGACACCTCCGGCACGGCGAGTCGACACCTCCGGCACGGTGAGTCGACACCTCCGGCACGCGAGTCCCACGTTCCGGCGCGCGAGTCCCACGATTCGGCGCCGCGCCGCACCGGGCTGAAGGTGTCGACTCACCGTGCTGGAACCGTCGACTCACCGAGTTGGAACCGTCGACTCACCGTGCTGGAAGTGTCGACTCACCGAGTTGGGACGTGGGCGACCGGCCCGGCGGGTCGGGGCATCGCGGCACGTCCGCCTATGCTCCGCCACGAGTCGTCGGGGGAGCTGAAGCGTGCCGCTGAGCAGCCAGGACCACAGCCTCGCCATGCGCGCGGCAGCCAGGGTGAGAACGCCTGCCGGGGAGGTCGTGGGCGCCGGCTTCCTCATCGGGTCGGATCTGGTGGCGACGTGCGCCCATGTGGTGGCGAGCGCCGCCGGCACCGATCCGTACTCGCCCGAACCGCCCGACGGCCCGATCAGCTTGGACTTCCCGTTGCACGACGCCGCCCCGGTGCGGGCGGTCGTTCGGCGCTGGCTGCCGATCGCCGAGGACGGCACCGGGGACGTCGCTGTGCTCGAGCTGCTCGAACCGGCGCCGGCCGGGGCCCGGATGCCGCCGCTGCGGCGCGTCGACCAGCTGTGGGACCAGCGCTTCCGGGTGCTCGGCTTCCCGGAGGGCATGACCGACGGCGTGTGGAGCACCGGACGCATCCGCGGCGAGCAGGGCACCCGCTGGTTCCAGCTGCAGAGCGACGTCGGCGACCAGCCGATCGTCGAAGGTTTCAGCGGCGCCCCGGTGTGGCACGAGGAGACCGGCGCGGTGGTCGGCATGACCGTCGCAGCCGATGCCAGCGGGCGCACGACCACCGCGTACCTGATCCCGGTCGAGCACGTCCTCGGTGTCGATCCCGAGCTGCTGCCCTGCCCGTACCGCGGCCTGGAACCGTTCGACGAGGAGCACGCCGAGTTCTTCTTCGGCCGCGACACCGACGTCACCGTGCTCGTCGATGCGCTTGGCGCGCACCCGCTCGTGGCGGTCGTCGGACCGTCGGGGGTCGGGAAGTCGTCGCTGGTGGGTGCTGGTCTCGTGCCGCGGCTGCGCGCCCAGGGCGCCCGGATCGCCCGCCTGACGCCGCTGCCGGACCAGCCCGTCGAACCGGCGCTCGCCGCCGCCCTTTCGGCGAGCACGGACGGGGACGGGCGGCTCGTGCTCGTCGTCGACCAGTTCGAAGAGCTCGCCGCGGCCCAGCCCGACAGCGCGCGCGAGCTGCTGCACCGAGTGGGTGAGCTGGTGACGGCCCCCGAACCGATCGGCGCCGTGCTCACGCTGCGCTCGGCGACGCTCGACGAGGTGCTGGTGCCCGAGCTCGCCGGACTGCTCAGCGCCGGCACCGTGCTGGTCCCGCCGATGCAACGCGGCCAGCTGCGCGATGCCATCGTGGCGCCGGCCGAACGAGCCCCCGGCCTCTCCTTCGAGGCCGGGCTCGTCGACCGAATCCTCGACGACGCCGCCACCGAGCCCGGCCAGCTGCCCCTCGTCGAGTCGTTGCTCACCGAGCTGTGGTCACGCCGCGACGGCGGCTACCTCACCGTCGCGGCCTACGAGCAGACCGGCGGGGTGGCCGGCGTGATCGCCACGCACGCCGAGGCCGTGCTGGCCGGCTTCACCGATCCCGACGACGCGCCGCGACTGCGCCGGCTGCTCACCGCACTGGCCCGCCCCGACCGCGAGGGCAGGTTCATGCGCACCTCGCTGGCCTGGGCCGATGTGGCCGCCGACCTGCGTCCGATCGTCCACCGCCTCGCCGCGGGCCGGCTCGTCGTGCTCGCGCGCTCGGCCAACGGTGCCGAGCACGTCCAGCTCGCGCACCAGGCCCTCATCGCGCACTGGCCCCGCCTGCGCGACTGGCTGGGCGAGGACCGCGACGTCATCGCCTGGCGGGCGCAGCTCGACGAGCAGCGCGAACGCTGGGAGGACGCCGACCACGACGACGGCGCGCTCCTGCGCGGCACCTCGCTCTCCGCAGCCCTCGACCGCCTGCCCGCGGCGGGCGCCGACCTCTCCCCCGCCAACCGCGAGTACATCCGCCGAAGCCGCGCGCTCCAGCGTCGCAAGGTGCGTCGCTGGCGGGTGCTCACCGCCGTGCTCGCCGTGCTCGCGCTCGCCGCCGGCACCCTCTCCGTCGTCGCCGTCAACCGCGGGAACCGCGTCAACGACCAGCTCCGCCTCGCGAACGCCGAGCTCGTCGCGCAGGCGGCGCTCGCCCGCGCCGGCTACGACCCCGTCACCGCGACGCAGCTCGCGCTCACCGCGTGGCAGCTCGACCCGGACAACGCCGCCGCCCGCACGGCGCTGGTCAACCAGTACCTCTCCATGCGCTCGGTCGACGCGATCATCCCCGACGTCAACGGCGAGGGCCTGGACAGCCTCGCCAACGCGGACGGCACGGACCGCGTGCTCGTCCGCCACGGCAAGGGGCTCGCGGTCATCGACGGGCTGGCCGCCGGCCGGCCGGATCGGTGGGACGTGCCGGTGCCCGACGGTTTCCGCAGCGGCGGTCTCGTCGACGGCGGGGCCGCGCTCGTCGCGATCACAGCCGACGGCGACCTGCTCCGCTGGGATCTCACTTCGCGCACCGGCCCCGAGCGGACGCATGTGGGCGCGGTCCTGCCGGCGACGGCCACGACGGGGTTCGACCCTTCAGGAACGCGCGTGGGCTGGACCCACCAGGTCCGCCCGGGTGTGAACGTCATCGAGCTGCGAGCCGCAGGAACGGGAGCGGAGGTCCCGCACCGGATCGCACCGATCGAGGACCCGAGCAACATCGAGATGGAGCAGACCCTCGACCCGGATCTCGTGGTGATCCAGCTCGGCTGGGAGGCACGTGACCTGGGTCCGCTGCAGGTCCGTTCGCTCTCGGACGGCGGCATCCGGCACACCTACCCGCCCGGCAGCGCAACCGCCGCGACCGTCCCGGGCACCGTCGTGAGCTGCGAGCAGGACGGCGACCGCTCGGTCGCGGTGCTGCGCGCGCTGGCCGACGGGACGCAGATCCGGCGCCTGCCGCTGATCACCCGCTGCTCCGCCCGGGAGCCGCTGGAGGTCTCGAAGGGCGGGCGGTACCTCGTCGAGGTCAGCACCATCGATGGCGCGATCGACAGCCGCGTCGCGCGCATCACCCGACTCACCGACGGCCGCACCTTCGACCTCGCCCTACCGCCGAACTCGCGCAACGCACTGACTCCCGGGCGGAACCTGGCCCTCGCCGTGATCGACGGCCCCGGATCGCCCACCGTGATCCTCGCGCACGGCACGTCGGCCCTGCGGCTGCGCGCCCATCCCGTGGTGACGTCCGGAGACGGGACCGCATGGCCCGCCGACGACGGACACGTCATCGCGTTCGACCAGGGAGGCGTGGCCGTCTACGACCAGGACTTCCGCCGGACGGTGGCGCTCACGAACCAAGAAGCCGGGCTGGGACCCGCTGGCTCCGTGTTCATCGGCGACGGGTTGGTCGTGTTGGACCAGCACCCAGCCGGCTGGACGATCACCGACTTCGCCGTGCCCTCGCTGCAGCGCCGATCGGTGCACGAGCTGCCCGCCACGGCGCAGGGTTTTCGGCCCGCGATCCGGCTGCTGCCCGACCGCCTGATCGTCTTCTCCGGGTTCCGCGTGACCACGTGGGACCGGGCGACCGGCGCACAGCTGTACGAACCGATCACCTTCCCCGAGCAGACGTTCCACGAAGCCACGCTGTTCGCGGTCCGGCCCGATCGCCCCGACGAAGTCGCGTTGCCACGGAACCTCGGCGGCGAGCTGTGGGATCTGCGCGAGCGCCGCCACCTCGCCGACGTCCCGCTGGTCGGTTCGCAGCAGCCGGTCGCGTACGCATACTCCCCCGCGGGGGACCGGCTGGTCGGCGTCACGATCGGGCAGGACCTCGACGTGCGCGACCGGTCCGACCTGCAACCCGTCCGGTCCGTGATCCCGGTGCCCGGCGCAACAGGGCTGCTCGGCGTCTCGCAGGACGGGCACGCGCTCACGACGCAGACCACGGACGTCCGGACGGTCGCGTTCTGGGATGTCGACCGTGGCGCTCAGGCCGGCTCGTTCAGCCTGCCCCTCATCTACCGGATCGCCACCGTGAGCGACGACGGGCGCTACCTGCGCGTCGGCACCGGGAGTGGCTGGCTCCCGTTCAACCTGCCGCTCACCGCCGACGACTGGGCCACCCGGCTGTGCTCGCTGGTCGACGGTCCGTTCCCCGACCCGGTCCGCACACTGCTCCCACAGGGCGTCGAACTCGACCGGCCCTGCGCCGGGGACTGACGGATTCAGCCGGTCCGGGCGCGGAACGCGCGCCGGTAGGCCAGCGGCGACGTCTTGGTGTGCCTCGCGAAGTGCTGCCGCAGGTTGATCGACGTGCTGAACCCGCTCTGGTGCGCGACGGCCTCGATCGGCAGGTCGGTGGTTTCGAGCAGCTCCTGGGCGTAGCGCAGCCGCTGCTGCAAGATCCACTGCAGTGGGGACTTGCCGGTCTGCTCGCGGAACCACCGGTAGAGCGTGCGCTCGCTGACACCCGCGTGCTCGGCGATCTCGTCCGAGGTGAGGGCCTGGTCGATGCGCTCGCGCATCCACCGCATCGTCGGCTCGAGCGAACCGTCGCCGACCCCGGGATCGCGGTGCCGGATGAACTGCGCCTGGCCGCCGTCACGTTGCGGCGGCACCACCATGTGCCGGGCCGTCTCCGCCGCGACCGCCGAGCCGTGGTCCCGGCGGATCATGTGCAGGCACAGGTCGAGGCCGCTTGCCGCGCCGGCCGACGTCAGCACGTCACCGTCGTCGACGAAGAGCACTCCGGCGTCGACCTCGACGAGCGGGAACTGCTCGGCGATCACCATCGCGTCGGTCCAGTGCGTCGCCGCGCGCCGCCCGTCGAGCAGCCCGGCGGCAGCCAGCGTGAACGCTCCGCCGCAGATCGACGCGATCCTGATCCCGCGCCGGTGCGCCTCGCGCAGGACGTCGATCACGTCCGGCGACGGCCACCGGTGCCCGGCCGACCCCGGCACGACGATCGTGTCGGCGTCCAGCGCGACGCGGAGGCGGTGGGCGGGCGTGTACCGGTACATCTCGGCGCCGCCGACCCCGGTGACGACCATGTCCTCGCCGTCACCGCACACCACGACCCGGTAGAGCGGCTCGCCCAGCACGGCACCCGGCTGCACCGGCACGGAATGCGCGGTCGTGAAGACCTGCAGCGGCGTGGCGAGGTCGAAGCTGTGCGCGTGATCGACGGCAAGGACGGCCACGACGTGCATGGCGGTAATCTATCGGAAGTCGACATTCCCGCCACTGTCGACGACCCCGGGAGCGGCCGGACCATCGCGTCGTGTTGTTCACCGCGTTCATGTGCGTTCCCGTTGTCGTCAGCGTGCCCGTGACGCTGGCCGCGCTCGGCCTGCTGGTCCTCGCCGGCCGGCTGACCGACCAGCTCCTCACCCGGTCCGGCTCCGGCGTGTGCACGAGACGCCGGGCGTGACTGGCACGCCTTCGGCGCCGGCCGGGCTTGGGCGTCGACAACGACGTTTTGGCTGTTGTTAGCGCTCACAAACGACCAGAACGTCGTTGTCGACGCTTACCCCACCAGGTCCAGTCGCGCGTTTCGGAGCGGTGAGTCGCGCGTTTTGGGCGGGTGGCGGGTGGTTCTCGACGTGGTTCGTTGGGTGGGTCTGTGGCGGATGGTCTCGTGGCCGTGGTCCCTGTTGGTCTTGGTGGTCGCGTTTTTTAAGGGCGCCCTCGCCGGGCGGGCAAGTCTCCGGGATGGCACTCTTCAGCTCCACCTGTGGGTGGCGGGCACGCCGGCTGCGCCGGCCGTCGACAACGACATTTTGGCTGTTGTTAGCGCTCACAAACAGCCATAACGTCGTTGTCGACGCCTTTGTCCAGGAGGTGGGCACGTCTTGGTGCGACGGCGTGCGCGGTGGGAATGTTCTCTGGACGGCACCACAGGACAGAGGACCACCCTCTTCCCGCAGGCCGATCGTCGGGACTGGAGTGCAGGTCGGGGACGGCAGGCGACGCAACCAGGAAATACGCTCTTCACCCAACCCAGCCACCCCAGAAACAGGGAAGATGGCGAAATTGGAGTGGCTATGGATCTTCGCCGCGTCTAAAATGGAAGTATGTCCGAGAACCTGCAGGCCACCCTTGACGGGGTGGCACAACTGCAGGCAGACACCCTGGTCGGGGCGTTCGAAGAACGGTGCACTGCGACCCGTGAGTTAGAGGTTCTGGGGCGGCGGGTGGACTTTGCGAAGGTTTGCGCGATCAGTGCTTTCGTTCGTGAGGGCGGCTTTCACGCGCGGGGGTACAAGTCGCCGATCCACGCGATCCGGGATCTGTGGAATCTCGACCGCAACGATGCCAGGCGGTACGTGACCGCCGCCGAGCATGTCTGTCCTCGGATCGCCCTGGGCGGTCAGGTGTTGCCGCCCCGGCTGCCCGCCACGGCGGCGGCGTTCGAGGCCGGGGCGATGAGCCTGCGCCACGTCGAGAAGATCGCCGAAGTCCTCGGCTCGAAAGAGGCCGGGCGGTTGACCCCGGCGACGTGCGCGCACGTCGAAGCCCAGCTCGCAGACCAGGCGGCGGTGTTCGACCCGCAAGGTCTCTTCACCCTGGGGATGCAAGTGGTCCGGTCGTTCGACCAGGACGGACCCGACCCCGACGACGGCCCCGAGTCCGAGGTCAACGAGCTGACCATCACCCGCCATCCCGACCGGCCCGGTGGGACGATCAAGGGCCGGTTCGACAACCCGGTCCTGTTCGCCACCATCGCCACCTTGATCGACGCCAAGTCGAAGCCGACCACCAGCGATGATCAGCGCAGCATGGGACAGCGCCAAGCCGCAGCACTCGCTGATATCTGCGGGTATGTGCTTGACCACGGCGACGTCCCCCACGCCGGCGGCCACCGCCCGCACCTCAACGTGCACATCCCACTCGCAGAGCTGGAGAACCGGGTCCGGACCGCGATCCTCGACTTCGGCGGCGCCATCGCCACCAAGGATCTGCGGCTGCTCGCCTGCCACGCCGCTGTCATCCCCATCGTCATAACGGCGACAGCCAACCACTCGACATCGGCCGCGCAAACCGCGTCATCCCCGACGGAATG
>NZ_JAJGSX010000043.1 GCF_021245725.1 Pseudonocardia sp. TRM90224 | reverse complement strand
TCCTTCCCGACCGCCATGTCGATCACAGCGGTCGATCTTGGTCCACCCGCGGCTTACACCGTTCGCGTGACACGCCCCGGTCAGCATCAGGCAGGGCCGGCTCTGCACGCGCCGTCATGGGCCGCAACGGCGGCTCCAGGTCGACGAGCGCAGAGTCCTTCACGCCGCAACGGTAAGCAGGTCACAGAGCGCTGACCTGCGGCGGACGCCCTGTCACAGCCCTGGCCGCACGACGAACAGCGGTGATCGGGGCTCGCGTCGTGTCGGCCCGCGCTGTCGACCGCCGGATCCGCGCGCCTCGTCCATCGCGCGGAGACGATCTGAAGACCACGGCAACGCTCTCCATGACTGCGCACCGGCATGGGCGGCGCGCGATGCGGCCTGCCGATCAACCTGAGCAGCGGACGCTCGAAGTCGACGTGCAAGACCGGTACAGGCGGGCCCGGATGTCACGATCGCGAAAACTACGTCGGCTCACGCGCGCGGCACCGTCCACGCTCGATGACGCCGAGCACCACTTGCGCAAGCGGCCTTCCTCTGCCTCATCAACCCCGACGCGGTCACTGCGCTCGCCGATCGCGTTCACGCGCCTGCGCGCCCTACCCATCCCGGCCGGCTGACACCGGCCTCTCGACCCCGCGATCAGACGGCGCACCCGGCAGAACCGCAGGCCGGACACTCACCATGCCCGCAACCTACAACGGCCCGACCAGCACCAACAGAAGATCAACCACAAGCCTCATGAATCACCGAGGCTAAGAGTCTCAGCACGTCGCGTGTCCGTCCGTCCGCGGCTCGGACCTGCGCGTCAGCACTCACGCCGCGCCCGTAGGCCGAGCACGCCGGCATCTCGCTGTCAGCATGGACATCGGCTGCAACACGTCGCGACGCCGTCCGGCTCGGCCCCGGCGCCAAATGGGGCGATTACCTCGCCGAGGCGCTCGCCGCCGACGCTGATGACGTCGCGGCAGAACAGGATCCTCGTGCGGCGGGGTGAGCTGCGCAGCAATGTCCGTCCACGCCCGATAAGGTCCGCACCGTCGTGCTGCTGTCCAGCGACGGGATCAACGACTCGCTCCACCCGTGGCGACTGTCGAACGCGCGCGGAGGCTGCAGGGCACGTGATCATCTCGCCGCGGTCACCAGCGCCCGAGACGGCAGACCGACCAGTGGATCATGTTTCATGACCGCTTTACTACCACCCCGACAGGGTCAATAAGATCAACAACTCCCGAATCCCGGCTGCCGCGAACCGCGCCATACTGACGCGAACCTTCCCAACCTCACCCGAACGGCCCAGAAATCCTGGAGCAGATCCTGACCCCATACGCTCGTACTGTTAGGCGTGCTCCAGTTTTGCTCCAGATGTCGATCTTCGAGCTGATTTCAAGATCAACTGAAGATCGACACCGAGCAGGGCGAAGATCGCTAGCGGCGACGTTTCCGCAGGTAGATATGCTGATGGGCGGCTCCCCCGTCGAGTGGGAACCGCCCATCATGCCGTCGGGACGACAGGATTTGAACCTGCGACCCCTTGACCCCCAGTCAAGTGCGCTACCAAGCTGCGCCACGTCCCGGCCGCCCCCGAGGAGGCTCGATCAGCCTACCGCACGGGCTGAGCGACCCTGTCGGCCGGTCATGGCTCCCCCCAAGGACGCCGGTAATGCACTTGCTGGCCGCAACACCCGGGCGAGCCCGAGGGCTGCGACCCGCACAGTCTGTGCAACTGCAGCCGCCGGCAACACCGTCCATGGTCGCCCGGCGGAAGAGACTTTCGTAGGTACCCACCGGTAGATGATTTCTGACGGCGCTAGACAACTGCCTCCGACGCCGCATAGCCTTCACGAAGTCTGACAGCGATAGATTTTGGAGTATCGATGCGTGTACTGCTGACCGGTGCCTCAGGGACGATCGGCGAGGCGATCCTCAGGTCGCTGGTCGAGCACGGCCACGACGTCGTTGCCGTGCGCCGGGCGCCAGGTGGTTCAACGGGCTCGCAGGTCGAGGAGCGGGTCGCCGACCTGTACGAACCGGGTGCGCTCCGGCAGGTCGCGGAGGGGGTCGATGCTGCCGTGCACGCAGCGTCGAGCAACGACGAGCGGGCCGGCGCCCTCGATCGCTCCGTCGTCAGCGACCTGCTCGACGCCTTCGCCGGCACCGGCAAGGCGCTCGTCTACACCAGCGGGTTGTGGTTGCACGGGTCCTCCGGCGACGGCCCGATCCGCGAGGAGTCGCCACTGGCTCCGCCGGCAGTGGTGGCGTGGCGGCCGGCGATCGAGGAGCTCGTCGCGGGCGGGGCCGCGGGCGGTGTCCGGACCGTCCGGATCCGGCCGGCGCTCGTCCACGGGCACGGCCGCGGGTACGTGCCGTGGGTGCTCGGCGTGCACCCCGGACCCGTCGTGCGGATCTTCGGCACCGGCGCCAACCGCTGGTCGACGGTGCACGTCGACGACCTCGCCGACCTCTACGTCCGCGCTGTCGAGTCGGCGCCGGCGGGTTCGGTCTACCTCGGCGCGAGCGAGCGGCAGTCGGTCCGCGTCGCCGAGATCGCGCAGGCCGTCGCCGACCGCGCCGGCGCACGCGTCGAGAGCTGGAAGGCCGACGACGCCGAGCGCACCTGGGGCGTCATGCAGGAGCCGTTCCTGCTCGACCAGGTCGCGTCCGGCGAGAAGGCCTACCGCGAGCTGGGCTGGCTACCGAAACGGCCCGGCGTGCTCGACGACCTCAACGCGCGCTGACGTCGGCGACGAGCAGGTCCAGCAGTCCCCTCGCCCGCCCGGGCCCGCCCTTGAGCCGCCCCTTCAAGGCGAGCGTCGTTAGGCCGTGCAGGTACGCCCAGAGCAGGTCGGTCGTCTCGTCGTCCGCCGCCCGCGCGACCGTCCTGAGCAGCTGGAAGCATCGACGTGCCGGCTCGGGCGTCTCCGCCGTCCCGAACGGGACGTCGGGCAGGCTGTGCATGAGCTGGTACAGCTGCGGGTTGGCGGTGGCGAACTCCCACCATGCGTCCGCCATCGCCGGCAGATCGCCCTCCCCCGCCGCCGCGAGCCGGTCGGCGAGGTCGGCGAAACCGGAGTCGACGACAGCGAGCAGCAGGGCGCGCTTCCCGCCGAAGTACTCGTAGACGACGGGCGTTGTGTACCCGACCCGCTCCGCGACCTGCCGCACCGTCACACCGTCGTAGCCGCCCGCCTCCGCCAGCTCACGCGCAGCGCCGAGCAGCTCGGCGCGCAGTTGCGCACGCGCCTGCGTGCGCTCGGCATCACTGCCCTTGACGCGATAGCTCCCCCGCGGCACGACGCAAGGGTAGCCAGCCCACCACGAGCAGCAGCGCCGCCAGCGGCAACACCGTGACGAGGTAGGCGACGCGCAGGTCCACCGCCTCGCCGACGGCGACCAGCACGGCGGGTGCCGCCAAGATCGCCGTGCCCGACGCCAGCGCGCCGTACGCGGCCGAACGCGCGGCCGTCAGACCGGGCACGTGCACCAGCCGGGCCAGGCAGACGGGATACAGCGCGGCCACGCCGAGGCCGGCGATCCCGAGGCCCACGATGACGAGCGCGGGCGCGGAAGGCAGCGCGACGAGCAGCGTCCCCACGACGGTCACGGTGACGCTCAGCGGCACCGTCGCCAACCCACGCCGGATCAGCCACGGCGCCGCGAACCGGCCGGCCGCCATCCCGACGAGGAACGCGCTCACCGCGGCGACGGCGGCCGCTGCCGGCAGGCCCGTCGCCTGCAGCCGCGCGCCCGCCCAGATCGTGAAGCAGAACTCGATCGACACCGCCAGCACGAGCGCGACCCACGCAACGCCGACCGCACGCCGCGACGCCACCGCTTCGACCGGTTCCGGCACGGTCGCGGTATGGCCGCGCCACGCCCCGACCGCCAGCACGAGCAGCGGCGGCACGGCGACCAGCAGCGCGAGCCGGCCGGTCACGCCGACGCTGTCGAGCGCGCCTAGCGCCAGCGGGCCGAGCACGCCCGTTGTGCTCGCGACGGCGTTGACCCGGGCGAGCTGTGCCGCCGCCCCCGGCCCACGCAGCAGCGCGGGTGTCACCAGCACCAACCCGGCCGCGCCCAGGCCCAGGAGCAACGCGCCGGCCGCGGCGGCGCCGGCGCTCACCGCCGCGCCGAGCAGCGCCACCCCGACCGCGGCGACGACCGACGCGCCGGAAAGCGCGCGGTGCGGCCCGACCCGCAGGATCAACCGCCCCGCGGCCCCGACGACGAGCAGCCCAAGCCCGAACGACGACGACAGCCAGACCAGCTCGGCCGGCACGGCGTCGAGGTCGCGGGCCAGCAGCACCAGGCAGACCCCGAGGCTGTTGATCGTGAACCCGACGGCCGCCTGCCCGAGCCCGACCTGCCGGACCACCTGCCGTGTCGGCTCCACCGCACCTCCCAATTAACTCGTGACGCGAGCATAAGCGGCTGGAGAAGCCCATGGGAGGGTTTGTCGGTGCCGACACATGACGATTGGGAACGCCGGCTCGCCGCAGCATGGGCCGCTCTCGACGAGTACGGCGAACCCCGTGCCGCCGAGTTCCGCGAGCTCGTCGACGGACTGGTCGCCGAGCTGCCGGCCGGCAGCGCGATCGGGGCGTTCGAGCGGGCCTGCGCGTTCGACTCGACGGGCCATTCCGACCGGGCCGTTCCGCTCTACCGCGAGGCCATCGAGGCTGGCCTGACCGGCATCCGCCGCCGTCGTGCCGCCATCCAGATGGCCAGCTCGCTGCGCAACCTGGGCCGCGCGACGGAGTCGGTGGAGCTGCTGACCGCCGAGCTCGAGCAGCCGTCCGACGAGCTCGACGACGCCGTGAAGTGCGTGCTCGCGCTCGCCCTCACCGACATCGGACGCGAGCGTGAGGCCGTCTCGCTCGCGGTCGGCGCGCTCGCCCGGCACCTGCCGCGCTACCAACGCTCGATGGCGAACTACGCAAGGCACCTCGTCGAGACGTGAGCGTCGACAACGACGTTACGGCTGTTGTGAGCGCTAACAAACAGCCATTACGTCGTTGTCGACGGTTCGGCGGGGCGCGTTCCGGTTAGCCACGTGTGTGATCACTCGGTACGTCGCTGCGGCCGTGCTGGCCCGGATCGCCGACGAGGGCGCGCGGGTCGCCTTGATCCTGCTGGCTCTGCAGCGCACGGGTAGCCCCGCGCTCGGCGGCGCGCTCGTCGCCGCGCTGCTCGTCCCGCACGTCGTGGCCGCGCCGCTGACGGGCGCCCGCGCCGACCGGTCCGCCAGGCCGCACCTCGTCGTCGCTGCCTTGACCCTGCTCTTCGGCGCCGGGCTGGTCGCCGTCGACGCTGCCACGGGCCGCCTCCCGTTCCCGGTCGTGCTGTTGATCGCGCTGGTCGTCGGCTGCTGCGGACCCGCCGTCACCGGCGCGCTCTCCTCCTTGCTCTCGGCGCTCGTTCCGGCCGAACGGCTGCCGCGCGCGTCCGGTGCCGACGCGCTCTCCTACACGATCGCGGGCATGGCCGGCCCGGCCCTGGCCGGCGTCGTCGCGCAGGTGGCGTCGCCGAGCACCGCCGTGCTCGTGCTGGCGGGCGCCGCGGCGGCGGGAGCCGTGATGATCGCCCTGCTGCCGGTGCCGAAACGGCAGCCGGAGCCGGCGCCGGACGGCACGCTGCGCATCAGCATCCGGGCGATCACCCGCGACCGGCTGCTCGCCGCAACGACGTGGTCGGTCGCCCTGGCGCAGCTCGGGATCGGCGCGCTCCCGCTGATCGCGGCGGCGCTCGCCGTCCGTTATGGCTTCCCGGCGCTCACCGGCTACCTGCTCACGGCCTCCGCGGCGGGCGCGCTCGTCGGTTCGTTGCTCTGGACGGTGCGCCCGGCGGCGGACCGGCACGTCCCGCTCGCCGCGATGGCCGGTCTCGCCGGGGCAGGTCTGCCGCTCGCCGTCGCCGGGACGTTCAGCGATCCCGCGGTGATCGGCGTGCTGTTCGGCGTCTCGGGAGCGTTCACCGGGGCGTCGGCGGCGGCGGTCTTCGTGATCCGCCACCGCGAGGCGCCGGCGGCGGCGCGCAGCCAGGTCTTCACCCTCGTAGCGGGCATCAAGATGAGCGCCGCGGCCGGCGGCGCCGCACTCGCCGGGCTGGCCGCCGGCGCCCCGATCGAGGTGCAGCTCGCTTGCGCCGGGGCCGTTCCGATCATCGCGGGGATGCTCGGGTTCTTCCGCAGCCGCGGCGCCGTCACGTCCGCCAGCACCAGTAGTCTCGGCGGATATGGCAGGTGAGGACCTCACGGGGTCGAGTGTGGACGTCACAAATCCGGCAGAGAAGTCCCAACCGGACCTTTTGCATCCTGCTGCCGGCCCGGGCGCCCTGCTGCTCGGCGCGCTCGGTGTCGTCTTCGGCGACATCGGCACCAGCCCGCTCTACGCGCTGCAGACCGTGGTCCGCTCCGACGGCCTCCCGATCAACGAAGCGAGCATGTACGGCGTCATCTCGCTGATCGTCTGGTCGGTCACGATCATCGTCTCGATCAAGTACGTCAGCGTGATCATGCGCGCCGACAACGAGGGCGAAGGCGGCATCATGGCCCTGATCGCGCTCGTGCAGGGGGCGAAGCTGCGCGGGCGCATGGCGAAGGTCGCGCTCGTCGCGCTGGGGATCTTCGGGGCCGCCCTCTTCTACGGCGACGGGATGATCACCCCCGCGATCTCGGTGCTGTCGGCCGTCGAAGGGCTCAAGGTCGCCTCGCCGGCCCTCACCTCGTTCGTACTCCCGATCGCCCTCGCCGTGCTGACGCTCCTGTTCGTGATCCAGCGTTTCGGCACCCACGCGGTCGGACGGCTGTTCGGGCCGGTCATGGCGATCTGGTTCGCGATACTCGCGCTGGCCGGCCTGGCCGAGGTGGTCCGCGAGCCGGGGATCCTGCGCGCGCTCTCCCCCACCTACGGCATCCAGTTCTTCATCGACCACGGCGCCGTCTCGTTCTTGACGCTCGGCGCGGTCGTGCTGGCCGTCACCGGCGCCGAGGCGCTGTACGCCGACATGGGCCATTTCGGCTGGCTGTCGATCCGCAAGGCGTGGTTCTTCTTCGTCTTCCCCGCCCTGACCCTCAACTACCTCGGCCAGGCAGCGCTCGTGCTGAACTCGCCCGAGGCGATCGAGAACCCGTTCTTCCTGCTCATGCCGGAGTGGTCGCGGCTGCCGATGGTGCTGCTGGCGACCGTCGCGACGGTCGTCGCGTCGCAGGCGGTGATCTCCGGCGCCTTCTCCGTCACACGGCAGGCCGTGCAGCTCGGCTTCCTCCCCCGCCTGCGGATCCGGCACACGTCCTCCGCGGAGGGGCAGGTCTACGTCCCCGCGATCAACTGGCTGCTGTACGTCGCGGTCGTCGCGCTGGTCGTCGGGTTCGGCTCGTCCGAGGGTCTCGCGTCGGCCTACGGGATCGCCGTCACCGGCACGCTCGCCATCGACACCGTGCTGTTCTTCGTCGTCGTGCGGACGATCTGGGGCAAGCCGATGTGGATCGTCGTGCTCGGCGCAGCCGCGTTCCTGCTGGTCGACCTCTCGTTCTTCGTCGCGAACCTGCCCAAGATCACCCACGGCGGCTGGTTCCCGCTCGCGCTGGCGCTGGTGGTGTTCACGCTGCTCACGACGTGGCAGCGGGGCAGCGCGCTGGTGACGGCGCGGCGCGCGCAGACGGAGGGCAAGCTCAGCGACTTCGTCGAGGACGTCCGCACGATCGAGCCGCCGGTGTTCCGCGCACCCGGCACCGCGGTCTGCCTCACGTCCAGCGTCGGCGGGATGCCGCTCGCGCTGAAGGAGAACGTCGAGCACAACCACGTCGTGCACGAGGCCGTCGTCGTGGTCTCGGTGCAGACGTTGCGGATCCCGCACGTCCACCCCGACGACCGCGTGGTCGTCGACGACCTCGGCTACCGCGACGACGGGATCATGCACGTGCTCGCGCGGTTCGGCTTCCAGGACGAGCACAACGTCCCCGGCGCCCTGCGGCTCGCCGTCGAGAAGGGGCTGGAGGTCCCGATCGAGATCGCCGAGGCCACCTACTTCGTCTCGCGCATCACCATCGTGCGCGGCAACGCGCCGGGCATGAGCGGGTGGCGCAAGCAGCTGTTCCTCGCGATGGCCAACACCTCGACCAACCCGGTCGACGTCTTCTGCCTCCCGGAGCACCGCATCGTGACGATCGGCTCGTACGTCGACTTCTGATCGGCGCACGCGAGGGCGGGCCGACGAGTCCCGCCGGTCGACCAGAAGGGGTCAGGAAAGCCACTTTCATGCAACCACGTTGCATGAAAGTGGCTGTCAGGTGAATCGCTGCAGCCATCGTGGTGGATCGGCACACCCAACTCACAAGCACACTGGTCACGTCCCCTGCCCGGCCCCCGAGCATCCCTCCGCCCGCACGCCCCGGGCGTACGCCAAGCCGGGAAGTGAACGAACGGCACTTTCGTCCACTAGGTATGGACGAAAGTGCCGTTCGTTCACCGACCCAACCGCGGCCACCTGGTCGACGTTGCACACCATCGACACACGTTGCACCTGGCCGGCCATGTGCAACGCACACCCACCGTGTGCAACGTCGACTCCAAGCGGTCGCCGCAGCGCCGGACCGGGGTCAGGAAAGTGGCTTTCCTGACGTCCCGTGCCGGCCCGTCGCACGCGAGATGGGTGCGGGACGCACACGTTGCCGGGAAAGCCACGTTCCCGGCCCCACACGCCGGGAAAGTGGCTTTCCCGGCAACCCTCGCCCGACACGGCCGCAGCCGTTCCGCAAGCCGCGCCCCGCACGGATTCACATCCCTCGTCGCGGCCCGAAGGGCCATGACGGACTTTCCTGACCTTCCGCGCACACACCTCGGCCTGCGGCGCCCTCGGTCCCGCTCACCGGCCCGTGGGTGGGTGCACGGACAGCTGGCGCAGGCGCTCGTGCACAGGTTGATGCCGCCGTGCACACGTTCGAACCTGTGCACGAGAAGACGAACCTGTGCACAAGCAACCCGGGCCGTGACGGCCGGTCGGGTTGTGTGCGTTGCGCACGCGAGGTCAGGAAAGCCACTTTCCGGCCCTCACAGGGCAGGAAAGTGGCTTTCCAGCCCTCCCCGCCCCCTGGTTGACGGCGCGAACGGCACTTTCGAACGATAGGTTCGCCCGAAAGTGCCGCTCGCGCACTTCCCGGTGCTGGCCGAGGCGGGTGTGGTCGTCGAGTTGAGTGTGCTGAGGGCTGTCGCGACAGCCCTCAGCACACTCTCGATCGGCCAGTGCCAGGAACCTCGGGTGCCGGTCCACCGCGGTGGCTTTCCTAGCACCCCCAGCCACCCTCCGCACTCGGCCCGGCCTGGGCCGCGTGCGACCAGGCATGGCCACTCCCGGCCTGCCCTTGGCCACCCCGGGGGTACGCAGCGCACTACCGGTTCTTGACGTCGTCTTCCTTGTTGTCGAAGATCGTGTTCCCGCTCCCGGGCGACTTCTCAGAGCCGTTGAACAGCACCCCCGTGCGGCTGCCGAAGATCTGGTTGCCGGTGATCTCGAAGGCGCCGTCGGTGTCGATGTAGACGCCGTAGCGGGCGTTCTCGCCGATCGTGTTGTTGCGGACCATGGAGCCGGCTGCCTCGCTGACCAGCCGCACGCCGTCCTGCTTGTTGCCGCGTAGCTGGTTCTTCTCGATGATCGTGCCCTGCGAGGTCTGCCCGATCCCGATGCCGGACTCCGCGTTGTCGTAGACGCGGTTGCCGCTGATCGTGTTGCCCGACGACTCGTTGATGTTGATGCCCTGCACGGCGTTCGCGAACGTGTCGTTGTTCTCGATCAGGTTCTTGTCCGAGTGCAGGTACATGACGATGCCGTGGTGCTTGTTGCGGAACACGATGTTCTCGCGGATCCGGCTGTTGGTGCATTCCTCGGCGAGGATGATCCCGTGCTTGCCGTTGTCGTGGACGACGTTGCGCTCGATGACCATGTCGTGTGACCCGGTGTGCGGGTCGACGCCGTACAGGATGCTGTCGTGGATCTCGTTGTCGGTGACGACGAGCCCGTTCACGCCGAAGGAGTAGATCCCGTAGTAGAGGTGCGAGACCTTGCTGTTGGTGATCTTGCCGACGGTGCCCTCGGTCCGCCACGACAGGCCGTAGGACTCGACCTCGCTCCAGCCGAGGAAGCGCAGCTCCGACTTGTCGATCGTCAGCGACGCACCGTCGCGGGCCAGCAGGAAGCTGCGGCCGTCGAGGTGGTCGGTGTCGACCTTGTTCTGCTCCGGGTCCCACGACGTGATGCAGGCGCCGACGACCTCGATGCCACCGCCCAGCGCCTTGATCGTGGTGAAGCCCTTCGGCGTGCTCTGCATCTTGAGCCACCGCACTTCGGGGGCCGAGATGACGATGGACGCGCCCTCCGCGACGACGAGGTTGGCCCCGAGCACCCACTCCCCTTCACCGATCTGCTTCAACGCCGCGTCGTTCCCGATCGCCTTGGCGAGCTTCGCGAAGGGGACCTTCTCGCCCTTCGTCATCGTCACGGTGTTGGTGACGCGATCGAAGGTCGTCGTCGCGGTGCCGCCGCCGCTGTCGTCCCCAGCTGGGCCGGCCGCCGCCTCCTGCGTGCAGGGCGCGGCCGGGTCGATGACCACCGGCGGCGGGACGGGCTTGCGGGTCACCGGCTCGGGCGGGGTCGTCGAGCAGGCCGCCACGAACAGGCTCGCCAGCACCGCGAGCAGCAGGGCCGCGAGCGGCCGTCGGGAAAGAACGATTCGGGTCATTTGGGATCGCCTGTCTCGGCACAGGTCCCGCCCGCGGCCGGCGCCGGCGCCGCGGCGGCCGGGACGGAGAGGCGGAACCCGGCAAAATCGGTGTACTGGTCGACGGGTGAGGCCCACGAGGAGTCGCTCCCGCCGAAGAAGGTCGAGAAGAACAAGCCGTCGATGCGCAGGTCGGCGGCGCTGCGGAACTCCAGTCCCGTCACGTCGAGCACTTGCCGCCCGTCCTGCCACACGGTCACCCTCCCGTCCTTGCCGCCCGGGGTGTTGAGCTGGACGCGCTGTCGCATCGTCGTCCACTCACCAGGGGTGAACGACCAGCACCCCCGCCCGAGCGACGTGCCGTGCTCCTCGGAGCTCGGCAAGTAGGCGTAGACCTCGCCGGCGCCATCCGCCCGCCACATGTAGCGCGTGGACAGGCCGTCGGTGCCGTCCGGTATCTCCCGGCCGCCGGTGACGGTGCCGCCGTAGAAGCCGGGCAGCTTGCCGCCCTTGACGAAGTCGAAGCCCGCGGGGAAGCGCACGGAGTACTCCAACTCCGCCGTCTCGGCCGGGCCACCGGCCAGCTGCAGGTAGGCCTGCAGCCCGCCCTCCGGCCCGCCGGCGCTGCGGCTGGCCGACCCGGCGGGGTACGCGACGCGCAGCACCCGCCCGCCCGGCGCGCCGGGCTCGTCGAGCAGCGAGCCCTTGTCGAGGCCGAAGTCGCCGTCGTCGCTGTAGCGCAGCCCGTTGCCGAGGAACGACGTGAGCTCCGCGGACGTCACCCCGGTCGGGGGTGTCACAACAGGAACCCTGCCGGCCGCCGACGCCCCGCCGCAGCCCGCCATCGCCAGCAGGGCGACGGCCGAGGCCAGCAGCAGGCGCGTCGACGTACCGGAACCCATCAGGTGGCCGCCGGAAGCGGTGGCGGGGTCTGCCGCTTGCCACCGCCCACCTTGCGCTGACGGGTCAAGTGGATGAGCTCCAACGCGAACGCGAGCAGGATCAGCGGGACCCCGACGGCACCGAGCAGGTTCAGCGGTGGCAGACCGACGTCGTTGGTCTCGCCGCGGATCTCCACCGCGCCCCGGATCGCCTCGAGCGCGTGCACGCGCGAGTTGGTCAGCAGGAACGGGCTGCCGGGCGCGGTGTTCACCCCCAGCTCGACGGTGTCGACGTTGACCTGGTCGGCGTGCACGAGCTCGGCCGACCGCGAGTGGATGCCCTCGTCGGCCACGACGATCGAGGTGCCGGTGATCGAGGTCGGCGCACCGACGTCGATGCCGGTGAGGCCGCCGGAGATCTCCCCGCCGATGATCTTCGTGCCGGGGCTGTACGTGCGCACGGCGTCCGAAATGACGTCGTTGGCGATGATGTTCTCGATCACGACGCCGGTCGTGCCGCCGGTCGCGACGACGCCGTCACGGCCGCGGTCCACCGTGAGGCCCTTGACGTGGACCTCACCCGCTCCGCGCTCGATGCGCACGCCGGTGCGGGCGTCGGCGACCCTGCTGTCGTTGATCTGGATGTTGTGACCGCCGACCGCGACGCCCGCGACGCGGGCGCCCTCGATCGTCGAGCCGCGCACCTCCAGGCCCTTCGTGCTCTTCTCGATCACGACACCGCGGCGGCCGCCGCTCATGCGCAGCCCGTCGAGGACGATGGCCGAGCTGTTGACGTGGGTGAAGACGCCGATCGGCTGGTCGGTGGCCGCGAAGTCGCGCACCGTGACCTCGGTCGAGCGGCTGATGCGCAGCCCACCCGCGCGGTCGGCCGTCGTGTTGACGCCCTGCACCAGCGGCTTCGTCTGCCCGACTACCGCGACGCCGTAGGTCTTGTTGTCGTTGGTGGAGATGCCGCCGATCGGCCGGTCGGTGGAGTCGCCGGTGACGAGGACGCCGTTGGCGCCGTTCTTCTCCACCTTGACGTTCGTCATCACGGTCTTGAGGTCGCCCTGCATGACGATGCCGTCGCCGCTGGACTCCGAGACCATGACGTCGTCGAGCTCGACGCCCTGGGAGCGGGAGAGCTTCAGCCCGATGCTGTTCTTCGCCATCGACGTGCGGGCCATCTTGCCCGTGCTGTTGCGGTTGAAGACGATCGCCGGGTGCCCGTCGTCGTTGCCGGTGTCGATGGTGCCGAGGTCGTTGAACTGGGCATCCTCGGCGCGCAGCGATCCGTTGCCGGAGACGACGATGTAGGGCCGGCCCTTCGCGGTCGGGGCCAGCGGCTCGCCGTTGTCGCGGTTCGCCGACGTGACCGTGATGCCACGCACGACGAGCTTGCCGCCGCCGGTGTGCACGATCGCGGCCTCGGTCGGCTTGTCGCCGCCGCCGAGCTGCAGGGTCTTGATGGAGCCGCCGCCCAGCTCGAACGTGACACCGGGGGTCAGCACGACCGCTGCGGTGAGCCGTGCGGTCTCGCCGTCGACGCTCATCCACGACGCCGGGAGCACCTTGTCGAGCGCCTCGACGGCAACCGGGCCCGCCACCCGCGGGATCTGCGAGTCGAGGTTTCCGTTGGACACGACGTCGACCCGCGTCGAGCGGATGACGATCATGCGGGACGGCCGGCCGCGCTTCTCCCAGGAGAGGCGCACTTTCCGCTGCGCCTCGGCCAGCTCGGCTGCCTTCTCCGCGGCCTCGCGGGCCGCTTCGGCGGCCTGGCGGGCGGCCTCGGCGGCCTGCTCGCGCGCGATCGCCGCCGGGTCGTTGGCCGGGTCGGGCACCGGATCCGGGGTCTGGGTCGGCGGGTTCGGGTCAGGATTGGGGTTGGGATTCGGGTTCGGATCCGGGTCGGGATTCGGATCCGGGTCGGGGTTCGGGTTGGGATCGGGGTTCGGATTGGGATCCGGGTTCGGGTCGGGGTTCGGCGCGAGCTTCGACCCCGGACCGCCCACCGCCGGAGCACCCGACCCCGCCGACGCCGACGCCGACGACGGGCCCGGGCCTGCGGCCCCGACCATCGCAACGATCACCGCTACCGCGAGCACCGCGGCGGACCGGTGTCGCCACCGGTCCGCCGTGCTCCTACTCCTGCTCGTCACGCCGGCACGTCCTCGGGATAGTCCGGGTGCGGCGGGCGCCGCTGGGGTGGGGAGTGGGGCGGCCGCTGCTGCGGCGGCCCCTGGGGCGGTCCCTGCGGGTGCGGACCCGGCCGGCCCTGCGGACGCGGGCCATTGGGACCGTTCGGACCGAACTGCGGAGGCGGCCCCTGCGGCCGCGGGCCGTTCGGACCGTGCGGTCCCTGCGGGAACGGCGGACCTTGCGGCCGCGGACCCGGACCGTGCGGTCCCGGACCGTGTGGACCGTTCGGATGCGGTGGCCCTTGCCGTTGCGGCGGCCGCCCTTGCGGGTGCGGCGGGCCTTGGCGGTGTGGTCCCTGCGGGTACGGACCGCCCGGACCCGGTCCACCAGGTCCACCCGGTCGCGGGCCCTGCAGGTGCGGTGGCGGCGGCCCCTGTGGCCGTGGCCGCTGCCCCTCGCGGGGCGGACCCTGCGGGGGCCCCGGCGGGCGGCCGCCCGCCCCGACCCCGGCGCCCTGCGGCTGCAGCTCGCGCGAGGGATCGAGCTCCTCGTCGTGCATGTCGAGGTCATCGCGGAACTGCTCGCCGAGCACGACGTCGCCGTCGTCGCCGGCATCGTCGGTCCGCACGACCTCGCCGTTCTCCACCGCGACCTGGCGGGTGAGCCAGCGCTGCTTGCGGATCGTCAGCAAGGCGCCGATCTTGATGAACGCCATGATCCAGGAGACGAACACGTACCCGGGGACGAACAAGAACGACGACGGTCGTCGCCTCAGGTGCGGCAGCAGCTTGGCCGAACGGCTGATCTGCCACCACGCGGCCAGCACGATGCAGAAGATCCAGTGCTGCTGGATCAAGGAGTAGATCATGAAGATCGGGCCCAGCAGCAGCGTGAAGCTGCTGACGCCCTTGTCGATCATCGTGTAGGCCAGGAAGGGGTGCTTCCACACCCACTTCCGCGACAGCGCACGCAGGTCGGAACGCCATGTGTTGCGGGCCCACCGCAGGCGCTGCTTGTAGAAGATGCGCCAGCCGCTCGGGAACGTCGACCACACCTCGGCGGTGCGCTGCATGTACGTCAAATGACCACGCTCCAGGATCAGCGTGGTCAGCCGCTTGTCGTCCCCCGAGAGGCACTGGACACCCATGAACGTCTCGTGCATGAAGTCCGGCTCGATCTCCATCAGGAGCTCGCGGCGGTAGATCGCCGTGCGCCCCGACAGGCACGAGACCGCCTGGCCGAGCAGGCTCTGGCTGGCGTTCTCGTCGAAGTAGCGGTGATCGAGGAACATGTCGGTGATGCGGGCCAGGAAGCCCTTCGTGCCGTAGACGCTCTGCCGGGTGCCGACCCCGCCGATGCGGGGGTCGGCAAACGGCTTGCACACCTCGGAGGCCACGTTCTTCGCCCAGATCGTGTCCGAGTCGACGAGCGCCACCAGCGGGAACCGTGCGGCATTCCACCCCTTGCGCAGCGCGTCGCGCTTGCCGGGGACGTCGGTGATGACGACCCGGACGGGGTAGCGACGCGCGACCTCCTGGCACTTCTTGTCGGACACGTCGATGACGAGGATGACCTCGTTGACCTTGTTGGCGAGCCAGGACTCGATCGCCATCGCGAAGATCTCGGGATCTTCCTGGTACGTCGGTACGACCACGCTCATCGGCAGCCGGAAGTCGTTCCTGATCGGCTTGTACAGCACTGCCGGGATCCGCCGGACCAGCCAGCATCCCCATCGGATGAGCCCGAGCACGCCGAGCGGCGTGCCCAGGACGTAGTAGTACAGCGGTAGGGTCATGCCAGCTCGGCGCCCGCCGCCTCCGCAGTGGCTGCGTCGACCTCACGGCTGACGACGGCCTCGAGACGCTCGTTGGTGTCCACCACCGCTTCCAGCAGCGGCATGTCGACACCGATCCCGGCGGCGAAGCCGAGGAAGCCGTTGGTGTCCTTCGGGAGGCAGACACCGCCGTAGGGGGCGCCGCCGCGGATGCCGTAGTTCGGGTTGATCGAGCCCTCGGCCGACTTCGCCACGGTCGAGGCGATCGGGTCGAGGTCGAGCCCGATCTCCTGCGCGACCAGCCACATCTCGTTCCAGAAGCTGATCTTCGCAGCGTTGAAGACGTTGTGGGCGCACTTGATGAACTCGGCCTCGGCCGGGTCCGAGAACGTGCGCAGCTCGCCGCCGAATGGCAGCAGCAGCTCGCGCAGCGCGGCGAGGGTGTCCTCGTCGCGGCTGGCGATGACCGTCATCCACGGGTTGCGGAAGTCCTCGGCCGCGGAGACGGCGCGCAGGAACTCCGGGTTCGACGCCAGACCGAAGTCGACGCCGGCCTTCTTGCCCGAGTGCTCCTCGAGCGACGTGCGCACGAGACCCTCGGTCGTGCCGGGCGGCACGGTGGAGCGCACGACGACGGTGTGCCGCGCCGTGGCGGTGGCCAGCGCCTTGCCGACGGAGGCGGCGCCGGCGGCGAACGCGTTCAGGTTGTACTCGCGGCCGACGTGCGGGGTCGGCAGCGTCAGCAGGATGAAGGCCTCGGGCTCGTCCGAGAGGTCGATCTCGTCGCGCGCGTCGTAGCCGCGCGAGCGCAGGTCGTCGAGCCGGTGCTGCGCTACATCGATGAAGGTGACCTGGTGCCCCGCGCCGAGGAACCCCTCACCGGTCGCAGTCCCGACAACCCCGGATCCCACGATGAAAATTCTCGATGACCTCATCGACTGTGCCCCCTCCAACCATCGACCAGCATCTGGGTGATCGCCACGGACGGCATCCTGTCCTGGCGGCCGTGACGGGCGGCAGGGGCGTTCAGGGTGCCGGCTCGGGCCGGGAAATTCGTTCCGCCGGGGGGTGCTGACGCGGAAATCCGCAGGTCAGAGGGACAGTCCCGACGAACGACGCAACTGGCGTAGTTCACACTTGTTCAACGATGAGGGCCCTGATGGTCACGAATAGGTGTCTTCGCGAGCGATCAGCGGCAATGTTTATGCGCCGAAAGGTGGGGGTACCTGAGAGCGCCGGACTCAGATGCCGGAACCGATCACCCTGTGTGCGTAACCGTCAACCCGTAGAGGACCACCTGACCAGTGGCAGCCGGGTCCTCGCCGCGGCTGGGATTCGACTGAACGTAACTACCGGCCTTGAAGTACCAGCCGGTCCCACTCACCGGGATCGGCTGCGCGACCTTGCCGTTGTAGCTGACCTCGACACGGCCGCCCGACGCCTTGATCTGCAGGTCGTAGGGGGTGCCGAGGCGGTACGCCTCGTCGAGGACGATCGAGCCGTCGCCGTCGTCGTACTCCGCCAGCAGTCGCTCACCCTCGAGCCGGACCTCGATGACGTCGTCCTCTGCGTCGTGGATCTGCGCGGCGACGACGTCCTGCTTGACCAGTGGCAACTGGGTGATGGCCTGCCGCACCTGCATCGTGTGGGTGCCACTCCGATTGGACCAACTGGCCTTCTCGCTGCCCTTCATTTCGCGCAGCTCGGAGCGCGGATAGCTGCTCCCTTTGGTGGTGACACCGCCGGCGTTCGCCGTGAACACGACGCCGTCGCCGGTCTCGTTGAGCCGGAACCAGTCGCCGCTGTACCGGGCGAGATCGGGCTGGTAGACGTCGTCGGGGTCGTCCGTCTTGCCCGTCGGCAGCGTCAGGTACCAGTTGGTGAGATCGATGACCTCGCTCGGCAGCGACGCCTTCGCGCCGCTCTGCGGGCGGGCGTCGGACTGGGCGGTAGGCGGCGTCACCGGGGCCCCGCTCCCTCCGCCGGACGGGCCGCCGCAGGCCGCGAGCAGCGCGAACGAGGACAGCACAGACAGCACCGCCGTCAACGTGATCGGCAACGACGTGGGGCGATGCATGCGCTTCTCCACCGGGACCTTCCGCTCGGACCGCAGGCCCCGCGATCGGGACCCCTTGGGCAGCGAAGAATCTATCGGCGGCGGGTGAGGTCCTGGTGACGGGCGAACCGTCCCGTCGAGCGGAGGCATGAGGTCGGCGCCGAACGGCCGCTCGTACCGCTCGTCCGATTCGCCCGAACCATGGCGCCGTTCGGCGCAGTCGGCGACGACAACGACGTCAAGGCCGTTCGGGAGCGCTCTCCGCGGCCACGACGTCGTTCTCGACGCACCGCCGGACGAGCGCGGGCTCGTTGGTGGTGATCTCCTGCACGCCGATCTCCTGGAGCAGCCGGACGTCCGCGGGGGCGTCGACGGTCCAGACGCGAAAGCGTCTACCTGCGGCGACGGCCTTGCGGACGGCCTCGGGATCGGCGCGGACGGCCTCGACGGACGGGCCGGCGAGCACGCCGTCGGGGAGCGTGTCGGCGAGGCTTTCGGTGAGCTGGCAGAGGTGGTGCGGGTCGACATGCTCGGCCAGGTGCGCGACCGACCCGGGGTCGAAGCTCATGAACGAGACGAGCACGCCGTCGAGCCTCGACGTCGCCGCGTCCCAGCCCGATGCGCGAAGCTGCGCCAACACCGCGTCCTCCAACGCACGTCCGAACGGGGACGGGTGTTTGAGCTCGATCGCGATGCCGACCTCGCGCCCGGCTCCGCGCAGGATCGTGAGCAGCTCGGACAGGGTGAGGAGCTGCTCGGCGGGCGTCCCGTACGCCGCCGGGACGGGAACGCCCTTCCACGAGCTGACGTCGAGCGCGCGCAGCTGCGCCGCGGTCAGCTCGGCGACCGCGCCGGAGCCGTCCGACGTGCGGTCCACGGTCGGATCGTGCAGGCAGACGAGCTGCCCGTCGCTGGTCAGGTGCACGTCGCACTCGACGCCGTCGGCGCCGTCGGCGAGCGCCTGCAGCATCGCAGCCCGGGTGTGCTCGGCGAACTGCGCGCTGGCCCCGCGGTGCGCGTAGATCAAAGGCTCCATGGGCGGGAGCGTACGTGCGCATCTCGTGCGGAGGTTGCTTGAAGATCGGGTGCGCCTCGGCGAGCGGCACCGCGTCCGTCGACGGGCGGCCCGGCGACCGGCCGGGTAGTGATGGGCCGCGTCGACGAGAGGAAGTTCGAATCCGACAAACGGCTGATCTCATGCATAAGGGCGCATTCCGGCGAGCATCCCGCCGTCGACGGGCAGAACGACGCCCGTAACGAATGACGACGCCGGGCCGCAGAGCCAAACGACGGCTGCGGCGACCTCGTGCGGCAGCCCCGTCCTGCGCATCGGGACCGAGCGCGCCACCTGCTGCTGCGCCTGCTCCCCCGCCCGCTCCAGGTGCCCGGTCAGGATCGGGCCCGGCGCGATCACGTTGATCCGCACGTCCTGAGCTGCATAGTCGAGCGCGGCCGAGCGGGAGAGGCCGACGACGCCGAACTTCCCGGCCACGTAGCCGCCGATGCCGGCGACCCCCTCCACGCCCGCCGTCGACGCCATGTTGACGATCGCGCCGCCGCCCCCCGCGACCATCGCCGGGATCTCGTGCTTCATCGAGAGGAACACCCCGAGCAGGCTGGTGCGGGCGACGGTGTCGAAATCGGCGACGGCGACGTCCGCGAGTGGGGCCGGCCGGTGCCCGGGGCCGCCCGCGTTGTTGAACGCCGCGTCGAGGCGGCCGAACTCGGCGACGGTCCGCTCGACGAGCGCGCCGACAGCGTCGGGATCGGTGACGTCGGTCGGGACGACCAGCGCGGTGCCGCCCGCCGCGCGGATGCGCTCGGCGACGCCGTCCAACGCGTCCCGGTCGCGGGCGGCGAGCGCGACCCGCGCGCCGGCGGCGGCGAGCGCAACCGCGGCGGCCGCGCCGATGCCTCGGCTCGCGCCGGTGACGAGAGCGACCTTGCCGGAGAGGGGCTGGTCCCCCGTGCTGGAGGTGGTGGTCATGGCGTCGACCGTAGGAGCACGGGGATCCCCACCGAATCGGCGAAACCGCCAGTCGGTGGGTGCGGGTGTGCCGCCGGCCGCCCCCGCCCCGCCGCGACGGCCCCTGCGCTGCGGGTACGGCAGGATGGCCGCGGTGGATCACGAGCCGCAGCCTGCTGTCCCCGCGGCGCAAGCCGAGCCGACGCACGTCACCCCGAAGGCCCGCGCCGACGCGCGTTACCGCCAGCCGCACCGCCTGACGGCGCTGTCGGACGGCGTCTTCGCGATCGCGATGACGCTGCTGGCGTTGGAGATCAAGCTCCCGGAGGGCATCTCCCCCGCTGACCTCGACGGGTTCGTCGAGTCGCTCGGCGACCTGTTCTCCAGTCTCGGAGTCTTCGTGCTCGCGTTCTACGTGACGTCGGAGTACTGGATCGGCAACCACCGCGCGATGTCGTACGTGCACACGGTCGACGCGCGTGCGCTGGCGCGCACCATCAGCGTGCTGGTCGGGGTGGCCGTGCTGCCCATCTCGATGCGGCTGATCATCGACTGGGGTCAGTTCCCGCAGGCCTTCTCCATCACCGCGGCGGTCCTCGCCACGACCTCCGTGCTGGCCATGCGGCTCAACATGCACGTGCTGAAGCCGGAGCTGGCCGACGTCGACCCGCACGACCGGCGCCTGCTCGTCGTGCAGCCGCTCGTCTACGGCGTGGTCTACGCGCTGTCGATCCCGCTCGCGTTCCTCCTCTACTTCGGGTTCGGGCTCTCGGCGGCCTGGGCGGCGACGTTCTGGGCGGTCCTCTTCGTCGCCCGGCCGGTCACAAAGCGGATCGTCGCCCGATCGTCCGGGTGACGCGGCATCACCTCGTGCGGTGGCCACGGACGTTGCCGGGTTGATCGCGTGATCCAGGCGGCGCCTCGCAAGGCGCCGCCCGCAGCTCAGACCGGGCGTCTTTGCAAGGGCGGCAACGCCGCGAGGCGTCGTCTGGGCGCGCGAGCGACCCGGTGGACGTTTGTGGCCGCCGCACTAGCTGGTCCGGGCCTGTCGGCACGCCGGATTACCATCACCGGCGTGAGGCGCGGCCGAGCCGGGCCTCACACCTCTGTGGTGCGGAAATGGTGTCGAGGCGGGGGAAGCAGATGCCGAGAGTGATCCGGGTCGACGCATCGAGCAGGAAGTGGGGCACCCACGCGTCGATCACCGCTGCGCTCGCGACGGCCCCGGCCGGCGCCAACATCGCGGTCGCGCCAGGTGTCTACAACGAAAGGTTCGTCGTCGAGCGCCCGGTGGTGATCTTCGCGGAGTCCGGCCGCGGGACCGTCACGATCCAGTCGCACGAGGGCGTCGTGGTCGGCGTCCGCGCCCACACCACGCTCACCGATCTCACGTTGCGCAGCACCGCCGCCACCAACGGCGCCGCTGTGCGGATCGACGGCGCCGAGCTGGTCATGGAGCGGTGCGACGTCGACATCACCGACCACGGCGTCCGCGTGATGGGTGGCAGCTCCGCGCGCATCCGGTCCAGCGCCTTCACCCGTGGCGCGGTCGGGGTGGCCGTCGAGGGCGGCCGCGTCCGGGTCGAGGGCTGCACCTTCACCGACATGGCCTGCAACGGCGTCGCGTTCATCGGCGCGCTCGAGGCCCTCGTGAGGGACTGCACGATCCGCAGCTGCGGCTGCCACGGCATCAAGATCGACAGCGGCTCGGTGTGCACGATCGAGACGACCGACATCTCCGACATCTCCAACTCGTCGGTCTACGTCGACGGCAAGTCCCTGCCGACCATCCGCAAGTGCTACATCCACGACGGCAACGAGCGCGGCATCCGGTTCACCGGCAGCAGCACGGGCACGGTCGAGGACTGCGAGATCACCGGCATGGCCTCCAGCGGGATCCACGTGGAGAAGTCGAGCAACCCCGTCGTGCGGCGCACGAGCATGCGGGAATGCCGCGGCAACGGCATCTTCGTCAGCGACTACGGCCGCGGCCGGTTCGAGGACTGCAACGTCGAGCGGACGCACCTCGGCGCGGTCGGCGTGCAGACCTTCGGCAACCCGACGGTCGTCTCCACCACCATCCGGGGCGGCGACAAGCACGGCGTGCACGTCCTCGACAACGGCCGGGCCACGGTGGAGGTCATGGACGTGCACGACGTCCGCTTCCAGGCGTTCCGCGTCGAGGGCAACGGGCACCTCGTCGTCCGCGACGCCTGCACCTACGGCGCGGGCGACGCCGGGGTGTGGGTGCTGGGCAACTCGTCGGCCGAGTTCACCGAGGTGGAGGTGGCCCTCACCCGCAACGCCGCCATCGTCGACGGCACGGCCACCTTCGCGAAGAGCAGCCTGCACGACTGCTCCGAGTACGGCATCAACGTCCGCAACGGCGGTGCGAAGGTCACCATGGTCGACACCGAGATCGCGAAGATGGGCATCGACGGGATCCGGGTGCAGGACACCAACCTCCTGGAGGCCACCCGGGGCAGCATCCACGACTGCACCGGCGCCGGGGTGCGGGTCGGGGAGGGCGGCAGCGCCACGCTCGCCGACTGCCGGGTCGAGGCCAACACCGGCTCGGGTGTTGTGGTCGAGTCGAACCAGCAGGTGCTCGTCCGTGGCGGGGTGGTGAAGGGCAACCGCGGCGAGCAGATCGACGGCCGGAACCGGCCCACCGTCGTCGTCGAGCGGGTCGACCTCGGCGAGCGCCAGCGGCACGTCGGCACCGGAGGCGGCACGGATCAGGACCAGCGGACCACCTCCCGGCCTGCCGACGCCCCTTCGCAGGACGGGCTGCTCGCCGACCTCGCCGACCTCACCGGCCTGGCCGAGGTGAAGCAGCAGGTCACGTCGCTCGTCGACACGATCGCGGTCGCCGAACGCCGCCGGGCCGCAGGGCTGCCGGTGCCGACGATGAGCCGCCACCTCGTCTTCGCGGGCGCCCCCGGCACGGGCAAGACCACCGTGGCCCGGCTCTACGGGCAGATCCTCGCCTCGCTCGGCGTCCTGCGTACCGGACAGGTGGTCGAGGTCAGCCGCAGCGACCTGGTGTCGGAGAACGTCGGCGGCACCGCCCTCAAGACCACCAAGAAGTTCAACGAGGCCATCGGTGGCGTGTTCTTCATCGACGAGGCCTACTCGCTCGCGCGCCCGTCCGGCGGCGGCGTCGACTTCGGCCGCGAGGCCATCGACACGCTCGTGAAGCTGATGGAGGACCACCGCGACGACGTCGTGGTGATCGCCGCGGGCTACTCCGCGGAGATGCGGACGTTCCTGCAGTCCAACACCGGTCTCGCGTCGCGGTTCAGCCGCACCGTCGAGTTCCCCAACTACAGCCCGCAGGAGCTGCTGGAGATCGTGACGAGCCTGGCGACCGAGCACGGCTACGAGCTGGCTGCCGACGCCGGCGACGTGCTCGTGCAGCACTTCCGGACGATGAAGCGCGACGAGACGTTCGGCAACGGGCGCGTCGCGCGCCGGGTGTTCGAGGCGATGACCACCCGCCAGTCGCAACGCCTCGCAGCCATGCCCGACGCCACCGCCGACGACCTGCGGCTGCTCCTGCTCTCCGACCTCAACGACGTCGCCGAGGGGCTCGGGATGCGATCCGGTTCCCGCGCGCTCGACCAGGCCCAGATCTCCGCGCTCATGGCGGAGCTCGACGCGCTCGTCGGGCTGGGCAAGGCGAAGGAGGAGGTCACCGACGTCATCAGCCTGCTGGGCATGGCCCGGCGGCGGCGCGAGGCCGGCCTCCCCGAACCCGACCTCTCGCGCCACCTCGTGTTCGCCGGGCCGCCCGGCACCGGCAAGACGACCATGGCCCGGCTCTACGGGCGGCTGCTCGCCGCGCTGGGCGTGCTCGCCACCGGGCAGATCGTCGAGGTCAGCCGCGCCGACCTGGTCGCGCAGTACATCGGCCAGACGGCGCCGAAGACCAAGGAGGCGTTCGAACGCGCCCGCGGCGGCGTCCTGTTCATCGACGAGGCATACACGCTGGTCCGCGGCAACGAGAGCGGCAACGACTTCGGCCGGGAAGCCGTCGACACCCTGCTCAAGCTCATGGAGGACCACCGCGACGAGGTTGTTGTCATCGTCGCGGGCCACGCTGAGGACATGCACCGGTTCATCGAGTCCAACCCGGGGTTGGGTTCGCGGTTCAGCCGCTCGATCAGCTTCGACAGCTACGGGCCCGACGAGCTGGTGACGATCTTCTCGCGGCAGGCGGCGACCAGCGGCTACGACTGCTCCGCGGAGGCGCTCGACGCCGTGCGCGCGAAGTTCGAGGTGGCCGTGGGCTCGCCGGCGTTCGGCAACGCGCGCGAGGTCCGCCACGTCCTGAACGAGATGATCAGCAGGCAGGCCCGCCGGCTCGCAACCAACTTCGACGCCACCACCGAGGACCTGCGCACCCTCCTGCCCGAGGACCTGCCCCGCTAGCTGCGCTCGGGCGCTGGCAAGGTGTGCGTCCCGCACGCGAGGGCAGGAAAGCCACTTTCAGGCCCTGTGAGGGCAGGAAAGTGGCTTTCCTGCCCTCCACGGGAGCGCCTCGGAGCGTTCCACCCCCGCCGAATACCATCGGTTGCGTGTTGGTGCACTGTCCGTTGGTCGGAGGGCGATGAAGCCGAAGGTCGTCCGGGTCGACGCGTCCGGCTCGACGCGGGGCGGGTATCGGACCATCGGTGCCGCGCTCGCGGAGGCCCCTGACGGCGCCGCCATTGCGGTGGCCTCGGGGAACTACACCGAGCAGCTCGTGGTCGAGCGGCCCGTCACGATCTACGCGGAGTCCGGGCGCGGCGGGGCCGTGCTCAGCTGGCACGAGGGCGCGACGCTCTCCTGCGGCGCGCAGGCCGCCGTCACGGGGCTCACCGTGCGCAGCACGGCGGCGACCAACGGCGCGGCCGTCCGCGTCGAGGGCGGCGCGCTGATCATGGAGCACTGCGACGTCGACTCCGCCGACTACGGCGTGCGGGTCGTCGACGGCAGCACCGCCGTCGTGCGCGGCAGCCGCTTCACCCGCGGGTCGGTCGGGGTGGCGGTCGAGGGCGGGCGCGGTTGGATCGAGGACTGCGAGTTCGTCGACATGGCCTGCAACGGCGTCGCGTTCATCCGGTCGCTCGAAGGCAGCGTCGAGGGCAGCACGATCCGTGGCTGCGGCTGCCACGGCGTCAAGATCGACGACGGCGCGGTCTGCACGATCGAGCGCACCGACATCTCCGGCACGGCCCAGTCGGCGATCTTCGTGGGCGGCGCGTCGCTGCCCACGATCCGCAACTGCACGATCCACGAGTGCAACGAGCGCGGGGTTCAGGTCACCGGCCGCAGCACGGGCGTCGTCGAGGACTGCGTGATCACCGGGATGGCGTCGAGCGGGATCCACGTGGAGCAGTCGGCGAACCCGGTGGTGCGCCGCACCGTGATGCAGGGCTGCCGCGGCAACGGCATCTACGTCAGCGACTACGGCAGGGGCCGCTTCGAGGAGTGCCGGATCGAGGGCGCGCACCTCGCCGCCGTCGGTGTGAAGTCGTTCGGCAACCCGACGGTCGTCTCCAGCACGGTCGAGCGCGGTGAGCAGCACGGCGTGCACGTGCTCGACAACGGCCGCGGCACCGTGGAGCAGATCGACGTGCGGGACGTGCGGTTCCAGTCGTTCCGCGTCGAGGGCGGCGGCCATCTCGTCGTCAACGGCGCCGCGACCTCTGGCGCGGGCGACTGCGCGGTGTGGGTGCACGGCGGGTCGAGCGCCGAGTTCACGCGGCTCGAGGTGCGCGACACGACCAAGAACGCCGCGCTGGTCGACGGCAAGGCCACCTTCGAGAACTGCACCTTGCTCGACTGCACGGAGTACGGCATCAACCTGCGCAACGGCGGGGCCAAGGTCACCTTGCGCGACACCGAGATCGGCCGGATGGGCCTGGACGGGGTGTGGGTGCAGGAGTCCAACGAGCTGGAGGCCGTCTCCAGCCGGTTCCACGGCAACACCCAGGCCGGCGTGCGCGTCGGCGACGGTGGGCGGGCCACGCTGGAGGGCTGCCTCGTCGAGTCCAACACCGGCGCAGGCGTCGCCGTCGAGACGAGCCTGCCCGTCGTCGTGCGCGGCGGGGTGGTGCGCGGCAACGGCGGGCTGCCCGTCGAGGGCGGGGAACGTCCCGCGGTGGTGGTGGAGCGGGTCGACATCGACACGGCGACCACGTCCACGTCGGGCGAGCCCGGCACGACCGGCGAAGGTGGACGCAGCTCCAAGGACGGCCTGCTCGCCGACCTCGACGGGCTCATCGGCCTCGACGCGGTGAAGCAGCAGGTCACAGCGCTGGTCGACATGATCGCGGTGTCGCAGCGCCGGCGCGACGCCGGGCTGCCCGTGCCGACGATGAGCCGCCACCTCGTCTTCGCAGGCGCCCCCGGCACGGGCAAGACCACCGTCGCGCGGCTCTACGGCCAGATCCTCGCCTCGCTCGGCGTCCTGCGCACCGGACAGGTCATCGAGGTCAGCCGCACCGACCTCGTCTCGGAGAACGTCGGCGGCACCGCCCTCAAGACCACCAAGAAGTTCAACGAGGCCATCGGCGGGGTACTGTTCGTCGACGAGGCCTACGCGCTGGCGCCCCAGCCGGGCGGCGGGGTCGACTTCGGCCGGGAGGCCATCTCGACCCTGGTGAAGCTGATGGAGGACCACCGAGACGACGTCGTGGTGATCGCCGCGGGCTACTCGGCCGAGATGCGCACGTTCCTGCGCTCCAACACCGGCCTGGCCTCCCGGTTCAGCCGCACCATCGAGTTCCCCAGCTACAGCCCGCAGGAGCTGTTGAAGATCGTCGAGCGGCACGCGGGCGAGCACGGCTACGAGCTCGCACCCGACGTCCGCGAGGTGCTCATCGGCCACTTCGGCTCGATGAAGCGCGGCGACACCTTCGGCAACGGCCGCGTCGCGCGGCAGGTGTTCGAGGAGATGACGGCACGGCAGTCGCAGCGGCTCGCGGCGATGCCCGACGCCACCCCCGACGATCTGCGGCTGCTGTCGCTCCCCGACCTCGGTGAGGTCGGGGCCGGGCTCGGCATGCGCGCGGCACAGCGCTCCCACGATCCCGCCCAGGTCACGGCGCTGATGAACGAGCTCGGTGGGCTCGTCGGGCTGGAGAAGGCGAAGGAGGAGGTCACCGACGTCATCAGCCTGCTCGCCATCGCGCGGCGCCGACGGGCCGCCGGCCTCCCCGAGCCCGACCTCTCGCGCCACCTCGTCTTCGCGGGGCCGCCCGGCACCGGCAAGACGACCATGGCCCGGCTCTACGGGCGGCTGCTCGCCGCGCTGGGCGTGCTCGCCACCGGGCAGATGGTCGAGGTCAGCCGCGCCGACCTGGTCGGGCAGTACGTCGGGCAGACCGCGCCGAAGACCAAGGAGGCGTTCGAACGCGCCCGCGGCGGCGTCCTGTTCATCGACGAGGCCTCGGCACTGTCCCGCGGCCACGACGGCGCGCACGACTTCGGCCAAGAGGCCATCGACACCCTCCTGACCCTGATGGAGAACCACCGCGACGAGGTCGTCGTGATCGTTGCCGGGCCGCTGGAGGACATGCGGCGGTTCACCGCCTCGAATCCCGGCCTGTCGTCGCGGTTCAGCCGCACGGTCGTCTTCGACAGCTACACCACCGACGAGCTGCTCACGATCTTCACCGCGATGGCCACGACCAGCGGCTACGACTGCCCACCCGAGACGCTCGCCGCCGTCAGCGCCCGGTTCGACGCCCTGTCCGACAGCACAGGAGCGCGCAGTCCGTCGTTCGGCAACGCGCGGGAAGCCCGACGGGTGCTGAACGAGATGATCAGCCGGCAGGCCCGCAGGCTCGCGGCCGACCTCGAATCCACCACCGAGGAGCTGCGCCTCCTCACCCCCGACGACGTCACGTAGAAGGTCCCCACCGTTTTGCCAACCTGCACACCCTGAAAGGCGTGCAGGTTGGCAAAACGGTGGGGAAGTTCAGGCGGAGTCGGGGTGCAGCTCGTAGACCTCGGCGGTCAGCTTCGGCAGCGGGAAGCTCGCGCGCACGGTGAAGCCGCCCTCCGGGGACGGCGCCGCGGTGAGCTGCCCGCCCGCCGACGTGACGCGCTCGGCGAGGCCCATCAGGCCGGTGCCGCCCCTGACGAACGCGTCCCTGCGGCGCCGCAGCACCCGCGGGGCCGCTGTGTTGCGCACCTGCACCATCAGCTCGTCGGTGCGCCAGCGCAGCTCGAGCCGCACGGCGGAGCCGGAGGCGTGGCGCACCGCGTTGGTGATCGACTCCTGGGCCACCCGGTAGACCGCACGGCCCACACCGGGCGCCAGCTCGACCGGCTCGCCGTGGTGCACCAGCTCGACGTCGACACCGGCGGCGCTCGCGCCCGCGACGAGGGCGGCCAGCTCCGCGAGGCCCGCCACCTGCTCGGCCCCCGCGTCGAGCAGGCCCAGCGCGGCCCGCATCTCGGCGAGCGCGCGCTTCGCGAGCGAGCGGATCTGCTCGGCCGACTGCCGTGTCTCCTCCTCGGCCGTCGACGCCGCCAGCGCCGCGGCACCAACTGCGATCAGCGTCGCGTGGTGCCCGACGGCGTCGTGGATCTCCCGCCCGATCCGGGCCCGTTCCTGCGCGCGGGCGGCGTCCTGCGACGCGCTCATGGCGCTCTCCCGCGCGCTGGTCAGCTCGGCGAGGCTCGCGGTGAGCCGTTCCCGGGTGCTCAGCAGCAGCCCGAGCGCCGCGGGCGCGACGGCGTAGAGCCCGACGAACGCGAACGTGAGCGCTACCCGTTGCCACGGCAGGTCCTGCGTGAGCAGCACCGGCGTGACCGAGACGACGAGGGTCAGCAGCAGCCACGGGACGGTTGTGCGCAGCTGCGTCGCGCGCCGGCCCATCGTGAAGAGCGCGACGAGCGCGGCCGGCCAGCCCAACCCGCCGGCGAGCCCGGCCAGCCCGCCGATCAGCGCGAGCGGCGGCCAGATGTGCCGCAGCGGCAGCAGCAGGCAGCCGATGATCGCCACCGGCACCGACCACGTGAACGGCGGCACGGCCCAGAGCACCGCAACGAGCGGGATCCCCACCGCGGCCGCTTCGATCAGCCCGCGACGCACCCACTCGGGCAGCGCGCGCAGCGCCGGGAGCGACCGGAGCGTCGAGAACGAGGAGAGCAGCGGTGGGCGCACCCACCGCGGCCGGACGCCTGTCGACGCCGGTTCGGGCGCGACCGTTGCAGGCGCGACGCGCTCCTGCGACATCGTCATCGGCGTGCCTCCCTGCCCGATCACCGGCTACTGGACGCCCCAACCTTGCGCCAGCAGCGCGGCCTGGACCCTGTTCTCGGCACCCAGCTTGATGAGAAGTGCCGACACGTACTTCTTGACGGTAGCTTCGGCCAGCCCCAAACGACAGCCGATGGCCGCGTTGGAGTCGCCCGCGGCCAGCCGGCGCAGCACCTGGAGCTCGCGCAACGTGAGGTCGGGCGGACGCGTCGGCAGCGTCGGCGCCTCCGCGGCCAGCCGGGGCAGCAGCCGCGCGGTGATCCGCGGATCCAGCACCGCTCCACCCGCTGCGAGGTCGAGCACGGCCCTGACCAGGGCGTCCGGCTCGGCGTCCTTCAACAGGAAGCCCTGCACGCCGATCTTCAGCGCCTCGGCGACGTAGTCGTCGAGGTCGAACGTCGTCAACACGGCCGCAGGCGGGGCCTGTGGGCGGGCACACAGCACACGCAGCGCCGTGAGGCCATCGGTGCCCGGCATCTGGACGTCCACCAGCACGACGTCGGGCCGGTGTCGCTCGACCGCGGAGAGCATCTCCTTGCCGTCGCCGGCCAACCCGACGACCTGCACCGTGCCGGCCGCTTCCAGCACGGTCCGCAACCCGGCGCGCATGAGCGGCTCGTCGTCGGCGAGCACAACACGCACGGGTGTCGTACCTCGCGAACCTTCCGCCGCTGTCATGGACGGAGGGTAGCTCCTGATCGTCCGAACTGGTCAGCAGTGTTCTGGAGACTACTTCTTGGAGCGCTTCTCCCGCACCCGCACCGAGATCCGGACGGGCGAACCGGCGAAGCCGAACTCCTCACGCAGGCGCCGCTCGATGAACCGGCGGTACCCCGCCTCCAGGAACCCGCTCGTGAACAGCACGAACGTCGGCGGACGGGTGGTGGCCTGGGTGGCGAAGAGGATCTTGGGCTGCTTGCCGCCACGCACCGGCGGCGGGGTGGCGGCAACAACCTCGGATAGCCAGCCGTTGAGCCGGCCGGTCGGGATCCGCCGGTCCCACGACTCCAGCGCGGTCCGCAGCGCCGGTGCGATCTTCGCCACCGACCGTCCGGTGAGGGCCGAGACGTTGACCCGCTCCGCCCACTGCACCCGGACCAGGTCGCGCTCCAGCTCGCGCTTCATCGCGTTGCGGCGGTCCTCGTCGACGAGGTCCCACTTGTTGAACACCAGCACGAGCGCGCGCCCGGCCTCCTCGACCATGGTGATCACCCGTTGGTCCTGCTCGGCGATCGGCTCGGAGGCGTCGATCAGGACGACCGCGACCTCCGCGGCCTCGATCGCGGCCTGGGTGCGCAGGCTGGCGTAGTACTCCATGCCGCTCGCGGTCTTGACGCGCTTGCGCAGGCCTGCTGTGTCGACGAACCGCCACACCTCGCCGTCGAGCTCGACGAGCGAGTCGACGGGGTCGACGGTGGTGCCGGCGACGTCGTGCACGACCGAGCGGACCTCGCCGGAGACCCGGTTGAGCAGGCTCGACTTGCCCACGTTCGGCTTCCCGATCAGCGCGACCCGGCGCGGCCCGCCCCCGCCGGCGCCGAACTGGTCGCGCGGGCTCTCCGGGAGGGCTTCGAGCACGGCGTCGAGCAGGTCGCCGGAGCCGCGGCCGTGCAGGCCGCTCACCGGGTAGGGCTGCCCCAGCCCGAGGCGCCAGAGCGCCGCGGTGTCGGACGTGAGCCGGTCGTCGTCGACCTTCGTGGCGGCGAGCAGCACCGGCCGGTCGGAGCGGCGCAACACGCGCGCGACGGCCTCGTCGGTGCTGGTCGCGCCCACGCTGGCGTCGACGACGAGCATCACGGCGTCGGCCGAGCGGATCGCGTACTCGGCTTGCGCCGCAACAGCGGCCTGCAGACCGGTGGCGTCGGGTTCCCACCCGCCGGTGTCGACGAGGGTGAACCGGCGCCCGTTCCACAGCCCGTCGTAGGAGACGCGGTCGCGCGTCACCCCTGGGATGTCCTGCACGACCGCCTCCCGGCGCCCGATCAGGCGGTTGACCAGCGTCGACTTGCCGACGTTCGGACGGCCGACCACGGCGAGCACCGGGACCGGCGCGGCCGGCTCCGCCGGCTGCCCGTC
Source organism: Pseudonocardia sp. TRM90224 (assembly GCF_021245725.1). Taxonomy (GTDB): domain Bacteria; phylum Actinomycetota; class Actinomycetes; order Mycobacteriales; family Pseudonocardiaceae; genus Pseudonocardia. The sequence goes on along the minus strand of NZ_JAJGSX010000043.1, from coordinate 27,020 downwards.
GTCATCGACGGCGACGAACTCGTCGGGGTCGATCCCGAGCTCCGCCATCGTGGCGAAGGCGGTCCCGTCGACCGTGTCGTCTGTGCTGCTCACGTGGTGCTCCGTATTTCATCGAGTTCTCGGACCATCCCGGCCATCTCGGCCCTGATGGTCTCGGTCGCGGTGGCGAGGCCCGCTCGGCCACCACCGCTGCTGATCGTGATCGGCTCGCCGACCAGCACGTCCACGGGCGGGCGGAACCGGCGGCCCCGTCCGGCCGGCCGCCGGGTGCCGCGGCACACGACCGGCACGATCGTCGCACCCGCCGAGCGGGCGAGCCACGCCGCGCCGTGCTGCGCCGCCTCGACGTCACCCGCGCCGCGGGTGCCCTCCGGGAACACCCCGATCATCCCGCCGGCTTTCAGCACCCCGACGGCCGCCATCAACGGCCTGCGGTCGGGCGTCCCGCGCTTCACTCCGAGCTGCCCGATCCTGACCAGCCCCCAGCCGACGGGACCCGTGAACATTTCGTGCTTGACCAGGAACACCATGCGGCGCCGGAATAGTCCGAAGAGCACCGGCCCGTCGACGTACGAGCTGTGGTTGGCGACGAGCACCACCGGCCCGGACGACGTGAGGCGGTCGGCGTGGTGCACCCGAACCCGGAAGAACGGGAAGAAGATCCAGGTGCCGAGCCAGCGGGCGACGTCGTGCAGCCACGGCCACGCGCCGGGCGGCAGTTCCTGCGCCGACACGCCGGCCGATCCCCCAGCCGATCCCCCGGCCGTCACACCAGCCCTCGCTCCTGCACCAGGCGCAGCAGCTCGGCGAGCACGTCGTCGACGGTGAGCTCGTCGGTGTCGAGCACCAGCGCGTCGGGCGCGGCGTGCAGCGGGGAGGTCTTGCGGGTGGAGTCGAGCCGGTCGCGGCGCCGGACGTCGGCGAGGACCGTGGCGAGGTCGGCGTCGCGGCCGGCCTTGCGGTCCTGCGACCCGCGGCGGAAGGCCCTGATCTCCTCGGAAGCGGTCAGGTAGACCTTGAGCGGGGCTTCCGGCACGACGACGCTGCCGATGTCGCGGCCTTCGACGACGATCCCGCCGCCGTCGGTGAGCGCCTTCGCGATGTGCGCGCGCTGCCGCTCGACCAGCATCGTCCGGATCTCGGGCACTGCCGACACCGCGCTCACCGCGGCCGTGACGGCGCCGCCGCGGATCTCGTCCTCGACGTCCTCGCCGTCGAGGCGGATCGCGGGGGCGTCCGGGTCGGTCACCGACTCCATGGTCGCGCCGGTAGCGATCGCGACGATCGGCTCGGGCGGACCGTCGATGTCGACGCCCGCACGCAGCACCGCCAACGTCACCGCGCGGTACATGGCCCCGGTGTCGAGGTACGCGGCACCGGACTCGCGGGCGAGCCTGCGGGAGACGGTCGACTTCCCGGTCCCCGACGGGCCGTCCATCGCGACCACACCGTGCAGCCTGCCCGTCACCGTTCTCCACCCCTGTCCGGGCCAGCGGCCCCTGCTCGCCGCTTCACCGGCCACCTGTCCCACGCGCGCGGGACCGTCGACCATCATGCCGTCCGCCGAACTTCCCCATCGTTTTGGGTGGATGCGCGCGCAAAACGCGCGCATGTGCACAAAACGGTGGGGAAGTTCGGGCTGCCGGCGGCTACTGCGGCAGGTCGGTGCGCAGCGCCGCGGCTCCGCGGAGGTAGACGTGGCGCAGCTCGCCGCGGGGCAGCTCGGTGTCGACGTGCGCGAGCAGCCGCAGCGTGCGCGGCAGCGCGCCGGGCACCGCGATCTCCGACGCGCACATGAGCGGGACGTCGGTGAGGCCGAGCAGCCGCGCCGCGTACGCCGGGAACTCGGCGGTGAGGTCGGGGGTCGCGGTGAAGAGGATCGAGATGATGTCGTCGGCGGTCAGCGAGTTGCGCTTGAGCACGGCCGTCACCAGCTCCGCCGAGCCTTCGAGGATGTCGTCCCTGGTGTCGGAGTCGACCTGGATCGCGCCGCGGATCGCCCGTACCGGCATCCCTACATCCCCACCGAACGGTAGAGCGAGCCGACCTCTGCCCTGGTCAGCGGCCGCAGCTTGCCCGGGCGCTGGTTGCCGAGCTGCACGTCGCCGACGGCGGTGCGCACCAGCCGCTGCACGGGGTGCCCGACCTCGTCGAGCAGCCTGCGCACGACGTGCTTGCGACCCTCGTGGATCACCAGCTCGACCATCGACCGGCCCGCGTGGAAGTCGACGATCTTGAACGAGTGCACGGAGACCGGGCCGTCGTCGAGCTCGACGCCGGCACGCAGCCGCTTGCCGAGGTCGCGCGGCACCTGGCCCATCACCTCGGCCACGTACGTCTTCTCCACCTCGAACGACGGGTGCATCAGGCGGTGGCCGAGGTCGCCGTCGTTGGTCAGCAGCAGCAGACCCTCGGTCTCGGCGTCGAGCCGCCCGACGTGGAACAGCCGCGCCCGCTGCCCGCCGTCGAAGTGCTCCTCGACCCAGCCGCTCTCGACGACGAGGTCGCCGACGCACGGCCGTCCGCGGTCGTCGGACATCGTCGAGAGGATCCCGCGCGGCTTGTTCAGCGCGAGGTGGACCAGGTCGTCCTGCAGGACGATCCGGGAGCCGTCGACGTGCACGACGGCCGTCTGCGGGTCGACCCGCCGCCCCATCTCCTTGACGATCTTGCCGTCGACGCTCACCCGGCCGGCCGCGATCAGCTCCTCGGCAGCGCGCCGCGACGCAACGCCGGCCTGGGCGAGCACCTTCTGCAGGCGCACGCCGTCGGGGTGGGCGCCATCAGCGTGGGCGCCGGTCTTCACATCATTCATGTCGGTCTTCATCCGCCGGTCAGAGCTCGTCGATCGCGTCAATATCGGGGAGCAGCGGCGCCAAGGGCGGCAGCTCCTCCACCGACGAGAGCCCGAGTCGCTCCAGGAACAGCTCGGTCGTGCAGAAGAGCGTGCCCTGCGTCGCAGGGTCGACACCGGCCTCCTGCACCAGGCCACGGGTGAGCAGCGTGCGCAGCACCCCGTCGCAGTTCACACCCCGCACCGCCGACACGCGCGCACGCGTGACGGGCTGCCGGTAGGCCACCACGGCCAATGTCTCCAGCGCCGCCCTGGTGAGCCGGGCGCGCTGCCCGTCGAGGAGCAGCCGCTCGACGTACGGGGCGTACGTATCGCGTGTGTAGAAGCGCCAGCCCTCACCGGCCCGGCGCAGGTCGATGCCCCGCCCGGCCGCGGCGTAGCTCTCGGAGAGCCGCAGCAACGCCGGACGCACCCGCGCGACGGGCTGCGCCAACGCCAGCGCCAGCGTCTCCTCGTCGGTGGGCGCGTCGACGACCAGCAGCAACGCCTCCAGCGCCGCTTCGAGCGCGGTGTCTTCGGCGAGCTCGGGGTCGGCGTCGAGTTCAGCGCCATCCAGAGCAGCGCCACCCAGAGCAGCGCCATCCAGAGCAGCGCCACCCAGAGCAGCGTCATCGAGATCGGCGGCGGCCAGGTCATCGGCCAGTTCGGCGGCGACGAGGTCGCCGTCCAGTTCCGACCCTTCGGTCGGTAGGGAGGTGGGGCTCACTGGCCGGTCTTCACTCACGCTCATCAGGGGGTTCAGCCGGCGTCGCGCCGGGCTGGGCATCGGGTGTCCAGCGTACTGTGAGCTCGCCGAACGGCTCCGGCTGCTCCAGGTCGATGCAGGCTTCACGGTACATGTCGAGCACCGCGAGGAACCGCGCCACCACCTCCAGCGGCCCTGCGCAGTCGGCGGTCAGCGTCGCGAACGTGGCCGTGCCGAGCCGCGCCAGCCGTTCCCGCAGGATCGCCGCGTGTTCGGGGACGGACACCTGGGCGGCGTGCAGGTGGTCGAGGCCGACGGTCGGCGGCGGCTTCGGCCGGAACACCGTCGCGGCGAGCTCGGCGAACGTGTCGGGGTCGACGCCGAGCAGCACCTCGGGCAGCAGCGCCGCGAACCGCTCCTCCAACGCCACCGAGCGCGGGAACCGGCGCATCGCGCCCGCTTCGAGCTCGACGAACAGCTCCGCGACCTTCTTGTAGGCGCGGTACTGCAGCAGCCGGGCGAAGAGCAGGTCGCGCGCTTCGAGCAGCGCGAGGTCCTCGGCGTCCTCGACCTCGGCGTCGGGCAGCAGCCGGGCGGCCTTCAGGTCGAGCAGGGTCGCCGCGATGACGAGGAACTCCGTCGTCTCGTCGAGGTCGGCGTCGTCACCGAGCTGCGCGAGGTGCGCGATGAAGTCGTCGGTGACGGTGTGCAGCGCCATCTCGGTGATGTCGAGCTCGTGCTTGCCGATCAGCTGCAGCAGCAGGTCGAACGGCCCGGTGAAGTTGTGCAGCCGGACGGTGAAACGGGGACGCGCCGGCAACCCGGCGCCGTCGGGCGCAGGCACCGGCGGCTGCTCGCTGAGCAGCGTCACCGGGCGATGACCTCGCGGGCCAGCAGGCGGTAGGCCTCTGCCCCCGCGGACGTCGGGGCCCACGTCGTGATCGGCTCGCCGGCGACGGTCGTCTCCGGGAACCGGACCGTGCGGTTGATCACCGACTCGAACACCAGGTCGCCGAAGGCCTCGATGACCCGCTGGCGCACCTCCTTGGTGTGCAATGTGCGCGGGTCGAACATCGTCGCCAGGATCCCGATGATCTTCAGGTCGGGGTTGAGCCGGTCCTGGACCTTGTCGACGGTGTCCATTAGCAGCGCCACGCCGCGGAGGCTGAAGAACTCGCACGCCAGCGGGATGAGGATGTCGTCGGCGCAGGCCAGCGCGTTGATCGTGAGCAGGCCGAGCGACGGCTGGCAGTCGATCAGGATGACGTCGTAGCGGTCGAGCACCGGCTTGATGGCCCGCCCGAGCGCCTGCTCCCGGCCGACCTCGGTGACCAGCTGCACCTCGGCGGCGGACAGGTCGATGTTGCTGGGCAGCAGGTCCATGCCGTCGACGTTGGTCTTGCGGATCACGTCGTCGATCTCGACGGAGCGCTCCATCAAGAGGTTGTAGATGGTGGTCTCCAGCTCGTGCGCCTGCACGCCGAGACCGACCGAGAGCGCACCCTGCGGGTCGAAGTCCACCAGCAGTACCTTGCGGCCGTACTCGGCCAGCGAGGCGCCCAGGTTGATCGTGGACGTCGTCTTGCCCACGCCGCCCTTCTGGTTGGCGACGGCGATCACGCGCGCGGGACCGTGCTCTGTCAGTGGAGCCGGCTCAGGCACCTTCAAGCGGTGTCTCCCCACCGAGTCGAACGGGATCTCCGACTCGTCGTCGAGCGGCTCCGGGCTGGGGGCGAAGGGCCGCGTTGTGTCCATGCGGGCTCCGGTCTGTCGCGGGCGACCCCCGTCAGGGCCGTCTGCGCAGCGTAGGAGCACGGACGGACGACCGGCAACGCGCCCCGCCGTGTTGTGGTCGTCCGATCGGCCAGGGACGGCCGATGGAGCCGGGACGTTACCGGGCGGTGGCCGTCCGGCGTACGGAGGGTGGCCCGGCGTGTCGCAAAGATCATCCCTCCGTGATCAGGGCAGCACCGGCCGTGACCAGGTCTTGAAGCGCAGCGCTTCCCTGCTCCGCGTCGGTGACGACACCGGTCACCCCCGCGAGCGGCAGCACCGCGAACCGTGACGCTGCGCCGATCTTCTCCGCGCTCGCCATCACGAAGGTATCGGCCGCGCGACGGGACAAGGCGCGCTTCATGGCGGCCTCGTCGGCGTCGCCGGTGGTCAGCCCGGCCTCGTGGTGCACACCCGTGACGCCGAGCAGGAAGACGTCGGCCGAGACGCCGGCGGCCGATTCAGCCGCGGCCGCCCCGCAGGTCACCAGCGAGTGCCGGAACAGCCGTCCACCCAGCAGGAACACCTCGACGCCCGGATGGTCCACCAGCGCGACGGCCACCGCGGGGCTGTGCGTGACGATGGTGGCGGACAGGTCGCGGGGCAGCGCCCGCACGACGGCCAGCGCGGTCGTGCCGCCGTCGAGGATCGCCGTCGAGCCGGGACGCACGAGCGTGGCCGCGATCGCCGCGACCCGCTGCTTGCTCGCCACCGCCACGCCCTCCCGGACCGCGTGGTCGGCGACCGCGGGCGAGGCCGGCAGCGCGCCGCCGTAGACGCGCTGGCACAGCCCGGCGGCCGCCAGCTCGCGCAGGTCGCGCCGGACGCTGTCCTCCGAGACCCCCAGCTCCGCCGCGAGGTCCTTGGCGACGATCCGCCCGTCGACACGCAACCGGTCGAGCAGCAGGTCCTTGCGCTGAGCCGCCAGCATGCACGTTCTCCCTTGTTTGTTCCGACTTATGCACGTTACCGTGAGGAGCGTGAGCACACCACAGCTGATCCTCATCGCCGGCCCGTACCGCTCCAACACCGGGAACGACCCCGAGCTGATGGCCGCGAACCTCGCCAGGCTGGAGGAGGCCGCATGGCCGATCTTCCGCGCCGGGCACATCCCGATGATCGGCGAGTGGGTCGCCCTCCCCGTCCTGCGCGGCGCCGACCAGGATGAAGAGGTCTTCTACGCGACCGCCGAGCGGCTGCTCCAGCACTGCGACGCCGTGCTACGACTGCCCGGCGAGTCCACGGGCGCCGACCAGGACGTCGCGATCGCGAAGGAGCGCGGGATCCCGGTCTACTACGACGTGGCCGACGTCCCAGCGGCGTGACGATGCCGGTTCAGCTGCCGAGTTCTGCCGGATTGTTGATGCCCGCCGACAGCTGCCTGAGCGCCACCTCGAGATGGGCGAGCAACCGGTCCGGTGACCCCGGCTCCTCCCCCTCGACGTGCGCGAGGCGCCAGCTCAGGACCAGACATCCCGCCACGAGCCGCGGGTACATGTCCCGTTCCGGGTCCGTCCCCGTCCGGTCGGCGACGATCTGCCGGATCGTGCGGCCGACGTCGTCGTAGAGCGCGAGGAGCGGGGCGATCAGCTCGGGGTTGCGCTCGCACAGCGATCGCGTGTCGCGGAGCCAGCCGCCGGCGGGCGCGTCGTCGCGGCCGAGCACCTCCCGTGCCGCGTCGAGGAACGCGACATCGATCGGATCCGCTGCCGGCCGGTTCCGGAACGCGGCGGACAGGACGTTCCAGAAGTCCGCGTTGCCGTTGAGGATCGCCTCTTCCTTCGTGGCGAAGTAGTTGAAGAAGGTGCGCGCCGACACCCCGGCGTCCTCGGCGATGTCCTCGCAGCTGACCGCACGCACCCCATGCTGCAGGGCGAGGCGACGCGCTGCGTCGCCGAGGCTGCGGCGGGTCTGCAGCTTCTTGCGTTCCCGCAGCGTAGGGGCGGTCATCCCGGCAGATTACTGCGTGTCACCAGCGGACGGGCAGCGCATGCGCACCGTAGATGGTCATGTCGGTGCGCAGCGGGACGTCCTGCGGGTCGCAGGCGAGCGCGAGTGTCGGGAAGCGGTCCAACAGCTGCCGGTACCCGATCTTCATCTCGGTGCGCGCCAGCTGCTGGCCGAGGCACTGGTGGATACCGTGTCCGAACGCGACGTGGCTCGTGCGCGGCCGGGTGATGTCCAGCGTGTCCGGATCCTCCGCGAGGTGCGGATCGCGGTTCACCGCCGGCAGCGAGATCAACACCGTCTGACCTGCACCGATGCGCACACCGTCGATCTCGATATCGGACGTCGCGGTCCTCGGCAGGCCGAAGCTCGCCACGATGCTGAGGTAGCGCAGCAGCTCCTCGACGGCAGTGGGCATCAGCTCGGGCTGCTCGCGCAGCAACCGCATCTGCTCCGGGTTCTGCAGCAGCGTGAACGTGCCGAGCGAGAGCATGTTGGCCGTCGTCTCGTGCCCGGCGATCAGCAGCAGCATCGAGATGTTGATCAGCTCGGCGTCGGTGAGGTCGTAGCCGGCGATGAGCCCGGAGATCACCGCGTCGTCGGGCCGGGCCCGCTTGCCGGCCACGAGGTCGGCCATGAACTCCCCGACCTGCTGCCGGGCCTCGGTGAGCTGCTCGGGCGTCGCGTCCACCGACAGCAGCGTCTTGGTGGTGTGCTGGAACTCCGCGCGGCGCTCGTAGGGCACGCCGAGCAGCTCGCAGATGACCAGCGACGGCACCGGCAGCGCGAACTCGGCCACCAGGTCGCCCGGCGAGCCGGCCGCCGCCAGCGCGTCCAACCGCTCGGTCACGATCTCCTCGACCCGCGCCTCCAGCGCCTGCATGCGCCGGACGGTGAACTGTCCGGTCAGCATCTTGCGGTAATGCGCGTGGTCCGGGTCGTCCATCAGCAGGAACATCCCCGGCGGGACAGGGCCCTGGAACCGTTCGTTCAGCTCGGCGACCGGCAGTTCGGCCTTCGTGCGGTCGGCACTGAGGCGTGGGTCGGCGAGCAACGCACGCGCCGGAGCCAGCGCGGTCACCGCCCAGCCGGCCGCCCCGCTGGGCAGCCGGATCGGGCTGATCGGCGGGAGGCCCGCGAACTCGGCCGGCGGGTCGAAGCGCCGCCGCCCGAGCGGGAACGTCGGCAGGTGCGTGGGGTCGACCGTGGTGCTCACGTGCGGTGTCCTTTCCTCAGCCGGATCGGAATCAGCTCGGACGGCCGCTCACCAGCGGACCGGGAGCGCGTGCACGCCGTAGATGCCCATGTCGGTGCGCAGTGGCACGTCCTGCGGGTCGCAGGCCAGTTCGAGTGTCGGGAACCGGTCGAGCAGCTGCCGGTACCCGATCTTCATCTCGGTGCGCGCCAGCTGCTGGCCGAGGCACTGGTGGATACCGTGTCCGAACGCGACGTGGCTCGTGCGCGGCCGGGTGATGTCCAGCGTGTCCGGATCCTCCGCGAGGTGCGGATCGCGGTTCACCGCCGGCAACGAGATCAACACCGTCTCGCCTGCACTGATGCGCACCCCGTCGATCTCGATGTCCTCGGCGGCGACGCGGGCGAGACCCAGGCTGCCGACGATCGTCAGGTAACGCAGCAGCTCCTCGACGGCGGTGGGCATCAGCTCGGGGTCCGCGCGCAGCAACCGCATCTGCTCCGGGTTCTGCAGCAGCGCGAACGTGCCGAGCGAGAGCATGTTGGCCGTCGTCTCGTGCCCGGCGATCAGCAGCAGCATCGAGATGTTGACGAGCTCCTGGTCGGTGAGGGCGCCCGCCTCGATGAGCCCCGAGATCAGCGCGTCGTCGGGCTGCTTGCGCTTGGCGGCGACCAGCTCGGTCAGGAAGTCCCGCACCCGCCGCCTCGCCTCGAAGACCTCTTCCTGGGTCGCCGTCAGCGACAGCAGCGTCTTCGTCGTCTCCTGGAACTCCTCGCGGCTGTCGTACCGCACGCCGAGCAGCTCGCAGATGACCAGCGACGGCACCGGCAACGCGAACTCGGCCACCAGGTCACCCGGCGCCCCGGCGGCGACCAGCGCGTCGAGCTGGTCGCGGACGATCTCCTCGACCCGCCCTTCCAGCGCACGCATGCGCCGGACGGTGAACTGGCCGGTCAGCATCCTGCGGTAGTGCGCGTGCTCCGGGTCGTCCATCGCGATGAACATGCCGGGCTCGATCGCGTCGAAACGCCGGTTCAACCCGGGGATGGGCGACTCGGTCCGGCTGCGGTCGGAGCTGACGCGCGGGTCGGCGAGCAGCGCCTTCGCCGGAGCCAGCGCCGTGACCGCCCAACCGGTCGCCCCGCTGGGCATCCGGACCGGGCTGATCGGCGGCAGGCCGGCGAACTCGACCGGCGGGTCGAACTGCCGCCGTCCCATCGGGAACGTGGGCAGCGCAGCGGTGCTCATCGGGCACCCACTTCGGTGACAGCCTCGATGACCGCCGCCGGGCACGCTGCGCGGCCTGCCGGGCACCGTCCTGCAGCTCGGCGGGCGGGTGCTCCTGCAACAGCACGACCGTGCCGTCGTCGTCCTGGTCGAAGACTTCCGGCGCGGCGAGCACGCACTGCCCCGCGCCGATGCACCGATCCCTGCCCACCGTGATCTGCATGTCATCGACGCTACCCACGATCTTGCACTCACTGCAAGTTGCAGTTACTGCACATATGGGTGCAACCCGGGCACCACAGCCGAAAGTTCCCACCGTTTTGCCAACCTGCACGGCTTGGGGGTCCGCAAGTGGGCAAAACGGTGGGGAACTTCAGGCCTTACGGGTCAGGCAGGATCAGGCCGACCAGTCGGGGCGGCGGCCCAGGTAGCGCAGCAGCACGGCGGCGTCGCCGTCGCCGGCCTCCGGGGGAAGCGCCGCGGCGAACGCGCCGTACGCCCGCAGCGGCTCGACGATCTGCTGTGCGACGGGGAGCAGCTCGCGGGCGATCGAGTCGCTCAGCGGGCTGGGCTGCCCGCTCGCGACGGCGAGGTCCCACGCGTGGACGACGGCGTCGAGCGCGCACGCACCGACCCCCATCGCGGCGGACATCGAGTTCGGCGGGACGGGCACCGAGACCTCGGTGGCGTCGGCCGCAACAGCGGCCCACGCGTCGGCCGACTGCTTCAGCGCCAGCTCCGCGACGCTCCCCGGGGAGCTCTCGAGGGAGCCGGAGGGCGCGAAGGGGTCCTCCGACGGGCCGGGGCCACCCGTCAGGAACGCCGCGAACGCGATCTGGTCGCCCGCAGCGTGCTGGAGGACCTGCGTGGCGTTCCACTGGGCGCACGGGGTGGCCGCGTTCCAGTCGGTGACGCCGGCGACGGCGCCTCGCAGCGCGCCGTGCGCCTCTTCCAGAACCGGCCAGCTCGTCGTCTCATCGGTCATGTCAGGAACCCTTCTTGTCGTTGAGCGAGGTGAAGAACGCGCGGATGTCCTCCGCGAGCAGGTCGGGCGCGTCGTGCGCCGCCCAGTGGCCGCCCCGGTCGTACTCGTTCCAGGCCACCACGTTCTTGTGGTCGCGCTCGACGAACACGCGGATGGGCCGGAAGTCGTTGACGAAGCTGGCGAGCCCGATCGGGAACGTCGTCGGCTCGAGCTGCTCCGACGACTGGTCGTTCTCGTAGTAGAACCGCGCCGAGGACGCGGCGGTGTTGGTGAACCAGTAGATCGAGGCGATGGTGAGCACGTCGTCGGGGTCGAGGGCCTCGCCGAGCAGCTGGCCGATCCAGGCGAGCTGGCCCGCGGGCGAGTCCGCCAGCGCGTGCGAAAGCGTCTGCGGCTGCGCCTTCTGCGCCTTGTCGTGGATGGCGTAGTCGACGAACGACTGCAGGAAGCCCAGGTACGCCATGTCGTCCTGGGAGAGGCCGGCGAACTCGGCCGGGTCGCCCGACGGGAACGAGAAGATCTGGTTGACGTGCACGCCGAGCACGTGCGCCGCGTCGATCCGGCCGAGCAGCGGCCCGATGATCGCCCCGGCGTCGTTGCCGTGGACGCCGTAGCTGAAGTAGCCCAGCCGGCGCATCAGCTCGGCCCACGCCCGCGCCACCCGCGCGGCGTCCCACCCGCGCTCCCGCGTCGGCCCGGAGAACCCATGTCCCGGAATGGACGGAATGACGAGGTGGAAATCAGCGGTCAGCGACTCGACCAGTCCGAGGTACTCCACGAAGGTGTTCGGCCAGCCGTGCGTCAGGATCAATGGAACGGCGTTCGGGTTTTCCGACGGGATGTGCACGAAATGGACGTTCTGGCCGTCGATCGTGGTGGTGAACTGCGGGTAGCTGTTCAGTCGCGCCTCGTGCGCACGCCAGTCGTACGACTCCAGCCAGCGACCGACCAGCTTCTCCACGTAGGCCCTCGGCACCCCGTACTGCCAGCCAGGAGCCACAGGTCCGGACACGGGGACGCCTTCGAGCTCCGACGGCGGGAGCTCGTCGGTCCAGCGGGTCCGAGCCAGCCGGTCGCGCAGGTCGGCAAGCTCCTCGTCCCCGATCTCAATCGTGAACGGCGTGATGTTTTCCATGCAGGAAGTCTGCCCGAGTAAAACTGGTCAGTCGTAGTGACAGATGCATGGGCGGAGGTGCAAATTGCATGTGCGGCTCGGCATTCGGCCTAGAGCCAGCCCGATTCTGTCGCGATCCGGATAGCGTCGACACGGTTGCGGGCGCCGAGCTTGGTGACCGCGGAGGCGAGGTAGTTGCGCACGGTCCCGTAGGTCAGGAACAGCTCGGCGGAGACCTCGCGCGGCGAGGCGCCCGCGGCGGTCAGGCGCAGGACGTCGGCCTCGCGCTCGGTCAACGGGCTGTTCGCGACATCCAGCGCCCCGTAGGCGAGCTGCGGGTCGAGCACCCGCCCGCCCGCGGCGACCGTCCGGATCGCGGCGGCGAGGTCGGCCGGCCGCGAGTCCTTGAGCATGAATCCCGCGACGTTCGCGGCGAGCCCCCTGCGCAGGTCCCCCGGCTTGTTCACACCGGTGAGGATCAGCACCCGGCACGTCGGCAGCCGCTCGTGCAGCAGCGCCGCGGCGGACAGCCCGTCGAGCTCGGGCAGGCCGATGTCGAGCACCGCGACGTCCGGCTCGTGCTCGACTGCGGCCGGCACGATGGCCGCACCCGACTCGACGCCGGCGACGACATCGATGTCGGGCTCGAGCTTCAGCAACCCGACGAGCGCCTCCAGCAGGATGCGCACGTCCTCGGCCACCAAGACGCGGATCACACGCGAACGCTATCCGGTCACCGCAGCGCCCGCGGATGGCTCGTCGCGTACACCTCGCGCAAGGTGTCGACGGTGACATGCGTGTAGACCTGCGTCGTCGTCACCGACGCGTGCCCCAGCAGCTCCTGCACCACGCGGACGTCGGCGCCGCCGGCGAGCAGGTGGGTCGCGAAGCAGTGCCGCAGCGTGTGCGGCGAGACGGCGGCGGACAGGCCCGCGGTGTCGGCCGCGCCGTGCAGCGCATGCCATGCGCTCTGGCGGGTGAGGCGGGCGCCGCGCGCGTTGAGGAAGAGCGCCGGCGTGCCGCGCCCCTTCGCCGCGAGCGCGGGCCGCGCCTGCACGAGGTACGCGTCGACCGCCGCCAGCGCCGGCCGCCCGACCGGCACGATCCGCTGCTTGCCGCCCTTGCCGCGCAGCAGCACGGTGCGGTGGGCGGTGTCCAGGTCGTCGATGTCGACGCCGACGGCCTCGGAGATCCGCGCGCCCGTCGAATAGAGCAGCTCCAGCAACGCCCGGTCGCGGATCGGACCGGCGCCGGTCCCGACGCACCCGGCGAGCAGCTGCTCCACCTCGTCGACGCTCAACGTCTTCGGCAGCCGCGACGGCAGCGCCGGCGGCGTCACCTCCCGCGCGACGTCCGCGGCGACGAGCCCGTCGCGCAACGCGAACCGGTGCAGGCCCCGGACCGCCGCCAGGGCGCGGGCCGCCGACGACGCCGCAAGCGCCTGCGGGCCGCTGCGCAGCGCCGCGACGAAACCGGCGACATCCTGCTCACGCACGGCGTCTAGATCATCGAGCGAGGCAGTGGCGAGGTGATCGACATATCGGCGCAGGTCGTTGGCGTACGAGCGCAGCGTGTTGACCGCACTCCCCCGCTCCACGGCGAGGTGGTGCAGGTACGCCTCCACGACGTCGGCAGGTCGGGCCCCCACACCCCCATCGTCCCCCGCCGAGGCCACCTGCGTGTGCCGGGGCGCGCCGGGCCGTGGGCAGGAAAGCCACTTTCCTGCCCTGTGTGAGGGCCGGAAAGTGGCTTTCCTGCCCTCCCAGCCCTCGGGCGAGCGGCGCGGCGCGCCGGCAGTTGCGGGGCCGCGCCGGGGGCGTTCAGGAAAGCCACTTTCATGCAACGTCGTTGCATGAAAGTGGCTTTCCTGACGTCGGGCCGAAGGCCCAGGGCCCGCCGGTCAGACGAGCGCCGGGATGACCTCGCGCTCGAACAGCTCGATGCCCGAGCGGTCGTACGCGGCCTCGGCGAAGTTGAAGATGCCGTAGGTCATGCCGGCCTTCTTCAGCGCGGTGAGGTTCTCGACGATCTGCTCGGGCGTCCCGCACGCCGGCATGCCGCGGACCGCGCCGAGCTGCCGCTCGACCCCCTTCTCGCCGCCGAAGGGGCGGATGCGGTCGGCGAGCTCGGCCAGCCGGTCCTGCACCTCCGCCTCGGTGGAGCCGATGGCAACGTTGTAGTTGGCCGAGCGGGTGATCGCGTCGAAGTCGGTGCCGACGGTCTTGCAGTGCTCCTTGAGCAGCTCCGACTTGCGGTTGAAGCCTTCGAGCGTGCCGTCGAAGTTGGTGTAGCTCGCGTACTTCGCGGCGATCTTGAGCGTGACCTTCTCGCCGCCGCCCGCGATCCAGATCGGGATGCCGCCCTCCTGCAGCGGCAACGGACGCACCAGCGCGCCGTCGACCTGGTAGAACTTCCCGCTGAACGTGGCCCGTCCTTCCGTCCAGGCCTGCCGCATGATCTGCACGCCCTCGTCGAGCATCCGCAGCCGGTCCGGCCCGCTCGGGAACCCGTACCCGTACGCGCGCCACTCGTGCTCGTACCAGCCGGCGCCGATGCCCATCTCGATGCGGCCGCCGGAGACGATGTCGCAGGTCGCGGCGACCTTCGCGAGGTAGGCGGGGTTGCGGTAGCTCATGCACGTGCACATCTGGCCCAGCCGCACCCGCTCGGTGACCGCACCGAACGCCGACATGAGCGTCCACGCCTCGTGCACCGCCTCGTCGGTGGGCACGGGCACGGGGTGGAAGTGGTCGAACACCCAGATGGACTCCCACGGGCCGGCGTCGGCGTGCTGCGCCAGCCCCCTCATGGTTGCCCAGTGGTCCTTGGGATCGATGCCTACGAGGTCGTGCCGCCAGCCTTGGGGAACGAACAGTCCGAAGCGCATGGCACGCACCCTAGTGCGACGGGCCGGGACATCTGATGTGTGGCGGCCGCAGCCCGAGGCACGAGGCGCCTGGAAAGCCACTTTCCCGGCCCCACGCGCCTGGAAAGTGGCTTTCCAGGCACCCCCAGGTCACGGGCTCCAGGTGACCGGGAGCCGTTCCAACCCGCGGAAGACGTGCGTCGGACGCCATTCCAGCGGCCGGTCCGGCTCCACGAGCGCGATGTCGGGGAACCGGTCGAGAATCGACCGCAGCGCGATGTCGGTCTCCATCCGCGCGAGCGGCGCGCCGACGCAGAAGTGCGCGCCGTGCCCGAACGCGAGGTGCGGCGTCCAGCTGCGGGTGAGGTCGAACCGGTCGGGGTCGGGGAACGCGTCGGGGTCGCGGTTGGCCGCCGCCAGCGCGATGACGACGATGCTGCCCGCGGGGATCGTCGTCCCGCCCAGCTCGATGTCTTCGAGCGCGAACCGCGGGGACGTCTGCGCCGTCGATCCTTCGAACCGCAGCACCTCCTCGACGGCCGAGCGCATCAGGTCGGGCCGGCGCCGCAGCAGCGCACGCTGCTCGGGGTGGGTGAGCAGCGCCGCGAGCGCCGAGCCGATCAGGTTCGTGGTGGTCTCGTGGCCCGAGAAGAGCAGGAACCGGGTCATCTCGACGACCTCGTCGCGGCTGAGCGTGCCCTCGTCGGTCTGCGCGGTGATGAGGCCGCCGACGATGTCGCCGGGCGCGGCGCCGGGAGCGTCCGCGGCCGCGTCGTCGTAGCGGGCGTCCACCAGCCGCTCGACGTACGCTCCCAGGCGTTCGGCGCCCTCCTGCCGCGACATCGTCCGCTCGGCATCCGCCACCTGGGTGAGCGCGGCGGTCGTCCACGTCCGGAACGCGGCGCGGTCGTCGACCCGGACGCCCAGCAGGTCCTCGATCACGCTGAACGAGATCGGCAGCGCGATCTCCGCGATCGCGTCGGCCGTGCCGTTCGCCGCGATCCCGTCGAGGATGCCGGTGACGATCTGCTGCACCTTCGGCTTCATCCCGGCGACCTTGCGCGGCGTGAACGTGCTGCTCACGAGCCCGCGCAGGCGCGTGTGGTCGGGTGGGTCGCTGGTCAGCAGGTGGCGGCTCATGTCTTCGGGCCGGCCCGAGACGCGGCCGGCCGCCTCCAGCGCCGCCCATCCGTGGCGGGGGTCCTTCGCCAACCGGTCGTCGGCCAACGCTGCGCGTGCGACGTCGTAGCGGGTGATCAACCAGTGCTCGAGGCCATCCGGGGCGACGACCTTGATGACGGGGCCTTCAGCCCGCAGTTGCGCGTTCGTGGCGTGGGGGTCTGCATTCAGCCCATCGACGGTCACCCGAACGATCCTGGCGGATACCAGTGGTAACGACCAGGGACTGAAGAGATCTTCTGCGTAACTCTCGACAGTGCACATCGCACACCCAACCCGCCGCGCCATGGCATTCAGCCTCGTGACGGGCCATTGACCTGCGATTACGGTGACGCAATCCGGTCGCCGCAGAGGCTCCGTGACCGCACGACGCAGTCGGAACCGCAGAGGAGATCTGATGAGTTCGGTGGGTGTCGACGACTTCGCACTGGTCCGCGTCCCGCAGGAGCAGAGGTACTCCTGGTGGTCGGTCGCCGTCCAGCGCTTCGGCCAGGTGTCCGCGCTGAGCCAGTTCCTCCTCGGCTCGACGCTCGGGTTCGGGATGATGTTCTGGGACGCGTTCCTCGCGTTCACCCTCGGCGCGGTGATCCTCGAGCTGGTCGCGATCGGCGTCGGCATCATCGGCGCCCGCGAGGGGCTGCAGACCTCCGTGCTCGCCCGCTGGACCGGGTTCGGCCAGGGCGGCAGCGCCGTCGTCGGGGTCGCGATCGGCATCAGCCTGATCGGCTGGTTCGGCATCCAGTCGGGCGTCTCGGCAGCTGGGCTGGTCAGCCTGGTCGGGGTGCTGCCGGCGTGGCTGTGGGCGCTGCTGTTCGGGCTGGCGGTGACGTTCATCGTGCTCTGGGGCTTCGCCTCGATGAAGTGGGTCGCCTACATCACGGTGCCGGCGTTCATCGTGCTCGTCGCGTGGTCGATCGGCAGCGAGCTGTTCAACCACGACGTCGGCGCACTGGTCGCCTCCCCGCCGCCTGGTCCCGCGCTGACGCTCCTGCAGGGCACGACGCTCGTCGCCGGCGGTTTCATCGTCGGCGCCGTGATCACCGCCGACATGACCCGCTTCAACCGCTCCAGCGCTGACGTCGTCAAGCAGACGGTCGTCGGGTTCACGCTCGGCGAGTACATGATCGGCATGTCGGGGGTGCTGCTCGCGCACGCCATCCGGTCCGACGACATCATCACGATCGTCACCTCCTCGGTCGGCTGGGTCGGCACCCTGGTGATCATCCTGGGCACGCTGAAGATCAACGACTGGAACCTCTACAGCTCGGGCCTCGGTGTCGTGAACTTCGTCGGCACGGTGCTGGGCAAGCGGGTCAACCGCGCGGTGACGACGCTCATGCTCGGCGTCGCCGGCAGCCTGCTGGCCGCGGGCGGCATCCTCGACAGCTTCATCGGGTTCCTGTCGCTGCTGGGTGTCGCGTTCCCGCCGATCGCGGGGATCATGGTCGCCGAGTACTTCGTCGTGAAAACGTGGCGCCCGGAGCTCGAACGCTCCCGAGCCGCCGGCACGCTGCCGGAGACCGCACCGACGTGGGTACCGGCCACGCTCATCATCTGGGGCGCTGCCGCGCTCATCGGTCAGTTCGTCAGCTGGGGGCTGCCCAGCATCAACTCGCTCGTCGCCGCGTTCGTGCTCTACGTCGTGGCCGGCAAGCTCGGGCTGGTCCGCGGGGTCGGTGTGAGCCGGACCTTCGGGGAGTCGCCCGAGGTCACCACCAGTGTTCGGGAAGGGATCTGATGCGGATCGGGATCGACGTCGGCGGCACCAACACCGATGCGGTGCTCATGGACGGCAGCACCGTGCTCGCAGCGGTCAAGGCGGCCACCACACCCGACGTCACCTCGGGGATCGTGCTCGCACTGACGGACCTGCAGGCGCAGCACCCCTTCCCACCTGCGGACGTCCGCGCGGTGATGATCGGCACGACGCACTTCATCAACGCGCTCGTCGAGGCGCGCGGGCTCGCGCCGACCGCGGCGCTGCGGCTCGGGCTGCCCGCGACGGCGTCGCTGCCGCCGATGGTCGACTGGCCGCAGCGGCTGGTCGACGCGATCCAGGGCCGTGCCTACCTCGCGCACGGCGGCCACGAGTTCGACGGGCGCCCGATCTCGCCGCTGGACGAGCCGGAGCTGCGCCGCCACGCCGCCGACATGGCCGCGTCCGGCGTCCGGTCGGTGGCGATCTCGTCGGTGTTCTCCCCGGTCAACACGGAGTTCGAGCTGCGGGCGGCGGAGGTGATCGCCGAGGAGCTCGGCCCGGACGTCCCGATCTCGCTCTCCCACGAGATCGGCCGGGTCGGGCTGCTGGAGCGGGAGAACGCGACGATCATCAACGCGGCGCTGCGCGAGCTCGCCGCCCGGATCGTCGACGGGCTCGCCGCCTCCGTCGAGGGCCAGGGCATCTCCGCGCCGCTGTACCTGAGCCAGAACGACGGCACCCTGATGGACGTCGGGTTCTCCCGGCGCTACCCGGTTGCGACCTTCGCGTCGGGCCCGACCAACTCCATGCGCGGTGCCGCGGTCCTCTCCGGGCTCGCGACCTGCGCCGTCGTCGACGTCGGCGGCACCACCACCGACGTCGGCGTGCTCACCGGCGGGTTCCCGCGCGAGGCGACCGTCGAGGTCAGCGTCGCGGGGGTGCGCACCAACTTCCGCATGCCCGACGTGCTCAGCATCGGGCTCGGCGGCGGCAGCCTCGTGCGCGGCAGCGGCGCGGACGTCCGGGTCGGCCCCGAATCGGTCGGCTACCGCCTCACCGAGCAGGCACTCGTCTTCGGCGGCGACGTCCGCACGGCCACCGACTTCGCCGTCGCGGCCGGCCGGGTCGCGATCGGCGACCGCGCGCTCGTCGCGGGGCTCGACCCCGCCGAGGTCGCCGCCGCGCTCGACCGCATCGCCGCCGACGTCGCCGACGTCGTGGACCGCATGCGGATCTCCCCCGACCCGATGCCCGTCGTCGCCGTCGGCGGCGGCTCCGTGCTGCTGCCCGACGAGTTCCCCGGGCTGGGGCCGGTGCACCGGCCGGAACACTTCGCCGTCGCCAACGCCATCGGTGCAGCGATCGCGCAGGTCGGCGGCGAGGTCGACCGCGTGTTCGCGATCGAGCCCGGCCGCCGCGACGCCGCCGTCGACGAGGCCCGGCAGGAGGCCGTCGACCGCGCCGTCGTCGCCGGCGCCGACCCGGCGACCGTCGAGATCGTCGACTTCGACGAAGTGCCGATCCCCTACCTGCCGGGCAACGCCACGCGCATCCGCTGCAAGGCCGTCGGGGATCTGCGGATCGAGCACGCGGCAGGGCTGGGCTCATGACCACGACCGTCACACCCACCACCGGCACGTCCACCACCCAGATCGATCTCGACGACCTGGAAGCGCTCGCGCGCGGCGCGGCCGTGCTCGGCACCGGCGGCGGGGGCGACCCCTACATCGGGCGGCTGCTCGCCGCGCAGGCCATCCGCGAGCACGGGCCCGTCGCGCTCGTCCGGCCGGCCGACCTGCCCGACGACGCCTGCGTGCTGCCGGTCGCGATGATGGGCGCGCCGACCGTCATGGTCGAGAAGACCCCGGCGACCGAGCGGGTCGGGTACGCCGTCACGGCACTCGCCGAGCACCTCGGGGTCACGCCCACGCACATCGCCTGCATCGAGGCCGGCGGCCTGAACTCGACGTTCCCGCTGGTCGCAGCCGCGCAACTCGGCCTGCCGGTGGTCGACGCCGACGGGATGGGCCGCGCATTCCCCGAGCTGCAGATGGTGCTGCCGACGCTCTACGGGATCGCGGCCACGCCGATGTCGATCGCCGACGAGAAGGGCAACGTCGGGCTGCTCACCACGATCGACAACCGGTCGTCGGAGTCGCTGGCCCGGGCGTTGACGATCACCATGGGCTGCTCGGCGCTGATCTCCAACTACGCGATGCGCGGCGACCAGGCGCGCGAGTGCCTCGTCGACGGGACGCTGAGCCTGTGCGTCCGGATCGGGCGCGCGGTGGCCGAGGCGCGGGCCGCGCACGGCGACCCCGTCAGCGCCGCGACCCGCGAGCTGGGCGGGCGCGCGCTGCACAGCGGAAAGGTCACCGACGTCGCCCGGCGCACCACCACCGGGTTCGCCCGCGGCACGGCCGTCATCTCCGGGCCGGCGGGCGAGCTGACGCTGGAGTTCCAGAACGAGCACCTGGTCGCGGTGCGCGACGGCACCGTCGAGGTGACGACACCCGACCTGATCATCGTGCTCGACACCGACACCGGCGAACCGATCACCACGGAGGCGCTGCGCTTCGGCCACCGCGTGACGGTGCTGGCGGCGCCGTGCGACGAGCGCTGGCACTCCGAAGGAGGGATCGCGCTGACCGGGCCGCGGTACTTCGGCTACAGCACCGACCCGGTGCGCTGGGACGAACGAGCATGAGCTGGACGCTCACCCCCGCCGACCTGCCCGACCTGGCCCGCGGCGCCGCGCTGCTGGGGACCGGAGGCGGCGGTGACCCCTACATCGGTCGGTTGATGGTCGAGGCGGCGATGCGCGAGCACGGCCCGGTGACCGTGCTCGACCTCGACGACATCGACGACGACGCGTTCGTCGTCCCGACCGCGATGATGGGCGCGCCCACCGTCATGGTCGAGAAGATCCCGCGCGGCGACGAGGCCGTGCTGGCGCTGCGGGCGCTCGAGCGGGAGCTGGGCCGCACCGCCGACGCGACGATGCCGATCGAGTGCGGCGGCATCAACTCGATGATCCCGCTGGTCGTCGCGGCCCGCACCGGGCTGCCCGTCGTCGACGCCGACGGGATGGGACGCGCGTTCCCCGAGCTGCAGATGGAGACGTTCGGCGTCTACGGCGTCCCCGGCTCGCCCATGGTCGTCGCGGGCGACCACGGCGAGCACGTGCTGATCAACACCGGGCCCGACAACCGCCGCATGGAGTGGCTGGCCAGGGGCGCCGCGATCCGCATGGGCGGGGCCGCGCTGATCGCCGAGTACGCCATGTCCGGCGCCGACGCGAAACGCACCGCGGTGCCGCGCACGCTGTCGCTGGGCCTCGCGATCGGGCGTGGGCTGCGCGAGGCGCGCGAGCAGCTGCGCGACCCCGTGTCGGCGCTCGCCGAGGTGCTCGCGCCGACGCCGTACACGCACCTGCGGGTGCTGTTCGCCGGCAAGGTCGCCGACGTCGAGCGGCGCACCGTCGACGGCTTCGCCCGCGGCAAGGCCCGGTTCGTCTCCTTCGACGGCACCTCGACGCTGCGCACGTCGTTCCAGAACGAGAACCTCGTCGCCGAGGTCGACGGCGTCGTGCGCTGCATCGTCCCCGACCTGATCTGCGTCCTGGAGGCCGAGTCGGGCGAACCGATCACGACGGAGACGCTGCGCTACGGCCAGCGGGTCGTCGTCATCGGCATCTCGACCCCGGACATCATGCGAACCCCCGAAGCCCTCGCCGTCTTCGGCCCCGCGTGCTTCGGGCTGGACGAGGAGTTCCACCCCGTCGAGAACACGGGTGAGTCGCGCGTCCCAGAGCGGTGAGTCGCGCAATCGAGAGCGGTGAGTCGACACTTCCAGCACCGCGAGTCCCACGTTCCGGCACGCGAGTCCCACGCTCCAGCACGCGAGTCCCACGTTCCAGCGCGGTGAGTCGACACCTTCAGCACGGCGAGTCGACACCTTCAGCACGGTGAGTCGGGCGATCGGGCACGGTGAGGGAGCTTGGTCCGGTGTCGGGGTGGCATCATGCGCCGGTGGCGAACGTGCTGCTCACGACCGGTGACGTCGAGGCGTTCACCGTCGGTCTGACGCTGCTCGGCTCCGGCGGGGGCGGCAACCCGCACCCGTTCCGGCAGTCGCTGCGCCGTGCCCTCGACGCCGTCGGCGGTGAGTTCGAGCTGCGCGACCCCGCCGACCTCGGCGACGCCCCGGTCGTCGCCACCGGGATGCTCGGCGCAACGAGCGTCCTCACCGAGAAGCTGCCCAGCGGCCACGAGCTGCGCGACGCCGTGCACGCGCTGGCCCGCTGGTCCGGCACCGCGGCGGCCGCGATCATGCCCCTCGAGTCGGCGGGGCTGAACGGCCTGCTCGCCGTGACGACAGCCGCGGAGCTCGGCCTCCCACTGGTCGACGCGGACTTCATGGGCCGCGCGCTGCCCCGGGTCGACCAGTTCACCGCCGCCGCGACGGGCGCGTCCGTGACCCCGTTCGCGCTGGTCGAGCCCGGTGGGCAGGCCGTCCTCATCGATCATTCCAGCCCGCGGGCACTGGAGCGGATCGTGCGCTCGGTCGTCGCACAGGGCAGCGGGTGGGCCGGCAGCGCGCTCGGCCCGTATCCCGCCCGGTCGCTCGCCACCGGAGCCTGCGCCGGCACGCTCGCCAAGGCCCTGCTGCTCGGCCGCGCCCACGCCGAGACGGGCCCGGAGGCGTTCGCTGCGCGGCTCGGCGGCCGCGTGCTGGCCGCGGGCCGCACCGTCGAGATCGCCCGCATCCCCTCGGCCACATTCGGCCGCGCCGGCATCGCGATCGTCGACGACGGCGGCGCCGTGCTCCGCATCGAGGCCGAGAACGAGTACCTGCTGGCGCTGCTCGACGGCGTGCCGGTGGCCAGCTGCCCCGACCTGTTGTGCGTGCTCGACCGGCGCACGTCCGACCCGATCGCCGTCGACCTGCTGCGTCCCGGCGACGACGTGCTCGTGGTCGTCCTGCCCGGCCCGCCCTGGTGGCGCGCCACGCCGGAACGGCTGCGGCACGTCGACCCGCGCTCGTTCGGCCTCGACTGCGACGCCGTGCTGCTCCCGGACGTGGCATGAGGACGACCGTCCAGCTCTCCGCGCTGCTCGCGCACCCCGAGTGGGCGGGCGTGACGATCCTCGCTGCTGACGCCGACGGGACGGCCGTGCGCGCCGTCCAGACCGTCGCCGATCTGCGCGCCGACCCGGTTGTCGCCCGCCACTCGCTGCTGGCCGTCGCGCTCTCCGGCGACCGCGACGACTGGCACCTCGACGCGCTGCTGCGGCGCGCGGCCGCCGCGGGTGTGGTCGCGGTGCTGCTGCCCGGCACCGAGCCGCTGCGCCACGCGAGCCGCCTGCTCGCCGGCCGCGTCGGCATCACCGTGCTCGGCTCGCCCGACCCGCTCACCGTCGCGCTCGCGGCCACCCGGCTACTGCACGAGCCGGAGCAGGTGCTCGCCGAGCTGCTCACCCGCACCGCCGCCGTCTGCACCGTGGCCGCCGGCGGGGTCGACGAGGTCGTCGCCGAGCTGGCCCGGGCCTGGCGACGCCCGGTCTGGCTGCTCGACGGCACCGGTGAGGTCGTCGCCGGCACCCGCCCGCCCGACGCGGACGAGGCGACCGTGCTCACCCGGCCCGTCGGCGCAGGTCGCAGCCCCGCCCGGCTCGCGGCAGCCGTTCCCGCGGGCATCCCGGCCGAGGTCGCGGCGGTGGAGGCCGCGCTCGGCGTCGCGGCCGGCACGGTCGGGCACCGGCTCGCCGAGAAGCGCCTCGCGGTCGAGCGCGACGCCCGCCTGCGCATGTCGTTGCTGGCCGAGCTCATGCAGCCGGCGGCGGAGCCCGATCCCGGCACGCGCCGCCGCGCGCTCGACGCCGGGTGGCAGCTGGAGGGCTGGCACATCGGGATCCGCATCGACGTCCCCGCCTCCGTCGAGCCGGTGGCGATACGCCCCGAGGTGCTGCGCGCCTTCGACACCGCGCAGATCCGCGCGCTCGTCGTCGAGCAAGGCACCGGTTGGGGTGCCTGGACGACGTTCGCCGAGGAGCCCGCACCTGCCGAGCTGCAACGCCACGCGACGGCCGCCCGACGCGCGCAGAGCCTGCTGCGCTCGTCGCTGCCCAGCGCGATGGGCGTCGGGCGCGTGCAGCGTGGCGTCGCCGGGCTGGCGCGCACGCTCGGCGAGGCCGGTGACGCCGCGCGCCTCGCCGCGACCCGTTCCAGCAGCGGCTACTTCGTGCACGTCGACCGGCTCGGCCTCGGCCAGCTCCTGCTCGCCTGGACCCGCACCGACACGTTCCTCCCGGCCGCGCGCTCCATGCTGGAACCCCTGCGCGACCAGCCGGGGAACCTCCTGCGCACGCTCACCGCGTACCTCGACGCCGAGTCGTCGCTCACCGAGACCGCCGCCGTGCTCGGCGTCCACCGCAACACCGTCGCCGCCCGTATGGCCCGCGCGCAGGAGCTGCTCGGCGTCGACCTCGTCGACCCCGACGAACGCCTCGCCCTGCACCTCGCCTGCCGCAGCGTCCTCTTCCACACCTAGCCCCGAACTTCCCCACCGTTTTGGGTGGATGCGCGCCGATTTCGCGCGCAAGTGCCCAAAACGGTGGGGAGGTTCCGTGCATAAGAGGGCGTTCAGCCGTTTGCGATCTCCGTGCGAGGCAGCCGTGGTCTCGTGGGTCGTCACGCTCCCACCGAGAGCAAGGAGCACCACGATGACACGACTGGCCGATGGGTTGCTGCGACTGCTCGTCCCGAACGCCGCGGCGCTGGCCGCCCCCGCGGTGACGTGTCGCCGCGACGGCGAGATCGGGTGCGGCTGCTACGGCACCGTTCAGTGGCTCCGGCCCTGCTTCACCTGCACCAACGGCGACAGCTACTGCGAGGGACGCTGCTCCATCCCGGAGCCCTGCTGAACTTCCCTACCGTTTTGCCTATCTGCACGCCCAAAATGGCGTGCAGGTTGGCAAAACGGTGGGGAAGTTGGGTCAGCGGTCGGCGAAGCGGGTGGGGCGGTCCGTCCACGGCGCGTCGACGGGCCGGCCGGCCGTCGGGGAGCCGGCGAGCACGTGTGCCGCGAGCACCCCGGCGACGGTGCTGCTGTTGACGATCGTGCCGGAGAGCGCCATCCGCACCGCGACCGAGAGCGACACCCAGCGGGTGGTGAGGTCCGCCTCTTCGTCGTCGCCGAGGTCGGGGCGGCCGACCTCGGTGAGGCCACGGGCGAGGAACACCCGCACCGACTCGTCGGAGAACCCCGGCGACGGCGCGACGTCGACCAGCACCGACCACTCGGTGGCTTCGATGCCCGCCTCCTCGGCCAGCTCGCGCTGCGCGGCGGCGAGCGGGTCCTCGCCGCGGACGTCGAGCAGGCCGGCCGGCAGCTCCCACAGCCGCCGCCCGACGGGGTGGCGGTACTGGTGGATCATCATGATCCGGTCGTCGGCGTCGAGCGCGGCCACCGCGACGGCGCCGGGGTGCTCCACGACCTCGCGCACCGCCACCTTCCCGCCGGGCATCACGACCTCGTCGGACCGCAACGCCATGACCTTGCCGGTGTAGATGTCCTTCGACGACTGCACGGGGAAGCCGTGCCGCGGGCTCGTCATGATCCGTTCACCGCCGCCGCGGCCCGCTCGCGCGGCTTCGCCGGCAGCTCGACGGGCAGCCGCTCGGCGGCCCGGTACGCCAGCGCCGCCTTCACGAACGCCCCGAACAGCGGGTGCGGCCGGGTCGGGCGGCTCTTGAGCTCGGGGTGCGCCTGCGTGCCGACGAAGAACGGGTGCGTCTCGGCGGGCAGCTCGACGAACTCCACGAGCTTCCCGTCGGGCGAGGTGCCACCGAAGACCATCCCGGCCGCTTCGAGACGCTCGCGGTAGGAGTTGTTGACCTCGTAGCGGTGCCGGTGGCGCTCCGAGACCTCCGAGCTCGCGTACGCGTCGGCCACGACGGTGCCCGCGCCCAGCTTCGCCGGGTACGCGCCCAGCCGCATCGTCCCGCCCATGTCGCGCTCACCTGCGACGACGTCACGCTGGTCAGCCATCGTGGAGATCACCGGGTGCGGGGTGCGCTCGTCGAACTCCGTCGAGTTGGCGTTCTCCAGCTTCGCGACCGACCGCGCCACCTCGATCACCATGCACTGCAGCCCCAGGCACAGCCCGAGCGTCGGGATGCCGCGGGTGCGGGCGTAGGTGATCGCGCCCAGCTTGCCCTCGATGCCGCGCACCCCGAACCCGCCGGGGATGAGCACGCCGTCCAGCCCGTCGAGCGCGGCGGCCGCGCCGGCCGGGGTGCGGCACTCGTCCGAGGGCACCCAGACGATCTCGACGCGCGAGCGGTGCGCGAACCCGCCCGCGCGCAGCGCCTCGGTGACCGAGAGGTACGCGTCGGGCAGGTCGACGTACTTGCCCACGAGTGCGATCCGCGCGGTCTCGTCGGGGTGGTGCACGCGGTCGAGCAGGTCGCCCCACACCGTCCAGTCGACGTCGCGGAAGGGCAGCCCGAGCCGCCGCACCACGTACGCGTCGAGGCCCTCGCTGTGCAGCACACGCGGGATGTCGTAGATCGACGGCGCATCGGGGGCCGCGACGACGCCGTCGGTGTCGACGTCGCACATCAAGCTGATCTTGCGCTTGAGCCCCTCGGGGATCTCCCGGTCGGCGCGCAGCACCAGGCCGTCGGGCTGGATACCGATGTTGCGCAGAGCTGCGACGGAGTGCTGCGTCGGTTTCGTCTTGAGCTCGCCCGACGGCGCCAGGTACGGCACCAGCGACACGTGCAGGAAGAAGCAGTTGTCGCGTCCGACGTCGTGGCGCACCTGCCGGACGGCCTCCAGGAACGGCAGCGACTCGATGTCGCCGACCGTGCCGCCGACCTCGGTGATGACGAGGTCGGGGGTCTGCCCGTCCTCGTCGGGCTCCGCCATCGCGAGGATGCGGTCCTTGATCTCGTTGGTGATGTGCGGGATGACCTGGACGGTGTCGCCCAGGTACTCGCCGCGCCGCTCCTTGGCGATCACCGTGGAGTAGACCTGCCCGGTGGTCACGTTGGCCCGGCCGAAGAGGTTCCGGTCGAGGAAGCGCTCGTAGTGGCCGATGTCGAGATCGGTCTCGGCGCCGTCCTCGGTGACGAAGACCTCGCCGTGCTGGAACGGGTTCATCGTGCCCGGATCCACGTTCAGGTACGGATCCAGCTTCTGCATGATGACCCGCAAGCCGCGGGAGGTGAGGAGTTGGCCGAGGCTCGACGCCGTTAGGCCCTTACCCAGCGAGGACGCTACCCCGCCGGTGACAAAAAGATGACGCGTCCTGCGAGGCTGCACGGGGTTTCAGGGTACATAGCGCCCCGCGGGAGGGCGCCCTCGGCCCGGCGTGTCACACCCGCCACCACCCAGCCGTGTCGTTCCCATGGGGATGCGTGCGTTCCGCACGCGAGGGCAGGAAAGCCACTTTCCGGCCCTCACAGGGCAGGAAAGTGGCTTTCCTGC
>NZ_JAJGSX010000042.1 GCF_021245725.1 Pseudonocardia sp. TRM90224 | reverse complement strand
TTTACCCAGGGGTGTGCGGAGCGAAATTGGACTGGCTATGGATCTTCGCCACGTCTAAAATGGAGATATGTCCGAGAACCTGCAGACCGCCCTCGCCGGGGTGGCACAACTGCAGGCGGACACCCTGGTCGGGACATTCGAAGTACGCTGTAGTTCAACTCGAGAGTTAGAGGTTCTGGGGCGGCGGGTGGACTTCGCGAGGATTTGCGCGATCAGTGCTTTTGTTCGTGAGGGTGGCTTTCATGCGCGGGGGTACAAGTCGCCGATCCACGCGATCCGGGACCTGTGGAACCTCGACCACAACGACGCCCAGCGGTACGTCACCGCAGCGGAGCACATCTGCCCCCAGATCACGCTGGACGGTCAGGTGTTGGCCCCGCGGCTGCCCGCCAGTGCAGCCGCGTTCGAGGCCGGGACGATGAGCCTGCGGCACGTCGAGAAGATCGCCCAGGTCCTCGGCTCGAAGGAAGCGGGGCGGTTGACCCCGGCGGACTGTGCGTATGTCGAAGCCCAACTTGCGGGCCAGGCGGCGGTGTTCGATCCGAAAGGTCTCTTCACCCTGGGGATGCGGGTGGTCCGGTCGTTCGACCAGGACGGACCTGAACCCGACGACGGACCAGAGTCCGAGATCAACGAGCTGACCATCACCCGCCACCCAGACCGGCCCGGCGGGACGATCAAGGGCAGGTTCGACAACGCGGTCTTGTTCGCGACCATCGCCACCTTGATCGATGCGAAGTCGAAGCCGACCACCGCGGATGACCAGCGCAGCACCGGGCAACGGCAGGCCGAAGCACTCGCCGACATCTGCGGGTATGTGCTCGACCACGGCGACGTCCCACACGCCGGCGGGCACCGCCCGCACCTCAACGTGCACATCCCGCTCACCGAGCTGGAGAACCGGGTCCGCACCGCGATCCTCGACTTCGGCGGCACTATCACCACCAGGGATCTGCGACTGCTCGCCTGCAACGCCGCCGTCATCCCCATCGTCATGAACGGCGACAGCCAACCACTCGACATCGGCCGCGCAAACCGCGTCATCCCCGACGGAATGCGACGAGCGGTCGCTGCCCGTGACCGCGGATGCGCACGTTGTGGCCGCCCGGCGAGTTGGTGCGATGTCCACCATATTGTCGAATGGCAGAACGGCGGACCAACCGAAGTCAACAACCTGGTGATGTTGTGCAAGATGCACCACCGGGAAATCCATGCCACCGAATGGATCGTGCAAATAGCGGATGGGCTACCGGAGTTCATCCCACCTAGATGGGTCGACCCCGATCAAATACCACGCCATTCCTTCATCAATGCCCCGTTGACGTGCTAAGCATGGTCACCATGGACTCTGTCGCCGGACTGCTCGGGAGCTGGTCGGACCTCGGTGGCGTCGCTGCCATCGCCGCCGGCGTGCGCGCGGGGTCGCTCGACGCCGTCGAGCTGGCCGAACGGGCGCTGCGCCGGGCCGAGGAGGTCGCCGAGCTCGGCGCGGTCGTGCACCTCGACCGGGCCGGTGCGCTCGCGGCCGCCGCTCAGGTCGGTGGCGGCGCGCTCGCGGGCGTTCCCGTGCTCGTCAAGGAGATCATCGCGGTCGAGGGCATGCCGTTCACGTGTGGCTCGCGGGTCTTCGCCGGACGGGTCGCCGATGCGGATGCCGACGTGGTCCGCGCGGCCCGCGCAGCCGGTGCGGTGATCATCGGGCTGAGCCACAGCCACGAGTTCGCCTATGGCTGCACCGGCACGTCGAACGCCGCCGGCCCGTGCCGCAACCCGCACGACCCCTCCCTGATGACCGGCGGGTCGAGCGCGGGCGCCGCAGCCGCGGTCGCCGCGGGCATCGTGCCGCTCGCGATCGGTACCGACACCGCGGGCTCCGTGCGGATCCCGGCCGCGCTGTGCGGCGTCGTCGGGGCGAAACCCGCACGAGGGACGCTCCCCTGCGGCGGTGTCTTCCCGCTCTCGACGAGCCTCGACCATGTCGGTGTGCTGGCCGGCACGGTCGCCGATGCCACACATGCCGTCGCCGCACTCTCGGGCGCCGACCCCGCCGGGCCTGCCGACACCGGCGAGGCGCCCCGCATCGGCGTGCTCGCCGGGCTCGGCGAGCGTGCACCCGAGGTCGACGTCGCCTTCCGTGCCGCCCTCGATGCGCTGGTCGCCGCCGGAGCCGAGGTGGTCGACGTGCCGTTCCCCGAATGGGACGCGTTCACCGGGGTCGTCGGCGACGTCCAAGGCCCTGAGGCGGCGGCCACCCACGCGACGGTGATGGCGCAGCAACCGGACGACTACCAGCCCGACGTCCTGGAGCGGTTGCGCGCTGCCGCCACGATCCCCGGCTGGCGGTACGTACAGGCACTCGCGCGGATGGCCGCGCTGCGCGACGCCGCCGACCACGCCCTCGACGGCGTCGACGCCGTGCTACTGCCGACCGTTCCGGTGCCCGCCCCGCCCCTCGACGCCACCCACGCCGGCTGCGTCCCCGTCCGGGAGGCACTGCTGAGCAACACCCGCCCGGCCAACGTCACCGGGCACCCCGCGATCAGCCTGCCGCTGCCGACCCCTGGCCCGCCGGTCGGGCTGCAGGTGATCGCCCACGACGATCGGCGGGCGTTCCGCACCGCCGGCTGGATCGAGCAGACACTCGGGCGTCAGTGATTCCGCCGGTAGTTCCGCTGGCGGCACGCGCGCGAGCAGAACGTCCGGCGACGCCCGCGCGCGGGCTGGGTGAGCGGGCCGGCGCAGACGGCGCAGCGATGGTCAGGAGTTTCGTCACGTGATGGCGACATTTCGTCACGCCCTCGAGGAGCTGACGCGAGCTGCGCCGCAGCGACGAGACCCGAGGTCGGGACGAGCCGGCGCGGCGTGTGGCTCATCAGTTCCTCGTCGAGGAACGAGCAGCTCTCGACAACATTTTCGTCAGGGCACTGCATCAGGTGCAGCAGGTACTCGCGCGCGTTCCGCAGCTCCGCAATCTTCTCTTCGATCACCGCCGCGTGCCGCTCGACCGTGCTCTGCCAGTCGCGGTTGCGGATCCCCGAGGTCACGACGGACGCCTGCTCCAGCGGCATCGCGCCGGTGACGCAGCATAGGTACGCGAGCCCGATGCGGCGCAGCTCCGTCTCCCCGTACACCCGGCGGCCGTTGACGCGTGGCGGCTCGGGCAGCACACGCTGCTCCTCCCACCACCGCAGCGTCGAGGGCGCGAGGTCGTAGAGGGCGGCGGCCTGACCGATCGAGACGCCAGTCGGGTCGCTCATGCGCCTATTTGACATCAAGTTGCCTTGAAGATCCAGGATGAGGTTAGGCACGCCTTACATCCCTGCATCAGGAGGCAACAGCTCCATGAGCACGACAACCGAGCAGCCGGCCGGGCTCGCGAAGCCCGGAGCGCTGGCGCGACTGCTCGCCCCGATCCGGATCCACCTCGTGGTCTGCGCGGTCCTCTCGACGCTCAGCGCGGCGGCCGGGATCGTCCCGTACATCGCGGTCGCGGAGATCGCCCGGGTCATGCTCGACGCGCCGGCGGGTACGGCCAGCGGTGCCGTGGCGACCGTCTGGACCTGGGTCGGCATCGGCGCCGCCGGCGCCTGCATCTGGTTGCTGCTGCTCGTGCAGTCGTCGCGCATCGGGCACTACGCGGACGCAGCGATCCTGCACGAGCTGCGCGTCCGGATCGTGCGCCACCTCGGTGCGCTACCGCTGGGCTGGTTCCGCACCTCGGGCTCCGGCCGGGTCAAGCGGGCGATGACGGGCGACCTGGAGGAGATGCACGAGGTCATCGCGCACGCGTTGGGGCAGCTCACGGGCGCGGTCACGGTGACGGTCGTCGGGGCCGGCTACCTGTTCCTCGTCGACCCCCGGATGGCGCTGATCGCGCTGGGCGTCCTGGCCCTCATGGGTGTTTTCTACCGCGTCTCGATGCGGTCGATGACGACCCACATGAACCGGCTGGTCGCTGCCGACGCACGGATCAGCGCCGCCAGCATCGAGTACGCCGACGGCATCCAGGTGGTCAAGACGTTCGGCACCGGCGGCCGCGTGCTGCGCCGCTACGACAACGCCGTCGACGAGCACACCCAGGCGTTCGCGGCGTGGGTCGCCGAAGTGCGCTACAGCTCGGCGGTGTCGCGCCTGCTCGGCTCGGAGATGGCCGTGCTCTCCGTCGTGGCGGCAGCCGGGCTGGCGTTCCTCGGCAACGGGGCACTCACCGTTGCGGACCTCGTGGCGTTCCTGGTGGTCGCGGTCGGCTTGCCGAACTCGATCCTGCCGGCCGTCACCGCAGCTCAAGGCGTCCGCAAGGGCCGGATGGGCGCGGCCAACATCGAGCGGCTGCTCGCCCGGGCCCCACTGCCCGAGCCGGAGCGCCCGCAGTCGCCGGTGGGCCACGGCGTCGAGCTCGACCGCGTCACCTTCACCTACGACGGGGTGACCGATGCCGTCGCCGACATCAGCGCCACCTGCCCCCCGGCAGCGTCACCGCGATCGTGGGGCCCTCGGGCGCCGGCAAGTCGACGCTCGCGAGCCTGCTGCCGCGCTTCTACGACGTGTCGGACGGGTCGATCCGGGTCGGCGGCGTCGACGTGCGCTCCATCCCGTCGGCCGAGCTGCTGGGGTTGATGTCGCTGGTGTTCCAGGACGTCGCGCTGCTGCGGGACAGCGTCGCGGAGAACATCCGCATCGGCCGTCCGGATGCCAGCGACGACGACGTGCGCCGGGCGGCGACCGCCGCGCACGTCCACGACGTGATCGAACGCCTGCCCGACGGCTACTCGACGCTGCTCGACGCCGGCGGCGGCAGCCTGTCCGGCGGTGAGCGGCAGCGGTTGACGATCGCGCGGGCGATCCTCTCGAACGCGCCGATCGTCGTGCTCGACGAGGCGACGGCCGCGCTCGACCCCGACAGCGAGGCGGCGGTCCAGGACGCGCTGGCCACGTTGGCCGTCGGCAAGACGGTGATCGTCATCGCGCACCGGCTGCACACGATCGCCGGCGCCGACCAGATCCTCGTGCTCGACGGCGGGCGGCTGGTCGCGCACGGAAGCCACGACGAGCTGCTCGCGGGCAACGGGCTCTACACCCGGATGTGGGCCGCGCAGGAAGGGGTGCCGGCATGATCCGCAGGCTCTACCGGCTGTGGCCGGAACCGAAGTTGCTCGCGCAGTTGTGGCTGCTCACGGCGGCGCAGGCGGTCCTGCAAGGGCTGCTGCTCGGTCTGCTCGTCCCGGTACTGGCCGCCGTCGTGCGTCCGGAGCCGGACCTTGCCGCGGCCACGCCGTGGCTCGTGCTCGGCGCGCTCGGCGCCCTCACCTACGCGGTGCTGAGCATCATCGCCACCCCCATCGGGTTCAAGGCGGCGGGCGCGCTGGCGGCGCAGCTGCGCCGGCAGCTGATGCGCCACGTCAGCACGCTGCCGCTGGGGTGGTTCACCGCCGAGCACAAGGCGCGGCTGGCGCGCGGGGTGACGGCGGACGTCGGCGATGCCGCGCACCTGGCCGTCACGGTCGCCGGACCGGCGATCACCTCGACGCTCCTGCCGGCCACGATCGTCGCCGTCACGTTGGCGGTCGACTGGCGGATGGCGCTGCTGCTGTGCGTGGTGGCGCTGGTCGCCTACTGGACGCTGATGCGGGCGGCGCGGATCGCGGAGCTCGCCGAGATCGAGCTGGAGCGGGCGTCGGCGGAGGTCGCCGGCCGGGCGATCGAGCTCGGCCAGGCCCAGCCGGTGCTGCGCGCCGCGGGCCACGCCGACGGCACGCCGCGGATGCGGGCCGCGCTGGAGGACCACCGCGAGACCTACCGCGACGGCATGCACCGCGCGCGGCGACCGTTCTTCGTCTACAGCGGCGTCGTCGTGTGCGGCTTCGTCGCGGTGCTCGCGCTGGCTGCGTGTCTTCTTCTCAGCGGCAGTGTCGGCGTCGCCGAGGTGGTCGCGCTGCTCGTGCTGGCCGCTCGCTTCCTGGAGCCGCTCGGCAACCTCATCGACCTGATCGGCGCCCTGCGCGCGATGACCAACAAGATCGCGCGCGTCGAGGAGCTGCTGGCCACGCCGGCGCTGCCGGTGCCGGCCTCCCCGGTCCGCCGGATCGACACGGCCGACGTCGAGCTCACCGATGTCTCCTTCACCTACCCCGGCGGCGACGAGCCCGCGCTGCGGGACGTCTCGCTGCGCTGCCGGCCGGGCACCACAACCGCGCTGGTCGGCCCGTCGGGATCGGGGAAGACGACGGTGACCCGGCTCGTCGCGCGGTTCTTCGACGTCGACTCGGGCCGGGTGCGCGTCGGCGGCGTCGACGTCCGCGACCTCGACCCGGCCGTCCTGCTCGACGAGATCGCCATCGTCTTCCAGGACGTCTACCTGTTCGACGACACCATCGAGAACAACCTGCGCCTGGCGCACCCCGACGCTACCTGGGACGAGCTGGAGGAGGCGGCCCGCGCCGCGCGGCTCGACGAGGTGGTCGGGCGCCTGCCGGCCGGCTGGCAGAGCCGCGTCGGCGAGGCCGGCGCCCAGCTCTCAGGGGGTGAACGCCAACGCGTGGCGATCGCCCGGGCGATCCTCAAGCGGTCGCGCATCGTCCTCGTCGACGAGGCCAGCTCCGCGCTCGACCCGGAGAACGAGGCCGCGATCACGCAGGCCATCGCCAACCTCGGCAACGACCCCGACCGCACCGTCATCGTGATCGCCCACCGCCCGGCCACCCTCGCCGCCGCGGACCGTGTGGTCTCCCTCGGCGACGGTCGAGTGGTCGAGACCGGCACGCCGGCGGAACTGCTGCGCACGGGTGGCACCTTCGCCCGCATCAGCCGGCAGTACGAGCGGGCGAGGCTGTGGCGCATCGGGTCGTGAAGGGTGCCGACCACGGACGGCGACCCCGACGATCAGTGCCCGATCCGTGATCGTCACGGATGCCCCGACCACCGAGTCTCATGGATTCTCTGCGCATCAGCAGAACCGCTCACGAAAGGACACCCCGATGCGCAAGATCATCAACTCCACGTACATCACCCTCGACGGCGCGATCGAGAACCCGCAGGACTGGCCGTCGGGCAAGCACGCCGACGACGGCGCCGGCGGGGCGTTGCAGGTCGACCTGCTCCGCTCCTGCGACGCGCTCCTGATGGGCCGCCACACCTACGACGGGTTCGCCCCCGTGTGGCCGACCCGCTCCGGCGACCCCTACAGCGACCAGATCAACAGCATGCAGAAGTACGTCGTCTCGTCCACCCTGCGCGACCCGGAGTGGAACAACACGACCGTGATCGACGCCGACCCGATCGCGGAGATCGCACGGCTCAAGGAGCAGCCGGGCAAGGACATCGTCCAGTACGGGTTCGGCCGGCTGTCCTACGCACTGATGGAGAACGGCCTGCTCGACGAGCTGCGGCTGTGGGTGCACCCGTTCTTCGTCGGCCGCAGCGCCGAGGACCTGATGTTCCGCGAGACCACGCTCTCGACGTTCGACCTGGTCGGGGCGCAGCCCCTCACCAGCGGGATCGTTGTGCTCTCCTACCGGGCGGCGCAGTAGCACCGGCGCCACGGCCCCGTACATTCGTCGCGGATCCCGCCCGGGATCCGCACGGGAGGTGACGAGGTGGCCGGAGCCGGCTGGACCGCGCCGGGTGTGGCCGAGACCGAGGCCGCCCGGCCACAGCGCCCACGCAGCGTGCGCGCCCGGGAGAAGGTGCTCGAGGCCACCGACGCGCTCCTCACCGAGGGCGGGCTGCCCGCGGCGACGATCGACGCGATCAGCGTCCGGTCCGGCGTCAGCAAGGCCACCATCTACAAACACTGGCCCAGCCGCACCGCGGTGGCCGCGGAGGCCTTCGGCCAGCGGATGTCGGCCGCGCTCCCCCTTCCGGACACCGGTTCGGCGCACGGCGACTTCAGCACCCAGGCCCGGCTGGTCAGCGAGTTCTACGGCAGCCCGGCCGGCGCCGTGTTCGCGCAGCTGCTGGCCGCCTCGGTCACCGACCCCGACGCCGCGGTGTTCTTCCGCGCCTTCTTCCTCGCCGGGCGTCGCCGTGCGATCGGCGAGCTCTGGCAGCGGGCGCTCGACCGCGGCGAGGTCGACCCCGACATCGACGTGGAGGTCGCGCAGGACGTCCTGTTCGGGCCGCTGGTCTTCCGGCTGCTCTCCGGGCACGCGCCGCTGACGCCGGAGCTCGCCGACCAGATCGCCGACGCGGCGCTGCACGGGCTCCTCTCCGACACCGCGCGGGACAGGTGACCGACGTCGCACTGGCCGACCTGGCGGCTGTCTCGGGGCGCAACCTAAAGTGAACTAGTCGTTCAGTTCACTTTATGGAGAGTCAGCGCCATGACCAAGACCTTCCTCATCACCGGGGTCAGCACCGGGCTGGGCCGCGCGTTCGCCGAGGGTGCGCTCACGGCCGGGCACACCGTCGTCGGCACCGTCCGCAAGCAGGCCGACGTCGACGCCTTCACCGCGTTGCACCCGGACCGCGCGCACACACGGGTCCTCGACGTCACCGACGATGACGCCGTGGCCGCGACGGTCGCCGAGGTGCAGGGCAGCGTCGGCCCGATCGACGTGCTGATCGCCAATGCCGGCTACGGCCACGAGGGCATCCTCGAGGAGTCGTCGTTGGAGCAGCTTCGACGCCAGTTCGACGTCAACGTGTTCGGCGCGGTCGCCACGATCAAGGCCGTGCTGCCCGGGATGCGGGAACGGCGCAGCGGCCACATCCTGGCGGTGACGTCGATGGGCGGGCTCGTCACCTTCCCAGGGCTGTCGTACTACCACGGCAGCAAGTTCGCGCTCGAAGGCATCCTCGACTCGCTCGCCAAGGAGGTGGCCGGCTTCGGCGTGCACGTCACCGCGATCGAGCCGGGCGGGTTCCGGACCGACTGGGCGGGCCGTTCGATGGTCCGCGCCGAGCGGTCCATTGCCGATTACAACACGCTGTTCGACCCGCTGCGCGCCAATCGGAACGCCGGCAGCGGGCGCCAGCTGGGCGATCCGGCGAAGGCCGCCGACGCCGTCCTCCAGGTGATCGACGCGCCGAACCCGCCCGTGCACCTGCTGCTCGGCTCCGACGCGCTGCGGCTCGTGGCCGGCGGCCGCGCGGCGGTCGACAAGGACTTCGCCGAGTGGGACGAGCTCTCGCGATCGACCGATTTCCCCGACGGCTACCAGATCCGCTGAGAACGGCCGAACCCGTCAGGCCCGAGTTGCGGGCCTGACGGGTTCGCGGCTCAGATCGCCTCTCTCAGATCCACTCAGATCACAGCGAGTGCGGCGACCGTCGGTGCCGGCACGCACTTGCCCTTCTGGAGGACGAAGCCCTTCTCGCACGGGTTCACCACGGTGCCCTCGGGCGCGGGCTTGACCACCGGCTCCTGCTTCTTCACTTCAGGAACCGGCTTCACCTCGGGGACCGGCTTCTTCTCCGGCTCCGGCTTCACCTCCGGGACCGGCTTCTTCTCCGGCTCCGGCTTCACCTCCGGGACCGGCTTCTTCTCCGGCTCCGGCTTCACCTCAGGGACCGGCTTCACCTCGGGCTCGGGCTTGCCCTCCGCCCCGGGCTGCTTCTCCGGAACCGGCGCCGGGATCACCTCGGGCTTCTTGTCCGGGGCGGGGACCAC
The DNA here is from genome assembly GCF_021245725.1 of Pseudonocardia sp. TRM90224. GTDB lineage: Bacteria > Actinomycetota > Actinomycetes > Mycobacteriales > Pseudonocardiaceae > Pseudonocardia. The sequence continues at coordinate 56,256 of NZ_JAJGSX010000042.1, read as the reverse complement.
CTCGGGTACCGGGACGACCTCGGGCTTCTTGTCCGGCGCCGGGATCACCTCGGGCACCGGGACGGGCACCGGGATCACGTCGGGCTCGGGCTTGCCCTCCGCACCGGGCTTGTGCTCCTGCACGGGCGGGACCTCGGGAATCGGCTTCCCGTCCGGCACCGGCAGCTCCGGCTTCTGGCCCGGGCCCGGCTGCTGGTTCTCGTCCGGCTTCTTGTTCGGGTCCTTGTTCGGGTCCTGGTTGTGGTCCCCGTCCTGGCCCTTGTTCTTGTCCTTGTCCCGGTCCTTGTTCTGGTCGCCGTTCTGGTCGCCGTTGTGGTCCTTGTTCTGGTCCTTGTTCTGGTCGCCGTTCTGGTCACCGTTGTGGTCGCGATCGCCTTCGCGACCCCAGTCCCGGTTCTTGTCGCCGTTGTGGTTGTCCTGGTCCTGGTGGTCCGAGTCGGCGTCCGACTCGGTGTCGCTCTCGGGCTCGTCGACCTCGACGCCCTTGAACTCCTGCCACGGATCCCCGACGTACTCCGGCGGCGCCGCGATCTGCCGCTTGGGCGTCAGCGGGTTGCCGCACGCGCAGCGCACGCGGGTGATGCCCTTGGCGTCGACGAGGACAGCCGTACCGCTCTGCAGGACGGCCTGCACGGAGTGCACCTCACCGGCACGGAACTGGTAGTTCGTGATCCGGAGGTCGTCGGTCAGCGTGACCGGGTTCAGCTCGGCGATGTAGGCCGGGATCTGGTCGACGGCGACCTGGTTGCCACCGCTCCACTCCAGCTCCGGGTCCTCGTTCAACGCGGTGACCCAGGCCTCGGCCTCCACCGGGTGGGTCGACAGGTACTCCGACAGCAGCGCGGGATCACAGCTGCCCAGCTTGCCGGTGCCCGGGTCGACGGCCGGCACGTCGGCAGCCGGCACGTCGGCGGCGGGCACGTCCGCAGCGGGCACGTCGGCAGCGGGGTCCGTTGCTGCGTCCTGCTGCGGATCGTCGACGTCGGCCTGTTTCGGGACGAACGGGCTCTCGCCGACGCTGTCCGCCTGCTCCAAATAGACCCTCGGTGCCGCCGTATCGATGCTCGCCCCCGCCGGCTTGAGCGAGAACACCACGAGCAGGCCCGAGACGATCATCGCTACCACGGCGAGGGTCGCAGCGGCGTACCCAAATGTGGTCAAACGGGTATCCATGGCGCTCCTCGTCCCCCTGTGCAGCCAAAGCCACCCGTGACCCGAGCCCCCTCAGGTCAGCAGGTACACGGTGTTATCGCGCCGGCCTCCTGCCCCGTTAACATATGGCCCGCGGAATGCCAAAGGCAGAGTGCTGCCTTTACCACCATTCGGCCGCGAGGTTGCGGCATTCGGCCCAGTATTTCAGGCGGCCGCACCGAACCATCTGGGCATGACGTCGAGCAGCCCCTCCTGGTCGGCACCGGCCCAGGCCACGTGCCCGTCCGGCCGCAGCAGCACCGCGGGCACGTCGAGCTCCTCACCGACGTCGACGACGTGATCCACCCGGTCCGCCCATCCCGTCACGGAGAGCCGCCCGGTCTGGTCGAGCAGTAGCCCGCGTCCCGCGTGCATCAGTTCGTAGAGGCGACCGTTCTTCAGCGCCACGTCGCGCATCCGCCGTCCGAGCAGCTCATGTCCCTCGCCGAAGTCGTAGCGGACGCCGAGCCCGATGATCTTCTCGATCAGGTACCTGCGCACCACCTCGAAGTCCATCAGCTCCGACACCAGCGAGCGCACCGACCGCGCTCCCGGCTCGGTGGACATCAGCACACCTTGCGCGCGGGTGTTCTCCAGCACGTCAGCCGCCACCGGGTGGCGTTCGGTGTGGTAGCTGTCCAGCAGCCCGTCCGGCGCCCACCCCGCGACCGCGGCGGCCAGCTTCCACCCCAGGTTGAACGCGTCCTGCAGACCCAGGTTGAGGCCCTGCCCGCCGAGCGGCGGGTGGATGTGCGCGGCGTCCCCGGCCAGCAGCACCCGCCCGGTCCGGTAGCGCTCGACCAGCCGGGTGCCGTCGCCGAAACGGGAGAGCCAGCGCGCTGAGTGCACCCCGAAATCGGTGCCGGCGAAGGCGCGCAGCTGCTGCTTGAACTCGTCGAGGCTCGGCGGCACCGTACGGTCCTCGGCCACCCCGTCGGCCGGCACACCGATGCGGAACCCGCCGGTCGCGACCGGCATCGCACCGAAGAACAGCTCGGTCTTGCGGATCTCGGCCACCGCGGCCATCAGCTCCTCCGCCGGGACGCCGATCTGCATCTCCCCCAGCAGCGTCTCCGATCTGGCCGGCTCCCCGGGGAAGCCGACGCCGAGCAGCTTGCGCACCACGCTGCGGCCGCCGTCGCAGCCGACGAGGAACCGGGAGCGAAGCTGCGTGCCGTCGGCCAGCTCGACGGTCACGCCGTCGTCGTCCTGACCCAGCCCCACCAGCTCGCACCCGCGCCGGACCTCGGCGCCGACCTCGTCGGCCCACTCACCCAGCAGGCGTGCGGTGACCGGCTGGTGGATGGCGAGCACGTAAGGGTGCGTCGTGTCCAGCCGCTCGGGCGCCGGCTTGGCGATGCCGGCGAAGTAGCCGCCCAGCGGGTAGGTCTGCCCGAGCGCGAGGAACCGCTCCAGCAGGCCGCGCTGCTCCAGCACCTCGACACTGCGTGCGTGCAGGCCGAGCGCGCGGACGATCTCCGTCGGCTCGGCGTCCTTCTCCAGCACGAGCACGCGCACGCCGTGCAGGCGCAGTTCACCGGCCACCATCAGGCCGGTCGGTCCACCGCCGGCAACGATCACGTCGAACATGTGCCGCCCATTCAGTCGAGTGCGTTTCCGCAGGTACTGGCGTTGCGCCGGTGAGTGTGCGGCACAGCCCGGGGCTTGTGGCAAGCCCCCCGGTGCGCTATACGTTGGTAATGGGGAGAAGTGCGTAGCCCTTCTTTCCCGCCTTCCTAGGTAGTCGGCGCGGCCGAATTAGGTAGCCACGGCCGATGTCTCATGAGGTTCCTTCCGGCTCCAATCGGGGCAGAGGGAAGGGACAACCATGACGAGCACGACGCACGCCGATCCGTTCACCGCCACCGACGCCGGCGCCCGGCGGGCCGCCTACGGCGTCCACGCCGCGTCGGGGCCGGTCAGCCGCATCCGGATGCCGGACGGCAGCACCGCGTGGCTGGTGACCGGGTACGAGGAGGCCCGCCAGGTCTTGGCCGATCCGCGGCTGGTCAAGGCGGGCGGCCCGCAGGCCGGCCCGTACGGCGAGCTGATGCCGCCGGGGTACAACACCGCGAAGAACACCCACCTGCTCAACCTGGACCCGCCCGACCACACCCGGCTGCGCAAGCTGGTCTCGGCGTCGTTCACCCGGCGTCGCATCGAGGCGCTCGGCCCGCGCATCCAGCAGATAACCGACGAGCTGCTCGACGGCTTCGCCGGACCCGGCCCCATCGACCTCATGCAGCGGTTCGCGATCCCGCTGCCGATCGCGGTGATCAGCGAGATGCTCGGGATACCGGTCGACGGCCGGGCCGCGTTCCACGCCTGGACGACCACGATCATGGCCGGAACCACCGGCCGGCCCGACGAGGTCGTCGCGGCGTCCGTCAACATGATCGACTACGTCCGCGGGTTGGTCGCCGGCAAGCGCCGCGCACCGACCGACGACCTGCTCTCCGCGCTCGTCCACACCCGCGACGGCAGCGACCGGCTCTCCGAGGACGAGCTGACGTCCATGGTCTTCCTGCTCCTCATCGCCGGCCACGAGACCACCGTCAACCTCATCGGCAACGGGACGCTCGCGCTGCTGACCCATCCTGAGCAGCTTGCGGCGCTTCGGTCCCGCCCCGAGCTGCTGCCGGCCGCGATCGAGGAGCTGCTGCGCTTCGACGGTCCGCTGCAGGTCGCCACCCCACGCTGCGTCGCAGAGCCGATGATGCTCGGCGGCTGCGAGCTCGCACCGGGCGACATCGTCGTGCCGGCGCTGCAGCCGGCGAACCTCGCCCAGCCCGGCGGCACCGAGCTCGACCTCACCCGGGAGTCCCGGCCGCACCTCGCCTTCGGGCAAGGCCTGCACTTCTGCCTCGGCGCGCCGCTGGCCAGGCTCGAGGGCCGGATCGCGCTCGGCACGCTGCTCGCCCGCTTCCCCGACCTGCGGCTCGCCGTGCCACCCTCAGCGCTCACGTGGAAGCGCGCGGTGCTCCTGCACGGTCTCCACGCGCTGCCGGTGCTCACCGGCTGAGTCGGCGGCTGGGCCCGTGAGCGTCGCCTTCCGGTCGAGGATGGGCGAATGCCACGATGTGCGGCATGGCCACAGGCCTCTTGGAGCGCGACGAGAACCTCGAGGTGGTGCGGTCGGCCGTCGACGCCGCCCGGTCGGGCGCCGGGCGGGTGGTGCTGGTGACCGGCGAGGCCGGGATCGGCAAGTCGAGCCTGGTCCGGGCCCTGCGTGCCGGGCTCGAACCGGGGTTGCGGGTGCTCGCGGGCGGCTGCGACGACCTGCTGGCCCCGCGCGCGCTCGGGCCGCTGTGGGACGCGGTTCGCGGTACCGACGGCCCGTTGGAGCGCGCGCTGGCGGAGCGGTCCGACGGGGTCTTTGCCGCGGTCGTCACCGAGCTGTCGCGGCGCGCCACACTGCTGGTGGTCGAGGACGTGCACTGGGCGGACGACGCGACGCTCGACGTGCTGCGCTATCTCGCCCGCCGGATCGACACGTTGCCCGCGGTGCTGCTGCTGACCTTGCGGGACGACGCGGTGGGGGCCGATCACCCGGTGCGGCAGCTGCTGGGCTCGCTGGCCGGGACGCCGACCACGCGGCTCCCGCTGGCGCCGCTGTCGAGCGGAGCGGTTTCCGAGCTCGCCACGTCGGCGGGCCGCGACGGATCCGCGCTGCACGCCCTCACCGGCGGCAACCCCTTCTACTTGACGGAGACGCTGGCGGCGCCACCCGACGAGCTGCCTGCCAGCGTCGCCGAGGCCGTCGTGTCGCGCGTGCGGCGGCTCAGCCCGGAGTGCGTCGCCGCGCTCGAGCGGTTGTCGGTCGTGCCGGGCACAGTCGATTTGTCGCTGGCCGAGACGTTGCTCGGGGAGGGGCTCGTCCGCCTGGTCGAGGCGGAGGAGCGCGGGATCATCGAGGTGCGCATCGACGGCATCGCGTTCCGGCACGAGCTGGCCCGCCGGGCCATCGAAGCGGGCATGCCCAGGCTGCGGGCCCGCACGATGCACCGGGCCGTGGTGGCGGCCCTCTCGGCGAGCGAGCACCCCGACCTGGAACGCCTGGTGCACCACTCGGTCGCCGCCGACGACGCCGCGACCGTCGTGCAATGCGCGCCGGCCGCGGGCCGCGCGGCGGCGCGGGCGGGCTCGCACCGGCAGGCACTCGCGCACTTCACCGTGGCGGTGCCGCACCTCGATCGGCTGCCCGCCCGTGAACAGTCCCGGCTGCTCGACGACTACGCGTGGGAGCTGTACATCGCCTACCGGTTCGCCGAGGCGGTCGAGGTCGGCCGCGAGGTCGTCGCCCACAACGAGCGGCTCGACGACGTGGTCGCGATGGGCGAGACGACCGCGCGGCTGTCGCGCTACCTGCTGATGACCGGCCGGCTCGGCGATGCACAGCGGTTGAGCGAGCGCGCGGTCGACCTGCTGACCTCGACCGACGCGCGCCCGTCGCTCGCGTGGGCGGCCACCGAACGCGGCGCGATCCTGGCCATCACCGGCGAGATGGAGGCCGCGGTGCCGGAGCTGCGGCACGCGGGTGAGCTGGCGGCCGGCATCGACCGTCCCGACCTCGAGTCGCTGTGCATGACCTACCTCGGCATGGCCCGCGCAGGCTCGGGCGACCCGGTCGGCGGCCACGACGAGATGTGCGCCGGGCTGGCCCTCGCCGTCGCGACGGGCTCCCACGAGGCCGCGGCCCGCGCGTACATCAACATCGGCGAGGTCCGCTACGCCATGGGCGACTGGGCGGGGCTGGCCGAGAACTGCGACGCCGGCCTGGCGCACGTCACCCGGTACGGGCTGTGGCACCACTCGGTGTTCCTGGAGCTGCAACGCTGCCTGATCATGCTCCGCCACGGCGAGTGGGACGGCGTGGAGAGCGTGCTCGAAACACTGCTCGAACGCGAGGCCGGGAGCAGCGTGTTCGAGTCGGCCGTGCACGCCACGCTCGGCATGCTCTACACCCGGCGCGGCAACCCGGCGGCCGGCGAGGCCGTGTCGCGGGCCTGGCGGGTGGCACAGGAGCTGCGCCAACCGCTCGGCATCACGCGGGCCGGGCGCGCGCTCGTCGAATGGGCGTGGCTGACCGGGAACACGGACGCCGCCGCGGAAGTGGCGCGGGTGCTGCTGCCGCGGCTGCAGCCGGCCATCTGGTCGTACCTGCGCGGCCAGCTGTTGCGCTACCTCGCCAGGGCGGGCCTGCCGGCCGAGCCGTTCGACGGCTGCCACGAGGGGTACGCGGCCGGACTGCGCGGCGACTGGGCCGGCGCCGCGGCGATCTGGGAGCGTGAGGGCGACCCGTACGAGCAGGCGTTGGAGCTGGCCGACTCGAACGAAGTCGCCCCGACGCTCCGTGGGCTGGCGATGCTCGACGACCTCGGCGCGAGCGCCAACGCCGAGCTGGTCCGCCGCCGCCTGCGCGCGCTCGGGGTCACCCGGCCGCCACGGCAACGGCGCGAAACCGTCCGCCGCAACCCCGGCGGGTTGACCGACCGCCAGCTCGACGTGCTCGAACGGTTGGAGGCCGGGGACACGAACGTCGAGATCGCCGCGCGGCTCGTGCTGTCGGTGCGAACCGTCGACCACCACGTCTCCGCGATCCTGACCCGGCTCGGTGCCGCGACGCGACGGGAAGCCGTCGCCATCGCCAGGACGTGGAAACCGGCGCCCTAGCGCAACACGCGAGTGCAGGAAAGCCACTTTCCGGCCCTCACGGGGCAGGAAAGTGGCTTTCCTGCCCTCCCCCGGAGCTGGTCACCGCCCGGGTCAGTGGGTGCGGGCCGCGGCGCCGGTCACCTCCACCCGGTCCCCCGTCGCGGGCACGTCGACGACCAGCCGGCTCGGCCGGCCCATGTCGGCACCCTGGCGGATCTCGATCCTGGCCGGCAGCGCGACGAGCCCGAGAGTGCGCAGGTAGCCGCCGAGCGCGGCCGCCGACGCTCCGGTGGCCGGGTCCTCGACGACCCCACCGGGCGGGAACGGGTTGCGGGACTCGAAGCGGGTGCCGAAGGGTGCGGTCGGGTCGGCCCAGACGACCTGCACGGTGGTCCACCCGTGCTCGGCCATCAGCGCGGCGAGCGCCGGGTAGTCGTAGTCGAGCGCCGCGAGCCGCGTCCGCTCGCGCAGCGCGAGCACGAGGTGGTCGTTGCCGGCGTTCGCGACGTGGACGGGGAAGCGGGCGTCGAGATCCGCCGGGTCGAGGCGGAGCGCCGCCAGCGCGGCGGTGAGCACAGCGGGCCCGGCCGCGCGGGTGTGCGTCGGCGGGCTGGTGAGCGTCGCCGTGAGTCCGCTGCCGTCGGTGGTCACCCGCACCGGAACCGAACCCGCGGCGGTGTCGAAGACGATCTCCCCCGGTCCGTCGCGGTCAGCGAGCGCGACCGCCGTCGCGATGGTCGCGTGGCCGCAGAACGCGACCTCGGCCTGTGGGCTGAAGTACCGCAGCCCGTAGTGCCGCGGCCCGTCGTGTCCCAGCCCGTCGTGTCCCAGCCCGTCGCCGGGCCGCACGAACGCCGTCTCCGAGTAGCCGACGTCGGCCGCGAGGCCCAGCATCGTCGCCTCCGGGAGCCCCGTCGCGTCGAGCACCACGCCGGCCATGTTGCCGCCCTTGCTGTCTTCGGTGAACGCCGCGTAGTGCAGAACTGTCGTCATGTGTCCCATACTGTGCGCGCTGTGCCATCACGTCCAACGATGATTCGTCATCGCCCTCATCGTGAAATGGAATGCCGTGGACACCGACCAGCTCCGGACGTTCGTCGCCGTCGTGCGCCGCGGCGGCTTCACCGCTGCCGCCCGCGAGCTCGGCTACGTCCAGTCGACCGTCACCGGGCACGTCCAGTCGCTCGAACGCAGGCTGGGCGTCCGGCTGCTGGACCGGCTGCCCGGCGGCGCCGAGCCGACCGACGCGGGCCGCCGGCTCCTCCCGCTCGCCGACCAGCTCCTCGACGTGCAGGCGCGGATGCTCACCGAGGTGCCGGCCCTCGAGCGGCCCACCGGGACCGTGCGACTGATCGCACCGGAGTCGCTCTGCGCCTACCGGCTCCCGGCAGCGGTGGCCGCGGTGCGCGCGGCCGAGCCCGCGGTCCGGGTCGCGCTCGTCCCGGCCGCCACGCCCGCCGCGCTCACCGACGTCCGCGGTGGGGCGTGCGACATCGCGCTGCTGCTCGAACCGGAGCTGCGTGCATGCGATGTCGTGATCGAGCCGATCGGCGCCGAGGAGGTGCGGGTGTTCGCGGCCCCTGGCCACCTGCCGCCGACGAGGGCCTGGGCCGACCTCGCGGCACACGACGCCGTCCTGCTCGAAGAGGGCTGCCGTTACGCCGACGACACCGTGCGCGCGCTGGAGGCCGCCGGACAACCGGCCGAGCGGCGGACCCGGTTCGGGAGCATCGAGGCCGTCAAGCACTGCGTGGCCGCCGGGCTCGGATGGACGGTGCTGCCGGTCGCCGCTACGACCCACGAGCTCGCGCGCGCCGACCTCGTCATGATCGACCGCCCCCGCCCCGCCCTGCACCACGTCTACGCGGTCACGAACCCGGCCCGCACCCCCACCGCCGCCGCCGTGGTCCTCCTCTCGCACGTGCGCGAGCTCTTCACCCCGCGGCCCTGACGGGATGCGTGCGTTCCGCACGCGTGACCCGGCGCCCCTGCGGTCAGCCGCCTTCCAGCACGAAGTCGTACTCGACACGCAGCCGGCCGTCGGGGCCCGGCTCCGGGGCGAGGACGAGCTCGTCCTTGACGGCGCGGGCGACGTCGTCGTCGATGTAGTCGCCGCCGTCGAAGTAGAGCTGTGTCGTGATCCGGCGGTGGCCGTCGGCCCGGACCATGAGGTGCAGGTGCGCCGGGCGCCACAGGTGCCATCCGGCGGCCTCGACGAAGTGGCCGGTGGGGCCGTCCATCGGCAGCTGGTAGGGCGCCGGCTTGATCGTCGTGATCTCGAAGCGGCCCTGCTCGTCGGTGGTGATCGTGCCCCTGAACAGCCCGTCCGGCAGGTGCGGCGCGAAGCCGGAGTAGAAGCCGTCGGCCGCGTTGTGCCAGATGTCGAGCTCGGCGTGCGGCACCGGCGTGCCGGTGAGGTCGCGGACCTGCCCGCTGAACACCAGCGGGTCGCCCGGCTCGTCGTCGCGCATCGGCAGCGTCGCGACCGACGGGAAGCGCCGCTGGGCCGGGAGGTAGTAGGGCCCCTCGATCGAGCCCACCGTCCCTTGCTGCGAGTCGGCGGCGACCTGCTCGACGACGTGCTCGACGAAGACGTCGAGGAACAGCGGCCACTCGCCGCTCTCCCCGACGGCCATGATCCAGCGCTTGGCCGCCTGGAACTCCGGGTAGGTGAGCCGGTGGTCGCGGATGACGCCGTGCACGGCGTCGAGCATCGCGCGGGCGACCGTGCTCAGCCGCTCCGCCGACGCCACGGCCTGGCCGTGCCGCACCGCGCTGGCTCTGGCGGCGTCCGAGGCGTTTGCGCCGGCGCCGGCGGCGGTGGGGCTCACATCTGGTGTGGTGGTGGTCATCTGTCCTCCTCGTGGGTGCGCGTCAGCGGTTCTTCAGGAACGAGACGTCGTCGTTGCCGATCAGGTCGGGCACCGTCCAGCCGTCGAGGTCGTACTCGGCGAGGCACTGCTCGGCGAGGCCCTTCATCGCGGCCGTGGTGCCCTGCGCCTCCGCGGCGAAGAGCAGCTCCGCCTTCACGTTCTCGTGGTTGCCGGAGTAGTTGCGCTCGTAGAGCTCGTGCCGCCCGCCGAACTCGGAGCCGACCGCGTCCCACAACGCCTTCATGACCTTGACGCGGTCGACGGCCTCGTAGCCGTTCGAGCCCCGGACGTACTTGTCCAGGTACGGGCGCACCTCCGGGGTCTTGAAGTCGATCGAGTGCGAGTTGAGGTAGATCAGCCCCGACGCGACGTCCGACTCGATGATCTCCTTGATCCGCGGGTAGGCCTGGATCATCAGCATCCGGTAGGTCAAGCCGTAGTCGAGCTTGGGCAGCAGCGCCCCGTTGGTCCACTCGTCGGGGTTGCGGGCCATGGCGTCGGCGAGCGCGTAGAACGTGTTGCGCCAGCCCATGACCTCGCCGACGCGGGTCTGCACGCCGCGGAAGTCCTTGCTGCCGGTGATCTCCAGCGCTTTGAGCAGCAGCCCGGCGATGAAATCGATCTTCGTGGCGAGCCTGATGCACCCGTGGAAGGTGAAGCGCGGGATGAAGCCGGAGACCGGGAAGAAGCCGTTGATCTTCTCGATGTCGCCGTAGAGGAACACGTTCTCCCACGGCACGAGCACCTTGTCGAAGACGAAGATCGTGTCGTTCTCGTCCATCCGCGACGAGAGCGGGTAGTCGAACGGGCTGCCCATCACCGCAGCCTGCTGCGAGTAGGACGTGCGGCAGATCAGCTTGATGCCCGGCGAGTCCATCGGCACCGTGCAGATCAGCGCGAACTCCTTCTTCTTGATCGGGAGCCCGTAGTGCGCGATGAAGTTGTAGTTGGTGATCGCCGAGCCGGTGGCCACGACCTTCGCGCCGGAGACGATCAGCCCGGCATCGGTCTCCTTCTCGACCTTCATGAACACGTCGCCGACCTCGTCCGGTGGCAGGTTGCGGTCGACCGGCGGGTTGATGATCGCGTGGTTCCAGTACAGGACCTTCTCCTGCGACTCCCGGTACCAGCGGCGCGCGTTCTCCTGGAACGGCGCGTAGAACTCGCTGTTTGCCCCGAGCGTCCCGAGGAAGCTGGCCTTGTAGTCGGGTGAGCGACCCATCCAGCCGTACGTCATCCGCGCCCAGGTCTGGATCGCGTTGCGGTCGGCGAGCATGTCGTCGACCGTGTGCGGGCTGCGGAAGAACGGGTGCGTGATCCCGCCGCTCCCGGTGTCGGTCGGCACGGTCATGCCGACGGCCGGGTCGTGCAGCGCGTCGTACAGCCGTGCGGTCATCCGGACGGAGTTGCGGAAGGCCGGGTGCGTGGTCACGTCCGCGACGCGCTCGCCGTACACCCAGACCTCGCGGCCGTCCTGGATCGAGGACATGTACTCGGCCCCGGTCATCGGGGCGGTCGCAGTGGGCGCGACCTGCTCTTCGCGGTTCGCTTGGATGGTCATCTGCTCTGCTTTCTGCGCGGTCTGGCGAGTGCGGGTCAGGCGGCGTGCGGCCGCAACGGCGTGAATGAGCTGCGTGCGTCGAACCAGCCGGCGTCGGGGCAGTCCAGGGAGCCACCCCAGTGCGTGCCGGTCTCGACGGCGCCGATCTCGCGGAACGCGCCGCAGTAGAAGAGGAGCGGCTCGTCGTCGGTGACGTCGACGTGCTCGACCTCCCCGACGACGATCAGGTGGTCGCCGCCGTCGTAGGTTCGCCACGGGCGGCAGAAGTAGGCGGCGGCGGAGCCGACCAGATACGGCGTCGACCCGCGCTCCGCCCACTCCGGCCCGGGTTCGGTCGGCCGTCCGGCGAAGTGCCATGCGGTGTCGACCTGGCCGACGCCGAGGACGTTGACCGCGAACGGCGCGCCCTCCAGGTAGGAGCAGGCCTTCGACTTGCGGGTCAGCGTGACCTGGCACAGCGCCGGCTCCAGCGAGACGGCGGTGAACGCGTTCACCGTCGCCCCGTGCGCCATCTCGTGCTGGTTCCTGCAGGTCACGACGGTGACACCGGTCGCGAAGCGACCGAAGGCCACACGCAGTTCCCGCGACTGGGGGGCCATTCCCGCACCTCCTTGTGCAGTCGTGCACGCTCTGCGTGCAGATTGAACGCTGTGCGTTCACGACACTGAGAGTGCCCCAGTCGTCGGGACCCCGTCAACCCCCTGCAGTGAATCCTTGACATCCAATATCCAGGTTGTAGCGTATCGCCGTGCGCATGAACCAAGGCGTGGAATGGACGCTCCACGTCCTGCTCACGCTCGCCTGGATCGACGACGACGAACCGGTCAGGGTCAACCAGCTCGCGACCGGGCACGACCTCCCACCCGCCTATCTGAACAAGCAGCTGCAGGCGCTGGTACGGGCCGAGATCCTCGAATCGCTACCCGGCGCACGCGGCGGGTTCCGGCTGGCCAGGCCGGCCTCGACGATCACGTTGATGGACGTGGTGACGGCCATCGAAGGCGCGCAGGAGGCGTTCCGCTGCACCGAGATCCGGCAACGCGGAACGGGCGCCGACCTACCCAGCCACGTCTTCGACGCGCCGTGCGCGATCAGTGCGTCGATGCGCCGGGCCGAGCTGGCCTGGCGGCGCGAGCTGGCCGGCCAGACCATCGCCGACCTGCGCGACGAGGTCGAGAGCCACGCCCCGGCCGTCCGGAGGGTGACCAGGCGCGCCTACGGCCGACCGGTCGACTGACCTTCCACTGACCCGATGAGGCGCCACCCGGCGCCGTCGAGGATGGAGAATCTGGATGTCTGATGTCCTGATTATCGGCGGCGGTTTCGCCGGCGTGTGGACCGCGGCGAGCGCCGTGCGGACGCAACGGGAAGCAGGAGCGGCCGACAGCGCCCTCCGGGTGACGCTCGTCGACGCCGGTGACGACCTGGTGATCCGGCCGCGCCTGTACGAAGCTGGTCCGGAAGCGATGCGGGTCGCGCTCGACCGGGTGCTCGGGCCGATCGGCGTCCGCCGGGTCGCGGCAACCGTGACCGCCATCGACACCGACGCCCGCCGGGTCAGCGCCATCGCCCGCGACGGCGCCGAGCTGCACCTGCCCTACGACCGGCTCGTCCTCGCCGCCGGCAGTCGGGTGCTGACCCCACCGATCGAGGGGGCGCAGCACCTCTTCGACGTCGACACGATGCCCGCGGCCGCCGCGCTCGAATCGCACCTCGGCCGGCTCGCCGATCTCCCCGCGGGCGCCGAGCGGTTCACCGCGGTGGTGGTCGGCGGCGGCTTCACCGGCATCGAGCTGGCCACCGAGCTGCCCGATCGACTCCGCAAGGCCGCGGGCGGGGACCTGCAGGACGACGTACGGGTGGTGCTCGTCGAGCGCGCCGGCAGCGTCGGGCCCGAGCTCGGCCCGGGGCCGCGTCCGGAGATCCTCGCGGCGCTGGAGCACGCCGGGGTCGAGGTCCGCCTCAACGTCGAGCTGCGGTCCGTCGACCAGGAGCGGGCGGTGCTCTCCGACGGCACCGTGATCCCGTCGCGGACCGTGGTCTGGACGGCCGGCATGCGCGCGAGCGCGCTCACCCGCCAGATCTCCGGCTCGCACGACGAGCTGGGCCGGCTCGCCGTCGACCAGCACATGCGGGTGACCGGGGTCGACGGCGTCTACGCGGCGGGCGACACCGCCGCCGCGGTCGCCGAGGGCGGCCACGTCGTGATGCAGAGCTGCCAGCACGCCGTGCCGCAGGGCAAGCTCGCCGGCACCAACGTGGCGGCCGACCTGCTGGGACTCCCGCTGGTCCCGTTCGCCCCGAACCCCTACGTGACCTGCCTCGACCTCGGGTCGTACGGCGCCGTCCTCACGCTGGGCTGGGACCGGGCGGTCGCGCAGACCGGGGCCGCGGCGAAGCAGCTCAAGCAGTCGATCAACACGGAGTGGATCTATCCGCCGGTCGACGACGCGGCGGCGATCCTGACGCTCGCCGATCACCGCACGACCTGGCCCACCGACGCCGTCGCATCCGGCTCCTGACACCCGAACACGAAGGCAGGTTCACGCAATGAGCACCCAAGAGATCGAGCTGAACGGCACGAAGGTCGCGGTCATCGACCAGCACCCGATGACGGAGCTCCCGGCCGAGGGACACCTGATGACGGTGGTCGTCTCGATCCCGCCGAACGACCCGGGAACCCCGGCCCACCGCCACTCCGGCCCGGTGTACGGGTACATGCTGGAAGGCGAGATGATCTTCGAGCTGGAGGGCGACGCGCCGGTCCTCATGCGCCCCGGCGACGCGATCTGGGAGCCGGGCGGCGACCGGATCCACTACCAGGCCGCGAACCCCGGCGACACCTGGGCACGGTTCGTGGTGGTCATGGCCTGCAAGGCGGGCGAGGAGATGCTGACGTTCGTCGAGCCCGCGGAGCTGGAGGCACGCAAGCACCTCCGCCACCCCGGGCCGCTCGTCGACCCGCGGGCGGAGGTGTAGCGCCGGCGACCACACCGCGACGGGATCGCGGCGAGGTGTGCCAGGAAAGCCACTTTCCTGTCCTGTGGTGCCAGGAAAGCCACTTTCCTGGCACCCACCGACCCGTCAGCCACGTCACAGGTCGGCGCTGATGTCCCTCGCCACCTTCGTCAGCACGGGGATGACGTACTCCGCGACGTGCTCGGGGCTCATCCGGCCCGTCGAGCTCGACGTCGAGAGCGCTGCGACGACCTCACCCTTGCGGTCGCGGATCGGGGCGGACGCGGCGATCAGGCCGCGTTCGCGCTCCTCCGCCACCAGCGCCCACCCCTGGCGACGGACCTTCTCCAGCGCTTCCCGGAACCGGTCGGGGTCGGTGATGGTGTGCGGCGTCAGCGCCGTCAGGCCGGGGTCGACCAGGTAGCGCTCCACGAACGCCGGCGGCGCCGCGGCCAGCAGCACCCGACCCATCGACGTCGGGTGCGCCGGCACGCGCGTCCCCGCCGTCGCCATCACGCTCAGCACCCGGTTGGCCGGCACGCGCGACAGGTAGACGACCTCGTTGCCGTCCAGCGCGGACAACGACGCCGACTCGCCCGTCTGCTCGACGAGCCGGATCATGTGCGGTTCGGCGACCGTGATGACCGCGCTCGAGGTGGAGAAGTGCTGGCCGATGGTCAGCACGCGCGGAGTCAGCCGCCAGTGGCTGCCGCCGGTCGGCTCGACGTAGCCGAGGTGCTGCAAGGTCAACAGGATCCGTCGTACCGCCGGCCGCGACAGCCCGGTCGCCGTCGCGACCTCGATCAGGCTGGGGTTGCGGCGCTCGGCGTCGAAGGCCAGCAGCACCGCGAACCCGCGCTCGATGCTCTGGATCCGGTCGCCCCGCCCGAACCCGGTCTCGTCGCCTTCCTCGCCCATCGCGGCATCATGCCCCACCCGTGACGGACCGCGGGTTGACGGATCGCGTGTCGCGCGTCATTCTCCGATGCACGGCACGCGTGCATGATGTACGCAGAGCGTGCACGAATGAACGACTGAACGGAGAGTCCCTCGATGAGCGAGATGCGGATCGACCGGGTCGAGACCGTGATCGTCGACATCCCGCTGCGTCGCCCGCACCGGTTCGCCCGGGCCAGGATGGACGCCCAACCCGTGCTCTACGTGTTCGTCCGCACCGCGGGCGGGATCACGGGCGTCGGCGAAGGCGTGGTGCCCGGCGGCCCGTGGTGGGCCGGCGAGTCGGTCGAGACCATGCAGGTGATCGTCGAGCGCTACATCGTGCCGGTGCTGCTCGGCCGCGGGGTGGACGAGATCCCGCGCATCCTGCGCGACATCTCCGACGTGGTCGCGGCGAACCTGTTCGCGAAGACGGCCGTCGAGGTCGCCCTGCACGATGCGTGGGCACGCCACTTGGAGGTCCCGCTGCACACGCTGCTCGGCGGCGCGGCGCGCACCAGCGTCGCCGTGACGTGGGCGCTGGGCACCGAACCCGCCCCGGTCGTCGTCGAGGAGGCGCTCGGCAAGCTCGACACCGGGCTGCACCGCTCCTTCAAGCTCAAGATGGGCGCGCACGAGCCGACCGACGACATCGCCCGGATCGAGGCGGTCGCCGAGAAGCTGGCCGGCGTCGCCGGGATCCGGGTCGACCTCAACGCCCGGTGGGACCGGCTCACCTCGCTCACCCACCTCCCCAGGCTCGCCGAAGCCGGCGTCGAGATGGTCGAGCAGCCCGTGCCCGGCCACGACATCTCCTCGCTCGCCGCCATCAGCGCGGCGCTGCCCATCCCCGTCATGGCCGACGAGAGCCTGCACACCCCGGCCGACGCGCTCCGGCTCGTCACAGCGGGCGCGGCAGCGATCTTCGCCGTCAAGACGACGAAGTCGGGCGGCCTGCGGGCGAGCCGGGGCATCGCCGAGGTCGCGGCCGCGGCCGGGGTCCCCTGCTACGCCGCGACGTCGATCGAGAGCCCGATAGGGACGGCCGCCTCGCTGCACTTCGCCTGCTCCTCCCCCGCCGCCGACTGGGGCAGCGAGCTGTTCGGCCCACTGCTGATGGCCGCGGAGATGCTCGTCGCCCCGCTCGTCTACGACACCGACGGCCTGCACCTGCCGGACGGCCCCGGCCTGGGCGTCGAGCTCGACCCCGCCCGGATCCGCGAGTTCAGAAGGGACTGACCATGCTCTTCCACGTCCGGATGGACGTCGCCATCCCGCACGACATCGATCCCGACCGGCGTGCCGCGCTCGTCGCCGAGGAGAAGGCCCGCGCGCTGGAGCTGCAGGGCCGCGGGGTGTGGGCGCACCTGTGGCGGGTGGTCGGCGAGTACTCCAACATCAGCATCTTCGACCTCGGCTCCGGCGACGAGCTGCACGAGCTCCTGTCGTCGCTGCCGCTCTACCCGTTCATGACGATCAAGGTGACGCCGCTGGCCACCCACCCGTCGGCGCTCGGGGCCCAGCCGTGACCGCGGCGCTGCGAGCGACTCTGCGATCGACTCTGCGAGCGACGCTGCGATCGACTCCGGGGCAGGTGCCGGTCTGGTACGGGCTCGACGCCGTGCCCGCCGATCTCGGGGCGAGCGTTGTGACGATCGGGGTCTTCGACGGCCTGCACCGCGGGCACCGGCGGCTGATCGAGCACGCGCGGACCGTCGCCGACGAGCGCCGCCTGCCGCTGGTGCTGGTGACCTTCGACCCGCATCCGGCGCGGGTGCTGGGCATCCCGCGCGACACCGCCGCCCTGACCACGGTGGAGCACCGCGCGGAGCTGGCCGGCGCCGCCGGGGTGGACGCGGTGTGTGTGCTGCGCTTCACGAGGGAGCTGGCCGCGTTGAGCCCGGAGACCTTCGTCCGGCAAGTGCTGGTCGGCGCGCTCGGTGCCGCCGCGGTTGTGGTGGGCGCGAACTTCACGTTCGGCGCCAAGGCCGCCGGCGACGTCGCCGCACTGCACCGGCTCGGCACCGAGCTGGGCTTCGCGGCGCACGGGGTGCCGTTGCTGCAGGTCGTGGACGCGCCGTGCTCGTCGACCTACACCCGCCGGTGCCTGCGCGACGGCGACCTCGACGCCGTCGCCCGCGCACTGGGCCGGCCGCACCGGATCGACGGGCACCGCAGCGGTGAGCTCATCGAGGTCGCGGCAGGGACCGCGCTGCCGCCGCCCGGTCGCTACGCCGCGACGGTCGCCGGCCGGCCCGCCACCCTCGAGGTGACCGGTGCGCAGGAACTGCGGGTCGTCGCAGGCAGGAGGGTCGGCAAGGGGCCTGTCGCGGTGACCCTGCACGGGCGAGCTTGATCTCCCTGCGGCCGCCCGGAGATCATTCATCCGGCCGGGACCGTGCAGGGAGAGGAACGTCATGCGCTTTGCGATCAAGACGAGGCCCGAGCACACGACGTGGGAGCGGATGCGCGACGTGTGGGTCGCCGCCGACGAGTTCGAGATCTTCGAGTCGGCGTGGAACTGGGACCACTTCTACCCCCTCAGCGGCGACACCGCGGGGTCGAACCTGGAGGGCTGGACGACGCTGGCCGCGCTGGCGCAGGCGACCCGCCGGATCC
Organism: Pseudonocardia sp. TRM90224; assembly: GCF_021245725.1. Classification (GTDB taxonomy): domain Bacteria; phylum Actinomycetota; class Actinomycetes; order Mycobacteriales; family Pseudonocardiaceae; genus Pseudonocardia. The sequence continues at coordinate 38,463 of NZ_JAJGSX010000042.1, read as the reverse complement.
GGATCGGCTGCCAGGTCCTCGGGATGATCTACCGGCATCCCGCGGTGACGGCGAACATGGCCGCCACCGTCGACCAGATCTCCGGCGGCCGCCTCGAACTGGGCCTCGGGGCCGGCTGGAACCAGCAGGAATGCGACGCCTACGGCATCGACCTGCCGCCGCTCAAAGAGCGGTTCGACCGCTTCGACGAGGGCGTCGAGGCCATCGTCGGACTGCTCACCCAGCCGGTGACCAACCTCGACGGGCGCTACGTCAAGCTCACCGCAGCCCACTGCGAGCCGAAGGCGATCCAGCGGCCGCACCCGCCGATCACGATCGGCGGCAAGGGCCCGAACCGGACGCTGCGCGCGGTCGCACGATGGGCGCAGCAGTGGAACGTGATCGTCTCCGGCGTCGAGGAGTGGCAGCCGCTCAAGGAGACCCTCGTCGCCCGCTGCGCCGAGATCGACCGCGACCCCGCCGAGATCACCTGCTCGACCAACGTCCGGATCAACCCCGACGAACCGCTGGAGCGCGCGATCGAGCTGGCCGCAGGCGAGGTGCGCGCCTACGCCGCCGCAGGCCTCGACCTGATCGTGATCAACCTCCCGCTCGACGCCGACCCGGACGTCCTCCCCCCGATCGCGGAGGCACTGGCCGAGCTCACCTGAGCCGGCGTTGACCGTCGACAACGACGTTTTGGCCGTTGTGAGCGCTAACAAACAGCCAGAACGTCGTTGTCGACGCTTGCCGCGACCGCAGTACGGTTGCCCGGTGAGCAAGATCGAGGCCGGTCTCGTCCGGGACCTGCTGCGGGAGCAACATCCGGACCTGGCCGAGCTGCCGCTGCGCGAGGTGGAGGGCGGCTGGGGCAACCAGATGTGGCGCCTCGGGGACGAACTGGCCGTCCGGATCCAGCGCATGGACACCGATCCCGATCCCCACCTCAAAGAGCGCCGATGGCTGCCGCTGCTGGCCCCGCGCCTGCCGCTGCCGATCCCCGTCCCGGTGCGTAGTGGTTCGTCCTCCGAGCGGTTCCCGAAGCTGTGGACGGTCATGACGTGGGTGTCGGGCCTGCCGCTGGACCGCGCGTCGATCACCCGCAGCGAGCACGCGGCCGACACCCTGGCGGCGTTCCTCCGGGCCCTGCACATCGCAGCGCCCGCCGACGCACCGGTCGATACGGGCCGCGCCGCGCATCCCGCGGACAGCACGGCCGGCTTCGACCAGTTCTTCTACGCCGTCGACGCCGACGCGATCGGCTCCGACGCCGCCGACATCCGGGCCGTCTGGGCCGACGCCGTCATGGCCCCGGCATGGCAGGGCCCACCGGTGTGGGTGCATGGCGACCTGCATCCCGCGAACGTCGTCGTCGCGGACGGGACGCTGGCGGGCGTCGTCGACTTCGGCGACCTGTCCGCCGGCGACCCGGCGGTGGACCTGGCAGCCGCCTGGGTGCTGTTACCGGCAGGCGCGGCCGCGCGCTTCTTCGCCGCATACGGCGCCGCCGACGAGGCGACGGTCCGGCGTGCCCGCGGGCTGGCCGCACTGAAGAGCCTCTTCCTCATGCTGATGGGCCAGAACGGCGACCGCGGCCTGCCCGGCGGCAAGCCGGCGTGGGGTCCGGCGGGACGAGCGGCGCTCGACCGCGTCCTAGGCGGGTAGGTCCAGCAGGCTCTGCACCGCCGGGCCGTAGAGCGCAACCAGGTCGTCGACCGACGCGGAGGCGACCGGCTCGATCTCGACGACGTAGCGGGCCACGGCCAGCCCGAGCAGCTGCGCGCTGACCAGCGTGACCCGCAGGCGCGCGTCCGGCCGGTCGAGGCGGGCGGCGAGCCGGTCGCCGATCTCGCGGTCGAGGAACTGCCGCAGCAGGTCGGCCGACGGGTCGTGGGTGGCGGCCGACCGGGTCAGCGTGAACAGCGGCCCTTCGGTGATGCCGTTCAGGAACGCCCTGACCAGGTCGGAGCCGAAGTCGTCGGGCGGACGTCGGAACAGCGCGTCCAGATTGTCGATCATCGTGCCCGGCAGCTGCATCGCCTCGGTGAACAGGCCTTGCTTGCTGCCGAAGAAGTAGAACACCATCGCCTGGTCGACGTTCGCTTCTGCGGCGACCGCGCGGACCGACGTGCGGTCGTAACCGTTGAGCGCGAACGACCCGCGCGCGGCGTCGAGGATCCGTTGGCGGCTCTCCTGCCCCGATCGCCACCGTCCCGCCCGCTTGGCTTGCTCCATGGCCGGTCAGGCTAACAACCATGTTCTTCAGCGGGCGCTGAGGTTTGTGCTAGCGTCGTTGTTCAGCAGACGCTGAAGAAAGAGGTGCAGGGTGGATGTACTCGTGGTCGGCGGCGGGCTCGCCGGTCAGGCGGCAGCGGCGTTCGTGGCGGCGCACGGCCTGACGTGCACGCTGGTCTCGCGGGCTCCCGCGGTCCGGCCGACGTCGCGCAGCCAGCTGCTGAGCCCGGCCGCGATCGGGGCGCTCGATGTGCTCGGGCTGGGCGACATCGTGCGTGCGGAGGGCGTCGATCCGAGCAAGATGGGCGACACCATCGAGGTCGCGACGCTCGACGGGCCCGAGCTCGACCGCCGGCCGCAGCCCCCGGCCGAACCGGGAGCGATGTGCTTCAGCCACGCCCGGCTGACGTCGCTGGTCGAGCAGGCGTCCGGCGCCGAGATCCGGCGCGGGCTCGAGGTCCTCGACCTCGACGGGCGGCTCTCCGACGGCACGTCGGTGGACGCCTCCTACATCGTCGGAGCCGATGGGACCGACAGCTTCGTGCGGCGCAGCGCGGCCATCCCGACCACCGGTCCCGGCGAGCTCGCTCGCCAGGCAGGCGTGCTCTTCCGGGCCCGGCTGCGGCACGACTTTGCGGCCGCGAGGATCAACGCCGTCGGCGGGATGCTGTTGCCGGAGGACGACCCCGACACCTGGCTCCTGCTGCACGACGGCCGCTCGCCGGATCCGGTCCGGGCGGCAGTCGGCGACGTCGACGTCACCGTGCTGGGGAGCTTCGAGCTGCCGGTGATCTCGATGGCCGCTCAGCGGTCGCGTGCGGGCAGGGTGCTGCTCGTCGGCGACGCCGCCCGCACCGACCCACCTGCGCCGGGACTGGACCGCGGCCGCATCGTCACCGACGCCCACGACCTCGCCCGCCGGCTCGCGGCCGTGGTGCGCGGCGAGGCGACACCGGAGCACCTCGACCGGACGGACGGCTGATGCGCGTCGTCGTGATCGGCGCGGGCCTGGGTGGGCTGGCGCTCGCGCACGGCCTCACCCGGCGTGGCGTCGACGTCGAGGTGTACGAGCGGGACACCAGCGCCGAGGTCCGCGGCCAGGGCGCCCGGTTCCACATCGACGAGCGTGGCATCGCAGCCTTGCGCGCCTGCCTGCCGGGCGCCCAGTTCGCCCTGTTCGAGGCGACGCTGGGGCAGCCGAGCACGAACCTCACCGTCCTCGACGACCGGCTGGAGGTGGTCTCGTCGCAGCCGTTCGCCGGGCGGGAGGGCCTGCCGGACGACGTCCGCCCCGGCCGGTCGGCGAGCCGGCGGCTGGTCCGGCGGCTCCTCGCGCACGGGCTCGACGTCCGGTTCGGGAAGGAGCTGGTGCGGTTCGACCAGGGCAGCTTCGAGCAGGACAGCGGGGTGCGCGCGCACTTCGCCGACGGCACCACGGCGCACGGCGACGTGCTGGTCGGCGCCGACGGCATCGGCTCCGCCGTCCGCCGGCAGTACCTCCCGCACGCCGCCGTCGTCGACACCGGGGTGCGCTGGCTGGGCGGCAAGACACCCCTGACACCCGGGCTCCTCGCAACCGGCCTGCCCGACCGGATCAAGGGCAGCTTCACCGCGACGCAGGTCGGGGACGTACGCATGATCGTCGCCGCGATGCGTTTCCAGGAACCGCCGGCGCAGGTTGCCGCGCGGCTGCTGCCCGGCTTCGACCCCGGCGACAGCCAGGACTACCTGATGTGGGCGCTCGTCCCACCCCGGATCGACGGCCCGCTCTGGGAGTTCGCGAAGGCCGCGACCGCGCAGGCGCACCCGGCCCTGCGCCGCGTTGTCGCGGACGCCTGGCCCGACCAGTGCTACGCGCTGGAGATGGGGATGGCCGAACCCGTCGACGTCTGGCCGCCCAGCAACGTGACGGTCCTCGGCGATGCGATCCACGCCATGCTGCCCAGCCGCGGGTCCGGAGCGAACACCGCGCTGCAGGACGCCGCCCGGCTCGCAGCGGCGCTGGCGGCACCTGACCTGCTCACGGCGATCGAGGGGTACGAGCACCAACTCCGGCGGGACGGCTTCGAGGCGGTGCAAGCCTCCATGCGGTTCGGCTGAGGTACCGCGAATCAGCTCCCGACCACCGTCGACCCACGGACGACCAACGCCGGGTCCACCACCACGTCGCACGCCGTTCCCCCGTCGATGATCTCCAGCGACGCGGTGACGATCGCGTCGACCGGCGACCGGAGCGAGGTCAGCCCGGGTGTCGCGACGTCGGTGAGCGACGTGCCGTCGAAGCTGGCGATCGCGACCTCTGCCGGCACCCGCAGCCCGCCGTGCTGCAGTGCGGTGAGCACACCGATCGCGACGACGTCGGCGGTGCAGATGACGGCATCGGCCGTGCCGCGGTCGGCGAGCAGCCGGGATGCCGCTTCGGTGCCGCTCGACATCGAGAACGACGCCATCTGCATCACCGAGTCGTGCGGGCCGGCGAGCGCGCGGAAGGCCTCGACCCGCTCGACGCTCGACGATGAGCGCTCCTGCGCGTCGATCAGCGCTATTCGTCGGCGGCCGTGCTCACGCAGGTGCTCGACGAGCAGCTTCATCCCGGCCGCGTTGTCCAGCCGCACGGAGGGGGCGCCGGCGCCGGCCGCGACGCGGTCGACCTGCACGACGGTGTGGTTGCGCATGACGTCGTTGATCGCCGCGGCGCTCTCGCGGTGGTCGACCGGCACGACGAGCACGGCGTCGACGAGCACCCGGTCCATCGCGCCGAGCTGCCGGGTCTCGCTGGCCAGCGTCTCGTTGGTGTCGATCGTGACCAGCCGGCGCCCGCCCGCATCGAGCCGGTGCGAGTACGCGGCGACGAGCTCGCAGAAGTACGCGTTGGCGATCGCCGGGACGACCAGCGCGACGGATCCGGTCGACTGCAGCCGCAGAGCCCGCGCGGCGGCGTTCACGCGGTAGCCGAGCTCGTCGCACGCGAGCCGCACCCGCCGCGCCAGCTCCGGGTCGACGTTCCGGTCGACCCCGGCGAGCACCCTGCTGGCCGTCGACGGCGAGACCCCGGCGACGGCGGCGACGTGCTTCAGACTCACCCGCCCGGCCAAACGGCACCCCCCAAGATCACGGAACGACGATGCTACCCAGAAGGCACGACCGTTCCTTGACCAGCTTAGGGGCCCGTGCCAGTATTCGGAAATGCATTTCCGGGAGTCCGGCGAACGGGAGTCCGGCGAAGGAGCCGGGCGGGTTCTGGTCGTCGGCTCGGTCAACCTCGACACCGGCTACTCGGTCGAGCGCCTGCCCCGCGACGGCGAGACGATCACGAGCACCGGAGCGCGGGAGGGCGGCGGCGGGAAGGGCGCGAACCAGGCGCTCGCCGCGCAGCAGCTCGGCGCGGCCGTGAGCCTCCTCGCGTGCGTCGGCCGCGACGGCGACCGCGCCCTGGAGGACCTCGCCGCGGCCGGTGTCGATCTCGGGCCGGTCGTCCGACACCCGGACGCCCCCACCGGGCGGGCCGTGCTGCTCGTGACCCCCTCGGACAACGCCATCGTCGTGCATCCCGGCGCGAACGCGCTGCTCACGGCCGCCCACGTCACCGACCACGCCGCGCACACCCCCGCGCCGCAGGTCGTGATCCTCCAGCACGAGATCCCGCCCGAGGTCGTCGCCGCCGCGGTGCGCGCCTACCGCGGGCGGGCGCTCGTCGTGCTCAACCCCTCGCCGTACCGCGAGCTCGACGACGAGATCCGCGCCGGGATCGATCTGCTCGTCGTCAACCACGGCGAGCTGTCCGATCTGCTCGGCCGCGAGCTCCCGGCGGACCCGGCCGATCTCGCGCAGGTGCTCGCCGGCGCCCCGCCCGGCGACGTCGTCGTGACGTTGGGCCCGCACGGTGCTCTGGTGCGGCAGGGCACGACGGTCACCTCCGTCCGGCCCGTCCCGGTCGACGCCGTCGACACCGTCGGCGCAGGCGACACGTTCCTCGGCGCGCTCGCCGCGCAGCTGGCGCAGGGTGTCGCCGACCTACCCGGAGCCGTCCGCCACGCCGTCGCGGCGGCGACGCTCGCTGTCACGACTCGGGGCGCGCGCAACCCCGACCTCTCCCCCACCGCCGTCCGCGAGCTGCTGGCGGCCACCCCCTGTCCGGAAGGCAGGCCATGAGCGAGAGCAACGCACTCACCGTCGAGTCGAACGGCGTCAACCCCGTGCCGGACGCAGAGCGCCGCGGCCGCCCCCGCGGGCTGTTCGCCGTCTGGTTCGCCTGGAACATCTCGATCCTCGGCATCAGCTACGGCATCTACGTCTTCTCGCTCGGGCTGAACGTCTGGCAGACGATCGTCGCCGGCACCATCGGCTACCTGATCTCCTGCGCGCTCGTCGGGGTGCTCGCCGTCGGCGGGCCGCGCACCGGCCTCCCGACGCTCGTCCAGACCCGCTTCGCGTTCGGCACGCGCGGCAACATCGTGCCCGCCTTCTTCGCCTACCTGTCCAACATGGGCTGGAAGGTCACGATCATCACGCTGGCCTCGACGACCGGCGCGAACCTGTTCTCCACGCTCTGGCCTGCGGCGTTCGCAGGCGTCGACGGCAAGCCGGCCGTGATCACCGTGATCGTCTGGTTCGTCGTCGTACTCGCGGTGACGATGACGGCCTCCGTGCTCGGCCACGCGTTCATCATGCGGATCGAGGTTTGGATCTCCTGGCTCACCGGCCTGATGACGCTGGTGTTCCTCGGGTTCGTCGTCCCGACGATCACCTGGTCGCGCTTGGGCGACGCGCCCGCCGCCGGTCCGCTGACGTTCGTCGGCGGGATCATCATGGCGATGACGCTGGTCGGGCTGGGCTTCCTCAACTACGGCGGCGACTTCGCCCGGTACCTGCCCCGCACCACACCCGCCCGCGCCGTCATCGGCTGGACGACGTCGGGCCTGTCGATCCCGGTGGTCGTGCTGCTCGTCGTCGGCGCGCTTCTCGTCGGCAGCGACCCGGCGCTCGGTTCGGCGGCGGCCGACGACCCGATCGGCGCCCTCACCGCGCTGCTGCCGCTGTGGTTCTTCGTCCCGTTCTCGATCGTCATCGTCATCTCGCTGGTCTCCGCGGCGATCACCGGCATCTACAGCTCGGGCCTGGCGCTCGGTGCGGTCGGCGTGCCGCTGCGCCGTTCGGCCACCACCGCGATCAACGCGCTTCTGATCGCCGCCGGGGCGTTCTACCTGCTGTTCGTCTCCGACTCGTTCCTCGCGACGTTCCAGTCGTTCCTCTCGCTGATCGCCGTGATGATGGGGACGATGGGCGGCATCCAGCTCGTCGACTTCGTGCGGCAGCGCCGGCTCGGCTGGAACACAGACATGGCCAACCCGCGGGGCTTCGGTGGCCGCGACGGCCGCTGGACGGCGCTGGTCTCGCTGGCGCTGGGCACGATCGTCGGCCTCGGCACCGTGACGAGCGCCGACCCCAACTTCGCCCACCTCACGAGCTTCCTGCTCTCCGCGGAGGCCGCCGACGGCGTGCTCGGCAAGAGCAACATCGGCGTCGTCATCGCAACGCTGCTGGGCGCGAGCTGCTACGCGCTGCTGACGTTCGTGCTCAAGCTCGACCCGCAGCCCGACTACTCGAAGGCCGCCGCGGTGGCCGACGGACCCGTCGCCGCCGGCGCGCGGGAATGACCCCCGACTTCGCCGACCCCGGCCCGTGGCACCGGCCGGCCGCCTACTGGTTCTGGCACCGGCTGCCCGGCCGCGACGAGATCCGCGCCCAGGTCGCGCAGATGCACGACGGCGGCTTCCACACCTTCATGATCCAGACCCGGCTGTCGTTCCCGATCGGCGAGTACCTCGGCGCGGAGTTCCTCGACGCCTACCGGTTCGCCGTGGACGTCGCCGCCGAGCACGACATGGTGGTCGGGATCTACGACGACTACTGCTGGCAGTCCGGCCACGCCGCCGGACGTGCCGTGCAGGGCCACGACGGGCTGCGCGAACGGCACCTGTTCTGGAGCCCGGCCACGATCGTCGACGGGCGCCTCCAGGCGTCGGTCAGCGGCATCCGCTCGGCCACGGAGAACCTCGGGCCTGCGGCGATGGCCTGGCACTACGAGGGCGCGCAGCCGGCCTGGGCAGACTGGCGGGTCGAGTACGTGCTGGTCTCGACCGGCGACGGGACGCACGACGCGGCCGGGTCGGCGACGCTCGTCGAGGCCGGCGTCGACGGCTGCACCGTCGCCGTCGAACCCTTCGTCGCGACCGGCGACCCCGACGCCACGGTCACCGTGCTCGTCTCGGCCCGCTGCGCGACGTCCCGGTTGATCAACGTGCTGGACCGGGCCGCCGTAGAACGGTTCGTCGCGGCCGCGTACGAGCCGATCGCCGAGCAGCTCGCCCCGCACCTGGGCTACACGGTCGCCTACATGTTCTTCGACCAGCCGCACGCCGTGTTCTACGACTGGGCGCAACACGATTGGGCGCAGCGTCGCGGCGATTTGCGCAGCTCGATGCCGTTCCACAGCAGCCTCGACGAGGCGATCCGGGCATGCCCCGACCACGTCGAGATGCTTGGGGCAGTCCTCCGAGCGACCGACGCCGGGCAGCTCGCCCGCCGCGCGCGGTTCTACGAGCTGTTCAGCACCCACGCGATGGAGGCGTTCCTCGGCACCGTCTCGCGGTGGAGCCACGACCACAACCTGCTGCAGTCGGGGCACGAGGTGCTCAGCCACGTGGGCTCGTGGAACGTCGGCGACGCCTTCGCGAACTGGGACCTGCGGCTCAACTTCGGGCTCGACCACTTCGGCGTCGACGGCTACCGCGACCTCACCGCGGTCGACGCCCAGGACGCCGTGCCGCAGCTCAGCGCCAAGCTCGGCGACGGCGTCGCCCGCCACCACGGCCGCACCGGCACCATCGTCGAGCAGTACTTCATGACCCCGCCGCCCGGCGGCTCGCCGTTCTCCGGCCACTGGGGACTCACCCTGCAGGAGCTGCGGGCCACCGCGGTGCGCCACCACTTCCAAGGCATGCGGCAGCTGGTCTTCCACGGCTTCTACCTGACCGACGGCCATGATCGTGACCACGAGCTGCTCGCCAATCCCCGCTACGACTTCCCGCCGGGGGTGAACTACGAGCCGTGGTTCGCCGAGCACCACGCCGCGTTCGCGCTCGAAAGCGCTCGACTCAGCACGTTCCTCGACGGCGTGCGCACCCGGCCCGAGGTCGCGCTGCTCTACCCGCTGCGGACCATCTGGACGCACGGGCAGGTCGGAGCGCACGCCGAGCACCTCGGCGGATGGGCGAGCGCGCTCACCGCCGGCCGCTGCGAGTTCGACATCGTCGACGAGCGCGACCTGGACTCCGTCGAGGCCCTCCTTGCCCGCGGATTCGACACGATCGTGCTGCCGAACGTCGAGACGCTGCGCTCGCGCCGGACGGTCGAGGTCGTCGCGGCCCTGCAGGCCGGTGGGGTGCGGCTCGTGACCAGCGGGCGGACACCGTGGATCTACCAGTCCGGTGAGCAGACGGCCGCCGCCGACTGGGCGGAGCTCGCCCCGGTGGAGCACTTCACCGAACCGCCCGAGCGGTTCGCCTCGCGGCGGGCCGAGCCCGGCCCGACGTTCCCGGCGGGCGAGCCGCCGGACCTGTGGATGCACAACGGCGTCGACGCCGACGGCCACACACGGATCGCAATGTTCAACGACGGACCCGACCCGGTGCGCGCCGAACTGCCCGTGCCCGACGGCCTCCACTGCGAGGAATGGTTGGCGGAATCGGGCGAGCGGATCGCCCACCGATCCCCGAACGTCGTCCTGGAGCCGAACGAGCTCCGGTTGTTCGTGCTGCGGCCGGGGGCCGTCGAAGGTGCCCCGACGGACGTCCGATGGGGCCCGCCCCGAGAACTTCGTGACGGCTGGATGCTCGACGGCACACCCGTCCAGGTCGACAGCGGTTGGGAGGCACAGGGCCGGCCCACGTTCTCCGGCCGCGCCACGTACCGCACGACCGTCGACCTCGACGCGGGCCGCGACCACCTGCTGACGCTGCCCGCCGTCGCCGGCTCGGTGCGCGTGCACGTCGACGGGCGGGAGATCGGCATGCGCGGCTGGGCGCCGTACCGCTTCCGCATCCCGGCCGACGCCGTCACGAACGGGCCGTCCACCTTGCAGATCGATGTGGCCAGCGCCGCGGCCAACCACTACTACGCAGGCACCGGCATGCGTACAGGCCCCGAACCCGCCGGCCTGCTGGCACCGCCCGAGCTGCGCCCGGCGGCCTCAGGTTCGGACGGGTGACCCCGGCCCCCGCTCGGCGAGCTTCTCGATCAACAACGCCTCGGCGAGGCAGGCCCGCTCGAACTCGCCGATGTCGATGCTCTCGTCGATGCCGTGTGGCCGCGAGTGGTTGTCCGCTCCCGCGCTGGTGATGAGGACCGCGGCCGTCGGGAACGCCGATGTGAACTCGGCGACGAATGGAATGGAGCCTCCGCTCCCGACCTGCACGACGCCACGCCCGTACGCCTCGCCGTACGCGCGCCGCGCGACGTCGAACTGCCAGCCCGATGTGTCGACGTGGTGCGGCTGCGCGATGTCGGTGATCTCGACGGTCACGCGGCCGCCCCACGGTGCATGCCGGTCGAGGTGCTCGGCGAGCGCCGCAGCGGCCCGGCCGGCATCGTCGCCGGGGGCGACGCGCAGCCCCACCTTGGCCCTGGCGCCGGCAGCGAGCACGTTCGAGGCCCGGCTGACCGGGGTGGCGTCGATGGCCAGCACCGTCGCCGCCGGGCGGGCCCACAACCGACCGGCCACGTTGCCGGATCCGGTCAGCTCGACGCCTTCCAGCAACCCGGCCTCTGCGCGGAAGGTCTGCTCGGGATAGTCGAACCGGGGCGCTTCGGCCGCCAGCAGCCCGGCGACTGCGACGTCGCCCCGGTCGTCGTGGAGCGTGGCGAGCAGGCGGCAGAGCGCGGTGAGCGCGTCGGGGGCGGCGCCGCCGAAGACACCGGAATGGACGGCCGTCTCCAGCATCCGGAGCTCGACGATGCACGCGGCGGTTCCCCGCAACGACGTGGTGAACGCCGGGGTGCCGAGTTCGAGGTTCTCGCTGTCGGCCAGCACGATCAGGTCGGCGGCGAGCCGGTCGTGGTACTTGTCCAGCAGCGCACCGAGCGTGGGCGAGGTGATCTCCTCCTCACCCTCGACGAGGACGGTGACTCCGACGGGCATCGCGCCGCGGTGGGCCAGCACCGCGGCGAGGTGGGCCGCGATCCCGGCCTTGTTGTCCGCCACGCCGCGGCCGTAGAGGCGCCCTTGCCGTTCCTCCGGGGTGAAGGGCGGGCTGGTCCACTCCCGCAGGTCACCCGCGGGTTGGACGTCGTGGTGGGCGTAGAGCAGGACCGTCGGCCGACCCGGTGCGGCCGGGTATGAGGCCAGCACTGCCGGTTGGCCACCGGGGATGCTGTCGATGATCTCGACGTCCGGCATGCCGGCCGCGTGGAACAGATCCGCTGTTGCGGCGGCGCTCTGTCGGAGGTCGGCTGCCGGGTCGGCACTCACCGACGGCAGCCGGACGAGTTCCTCCAGCGCGTCGCGTGCCGCCACCTGTGCTGCCGCGATGTCCATCATGTCTCCTGCCTGCTGTCGTGAACGGCGGGGACGAGCGCGGCGAGCAGCACCGCGGCCGTCACGAGGAAGCCGACCGGGTAGCCGGCCGAACCGACGACCAACCCGAACCCGACGGCCCCGATCCCGAACCCGGCGTCGTACGCGATGTTCCACAGCGCGCTGGTCCGGCCGTAGTCCGCAGGCTCGACCCGTTCGATCATCCGGGCGAGCGTGGCGTTCTGAGCAGCGCCGAAACCGGCGCCGAACAAGGCCATGCCGGCGATGACCGCGAGCGGGTTCCCGGTCCAGACCGCGAGTGCGGCCCCGAAGGCCGCTACGAGAACGGCCGGGGCGATGAGCCGGCCGGCGCCGACCCGATCACCGACGGCACCCGCCGCGAGCCGGGCCAACGACATCGTCACCGCTTGGACGAGCAGCGCGGCGGCGGCCAGTCCGCGGTTCTCGACCGCGACCGCGAGAGGGAGGAACGTCGCGAACACGCCGGCTGCGAAGGTCACGGCGGTGAAGACGACGGTCGGCCGGGCGAGGCCGCTGACGCGGAGCATCGCGATCACGGATCCGTGATGGCCCGATGCATCCGATGACCGGCCGGGCATCGCGACGACCGCCGCGAGCGGGATCAGCGTCACGAGGGCGGCGAGGACGAACACCGACGGGAAGCCGACGCGCTCGCCGAGCAGGATTCCGGCCGGCACCCCGACGATCGCCGGCACGCCGACGACCGCCCCGTAGATCGCGAGGCCACGATTGCGTCGTTCTCGAGGTGCCAGCTCGGCTGCCAGTGCGCTCCCGACCACGACCACGATCCCCAACCCGGCCCCACGCCCGAGGCTCACCGCGAGCAGCAGCATCGTGGAAGGCGGGGCGAGCAGAGCGACTGCGGGCGCGCCGAGCAGGACCATGCCCAGCGCCATGCAGCCGCGATAGCCGATCCGTGCGAGCAGCCGCGGAACGGCCAGCTCCACCAGCACCGTCGCGAGCATGAGCGCACCGGTCACGAATCCGGCGGCGACGACGTCACCGCCGCGCTCTGCCGCGTACAGCGGGACGACGGAGAGCAGCAGGTAGAAGCTCGTCATCCCGCCGAAGGCAGCGACCAGCAACAGCACCATCTGCCGGGTGAGCACAGGTGGCGTCGGAGGATGGTGCTGGGCGTCGATCCGCATTCGACCAGCCTGCGACGGTCGGTGCGGGGCACGCATCGGTCAGGTGACGGAGCAGGGGTACTGAACTCGCCCGAGGCTCTGTCTGGCGGGTCAGTGCTGCAGGAGCTGGAGGCGATGCGCGGCGTTCGCCGCCTGGAGGCGGCTGACGACGGACAGCTTGGCCAGGATGTTCGACACGTGTGTGGCCACCGTCTTGGGCGAGATGTACAGCTGGGCGCCGATCTGCCGGTTGGTGTGCCCTTCGGCGAGAAGGCGCAGCACCTCCAGCTCCCGGTCGGTCAGATCGTGCCGGCGGCCGTGCTCGTCGCTGCGGGTCAGCGAGAGCCGCGCCGCCGTGGCGATCCGATCGATCTCGGTGCGCAGCGGGGCCGCCCCGAGCCGTTCGGCGTGCGTCGCGGCGACGAGGAGGCGCGTGACGGCGGAGTCGCGCTCCCGCGTCTCGACGGCGAGCTCGGCGGCCGCGACGAGCGCCAGCGCGTGCGGGTGCGGTTCGCCGAGCGCAGCCCACGCGTCCGCCGCCCGATCCCACGCCGGCAGGCTCGGCGCGATCAGCGCGTCGAACGTGCACCGGTGCGCGTTCTGGACCGGGCCGACCGTGGGCAGGCGCGCGGCGATGGGGCGGAGCTGTGCATGCAGCTGCGGGATGCCCGCAGCCGCCACCAGCACCGGCCAGAGGTAACGCGGGCTACCAGTGGCCCGCGGGAGCGCGAGCGCGGCGGTCAGTGCTTCCGCTGCCTCCACCGGGCGGCCTTGCGCGATCCGCAGCTCGATCGTCAGGCGCGCCAGCGGCAGGACGTCCTGCGCGTCCGAGTAGCCGGCGGTGAACACGGCACGCGCGAAGTCGACCGACGACGCGGCCGCTGCGACGTCTCCACGGGCCAGCTGGACGCTCCCGTGCAGGATCAGCAGGTAGGCGTCGAACCCGGGGACGGGCGGGTGGCCCAGGGCGTATTCGACGGTCTCGACGGCCTCGTCCCAGCGGCCGACAGCGATCAACGACTCGGCGAGGTTCGCGGCGTGCACCGGGCCGATGGTGCGCGCGAGACCGGCGGATGTGCTCAGGGCGAGCCCGTGGCGGGCCGCCGAAGCGGCGTCGTCGTAGCGGCCGTGTGCGACGAGCAGGTCGGCCTCCGGCCGGAGGACGCTCATGACGACGTCGGTGTGTCCCAGCCGCTCGGCCGTGCTGCGCACCCGCTGCAGATGAGCCAGGTGGATGTCGACGTCACCGCCTCGTGCAGCGGCGTGCGCGAGCTCTGCGGTCGCCATCGCCAGCGCCGCGTCGTCGCCGGCTTCCCGGGCTGCGGCGATCGCGGCCCGGCCGACGGCGTCACCCTCGACGTCGTCGGCCGTCAGCATGCGGCGCGCCAGCGACGCCAGCGTGGGGAGGTACGTCGGATGCGTTGGCGGGATCAGCTCGGTGGCGGCGCGGAGATCGTCGATCGCGCCGGGGCGGCCGAGCGCGTGGCGCAGATCGCCTCGCCGGGCGAGCAGCTGCCCCCGCCAGACCGGATCATCGGCGTCGGCGTCGGCGTCGGCGGCCATCAGCTCCTCGACCATGGACAAAGCAAGCGCAACATCCCCCGCAGCCGACGCCGCGTCCATGGTCGCCACCACCACCGCGCGGTGATCGACGCCGACGTCGTGCTCCGCCTCGGGCACGTCGTCCCAGTGTCGGAGCACCTCGGTCAGCATCTCGCCCTGTTCCGCGTACGCCAGCAACCGGCCGGCTTCGTTCGCCGCGCGCCACGCCGCCCGCAGGGCCCTGCGCTGATGTCGATCGGCGATCGCGGCCCAGTGCTTCGCGACCTGGGTATCGGCCCGACCAGGCGCGGCGAGGGCCGCGTCGCGTTCGAGGGCTTCGGCGTATCGCCGATGCAGGACAGCACGCTCCCCCGGCAACACCTCGGCGTAGACGACCTCCCGGATCAGCGCGTGGTGGAAGGCGTAGCCGGCACCGTCGATGCGGATCAGGCGCGCTGCGACCGCCGGTCGCAGCGCGGCGGCGAGCCCCTTCTCGCCGAGTCCGCTGACCGCCAGCAACAGCCCGTGCCCGATCTGGTTGCCGCCGACCGCAGCGGTCCTCAGCACTTCCTGGCTCCGCACCGGCAGCTGCGTCACCGGCGGCAGGAACAGCTCGCGCACGGACCGCGGCACCACCTCGCCGCTCCGGTCGTTCGACCGCAGCAGTGCCTCGACGAAGAGCGGGTTCCCGCCGCTGCGGGTGTGTATCGCCTCGACCTGCCCGGCGTCCGGTTCCTGCCCGAGCAGGCCCCGCACCTGCGCTGCGACGCCCCGGCGGGTCAGCGGACCGAGCTCGATCCGCTGATCCGGAGAGGTGTGCCCGATGGTGGTGAGCGGGCGTGCACCGACGGTGAGGAGCGCGTCGTCGCGCCCGGTCACGACGACGAGCAGCGACGGCACAGCGTGCTGGTTCCCGACGATGAACGTGAGCAGGGCCAGCGTGGACCGGTCGGCCCAATGGACGTCCTCGATGATCACTACGAGCGGCTGCTCGTCGGCGAGCACCTGGAGCAACCCGAGCACCTGCTCGAACAGCCTGGCGCGAGCCAGCTCCGTGTCGTCCGCCGGCGCCGGCCCGAGCGCCGGTAGCAGGCGGGCGAGCTCACCGGATCTGCCCCGCGGCAGCCGTTCGACCAGCCCGTCCGCGCCGAATTCGCGGATCAGCTCGCGCAGCATCGAGGTGAACGGCGCGAACGGCGGGCCGGCCTCGTGCGTGTCGAGGCAGCGGCCGGACATCACGCGAGCGGCACCGTCGAGGGACCGGGCGAACTCGACGACGAGCCGGGTCTTGCCCACCCCGGCGTCCCCGGTGATCAACACGGTGGCCGGGGACCCGTTGCGGGCCTGCTCGAACGAGGCACGCAGCACGGCGATCTCACGATCGCGGTCCACGAACGGCACACCGCGATTGTATGGACGCCGGAGGGACGCACCGCCTGCTCGCTCTGCTCGGACAGACCGTCCCGCCTTGACGTCACGGACTGTGACGTCTACAACAGGAGCATCTGAAATCGATTTCGGGGGTCGATGAGGATGGCGTCACAGACCGCATTCAGCCGTCGTGGGCTGCTCGCCGGGCTCGCGGCGGTGGGGGCGGGCGCCGCACTGGGCGTCGTGGGGTGCGCCCGGTCCGGCGCCGCGGGACCGATGCAGTTCATGAACTTCTACACACCACAGGACCAGGGCGCCGACCCGCAGCTCATCGTGCAGGCCGAGTGGTTCGACAAGGCCATCGCCAGCTGGAACGCCAACCACCCCGAGCAGGTCGAGCCGATCTTCGTGCCCGACTACGTGAACCCGATGAACCCGCGGATCGCGACGTCGTTCGCGGCGGAGAACGGGCCGGACATCTTCCTGCTCTCCCCCGGCGAGTTCCTCCGCTACTTCAACGGCGGGGTCATGCTCGACCTCAAGCCGTTCATGACCCCCGACGCCGTCGCCGACTTCCTCCCGGAGGCCATCGGCACGCGCGTCGTCGGCGACGGGATCTTCGCGCTGCCGATGGAGGTCGAGCCGCTCAGCATCTACTACGACATCGCGGCGTTCGAGGAGAGCGGGCTGGCCGAGGGCGACCTGCCGCGCACGTGGGAGCAGATGCTCGACGTCGCCGAGCGGCTCACCACCGCCAGGCGGAGCGGGCTCGTGCTGGAGACGTCGCCCGGCTACTACCAGAACTTCACCTTCTACCCGTGGGTCTGGCAGGGCGGCGGCGACGTGATCGACCTGCGGACCCAGCGCGCAACCCTCACGTCCCCCTCGATGCTGGCGGCGCTCGAACTGTTCGCCGAGAGCATCACGCGGGGCGTCGCGTCCCGCACGCCGCCGGCTTCCGGTGAGATCGTCTCCGGTTTCAAGCAGGGGCTGGCCGCGATGTGGCAGCGCGGCCCGTGGTCGATCCAGGAGTTCGCGCTGCAGGCCCCCGAGCACCGCTACGGCATCATCCCGTTGCCGACGCCGCCCGGCGGGCAGCCCACCACCGTCGGCGGCGGCTGGGCCTGGGCGGTCAACAACCGGGGACGCAACCCGGAGGCGGCCGCGCGGTTCGTCGTCGAGTCGGTCGGCAGCATGAGCCGCGAGTGCATCGACCGCTGCGCCGACTGGAACGGCCGCGCGAAGTCGAACATGCCGGCCCGCGCGTCGGTCTCGGCCGCGATGGAGCAGTTGCCCTCGTTCACCGACCCCGCCCGCTCCGCGGTCCGCGCCCAGCTCCCGTCGACCCGCGGCGAGCCGCGCTACCCACCGGTGCTCTACAAGGCGCTCTCAAACACGATCCAGTCGGTCCAGCTCGCCGGCGGTGATCCGCTCGCGCAGGCCCAGTCGGCCCAATCGACCATCGAGAGCTTCCTGCGCACCTACGAGGGGGCGGCACTGCTGTGACGACCACCGATCCGCCGGTGACACGCACCCCACGGCTGGCCCGGACCGCGGGCCGCGCGGTCGAGTCGCCGATGCGGCGGCGCGAACGCCGAGCCGCGTTCCTGTTCCTGCTGCCCGACTCCCTCGGCCTGCTGGTGTTCGTGGCCCTCCCGATGGTGCTCGCGATCGTGCTGGGCTTCTTCTCCCTCGACGGATTCGGGCACCTGAGCTTCATCGGCGTCGACAACTACCTCCGCATGGTCGGCGACCCGCAGTTCTGGTTGAGCCTGCGGATCACGGCGATCTACGTCGTCGTCGTGGTCCCGGTGATGTTCGTCGTGAGCCTGGCGCTCGCGCTGCTGGTCAAGCAGCGCTTCCCCGGTGTCGGGTTCGTCCGCAGCGCGCTCTTCGTGCCGTACGTGATCAGCCTCGTGGTCGTCGGTCTCGTGTGGCAGTTCCTGCTGATCGACAAGGTCGGGGTGATCTCACGGGCGCTCGAGGCGGTCGGCCTCGGTGGCATCTCGGTACTGGGCTCGCCGAACACCGCGCTCGCCGCCGTCGTCGTGATCACCATCTGGTTCCAGATGGGCTACTACATGATCATCTTCCTGGCCGGCCTACAGGACATCCCCAGCGAGTTCTACGACGCCGCGCGGGTCGACGGCGCGGGCCCGTGGCAGCAGTTCCGGACGATCACCATCCCGCTGCTCGCCCCCACCAGCTTCTTCGTGCTCCTGACCAGCTCCATCGCGGTCGCGACGGGCGGGCTCGACCTGGTCTACGCGCTCACCAAGGGCGGCCCGGCCAGCTCGACGACGCTGATCGTCTACTTCATCTACGAGCAGGCGTTCCTGTTCGGCGAGTACGGGTACGCGGCTGCGGTCGGGTCGACGCTGCTGGTGCTCCTGCTGTTGTGGTCGGGCCTGATGTTCGCCGTCACGAGGGGTGGGCGGTTCAGCAATGTCGACGACTGACACCCGGGCGCGCACCCGATTCACCGGCCGCACCGCCGGCCTGATGGCGGTCGGGCTGGTGCTCGCCCTGCTCACGATCGCCCCGCTGGCCGTCATGATCCTGGGCGCGTTCAAGACCGAGACCGACGTGGTCGCGCCCGAGCTGCTGCCCACGGCGCCGACGACGGACAACTTCTTCTACGTCTTCACCGAGGTGCCGTTCGCCCGGTACCTGCTCAACAGCTTCGTCGTCTCGGCCGTGATCACGGTCGTAGCGCTGTGGTTCCACTCGATGGCCGCCTACGCGCTCGCCCGGCTGCGGTTCCGCGGCCGCGAGGCGCTCTTTATGATCATCTTCTCGACGATGCTGGTGAGCCTGCCCGTGGTGATGGTGCCGACGTTCGTCGTGGTCCGCACGCTCGGGCTCGTCGACAGTTACGGCGGACTGATCATCCCGGCGATCTTCAACGCGTTCGGGATCTTCCTGCTGCGCCAGTTCTACATCGCGCTGCCCCGCGAGCTGGAGGAGGCCGCGCTGCTCGACGGCGCCAGCTACTGGCGGGTGTACTGGAACGTCGTGCTGCCGCTCTCGCGGCCGATCCTCTCGGCGCTCTCGGTGTTCTTCTTCCTGGCCAACTGGAACGCCTTCCTCTGGCCGCTCACGATCACGTCCAGCCCGACGCTGCGCACCGTCCAGGTCGGGATCGCCGGCTTCCAGCAGCAGTACGCCGGCAACTGGAACTACGTGCTCGCGGCCTCCACCGTCGCCGCGCTGCCCATGCTGGCGATCTTCGTGTTCTTCCAGCGGCAGATCGTCGAGTCGATCAAAACAGCGGGCTTCCGCTAGCGAAATCGGTTTCACGACGCGACCGAGCACGTATCGTGACAAGCGCCATGGCAACGATCCACGACGTAGCGGCCCGCGCGGGCGTCTCGGCAGCCACCGTCTCCCGGGTGTTCGCGGGTTCGGGCGTGTCCCAGGACAAGGTCCGGGTGGTGCTCGCCGCCGCCGAGGAGATGGGCTACACGCCCAACCGCACCGCCCGCGCGCTGCGCCTGCAGACCTCCACGGTCATCGCGCTCATCGTCGTCGACATCGAGAACCCGTTCTTCACCTCGCTCGCCCGCGGCGTCGAGGACGTCACCCGGGCCGCCGGCTACTCGCTCGTGCTCTGCAACAGCGACGACGACCCGGTCCGGGAGGGCAGCTACCTCGACGTCGCGGTCTCCGAGCGGATGGCCGGGGTGATCCTCGTGCCGACCAGCGACCGCTGCGACCTGAGCCGGCTCGCGGACCGCCGCACCGCAATCGTCACCGTCGACCGCGCGCTGCACAGCCACCCGGTCGACGCCGTCGTCGTCGACAACGTGGCCGGTGGACGGAGCGCCACCGCGCGCCTCTACGAACGCGGTGCGAGCCGCGTCGCGTGCATCACGGGGCCGCGCGACGCCGACACCGCCGAGCTGCGCAGCGCCGGGTGGCGCCAGGAGTTCCGCCGCTTCTCCCCCACCGCCGACCCCGACGCCTACCTCGAACACGCCGACTACCGCGTCGACGGCGGGCGTGCGGCGATGGCCAGGCTGCTCGACGCCGCCGAGCCGCCCGACGCCGTGTTCGTCGCCAACAACCTGATGGCTGTCGGCGCGCTGGCCGAGCTGCGCTCCCGCGGGTTGGCGCCGCCGTCGTTCGGCATGGCCGCCTACGGCGACCTGCCCTACATGCCGCTCGGACCGAGCGGGGTCGACGTGATCCCGATGCCGACCCGGCTCATCGGCGCCACCGCGGCGACGGTGCTGCTGGAGCGGATCAAGGGCTCCGCCGACCCGCTGCGCACCGTCGTGCTGCGCAACGAGTCCGACTGACCCCGGCTCACGCGTTGCGCGCGTGCGGGTCGGTGTGGTTGAGCAGCGCGACGGTCTGGTCGTAGTCGCCGCGGACCTCGGAGTAGCGCAGCAGCTTCACCCGGTCGACCAGGAACTCGTGGGCGTCGGGGTCGGCCTCGATCAGGCTCATGACCTCGGTGATGAACTCGTCGAGCGGCATCGCGTGCTCGTTGGTCTCGTGCCCGGGCATCAGCGGCGTCCGCACCGACGGCGGGACGAGCTCGTGCAGCGCCACGGTGGTGTCGGCGAGCTGCAGCCGCAGCGTCTCGGTGAGCATGTGGATCGCGGCCTTCGACGCGTTGTAGCTCGGGGTCACCGACAGCGGGGTGAAGGCGAGGCCGGAGGAGACCGTCACGATCGCGGCGTCGGGCCGGGTGCGCAGGTGCTCGATCAGCGCGCCGAACAGCCTGATCGGGCCGAGCACGTTGGTGACGATGGTGTCCTCGGTCGAGGCGAGGAACGTCGCCGGCTGGTGCCAGTCCTCGGCGCGCATGATCCCGGCCATCGCGATCAGGACGTTCAGGTCGGGGTGGCGGTCGAGGACCTGTGCGACGGCCGTCTGGATGCTGCTCGGGTCCGCGGTGTCGATCTGGACGGTGTCGATGCCGGGGTGGGCGGCGGCGACCTCGTCGAGGAGCTCCTTGCGCCGGCCGCCGAGGATCACGGTGTTGCCGCGCTCGTGCAGCGCGAGGCCGAGCGCCAGCCCGATGCCGCTGGTGGAGCCGGGGATGAAGATGGTGTTTCCGCTGATCTGCATGACATCGATCGTGGGCAGTCGGGCGGCGGCGCGGCAGAGAGCGCATATCGGGGGACAAGCGCTCCCTGTCTCCCGCGGTGGTCCGGTCCGATACTGACCGGGTGGACCGAGCAGCGATCGCAGCATTCCTCCGCACGCACCGCGAGGCGCTGCGCCCGGAGGACGTCGGGCTCAACCCGGGGCCGCGCCGTCGGACGGTGGGGCTGCGTCGCGAGGAGGTCGCCGCGCTCGCGGTGATGTCAACTGACTACTACGCCCGCCTGGAGCAGCAACGGGCGCCGCAGCCCAGCGAGCAGATGCTGGCCGCGCTGGCCAGGGCGCTGCGGTTGACCGCGAGCGAGCGCGACTACCTGTTCGTCGCGGCCGGACGGAACCCGCCCCAGGCGATCTCGACGGAAGCGCACATCGCGCCCGCGCTGCTGCGGGTGCTCGACCGGCTGGACGACACCCCGGCCCTGATCCTCTCCGGCCTCGGCGAGACCCTCGTCCAGAACGACCTGGCCAGGGCTTTGTTCGGTGACCACCGCCGGCACACCGGCCTCGCGCGCAGCGAGATCTACCGGTGGTTCACCGACCCCGCCGAGCGGCGGCGCTACCCCGAGAACGACCACGACCGGCAGAGCAGGGCGCAGGTCGCCAACCTCCGCGTCGCCTACGCCTCCCTCGGCCGTCGCTCCCGAGCGGGCGAGCTGGTCAGGGCGCTGAGCGAGCGCAGCCCCGAGTTCGCGGAGCTGTGGGAGCGCCACGAAGTGGCAAAGCGGTTCGCCGACCACAAGATCCTGCTGCACCCCGAGCTGGGCGAGCTGGAGGTGGACTGCCAGGTGCTGTTCACGGAGGACCAGTCGCAGGCGCTGCTCGTGCTCACCCCCGACCCGCGCAGCGACACCGCGCACAAGCTGGAGCTGCTCACCGTCATCGGGACGCAGGAGTTCAGCCGGGGGTAGCGCACGGGACGGGGCAGCCCCGGTCAGCGGCTCTCCGTGGCGAGCCGGACGGCGACGGTGGCCAGCAGCAGCCCGGTGACCTGTTCGATGCGTGCCTTGACGCTCGGCCGCCGCAGCCACCGTCCGAGCCGCGCGACGACGGTGATGTAGAGGCCGAACCAAGCCAGGTAGAGCAGCGCGAAGACGCCGGAGAGGGTCAGCGACTCCGCCTGGAAGGACGCGCTGTCCACGGAGAGGAACTGGGGCAGGAACGTCACGAAGAACAGCGCGACCTTCGGGTTCAGCGCGTTGGACAGGAACCCCTGCCGCAGGTACGTCGAGCCACGACGCGGCGCCGCGACGACGTCGGCCACTTCCGAGGAGCGGCGGGACCGCATGGCCGAGCGCAGCAGCTGGATGCTGAGCCACAGCAGGTAGACCGTTCCGACGATCTTCAACGCGGTGAACGCCGTCGCCGAGGCGAGCAGCAGCGCCGAGAGTCCCAGCGCGGCGGCCAAGGCGTGCACGCCCAGCCCGAGCACGCCGCCGATCATCGTCAGCACGCCGCCGCTGCGACCGCCCGCCAAGGAGTTGGCGGTGATCAGCGCCTGATCGGGGCCCGGCAACATGATCAGGACCAGTGCCGCGATCGCGAATGTCGTCATCGTCGTTCCCTCCGGTCGAGCACCTCTGGTGGCTGCCCGTCGAGGATGGCTCCGCGGCTACCCATAGGTCCAATGTCAGTATTCGTGCTCACCCATGACTAGAATTGATGCATGGTGACTCTCGTCCAGCTCCGCGTCATCGAGGCCGTCCGGCGGCACACCTCGGTCACCGCGGCCGCGAAGGAGCTGACCTACACCCAGCCCGCGATCAGCCACCACCTCGCCCGCCTGGAGGCGGAGACCGGCGCCAAGTTGGTGCAGCGGGTCGGGCGCGGGATCCGGCTCACCGAGGCCGGCCACCTGCTCGCCGACCGGGCCTCCGAGATCATCGGCCGGGTCGACTCGGCCGCGGCGGAGCTCTCGACGCTCGTCGGCCTGCGCGCCGGACGGGTGCGGCTGGCCGGGTTCGGGTCCGTCATGAGCTCGCTGGTCCCGCAGGCCGCCGAGCTGCTCGCCGAGCAGCACCCGGGGATCGAGCTGGGCTTGACCGACACCCACCCCGAGGTTGCGCTCGACCTGCTGCGCGCCGGCCGCACGGACGTCGCCGTGATCTTCCGGTACGACGACACCGACCCCGAGGACACCGGCGTCCGGCTCGTCCACCTGCTGGACGACCCGCTCTACCTGCTCACCACCGGCGGCGGCACCACGCTCGCCGAGCACGCGGATTCTCCGTGGATCGGCGGCTGCGAGCGGTGCCGCAGCCATCTCGTCGAGATGTGCCGCGACGCCGGCTTCACCCCGAACCTCGCCTACACGACCGACGACATGGTCGTCATGCAGTGCATCGTCGCCGCCGGCATGGGCGTCACGACGATCCCAGAGCTTGCGCTTCGTGCCCACCGGAACCCCGCGATCACCACCACCCGGCTCCCGGTCCCACCCCGCCGGATCTACGCCGCCACCTACGGCGAACCGCCCGACCCGCCCGCGACGGCCGCCCTGCTGACAGCGCTCACCCGGGCCGCGGCGGCGCTCGGGGAGACGGCCTGACTCTCAGCCCGCGGAGCCTGTCGCGCGCTCGAAATACAGCACCGATTGATGCGGTCCTCGTCGCGGGACTTGATCGGGATCCACCCATCTGGGCGGGACGAACTCCGGTAAACCATCAACTATTCGCACGAACCATTCGGTGGCATGGATCTCCCGGTGATGCATTTTGCACAGCATCACGAGATTGTTGATTTCGGTTGGTCCGCCGTTCTGCCATTCGATGATGTGGTGGATGTCGCACCAACTCGCCAGTCGGCCACATCGTGCGCATCCTCGGTCACGGGCTGCGACGGCTCGTCGCATTCCGTCAGGAATCACCCGGCTGAGGCGGCCGATGTCGAGTGGTTGACTGTCGCTGTTCATGACGATCGGGATGACGGCGGCGTTGCAGGCGAGCTGGCGGAGGTCTTTGGTGGTGATGTGGCCGCCGAAGTCGAGGATCGCAGTGCGGACCCGGGTTTCCAGCTCGGCGAGGGGGATGTGCACGTTGAGGTGCGGCCGGTGCCCACCGGACTGGGGGACGTCGCCGTGGTCCAGCACATACCCGCAGACGTCTGCCAACGCCTCGGCCTGGCGCTGCTTGCTGCCGCGCTGGTCATCCGCGGTCGTCGGCTTCGACTTCGCGTCGATCAGAGTGGCGATGGTGGCGAACAGGACCGCGTTGTCGAACCGCCCCTTGATCACCCCGCCCGCCCGGTCCGGGTGACGGGTGATGGACAGTTCGTTGACCTCGGACTCCGGCCCGTCCTCGGGTTCGGGTCCGTCCTGGTCCATCCGTCGTACCAGCTCCATCCCGAACTTGTGCACTTCTCCCGGTCGGTTGTGGAGGGCGTACGTGACGGCTCGGTCCTCGACGTAGGCGCAGTCCGCGTCGGACAGCCGGGACGCCTCGTCGGACTCGAGCACCTTCCGGATCACATCGACGTGCCCGAGGCCGATCGTCGCGGCCGCGAACGCTGCAGCGCAGACCGGCATCCGGGGCTCCAGCACGGTGCCGGTCAAGCTCACTTGTGGGCACAGGTTCTTCGCCGCGTTCACGTACTGCCGGGCGTCACTCGGGTCGATGTTCCAGGAGTCCGCAATCGCGTTGATCGGCGACTTGTGCCCGAGCGACCCGAACCCACCCTCCCGCAGGAAATCGGCGATGAACTGAACGCGTGCAAGCTCGATCCCACGAACTGCCCGCTCCATATCCCGGGACGCAAGAAACCTATCGGGGAACGTTCCCGCGGCGGCCTCGACTTGTAACTCGGCGATTCCGTCGAGTGTGGCGTCGAGACCCGGGGACATGACTCCATTTTAGGCGAGGTAAAGATCATCGGCCAGCGAATGAAGGGCTGAGGTGCGAAGAGTGTACTTATGTACACCCCCAAGCAATGCCGTTTCCGACCGCGCAGACCCAGGTGTGACGTCGCAGACCGCACAACCTCTGCGCGGACACCACAAGGTCTGCGAGGTCCCGCCAAAGGCGTGCCCGCCACCCACAGGTGGGGCTGAGAGTGCCATCCCGTCGACCTGGAGAAACCCCACCACACGGCCGCCCGTGGGCGGCCCTCAACAAAACCGCAACACAACCGACGAAGCTCCGCCCACGGGCGGCCGTGTGGTATCCCCAAGGAGGTCGACGGGATGGCACGACCCAACCCATCCCGGAGACTTGCCCGCCCGGCGAGGGCGCCCTTAAAAACGCGCGACCACCAAGCCCAACCGGACCACCGCCGCGAGCCCATCCGCCACGAACCCACTCGACGAACCACGTCGAGAACCCACGACCACCCACCCAACCGCGCGACTCACCCGCCGAAACGCGGGACTCGCCCCCCGAAACGCGGGACTCGCCCGCCGAAACGTGGGACTCGCCGTGCTTGAGGTGTCGACTCACCGTGCCGAAAGCGTCGACTCACCGTGCCGAAAGCGTCGACTCACCCACCAACCCCGACTCGTCGCCACGGTTCAGCGTCCCAGCCGGTCGGGGTCGGAGAGGATGTCGATCTCCACGATCAGGCCACCGGCCACGACGAAGCTCATGATCGACACCCGTTCCCCGTCGACGGTGTTGACCAGCCCGGCCACCCCGTTCACCACAGCCGGGCGGGCCGACGTGGCGGTGGCCCGCTCCTGGAACGTCGCCAGCTGCCCGGCCACGGCCTCGATGCCGCGCAGTACGCGGACGCCGCCCGGGAGGGTTCGGCCGCCGTCGACCCGGAGGGTCACGTCGGGGTCGAGCACCGCTATCAGGGCGTCGAGGTCGCCGCCGCGGGCAGCGGCCAGGAACGCGTCGACGACACGTCGCTGGGCGACCGGGTCGGGGTCCGGGGCCGGCGCGGCGCCCTGGACCCGCTGCCGGGCCCGGCTGCCGAGCTTCCTGGCCGCGACGGGCGTGCGGTCCATGATCGGGGCGATCTGATCGAACGTCATGCCGAACATGTCGTGCAGGACGAACGCCAGTCGTTCGGCCGGGCTCAACGACTCCAGCACGACCAGCAGCGCCAGCCCCACCGCGTCGGCGACCAGCGCCTGCTGCTCGGGATCGGTGGTGTGGTCGGCGACGACCGGATCCGGCATCCGCGTCTCCAGCGGCTCCTCGCGGCGCAGCCGGCGGGCGCGCAGCATGTCGAGGCAGACCCGGCCGACGACGGTGGTCAGCCAGCCACCGAGGTTGTCGATGTCGGCGGCCGCCCCGTCGGCCTCGGTGCGCGCGAGCCGCAGCCAGGCTTCCTGGATGGCGTCGTCGGTCTCGGACAGGGAGCCGAGCATCCGGTAGGCCACCGCTCGCAGGTGCCCGCGGTGCTCCTCGAATCGCCGGGTGAGGAAGTCGTTCATGGGTCGTCCTTCGTGTCGACGTCGAGCCCATGACGAAAGGCGGGCCGCAAACGTGACGCCGGGCAGCGGTCACACTTCCACCGGTCCCGCGCGTCATGCCTCCGACCAATCGCTTCCACGATGATCGGAGCAGTACGAACCATGAGCACCATCGAGGTCCACGGGACCGTCGCCGACGGGTTCGAGGCGGTGCGCGCGGAGTTCGCCGCCGCGGCCGAGCCGGCCGGCGCGCAATTGGCCGTCCACGTGCGCGGCCGTCGGGTCGTCGACCTCTGGACCGGGGACGGCGTCGCCGGTGACACCCTGACCGGCATCTACTCCTCGACCAAGGGCGCCTCGACGCTGACGGTCGCACTGCTCGTGCAGGACGGCGCGCTGCAGCTGGACCAGCCCGTCGCCGAACACTGGCCGGAGTTCGCCGCCGCCGGCAAGAGCCGGATCACGCTGCGCGACGTGCTCACCCACCGCAGCGGCGTGATCGGCGTCGATGGAGGGCTCTCCGCAGAGGAGCTCGCCGACGACCGGGTGATCGCGCAGCGGCTGGCCGGGCAACGCCCGTACTGGAGACCGGGCACCGCGTACGGATACGGCGGCTACGTGTCGTTCGCGATCGTGGGTGAGGTGGTCCGCAGGGCCACCGGACGTTCGCTGCAGGCCACGTACGAGGAGCGGATCCGCGCGCCGTACGACCTCGACCTGTACCTCGGGCTGCCGGAGGCGCTGGACGACCGGTACCGGGAGACGCTGCCCGGGGAGGCGTCCGCGGAGCAGCTTGCGGCGTTCTGGGCGACCGCCCCGGGGCCGCAGAGCATCGCCGGGATCGGGTACGGCCTCAACTCGACGCCGCCGCTCGACCAGGTGGCGTTCGCGAACACCCGTCGGGTGCGCGCACTCGGGCAGGCGTCCGCCGGCGGCGTGGGCAGCGCCCGCGGGCTGGCCGGGCTTTACCAGGCCGCGATCTTCGGCCTCGACGGCAGAGCGCCGCTGCTCGATCGCAACACCCTCGACGAGTTCGCCATGCTCCACTCCACCGGCCGCGACCTCGTCGCGGGCGAGGCCGGCCAGTACGCGCTGGGGTTCCAGGCCAAGGGACTGCGCTACCCCTTCCTGAGCGCCCGTTCCATCGGCCACAACGGTTCCGCGGGCTCCGAGGCGTTTGCCGACCCGCTCAGCGGCATCGCCTTCGGCTACACCCGCCGCCGCTTCTCCCCCACCTGGTCCTATCCCGACCACGACCGGCTCGCAGCCGCCGTCCACACCGCCGCAGCCTGAGGAGGCTCGATGTACACGGAGAAGAGCACCGGCGGGCTGGCCCTGCTCGTGATCGCCACCGCGCAGCTGGTGATGGTCATGGACGGCACCATCGTGACCGTCGGTCTGCCCGTCATCGGCGCGGGGCTCGGCATCGCCGAGTCCGATCTGGACTGGGTTCTCACCGCCTACGCGCTGGCGTTCGGCGGGCTGCTGCTCGCCGGTGGCCGCGCCGGTGACCTGTTCGGCCGCCGCCGGCTGTTGCGGATCGGGCTGGTGGTGTTCCTGCTCGCGTCGCTGCTGGGCGGCCTCGCGCAGGACGGCACGATGCTGATCGTCGCGCGTGTGCTGCAAGGCGTGGGTGCGGCGATCATCGCGCCGGCCGCGCTGTCACTGCTGGCCGACACGTTCCCGGCCGGCCCGCAGCGCAACAAGGCGCTGGGCGTCTACGGCGCGATGGGCGGCCTGGGTGCGGTGGCCGGTCTGCTGCTCGGCGGCGCGCTGACCGAGTTCCTCGGCTGGCGCTCGATCATGTTCGTCAACGTCCCGTTCTGCGTCCTGCTGCTCGCCGGCAGCGTCGCGGTGGTTCCGGGCACCCGCCACCGCGGCGGGATCGACCTCATCGGCGCGCTCACTGCGACGCTCGCCCTCGCCGCGCTCGTATACGCGACCAACCGGGCCGGGTCTGCCGGCCTCGACGGGCTGACTCTCGCCCTCGGCGCCGCGGGGATCGTGCTGGCCGTCGGGTTCGTCGCCGTCCAGCGCCGCAGCCGCAACCCGATGATCCCGCCCGGCGTGCTGGCCGACCGCGGCCGGCTCGGCGCCAACCTCGTCATGCTGCTGATGGGCGCCGGCCAGCTCGCAACGTTCTACTTCCTCACCCTCTACATGCAGGCGGTCGAAGGCTTCCCGCCGATGCTCACGGGGCTGGCCTACCTGCCGTTCGCGATCGGCATCGGCATCGGGTCCGGGGTGGTCGGTCCGCGGCTCATGGCCAGTGTCTCGGCCCGGACCACCCTCTCGACCGGCATGGCCGTCGGCGCGGTGGCGATGGGCTGGTTCGCCCTCCTCACGCCCGACCAGAACCCGTGGCTCGTGCTGCTCCCGGCGCAGCTGGTCGGCGGCATCGGCCTGGGCATCGGGTTCGTCGCCGCGACGATCAGCGGCGTGCAGGGCGTTGCCCCGCAGGACTCCGGCATCGCCTCCGGGCTCGTCAACACCAACCAGCAGGTCGGCGGGGCCGTGGGCCTGGCGGTGCTCGCCGGCGTCGCCGTCGCCGTCACGGCAGCACAACCGGCCGGAACCGCCGTCCGGGAGGCCCTCACCAGCGGCTACACCACCGGCATGCTCGGCGCCGGCGCGTTCTACCTGGCCGCGATCCTCGCCGCCGCCGTCCTCCTCGGGCCACGGCAGCGTGATCGAGGCGGCGAGTCGAACGATGCGGGGCCCGTTCGTAGCGAGGGTGAGGCCTGAACACCATGACGCAATTGGAGGACGTGTCGATGTCTCACCACGGCGGCAGCTCGGTCCCGGCAGCTCGAACGCAGAACCTCCGCCTGCTCGAGGGCCGCTTCGCCCTCGAACGGGTGTCCGACATCCGCGAGGTCGACCTCGGAGCCGACCTGCTCGCGCTCGTGCTCGGCCCGGACGGCGGCGCGGTCATGCGGCGCAACGACACGGCCGAGGACGGCTGGGCAGCGCTGTGGAACGGCGACGACGCGCACGACCCGGAGGCGACGGGCATGCTCAGCGCCATCGTCGCACCGCTGGCCGCCGCCGAGCTCCCGGTCTGGACCGTCGCGAGCTACGACGGCGACCTCGTGCTCGTGCCCGCCGGCCGGCTCGCGGAAGCCGTCGACGTGCTCCGCCGCGCCGGCCACCGGGTGTCCTGACGACCACGTCGGAATCACCCGGTTGCGCTCAGAAGAACGTGCCGCACCACGGCACGACGCCGGTGGCGAAGAGCGCGTCGGCCCGGGCCACCGCGGCCAGGTCGGGCGCGCTCCACCAGCCCGTCGCCACGAGCTGCGACGGCAACCGGTCGCCCAGGTAGGCCATCGCGAGCGCCGCGACGTCGCACTCCAGCTCGGGTGTGATCGGCCCGCCCAGCGGGCCGACGCGTTCGGCGGAGTCGCCGGTGATCCGGTAGACGCCGGCGTTCTTCTCCAGCATCGGGTCGTGCACGGCGATCAGCACCGGGTCGGTGCCGGGGCCGTAGGAACGCGCGGCGAGCGCGGTGGGGACGTCGACGATCCGCAGCCAGGTCTCGTCGCCGATCTCGGTGACGGCGCAGTCGCGCGGGTCCGCGAGCATCAGCTCCAGCGGCTCGTCCAGCGGGCGCAGCGACGCCGTCGCCGTGCCGATCAGGTCGAGGCCGAGCACGAACCGCCACAGCCCGGCGGTCGCGGCGACGTCGGCCGCGTTCAGCTCGTCGACGTTGACGGTGCGCTCGGTGAAGTTCTCGTGGCCTTCCGCGACGCTCGCCAGCACGTACCCGTCGTCGCCGTCGGGGCCCGTGTGCACGGCTGCGATGAGGTGCCCGTGGTCGGCGATCCTGCGGGCGAACCGCTTGTCCCACCACTCGCCGCGCCGGGTGATCTGGCCGGCCCGCTGCAGCGCGATCCGCTCGTGCAGCTCCGCGACCGTCGCGATGACGTCATCGCGCTCGAGCAGCCGGACTGTGCCGCCCGCCGGTGCCGTCGGTCGCCAGCCGCGGCCGCTGCTGCGCACGCGCAGGTCCCGGCCGCGGGTCGCGACGCCGTACCCGAACCGCCCGTAGATCCGTGCCTCGGACGCCCGCAGCGACGCGAACGCCTCGCCCCGAGCAGCGACGTCGTCGAGCTGGGCGCGCATCATCGCCGACAGGAAGCCCCGCCGCGTCTTGTCCGCGCGCACCCCGACCCGGCTCACCCCGGCCGTGGGAACCACCGCGCCGCCGGGCACCACCGTGGATGTCGCGAACGACATCGCCGTGGCGGCGAGCACGCCGCCGTCGTTGATGCCGAGCACCCGGCCCGGTTCGTAAGCGGCGGTGCCGCGGGCCAGGCCGGCCTCGTCCGACGGCGCGAAGTGCAGCGAACCGAAGAACAGGTTGTGGGCGGCGGCCAGCTCGTCGTTGCCGAGAACGTTGACGTCGTGGGTCACAGCAGCTGATCGTGCCTCACCCCCGTTTCCCGCCCGACGAGCGGTCGAGCAGGAGCGCGCTCGCCCTCGCCGTCACCTGGTCGCGGGTGCGGCCGGGGTGGTCGGCGGCGAGCAGGTGCCGCCCGATGGCGACGCAGAACGCGAGCAGGCTGCGGGCCTCGACCTCGTCGGGGTCGGAGCAGAACGTGCCGATGGCGTCGCGGAGCAGCTGCATGCGCCGGTTGTCCACGCTCCGCAGCCGATCGGCGACGGCCGGGTCGCGGCGGGCCCAGTCGCGGACCGCGAGGTCGACGGCGAGCAGGCCGTCGTCGGAGAACGTGAGCTGACCGGCCAGCCGGGCCTTGTCGAGCACGTCGCCGTCCGAACGCTCGATCCGGTCGAGCACGTCGTCGACGCTCGACCGCTCCCAGGAGTCCAGCATTGCCGTCAGCAGCGCTCCGCGGTCGGTGAAGTACCCGTAGAAGCCGCCTTTCGTCACGCCGAGCGTCCTGGCCAGTGCCTCGACGCGCACGGCGTCGACGCCACCGCGCGCCAGCGCGCGCAGCCCTTCCTCGACCCAGGTCTCCTGCGGTGTCCGCAACGCGCCCACGGGTGACCCACCTCACGTCCCAACTCGTTGTACGGCATCGTATAACCGGCCCTACCCTCAGGTTGTACGCCAGCGTATAACCCTGAGGAGCGATGCCATGTCACCACGAATGATGAACGACGGGGGACTCCCGCCAGGACAGCGCCGGGTCGCGGGCTTCCCCCGCTTCGGCGCACACCTGTCCCGCCCCGCCCCCGCCGTCCCGGCCGACCCGGTGATCGAGCTGCGCGGAGCGGTGGCGGAGGCGTCCGACCTGCCGATCGGCGCGCTGTCGACGCTCCCGCGCCGCGAGATCGCGGCCGACTTCCACTGCGTAGCCGGCTGGTCGGCCACCGGCCTGCGCTGGGAGGGTGTGCCGTTCGCGGAGTTCCACCGCGAGGTCTTGGTGCCTGCGCTGGCGCCGGGGACGACCGTCACGCACATCGGCTGCCGCGGGCTCGACGGCTGGCAGTCGGTGATGACGATCGAGGACGCGCTGGAGGACGACGTCCTCATCGCCCAGCACCTCGACGGCCGCCCGCTCGACGGCGACCACGGGGCACCGGTCCGGCTGGTCAGCCCGCGGCAGTACGGCCACTTCAGCGTGAAGCACCTGGCCCGCATCACGGTCCTCACCGAAGCGCCCGCGGTGACCGAACCCCCGCTGCTGCGGTCGCACCCGAGGGGTCGGGTCTGGGAAGAGGAACGCCACGGCCTGGTCCGCGGCCGGCTGGTGCGGCCGATCTACCGCACGCTGATCGGCCCCATCAAGTTCCTCAGCGCCCGCGGCGCGCGGCCGGGCGCAGCCGTCAGGCACTGACGCCATACCCGGACCGGCGGTGCACCCCGGGCAGCCGACGTACTATGATCACGCTCGACACGACCCCTTGTGCGCGCTGCCCGGACCGCCGGTTGCGCCGTAGAATGTGTCGAGCCGTCCGGCCCACGGCATCGAGAGCATAGAGATCCGTGGGTCCGAAACGTGTTCGGAACGAGCCACCTCGGCCCACTCCCGCGACGACCATCCACGACCGCGGCGCTGCTCGACATGCAGCGGGCCCGACCCATGGAGGAGGAGTTCGTGGCTCGACGAGGCCAGCCCCAGACCAGGGCTCGCCGGAACGCTCCGCGGAACCGACAAGGCCGCGACCGCAGCCGCGACGACATCGTCGCGGTGCTCGCGCATGCCGTCCGGGAGGTCGAGGGTGCCCTCCGCAACGGCCGGGTCACGTCGACGACACGCACGAAGTTCCAGGCGATCGCCCTGATGCTGCGCGAGGAACGCGCCCGCGTGCTGGCGAACGAAAGCATGAGCGAGCCGCAGCGCGCCGAGCGCCTCAAGCGGATCGACGGGGTCGCGACGATCCTGGCGAAGACCGCCGTCCGCGACGCCGCGCTGCTCTCGCTCCTCGAAGAGGACGCCGTGGTCTCCCCCGAGGCGACCTCGCTCAAGCGCGAGATGATGCGCGACGCCGGCCTGGAGCCGGTCGTCGAGGAGGCTCCAGCGCCGCAGGAGCCGGCGGCGGAGACCAAGAACCGGGTCGTGCCGCAGTCGGTCGTCTCGCGGAAGCTGGCGAACCCGTTCCTCGCCCCCGACTTCTCGGCCGCCCGGCCCAGCGCACCCCGCACGACCCGGCTGGCCACGTGGGAGCTGCTCGGCCCGCTGCTGCGCTCGTTCGAACGCGCCGGCGCCGGTGCGTCGGCCTGCATGGAGCTGCCCGCCCGGTCGTCGGCCCAGCGCCTGCCGCAAGGGCTGAACCTGGAGCTGATGCCGCACCAGGCGCAGGTGGTCGCGGCCGCCGCGGCCGGCCACCGGACGTTCCTGCTCGCCGACGAGCCGGGCTTGGGCAAGACGGCCCAGGCGCTGCTCGCGGCAGGAGCGGCGAACGCCTACCCACTGCTCGTCGTCGTGCCGAACGTCGTCAAGACGAACTGGGCGCGCGAGGCCAAGCTGTGGACCCCTCGCCGCACCGCCACCGTGATCCACGGCAACGGCGAGTCGATCGACGGCTTCGCCGACATCGTGATCGTCAACTACGAGGTGCTCGACCGCCACCTGGGGTGGCTGGGCGACTTCGGCTTCCGCGGCATGGTGCTCGACGAGGCGCATTTCATCAAGAACAAGAGCTCCCAGCGTTCGCAGCACGTGCTGGAGCTGTCCGAACGCATCCGCTCGCGCATCGTCCGCCCGCTGCTGATGGCCCTCACCGGCACCCCGCTGATCAACGACATCGAGGACTTCCTCGCCATCTGGCAGTTCCTCGGCTGGATCGACGAGAAGAAGCCGCTGGCAGAGCTGATGCACGCGCTCGACGAGACCGGCATGACACCCGCCGACCCCGGCTTCTACGCCGCCGCCCGCAGCTGCGTCGTCGACCTCGGCATCGTGCGCCGCCGCAAGGTCGACGTCGCTGCCGACATCCCCGCGCGGCGCGTCGCCGACCTGCCCGTCGAGCTCGACGGGCCGGCCGGCCGGTCCATCCGGGCTGCCGAGCGGGCGCTCGCCCGCCGGTTGGTGTCGCGGTACGAGAGCGCGATCGCCGCGCGTCGGTCGCACGACGTGGTCGAGGGCATCGACCACGATCTCGTCAACCAGGTCGCCAGGTGGGAGCAGAAGGACGCGACCACGTCGTCGGCCGGGGAGAACGTCTTCGGCATGATGCGCCGCATCGGCCAGGCGAAGGCCGCCCTCGCCGCCGACTACGCGGCACAGCTCGCGCGCAGCGCCGGCAAGGTCGTCTTCTTCGCCAAGCACATCGACGTGATGGACGCCGCCGAGGAGACCCTCACCGCGCAAGGCGTCCGGTTCTCGTCGATCCGCGGCGAGCAGACCTCCACGGTGCGCCAGCGCAACATCGACGCCTTCGTCAACGACCCGGGCGTCTCCATCGCGGTCTGCTCGCTGACCGCCGCCGGCGTCGGGATCAACCTCCAGGTCGCCTCCAACATCGTGCTCGCGGAGCTCTCCTGGACCGCCGCCGAGCAGACCCAGGCCATCGACCGCAGCCACCGCATCGGCCAGACCGAGCCCGTCACCGCGTGGCGCATCATCGCCGCGCAGACCATCGACGCCCGGATCGCGGAACTGATCGACAGCAAGGCCGGGCTCGCGGCGCAGGCGCTCGACGGCTCCGAGGAGGAGGTCGGGTCGTCCGCCGACGTCCAGCACGCCGCGCTGGTGGCGCTGCTGGTCGACGAGCTGTCGAAGGACCCCATGCGGCTCTGAGCGTCACCGGTTCGGCCGCTCGGTCATCGAGTTCACCCGCCCCGTATCGAGCACCAGCGCGTAGCTCCAGAGCGCGGGGAGAGGCGTGGTCAGTGCCCCGGGCTCGGCTTCGATGATGAACGTGTCGTTGCCCAGGGTCATGCCGGTGGCCGGGTCGATGATGAGGACGTCCCGTGTCTTCACATAGGGGTTCCAGCCTTCCGAGATCCCACTGACGGCAACACCGGGCCGGCCGGCGCGATCTGTCACCGGGCCCTCGATCGTGAGGCCGTCTTCGGTGGCGAGCAGGCGCAGCAGCGACGCCTGCACCTGCGGGGTCGCTATCCGGTTGGCATTCAGGCTGATGGCCGACATCCAGTCGCCTCGGACGTACTTCATGTCTGCTTCTTCGTCCGCCCGGATGAGAGCCTCGAGCTCACCGAGATCGGCCGGCCACTCACCCCAGCCGCGATCGGTCGGCTCCAGGGGCACCAGCTGCGCGCTGCCGTCCGAACCGTTCAGCCGCCAACTCCCCGATCCGTCGGCGGCGATCCACCTCTCCGACTCCCTGGTGTCGAAGCCCTCCAACGGACCACCTCTGACGAAACCGCCCCCCATGACGCGGTAGCGCACGTAGTCGTAAGCACCCTCCGGGACGGGTTGGGCCTGCGCGCAGTCGGCCAGCGCCCGCAGGAGCGTCGCGGCGTCAGGCGCCTGCGTCGTGCCGCATCCCGGCGGGGTCGCGACCACCGGGAGCACCCGCACGCCGACGACGGCCCCGAGCGCGACCACGACCGTGGCGGCGACGGCCAGCAGCACTGGCGTGCGCCGAGCGCGTACCGGACGGCTGTCGGGGCGTGGTTCGGCGAGCAGCGTCGTGAGCATGTACTCACGCTCATCGACCGGGACGGCGTACCTCGCCCTGTCATCCTCGGGGAACTGTTGCGCGGCCATCCGGTCGACGGCGGACCTGGTGCTCATCGAACCTCCTCAACTGCGGGCAGCGGACCGGTCGGGTCGGCCGCGTCGATCCGGGCGAGCGCGTCGCGCAGCCGCCGGCGGGCACGGTGCAGGCGGACGGCGAAGGCCGTGGTGGAGCAGCCGACAACGCGGCCGGCATCCGACGCGGACAGCCCGTCCCAGACCGTGAGCATCAAGGCGTCGCGGTCGGATTCGGAGAGCGTTGCGAGTGCCTCCAGCACAACCGCACGTTCGACGACGGCCTCGGAGACGTCGGCGCTCACGGCGATCGACCTGATCCGTTGCAGCTCCTGCACCAGCACGTCGCCCCGCCGGCCGCTCTCGGTGCGGCCGATGATCGCGTTGCGGGCGACGACCAGCAGCCACGGCAGCGCGTTCGGCGGCAGGTCGGGGAGCTTGCGCCACGCGATCAGGAACGTCTCGTCGACGGCCTCCCGGGCGACGTCGCTGGGCGCCCGGCGCAGCGCGTAGGCGTGCACCCTGTCGTAGTGATCGCGGTACAACCGCGTGAACCGCTCGGAATCGGCATCCGGCACGAAACCCCCCTCGGGTCGGCTACCGGGAAGAGGGTGCGCCCGGGGCGATCCTTACAGGCCTTTCAGGTGGGACCCGATTCGGTGGCGCGGTCTCGCCGTCCCCGCGACGGCGCGACAGGCCGCCCTGCTCGCCCCGCTCACCACCGCCTCCAGCGGCCCTTGCTGCCCGGTCAACCGCAACCCGACGCCGAGCACCACCGCGCCGACGACGAACACGAGCAGCCAGCGGAACCCGGGCGCGGGGTCGGCCGCGTCGAGCACGAGCAGCTGAAGCGTGTACATCGTGAGCGGCATCGACCCCACCACCGCCGGCACCCGGGCGAGCCGCTCCGACCACCGCGCCAGCAGCAGCATCGCCCCCAGCACCGCCATCGACGTCCCGATCGAGCCGGCCAGGAAGAACGGGGTGCCCGAGTGCGAGCTGTCGACGGCCAGCCACCACCACGTGTCGGTCGGGGTGACACCGAGCGGGAGCTGCCCGAGCCGGTCCTCGCCGATCGCCGCGGCCCCGCCCGCCGCCAGCAGCACGAGCGAGCTGACCTTCCCCACCACCGCGAGCACCACGCCGCCCACTAGCAGCCTGATCGCCGCCGAGCGCGGCCGCAGGTCGCACCGGCCGATCGCCATCCCGGCGAGCAGGAACGTGATCCACGTCAGGACCGGATAGGTGCCGGTGAGGAACAGGATCGACAGGAGCTCGCCCGGCGCGGTGACCATCGAGATCGTGGGTTCGAGCGGTCCGTCCGGCAGCGGTCCGGGCCGCAGCAGGAAACTGATCACCGGGGTGAGCAGGCAGGCCACAACGGCAGCGGCCGCGAGCACCCGTGGTGTCAGCCGTACCAGCGCCCCTGCCAGCACGAACAGCACCCCGTAGAACGGGAGGATCACGAGCACCGGGGTGCCCATCGCAACCAGGAGCACCCCGAGCAGGCCGATCAGCAGGCCGCGCACGGCAAGACCGGCAGCTGCCGCGAGGTGCGCCCGACCGGCGTCGGGGCGCCGCGTGCCGCCGGTCGAGAGCGCCACGCCGACACCGGCCAGCACGCCGAACAGCGCCGCTGAGCGGCCTCCCGCCACCAGCTCGGTGAGCGTCGGCTGCCCGTCGCGCGTCTCCAGCGGCATGATGTGCACCGCGAACATGCCGATCAACGCCACGAACCTGGCCGCGTCCACGCCGAGCAACCTGGATCGCACGTGCATGCCAGCGGAAGCCGTCGATACCGGGGTCATGTGCTGATCACCCGGCATTACTACTCACTGTTCATTTGAGCTCGATGTGAATCAAGCCGGCGTTGGACATGTATTTCTGATATGCGATCTTATCTTCATGCGTCGCGTGAGAGCCCGCTGAAACAGCCGTGAAAGTCCGTCGCCCTACCGTCAGCCGCATCGGCGCACGTCCGGGGGCGCCGCAATCGGTCGGAGGCAGGATGTTGCGCATCGCCCATGCGGACGGCACCACGACCACGTGCCGCACAGCCGGCAGTGGGCCGGTCACGGTGTTCGTCGTGCCCGGCCTGGGACTGCCCGGTGCCGAGTGGTGGCCGCTGCAGGACCAGCTGGCAGAGCAATTCCGCACCGTCGTCTGGGACCGCCCGGGCTGCGGCGAGAGCGAGCCGACCACCTCCCCCAGGACCCTCGCCACGATCGCGCAGGAAGCACTGGAGGCCCTCGACGCGACCGCCCCGGACGGACCCGTCGTGCTGGTCGGCCACTCGCAGGGCGGGCTCTACGCCAACGCGCTCGCCCGGCTCGCCGCCGACCGCGTACGCGGGCTCGTCCTGCTCGACCCGGCCCATCCCGACAACCGCTCGCTGCGCAGCGACCTGCCGCCCGACGTGTTCCGGCGCAGCGGCTGCGACCTCGCGGTCCAGCTGGGCCGGGCGCACTCGGCCGCCCGCCTGCACCTGATGCCGCTGCTCAAGCCGGCGCTCGCCCGGCAGCCCCCGCTCGCGCTGTGCCGGGACCACCCGCGCGCGGCGCGCGACGCGATCTGGCGACACATGAGCCGCGCGGCGTCGTACAGCACGGCGCTCGCGGAGTACGACGAGCTGGAGACCGGGAAGCCCCAGCAGGAGCTCGACGGGCTCGGTCCGCTCCCGGCGGTGCCCGTCATCGTGCTGGCCCACGACCCGGCCGTCGTGATCGACCAGATGACCACCCGAGGTGGGCTCAACCCGGATCAGGCGGAGCTGGCCGAGGCGCTGTGGGGCGCGCTCATCCGCAGCACGATCACCGGGCCGGCCATCACCAGGACGGTCGCGGCCGCGGACCACCTGATCCACCT
The DNA here is from genome assembly GCF_021245725.1 of Pseudonocardia sp. TRM90224. Lineage (GTDB taxonomy): Bacteria > Actinomycetota > Actinomycetes > Mycobacteriales > Pseudonocardiaceae > Pseudonocardia. The sequence goes on along the minus strand of NZ_JAJGSX010000042.1, from coordinate 138 downwards.
GCAGGCGCCCGACCTGGTCCTCGACGCCGTCCGACGGCTCGCCACTGCGGCCCGGTCCTAGCCCCGGTGATTCATGAGGGCTGGTAATCGACCTTGGTGGCATGATCGGTGCGGGATTTCTAGTCGGGCCGTGAGTCA